>NZ_CP040611.1:0-1745502 GCF_012898015.1 Campylobacter sp. CFSAN093238 | reverse complement strand
AATCTCTCTTTAAATTTTGCATAATGTATAAATTTTATCTTAAATTTTATAAAAAAAGGTTAAAATCCGCTTTTGTATTTTATTTTTCAAAAGGTATGAATTTGAAAATTTTAGGTATAGATCCAGGTTCGAGAAATTGTGGTTATGCTATCATAGAAGCTGACAAAGGAAAAAACATTCTCATAGAAGCAGGACTTATAAAGATAAAGCCAAGTACCTTACAGTATCAAATCACAGAGCTTTGCGAGGGTTTGGACTTGATTTTTAAAAATCATTCTTTTGATGAGGTGGCTATAGAAGATATCTTTTTTGCTTACAATCCAAAAACCGTTTTAAAACTCGCACAATTTCGCGGAGCCCTATCTTTAAAAATTCTTCAAATTCATGGAGATTTTGCAGAATACACTCCCTTACAAGTAAAAAAAGCCGTTACAGGAAAAGCCAAAGCAACTAAAGAACAAGTTGCTTTTATGGTAAAAAGGCTTTTAAGACTTAGTAAAGATATCAAGCCTTTGGATATCACAGATGCTATTGCAGTAGCTTTAACCCATGCAGCAAATTTAAGAGTTAGGGTGTGATTTTAGTAATTTTTATTACACAAAAGCCCAAAGCTTCATAAACTCCCAAAATACCTTTAAATTTTTTCTATAAATTTTTAAAAAATTCATAAAAAATTTCAAAAGTTGGAACAGAACTTGCTTGTAAACTTCACATAAACGCAAAAGTTTTTTAAAGCCAAAGCGTTAAATTTTTTAAAGCAATATTTTATAAAGGATTTAAGATGATGAGATCACTTTGGTCTGGCGTAAGCGGACTACAAGCACATCAAGTTGCGATGGATGTTGAAGGTAATAACATTTCAAATGTTAATACCACTGGTTTTAAATACTCTCGTGCAGATTTTGGAACCATGTTTAGCCAAACTGTGAAAATCGCTACAGCTCCAACTGATGGAAGAGGTGGATCTAATCCACTTCAAATCGGTCTTGGCGTTTCAGTAAGTTCTACAACTAGAATTCATTCTCAAGGTTCAGTTCAAACCACAGATAAAAACACTGACGTTGCTATAAATGGTGATGGTTTTTTTATGGTTAGTGATGATGGTGGTCTTACAAACTATCTTACAAGGAGCGGGGATTTTAAACTCGATGCTTATGGAAATTTTGTTAATAATGCAGGTTTTGTTGTCCAAGGGTGGAATATCAACTGGGATACTCAAAGTATAGATAGCTCAAGAACTCCGCAAAATATTTTTATCGATCCAGGTATGCATATCCCTGCAGCACAATCCACAGAAGTAGCCATCAAAGCGAATTTAAATAGTGGTTTAAATATAGGAACAGCAAGTCGTCCTTTGTATTCTCTTGATTCTGTGCATGGTTTTAATCAAAAAACAGGTGAAACTAAAGATGAAAATGATACAGGAACCACTCAGTTTTATACGACTTCTAAAAATGCTGTAGAAGTGACGGAAAAGGGTGTGGATGCAGGATCACTTTTTAATGCTAATGGACAGGGTTTAAATTTAAGAGATGGACAAGGGATTTGGGTATCTTATGCGGATGCTAAATATTCTACGAATCAACTTGGATTCAATGCTTTTGATCCAAATTTACATCAAAATCAAACCGCTGCTTTTTGGGGCAATGGTAATCAAAAGACAAGATTAGATATAGTGATTAATGGAGTTGTTATTCAAAATGATACTATAGGTAGTATAGATGAGGCTATCGCTTATATCAATACCTTTACCGCACCAACGGATGCAAGACAGGGAACAGGAGTAAGAGCGGTTAAAAATGCAGATGGCTCGGGTATAGATTTTGTCAATGATAATGCCGATGGTACTACAGATAATATGAAAAATATCAATCTTGTAGTTAATGCTAACAATACAGCAGGTGAAGCTTGGACAGCTACTTGGAATGCTGCAACAAATACATTCAATCAATATACTCAAATACAACAAAATAATGCTTCTTTATGGACAGCTACAGGTGGTCAAGCTGGAACACAAAATAATTTAACAGGTGGTAGAAGTGCTCAAATAATAACAGCGCATAAATATATCTATAGTTCTTCGCCTCAAACTCTTCCTCCTATGTATAATCCCGATGGAGGTTTTAATTATATTCCAGGTACAAATGCACAACCTCCTGCTTGGAATGGTACAGATGCTGCTACTATAGGTTCGCAAAATTATTATAATGCAGTAATGAATGGTTCTTTATTAAATACCAATATAAGGACTTTTCACACTACCGAAGATTTAAGAGAGCTTTTACAAAGAGATGCTAGATATGGGGTTGATTATGATGGAAGTGGAAAATTTGCTGCAGCAGATGTCAATGAAAATGTTAAAGTTGTAGTAAATTCTTCAGGAGCTTTTTCTCTTACAAATGTTAATAAAACTTCAAATAGTCCAACACTTACTGCTCCAGGTGGTCAAGGACCATTGAATTTTGGCCCTCATAATATGAATTTCAATATCACTGCTTATACAGATGAAAGAGGAACAGTAAGCACTAATGATGCTTTTACTAAAATCTTTAAAGGACTTGATGGTTCTTTCCCTGCAGGCAATCAGGTTAAGCAAAGTGAACTTCTAAAACTTTCTGCTTTTTCAGCAGGACTTGAAATTTATGATTCTTTAGGTTCAAAACATACTTTAGAAGTGCAGTTTGTTAAGCAAAGTACCACTCAAGATGGGGGTAATGAATGGCAAATGATCATCCGTGTGCCTGAACCTGCTGAGATTAACACTACAGGCGAAGGACCAAACAATATCATCGTAGGAACAGCAAGATTTAACAATGATGGATCTTTGTCAAATTATAATCCAAGAACGATAAATTTTTCACCCAATAACGGTGCCGCACCAAATCAACAAATCAAACTTTCCTTTGGAACAAGTGGAAGCAATGACGGCCTTGTAAGCTCAAATTCTGCTTCAACTCTAACAGGACAGGCAACCGATGGTTATACTTCAGGTAACTTAAAACCTGATGCTATCCGTGTGGATGACAAAGGTAATATCTTAGGCGAATTTACCAATGGTAAAACCTTCGCTGTGGCAAAAATGGCGATGGCTTCAGTAGCAAATAACTCAGGTCTTGAGGAAATTGGTGGAAATCTTTTCAAAGTCACTGCAAATAGTGGGGCTATAGTAGTAGGTGAAGCAGGAACAGGAGGTCGTGGTGAGATGAAAACCTCAGCTCTTGAAATGTCAAATGTGGATTTAAGTCGTTCTTTAACAGAACTTATCATCATTCAAAGAGGTTATCAAGCAAATTCAAAAACCATTTCAACGAGTGATCAAATGCTTCAAACTCTAATACAGCTTAAACAATAATTTAAGCTTAGTATTCTATAAAATATTGTTTTTTGCTCCCTTTAAGGGAGCAAGCCTTGCTTTACAAGCCTATCTTGGTAGTCTTGTAATACTAGGCTTAGGCTTGAACTGCCTTCAATTTATTGCTAACTCACTCTTGCTAGGGGGTGAGTTGCAATAAAATTTTAAGCAATGTGATATAAATTTTTTAAAATTTAATTTTTAATTTTATTTTTTAAAGATAGAATAATCAATAATTTTTTAGAAAGGAGAAAAAATGTCTTATATTAGTTTTAACTTAATGCTTTCTTCTTTCTGTATGCGTGCTTGGCACGCTTAATCTACTCGTATATACTCATATTCTATAAATTTACATTTCCAAACAATCTAGTTTAAAGTTGATAAAAGGCTTTTTAGTATTTTTTTAATTAACAAAAAAGGATAAAAAATGAATTTTAATAAAGAAACTTTAGCATTACACGGAGCTTATAATTTTGACACTCAAAGAAGTATTAGTGTGCCTATATATCAAAATACTGCGTATAATTTTGAAAATTTAGATCAGGCTGCAGCGAGGTTTAATCTTCAAGAACTTGGCAATATTTACTCAAGGATAGGCAATCCTACAAGCGATGTTTTAGGACAAAGGCTTGCTAATGTTGAGGGCGGGGCTTTTGGAATTCCTGTTTCTAGCGGTATGGCAGCTTGTTTTTATGCCCTTGTGAATTTAGCAAGCTCGGGAGATAATGTCGCGTATTCAAATAAAATTTATGGTGGAACTCAAACTTTAATTTCTCACACACTTAAAAATTTTGGTATAGAAGCTAGGGAATTTGATATCGATGATTTAGATAGCTTGGAAAAAGTTATAGATCAAAACACAAAAGCGATTTTTTTCGAAAGTCTTTCAAATCCTCAAATTGCCATAGCTGATATAGAAAAAATAACCCAAATAGCAAAAAAACATAAAATCGTTAGCATTTGTGACAATACCGTTGCTACTCCTTTCTTACTCCAACCTTTTAAACATGGCGTGGATGTAATCGTGCATAGTTTAAGTAAATATGTAAGTGGTCAAGGCAGTGCCTTAGGCGGAGCACTTATAGAAAGAAAAGATTTAAACGACTTGCTTAAAAATAACGATAGATATAAAGCTTTTAACACTCCTGATCCAAGTTATCATGGACTGAATTTAAATACACTTGATTTGCCGATTTTTAGTATTAGAGTCATCATCACTTGGCTTAGAGATCTAGGAGCTAGCTTAGCACCTCAAAATGCTTGGTTACTTTTACAAGGACTTGAAACCTTGGCAGTGCGTATAGAAAAACACAGTCAAAATGCTGAAAAAGTTGCGAATTTTTTAAATTCTCATCCTGATATCAAGGGCGTAAATTATCCTACTTTAGCAAGTAATGCTTATCATAATTTATTTAAAAAATATTTTGATAAAAATTTTGCTAGCGGGCTTTTAAGCTTTGAAGCTAAAGATTATGAGCATGCTAGAAGAATTTGTGATAAAACTCAACTTTTCTTACTTGCTGCAAATTTGGGTGATAGCAAGTCTTTGATCATCCATCCTGCTTCTACTACTCATTCGCAACTAAGCGAAGAAGAACTCCAAAAAGCAGGCATTACGAAAGCTACTATACGCTTAAGCATAGGACTTGAAAATAGCGATGATTTGATAGCGGATTTAAAACAAGCTATAGAAAGTTAAAAGTGTGTTTGCATTGAGTGGAATGAGATAAAAATTCCACCATGCTTTATCATAAATAAGGTTTATTAAATAAAGGAGAAAAAATGCCACTGATTATTCCAGAAAATATACCCGCTTATGAGCTTTTAAAAGAGCATGCTTTTATCATGGGATTAAGGAGAGCAAAGCATCAAGATATCAGGCCGCAAGAAATTTTGATTGTCAATCTTATGCCAAAAAAAATTGAAACAGAAAATCAAATTCTAAGCTTACTTGCAAATTCTCCTTTACAAGTAAATATCACACTTTTAGCCACGACTAGCTATGTGGGTAAAAATACTCCTTTTACTCATTTGGAAAAATTTTACAAGGGTCTTGAAGAGGTTAAAAAACATAAATTTGATGGTGCTATCGTTACGGGAGCTCCTGTGGAACAAATGGATTTTGAAAAGGTTGCTTACTGGGAAGAATTGCTAGAAATTTTTGATTTTTTAAAGCAAAATGTAACAAGTTCTATGTATATTTGTTGGGGTGCCATGGCTGCTTTAAAATACTTTTATGGTGTGGATAAAATCTCTTTAGATAAGAAAATTTTTGGAGTCTATAAGCATGATAAAGTTTCGCCTGATCTGCTTTTAACAAATTTAGATGAAAAGGTTTTAATGCCTCATTCAAGACATTCTAGCATGGATGAAGAGCAAATTTTAGCACTACAAAAACAAGGGAAATTAAAAATTTTGCTTAGAAATAAAAAAATCGGTTCGGCTTTATTAAGAGATGAAAAGAATATTTTTATTTTAGGGCATTTGGAATATTTTAAAGAGACTTTACATCAAGAATATGTAAGAGATAATTTCATACAAAAAGCTAAAAATTATTATGATAAAAAGGGCAATATAAAATACAATTGGCGTTCAAATGCAAATACCATTTTTGCAAATTGGCTCAATTATGATGTGTATCAAAGCACACCTTTTGTGCTTTGATGATTTAAACTCTTGTAGTAGGTGTATCGTGATATACGCTTACTGCACCTTTGATATCGCTTAAAATCGCGCAAGCTGCTTCATTGGCACTTCCCATCGCGCAAGCTACCATAGTCGTAACACCTGAAGCAAGTCCTGCTGCGTAAATTCCTTCTTTGATAATCTGTCTCCCGTGATGTTTGAAGCAAAATTTGTTTGGTTTTGGTATAAGCTCATGCGGTATTACAAAATCTTCAAGTTCTTTGATATCGCTTTTGTTTGCCCCTGTTGCTACGATGATATAATCTGCTTTTATACCCAAGCCTTGCTCATCATTAACAGTAAAATCTCCTTTTTCTCCGCTTATGCTTACTACTTTTGAATCGATGTATTTTACTTCGAGCATAGAAGCAATTTGTGCTTTTATGTGAGTGTAAATTTCATCTGCTTTTGCACCTTTTGGGAAAAAAGGAACATTGTAAATTGCTGCTGCTTTTAAATCTGCTTTACCCTCATCAAAAACAGTGATATCAAAGTCAAGTTCTTCATTTTTAGCTGAAGCGAAAAATAAAGCCGCGCTAAGTCCTGCGATGCTACCGCCTATAATTGCAATTGATTTTCTCATTTTTTTCCTTTTGAAAGATTTGCCTTATTCTAGTATAAAAAGCTTTATTTAATATAATATTTGTCTTTTTTATGCAATTTGCTAAAAATGTTTATTTTTCAATTGCTCTAAAAGTAATTTTTTATATAATTTTCTAAAAATTTTCAATAAGGAAAGCTCATGCGTTATGGTGAAAAAGAAATTAAAGAATTTGATGTAGAAAATATGGAAATTTGGCCAAATGATGCTAAAAATGACTATATCATTAAAATCACCTTGCCTGAATTTATGTGTTGTTGTCCGCGTTCAGGTTATCCTGATTTTGCAACGATTTATCTTGAGTATATGCCTGATAAATTTGTGGTTGAGCTTAAAGCGATAAAACTTTATATCAATACTTTTATGTATAGAAATGTTTCACATGAAGCAAGTATCAATGAAATTTATAATACTTTAAAAGATAAATTAAAACCAAAATGGATTAAAGTTGTTGGGGATTTTAACCCGCGTGGAAATGTACATACGGTGATAGAATGTCGTAGCGATATGGTAGTGCCAAAGTAATATTTAAGTAAAATATTAACATATTTTTATGTAAAGATTAAGTATTTTATAAAAAATTCTTATTTAATCTTTGAAGAATATATAATATAAAAAGATCTAAATTTTTTAGATCGAATTTTATTATAAGGAGTTAGGTTATGAATAAAAAATTATTAAGCATTATCGCAAGTGCTACTTTGTCTTCAAATTTGGCTTTAGCAGATGAGAATTTTGGTTTTTTTATAGGTGCTGATGCAGCTTGGATGCATGCTCAAGTAAAAAGTGAGTTAAAACATAAGAATACAAAGCAAAATTTTAATGGAGATATTTCAGGTAATATACCATCGTTTGGTCTAAAACTTGGATATCGTCTAAATGAAAATCATAGAATTTATGCTGGTTATAATTATTCTGATGAATTTAGTGATTTTATCAAAACTCCTAAAATTCAAATCGAAGGTGATTTTACTACACATAAATTTTTAACAGGTTATGATTTTACTCCTAAGCTTTTTGAAAAAACCAGAGCTGTTTTAGGTGTGTATGGAGGATATGCAAGAACAGATCTTACCTTAAAAACAAGCTTTTTATCTTTGTCGCAAAATTTTGACGGTTATTTTTATGGAGCGAAAATAGGTGCTTTATATGATTTGACACCACATAATGAAATAGAATTAGGCTTTAAAGCAGAGCAAATTCATTATAATTCTAGAAATTTTTATCAAAATAAAGTGGGTTCAAACTTTTACGATCCTAAACAAACAAATTATGGTGTATATTTAGGATATAATTATAAATTTTAATCTAATGCAAGTTTTTATAACTTGCATTAATGAAATCAACCTCCACCGATAAAGTATTTTTCAACATCATCAAGTAGTTTTTCACAAATTTGAGAATCTGTATTTTTTTCTACTACAAGATTGATATAAGTTTTAGTATCTCTGAAACTTCCTGCTGATTTTGAATTTTCACGAGTGAGTTTTTGATTCTCTTTAGTATATTCTATAGTGATGTTAAATTTTAGAGCAGCACTTGCTTCACCTAAATTCGTTTTTACTACCACATTCATTTTAGAAGCTTTAGCAAGTGTAGCTTGGGTTTTGTTTATGATCTCTTTAAAGCGTTGGCAAGATCGTATAAGTGTAGCGATAAATTTGTTATCAAGTCCTTCATAAGCTACTTTGAGTTTATTTTTGATATCTTTTGTACTTTCTTTTTCAGGGGCAACAAAAACCATATAAAAACCATTTTTTATAGTCACATTGTCTGTTTTTACATCGCGTCCACTTGACATAACTTTAACATAAATGGCATTATCAAGATAAACACGATCTACCATAGGCCCATAAATTTCGTATTCTTTTTTTCGGACTATGACTTCACGAGCTAGGACATTTAATTTCACATTGGCTTCGTGGATAACAGGTTCCATTTCTTTTTTAATCTCTAAGAGTTCTTTTAACATCAACTTCCTTTTTGTTACTTAAAATTACAATTATATCAATAATTTTCTTAATTTAAGAATTTTACAAACACATTTACTAAAAATATGATACATTAAGTATTAATTTTAACAAAGGAGGAAAAGATGAAACAAATTTTTGAAATTTCAAATTCAGTCCAACAAAAAAGTAAAGACAATACTTTTAATCTGCTACTGCAACTCTCACTCTAAAACTCAATTTTATTTTTAATCATTTTTTACATTTTTAATTTTTTATCATTGTTGTTAAGTTTTTGAATTTTTAATTCATTCAGTCTGTTTGGTTTTAAAGGATTAAATCATGAAAGATAATAAAATCATAATCTTTGATACCACTTTGCGTGATGGAGAACAAGCTTTAGGCAGTTCTTTGGGTATCAATCAAAAATTACAAATCGCTTTAGCGCTTGAAAATTTAGGCGTAGACGTTATAGAAGCAGGTTTTCCGGTATCTTCACAAGGGGATTTTAAAGCGGTGCAAAAGATCGCTTCTAAGGTGAAAAACTCAACTATTTGTGCACTTTCTAGAGCATTGGATAAAGATATAGATATGGCTTATGAAGCTTTAAAAGTGGCAAAGCATTTTAGAATTCATACTTTTATAGCCACTTCGACTTTGCATATGCAAGATAAATTAAAAAAAGATTTTGATGAAATTTTGTCTATGGCAAAAAGAGCGATTATAAGAGCAAGATCTTATACTGATGATGTAGAATTCTCATGCGAAGATGCAGGAAGAACTCCGATAGATAACCTTTGTTTTATGGTGGAAAATGCGATAAAAGCAGGCGCTAAAACTATAAATATCCCAGATACAGTAGGCTATACCTTGCCAAGTGAATTTGCTAATATCATCAAAATTTTATTTAACAAAGTGCCAAATATAGACAAAGCTATCATTTCTGTGCATTGTCACAATGACTTAGGTGTGGCAACGGGCAATAGCTTAAGTGCTATTTTACAAGGTGCAAGACAGATAGAGTGCACTATAAATGGACTTGGCGAAAGGGCGGGCAATTGTGCTTTAGAAGAAGTGGTTATGGCGATAAAAACTAGGAAAGATTATTTAAAAGGTTTTTATACTGATATTAAATGTGAAAATATCTTTAAAACTTCAAAATTAGTTTCAGCTATCACTAATGAAAGCATACCTTCGCATAAAGCTATAGTGGGTAGCAATGCGTTTTCTCATAGTTCAGGCATTCATCAAGATGGAGTGCTTAAAAATAGGCAAACTTACGAGATCATAAGCCCTAGTGCCATAGGAATTCATGAAAATCGTATGTTAATGACGGCAAGAAGTGGAAGGGCTATGATAAAAACTTGCCTTGAAAATTTAGGCTATGATGAAAATACTTATAATTTAGATGATGTTTATGAGCGTTTTTTACGCCTTGCGGATAAAAAGGGTCAAGTATATGATTATGATTTGGAAGCTTTGATGTTTTTAAGCTATGAAAATGAAGAAGAAAATGAATTTGTGATTGAAAAATTAAGCGTGATTAGTGGCAATATCCCAACCGCTTGTGTTTGTATGCGTATCAAAGAAGAGCTAAAAACTGAAGCTTGCACAGGAAATGGTCCTGTTGAAGCAGTTTTTAACTGCATTGCTAGGATAACAAATTTAAAGCCTGTGTTAAAAGCTTATAGTATCAATGCAAAAAGTTCAGGAGTAGATGCTCAAGGGCAAGTGGATGTGGATTTGGAATTTAAAGGGAGAAAATTCCATGGAAAAGGACTTTCAACAGATGTTATAGAAGCTTCAGCACAAGCTTTTGTGAGTGCTTACAATGCGATTTATCGCTCTTTAAAAGTAGAAGAAAGGAAAATGTGGCATGAAAACTTATAAAGTAGCTGTCTTAGCAGGAGATGGTATAGGGCCTTTGGTAATGAAAGAGGCTTTAAAAATTTTAACTTTTATCGCGCAAAAATACAATTTTAGTTTTGAATTTAATGAAGCTAAAATAGGCGGTGCAAGTATAGATGCTTATGGAGTGGCTTTAAGTGATGAAACTTTAAAGCTTTGTGAGCAAAGTGATGCGATTTTATTTGGCTCTGTGGGTGGGCCTAAGTGGGATAATTTGCCCATAGATCAAAGACCTGAAAGAGCCTCGCTTTTGCCTTTAAGAAAGCATTTTAATTTGTTTGCAAATTTGCGTCCTTGTAAAATTTATGAAAGTTTAACTCATGCTTCACCTTTAAAAAATGAGATTATCCAAAAAGGAGTGGATATTTTATGTGTTAGAGAGCTTACAGGTGGGATTTATTTTGGCAAGCAAGATTTAGGCAAGGAAAGTGCGTATGATACTGAAATTTACACTAAAAAAGAGATAGAAAGGATAGCCCATATCGCTTTTGAAAGTGCAAGAATAAGAAAGAAAAAAGTGCATTTAATCGACAAGGCGAATGTTTTAGCAAGTTCTATTTTGTGGCGAGAAGTGGTGGCAAATGTTGCAAAAGATTATCAAGATATAAACTTAGAGTACATGTATGTGGATAATGCTGCGATGCAGATTGTAAAAAATCCTAGCATTTTTGATGTTATGCTTTGTTCAAATCTTTTTGGTGATATTTTGAGCGATGAGTTAGCTGCCATTAATGGATCTTTGGGTTTGTTAAGTTCAGCAAGTTTAAACGATAAAGGTTTTGGACTTTATGAGCCAGCAGGTGGAAGTGCACCTGATATAGCTCATTTAAATATAGCTAATCCCATAGCTCAAATTTTAAGTGCGGCTTTGATGTTAAAGTATAGTTTCAAAGAAGAACAAGCCGCACAGGATATAGAAAATGCTATATCTTTGGCATTGGCACAAGGAAAAATGACTAAGGATTTAAATGCTAAGTCGTATTTAAATACCGATGAAATGGGGGATTGTATTTTAGAAATTTTAAAGGAGAATAATAATGGCTAAAACTTTATATGAGAAAGTCTTTGATGCTCATGTGGTTTATGAAGGCAAAAACGAACTTCCTATACTTTATATCGATAGACATTTAATCCATGAAGTAACAAGCCCTCAAGCATTTTCAGGGCTTAAAATGGCTAAGCGTAGAATGGCAAGAGCGGATTTAACTTTGGCTACCATAGATCATGATGTTTCAACTAAAAGTGTGGATTTAAATGCTTGTTCTGATATGGCAAAAGAGCAAATTACAACTTTGATGCAAAATACTAAGGAATTTGGAGTAAGGCTTTTAGGACTTGGAGATAAAAATCAAGGCATAGTTCATATAGTAGGTCCTGAGCTTGGCTTTACTTTACCTGGGGTTACTTTAGTTTGTGGGGATTCTCATACGGCAACACATGGGGCTTTTGGAGCTTTAGCCTTTGGTATAGGCACGAGTGAAGTAGAGCATGTCATGGCAACGCAAACTTTAAAACAAGCCAAACTTAAAACTATGAAAATCGAATGTAAAGGGCAGTTTCAAAAAGGCGTTTATGCTAAGGATTTGATTTTGTATTTGATCGCACAATACGGCACAGCAAAAGGCACAGGTTATGCTATAGAATTTTGTGGAGAACTTATAAAAAATTTAAGCATGGAAGCTAGAATGACTCTTTGTAATATGGCTATAGAATTTGGAGCTAAAGTAGGTATGATAGCTCCTGATGAGATCACTTTTGAGTATATTAAGGGAAAGGAATTTGCACCTAAAGGAGAAGAATTTCAAAAGTATTGCGAGTATTGGAAGAGTTTAAGAAGCGATGAAGGAGCAAAATATGATGAGAGTATTACTCTAGATGTAAGCAAGATAAAACCACAAATTAGCTATGGAACAAATCCTTCGCAAGTGATTGGTATAGATGAAAAAATTCCAAAAATAAGTGATTTTAAAAATCAAAGTGAGCAAAAATCTTTGCTTGATGCTTTATCTTATGTAAATTTAGAGCAAGATCAAGTTATAGAAGGGGTAAAAATCGACATTGTATTTATAGGATCTTGCACAAATGGGCGTTTAGAAGATCTTAAAATAGCCGCTGATATCTTAAAAGGGCGCAAAATTCATAAAAATGTTAAAGCTTTAATCGTGCCTGGTTCAATGCAAGTAAGAAAAGAAGCTGAAAATTTAGGACTCGATAAGATTTTTATCGAGGCAGGGTGTGAGTGGAGATATGCAGGGTGTTCTATGTGTCTTGGTATGAATGATGACAAAGCAAATTCAGGTCAAAGAGTTGCTTCAACTTCAAATCGTAACTTTGTAGGCAGACAAGGTAAAGGTTCTATCACTCATTTGATGAGTCCTGCAAGTGCGGCAGCTTGTGCCATAGAAGGTGTTATTTGTGATAATAGAAAGTATTTAGGAGTTTAATATGCAAAAATTTATTATACATAAAGGTATAGCTTGTCCTTTAGAATATGCCAATATAGACACAGATCAAATTATACCTAAGCAATTTTTACTTGCAGTGTCTAAGCAAGGTTTTGGCAAGCATTTGTTCCATGATTTGCGTTATTTAGATGATAAAGAAAGTGTTTTAAATATGGATTTTAATCTCAATAAAAAAGAATATCAAAATAGCTCTATTTTGGTGAGTTTTGAAAATTTTGGTAGTGGCTCTTCAAGAGAGCATGCGCCTTGGGCTTTGGTTGATTATGGTATTAGAGCTATTATCGCACCTTCTTTTGCGGATATTTTTAAAAACAATGCCTTAGGAAACGGTTTGCTCACTATAGAACTTGCTAAAGATGAGGTTTTGGAAATAGTTGATGAGTTAAAAAAATCCCAAGATAAAAATATAGAAATTTCTTTGTTGGAAAAAAGAGTATTTTTTAAAGATAAGATTTTTTCTTTTGATTTAGATGATTTTCACAGAATTTGTCTTTTGGAAGGGCTTGATAATATAGCTTTAACTTTAAAACATGAAGCACAAATCAAAGCCTATGAAAAAAACTCAAAAAGCTTTTTGGTTTAGAATTTTTTCATAAGCTAAAAAAGGATCTTGGTAATTAGGTATGTCAAAGTTTCCACAAAAATTAAAATCAAGCTTTTTAAAAAGCGAATTCATAGGAAAATTTTTACTATGAGTATCTGCTCTTAAACTTACCTTGTGATTTTCCAAGGCAAAATTTTCGCAAAAATTTAAAAGTTTTTGTGCTACGCCTTTGCCTTTTGCATTTTGTTTGACAGCTAAACGGTGTAGATAAAAGGCTTTATCATCATAATTTTTGTTAAAAATAACTTGTTTGTAAAATTCAGGTTCAAATTTTTCATTGATACAGATAAAGCCTAAAATTTCATCATTTTCTTTAAACACATAAAGTTCTTGTGCTTGTATATCTTCTTGAAAAACTATTTCATTGGGATAATTCTCATCCCATTGGTGAAAATTCATAGTTTTCATAGCATTTAAAGCATCTTTTGTGATTTCAAGTATAGAATTTAAATCTTTATGGATGGCTTTTTGTATGATAGTGTTTTGCATGATAATCCTTTGTATAAGGAAGGGTGATGGTGGCTCCGATTGGACTTGAACCAACGGCCACTACCATGTCAAGGTAGTGCTCTACCAGCTGAGCTACGGAACCATATGGTGGAGCATAGCGGGTTCGAACCGCTGACCCCAACGCTGCCAGCGTTGTGCTCTCCCAGCTGAGCTAATGCCCCAAATGAAGTTTGTATTATAACTTAGTTTGCCTTAAAGTTTATTTGATGGCAGACAGGAAGGGATTCGAACCCTCGAAAGCTTGCACTTTACACGCGTTCCAGGCGTGCTCCTTCAACCGCTCGGACACCTGTCTATGAAATAAAGCGTTCATTATATCTATAAAAGCTTTAAAAATAAAGAAATTTTTTAAATATTGAAAATAAAATTATTTTTTTAAAAATCAGAAAATTTTTAGTAAAAAGTAGTATAATTATATTTTTATTTTTAGTCAGGGTAGCTCAGCTGGTTAGAGCGCTGGTCTCATAAGCCGGAGGTCGGGAGTTCAAGTCTCCCCCTTGACACCATTAAGTGTAATAATTATTTTTTTTCTTTTGTTACTACAAAAACAATTCCACCAAAACCTATAATTACAACAGTTGTTATAAAAATGATTTCGAAAATATCTAGCATTGTCATTGTTCTTTTGCCCTTTCTTTAAGCTGTCCACAAGCAGCTGAGATATCAAGTCCTTTACTTTCTCTTATAGTACAAGTTACACCTTTATTACTTAGTAAATCTTGGAATTTAATCGCATTTTCTAAACTAGGGCGTTTATATAAACTTCCTTCATGTGGATTAAAGAGTATTAAATTCACTTTAGCTTTAATGCCATTTAAAAGCTTGACTAATTCTTTAGCGTGTTCAAGCTTATCATTGATACCATCAATTAAAAGATATTCAAACATTACCCTTTTTCTTTGATCTATAGGAAATTCACGCACCGCATCCATAATCGCAGCGATATTATAAGCTTTATTGATAGGCATAAGTTCGGTTCGAAGCTCATCATTAACCGCATGCAATGATATAGCAAGTAAAACACCTAAATTCATTTGACCTAATTCTTTGATTTGTTTTGCCAAACCGCTAGTACTGATGGTTTGACGGCGAGGACTTATAGCAAGTCCCTCATTTTGCGCTAAAATTTTTACCGCTTTAGAAACATTTTTAAGATTATCCAAAGGCTCGCCCATACCCATATATACTATATTTACACGGCGTTCATAAGGGATATTGTTTTGTTTTTTGATCCATAAAATTTGTCCGACTATCTCACCTGCACTTAAATTTCTTTTCAAACCACCCTTGGCAGTAAGACAAAAACTACATCCACTTTTACAACCTACTTGAGAAGAAACACAGATAGTATATCTCGCATGAGAAATTCTTTTGCCTTCTGCGTCTATTTTTTCTTCTTTCATAGGCAAAAGCACACTTTCTATCCTTAAACCATCAACGAGTTCAAAAAGATATTTTATACTTCCATCTTTACTTTGCTCATTTTTAACACATTTTACAGGAGAGAAATGAAAATTTTGCGCAAGTTCTAAACGTAGATCTTTTGGTAAATTTGACATATCGGAAAAATTATTGGCGTATTTTTGATAAATCCATTGATAAATTTGTTTCACGCGAAACATCGGTTTGATTTTTTCTCCTAATTCTTCAGGTAAAAAATCTAAAATATTAACAAGCTCTTTCAAAATTATTTTCCTTTTTTGAATTTTTAAATATAATGATATTTTTTTAAGTATTCTTCTAATTTTTCTTTTGCCTTTTGATGATTTTTTATAAAATCTTCGTGAGCGTTTTCATTGCAAAAATTTGTTGCACACAAAATACACTCTGCATCAATATTTAAATTTTTAGCTACGCTCAAAACAGAAAAGGCTTCCATATTTTCTGCAAAAAAACCTAATTTTGAAAATTCTTTTGCTGCTTTTGAATTTTGACAAATATAATTTGAAGAATTGATTTTTATTGTTTCACGAGAAACATTTTCTTTTTCTAAGCAAATTTCATATTTTGCAGGAGTATAAAATGCATGTGAAATTTTAGAAAATTCTACATTAAAAGCGTGCGAACTTCTATAAATTTCTAAAATCTCTCCCTTATCATAAAGCCCACAAGTTCCTATAAATATAAGTTTTGATGGTTTTTCTTTGAAGTAAAGTTGACTCAAATGAAAAGCTGACTCAACCAAACCTATGCCTATGGCTTTTGCAAAAGAAAAATTTTCATTTCCACCCGCACAAACAATCATTTTGATCCTTATGAAATTTTACAAAAATAATTCTACCTAAAAAGACTTAATTAAGAATTTTTAGATAAAATTATTTCTTATGGTTAAAGCAAAAAAACAATACGGACAAAATTTTTTAATCGATAAAAGCGTATTAGCAAAAATCATCCAAGCCATACCCAAAGAGATGAACAATATCATTGAGATTGGGCCTGGCTTAGGTGATTTAACGCAAGAACTTTTAAAAATTTCTCAAGTAAAAGCTTATGAAATCGATAATGATCTCATACCTATTTTAAAAAAGAAATTTCAAAAAGAACTTGAATGTGGAAAATTTAACTTGATCCATCAAGACGCAAGCGAAGCTTTTAATCCTAGTCTTGATGAAAAACCATATTTTTTGGTTGCAAATTTGCCTTATTATGTTGCAAGTCACATTATATTAAAAGCTTTAGAAGATAAAAATTGTCTAGGGCTTATTGTAATGGTACAAAGGGAAATGGCTGAAAAATTCTGCGCTAAAGAAGGAAATAGTGAGTTTTCTTCCTTAGGTGTTTTAAGTGCAATGATTTGCGAAAGAAAAATACTTTTTGATGTTGATCCACAATGTTTTAATCCTCCACCAAAAGTTATGTCAGCGGTGATGAGTTTGATTAAAACTAAGGATTTTGATGAACTTTGCGAAATAGAAAATTTCAAAAATTTTCTAAAAGATTGTTTTAAAGCTCCTAGAAAACAACTCTTAGGAAATTTAAAAACATATAAAGCAAAAGTTTTAGAAGTTTTAAGCACTCTTGGCTTAAAAGAAAACATCAGACCACATGAAATTTGCGTTGATTTATACCTTAAAATTTATGACAAATTAAAGGATGAATATGGACGAAAACAAAGAGATAAATAAAAACGAACAAAATCCGAACTCAAATTCAAAAAACAATAAACGCTATAAATATAAAAATCGTAGAAAAAAATTAGCTGATTCTTTGCAAAATGAAAATGATACTCCAAAAATTGATCAAAATTCCAACAAGGAAAATTCTGAAAACTCAGAAAATAAAACTGAGAAAAAAAAGAAGAAAAATCGCAATCTTCCTTCAAAACTCACAGGTAATGAAGATTGGCAAATCGCTCTTGCAGAATGCATAGAAGCTAACCGTGTTTCACATGAAAACCGCTTACACCCTTTAAAATATAATAATTCTAGCGAGCATAAAATCCGCATCACTCCTTTAGGAGGTTTAGGAGAAATTGGTGGAAATATCAGTGTTTTTGAAACCAATAAAGATGCAATTATAGTAGATATAGGTATGAGTTTTCCTGATGGAACTATGCATGGGGTAGATATTATCATCCCTGATTTTGACTATGTAAGAAAAATTAAAGATAAAATTCGTGGTATAGTGATCACTCATGCACACGAAGATCATATCGGTGCAGTGCCTTATTTCTTTAAAGAATTCCAATTTCCTATCTACGCTACACCTTTGGCTTTAGGAATGATTTCAAACAAATTTGAAGAACATGGCTTAAAAGCAGAACGCAAATGGTTTCGCCCTGTAGAAAAACGCCGTGTTTATGAGATAGGCGAATTTGATATAGAGTGGATCCACATCACGCATTCTATCATTGATGCTTCAGCACTTGCGATCAAAACAAAAGCAGGAACGATTATCCACACAGGTGATTTTAAAATTGATCAAACTCCAATCGATGGCTATCCAACAGACTTAGGACGTTTGGCACATTATGGAGAAGAAGGGGTTTTATGTCTTTTAAGCGATAGTACAAATTCGTACAAAGAAGGTTATACAAAAAGTGAAAGCTCCGTAGGGCCAACTTTTGATCAAATCTTTGCACGTACCAAAGGCAGGGTGATCATGAGTACTTTTAGTTCTAATATCCACCGCGTTTATCAAGCTATCACTTATGGTTTAAAATACGGTAGAAAAGTTTGTGTGATCGGTCGTTCTATGGAAAGAAATCTTTATACCACTATGGAATTAGGCTACATCAAACTTGATAGAAAAATTTTCATCGATGCTGATGAAGTAAGCAAATATAAAGACAATGAAGTGCTTATCGTAACTACAGGAAGTCAAGGCGAAACCATGAGTGCGCTTTATAGAATGGCAACTGATGAGCATAAATTTATAAAAATCAAACCTACAGATCAAGTGATTATTTCAGCTAAAGCCATACCAGGAAATGAAGCAAGTGTTTCTGCGGTGCTTGACTATCTTTTAAAAGCAGGAGCTAAAGTAGCGTATCAAGAATTTAGTGAAATTCATGTAAGCGGACACGCTAGTATAGAAGAGCAAAAGCTTATGCTAACCCTTACTAAGCCTAAATTTTTCCTACCAGTTCATGGAGAATACAATCACATCACCAAACACAAAGAAACAGCGATGAAGTGCGGTATCCCTGAAAGAAATATTTATCTTATGAGTGATGGCGATCAAGTAGAACTTTGCCAAAAATATGTCAAACGCATAAAAACCGTAAAAACAGGTAAAGTTTTTGTAGATAATCAAATCAATAAACAAATCGCCGATGATGTAGTTATAGATCGTCAAAAACTTGCAGATAGTGGTATAGTAGTTATTATCGCACAAATTGACAAAGCTACAAAAACACTGATCAACAAACCAAGAGTATTTAGCTATGGGCTAGTAGCTGACAAACACGATCATGCTTTTAGCAAAGATATGGCTGAAGTTTTAGGACAATTTTTCATCAATGTTAAAGATGAAGTACTCAATGATCCAAGATTTTTAGAAAATCAAATCCGCCAAGTTTTAAGAAAACACATCTTTAGAAAGATTAAAAAATACCCAACCATAGTTCCAACTATTTTTGTAATGTAAAAAAGGGCAAAAACGCCCTTTTTAAGGAAGATCAAATGAGAATTAATAAATTTATATCCCATAACACCCGCTATTCACGCCGTGAAGCCGATGAACTTATCAAACAAGGCTTAGTAAAAATAAACAACAAAATTGCCCTTTTAAGCGATGAAGTTAAATTTGATGATAAAGTTTTTGTTAAAGGTAAAAGAGTACAAAAAAGAACGCAATTTAGCGTGATAATCTACCATAAACAAAAAGGTGAAATTGTCAGTAAAAAAGACGATCGTGGAAGAAAAACTATATATGATACCTTGCCAAGACAATTTAGTACTTGGCTTAGCGTAGGTAGGCTGGATTATGCAAGTGAAGGCTTACTTTTGCTTACAGATTCTCCTGTGATTGCCGATGCTTTAATGCATAGCGATTTAGAAAGAGAATACTACCTTAAAGTTAAAGGCACGGTGAGCAAACAAGTCATCGAAGCCATGCAAAATGGACTTGAGATTAAAAATGAAAAAAAAGGCGCACATGCAAAAACTAAAATTACCTCTATGAGTTTTGCTCCTTTTATAGACTTTGAAATTTTTGGATCAAGTGGAGGCTATACTAAGCTTAGAGTGGTTATAAATGAAGGTAAAAATAGAGAGCTTAGACGCTTTTTTGGACATTTTGATCTTGAAGTCATGGATCTTAAGCGTGTTGCTTTTGGGGCTTTAGATCTTGGTATGTTGAAGGCGGGAAAACATCGTTATTTAGAAAATGGCGAATATGAAAAATTAAGAGATTTTTTAAAATTTAATGAAATAAGATATTGACCATTATATACAAAAATTTAAAAAATAATGATAATTTTTAAATTCTAAAAATTCTATTTTTATCCTTTTTAAAAGGAAAATAATAGAAAAATTTCATCAAATTCCTTGACTTTGAAAACAAGATTTTATATACTCTCATTTCAATTTTTATAAAATTGGTTAGTTTTTAACTAACGAGTTCTTTTTAAAGGAAATATTATGGAAAGAATTAGGCTTAAGCTAAAAGCTTATGACCATCGAGTACTAGACAGAACAGTTGCAGCAATCGTAGAAGCTGTTAAAAGAACAGGTGCGGATATTAGAGGTCCGATACCAATGCCTACTAAAATCAAACGCTATACAGTTTTAAAATCTCCACACATTAACAAAGATTCTCGTGAGCAGTTTGAAATAAGAATTCACGCGCGTATGCTAGATATAGTAGCAGCGACTCCAGATACAGTTGATTCTTTAACGAAGCTTGATTTAGCGCCAGAAGTAAGCGTTGAAGTAAGAGCTATGGGTAAGTAAGGATAAGATATGGAATATATTGTAGAAAAAATTGGAATGAGCAGAACAATTACTAATCCAAGTATCGCTGTAACTTTACTAAGAGTTGTAAATGCAAAAGTATGTGAAGTTGAAGGCGGAAAGGCTTTAGTAGCATATCCAAAAGGTAAAGCAAGTAATAAATGTGTCGCAGGACAACAAAAAAAATACAATCTTTCTGCAGAATACAATAGATTTGCGACTTTAGAAGTAGCAAATACTGAAGCAGGAGATTTAGATGAAACTCCATTAAATGAAGCAAAAATTTTAAAAGTAAGCTTTAACACTAAAGGTAGAGGTTATAGCGGTGTTATGAAGAGACATAACTTCGCAGGGGGTCCAGCAAGTCACGGTTCTAGATTTCACAGACGCCATGGATCTATTGGTAATAGAGAATGGCCAGGTCGTGTTCAACCAGGTATGAAAATGGCAGGACACTATGGAAATACTAAAGTGACCGTTAAAAACGAAGTTGTATCTTATGATGCTGAAAATAAAATTTTAGTAGTTAAAGGTGCAGTACCAGGTTATAATGGTGCTATGGGTAAAATAAGGATTGCAAAATGAGTAAAGTAGTTGTTTTAAATGATAAATTAGAAAAAGCAGGTGAACTTGATTTACCTTCAAAATATGCGGAAGTAAATCCACACAATCTTTACTTGTATGTAAAATCTTACCTTGCAAGTTTAAGAGCAAATACAGCTCATACTAAAGGTAGAAGTGATGTAAGTGGTGGTGGTAAAAAACCTTGGAGACAAAAAGGTCGTGGCGGTGCTAGAGCGGGTTCAACAAGAACTAACGTTTGGGTAGGCGGTGCGGTTGCTTTTGGTCCAACAAATGAAAGAAACTACTTCCAAAAAGTAAATAAAAAACAAAAAAGATTGGCGCTTGAAAGAGCTTTAGCAGATAAAGCAGCTAAAGGTGTGTTATTTACTGCTGATTCTTTGGCTATTGAAAGTGGTAAAACAAAAGATGCAAACGCTGTGATTAAAAAACTTGGCGTCAAAGATGCTTTAATCGTTAAAGATTTACTAGATGAAAAAACACTTTTAGCTTACAGAAATTTAGCAAATTGCTATGTAGTTGATGTAACTGAAGTAAATGCTTATTTAGTATCTGTATTTAATGCTGTTATTATGGAAAAATCAGCGTTAGAATCTATTACAAAAGAGGGATAATTATGGCAGATATTACTGATATAAAGACTATACTTTACACAGAAAAAAGTTTGAATTTGCAAGAGCAAGGTGTCGTAGTTATTCAAACTTCGCCAAAAATGACTAAAACAGGCTTAAAAGCGGTTTTAAAAGAGTATTTTGGTGTAACTCCAAAAAGCATCAATTCCTTAAGAATGGATGGAAAAATTAAGCGTTTTAGAGGTCGTTTAGGTCAAAGAAACAATTACAAAAAATTCTATGTTAAGCTACCTGAAGGTGTTAGCTTAGAAAATACGGAGGCTTAAGATGGCAATTAAAACTTATAAACCATATACTCCAAGTAGAAGATATATCACAGGTTTAAGTTCTGAAGATATTACAGCTAAACCAAGTGTACGCTCACTACTTGTTAAACTTCCAGCACACGCGGGTCGTAACAGCTATGGAAGAATTACAAGTCGTCATAAAGAAGCGGGTGCTAAAAAACTTTACAGAATTATTGATTTTAAACGTCGTAAATTCGGTATAGAAGGCAAAGTAGAAGCAATCGAGTATGATCCATATAGAAATTGTAGAATTGCTTTGATTGCTTATAAAGATGGGGAAAAAAGATATATTCTTCAACCACGTGGATTAAGCGTTGGTGATATAGTTTCAGCTGCTGAAAGCGGACTTGATATTAAACCAGGCAATGCAATGAAACTTAAAAACATTCCTGTGGGTACTATTGTTCATAATGTTGAGTTAAAACCAGGTAAAGGCGGTCAAATGATCCGTTCCGCAGGTGCTTATGCACAACTTATGGGTAAAGAAGAAAAATATGTTATTTTAAGACTTGCAAGTGGCGAAATGAGACAAGTTTTAGCTGAATGTATGGCAAGTATCGGCGAAGTTGGAAATGAAGAATGGGCTAATGTAACTATCGGTAAAGCAGGTAGAAATCGCCATAGAGGTATCCGCCCGCAAACTCGTGGTTCTGCAATGAACCCAGTAGATCACCCGCACGGTGGGGGTGAAGGTAAGAAAAATTCAGGCCGTCATCCAGTAACTCCGTGGGGTAAACCAACCAAAGGTGCGAAAACTCGTCGTAAAAAGGCTAGCGATAAGCTAATAATTTCAAGAAGAAAAGGAAAGTAAGATGGCTAGATCACTAAAAAAAGGTCCTTTTGTTGATGATCATGTAATGAAAAAAGTCATCGCTGCTAAAAAGGCTAATGATAATAAACCAATTAAAACTTGGTCAAGAAGAAGCACAATTACTCCTGATATGATAGGACTTACATTTAATGTTCATAATGGTAAAAGCTTTATTCCAGTTTATATTACTGAAAATCACATCGGTTATAAGCTTGGTGAATTTGCTCCAACACGCACATTTAAAGGGCATAAAGGCTCTGTGCAAAAGAAAATTGGTAAGTAAGGGATAAGATATGAGTAAAGCATTAATTAAATTCATAAGATTATCTTCAACTAAAGCAAGATTGATTGCTAGAGAAGTTCAGGGGATGAATGCAGAATTAGCTATGGCTAGTTTAAAATTTATGCCAAATAAAGGTGCAAAATATATCGCAAATGCAATTTCAAGTGCAGTAGCAAATGGTGGCTTTGAAGCAAACGAAGTGATTGTAAAAAGTTGTCGTGTTGACGCAGCTGCGGTATTAAAAAGATTTAGACCAAGAGCTAGAGGAAGTGCAAGTCGTATTAGAAAACCAACTTCACATATTTTAGTAGAAGTGGTAAAAGCGGAAGTGAAAGCTGAAGAGAAAAAAACAGTAGCTAAAAAAACTACTACAACAAAAGCTCCAGCTAAAAAAACAACAAGCACTAAAAAAGCAACAGCGAAAAAGGAAAGCTAATGGGACAAAAAGTTAATCCAATTGGTCTAAGACTAGGAATCAATAGAAACTGGGAATCAAGATGGTTTCCAACTAAAGCAAATTTAGTAGAAAATATCGGTGAAGATTACAAAATCAGAGCTTTCTTAAAAAGAAAACTTTATTACGCAGGAATTAGCCAAATTTTAGTAGAAAGAACTGCTAAAAAACTTCGCGTTACTGTAGTTGCTGCAAGACCAGGTATCATCATCGGTAAAAAAGGTAGTGATGTTGATAATTTAAGAAAAGAATTGCAAGATTTAATCGGTAAAGATGTAAATATCAATATCAAAGAAGAAAGAAAAGCAGGAGCTTCAGCTCAACTTGCTGCTGAAAGTGTTGCAACTCAACTTGAAAAAAGAATTGCTTTTAGAAGAGCAATGAAAAAAGTAATCCAAGGTGCGCAAAAAGCAGGTGCTAAAGGAATTAAAGTTTCAGTTTCCGGTCGTTTAGGCGGTGCTGAAATGGCAAGAACAGAATGGTATCTTGAAGGACGCGTTCCACTTCATACTTTAAGAGCAAAAATCGATTATGGTTTTGCAGAAGCTAGAACTACTTATGGAAACATAGGAGTTAAAGTATGGATCTTTAAAGGTGAAGTATTGCACAAAGGTATGCAACCTGAAAAAACTGAAGAAAGTGCTCCAGCTAAAAAGCCAAGACGCACAAGAAGGGGTAAATAATCATGTTAATGCCAAAAAGAACTAAATATCGCAAAATGATGAAAGGGCGTAACAGAGGTTATGCTAATCGTGGAACAGAATTTACTTTTGGTGAATTTGCATTAAAAGCAACTGAAGCAGGACGCATTAACTCACGCCAAATCGAAGCAGCGCGTATCGCTTTAACTCGTTTTGTTAAAAGACAAGGAAAAACTTGGATTAGAGTTTTTCCAGATAAGCCTTTGACAAAAAAACCTTTAGAAACTCGTATGGGTAAAGGTAAAGGTGCTGTTGAGGAATGGGTAATGAATATCAAGCCAGGTCGTATCATTTATGAAATGGCAGGAGTAAGCGAAGAAATGGCAAGAGAAGCATTGACTTTAGCTATGCATAAACTTCCATTTAAAACTAAGTTTGTTACAAGAGAGAGCCAAAATGAAATATACTGAGATTAAAGATAAAACAGCAGCTGAGCTTGCAACAATGCTAAAAGAAAAAAAGGTGCTTTTATTCACTTTAAAACAAAAGCTAAAAACAATGCAACTTACTAATCCAAAAGAGATTAGCCAAGTAAAAAAAGACATTGCTAGAATAAATACAGCAATTAACGCTTTAAGATAAGGATAGAAAATGGCATTTAAAAGAGAAATTCAAGGCGTTGTTGTTAAAATCGCTGGTGAAAAAACCGCAAGTGTTTTGGTTGAAAGAAAAGTGGTTCATCCAAGATATAGAAAAATTGTTAAACGCTTTAAAAAATATCTAATTCATGATGAGAGAAATGAAGTTAAAGTGGGTGATACTGTTGTTGCAGTAGAATGCAGACCACTTTCAAAAAGAAAATCATTTCGCTTAAAATCTGTATTAGCTACAGGAGTTGAGTAATGATTCAAAGTTTTACAAGACTTGCAGTTGCTGATAATAGCGGTGCAAAAGAATTAATGTGTATCAAGGTTTTAGGGGGTAGCAAAAGAAGATACGCTACCGTAGGTGATGTAATCGTTGCATCTGTTAAAAAAGCTTTACCAAATGGAAAAGTTAAAAAAGGTCAAGTGGTAAAAGCGGTTATCGTTAGAACTAAAAAAGAAATTCATAGAGATAATGGTTCTTTGATTCGTTTTGATGAAAATGCTGCGGTTATTCTTGACAACAAAAGAGAGCCTATCGGAACTCGTATCTTTGGGCCAGTGGGCAGAGAAGTTAGATATGGTGGCTTTATGAAAATCGTTTCACTAGCACCGGAGGTATTATAATGGCGGTTAAATTAAAAATCAAAAAAGGTGATAGCGTTAAGGTTATCACAGGTGATGATAAAGGTAAAACAGGTAAAGTTTTAGCGGTATATCCAAAAACACTTAAAGTGGTAGTTGAAGGATGTAAAATCGCTAAAAAAGCTATTAAGCCGAGTGAGAAAAACCCAAATGGTGGTTTTATCAATAAAGAAATGCCAATGGATATTTCCAATGTGGCAAAAGTTCAGGAGTAAGCGATGATGAGATTAAAAGAAAAATATAATCAAAGCATTAAACCTGCATTGGTTAAAGAATTTGATATTAAAAATCCTATGCTTATCCCTGTGATCGAAAAAGTAGTTATCAGCGTAGGTGCTGGTGAGTTGGCTAAAGATCAAAAAGTATTGCAAAATGTTGCAGATACTATTTCTTTAATTGCAGGACAAAAGGCTGTGATTACTAAAGCTAAAAAATCAGTTGCAGGATTTAAAGTTCGCGAAGGTTTTCCTGTGGGTGTAATGGTAACTTTAAGAAAAGAAAATATGTATGCTTTTCTTGATAAATTAATTTCCATTGCTTTGCCAAGGGTGAAAGACTTTAGAGGTTTAAGTAGAGATGGTTTTGATGGACGCGGAAACTATAACTTCGGTCTTGATGAGCAGTTGATGTTCCCAGAAGTGGAGTATGATAAAATTTTAAGAACTCATGGTATGAACATTTCTATAGTTACAACAGCACAAAATGACAAACAGGCACAAAAGTTATTAGAACTTATCGGTGTGCCATTTACAAAAGGAAAGTAAGATGGCTAAAAAATCAATGATTGCAAAAGCGGCACGCAAGCCTAAATTTAAAGTTAGAGCTTATACAAGATGCCAAATTTGTGGACGTCCGCATTCGGTTTATAGAGATTTTGGAATTTGCAGAGTTTGCTTAAGAAAAATGGGCAACGAAGGTTTGATTCCAGGTCTTAAGAAAGCAAGTTGGTAAGGATAAAATATGATAAATGATATTATTTCAGATTCACTCACTCGTATCAGAAATGCAGGAATGAGAAAGCTTGAAACAACCAAGCTTTTACATTCTAAAGTTGTAGAAGCTTTAGTTGGAATTTTTCAAGCTAAGGGCTATATTGAGAGTTTTAATGTTATTGAAGAAGATAAAAAGAAATTTATCAATGTAGTTTTAAAATACGATGAAAAAGGTAAGAGTGTTATCAATGAGCTTAAAAGAATTTCTAAGCCTGGTCGTCGTGTTTATAAAGGTAAAGATGAAATCAAGCGTTTTAAAAATGGTTATGGTACTATCGTAGTTAGCACAAGTCATGGCGTTTTAGCTAATGATGAAGCTTATAAAGCAGGTGTTGGCGGCGAAATTTTATGTACCATTTGGTAAAAAATCTGCTTTTTATGGCATTGGGTATCCATTCTTTTAAAAAAGTAGAAATATCCTAGACAAATAAAAAGGAAAAATATGTCTCGTATAGGTAAACAACCGATTGCTATTCCAGCAGGAGTAGAAGTAAAATTAGAAGGAAATTTGCTTAAATTTAAAAAAGGAAATTTAGCAAAAGAACTTGATACTAAAGCAAATGTAAATGTTGAGATTAAAGATAATAATATTCTTTTTTCTCCAAAAGGTGAAGACAGACAAAGTAGAGCTTATTGGGGAACTTACAGAGCTTTAGCTTACAATATCGTTGTAGGTTTAACTCAAGGTTTTTCAAAAACTCTTGAAATCAATGGAGTTGGTTATAAAGCAGCTTTAAAAGGTAAAGTTTTAGAACTAAGCCTTGGTTTTTCTCATCCTATTAATTATGATATTCCAGAAGGAATTGAAATTGTAGTGGATAAAAATACTATTGCAGTTAAAGGAAGTGATAAACAAGTTGTAGGTCAAGTTGCTGCTCAAATTCGTGAATTTAGACCACCAGAGCCATATAAAGGAAAAGGCGTTAAGTATTCTGATGAACGCATTATCCGCAAAGCTGGTAAGACATCTAAGAAGTAAGGGTAGAATATGAGAGCAAATGTATTAAAAAGAAAACTAACTTTAAGAATCAAAAGAAAAAAAAGAATTAGAGCGAAAATTTCAGGTTGTGAAAATTTTCCAAGAATTTCTGTATTTAAATCGAACAGAACTCTATATATCCAAGCGATTGATGATGTAAAAGCTGTAACTTTAGCAGCAGTTGATGGACGCAAACTTGGCGTTAAAGCAAATAAAGAAGGTGCTAAAAAAATCGCTGCTGAATTTGCTAAAACTTTAAAAGCTAAAAAGATAGAACAAGCTGTTTTTGATAGAAATGGTTATATATATCATGGTGTTATCGCAGCATTGGCTGAATCTTTAAGAGAAAATGGCATTAGGCTATAAGGGGTAAATCGATGGAAAAATATAATAGAGAAGAATTTGAAGAAGTAATCGTCGATATCGGCAGAGTTACTAAGGTTGTTAAAGGTGGTAGAAGATTTAGATTTACTGCTTTAGTTATTGTTGGAAACCGCAAAGGTTTGGTAGGTGTTGGTTATGGTAAGGCTAAGGAAGTTCCAGATGCCATCCGTAAAGCTGTTGACGATGCGTTTAAAAATATCGTTGAAGTTAAAACTAAAGGCTCAACTATCGCTCACGATGTAGAGGTGAAATACAACGCAAGTAGAATTTTACTTAAACCAGCTAGCGAAGGTACAGGAGTTATCGCAGGTGGTTCTACACGCCCTATCGTGGAACTTGCAGGTATTAAAGACATCTTAACCAAGTCTTTGGGTTCAAATAATTCAGCTAATGTGGTTCGTGCTACAATCAAAGCTTTAACAATGTTAAAAGGATAAGAAGATGAATTTAACAAAAGCAGCGGGTTCAACGCATAAAACTAAAAGAATTGGCCGTGGTCAAGGTTCTGGCATGGGTAAGACTGCTACTAAAGGGGGTAAAGGTCAAACTGCTAGAAAAGGTTATAATGAAAAAAGAGGTTTTGAAGGGGGTCAACAACCACTTCAAAGAAGACTACCAAAAGTAGGTTTTACTTCTAAAATTCAAAAACCTTATGTGATCAATGTTGAAAAAATCACAGCTGTAAAAGAGCTTAGTGAAATTACATTTGAGAGCATTAAAAGTGTTCACAAAATTTCAAAATCTGTGAATAAAATCAAATTAATTGGTGCAAGTGCAAAAGACTTAGTATCAAAAATCAAAGACGAGAATATTAGCGTCACCGGATCAAAATAATGAATAGAGCATTGACGAATAAGATTTTAATCACCTTAGCATTTTTATTTGCTTATAGGGTTCTGGCTTATGTGCCAGTTCCTGGCGTCAATGCTGATGTGATTGCGGAATTTTTTAATAACAATCAAAACAATGCTTTGGGTTTATTTAATGTTTTTAGTGGTGGAGCAGCTGAACGCTTTTCTATCATTTCTTTAGGTATTATGCCTTATATTACTGCTTCTATTATTATGGAGCTTCTTGCAGCAACTTTTCCAAATATTGGTAAGATGAAAAAAGAGCGTGATAGTATGCAAAAATATATGCAAATTATCCGTTATGCGACTATTGTGATTACTTTGGTTCAAAGTATAGGCGTTGCTATAGGTTTGCAAAGCTTGCACGGTCGTGGTGGTGCAGGGGCTATAATGGTAGAAGATTTAAATATGTTTATCGCACTTTGTGCTATTTCTATGCTTGCTGGAACTATGCTTTTAATGTGGCTTGGCGAACAAATCACACAAAGAGGTATAGGAAATGGTATTTCTTTAATCATTTTTGCAGGTATTGTTTCAGGTATTCCAAGAGCGATTTCAGGAACTGTAGGACAAATCAATTCAGGCGAGATGAATTTCTTAACCGCTTTTGCAATTTTTGCTTTGATTTTAATCACCATAGGGGTGATTATTTATATAGAACTTGGAGAAAGAAGAATTCCTATTTCTTATTCTCGTAAAGTTGTAATGCAAAATCAAAACAAACGCATTATGAATTATATTCCTATTAAACTCAATCTTAGTGGGGTTATTCCACCGATTTTTGCTAGTGCGATTTTGATGTTTCCAACAACAATTTTACAAACTAGTACAAATCCTTATCTACAAGCCATTAATGACTTTTTAAATCCAAATAGTTATTTGTTTCATGTTCTAACTTTCTTGTTTGTAATTTTCTTTGCTTATTTTTATGCTTCTATCGTATTTAACGCTAAAGACATAGCAGAAAATTTGAAAAAACAAGGCGGTTTTATCCCTGGAATTCGTCCAGGTGAAGGAACTTCAAGTTATCTTAACGAAGTGGCTTCTCGTTTAACTTTATCAGGTTCTATTTATTTAGGGCTTGTTGCAACCTTACCTTGGGTTTTGGTGAAATTTATGGGTGTGCCTTTTCATTTTGGCGGCACTTCTGTACTTATTGTAGTTCAAGTAGCACTTGATACGATGAGAAAAATTGAAGCTCAAATTTATATGAGTAAATACCAAACTTTAAGTGCGGTAGGTTTGTAATAAATAAAATTAGCAAGATTTTTCTTGCTAATTTATTCTAGGTTTTTGCTTTAAAAATAAAAACACAATGCACACTATAAAAATTACTATTGACCATGTTAAAAAAGCATCTACAAGACCCATTTGTCTAACGATAGGTTGAGAGATAATAGGACTTAAAAATTGTCCTAAAAATATACAACTTGCTAAAATTCCATAAGCCCTAGAGCGAGCATTTTCAGGACAGATTGAAAAAAGATAAGCCGTATTATTTACAAGCATAATACCTCCACCCATTCCAAGCAAAGCTAAGGCGATTAAAACTGTGAAAAAGCTATCTACTAAAAAAAGCAGCAAAAAAGAACAAGATACGATAAAAAGAGTTAAAACATAGATAGTTTTAATACTTAAGAATTTTATAATATATCTATAGCTTAGAGAGAAAAAACCATAACATAGTGCAGATACAGACATCGAAATACCTATATATTTAGGATCCAATCCCAAATGTTCTTCTATATAGTAAGGAAGTTGAGTTGGCGAAATATAATAAACTACCATGATAAAAAAACCTATAAAATAGATAGGGAAAAATTGCCAATAATTTGTTTTTGTTTCTATTTTTGTATGATTATAGAATTTAAATTTTCTAGGTTCAAAAAGATAAATGATAGCCATTAAGGTAATTAAAATTCCAAGTCCATATACCAAAAAAGGATAACGCCAAGAATAACTTGAAACAAATCCCGCAATAGAAATAAAAACAGCACCCCCTATCGCACAAAAAAATCCTTGAAGGCTTAAAGCATTTTCTCTGCGATTAAAGCCACCACGACTATAATAATCCCCAAGCAAAGCCGAAGCGCCTGTCATTATAAAAGCAGTTGCCATACCAAAAATAGCTCTTGAAGTCAGTATAGCATAAATATCATTTAAGAAAAAGCCACTTATCCCAGAAATAGTCCAAACCACCATAGCTGGAAGAATGAATTTTAATTTGCCAAATTTATCCATTAAAATACCAGCAAATGGAGATAAAATGACAACAAAAATAGCAGGGATGGTTAAAACTAAGCGAACAAGTATATCAAGATGAGCTAATGTGAAACTTGAAGCAAGAGTAGCGCCACTTTGGGTTAAAAGTTCTTCAAAATGTCTGTTGATAGCAGGCAGAGCAGATGAAATGACCACGCTTCCTAGCATAGTCATAGCAGCCATAGAAAACACAGCTGCTTTAAATCCGGACTTTTCAGTAATTTGAATTATTTTTTTATCCATTTTTGTGTCATTTGGATGAAATTTATAAGTTTTGTCATTCATAATTTTTACCTTTTTTATTTTATTATACTCCAAAAATTATGGTTTGTATTTAAAATTACTTAAAATTATATTTTATTTATTTTGTTATGATAGTTTTGTTTTTAAAATATTTTAGCTTGATTAAAATATATTTTATAAGTAGAATTTTAAATATTTTTAGCTAAATTCAGCTTTTTATTTAACAAGGGTGCAAAATGAAGAAAAATTTAATCATAGTAGAATCTCCTGCAAAAGCTAAAACCATAGGAAATTTTTTGGGAAAAGATTATGAAGTTATCGCTTCTAAAGGACATATTAGAGATTTGCCTAAATCAAGCTTTGGGATTAAAATAGAAGATGATGAATTTATCCCTGAGTATAGAATCACAAGTGATCATAGCGCCTTAGTTAAAGAACTTAAAAGCAAAGCCAAAGATGCCAAAGAAGTCTATCTTGCAACGGATGAAGATAGGGAAGGAGAGGCTATAGCCTATCATATTGCAAAAGCTATAGGAAAAGATGAAAACACCTTACCACGCATTGTTTTTCATGAAATCACTAAAAGCGCTATAGAAAATGCTTTAAAAAATCCAAGAAAATTAAACATGCACTCTGTAAATGCTCAGCAAACCAGACGTCTTTTAGATCGCATTGTAGGGTATAAGCTCAGCCCTTTATTAGGACAAAAAATTCAAAGAGGACTTAGTGCTGGGCGTGTTCAAAGTGCGGCTTTAAAGATCATAGTCGATCGTGAAAAAGAAATTCGTGCCTTTGTACCCCTAGAATACTTTAGTATTGATATGATTTTTCAAAAAGATTTAGATGCAGAACTAGTTGAGTTTGATAAAGCCAAGATAGAAAAACTTACCATTACCAACAAAGATCGTGCTAAACTTATACTAGAAGCTTGTAAAAATGAAGTTTATAGTATAAGTGACATTGAAAGCAAAGAAAGAAAAATCGCTCCGCCGCCTCCTTTTATGACTTCAACTTTACAACAAAGTGCCAGCAATCGCCTTGGTTTTAACCCTAAAAAAACCATGATGATAGCTCAAAAGCTCTATGAAGGAGTAAATACCCATGAAGGCGTGATGGGGGTTATTACTTATATGAGAACCGATAGTTTAAATTTAGCCAAAGAAGCAGTAGAAAATGCAAGAAAATTCATACAAGCAAATTTTGGCAAAGACTATCTTCCAAGCAAAGCAAATGTATATACTACAAAGACTAAAGGCGCTCAAGAAGCTCATGAAGCTATACGCCCTACAAATTTAAGTTTTACTCCAGAAATTGCGGCTAAATTTTTAGACAAAGATGAGTTAAAACTTTACACACTTATTTACAATCGCTTTTTAGCCTGTCAGATGAGTCCTGCTATCTCTCAAACTCAAAATGTATTTGTAAAAAATGATAGAGCAGTTTTTAAAATAAGCGGTAGAAAAATCCTTTTTGATGGATATTATAAAGTTTATGGTGATATGGATAAGGATAAAATTTTGCCAAATTTTAAAATAGGCCAAAATTTAAAAGTGCAAAATTTAGAAATGAACTCACATTTTACCGAACCACCTTCAAGGTATTCAGAAGCAGGACTTGTAAAAAAACTTGAAAGTTTAGGCATAGGTCGCCCTTCTACTTATGCACCAACCATTTCTATACTTACAAGCCGTGATTATGTAACAATAGATAAAAAACAACTCATTCCTAGCGATGTTGCTTTTAATGTAACCGAAGTGCTTGAGAAAAATTTTAGCGATATAGTAGATAGTAAATTTACTTCAAACCTTGAAAATACCCTAGATGAAATCGCAGAAGATAAGGCAGATTGGCAAGAAACTTTAAAAGAATTTTACTATCCTTTTATGAGAAAAATCGAAGAAGGAAAAACAAAAATAGCTAGTCAAAAAACTGTCACAAAACTAGGCGAAAGTTGTCCTGATTGTGGCGGAGAGCTTGCTATTAGAAAAGGGCGTTTTGGAGAATTTGTAGCGTGTTTAAATTTCCCAAAATGCAAGTATTCAAGAAATTTAAAAAGTGAAAGCAAAAACGAAAGCGAAAATACAGCCGCAAAAGCTAAAGCTAATGGTACAGGCATTACTTGTCCAAGTTGTCAAAAAGGTGAAATCGTAGAACGCTTTTCAAAACGCGGTAAATTTTATGGTTGTAGTGCTTATCCAAAATGCAATTTTATAAGCAAATACAAACCAAGTGAAGAAAAATGCGAAGAGTGTGGCGAAACTTTAGTGATAAAAGAGCTTAAAAAAGGTACATTCTTAGAATGCTTAAAGTGCAAAATCAAAAAAGAAATGAAGGATTAGAATGCAAATCATGCTTTGTGCTATTTCAAATATAGCGAGTGGAAATTGTTCAGAAGACTGTAAATACTGCACCCAAAGTGCCCATGTAAAAACAGATATTCAAAAATATCGTCGTAAAGAACTTTCACAAATCGTTTTAGAAGCGAAAATGGCAAAGAAAAATGAAGCCTTGGGTTTTTGTTTGGTTACAGCAGGACTTGGGCTTGATGATGAAAAGCTTGAGTATGTTTGTGAGGCTGCTAAGGCTGTGCAAAAAGAAGTGCCTAATTTGCTTTTAATTGCCTGTAATGGTATGGCAAGCGTGGAACAACTCAAAGAACTTAAAAAAGCAGGAATTTTTTCTTATAATCACAATCTTGAAAGTTCTAAGGAATTTTTTCCACAAATTTGCACCACTCATACTTGGGAAAGTAGATTTCAAACCAATTTAAACGCTAAAGAAGCAGGACTTATGCTTTGTTGTGGTGGAATTTATGGTATGGGTGAGAGTGAAGAAGATAGACTAAGTTTTAGAAAATCTTTGCAAGAATTACAGCCTTTTTCAACGCCTATTAATTTTTTTATAGCAAATGAAAATTTAAAACTACAAGTTCCAAGACTTAATGCTGATGAAGCCTTAAAAATTGTTCGTGATACCAAAGAGGCTTTACCGCAAAGCGTGGTAATGGTAGCAGGTGGGCGTGAAGTGGTGTTGCGAGAAAGGCAGTATGAAATTTTTCAAGCAGGTGCTGGGGCTATTGTTATAGGGGATTATTTAACCACTAAAGGTGAAGAACCAAGTCAAGATATAATAAAATTAAAAGAAATGGGATTTACTTTTGCATCAGAGTGTCATTGATCCACAAGGTTTAATTGATCTAAAAATTCTTATTGTTATAGCTTTATGCTTACTTTTTTCTCCGCATATTGCAAAAATTTTACGCTTGCCTCTTTCAGCTACTGAAATTATTTTAGGGGCAATAATAGCATATTTTGGTTTCATAGGAAAAAGTGAAAATTTTGCACTTTTAGCAAATGTAGGTTTTTATTATCTAATGTTTATAGCAGGTATGGAAGTAAATTTAAGAGCCTTTTTTAATATGGATAAAGAAGTCGCCAAAAAAAGTTTTTTTTATATTTTTTTACTTTACGCTTTATCTTCTCTTATAGTATGGATTTTTGGACTTTCTTTAGTATTTGTTATCATTATACCTGTGATGAGTGTAGGGCTTTTATCTTTGCTTTTTAAGGATTTTGGAAAAGAGTGTTATTGGCTAAATATTGCTATGATAGTGGCTACTTTAGCTGAGGTGATTTCTATTGTGCTTTTGACTATAGCGGGAGCTTTTTTGCGCGAAGGAACAGGTATTATTGATGTAGCGCAAAGTATTTTATATCTTAATATCTTTTTGGGACTTTGTTTGCTCGGATTTAAAATGCTTGGTGTGCTTTTTTGGTGGTATCCTCAGCTTAAAGTTGTGCTTATGCCATGGGAGGATAAAAATGAAAAAGATATAAGATTTTGTATGGCCATTTTTATACTGATCATTGTTGCTATGGTTATTACAAAACTTGAAATCGTTCTTGGTTCTTTTATAGCAGGCTCATTTATAGCTACTTTTTTTGATCATAAAAAAGATCTTGAGCATAAGCTTTCTACTTTTGGACATGGGTTTTTGATCCCTATTTTTTTTATCCATATAGGTTCAACCTTTGATCTTAAAATGATTTTAGATTATAAAATCGTTTTACAAGCATTTTTACTTATGTTTGTTATGGTGGGTTTAAGAATTTTATGTGCAAGTGTTTTTTTAAAAAGAATTGGTTTTAAAAATATGATTTTATTTGGTCTTAGTCATTCTATGCCTTTAACCTTGCTTATAGCAACAGCTACTCTGGGTTATTCGGGCAAGGTTATTGATGAGAAACTTTATTCAGCGCTTATTTTAACAGCGTTATTTGAGGCTGTTATTGTTATGAGTATGATTAAATTTCTTTCTAATTCTAAAAAATGAAAGTTACTTTTTTACTCAAAAAAGCAAACAAAATCTTAAAAATTTAATAATAAAAAAACTCATAATCGTCCTTTTTTGTTAGAATTAATAAAAGTAACAATAAAAGGAGCGAAAATGTCAAATTCCGTTACTATAACCGATAATAGAAATGGAAAAAGCTATGAATTTCCTATATATGACGGTACAACTGGGCCAAGCGTTGTAGATATGTCAAGTTTTTATAAACAAACAGGAATGTTTTCTTATGATGAGGGCTTGACTTCTACAGCTACTTGTAAATCAAAAATCACTTATATTGATGGAGAAAATGGAATTTTAATGCACCGTGGCTATCCTATAGAGTGGCTTGCTGAAAACAAACTTTATTTAGATGTGGTTCATCTTTTACTTTATAAAGAACTACCTGATGCTACGCGTCTTGAAGCGTTTCGTTATGAAATGAAAAAACGTTCTTTTATCCATGAAGGTATGCACCGTCTTTTTGATTCTTTCCCTGATAATGCTCATCCTATGGCAGTTTTACAAGGTGCTGTTTCATCGCTTAGTGCTTTTTATCCTGATCATTTAAACATGAATGTAAAAGAAGAATATATGGAAATGGCAGCTAGAATAGTAGCTAAAATCCCTACTATAGTGGCCACCGCTTATAGATATAAACACGGCTTTCCTATGGCTTATCCAAATTTAGATCGTGGTTTTACAGAAAATTTCTTATATATGTTAAGAACCTATCCTTACGATCATGTAGAGCTTAAACCTATAGAAGTAAAAGCACTTGATACAGTTTTTATGCTTCATGCAGATCATGAGCAAAATGCTTCAACTTCAACAGTTCGTGCTGTGGGTTCAACTCATGCTCATCCTTATGCCTGTATAGCAGCAGGTATTGGTGCGCTTTGGGGTCATGCACATGGTGGAGCTAATGAAGGTGTTATTAGAATGCTTGAGCAAATAGGTAGTGTTGATAGGGTAGATGAATTCATCAAAAGAGCTAAGGATAAAAACGATCCTTTCCGCTTGATGGGCTTTGGGCATAGGGTTTATAAAAATTTTGATCCTAGAGCAAAAGTACTGAAAAAGCTTCGTGATCAACTTATTGATGAGTTGGGTATTGATACCAATCTTATTAAAGTAGCAACGCGTATAGAAGAGATTGCTTTAAGCGATGATTATTTTGTTCAAAGAGGGTTATATCCGAATGTTGATTTTCATAGTGGACTTATTTTAAAAGCCTTAGGTATTCCAAATGAAATGTTTGCTACTTTATTTGTTATAGGGCGCACCCCAGGATGGATAGCTCAGTGGATAGAACAAAAAGAGCAAGAAAGTCTTAAAATAGTCCGTCCAAGACAACTTTATTTGGGTGAAACTAGTAAAATTTAATTAAAATTTTTGTGGAAATTAAAAATTCCACAAAATCTTCTTGTATAATTTTAAAAAATCTTATAGAAAGTTTATAATCATGCTTAATCTTGATAAATTTTTAGAAATTGCTATAAATGCTAGCAATCAAGCTTCTAAAGCTATTTTAGAAGAGAGAAAAAATTTCAAAACTTGGGAAAAAGAAGATAAAAGCCCGCTTACATCAGCAGATCTTGCTTCTAATAAAATTCTAAATGATATTTTGGGTTCTACGGATATTAAAATTCTATCAGAAGAAAAATTACTCAGCAAAGAAGAGTGTGAAGAATTAAAAACTTTTTGGCTTATCGATCCTCTTGATGGAACAAGTGGTTTTTTAAAAGGCAGTGATGAATTTTGCGTTATGATAAGTTTGGTTCATGACAATCGCCCTGTTTTATCACTCATACAAAATCCATCAAAAGGTGATATATTCTATGCTCATGCAAAAACCAAGGTTTATAAAAACGATAAACCTTTGCAAATTGACCAGCAAGAATACGAGAAAAATAAATATAAAGCCTTATTGAGTGTTAATCATCTTAGCAAAGAAGATGAAGACTTTGCAAAAGAGCATCAATTAGAAGCTATTAATATAGGCTCTGGATTGAAATTTTGTGCTATTTTAGAGGCTAGGGCAGGAGTTTATAAAAGATTTGAAAAGCTTAATATTTGGGATATTGTAGCAGGAGATTTTTTGATTAATCAAAATGGAGGATTTATGGGCGATTTTTCTAAAAAATACATTTTATATAACCCTTTAAGTTATAAATCCAATCCTTTTATTTGTGTTTCATCTAGGAATTTTTTACAAGATTTTTTATAAAATAAAGAGTATAATTTTATATTTAAATAGTTTATAAGGATGAAGATGAGGTATTGTTTCATTTTGTTTTTAAGTTTAGTTTTAAGTTCTAATCTTTTAGCGAATAATTTTTCTCAGAAAAAAGTTATTAAAATTGAAAAAAGCGCAGATAGTTTTGAAGTAATAGATCTAAATCAAAATGTTGCAAATCCAAATCTAAATCAACAAAAAGCATTGTTTGATAGTTCTACTTTAATTGAAAAAAAATCGCAAATCACCAAAGATAAGGATATTGATTTTGCTATTGTATTAACTTCTAGGAAAAATTTTGGTTATTTTTTAGATGGTTTTAGGGTGAGTGATAAGGAATTTTCTACATTATTTGCTAAAAATTTGATTCAAAGTTTAAGGCTTGATTGGGTTAATTCTGCTGCAAATGGTATTTATCAAAGTCCTAAAACTTTGTCATATTTTAGCCCTAAGGATGCAAAACTTATAAATGTAAGTCCTTTTTTAACACAAGAAAAAGATAAGGCTAAAATGTATGCCAAATTTACAGATTATGTTGTGGTGGTAAATTTGCAAGATTTTTATGTAAATATTACAAATTATTTTATCACAACTAGTAAAGAGGGTGTGGCTAGTGTTAATTTTAAAATTATTTCTACAAGCAATGGAAAAATTCTTGCAGCAAAAAATGCAAAATTAAATTTGATATTAAAAGATCAAGATACAAAACAAAATTATCAAGATATTGTAAATCAAATGCCAAAAATGTTAGCTAGTGTTATAGATAATGAAATAAAAAAATTAAAGATATATTGAAAAATTTTTAGATAATAATCACTTCATTTTCTAAGTTTATGCCAAATTCTTCAAAGACTTTTTTTCTAGCCAATTCGATAAGAAAAAACGCATCTTCAAAACTTGCATTTTTTTTATTAATTAAAAAATTTGCGTGTTTATCGCTTAACATAGCATCTCCCTTGCTAAATCCTTTAAGTCCTACAGCTTCGATTAAACGTCCTGCAAAGTCGTTTTTCGGATTTTTAAAGATAGAGCCAAAGCTTGCTCCACTAGGTTGGTTGCTTCTTGCATTTTTTAAAGCTTCATCTTTAAGGGTATCAAAGCCAAAGTTTAGTTTAAATTCAGCCCAAAAAAAATGCGTATTTAAAGGACAAAAACGATAATCAAAATTTATATTTGCTCTTAGAATTTCGCCTTGAGAAGTAGCAATTTTGATTAAATTTTGACTGATACACTCTCCTTTAAGTCCTGCATTCATTTTCAAAAGCCCGCCAAGTGTACCAGGAATTTTGCTTAAATACTCAAAACCCTTAAGATTGTTTTCTTTGGCAAAGCGATACATTTTGCTTGATTTTGTTTTGCAGCCTATGCGAAGATGTATAAAATCTTTATTCCGATCTAAAATTTGTATAAAATCAAAACTATCTCCTAAAATTCCTATATTTTTAGGTTTTGGGCTAACTAAAAGGTTATTTGCGCCGCCTATTAAAAAACCATCAAAATCATAAATTTGATCCAAAACTAAAACTTCAAATTCATTTCCTATACGCACAGAAGAGTATTTTTTAAAATCAATGATCATTTGATAAAAGTTGGAATTTGATTTAGTATATTCTCAGTAAAATCAATCATAGTTGTAGTCATCCAAGGCATTAAAAAGATTAAAATAACCACAACCAAGATGATTTTAGGAACAAAAGAAAGTGTCATTTCATTAATCTGTGTAGTTGCTTGAAAAATACTGATCACAAGCCCTGCAATAAGTCCTGCTAAAAGCATAGGCAAGGAAAGTAAAAGTGTGATTTTAAAGGTTTGCACTCCAAGAGCAACTAAGGTACTTTCGTCCATTTTTATCCTTTTTAAGAATTTCTAGCTTCTTCGTATTCGCTAGGGATAAGATAATCATTTACATGTATGATTTTATCATAAAATTTATAATCATATCCTAATTTAAAAAGCGTATCTACAGCTAAAAGTTGAGTTTGATTCATGCTAATAGAGTTTTTATTGGCATATAAATTAAGATAAGTATCAAGTTTTTCTTCATCAACACGGATAAGTTTTCTTTCCATAAGCATAGGGGCTAAAATTTTACGATTTGCATCGGCAATTTTTACAGCATTGGTTAAATCTCTTTCGATCTTAATCACGTCGCTTAAAGGTAAAGAACGACGCAAAGCCATTCCACCTAAAGGCAAAGGCAAATTTTCTTTAGCAAATTCAAGCCATATATCCCAAAGTTCTGCTTCCACGTAAAGACTTTGATCAAAATCTAAAATGCTTTCATGGATCAAAACTCCCGCATCTACTTCGCCACTTAAAACCGCATTTTCAATGTCTAAAAAATTCTTATAAATAATTCTTGCTTCAGGATATTTCATGCGAAAAATCAAAGCATTGGTGGTATTTGCTCCACTCAAAGCGACTTTAAAATTTCTTTTTAAATGCGTGTCTTTTTTCTTGATGAGTTTTGGCCCATAACCTTCACCAAAACTCACTGCTGTGCGTAAAAGTGCATACTCAGAAGCGATTAAAGGATAAAGCCCAAAAGAAATAGCCGTAGCATCAAATTCATTTTTCAAGGCAAATTCATTTAAAGTTTGTATATCTAAAGCTGTATTTTCATAAGCAAAATCATTCCCTATCCACCCAAATTTAATTGCCATATACATAAAAATATCATCAGCATCAGGAGAATGTGCAATAGTAATTTTTTTCATCTATGCTTCCTTGTAAATCTTTGCTTTAATTCTAGCAAAATAAATCATTATTTAATTTTATTTTGTTAGAATTCTAACTAAAAATTTAGAATTTTTAAGGAAAGTTATGGATGATAATAAAAGAAAATCTCTAGACGCTGCCCTAAAAAGTTTAGATAAAACCTTTGGAAAAGGCACTATTTTAAGACTAGGGGATAAAGAAGTCGAGCAAATCGATAGCATAGGCACAGGTTCAGTTGGGCTTGATCTTGCTTTAGGTATAGGCGGTGTTCCAAAAGGAAGAATTATAGAAATTTATGGACCTGAAAGTTCAGGTAAAACCACTCTAACTTTACATATTATCGCAGAATGCCAAAAAGCAGGTGGAGTTTGTGCTTTTATCGATGCAGAACATGCGCTTGATGTAAAATATGCTAAAAATTTGGGTGTAAATACAGATGATTTGTATGTTTCTCAGCCTGATTTTGGAGAACAAGCCTTAGAAATTGTAGAAACTATAGCAAGAAGTGGCGCAGTAGATCTTATCGTAGTAGATAGCGTTGCAGCACTTACTCCAAAAGCAGAAATTGAAGGCGATATGGGCGATCAACATGTAGGACTTCAAGCAAGACTTATGTCTCAAGCTCTAAGAAAACTTACAGGTATAGTTCATAAAATGAATACCACAGTAATTTTCATCAACCAAATTCGTATGAAAATTGGTGCTATGGGTTATGGTACTCCTGAAACTACAACAGGTGGAAATGCATTAAAATTCTATGCTTCTGTGCGTTTAGATGTTAGAAAAGTAGCAACCTTAAAACAAAACGAAGAACCTATAGGAAACCGCGTTAAAGTAAAAGTAGTTAAAAATAAAGTTGCTCCTCCATTCAGACAAGCTGAATTTGATGTGATGTTTGGAGAGGGTTTAAGCCGTGAAGGTGAATTGATCGATTATGGTGTAAAACTTGATATCGTAGATAAAAGTGGTGCGTGGTTTTCTTATAAAGATAAAAAACTTGGACAAGGTAGAGAAAATTCAAAAGCTTTCTTAAAAGAAAACCCTGAAATTGCAGATGAAATCACAAAAGCAATTCAAAATTCTATGGGAATAGAAGGTATGATCAGCGGTAGCGAAGATGACGAAGGAGAAGAATAATGTTAGTAATTGAAGATGTTAGAGCCTATGAAGTTCTTGATAGTAGAGGAAATCCAACCGTAAAAGCCGAAGTTACGCTAAGCGATGGAAGTGTAGGTGCGGCCATAGTTCCAAGTGGTGCAAGTACAGGTTCAAAAGAAGCCTTAGAATTGCGTGATAATGATGAAAGATTTGGCGGAAAAGGCGTTTTAAAAGCTGTTGCAAATGTCAATGAGACCATTGCAGATGAAATTTTAGGACTAGATGCTTTTAATCAAACTCAACTTGATGATACTTTGCGTGAGCTTGATGGAACAAATAATTACTCAAATTTAGGTGCAAATGCGACTTTAGGCGTATCTATGGCAACAGCTCGTGCGGCTGCAGCTGCTTTGGGAATGCCTTTATATCGCTACTTAGGTGGTGCAAATGCGAGCATTTTACCCGTGCCAATGTGTAATATCATAAATGGCGGTGCTCATGCAAACAACAATGTAGATTTTCAAGAATTTATGATCATGCCTTTTGGTTTTACTAGCTTTAAAGAAGCTTTGCGTTCAGTTTGTGAAATTTATGCGATATTAAAAAAAGAACTCGCAAATTCTGGACATTCTACGGCTTTAGGTGATGAAGGCGGTTTTGCTCCAAATTTAGCTAACAACACAGAACCTATCGATCTTTTAATGACTTGTATCAAAAAAGCAGGTTATGAAAATCGTGTAAAAATCGCTCTTGATGTGGCAAGTACAGAATTTTTCAAAGATGGCAAATATCACATGGAAGGCAAGGCTTTTTCAAGCGAGGATTTGATCGAACGCTATGTAGAACTTTGTGCAAAATATCCAATTTGCAGTATCGAAGATGGCTTAGCTGAAAATGACTTTGAAGGTTGGATTAAGCTTACTGAAAAATTGGGCAATAAAATTCAGCTTGTAGGCGATGATTTGTTTGTAACTAATGAAGATATTTTAAGAGAAGGCATCATCAAAAAAATGGCAAATGCTGTGCTTATTAAACCAAATCAAATCGGAACTATTACCCAAACTATGAGAACTGTGCGTTTAGCGCAAAGAAATAACTATAAATGTGTGATGAGTCATAGAAGCGGCGAAAGTGAAGATGCTTTTATAGCGGATTTTGCTGTGGCTTTAAATACAGGACAAATCAAAACAGGAGCCCTAGCAAGAGGTGAAAGAACCGCAAAATACAATCGCTTGCTTGAAATTGAACTTGAAAGCGATGAATACTTAGGAGAAAAGCTCTGAGCGATTTACTTAAAGAATACGACGAAAGCACAAGAAAAAAAAGTTTTTATACCCATGTTATAAAAATGATTTTTTGGGCTTTTCTTGTTGTAATTGGAGCGATTTATTTTGGCAATATGTTTTTTGGGCAGTATTCTTTAGATACTTTATTAAGCTTAGAAAATACCAAAGAAGAGCTTAATAAAAAGATTATTTTGCTCAAAGAACAAAATGCTAAAGCACAAAAAGATTATTTTGAATTAAAAGGATTATACCCAAATGAAAACTAGAATTTTGGCAATATTTTTTATTTTTACCTCTCTTTTATATGCTGATGAAAATCCTTTTAAGACAGATCAAAATATAACCTTGGTTGCTCCACCTGAATTTCAAAAAGAGGAAGTTAAATTTAATTCTAGTGCAAGAATTTTAAAAAGCATCACTTTTAATTATATCAATTTAGACGGAAGTGAAGATAAGATCGATTTAGATGTCAATAAAAGTATTGATTGGCACGATACTTATACTATATCAAGATTTAAAAGTCCTGATCCTTCAAAAGTACTCGATGTTTCAGTTACTATACCTGAAAAAAATAGCTCCAAACAAGAATCAAACTCAACAGCCAATGTTGAAATACCTTTACAGGTTGCAAAGATTTATGATTTTATTTCTTATGCGGTTTATAAAAATAAAATAAAACTTAACACTAGTGATGAAATGATTACAGATTTTTCAGTAGGAAATCCAAGTAAAATCGTTATAGATTTTAGATCTAAAATGATTAGCCCTACAAAAAACATACGCCTTAGCAATTCTATTTTTAAACGCATAGACTTTGGATCTCATAAAGGATATTATCGACTTGTAATATATCTTGATGGAACTTATAATTATAATATTCAAAAAGATGCAACTGGATATATGATTAATCTGCTTTGATGAGGTTTGTTTTTTTAATATGTTGTGCTTGTTTAGTTTTTGCTAATGAAATTTTACTTCTTAGCAAATTCGATAAGCAAGATTTTAACTCTAAAGATTTTAATGCTTATTTGATGAGCGAAAAACTTGATGGAGTGCGTGGAATTTGGGATGGGAAATATCTAAAAACTCGCCAAAATTACAAAATAAAAACTCCTGACTTTTTTACAAAAAATTTCCCTCCTTTTGCTATTGATGGTGAGCTTTGGATAGCAAGAAATAAATTTGATGAAATTTCAGCTTTAATTCGTAGTGGCGATAGTAATTTGACCTTATGGAAGGAAGTAACTTATAATATTTTTGATGTGCCAAATGCTTGCGAAGAATTTCAAATTTCTACTTGTACTCTTAAAAATCGTTTGGCTGTTTTAGAAGAGTATTTGCAAAAATATCCTAGTGCCTATATAAAAATTATTCCTCAAATTCCAGTTGAAAATCAAAATAATTTAAATCAATTTTACGAAAGCATTATAAAAAATCAAGGTGAAGGTATTGTCATACGCAAAAATTTAAGTCCTTATGAAAAAGGCAGAAGTAAAAATGCTATGAAATTAAAACCCTATGATGATGCAGAGTGTGAGTTAGTAGGATTTCGCAAGGGCAAGGGTAAATTTGAAAATCAAGTAGGTGCCTTACTTTGTAAAATGCCTAATGGACAAATCATTAAAATAGGCAGTGGTTTAAAAGATGAAGATAGAAAAAATCCTCCAAAAATTGGTAGCATTGTGACTTATAAATTTAATGGATTGACCAAAAATTCCTTACCTCGCTTTCCGGTTTTTTTAAGAATAAGAGATGAAAATCCTTGACTTTAAAATTATTTTGTGATAAAATATTTCCTTTTATTTATTCGGGGTGTAGCGCAGTCTGGTTAGCGCACTTGGTTTGGGACCAAGGGGCCGAAGGTTCGAATCCTTTCACCCCGACCATTTTTTATAAATTTATACAAAATGGTGAGTGTAGCTCAGTCGGTTAGAGCATCAGATTGTGGTCCTGAGGGTCGTGGGTTCAATTCCCATCACTCACCCCACTAGCGCTCGTAGCTCAACTGGATAGAGCAACAGACTTCGGATCTGTAGGTTATGGGTTCGATTCCTATCGGGCGCACCACCAAGATTTTATATGCGTTCATAGCTCAGCTGGATAGAGCAACGGCCTTCTAAGCCGTAGGTCAGAGGTTCGAATCCTCTTGGGCGTACCACTTTGCGGATGTGGTGAAATTGGCAGACACGCCAGACTTAGGATCTGGTGCAGCAATGCGTGAAGGTTCAAGTCCTTTCGTCCGCACCACTCTAAACCCCCATTTTACCATACTTTTAGAGATTTTGCTTAAATTACGCTGAAGCCTTTGAAGTCCCATTGTATCATTTCGAATTATTTCAAAAAGGCAACCTTTTAGCAGGTAACTTTTAATAGTAACCGGATGAAAGGATAGCTATAAAATAGTCCTTTTCATCCATTTAAGTTTAGCGGTAAAAAAGGTAAAAATAAGTCCTAACCCTAAAGTAAAGGTAACCTAAGATAATTTTATTAAGTTTATAAGGCTTTGAAATACGCTATAATATAGCAAAAATAATAAGGTTAAAAATGGCGATTGATAGGAAGGATTATAATATACCCATAGGAAAAGGAACACATTTAAAAAGACACAAAGATAAAATTAACTCCTTTTTATTTAGAATGCAAAATGGGGGTAAAGAAAAGCAACACGCTTTTACTATTCCTTTACGCCCTGCGTGGAATGAAAACGAATATATAAGAATAGCACTTGCAAGAGCTAAAGAATATGAAAACGAGTTTAAAAAGCTTTTTAGCGTTGGATATGCTTTAAATTCTAGCATTTTGATAAAAAATATTTTTGAGATATTTATAAAAACCAATTACAACATAAAAGATTTAAACGAACAACACAAAGGACACATAAGAAATCTAATAAGCATTTTTAATAATCATATCTTAGAGCCATTAGGAAATATACACTTAGATGAGCTTACGCTTTACAAGGTACAAGAATTTTATAATGGAATGAAAAACAAAGGACTAGAGCCAAAAACATATAATCGAGCCATTAAAGAAGTGCTAAGCCCTATGATTAGATATGCAGTAAAAAATAAATGGATTAATGAAAATGTTACATTAGGTTTAAAGCTTGATAGAGTGCAAAATAAAAAGCTTGTTACTAATCCTAAAGGTAAATATGAAGCTATTTTAAATGCTATTTTAGAGCTATACAAAGATAATTTACTTTATAAAGCTTTATTCTTGCTTATACATAGTGGTAGGCGTAGGGATGAGGTTTTAAGTTTGCTTTGGCAAAATGTAGATTTAGAAAGAAAAACTATATTTTTGCCAAAGACAAAAAATGGTGAAGCACAAGAACACGCCTTAGATGATGAATGCTATAATGCACTAAAGGCTTTAAAAGATGAGGTTAAACAAGACAAAGGATTAGTTTTTGTTTCTAGTGTTAGCGGTAAAAAAATATCAAATTTGGCAAGACAAGAAGCCAAAATAAGAGAACTTAGCGGAGTAAAAGAATGGACGCCCCATTTTTCAAGGCACATAAAGGCTAGTTTTTTAATGCAAAATGGAGTTAATCCCGCAGTTATTAGTGGAGCTTTAGGGCATAGGGATTTAAGTACTATAAATATTTATGCGACTAATGATACACTTAAAGCAAGTCAAAGAGCTAATGAAGCTTTAAAAAAGCTACAAGAAAAAGATTAAAAATGTTAGGTTTAGAATTTATCTTTTCAAAGCAAAGATTAGAGCATTATAAAGATATAAACGAACATTTTGAGAACTTGAAATTAATATCTAAGATAATGCCTAAAATAGCAATACTTGAAATTTATCTAAGAAATGCCCTAGATTATGAATTAAATAGTAATTGCAAAGAATGGATAAAAATTAGCGATAATCCTTTTTATTGGCTAAAATAAATGAGTTTAAAGATAAAGATAGTTTAAAGCCTCATCAAATCTTATCACGCCTTAGCTTAGGTGTAGTGGCTAAATTAATCATATCTTACAAGGTGCAAAATAAGATTTTAGATTTAAGGGCTTTTGATTTTAGGAAGTATAGCAGTAGTAATAGAAACTTTTTTATTTACGAAAATACAAAACAAGGCTTTGATAATATAGATAAAGTTAATATAGTTTTAAACTTGCTACATACTTTAAGGAATAGAGCCTGTCATTTTGAAAATCTTTTAAAAATTAGAGAAAATGATAATAAATTATATCCACGCATAAGCACAAAAGAAAAAGGGACTAATATAGGTTTAATGCCTGATAAGATAGAAAACTTTTTAAATGATTTGATTTGTTTAATAAATAAAGATTTGTTAGATTATCTTAATAGGGGTTGAGCCTCCCTTTGAATGTAAAAGAATTATAAAATACAAATACTTAATAAAATATAAAATACTTTGCAAGGCTTTGAATGCATTTAAAATATTTTAAGATAATTATATATATAATACATATATGAACAACAAAGAAAAGTTAATCAAAGAATTAGAAAATAACCCCAAAAATGCAAGTTTTGCTAACATAGAAAAGCTTTTAAGTTGGTATGGTTATAAACTAGTTAGCATTAGGGGAAGTCATCATAAATTTAAAAAAGATAATAAAAGCATTATTGTGCCTTTGCATAAACCTATAAAAGAATTTTATGTAAAGCAAATATTAAAACTTTTAAAGGATGAAAAATGAAAAAAGATATAAATTATTATTTGAATTTGCCTTATAAGATTAATTTAGTAAAACTTGATGATGGCGATTATTTCGCACAATTTGATGATAAAGAACTTAATAAACTTGTCTTAATGGCAGGAGATGGTAAAACACCAAACGAAGCAATAGAAGATTTAAAAAATGCCTTTGCTTGTTATTTAGAAGAAGCTTTGGCTAAAAATGAGTTTATCCCAGAGCCCATACAAAAAGACAAAAGTAAAAATCTAGCTATTACCTTAAAAAATAGTCTTGTAGATGAGATAGATTTTTATTCTAAAAAAATGGGCTTATCAAGAAGTGCATTTCTAGCGGTATCGGCTAAAGCATATATTAAAACACTTTAAGGGGTTAAAAATGAACTTGATTTTAGAAAATGTAAGCGATGATTTGGCAAAAGTCATTAAAGCAATGGCAAAAATAGAAAATACAAAAGTAAAGTTAAAAAAAGAAAAGAAACTTACTATTAATGGCTTTAATTTAAGTTTATTTTAATAAGTGGTTAAATGGGAAAAAGAGAGTAAAATAAGCGATGTTACCAAGTTTTAAAGCTGATTTTGAAGTGGCGATAAAATGGGAAAAAGAAAGAGAATGTCAAGAAGCCATTAATGATAAAATAGAGCCATATTATAATATAGAAATAGAAAAAGCAAAAGATGAAAACTATTTATATGATTATTTATGTAATAGTTGGCTTGAAAATCCTTTATATTTTATCTTTCAAAGTGAAGAATGCACAATTTTAAATAATAAGATAGAAGAACAAAAAATAGCCTTATGTGATTTTTTACTTAATAATGATATTCTTTTTAATAGCTTTAAGATTTTTAACAAATTATCCCCAAGAGAAAGAGTAAAAGAAAGAGAAAATATAATACATAATTTATCACATTTTGTAAAATTTTCAATGGAAAAGTTTTTATATAATACTATATTTAAAAGCGAAATAAAAAAAACTTCAACACAAATAAAAAAAGATAATGAAATATTAGTCAAAGCTTTAAAAATATTAGATGAAAATTTGAAAGATGAAAATATACTAAAAAATACAAAAATAGTCCAATATCATTTTTATAAATTTTGTAATGCTTGTAGAAAAATACCAGCAGCAGAAGAATTGAAAAATTATATATTTACCAATAGACTGCTAAGTAGAAATATAAAAGAATATATCAATTTTTACATAAAGCTAGCTATTAATAAAAATATTTTATTTTCTATAGATTTTAACAATAACAAAAATTACATCAATGCTTGTAATAATAATTTCGATGATTTTATGTTTAAAATGCAAGAAAAATATAAACTGAATAAAAGAGAAGTTAAAAGAAAAGAGCTTAAAAATGCTATTATAAAAGCTTTTGATAATTATTTAAGATATAATTAATATATAATACAATTAATTAAAATATTTTAATTTTAATTTTGTCTTGTCTTTTATTTTAAAAACTGCTAAAATACTTCTTAAATATTTCAAATAATATTTTTTAATTTAATGAAATTTGAAAAGCTTTAAACTTTTTAATCTAGTGCGTTTCAATCAAGTCGCCAAACAAAGAATTAAAACGCACAATTTCATTATAAGAGCCATAGTTTAAGCCCTTAAAAGAAATTGTAATAAATTTAAACTTACTAATTCCTTTTTAATGGCTTTATTAATTGCATTAATAAAATTTAGAAAGGACACAAAATGCAAGACACAAACAAAGACTTTTTAACTATACAAGAAGTAATTACACTTTACAGCTTAAGCAAAGATACTCAAAATAAATACAGAATGCAAAAGAAAATACCTTATATTAAAATAGGTAAAAAAATCTTTTATGAAAAAGTTAAGCTTGATGAGTGGTTTAAAAACCATACTATCAATTAAGGCGGTAGTTATGAATAATAAACAAGCCTTAGAATATTTAAAAAGCGAATTATGTTTTATATTTAATACTAGATTTAGATACTTTGACTTTGAAATTTTTAATTTACTTGAGAAAAAAATACAAATTTTGCAAAAATTACCAGACTTTGAAAGAGAAATAAAAGAGCTTTTAGCAATTTTAGAAAGTAATAAAAAACTTTTTCTTAAAAAGAATACTTTCATTAAAAAAGAACAAAAAAGGCAAATTCTTTTATAAATGCTTGTAAGGCAACTTATGAAGCTTTAAAACACAAATTAAAGGCTTAAAATGAGCATAAGCCTTTTTAATGATGAAATAAAGGCGTATATAAAAAATTATTATTCTATAGTTGATTTTTTATATTTACGCTATGGTTTGGAGTTTGACAAAGCAGGAAATGAAAGACACAATAAAAGCCTTAAAATAAAAACTAACACTTGCTTGATTACTGATTTTAATGGAAGTTTTAGTGGGGATATAATCGATTTTATAGCCTTTAAAGAAAATGTAGAGTTAAAAGAAGCTTTGATTATATTTAGTGATTTTAACAGGTTACCCACGCAAAAGGTGGGTAGCTTTAAACCACAAAAAGAGCCTTTAAAAGATAATAGCTATTTAAAAAATATAGCTTATTCTTTACAGGCTAATTTTAATTTAGCTAATAGCGATTTTATAGAATGTAAGGCTTTAGAAAAAGCTTTTTTTAATGATTTTAGACTTTTTATGCACTTATGTAAATTAAATTTTTTAAAAGATGATGAGTTTGAAAGTATTTTAAAAGACTATTTTGCTTTTTCAAAAGATGATAAAAGTTTGGCTTTTATCTTGAAAGATAAAAACGAAATTAAAAGCGTGGCTATTAGAGAAAAGCTTTTTAAAAATGAATTAGTCAAATGGTTTAAAGTTAAAGGTAGTAGCAATAAATTTATAAAACTTATAAAAGCCAAAGAAAAAGGCTTATTAAAAGATTATTGTTTTATCTTTAGTGGCATCAAAGAAATTATAGTAAGTGAATTGCTAGGATTAAACGCTGTTTGTTTTCAAAGTGATAGCATGATGAAAAATATACACTCACACGAGCAAATAAATGAGCTTTTAAACCTCATCGATAATAAAAGAATAGTTTTTATAGTTGAAAACGATGAGAGCAGTTTTAAAGCTAATTTAGAGCTTTTAAAAGAATTAATACAAATAAATCCTTTGGAAAAAGGCTATTGTGTTTTTAATTATGATGAGGTAAAAAACGCTGATTTTATAGATTTTTTAGCTTATTTAATGAAAGAGTTAAGACAAGACTACCAAAGAGATAAAAAAGGCTTAAATAGTTTTTTTTCTTATATGGAAAAATACTTTAAGAATTATTTTAATAAAAAAATGAATTTATTTTTAAAGGTAATAAAATGAAAGATTATAGTAAAGAAATTAATGATTTAAAAAAAATAAAAAGCCAAGTTATAGATAAACTTGACTTTAAAGAATTTGAAAATATTAAAAGTCAAATAAATGAAACAAGTTGCAACCCTAGTAAAATTATATCACAAAAAAATGCAAATATAAAAAATAATTCTTTTGTAGATTTAACACAATGGGCTATAAGAAGCGTTGATTTAGAAAAAATAGAATTTACATCTTTAATCGATGATTTTTTGGATAAAGGAAGTATTAGTTTTTTAACAAGTGAAGCTAATAAGGGTAAAACTTTTTTAAGTTTTGCTATTTGCAAGCATTTATTAGAATTTAACAAGATTAGAAAAATTATTTATTTTGATGGTGATAATAGCAAAATAACCATTAAAAGCAGGATTAAAAAAAGTATGCAAATAGGGGGATATTATTTTTTAGATTATCCTGCTTTTAATTATATACAAACAAGCAATGTTTTAGAGTGTGGAACTGATGAGATAGAAGTTGATTTTAACTTTATTGTTGAAAAATATCTAGAACCTTTAATGCAAAGCGGTGGTTTGGTTAATGTTTTTATCGTATTTGATAGCCTTTTTAACTTTTTTAATGGTGATATGAATGATAATAAAAAAGTAGCTGAATTTATGAAAATAATTAAAAAAATAAGTCATAAAGGCGAAGCTACTTTTTTATTTATACATCACAAGGGAAAGAGTGCTGAAAATGAGTTCATGGGTGGGGTTAATTTCTTAAATGCGACCGATAACCTTTTTAAAATACAAACAAGTAATAACGATGGAGAAATTTTAAATATAGAATTAAATACAAAAAAGGCAAGAAATTTTTTACCTTATAATTTAAAGGTAGATATAGACTTAAATACGCTTGATTTAAAAATAGAAAGAGCAATAAATGAAAACGATACAAACTTTCTTACAAAAGCTAAAGAAATCATAGAACAAAAAGGCGAGATTTTGCAAGGGGAGTTATTAGAGCTTTTAGAAAAATCAAAAACCGATACACATGCCATTAAAAAGCTAGAAAGTGGAAAAGGGTTATATTTTAATATAATAGAAAAATCAAGAGCAACGGGTGGAAAAGCTTTAAAATATTATGTGCCTTTAAAAGAGAATAAAACCATCATTAACGGCATAGAAATAAATGTCGAGCAAACTTTATTTAGCGAATAAGTAAAAAGCTATGTGAGTTTAATTCATATAGCTTTTTACTTAATTATTATCTTATAGCCATAGCTTAATAAAAACACTCCTAAAATCAAAAAAGTATTTTTACCGATAAAACACCTTAGACAAAAAATAAAAACGCTTAAAATCGCTTATTTTAATTTAGTATTTTTTATAAAAAGTGGTTGAAGGGGGTGTCTTCAAATTTGAAGACACCTAGCAATTAGCACTGCTCAATTTTGAGCACACATCATCAAAACTTACAAATCATCTTTTATTAAGTCTTTAATCTTATTGTATTTTTGAGCTTTGATATAGTTTTCAAGCCAAGATTTAACCCAGTTAGGCGTTTTATCGGCTTTAACCCAATTCATCAAAGTAGGATAGGGCAAGTCGCAAAGAGTAGCAAACTCTTTTTTAGATAGGTTGCATTTTTTTAAAATGCTTTCAAAATCGTTATTAGTCATAATTAAGCCTTTATATTAATTTAATAGCTATATTGTAGCATATAGCATTAAAATAATACTTTAATACTTGACTTATAGATTAAAACAATATATAATTGTGATTTTTAATTATTAAATCAATACAAAAGGATAAAAAAATGGAAAAGTAAGATTTTTTGTTTTTCCATAGATGGAAAAACATAGTATGGAAAAAGAAAAGATTTTAAAAAAATGTAAGAACTTTAAGAGTGAAAATAAACTTTTAAAGGCTTATTCTAACTTCTCTTTGTTTTTGTATTTTTCTAGTATTTTTAATAACTCATCTAAGGCTAAACCTTTTTCATAATAATATAAAAAAGGCTCCACCCACGATGGAATTTCTTTGTCATCTTTCCAATTTGTAGAAATTCCGCTATAACTTACTTTTGCTATATCTGCAAATATTTTTCTTGTTAATCCTAATTGCTTAATTTTTTCATCAAATTCTAATCTTGTCATTTTATAACCTTTTTAGTTAATTATAAAATAATTATAACATTTTTTTATTAAATAACATAAAAATATATTGACTTTTTTAGTAAAAAAATATAAAATTACACTTTATTTTTAGTTAAATACATAAAAAAAGGAGAAAAAATGGAAAAGGTAGATTATTGTAGAATGAGTTGCCTAGATGGCAAAATAAACGCTTTTAAATATCTTTTAGATTTATTTTTAAGTGATTTGGAAAACGAAAACGATGTTAAAACTTGTAATATGTTTGAGAATGATACAAGTATAGAGTATGTAAAAGATATGCTTATGATGATGCTTGATAAGATAAAAGAAATTGTTATCGACCAAGATAATTGTCATCACAATATAGATATGTACGCAAGTGTTTATCATGAAATTATAAAAGATGAGTTAGGTAAAGAATTTACCCCTAAAGAGCTTAAAGAACTGCATAAGAAACAAGAAGAGAGATTATTAAAAGAATTACTTGAAGGGAGTAAAAAGAAATAAAACAAGGTAGTAAGTTTAACTTGCTACCCTTACCTTTAAGGGCAAAAATCTATTTTTAATCTTCTAAATTCAAATACAAATAAACCACGCAATAAAATCCTTATAAAAAGTATATAAAAAAGATGATGTAAATAAAATTTACTCCATATAAAACAAACTTTGAAATATACAAAAATTAATTTAATATTTAAGATAATTTTAAGAAAGGTTGAAACGATAAAAGAAGCTAATTTTAGGGCTTTTGTATAAAACACCACTTAAAAAGATGAGCTAATTAGTGGGGGGGGGCTAATGGGTAGATTAAACCTAGGGCTTAAAAGCTACCTAACTTTAACTTATATAGATTTGTCAAAGTATTTTAATTAAATAGCTTTTCTTTTAAAGGCTTATAAAATAAAATAAGTTATAATAACTAAACTTTGAATCAGTAAAGGAAAAGCTATGCAAACCATAACAATAAAAGCAAAAGAACAAGAAATAAACAAGCTTTTAGATATTTTAAAAGAGTTAAATATCAGTTATGAACTAGAAAGCAACAACTATAAAAAGGCTTTAAATGATTATGAAAGCGGCAAAAGTTGGCAAGAAACAAAACAAGAACTACATAAGGCTTTAAATGATTATGAAAGCGGTAAGGCTAAATTAACGCCATTAGGCAGTGAGTGGCTGTAATGCAAATCCTAGAAAGCGATTTATTTACAAATGAATTAAATATTATTTTATCCTTTATTGTGAGAAAGGAAAGTATAAAAGTTAAAAACACTTTTAAAAATGATTTATACAAGGCTTTAAAAAAGCTTGATTTTATGCCTTATAAGTTTAGAAAGTCTTTAGCCTTTGATGATGAGAATGTAAGAGATTTTATATTTAAAGGTTATGTAATACCTTACAAAATAGACAAAGAAAAAGATTTAATTATTATCTTAGGTATTTATAAAGAAAACCTACCAAACTTTTAAAAAATTACTTTTTAAGCTTTTGAAAAAATGAGTTTAAGTTTCAAGCTAAAAAAGCTTAAAAAAATGAGAAAACTTAAATAAAAAAAGCGTGAAACATTCTATTTAAGCTAAATAAACTTAAATGGCTTTAAAAATACCTTAATATAATTTTTAATAACCCTATAAAATAGGGCTTTAATGATGATATAAATAAATAAAGCTTGAAAAGTGTAGTTTTCAAATTTGATTTAAGTTTTCAAAGGATATTCTTTAAATTTCTATACAAATAAAAAGGTAACTTAATAAAGGTAACTATTATAAAAATACTATAAAATAGGTATTTATTTTTAGTTATATATTTCAAGTCCTTTCATCTGCACCACTTACTTTTATCATTTTCAAACAAGAGTTGATTTCTCATAAATTTTTATTTCATTTTAAAATTTCTTATGATTGTTAAATAAAATGCAAATTTAATTTAGATAAATTTAAAAATTATCTTGCAAAAGATTTGAAAAATAATTCAAATATACAAAATTCAATTCAAGGAGATAAAATGAAAAAATTAGGTTTAGTTTTAGCAGCTTTGGTTGCTTTGAATGTGTCAGCATTTGCAGATTTGATAGTTATCAATAAAAAAGATTTAGTTCCAGTTTCAGCAAGCGAAATGCAAAACAAATATTTCCAAGAGAGTATAAAATCAACTTTAACTGAGCCACTTTTTAAAAAGGCAACTTTTTATGAAGCAGATATTGTTGCAAAAGTTGGTCCAAGAACTTATAATTCAACTCAAGCTATAATACAAAAAGAATATTCAGATAAAAGCAATTATGTTTATTATAAACAAGTTCTTATATTAACTAGTAATGGTAAAAGAGCTAGATTATCTACTCTTTCTTGCGAAATTGCAAGTTTTGATAAGAAGGGGTATTTATGTGGAGGCACAGCTGATCATAATTATTCTATTAAGTAAATATTGCAAATAAAAATCCGCCTTGAGTTTTCACTCTTGGCGGAAATCCACCATTAGAACATACTATGAAAAAACATAGTAAGTATAAAGTATATCTAAATTTTAAGCTTTTTAAGTTAAAAATTTCTAGTTTTTTAAATCGTTTTATCTTTTATATCTTTGCTGTAAAGACAAAATCAGCACTCATTAAAAATCTTTTTCTTGATTAAATTTTTGTAAATTCATTTTTAGTGTTAAAAATGTGATGATATTAACTTTATAAAAGTATTATTATATATTTTTTACTTAGGATAGCAATTATGAAAAAAACAATTTTAACCATTCTTTTTTTACTCACTCTTACGCAAGCTAAGGAAATACAAGTTTATGAAAGTCCTACTTGTGGCTGTTGTGATCTTTGGGCTGATTATATGAAAGCTAAGGGTTATGGGGTTAGTGTTCATAAAACCAATGATTTTCTTAAAATCAAAGAAAAATGGGTATAAAAGATGAGTATCAAAGTTGCCATACGGGTGTGATCGAAGGCTATGCTATTGAAGGGCATGTTCCTGAAAGTGCCATAGTATGGTTGCTTGAAAACAAACCTAAAGATGTTATAGGAATTTCAGCTCCTGACATGCCACAAGGAAGCCCAGGAATGGAACAAGGTTATAGTGAAAAATATCCTGTAATTTTGATGAAAAAAGATGGAAGCTATGAGCTTTATGGATATTTTATAGGAGATAAAAAGCTTTAAAGTAAATTTTAGCTTTTTACTTTTTTGATTTCTTTTTCAAGTATGCTATAAGGAGTTAAGCCTATGAATTTTTCATCCATTTTTCCTTCTTTGAAAAAACTAAGCACAGGTACTCCATATATTTCCCCAATGGCACTTGAAAGGTATTTAGCTGCTCTTTTTTCATAAAACATTGCTAAATTAGATAAACCTTTTTCATCAGCCCAAGCTTTTGCATCGTTTGCATCATTTGCATCGCCTAAAACCACAAAGATATTAAAATCATAATTTTTAGCCAAATTCTGTAAAATAGGAATTTGTTCTTTACAAACTCCGCAATCTTTTGTGAAGAATACGAAGGCAAAATTTTGTGCTTTATCATTTAGTTTTAGGCTTTTTTCAAAACCATTGTAGGCAAAATTATAGGTTTTATCACTATTTAAAGCTTTAAAATTTTCTCCACTATCACAAGCTACAAAAAATAAAGCTATAATTAAAGCAAAGAAGTAAGCTTGGATTCGAAAAATTCCCATGGTTTTTCTCCTAAAATTCTATCTTTTATCATTCCATCTTTAATGATGATGGTAGTAGGGGTTGCAAACACAGCGTAACGATCATTGGTGATTTTAAGATCGTCTTTTAAAACTTTTACATTTTTAAAGTCAAATTGTTCGGCTAAAACCTTAACCACATTGGCATTATCGATGGAATTTATAGCATAAACGCTGATTTTATTGGGGTGATTTTGTATGAATTCATCTAAAGAAGGGAGTTCTTTTAAGCAAGAAGGGCAGCCATTTTGAAAAAAGACTAAGACTTTTAAACTTGTATTATCATCAGCAAGTTTTACAGCTTTTCCTAAGGTATCTTTAGCTGAAATTTCAGCGCTTTTTTCTCCAACTTTTCCAGTATCTTTTGAATTTTCAAAAGAACAAGCATTGAGCAAGAACAAAATGCTTAAGATTAAAAGGCTTTTTTTCATTTTAACACCCCATGTTGTAAGATAAGGGTTCGATCTGCGAATTTGGCTAAATCAGGATTGTGTGTGATTAAAACTATGGTTTTGCCTTCATTTTTTAATTTTTGCAAGGTTTGAAGAACGATTTGTTCATTAGCTTCATCTAAATTTCCTGTGGGTTCATCTGCGAGCAAAAGCTCTGGGTTGTTGATCAAAGCTCTTGCTATGCAAACTCTTTGTTGTTCTCCGCCACTTAATTGGCTAGGTAAATGAGTGAGTCTATGTGAAAGTCCTACTTTTTCAAGAACCATTTTGGCATCTTCTTCATCTACACTTGAGTGATAGTACTGAGAGAGCATAACATTTTCTAAAGCGTTAAGATAGGGGATAAGATGAAATTGTTGAAAGACAAGTCCTATTTTTTCACGACGCAAGGTGATTTTTTGCTCTTCATCCATTTGCTCTAGGTTTTCATTATCCAAGATATACTCTCCAGAGCTTGGAGTATCCATGAGTGATAGTATGTTTAAAAGCGTTGATTTTCCACTTCCCGATGGACCCATGATGGCAAGCCATTCTCCTTCATAGACGCTTAAGTTGATATTGTTTAAGGCTTTAACTTTGCCAAATTCTTTATTTAAATTGTTTATTTTAATAAGTTCTTTTTTCATCATTCACCTTTCAAATTTTCACACACATTGATTTTTAATGCTCTTTTTATAGGAAAAAATGCAGCCAAAAAGGCAAAAATCAAAGAAATGATTAAGGCTATAAAAACAGCTATAAATCTAAAATCAATACTAGAATTAAAAATCAAATAACCAAAGACATTGGCTAAAAATATTCCACAAAAAGCTCCGATTAAACTAGCAAAAAAACTTACTATAAAGCATTCACTAGCAAAAAGTTTAAAAATTTCACTTTTTTTCGCACCCAAGGCTAAACGCAGTGCGATTTCTTTTTTGCGAGAAAATATAATAGAGCTTAAAGTTGTATTAACGCTAGTAGTAACTATGATCAATACTACAAGTATGATTAAAAACATTAAAGCTTTGATTTTTCTAAGCACTAAACCTTCACTTAAGGATACTGAAGATATAGGTTTTGCATCGATGAATTCATTGCTGATTGCTTGTGTTTTGACTTTAACTTCATCAAAATTTCCATAAACTACAGCATTAGCATAGTTAATACCGGCTCTATCGCTTAAATTTTGCACCACGCTTAAAGGAGCTAAAACAATGCTATCAAATTCATCATTGCTTGAAAGTATGCCTTTTATGGTAAGTTTTGTGTTTTTTCCGTTGCTTGGATTATAAATTTGAAGTTCATTGCCTGCTTTTAGGCCTAGTTGCTTGGCTAAATTAACTCCTAAAAAGGCTGAATTTTCATCAAAATCATTTAGAGAAAAGCTTCCTTCTTTAACTTCTAAAAAAGGTTTAGTGATTTTTAAAGCCCTAAAATCAGTGCCTAAAACCACCCCGCTTGTACTGCCTAAATTTAAAAAATCATACAAAAAAGGAGTTAAAGCTCTAGCCTTTAAATTTTCTTTTATTTTTTCATACTCAATATTGGAGATAAAATTTTCATCCTGCTTGGGACTTATCATTACATTTGCTCCATAAGCTTTTAATTCTTTAGAAAGTTTGATGTCGATATCAAAATAAATATTTAAAAAAGCTGAGCAAGTAAGTGCTCCTATAAAAACACTTAAAACTATAATAAAAAGTCTTTGATAAGAAAAGCTAATGCTTTTAAAAAGCTCATTGAGGAAAAACTTATCTACCATAAAGCACTCCTGCAGCTGAAAGTTGTGTGATATTTTTTATAGGAAGCAAGCAACCAAGTAAGGCAATAAGTCCTGCAAAAATAAAGCTTAAAGGTAAAGCTATAAAGGCTATATCAATAAAATATCCAAAAATACTAAGACTGATGATTTGAGAAAGTGCTGTGCCAAAAATAAAGCCAAATAAAGCAGCAAATAAAGCTACGATTAAATTTTCACTAGCAAAGATGAGATAAATTTGAAAAGTATTAGCACCAAGTACTTTTAAAAGTCCTATTTCTTTCTTTCTGCGATGAATTTCAGAACTCATTAGACTTGAAATCGCAATGCTTGCAACAATAAGACAAATAATGCAAGTAATGCCCATTAAGGATTGGATCTTTTTAACCACCAAGCTTTGAGCATCGCTTATAGCATTTAGAGCTTTTGCACCAGCACCTGGTAAGCCATCGCTAATTTGACTAGCGATTGAGCCTACATAAGCTGAGCAATACCATTTGTCATATTCTAACTGATCTAATTTTTCTTCTCCCATGCGACGTACTTTTTCAGAAAGGGCTGATTCAGGTATGGTAAAAGCTCTTACTTCTGCACTTGAGTAAAGCCCTTGTTTGTTGAGTAAATCTTGAGCTAAATTTAAAGGAGCGATGATTTTATTTGACATTTTAGGATTGGCATGAAGTAAAATGCCTACGATTTTTGCTTCTTTGCTTTGATTGTTTTCTCCTATGAGTTTGATAGTATCTCCTAATTTTAATTTATTGTTTTTAGCAAAGTCTTCGCCTAGCATGATTTCATTGCTATCATCTTTTGCCCATTCTCCTTGCACTGCTAAATAAGGATAAAGACTTTTTATACCTGTGATAAAATCATCATCATCTTTAATTTTTATGGCTTTTTGAAAATAAGTACCATAAATAAGTGCTTTTTGTTGGGAGTTTTCAATTGTGATTTTACCTTCCAAAAAAGGAGCAAGTGCGGTGATGTTGTTACGCCAATAAATGTCTTTAATCATATATAAATTTTTTTCTTCTAGGTAGTTTTTGTTTTTTAAGGGTTCATAAAGTTCATTACCTATTTCTATACTAAGGCTTGAGCCTTTGGGTAAAACAAGGATATTAGAGCCATAGCTTTTGAGTTGTTTAGTTACTTCATCACCTATACTTAGGGTAATATTTAGCATAGTAGAGAGCAAAAGCGTGGCTAAAAAACAAGTAAGAAAGGCTAAAAATTTTTGAATTTTGTTTTTAAATATAGAGTTAAAAATCATTTTAGCCAACATCATTTCTCCTTTGGATTAAAAATTGGGCTTCGTTTTCTTCTACATATTTTGTAGGATCTTTTTTAAATTCTTCATAGTTGTTTTGATTTGAAAAATAATAAGTAATCCCTTTATAGCTATAAGAAAAAGGAGCTTGGGTGTTTATAACCTTTGTTTTTGATACAGGATCTTGCACTTCAATTTCTTTGATTTGACTAAAATAATTAGATCCCGCTATTACATCTTTAACATCTATGGTGATTTTTTTACCATCGTATTCGTATTTGAGTGGGATAGGATTGCAACCCCCGCTTTTACCTACACTTGGCAAGAAAATACGCACATTGCAAGAAATGCAAATGAGTTGTCCATCTTTTTTGATATAGCCCATATCTCCACAAATCATACAAGCATCAAAAACAGCTACAGGAGAATCCTTATCTTCTCTTTTGTTGATAAGAAAAAACCTTATCACTTTGCCTTCAGCACTGATATAAGCAAAGCGGTGGAGTTTGTTGTCCCTTAAAAGAGCTATATCAAAGATAAATTTGCCATTCTTATCGGGTAAAATTTCTTTAGGCTCATCTATGGTTAAAGGCTTAGAGCTTACCATAAAAAAGTATAAAACAATGCAAAAACTTATAACACAGGAGATAAAAACACTGGAAAAATAGCGATTAATAAGACTTGTTTTAGCTTCGTTTTTGCGATAATTTATATCTAAAATTTGTTTTTTGCTTATATTTTTTTTGCGAATTTTTAAGCTTAAGAATGCTAAAAAAGTGATGAAAATTAAATAAACATAAATTCCAAAAACACCAAAATAATTACTTTTTCCTACAAAACTCACCAAAAAAGCATGAGTTTCTATGATGGAATTTCGCATTAAAGTAAGCAAGATATTGGCTAGAGCTTTATCGCTTTCTATAAGGATAAGCAGTAAAAACAGCATAAAGCTTGTTTTTTGATTAAAATTTTTTTGCCATTTTAAAAAGAAGAAAATCAAAATACAAACAAGCAAGGCTAAAGCAATAAAACCTAAAGAACTTATACCTTCGCTATCGATTAAAGAGCTAGTAAAAATAGGGAAATCTTGACTTAAAAAATAATAATGCAAAGCGGTGCAAAAACTTAAAATTCCCAATAAAATAAAATTTAAAATTTCAATTTTTTTCCAAAAATAAAATATAAAGCTTACTAGCAATAAACCTATAAAAACAAAATCAAAATTAAAGATTAAATTTTCGGTTTTTAAAAATTGTGCTGCGATAAAAAAAGCAAAATATCCAAATAAAAAGCCCAAAAAAACTACTAAAAAACTTTTAAAAATATATTTTTTATTAGGAGTGATAAAGGCCATTAAAATACTTAGCGGTAAAACACTGATAAGAAAATGCATAAAATATATACTCATAATTTACTCTTTAAACATTGTTATTTTAATTTTTCAAATAAAAATAAAAATATTCAAACACTCGGAAAATCCGAGCGTAAAATTATTTTGGCGTGCCTGTGTATTTGAATTTATAATCTACTTTAAAAGGTTCAAACCACTTACCCACACCTGTTTCTTCATCAACATGGCGTCCAAAACCTTGTTTTTCTGGATTTGAGATATAAAAAGTAAGTTCATAATTTCCTACGCCAAAGCCACCTTTTTTATCTTTTTCCATAGCAATATTTGCACCATAGTGAGGACCATCATCAGCCACCATAGGCATCAAAGTTCCACGTTTAATTGCACCTGTGTCGGTATTTTTAAGTTCATAAGCTATAGTTAAATAAGGCATCCAAAAACCTTCTGGAAAACCATTTGGATTGTTTTTAAGTGCGTGAATGTCAGCTTCTAGGTGAATATCTGCTAAAGATGCAGCTAAGTCAATACCTCTTGGCTCCATTTCAATAGGTTGTAAATAAACAGCGGCTATTTCCATGCCATTAAGTTCTTTTGGATAGCCGATCGGCACTTCGCCTGCAAATAAATTTGTACTAATAACCGCAGCTGCAGCAACTACTGATAAAACTTTTTTTATCATGATTTTACTCCTTTTTTTGAAATTTGTTTTGTTATTAAAATGCCAATAATTAGCATGATCAAAACTATAAATTGAGGGATTAAAGTTTCATAGTAAGGATAAATTCCAAGCCATAAAATCGGTTCAAAATTCATAGGTATAAGACTAGGAATGATGACTTTTCCTTCTATGAGTTCGGCTATGCCTTTGCCTGTAAAAACAAAAACCATGTAAAAAATAATGTAAGAAGTGATATAGAAAAATTGTTTTACAGGTATGCGAATGGCTCCTGCTTTTAAAAGAAAATATAAAACAATAAGTATTAAAATTCCAAGTCCAAGTCCGCCAAAAACAGCACCAAAATCAGTGCTTGTTTTAGTATCAAAAAGCAAGGCTTGATAAAAAAGCACAGTTTCTGCACCTTCTCTATAAACAGCTAAAAATACGGTAATCCAAAGGGTTTTTGCGCTATTATTTGATATAGCATCTATAGCACCTTGTTTGATAAAGCTTGTCCATTTTTTATTTTGTGCGTTTGAAAGTAGCCAAAAGCCCACATAAAAGAGTAGTAATACGGCTATAAGCATGGTAATACCTTCTATAAGCTCTCTACTTTGACCTGCATTTTCTTTAAATAGCCAAGAAACTCCAAAAGCGGTAATAAAACTTAAAATCACTCCTGTAAAAAGAGCACTATAGGCGATATTTAGACGATTTTTGTTGCCACTTTGCACAAGATAAGAAACAATGGCTACAATGATAATCAAAGCTTCCAAGCCTTCACGCAAAATAATACCTAAAGCCCATATAAACAGCGAATAAGGAGTAGAATCTTGAATTTTATCCACGCTGCTGGCTATGAGTTGTTCTAAGTCATTAAAAGTAGCTTCAAGCTCTTTTTTATCTGCACTTGCTTTAATCAGTGCCATGCCTTTGGAAAATAAACTTTCTATTTTAAGTTTTAAGCCACTATCTACAGCACCGATTTTATTTTCCATACCGCTTGATTCAAAAATATCTAGATAAATTCCTTGTAAATCATCTACCATAGAAGTGCTAAAGCCATCATAATTTTTTAAAATTTCATCTAAAGCAAGTTTGATATCATTAGAAACTTTGGCATAATCTTTGCCTTTTGTTTCATCATTAAAGCCTGAAATTTGCAAACTTGAAAGTTCTGAATTTGGAATTTGTAAGAAAACATCAAAAATTTGTTCTTCTATGTTATCTAAGCCATCTCTTAAGCCTTTTTCATCTATTTTTGCATCGTTGATTTGGCGTATAAGGGTGCGTATGGCTTGTTGAATTTTTTGATCGTTTCCTGCTTTGGTAAATTTATTTACTAAAATTTCTACTTTGGTATTGCGATAATCACTAAATAAGGCATCATTTAAAAAATCTTTACTAGTTTGGTAGTTTTTTTCTTTAAAAGCATTAGCTGCCTGTGAAAATTTGGTAGAGATATTATCTAGTATAAATTGCAATCTTACGTCCATTGCAGCGGCAGCTTGTAAATCGGTGCTTGCATTATCATCTATAAGTTTGCTTGTATCATTATTTACAGGTATAGGAGCTTGGGTGGTTAAAGAGCTTTGTGCTAAATCTTTTTTATCTACACCCATCATTTGTGCGATTAAAGCTTCTGCATCAGCTTCGCGTTTGGCATTGGCTTCTAGGCTTGATTTTTCAGCTCTAGCCTTATCATAGTTTATATCGCTTGCTTCTGCTTTTAAACGATATCCATTTTGTAAAATCGGAGCTACTTCATCAAGATCATAATAAAGACTATCAATTAAAGCATTAATTTGTGTCAAAGGAGCTTCATCTTTATACATGCGACGCAAATTTACAAATTTACGCTCCATAGTGATAGCTTTTCTTCCTATGTTTCTTCCTATTGAGCCTTCCATATTTTCAAAATGTTGAAAATACGCATCTTCGCTAAGCTTTTTGGCGCCTAGATTATCGCCCTTTTTATAAGTTTCTATGCTTTGTTTTAGCATATCTTTGATAAGATTTGCTTCATTAATATAATCATCTACCCTAGCAAAAGCTGAGCTTGATAAAAAAATACTTATAATTAAAAATATAATTTTAAAAATTTTCATTATCATTATCCTTGATTTTTGATAAAAATAATATTTATTATCAAAATAAATAATGGCTAGTATAATACTAAAAATCTTAAATAGAACTAAAAAATAAGCTTTTATGTTGATAATATTTTTTTATTAAATTATAAAATGTATTTTAATAAATATTTAAATATATTTTATTTTTGTGATTTAATATGGGTTGTTTTTAAGTATCGCAAGGTCTTCTTCTAAGCTATGGACTTTGGGATATTGTTTTTGTGTTTTTTAATTTTTCCTTTTTTCGATGTTTTAAAAGCTTAATAAAAATCAAAAAATCATTTATTGCGTATTCTTTAAGGAGATATAGCTATAGTATATTTTAGACTAAGCAGATATATCCAAAAGTTTATCTTTTTTATTGGTATTTGTGTTTGTAGAATTGCTATTGTCTTTATTTGCTTCTTCTTTCTCAGCCTTAGCTTCTACTTTTTCTTTTTTTTCTTGAAATTTTAAAGTTGAAGTTATGCTAATTCTTTTGCTTTCAAAATTTGTATCTATTATCCCCCTGCAAGGCGTGTTAAGTAACATTAGCAAGCTCCTGATTTCTCATTTAAAATTATAATTTTAGATTATATTAAAAATTGTATAAAATAAGATAAAACTTAAATTTATTGAAATAAATTTTTATCCATTTAATTCGCTTTTAAAAGCATCAATTATTTATATTTTGCTTATTGTTTCATAGTGTAAAAATTTTTAAAATAGGATTTTATCTTAAAAAATTTATGATTTTTAATTTCAGATATTAGTTCCCTTGAAAAATTTTAAAAAGTTTAGTAAAAAATATTAAGTTTTAAAAATATCATCCGATTTAAATAAAGTCTTAAGACTCAATCTAAAAGGAGGATGTATGGTTTCAGATGTTTCTATGGGTAATGTTAATTTAATGACTGCTGTTAATACTTCAGTTTTGAAAAAATCTATGGACACAAACGAGGCATTGATGAATGAACTCATCGAAGGTATGGAAGGTGTCTCTCAAGCCTCCGCTCCACAAGCTTCTAGCTCTAGTGGTTTGGATATTTACGCTTAAATATCTTAAGAACAAGCTTAAGAACTTTTTGGTATCTTGGGCTTGTTTTTTTAAATAATTATTTCTTTAGTATTTTTTCGTTATAATTTTACCATTTTATTTATCGTATTAAATTTTTACAAATATTTACTTAGGAGCAAGGATGCAAATGATAAAGAAGATGGTTTTAAGTGAAACTTTCCCTGGTATTTTGCTTATATTTTTTACATTTTTAGCTTTATTATGTAAAAATTCTTCTTTAAGTGCTATTTATACAGATTTTTTTCATGCTAATTTTACAGTAGGATTTGATCATTTTCAAATTTCAAAGTCGTTGGATTTATGGATAAATGATGGTTTGATAGCTATATTTTTTCTATGTATAGGGCTTGAGTTAAAATATGAAATTTTACGTGGGCAACTTAAAAATATAAGAGCTGTATCTTTACCTATATTCGGAGCTTTAGGGGGTATGATTACTCCGGCTTTAATTTTTATTGCTATTAATTATTCTCATGATTTTGCTATGAAAGGTTGGGCAATACCTACAGCAACTGATATAGCTTTTGCAGTGGGTATTTTAATGCTTTTGGGAAATAAAATTCCTACAAGTTTAAAACTTTTTTTACTCTCTTTAGCTATTTTTGATGATTTGGGTGCTATTGTTATTATTGCTTTGTTTTATACAGATCAGCTTTCAGCTTTAGCAATTATTATTTGTTTGTTTTGTATATTTGCTCTGCTTTTGTTAAATTATTATCACATCACCCATCTTTCTTTGTACGTGTTGGTAGGTGTTGTGTTGTGGATAGCTATGCTTAAAAGTGGAGTACATGCAACTTTGGCTGGTGTGATCATTTCTTTGTTTATACCTCTTGATACAAAAAATAAAAAACCTTATTTACATGAAGTTCTTAAGGATTTAAATCCTTGGGTAGTTTATTTTATTTTACCTTTATTTGCTTTTGCCAATGCTGGAATTGATATTAGAGATATGCATCTTGGTTCAGTATTTTCTCCTGTAAGTCTTGGGATTATTTTAGGACTATTTTTAGGAAAACAATTAGGTGTTTTCACTTTTTGTTTTATTGCTATCAAACTTAAACTTGCAAAATTACCTGAAAATATTAAATATGGAAAATTTTATGGTATATGTATTTTAACAGGCATCGGTTTTACGATGAGCTTGTTTATTGATGGTTTGGCTTATAAAAATAGTGATATTTTTGAATATGCGGATAAACTTGCTATTTTAGTAGCTAGTTTTTTAAGTGCCATTGTTGGTTTTATTTATCTTAAGATTGTTAAATGAATAATATAGTACATAAATTAAAAACTTTAGTTTTAAATGAGGCTTTTGGCGGCGTTTTACTTATAGTTTGTACTTTGCTTGCTTTGCTTGTGCAAAACGGGTCTTTTAGCGAACATTATCGAGAATTTCTAAATTTAAAAGTCGGATTTAGTGTAGGTGAATTTGAGCTTAACAAGCCTTTTTTACTTTGGATAAATGATGGGCTTATATCTATATTTTTCTTTGCTATAGGGCTTGAGCTTAAGAAGGAATTTTTGCATGGGGATTTTAAAAATCCTAAAAATATTGTTTTACCTTTTATGGCTGCTTTAGGGGGTATACTTATACCTGCGATGTTGTTTGCTTTGGTAAATATAGGAGATGCTTATACTTTAAAAGGTTGGGCTATACCTACAGCTACAGATACAGCGTTTGCCTTAGCGATTTTAATGATGTGTGGCAAGCATATTCCATCAAGTTTAAAAATTTTCTTACTTTCTTTGGCTATTTTTGATGATGTGGGTGCTATTTTAATTATAGCTATTTTTTATACGACAAAATTATCAATAGCTGCTTTTGTCGTTGCAGGAATTGCTATTTTGGCAATGCTTGTTTTAAATATTTTAGGAATAACAAGAAAGTCTTTTTATTTTATTTGCTCAGTTATTCTTTGGATTAGTGTTTTAAAAAGTGGTGTGCATGCAACTTTAGCTGGAATCATAACAGCATTTTTTATACCGATGCAAACTAAAAATGGAGAAGCATTTTTAGAAGAAATCTATGAAAGTCTAAAATTTTGGCTCGCTTTTGTTATCTTGCCTTTATTTGCTTTTGCTAACGCTGGGGTAAATTTATCCAATATCGATATAGGAGCAATTTTTTCAGGTGTAAGTATAGGTATTTTCTTGGGGCTTTTTGTGGGTAAACAAGTGGGTGTATTTTTGTTTTCTTATTTGGCAATCCGCTTTAAATTTGCAGCTTTGCCCCAAGGTTCAAATTTGAAACAACTTTATGGGGTTTGCATACTTACAGGAATTGGTTTTACAATGAGTTTGTTTATTGATGGATTGGCGTATGAAGTTAGTGATATTTTTAATTATGCAGATAACTTAGCTATTCTTATAGCCTCATTTTGTTCTGGGATTTGGGGTTTTATTTATCTTAAATTCTTTACTACTCGATCTTAAGGGGATTGATGAGGCATATTTTTTTTATTATTACGATTATATTTTTTATAAGTGGATGTAGTTTTTATCAGAATCTAAACTATCGTCCTAGTTACAACACAAATAAAGAAGCAAGGCTCAAGGTTATTGCAAATGAATGGAAAAAAACCCCTTATGTTTTAGGTGGAACTAGTAAAAAAGGTGCTGATTGTTCAGGATTTACACAGAGCGCATTAGCTCAGCTTAATATACGCATACCTCGCACTACAAAAACTCAATTAGGTTCTGGAAGAAAAGTTTCTAAATCAAAATTGCAAACAGGAGATTTGGTATTTTTTAAGACAGGTAGAGGGCCAAATGGTATGCATGTTGGTATTTATATGAGCAAGGGAAAATTTATACATTTATCTACTAAAGGTGGAGTAAAAGAAGTCGAGCTAAATAGTTCTTATTGGAAGGCTCGTTATATAGGAGCAAGAAGGTATTAAAGTGAAAATAGGTGTATTTGATAGCGGGGTAGGGGGGCTTAGCGTTTTAAAATCTCTTTATGAAGCTAGACTTTTTGATGAAATTATCTATTATGGAGATACCGCAAGAGTTCCTTATGGAGTAAAAGATAAAGATACTATTATAAAGTTCTGTCTTGAAGCATTGGAATTTTTTGAACAATTTCAAATTGATATGCTTATCATTGCATGTAATACTGCTAGTGCTTATGCTTTAGATGCTTTAAGGACAAAAGCACATTTTCCAGTATATGGTGTAATTGATGCAGGGGTTGAAGCAACGATAAAAGCTTTGCATGATAAAAATAAAGAAATTTTAGTCATTGCAACAAAAGCAACCATTAAATCAGAAGAATACCAAAAGCGTTTATTATCCCAAGGATATACAAATATAAATGCTTTAGCTACAGGACTTTTTGTGCCTATGGTTGAAGAAGGTATTTTTGAAGGAGATTTTTTGCAAAGTGCTATGGAGTATTATTTTAAAAATATCACAACTCCAGATGCTTTGATACTCGCTTGCACTCATTTCCCTTTACTAGGTCGTTCTTTAAGTAAGTATTTTGGTGATAAAACAAAATTAATTCATTCAGGAGATGCTATAGTTGAATTTCTTAAAGAAAGAGAAAATATAGATTTGAAAAATCATAAAGCAAAATTACATTTTTATGCTTCAAGCGATGTTGAATCTTTAAAAAATACTGCTAACATTTGGCTAAATTTATAAGGAAATAAAATGATAGAATTGAAAAAACCAGATGAAATAGAAAAATTAAGAATAGCAAATCAAATTGTAGCAAAAACTTTAAATTTTTTAGAGAATGAAATTAAAATAGGAATGAGCTTAAAACAAATCGATAAAATGGCAGAAGATTATATTTTAAGCCTTGGCGCCAAGCCATCATTTAAGGGACTTTATAGTTTTCCAGGTGCCATTTGCACATCTTTAAATCAAGTTTGTATCCATGGAATTCCAGATGATAAAATTATCAAAGAGGGTGATATTTTAGGTCTTGATGTGGGAAGTTTGATTGATGGGTATTATGGGGATGCAGCAAGAACTATTGCTATAGGAGAAGTTTCACCCGCTGATAAAGCTTTAATCTCTTGTGCTAAAGACGCGTTATATCATGCTATAGATATTATTCGTGATGGAATGCGTTTTAAGGAACTTTCAGCTGCTTTAGGCGAATTTATCCATGCAAGAGGTTTTGTCCCGCTTCGTGGATATTGCGGGCATGGTATAGGACGAAAGCCCCATGGAGAGCCTGAAATTTTAAACTATTTAGAAAAAGGTGCGAGTGCAAAAAGTGGCCCTAAAATTAAAAATGGAATGGTGTTTTGCATAGAGCCTATGATATGCCAAAAAGATGGAACACCAAAGCATTATAATGGAAAATGGGATGCTGGAAGTATTGATGGGCTGAATGCGGCTCATTATGAACATTGTGTTGCCGTGATTAATGGGCGTGCTGAAATTCTTTCTATGATATGATATTAAATTATAAAAATAATATTTTTTTCTTAAAATCCTAAAAATTTAAAATTTTTTAATAATATTGTAGTAATATTCTTTAATAAGTTAAGTTACTAAATGATATTTTTATAGCAGATTAAGTGTTTTTAGAATAAAATGTCACATCGTATTAAACTAAAACATAAATATGGTTTAGATAATTTAATAAAAATTGTTAAATTATCTAAATATGTATTTTGGTTTAAAGAGATCTTTTAAGATCTCTTTTGGGTTAGGCTATTTCCCTCCCCTTTTTATTCGTAGCCTAACTCTCTTTTAGAGTTTGGAAAATCTCTTTAAGCTAAAATATATTATATTTGCTTAAAGAGAACAAACGATTACTATTCTTATTTAAATAAATTTTTAAAATCCATTGTAGAGTTATAAATTCCAGCATTATCCATAGTTTCGCCCATGGTAATTGCGGTTGCTAATTCTGATAGAATGATTTTTATTTCATCTCTTTTATCTTGTATATAGGCCAATACACCTCCGTAATTACTTGTTTGAAGAATTAAAAGTGGATTAGCAATTTCAAATTCAAAAAGTTTTTTACCAACATAAACATTGAAAATATTTCCAAAAAGAGCTGTTCCCATGAAAGAGCAGTTTTGTATAAGTTGTGACGCTGTGGCATCAAGAGTTCTTTTTTGCATATCATCTGAATTTTCATCTATTCTTTCTAGAATGCTTTTTTCTATTTTTTTTAAAGACATATCAAGCACTTGAAGTGCTCCTATAAAATCATTTGCATCATTGATTTGAGAGCAAATTTGATTTGCTTTAAATTCATTCACGCCCTGAATTTCACCTAAGTGTTTTTTAAATATATCTAAATCACTTTTCATTGTTTACCTTTCAAAAATATTGCTAAATATTTAAAAAGCAAAAAGTGTTCCTAAATTAGGATAAGTTAGAATTTACCCAAAAAATAATCTCATTGCCAATTTTATTCAAGGCTTTTTGAAAAGCATTATAAGTAGAGCGGATATCTTTTTTTTCTATTTTTTCTTTGGTATTGAAAATTTTATGAGCTATTATTTGATTGTTTTCAAGATTTATGAAATTTACGCTTATAGAAATTTGAGCGTAGTTTTCATTGTTATTAAGAATTTGCTCAAAAGAGTTAATCCTGCTTTCAAGAGCATAATCCGCACTTAAAGAGCTTGTTGAAGAAAGTAAGGTTGTAAAAATATTGCTTTGTTCAAATTTTGATAAAATTAAAAAAGAATAAAGATTGCTTGGCAAATCTCCCCAGAAATAATGTGCGTATTTGTTGCTAAAACCATTATCTATATAAACAATAGCTCGCGAGTTTAAATACAAAGGTGCATTTGCATTGCGAATTTTAAGAATTTTACCGGTTTTTTTAAAAAAAATATTTGAGTCTATTCCTTCGTCTTTTAATATGATATTTTCATTTTTATTGATGGTTTCGTGTCTTAAAGAGCATCCGCATAATATAAAAATAAAAGTCAAAATATAGAATAATTGCTTTAGCATTATTTTTCTCCTGGTCCTAGTTTAGGTTTGGTTTCTTTAAAAATCAAATCAGCAGGGCTGTTTTGTAAATTTTCTATTAGAATATTGCTTTCAATTAAAACTCGTTTAAAAAGCTCTAAATTTTGAATTAAAGATGCTTTAATATCATCATAAGTGTTTAATTTTTCATCAGCTTTTTTTATGAAATTTTTTAAAATCATTGTGCTTTCTTTTATGTCTTTAAGACTGGAGTTGAAATTTTGCGCACTAAGGCTTATATTATCAGCCATTTTTCCTATTTTTAAACTTGCGTTTGAAAGATTAAGGCTTAAATTTTTAGAATTAGCGTTTAAATTTGCACTTAGTTCTGCTAGATTTTGCAAAAGGATTTCTAGATTTTTAAGATTTTTTTCGCTTAAAAGTTCTTTTGATTTATCATCGGCCGTTTTAACCAAAGAAAAAATATGTTCACTTTGTCTGTCTATGGTCGCTAAAAAACTTTCTTTAAAAGGAATGACCGGAAGTTTTCCGTGGATAGATACTAGATCTTTGCTATTTTTACTTCCGCCTTGAAGTTGGACAAATTTAAGTCCTGTAATACCTTGAAGTTGCAAAGTAGCAAAAGTATCTTCTTTTATAGGGGTGTTATTTTTAACCTTAATGCGTATGTTAACGCCGAGTTCATCTTGATTATAAATGCCAATTTCTTCTACACTACCTACTTCCACGCCCAAAAGCCTTACGGGTGCTTTTACGCCAAGTCCTGCAACGGATTCTTGTGTGTGAATTTCATAATACTTAAAACTTTCTTCTTTAGAGTATCCACCAAGCCAAAGTATGAAACCAAGGCTTGCAAAAAATACTCCAAAAACAAAAAGTCCTACAAAAAAATAATTTGCTCTATTTTCCACTTTTACTCCATAAATCTTTTAAAAAGTCGTTCATTTTGCAAGCGTAATTCTTCATAAGTGCCGCAAAATCCAACTTTTTTATTTTCTAAAATGATAAAGCGATCGAGTAAATTTTTCATACTTTCTTTATCATGTGTAACCAAAATGATATTTAGATCAAAACTTTTTTTTAACTCTAAAACCAAATCGTCAAATTCACGACTACTATGAGGGTCAAGTCCTGAAGTAGGTTCATCTAAAAAAAGCAATTTACTATCAAGTGCTAAAGCTCTAGCAATTGCCACTCTTTTTTGCATACCGCCACTAAGTTCGCTTGGAAATTGTTTTAAAACACTTTCGTTTAAGCCTACCATTTTTAGCTTCATTAAAACCAGTTCTTGTATGCTATTTTCATCTAAATGAGTGTATTCTTTTAAAGGAATGGCGATATTTTCATAAACATTAAAAAAGCTAAAAAGTGCAGCAAACTGAAAAACCACACCCCATTTTTTACGCAAAGCAAGTGCATCTTTTTCGTTGATATTTTTAAGTTTATAGCCTAAAATTTCATATTCTCCACCATCAAAATGTTCAAGCATAAGCATTTGTTTTAAAAGGACGGATTTTCCACTTCCACTACCTCCTAAAATACCAAAAATTTCGTTTTTTTTGATTTCAAAACTTACGCCATCATGGACAATTTTTTCTCCAAATTTTGTAATGATATTTTGCGCTTTAATAACCATTTAAATTCCTGCAGAAGTTAAAACAACAGAGAATAAAGCATCAAAAGCTATCACCCAAAAAATAGCATTTACAACGCTTTTTGTTGTATAAATTCCTATGCTTTGTGTAGTGTTTTTTACCTCAAAACCACGAAAACAAGCAATAAGTCCTATTAAAAATCCAAAAATAGGTGCTTTTGCAAGTCCTATAAAGATATGTTTTATATCTACAGCCTCTCTAAAACGTCTTAAAAATTCGGCAAAAGAAATATCAAGATTTAATTTTGCAACCATCATTCCACCTATAATACTGATCGCATCACTAATGGCAACGATTAAAGGCATAGCCACTATCAAAGCCATGACACGTGGAATAATAATAAATTCAAAAGAACGAAAACCCATAGTATTCATAGCTGCAATTTCATCAGTAATTTTCATCACTCCAATTTGTGCGGTATAAGAACTTGCACTTCTTCCTGCGATTACTATGGCAGCGATTAAAGGTGCAAGTTCTCTAGTGGCTGAAATTCCCATCAAATCCACTATGAAAATATTGGCTCCAAATTGTGCGAGTTGATAAGCAGCCTGATAGGCTAAAACCACTCCTACTAAAAGAGCGGTTAAAATAACTATAGGCAAAGCTTTAAAAGCAGAATTTTCTATATGATATAAAAAAGCAATAAAGCGAAAATTTTTAGGATTTTTAAGGCATAAAAAAAGACTTGTGAAAAAAGCTCCTGTGAAATTGATGAATTTTCTTAAAATTTTTAAAAGTTCTAAACTTAATTTTCCAAGATCGATAAAGTATTCACTGAAATTTTTATGTGATTTTTTTGTTTTGCTTAGTCTTTGGTAGTTTTTTTCACAAAGTTCAAAAAGGGTTTGAAAGCGTGAATTTAAGCCTTCTTTGGTGATTTTAATATTTTTATCTTTAAGATCATTTTCCAAAGCAAGGAAAAATCTCACTCCAGCGGTATCGATTGCTTTTAGATCTTTAAAATCAAAAATCACTTCCTTGCTTTGGATCAAAGCTAAAAAATCTTTTATTTTTAACTTATAAATGCTTGTTTTATCCCAAATTCCAAAGATAAAAAGAGTGTTATTTTGAAATTTGAAATTTGTATTCATTTTATTTGCTAAGGATAAAATTTACAAGCTTTGAAACGCTAAATCCAAAGTGTTCAAACACATCTTTGTCTTTGCCACTTTCTCCAAAACTTTCTATGCCATACACTTTATGGCAAAATTTATAAAGTTCATTAGAATGTGCTGCTTCAACACCTATAACTTCACCTTTTAACAATCTTTCTTGATAAGCTTTATCTTGTTTTTCAAAAAGTTCAAAACAAGGCATGGAAACAACATTACAAGCAAAACCTTGTTTTTCAAGTTCGTTTGCACTTTCTAAACAAAGCCAAACTTCACTTCCACTTGCTAAAAGTGTAAATTTAGCCTCTTTGCTTTCTTTGAGTAAATACGCTCCATTTTTTACATCTCCAAAAACAGGTTCATTTAGAGCTTTGAGTTTTTGGCGTGAAAGCAGAAAAGCACTCGGAATATCAGCATTTAGGGCTATTTGCCAAGCTTTGACATTTTCCACCCCATCAGCAGGTCTAAAGGTTAAAAAATTTGGCATAGCTCTAAAAGTGCTAAGTTGTTCTATAGGTTGGTGTGTTGGTCCATCTTCGCCCACGCCTATGCTATCGTGTGTGAAAATGAAAAAATGTTTGATTTTCATTAGAGCTGCTATTCTTGCGGCAGGTTTTAAGTACTCGCTAAAGATGAAAAAAGTTGCCGAAAATGGTAAGAAAATTCCATATCTTGCAAAAGCATTGTTAATCGCTGCCATAGCGTGTTCTCTGATACCAAAATGGATATTTTTACCTTCTACAAAGTCTCCCATACTGTGAAGTTCTGTTTTATTCGAAGGGCCTAAGTCTGCACTTCCACCTAAAAATCCTTCTAAATTTTTAGCTAAAACATTTAAAATTTCACCATTACTATCTCTTGTAGCAAGATCTTTTCCTTTAAAATCAGGATAAGCTATCTTGTTAAAATCAGGATTTAATAGCCTTTCTAAAAGTTCTTTTTTAGCACTTTTTTCAAGCTTATCTTTCCATTTTGCTTCTTCTAAATCCCCAAGTTCTACAGCACTTTCAAAGCAGATTTTGCTTGCTTGTGGGATATGAAAACTGATATTTGGATCAAAACCTGCTTGTTCTTTGGCTTTTTTAATCACTTCTTCACCCAAAGGTGCGCCATGGCTTTTATGACTGCCTTCAAGCTCTCCTGCACCCTTTGCTATAGTTGTTTTTGCGATGATAAGACAAGGTTTTGTGGATTTTTTAGCTTGTTCTAAGGCTTTATTGATTTCTTCATAATCGTGTCCATTTATACTTAAAACTTCAAATCCTTGTGCTTCAAAACGCATTTTTACATTTTCGTTAAAGGCTAAACCTACATCGCCTTCTATGGAGATATTGTTGCTATCATAAATAAGTATGAAGTTATCAAGTTTGTGAAGTCCTGCTAAAGAACAAGCTTCATAAGAAATGCCTTCTTGTAAATCCCCATCTCCGCAAAGACAATAAATTTTATGATCGATTAAATCACTGCCTAGCAAATTTTGTGCTTTTTTTGCTGCCATAGCAAAGCCTACAGCATTGGCAACGCCTTGTCCTAAAGGGCCTGTAGCGATTTCTACTCCAAGAGTTGAAATTTCAGGGTGTCCAGGGGTTTTAGAATGAAGTTGGCGGAAATTTTTAAGATCTTCTAAGCTTAAGTCATAGCCGCTTAAATGTAAAAAACTATAAAGCAAAGCACTTGCATGTCCGCCTGAAAATACAAGTCTATCGCGGTTTAGCCAAGTGGGATTTTTAGGATTGTGTTTTAAATGATAACTTAAAACACTTAAAATATCTGCTAAACCCAAAGGTGCACCTGGGTGTCCTGAGTTTGCTTTTTGCACCATATCAGCACTTAAAAATCTTAGAGTATTTGCCTGTTCTTGTAAAATTTGAATGTCCATTTTTTGCCTTTATAAGTATTGAATTATTAAATTTTGTATCATTTGTGCGAGTTTTTCATTAAGTTTTTCTAAGTCTTGTTCGCATTCACTAAGAAGATTTTCTTTTGTTTTTATGGCTTGTTCAAGTCCAAGTAAATTGACAAAAGAATTTTTATGAATATCGTTGTTAGTAGGCTTTCCGCTTTGTTCTTGACTTGTGGTTACATCGATAATATCATCATTGATTTGAAAAATCAGTCCTAGTTTTAAACCAAGTTTGTAAATTTGATTGCTTTCTTCGTTGTTAAGTTCGCAAATTTCACAACCCATTTTTAAAGCTGCAGCGATTAATCTTGCGGTTTTATGTGTGTGTAAAAACTCAAGTTCATTTAAACTCAGTCTTTTGTCTTCAAAAAAACAATCAATAGCTTGTCCTATGACCATTCCATTAAGTCCTGCATTAAAGGCAAGGGTTTTGATGAGTTTGATTTTGATTTCATCTTTTAAATGAGCATGACTTAGAACTAAAAAAGCTTCAGTATTTAAAGCATCACCCACTAAGATGGCTGTAGTTTCATCGTAGCTTTTGTGTAAGGTTGGAATTCCTCGTCTAAAGTCTGCATTATCCATAGCGGGTAAATCATCGTGTATGAGTGAATAAGTATGGATAAACTCTAAAGCTAAAGCCACATCTAAAGCTTGATTTAAAAGTTCAGGTTTATTGCTTTGTACTACGCTTAAAAGCAATTGTGCGCGAAAATGCTTTCCCCCCGCTTTTAACATAAGTGCTAAAGCTTCATTAAAAAAAGGATGAAAGCTTTCAACTTTAGGTAGATTTTTTTCTAAGTGATGGATAAAAAGTTCTTTTAAATTCACTTAGTAAGCCTTATGAAAAATTGAAATTTACCATCGCCACCTGAGTTGGCATTTCCGCCTAGTTCATTGTTGAAATTTGATAAAGGTAATTTAGTACTTTTGCGTTCAATTAAGATGCTAAAGTCATTACCAGCACTTAAAATATTTTGTAATTCTTTAAAATTATTTAAAATAATATTATTAACGCGTAAAATTTTATCTCCTACCATAAATCCTGCATTTGATGCTTTTGATTTTGGATCTATTTTGGTTACAACAAGACTAGTATTAACCGTTAAACCAAGATTGCTTGTGAAATTTGTAATTTTTGGTTTTGGTTTAGAATCAGGAAGGTTAAATTTGCTCAAATCTTTTGCAAAAACTTCAGTAGAAATATTTAAATCCATATTATCACGCAACACTTGAAAATAAAGAGTGCTTCCGCGATCTGCAAAAAGAATTTTTTCATTGAGTTTTCTTAAATCATTGGCGGGCAAGCCATCAACACTTATAACTTGATCGTTGATTAAAAATTGTGGATTTTTTCTTACATTGTTAACATAAATTTTATTTTCTCGAACAACAAAATCAACGCCAATATCCCCCCAATAAACATCGTTATATTTCATAAAATGTTTTAAATAGCGATTGCCTATAAAAGAGCTATTATTTAAAGCAATCCCCATCATTTCACAGCATGGAGTCCCTAAAAGTCCTATTTTAGAATTAAAATCAAGTTGATCTTTTTCATCAATATTTTGAGCTAAATACTTAATATGCCCTATATAAGGTTTATTAGGATCCCAAATTCCAACCCAATCATTACGAGTAAGTTTTTCTTCATCACCCATAGGAGTAGGGATTAGGCTAAAGTCAGTTCTTACAAGATATAAATTTAAAAATGGATCGTATTTTACATATTTGTTAAGCTTAGCATTAGGCTGTTTTAACACAGCAAGTAAATTTTCACTGAGTGCAAAAGCTGGCATTCCTTCATAGTTGAGCATGCTTGCCTTATTTCTTTCATAACCTGCTAAAAAATCTTCAAATTTAGGTCTTTCTATACCAAAAGACAAAGTAAAAAGCATGCAAATAATTAAAATTTTTTTCATAATTTCATACCTCCAAAACCGCCTAAAACATCATTCGCCATACTTGAACGATTTTGTGCAACCATAGCCAAAACATCATTAATTGCAGAAATAAGTAAAATTTGCAAGGATTCTTTATCTTCAAGTAAAGAATCATCAATGCTAACATCGATAATTTCACCCTTTCCATTGGCACTTATTTTAACAAGTCCTGCTCCACTTTTGGCACTAAATTCACGATTTGCAAGTTCTAGTTCTATATTTTTTGCTTTTTCTTGAACTTGATTTAAAAGTTCTCCCATTTTAGAAAAATCCATATTTTCAAACATTGATTATCCTTGATTTTTTAAAATTTCATTAACAACTACTTTATCACTAAAAGGATATTTTATCCCTTTAATTTCTTGAGTAGTTTCATCACCTTTGCCTAAAATAACGACTAAATCGTCATTTTCTTTTAGTTCTAAAGCTCTTTTTATAGCTTCTTTTCTATCTTCTATCATTAAAACTTTTTCTTTTTTAGTAAAGCCTGATAAAATTTCTTCCATGATGGTTTTTGGTTCTTCGCTGCGTGGATTGTCACTTGTAATGATAGCAATTTTTGCAAAATGTTCGACGATTTTTCCCATTAAAGGGCGTTTGGTTTTATCTCTATCTCCACCTGCTCCAAAAACAACGATGAGTTTTTTATTTTTAAGAGTGTCAAGCACTTTTTCAATGCCATCGGGCGTATGAGCAAAATCTACAATCACACCTTTTGCTACTTGTTCTACCCTGCCACAAACCCCGCCAAATCCACTGATAGCTTTTTCCAAGTCTTTTAAATTAGGCTTTACGAGTTCATTCACACAAGCACTAGCAACTAGAAGATTGTAAAGATTAAAAAGTCCTAGCAAGGGCGAGTCTATGTGAAAAGTTTGATTTTTATTTGTTACAATAGCACTAATGCCTTCTTCTAAAGAATAAGCTTTGATTTGATATAAAGCAGGATTTTCTATGCCATAAGTAAAAGCATTACGCACATTAAATTTAATAGCCAAAGCATCTTTGTTGATAAATTTTAAACTCTCATCGGTAAAAAAAAGTTCTTTTGCTTCTTTATAATTTTCAAAAGTACCGTGAAAATCTAAATGATCTTGAGTGATATTGGTAAAAATTTTAGCAGCAAAATTTAAGCCTTCGATGCGGTTTTGAACGAGCGCGTGTGAGCTTACTTCCATGATGAAAAAATCACATTTTTTTTGAGTGGCTATTTGTAGGTATTCTAAGGTTTTAAGAATAGGGGAGGTGGTTAAGGATTTTTCATCGATTTGTTCATCGTTGATAAAAGCTCCTCTTGTCCCACAAAGCCCACACTTATAACCTAAATCCAATAAGATAGAATAAATCGCTGCTGCGGTTGTGGTTTTGCCATTGGTTCCTGTGATTCCTATGATTTGAATCTTTTCATCGATTTTTAAAAGTTTTTTACACTCATTTACATCAATGATTTTTGCACCTTTTTCTAAGGCTTGAGCGTGAAATTTAGCATTTTGTGTGGTTTGCAAAAAAAAGCATTCTTTTTCACACTCTAAGGTGTTATCTGTAATGAATGAATTTTCAAGTTTTAATTTCACTTTTAAATCCCATGAGTTTTTCTTGGAGTTTGATAAATCTATTATTTGCCCAAAAATGAGGCATAACATTTTCTATGTAATTTAAAGTCATATCTTTATAGCCATTATCAAGTAATTTTTCCAAAAAATCTAAAAAATCATCACGATTATCAATAACTAATTTAGTGCTGTTAATGATATTTTCAAAACTTTTTTGAAAGCCAAGTTCTTCTTCGCTTTTTAAAAAATCTTGATAATTTAACGCATGCCCATCTTCAAATTCGTTTTCCTGTTTGTTTTCCTGTTTGTTTTCCTGTTTTTTAAATTCAATTGTACTTAAAATTTCTTCTAAGTCTTTATCAATGCTAGAGATTTTGTAATGTTCTATATAAAAATCAAAAAGTAAAGAAGCTTCTTTAGGAGATTTTAAAGCAAGATCACAAAGGCAGATAAAATTTAGCAAGCGTTTATTTTTGCGTTTTTCATAAGCCATAGAAAAATACATTTTTGCAGTTTTAAAATCTTTCTTGTAAAAATGTTCAATTCCAAGTTTTTTATAATTTTGCAAATTCGTCTGCTCCGCCGTTTAAATTGATTATAGTGATTTCCGGATGAATATCAATCTTAAGTTGCCTTTCAAGACCGTATTTTAGCGTTGTTCCACTCGATGCACAGCCTTTACAAGCTCCTATTAAATGGACATAAACGATCCCATTTTTAATTCCTAAAAATTCAAGCCCTCCGCCATCACGTTCAAGCATAGGCAAGCTCTTTTCTAAACTTGCTTTAACAGGATTTATAAGCTCTTCATCACTAAAAGGCATCATAATTTATCCTTAAAAATTTTTATATACTTTAGCGTGATTGTGTTTAAAAAAAGGTAAATTAAGGCTTGAAATTTAAATAAATTAAAAAGGTTCGTCATTATTTTGTATGCTAAATCCTAAATCATAAGCTGTAAAGTTTTTGTTACCAAAAATTCCATTTAAGTTTCTAAATGATTGTTGCAGAATTTCTTCGTTTTTTTCATATTTTAAGAAGCTTAAATATTCTTTTAAAAAATTATTTAATTCTTCGGTATTTAAATTTTTAATTAAAAGATTTAAATTTTTATCAATAAGCGTAAAAAGTTGTTTTTTTAATGCGAGTGTAGAATTTTTAATTTTTACATTGTTTAAAAAAGCTAAATTAACCTTGCAAATACCTAACAAGAATTCGCTATAGTTTAAATTTTTTCGAATATTTTTACTTTCAAATTCTCTAATATCACTATCTTCATAACCTTTTTTTTCTAAAATTTTATCCAATAAAATCTTATGTTTAAAACAAACACTATCACTAATTTGCTTAAAATCGTTACATATATCTGGATGCTGTTTTAAAAAGGCTATAAGTTCTAATTCTGCAATGTGAATTTTTTCTTTAGGAAAATTGTATTTATTTTGAGAAATTAAAGGGGTTTGTATGGTTTTTTTTGAATTTTGTGATAAGACAATAAATTTTTCATCCACTTTTAATAAATTTGAAACTAGACTAGTGTAAGAATTTGCCACTAAAGGTTCAAGATTAAAGGTGAATTTTTGTATAGTTTCTAAAGCTTTTTGTTTATCAAGAGCAGAAATTATGGAATGAGTGGATATTAAGCGTCTGATATAAAATTCACCAAGCTCTATTCCTTCATCGAGTATATTATGGAGTTTTGTGCTTTCATTTTTTGCTACGAGCTCAGCAGGATCTTTTCCGCCTTGCAAAATTGCCACTTTACCGTCTATTTTGTTTGTGCTTAATAAAAATGCAGATCGTGTCGCAGCTTTTAATCCTGCTTCATCATTGTCAAAACATAAAATCACTTTTGCATCATAACGGCGGATTAAGGGTAGATGATGTTCGGTTAATGCTGTTCCAAGAACTGCTACAGCATTGTTAAACCCTGCTTTGTGAAAAGCTATTGCATCCATGTAGCCTTCACATACTATTATTTCTTTTTTTTTGGCTATATTTTCTTTAGCGATGTTAAAAGCATAAAAAATTCTACTTTTATCAAAAAGTATATTTTGGGGTGAATTTACATACTTTGCCGGTACATTGGGATTTAAAGTGCGCCCTCCAAACCCTACCAATAAGTCTTTATGATCGTAGATTGGAAAGGTGATACGCCATATAAAACTTGCGTAAAATTCATTATTTTCATCTTTTTTTAAAGCTCCAACACTCATAGCATCTTCTAAAGGAATTTTTTGATTTTGCAATAATCTTATACTATCTTCACTTGCTCCTGCAAAACCTAATTCGAATTTGGCTATATCTTTGTCATTTAAAGCTCTCTGGTAAAGATAGGTTAAAACTTCTTTGTGGTGTTTGAGATTATCTTTAAAATACGCATTTAAGCTTGGTAGTATAGACTTTAGCTCTTTTTTATTTTCTTGTTTTTCTTTTGTATAACTCAAAGTAAAATTACTAAGGCTTGCAACTTTTTCAACTGCATCAGCAAAACTTAATTTTTCATAATCCATTACAAATTTAAAAGCATCTCCACCAGCCTTGCAGGCAAAACAATGATAAAAACCTTTGATAGGATTGATATGCATAGACGGGTTTTTATCTGCATGAAAAGGACAGATACATACAAAACTAGAGCCTTGTTTTTTTACTTCAATATAATTTTCTATAATATCAACAATATTAAGTCTTTGGGATAAATTTTCTATACTTTCTTTAGTTATCATTTTACAAACCTTGTTAAAATTATACAAAGATTTGGCTATAATTTGGCATAAAATTTTTAGAGCGAGACTATGGATTTTTTCTTTGTAGAATACAGAGACCCTTTAGTAGGGCTTATAATTTTAACCATTTTAGTATTTGTTGTAGCTGTTGCAAATTATATTTGGAAAATATTTGCTAACAAAGATGAAGAACAAAAGCTTGAAAAATTTATAAAAAAATTTGAAATGGATAACGCTCATAAAGAGTTGTTAAGAAATAGTAGCTTGAGTTTTGGAAATTTAAGTTTTTTGGCCGAAATTTTTACCAAAAGTGGGGAATTTGAAAAAGCAACTCAAATTTATTTGATTGCTCTTGAAAAATGTAAAGATAAACAAGAAAGAGAATTTATTTTCCTTTCTTTAGCAAAAGTTTATTTTAAAGCAGGATTTTTAGAGCGTGCAAAAGAAGTTTTATTACAAGCTTTAAAACTGCGTCCAAGAAATATACAAGCCTTAAAACTTTTAAAAATTGTTTATTTAAAACTTCGTTCTTATAAAGAAAATTTAGAACTTTTAGAATGTCTTTTTGAGCTTAATGAAGATGTGCAAAAAGAGCATGATTTTATCAAAGCTTTAGAACTTTGTACTTTTAATATCACTGATGAAGAAAAAAAGAAAAAACTTTTAGAATTTAAAATAGAAGATAATCCTATGTTAGGGCGTTTAGTTTTTGAAAAATATCATATGTTTTTAGGGCAAAATTTTTTTGATATTTGTGATTTGCTTTATAGAGAAAATGAAGCGTTTAATTTAGAAAATCAAGATTTTTTAGAATTCTTTTATGCTTTGGGTAAAATTTCAAAGCATGATGATACGCATCAGTTTGTTTTTAAAAATTCTAATTTTAAAATGTTAAAAATTTTAAAAGATAATTCTTTTAATGCGGGGTTAGAATTTTCATACCGTTGTTCTGAGTGTAAAAATGTTATGCCTTTGTTTTTTTATCACTGTCCTGTTTGTTATGAGTTTAATACTTGTAAAATTATTTATGAAGTGAAAAACAATGAAACACATTGAAATTTATACAGATGGCTCATGTCTTAATAATCCAGGTTTTGGCGGATGGGCTTATATTTTGCGTTATAAGGAGTATCAAAAGGAAGGTTTTGGAGCTGAGGCTAATACCACTAACAATAGAATGGAGCTAATGGCAATTATTGAATCTTTGAAGGCTTTAAAAGAGCCTTGTGAAATTTCGCTTTTTACAGATTCTAACCTAATGGTTCAAAGTATTAATGAATGGCTAGAAGGATGGATAAAAAAGGATTTTAAAGGTAAAAAAAATATAGATTTATGGAAGGAATATATTAAAGTGGCAAAATCTCATAAGATTAAGGCTTTTTGGGTAAAAGCACATAATGGACATTTGGAAAATGAAAGGTGTGATACATTGGCGCGTGAAGCTGCTTTGAAAATTGCAAGGGAAAATGATGAAAAACATTGAAAAGCTAGAGCAGAGTTTAACTTATGAATTTAAAGATAAAAATCTTCTTATACATGCTTTAACCCATAAAAGTTTTAAAAAATCTTACAACAACGAACGCTTGGAATTTTTAGGTGATGCCGTGCTTGATTTAGTTGTAGGTGAATACCTTTTTCATAAATTCGCCAAAGATGCCGAAGGAGATTTATCTAAGCTTAGAGCAGCTTTAGTGAATGAAAAGTCTTTTGCAAAAATTGCAAATAGTTTAAATTTGGGCGATTTTATTCTTATGAGTGTTGCTGAGGAAAACAATGGAGGAAAAGAAAAGCCTTCTATACTTTCAGATGCGTTAGAAGCCATTATAGGTGCTATACATTTAGAAGCTGGGTTCGAGTTTGCAAAAACTATTGCTTTAAGGCTTATAGAAAAAAATTTCCCTCAAATTGATGCAAAAATTCTTATAAAAGATTATAAAACAAAATTACAAGAGATTACACAGGGAAAAATCGGACAAACTCCGCAGTATGAAACAGTGCGTGCTTTTGGCCCTGATCATTTAAAGCAATTTGAAATTGCTTTAATGCTTGATGGTAAAGAACTTGCAAGAGCTATTGCAGGAAGCAAAAAAGAAGCACAGCAAATGGCAGCAAAAATTGCACTTGAGAAATTAGGAGCTTTATAGTGAATACCTTTGGTACGAGATTGAAATTTACAAGTTTTGGTGAGTCTCATGGTGTGGCTGTTGGATGTATTATTGATGGAATACCTGCTGGAGTTAAATTTGATGAAGAATTTTTGCAAAATGAGCTTGATAAACGCAAAGGCGGAAGTAAATTTGCAACACCAAGAAAAGAAAGCGATAAAGCTCAGGTTTTAAGCGGGGTTTTTGAAGGATATACAACGGGTCATCCCATAGCTATAGTGGTTTTTAATGAAAATGCCCATTCTAAGGATTATGATAATTTAAAAGATCTATTTCGTCCTGCTCATGCGGATTTTACTTATTTTTATAAATATGGCATAAGAGATCATAGGGGTGGGGGTAGATCAAGTGCTAGGGAAAGTGTTGCTAGAGTGGCTGGTGGTGCAGTTGCAGCGATGCTTTTGCGTGAATTTGGCATTTGTGTTCAAAGTGGTGTTTTTGGGGTAGGAACTTTTGTATCAAATTTGAAAGAAAAAGAATTTGATTTTGAATTTGCTAAGAAAAGTGAAATTTTTTGCCTTGATCCAAAACTAGAAAGTGACTTTAAAAATGAAATTTTAAATGCTAGAAATTCAAAAGATAGCGTAGGCGCTGCTGTTTTTACAAAAGTTAGTGGTATGCTTATAGGACTTGGAGAAGTTCTTTATGATAAGTTAGACTCTAAATTAGCTCATGCTTTAATGGGAATTAATGCTGTTAAAGCAGTTGAAATAGGCGAAGGTATTAATGCAAGCAAAATGCGCGGATCGTGTAATAATGATGCTTTAAAAGATGGCAAGTTTTTAAGCAATCATAGCGGAGGAATTTTAGGAGGAATTTCAAATGGAGAAAATCTTATTTTAAAAACTTATTTTAAACCTACTCCTTCTATTTTTTCCAAGCAAGAAAGTATAGATAAATTTGGCAATAATTTGGAATTTGAACTCAAAGGTAGGCATGATCCTTGTGTAGGTGTTAGAGGAAGTGTTGTAGCTAGTGCTATGGTGCGTTTAGTTTTGGCTGATTGTTTGCTTTTGAATGCGAGTGCGAATTTAAACAATTTAAAAAATGCCTATGGATTAAAATAAAAAAAGCCCATTTTCATGGGCTTGATTGCAATATTTTGAAAAGATTCAAATACTATATCGCTTGTTTTGCTAAATACTTTATACTTTAACTAATAAAAAATTGATTAATATCAGCCTTATTTTCAAAAGCTATGCTTGTATAAGCTTGATTTTTAAATTTAAGTTCATAGCTTTTTCCTGCTTCGTGTTTAGTATAGGTAAGGGCTATTTTTAAGGCAAGTTCTAAGTCTTTTTCTGAAATTTTTTCATCTACCAAAGAGTAAGCTCCGATTAAATCTCCAAGTTCTATTACTTCATATTTAGGAGTTTTTAAACCTTTTAAAAGAGTATTTTCAAGTTCATTTCTACCTATGATCATTTTAGCTCCATTGGGTAATCTTAAATGACGACCATATTTTAAAAGTTGTGCGTCATTAACCTGCATATCTTTGTCAAATTCTATGAAATCTCGAATTTTTTTAGCAAAACTATCAAGAGTTAGCAAACAACCTCCACCTGGGCTTTCAAAGTCTTCTAATCCAAATTTAGCTGCAAGTTCAAGTTGTCTTTTACGACTTCTTCCGCTAATACCTTCGAGTTTTTCTCTATCTACCCAACCTTCTCTTTCAGGTTTGGTTAGAGGTAGGTTTTTTGCGCACATAGGACGCAAGATTAAATCTTCTTCATCAAGAGCAAGTTTTTTAACCTTTGCCATTGCATCACTTCTTTGACTCATAGGGCGTTGTCCTAAAACTTCTCCTGTGATGATAAAACTTGCATTTTCTTCTTTTAACATAGCAAGAGCAGTTTTAAACATAAAAGCATGACAATCTATACAAGGATTAAAATGTTTGCCATAGCCATATTGTGGATTAAAAAGCACTTCTTGAAGATAGGAATTTCTTACATCTATCATTTCAAAATCCGCACTTACCATCGCTGCACGCTTTTTCATGATTTCGCTTTTATCGCTTGTACTTCCAAAACCTATGTTGATATTTAGAGCTTTAACTTCTATGCCTTGTGCAGTGATGAGTTTCATTGCAAGCATACTATCAAGCCCACCGCTAAAAAGAGCTAATGCTTTCATTGATTCCTTTCTAAGAATATAAAATTTTTTAAGATTTTGTCGATTATAAAAGATATAATTTTAACTAAAAAATCTTTAAAATAAGGATTGGAAAGTGTTAAAAATAATTTTGGTTTTAAGCATTTTGAGTTCTTTTGCTTTTGCAAATTCTTGTGTTAACTACGAGCAAGAACTTAAAAAGTGTAATTCTTTAAAAAATTCACATGAGAGAAAAATGTGTCGTTTAGGCTTATTTGCAAAATGTAAAAAAGGATAAATAATGAAAATCGATACTTCTGCTAGTTTAACCCATTCTTTAACTAATAATGTTGATAAAAAAGAGCTTAGCGTATTAAAAAAAGAAGATCAAGATAAAATTCCCGTGCAAGATCTTTCGAGTTTAAATAGCGATGGTGTTAAGGTTGTTTTTGAAAATAAGCAAGGTGAACTTATAGCTTTAAATTTAAGCGATGAAAATTATAGTAGTTTACAAAAAAATTTCGGTTCTTATACGAATTATGTTGCTAGAAATGATGGTAGTATAAGGCTTAATGGCGAAGCAAACCAATTTGTTTCAAATTGGTTTGAAAGTGTAAAAGATAATTTTGGTTCTTTAAATTCAAATTTAAATAATAAACAACAAAGTGTAAAATTAAATTTTAATACAAATACCCTTCAACAAAGTATGCAAAATTTAGGCTTTAAAACAAGCGATGAAAAAATATCTGATGATGCAAATATAGAAGAAAAATTAAATTTTTTTATTGATAAAGATGTAAATAAAGATGGTAAAGTTGATGATAGTGATGTTAAAGAACCTAGCATGAGAGAAATTTTAAGCGACATTAAAGAAGCATCAGGTAGTGGAGCTAGTGCTATGAAAACCATAGATCCGCAAAAAATCAATAAAAAAGATGATAAGGAAAATAATATCAAAGAAAAAGAAGACGAAGATTTGCTTCAAAAAGCCCAAGAAAAAGGTTTAAATGCTTTAAGTGCTGATGAGCAGGCAAAGCTTGAGGCTAGCAATCCTGAAGAATTTGAAAAACTGAAGCAAAAATCTTTGCAAGAATTAAGTCAGAATTTAAGTAAAGATTTTCAAAATAAAATTGAAAATCAAGAAGCACAAATTATAGATAAGAGAGTGTAGCAAATTATAATTTTACCCTCTTAGGGTTTTAAAATCATATATAATAGGTAGTGTAATTCTTAAATCTCCGTTATAGTGTGGAAAATTTAAAGAAGCTTTTCTTATGCTTTCTAAAGCACTTTTATCTAATAAATCATATCCTGAGCTTTCTATGATTTTTAAATCTGCTAAAGTTTTGTTTTCTTTCCATAAAAATTCTACTTTTACAGTTCCTTGCATACGCATTTTTTTGCTTGCCTTGGATAAAATTGTGCTTGTTGTATAGCTTTTTGGATTTCTTTTAATACAGGGTGATTATCTTTTCCTTGTGTTAATTGAGTGATCTTAGGTTTGACATTTATATCAGTTGTTTTTGCAAAAGTTTTAACTTCTTGAGTTGGTGCTATTGGGGTTTTATTTGGTATTGGGTGTGGAGGTGTTTTTTTTATCTTTTTTTTGCATTTTTTCAGGAGTTTTTTTAATAACTTTTGGCTGAGGTTTTGGTTTGATAGGTTCTATAATGGATTCTGTTGGTTTGGTCTCATTTGTTGGATTAGTTTGGGTAAATTGTTTTATTGCTAAAGAAAAAGAATCTTCATTTTTAATTTCCATTTTAAAAAAGTCATTTGAGTAAAAAATGACAAAAAGCAAAGGTATAAAGACTATAAAAGTTATATAAGAAGCTTGGTATTTATGATTTAAAAATAAAGTTTTCATTTGTTTTTCTCAGTAAGAATCTGAAAATTTTCATGTTCTTTGGCTTTTAAAAAATCTATAATTTTTACAAAGCTTTCAAATTTAGCATTTTTATCGCTTTTTAGTTCTACTATGGTTTTTTTATCAAGTGAAAAAATAGCATTTTGAACTTCATTTAAATCAGCTAATTTATCATTTAAATAAAAAGTATTTTTTTCGTCTATGGTTATAAGAAGTTTTTTTTCATTATTGTTTATATTGGTAGTATTTTCACTTGAAGGAAGTGAGATTTGAATTTTTCCATGCGCAATAAAGGTTGAAATACTAAGCACTATAGCAAGCAAAACAAGCATAATGTCTATAAATGGGACTATATTTAAACCTTCATTTTTTGGTAGTTTAAGCATTTTTATTTGCCTTATAAGCATTGCTTAAGAGGGAAACTTTTCTAAGTAAGGCATTATAAGCCATTAAAGCAGGAATAGCAACCAAAAGTCCTAAGGCTGTAGCTTTAAGAGCTAAAGAAAGTCCCACGACTATAGATTTGACATCTATATTGCCCACTAAGCCCATTTCGTAAAATGTAACCATGATGCCTATTACAGTGCCTAAAAGTCCTATATAAGGGGCATTGGAATAGATGATATATATGGTGGTTAAATTTTCACTAATCGCATCATCAAATTGCTCTTGATTCTCATAATTTTTAAAGTTAATTTTTCTAAAAAATAGCATTCTTTCTACAACACACCAAAAAGCTATAAATGCCATAATTCCTAGAATTAAAAAGATAATTAAATCGATGTAATCTTTTAAAAATTCCATATTTTTCTCCAAAAATATACTTATAAATTTTAAAAGATTATACTGTATAAAAAATAAATTTATAATTAATATCAATTATCATAATTTTTAAGAAATTCTTGTTTATAGTTTTTATTTTTATTAGGTTATAATTTATAAAAATTTAATAGGGTTTAACATGACTATAGATTTAAATCACAATTTTACCTCTTTTGTTCTTCTTGATAAAGTTGATTTTAATTTTTCGGAGTTAAAAAGCATTTTAGAAGATAAATTTAATATAAAAATAGCTGATGAAAATTTTACCAAAGAGGGCGTGATTTTTTCATATGAAAATATGTTAGTTACTCTAAATTTGATTAAAAATCCTATACCTAATCACGAAGCAGAATACTATGCAAATTTTAATTTTATGTGGAAAGATGCCTTAGAGCAAACTAAAAAACATAAAGCTCATCTTCTTATAGCGGTGCTAAGTCAAGATCAAAGCAAATTAGAACAAGCTAAAATGTTTACGAAAATTGCAGCTTTATGTTTGGATAATAAATATGCTTTAGGTTTTTATACAGGTGCAGTTGTTTTAGAGCCCAGTTTTTATATAGAAAATGCAAAAATGTTAGATGATAATCGCTTGCCGGTATATAATTGGATATATGTTAGTGTTTATCCTAGTGAAAATGGAGTTAATGCTTATACTTATGGGCTTAGAAATTTTGATAAATTAGAACTTGAAGTTTGTGATTTAAACATAGAAGAAAAAGAACTTTTCTTTTGTATTTATGATATTGTTTTGCATATTTTAACTTATGATATTAATCTAAAAGATAAAGATATTTTAAAATTTGAAGATGGAAAAGAAATAAAATTTATAAAAAGTCAAGGTATAAGTGTTGAGAATGAAAGCTTGAAAATTATTTTTTAAGTTTCACATTCACTTCACAGTTTTGAGTTAAACTTTCGCCAACCAAGACAAAAAAAGGAGAAATTATGAAAGCAAAACTAACTTTACTTGCTTTGTTGGGTACTACGGTGCTTTTAGCTAAAGATATGGTTGTTCCTGCTAGCGAACTTCCAAATAATGCCAAAGAATTTATTTCTAAAAATTTTAAAACCGCTCAAATTGGTTTGGTGAAAAAAGATATAGATTCTTATGATGTGATTTTAAATGATGGAACTGAAATTGATTTTATGATCAATGGAGAGTGGAAAGAAGTTGATGGAAAATATAAGGCTTTGCCACATACTATCTTACCTAATGTTATGAAAAAAGTGAGTGCAACTCAACCAAATGCTCAAATTCTTGAAGTAGATAAAGAAATTAATGGTTATAAATTTAAGTTTAATAACAATATGGAAGTTTATACAGATATGCAAGGAAATATCCTAGGTCAAAAATTAGATTAATTTTTGAAAATTTAACTCCCTTAGAAAATTTGATGCAAAAATTTGGAAGCATAGTCTTCCAAATTTTTATTTTTTGATTGCAAAACCCAAAATATATTTAGTTTTAAAATAATACTTTATTGATACAATTGATTGTTTTTTTATAAAATTAAATTTACAAAATGTTACATAAGATTTAAAATATTTTTTTTAAAAAATAATTATTTATAAATATTTTGCTAAAATAAAAGAGATGTAATCTTAAATTTAAGGAAGAATAATGAATACTCCTAAATGGACTAGTCACGATACAAGGTGGGTTTTATCTCTTTTTGGAACAGCTATTGGAGCCGGCGTACTTTTGTTGCCTATTAGTGCTGGGCTTGGTGGATTGATACCTTTGTTAGTTATACTTGTTTTAGCTTTTCCTATGACTTACTTAGCTCATAGAAATTTATGTCGCTTTGTGCTTTCAAGTTCTAATCCAAAAGATGATATTACTTTTGTTGCAGAAAGTTATTTTGGCAAGGGCGGTGGATTTTTAATTACACTTTTGTATTTTTTTGCTATTTTGCCTATTTTATTGGTTTATAGTGCTAATCTTACAACAACTTTGCTTGAGTTCTTAATCAATCAGTTCAATTTCAATGCAGATCTTACTCATGCTGCTCGTTGGTGGGTGAGTTTTTTGATTGTTGGAGTTTTGGTTTTGATTTCTATTCTTGGTGAAAATGTTGTAACAAAAGCAATGAGTTTTCTTGTTTTTCCTTTTATTATATTTTTATTTATTTTTTCATTGCTTTTAATTCCACAATGGAATTTATCGTTATTTGCAAATGTTGATTTTTCCGTAATTTCAACAAGTAATTTTTGGGTTACTTTATGGCTTGTTATTCCTGTGATGGTATTTAGTTTTAATCACTCTCCTATCATTTCTTCACTTGCTTGTTATTGTAAAAAAGAATATGGTGGTTATGCTGAACCTCGCGCTAGAAAAATTATTTCTTTGGCAATTATTCTTATGGTTTTTGTTGTAATGTTTTTTGTTTTTTCTTGTGCTTTAACCTTTACACCAGAAGATTTTGCATCAGCAAAAGATCAAAATATCAATATTCTTACTTTTATAGCAAATAAATTTCCTGAAGTTTCTTTACTAGCTTATGTTGGACCTATTGTTGCACTTGTGGCTATTAGCAAAAGTTTCTTAGGGCATTATCTTGGTTCTCAAGAAGGCTTAAATGGTATTTTATATAAAGCAAGTAATGGTAGAATTCAAGGTAAATTCGCTCAAACTTTAACAGCGATCATTACCTTTGCTATCGCGTGGCTTGTTGCGTATAAAAATCCAAGTGTTATAGGAATTATCGAGGCTATTGGTGGTCCTGTTTTGGCTATTTTGCTTTTCTTAATGCCGCTTTATTGTATTTATCGTTTTGATATTTTGGCAAGATTTCGTAATAAATTTTTAGATCTTTTTGTTTTGGTAATGGGGATAGTTGCAATTTCTGCTGCAATTCATGATCTTTTATAAATTAAGGATAAAAAATGAGTAATTTAAGCATTTTTAAAATAGGTGTTGGCCCTTCTTCTTCTCATACTTTAGGGCCTATGCTTGCTGGAAATTTATTTTGTAAAAAAGTTGCTAAAAAGCTTGATGAAATTGATAGAGTTGAGATTACTCTTTATGGTTCTTTGTCGTTAACAGGCAAAGGACACTTGAGTGATAAGGCTGTAATTTGGGGGTTAAATGGCTTAGAAGCTAAAAATTTAAGTGCGGCAATACAAGATGAAGTAAATAAAAATGCTATTGAAAATGCTCAAATTGATTTTTGTGGCGAGAAAAAACTTAGTTTTAATTATGAAAAAGATTTGATATTTTCTAAAGATTTTTTACCTTTACATGAGAATGGTATGAAAATTAAAGCTTATGATTGTAAAGGTGGGTTAGTTGATGAGGAAACTTATTATTCTGTAGGTGGAGGCTTTGTTTTAACAGCTGCGGAATTAGAAAAAAAAGGTAAAAATTCTAACCAAAATAAAAAGAAAAAACTAGATATAGAGCTTAATAACGCTAAAGAAGCTTTAGAGCTTTGCGATAAAAGAGATTGGGATTTAGCAGAGCTTTCCTATCGTTATGAATTGCAATTTCACACTAAAGAGGAAATTCGTGCTTATTGTCTTGAAATTTGGGAAGTGATGCAAGAAGTGTATTATAATGGTACGCATCCAAATGAAGATTATTTGCCCGGAAAACTTCATTTAAAACGTAGAGCTAAAGGGCTTAAAGAAAGAGTGGCGATGACAGCTGATCCTATGGGCATTATAGATTTTATTTCTTTATATGCTATTGCGATTGCTGAAGAAAATGCTAGCGGAGCAAAAGTTGTAACCGCGCCAACAAATGGAGCATGTGCCGTTATCCCTGCTGTTATGCTTTATCTTAAAAACCATACTATAGGTTTTAGTGATGAAAAAGCTATAGAGTTTTTATTAACAGCAATGCTTATAGGTTCTTTTTATAAGAAAAATGCAAGTATTAGCGGAGCAGAAGCAGGCTGTCAAGCAGAAATTGGTAGTGCTAGTTCTATGGCAGCTGCGGCTATGGCAACAGTTTTAGGGGTTAATGCTTTTAAAGCATGTAATGCTGCTGAAATGGCAATGGAACATCATCTAGGTTTAACTTGCGATCCAGTTGCAGGACTTGTGCAAATTCCTTGCATAGAAAGAAATGCCTTTGGAGCTATTAAGGCTATAAGTGCTGCTAGAATGGCAATGACACGCAAATCCACTCCTATGGTAAGCCTTGATGAGGTTATAGAAACCATGTATGAAACAGGAAAAGATATGAATTATAAATACAAAGAAACTTCTTTAGGTGGTCTTGCTACAAATTTAAAAACAGTATGCTAAAGTGTTTTTACACTTTGGTGTATTTTTTCATTCTTAGACTTAAAAATTCTTTCATTTCTTCTTTGGAAAAACTTTTAAGAATGCGAATTTGCTTAAAAAGCAAGCCAAGATTGATTGCTCCCATCACTAAAAGCAATAAGCAAATCATTAAAAAAACAAGATCTATGGCTCCAAATTCATTAATCATAGCCAAACTTGCAAAAAATACGCTCGCTAATAACAAAAAAAATAAAAGCAATATTTGTTTTAATTTTGCCTCATTAAAATTATCGCAATTTTGAGTGAAATTTCTAAAAAGTATGATCTTTTTACCCAAATTTGAAACTAAAATTTCATCATTTTCTTTAAATAAGCCTTCTTTTAAACTTTGATAAAAAAAGATTTCATTATTTAAATTTAAAGCATCTTTGTAGCTTGATAAGGTGTAGTCTTTGTAAAAAAAGGATTTTAATTCATTTTTCTTTTCTATTTTAAATAATCTTAAATCATTTCTCGCATAAAAAAATCCACTAAAGTTCATAAATGCCATAAGTATCACTCCCTAAAAAATTCCTATAAAGTGGCTTGAAATTTAAAGGTATTGTAACATTTTTTTCATCATTTAAACTTGAACTTTGGAAAATCAAAAACATATCTATTTCATCTTTAAAGGTTTTGAGAAAATTTTCTCCACCCTCATACATTAAAAATTTAGCTTCACTTGGAATTTGGGTATAAATTTGGCGGTTTGGAACCTTAAATAAAGGGATATTTTTATCAAAATTATCTATATTTTGACGGCTTAAGATACAAAGATTAGGCGCTTTTGCTTTGCAAAGCCTAGCATCTAGTATAGGGTGATCTTTTCTTATGGTTTCTCCACCGACTACAAGCAAATCAATCACCGCTCTAATTTTATGTGCATAAGTGCGACTTAGCTCATTGCTTACGATTTTGCCAAAAGGCGAGCCATTCATAGAAAGGGCTAATTTAAAAAGTTTAAATTGCCCTTTTTGCCATTTTAAAAAAGGTTTTAAAAGTTTTTTTCCTTCTTCTTTAAGTATGTCAAATTCAACCTCTATGCCTTGTTTTTTTAAAAATTCAGCCCCACCACTTGCGATTTTATTTCCATCTTTAACGCTGATGAAAATTTTTTTAAAACCTAGCTCGCTAAAGAGTTTTGCACAAGGAGGCGTTTTTCCTTGATGAGAGCAAGGCTCAAGTGTGACAAAAGCTATGCTATCTTTAAATACACCTTGATGGTTTTTGCAAATAAACTCATGCAAGGCGTTTGCTTCTTTAGGCAATGAAATTTCAGGTCTTAAGCTTTTAAAAGCATGAGCTATGGCATTAAGTTCCGCATGAGCTAATCCAGCTTTTTCATGAGCTTTTATGGCTAAAATTTTTTCATTTTTATCTAAGATTACACAGCCTACAGCCGGATTTGGATAGGTTAAAAACTGATATTTCCAAGCCTCATTTAAAGCTAAATTCATATAAAATTCTTTCATTTGCCTACCTTGTATTTTAAAATTTGACATATTTTTAAAATTTTATATTTTTGTTTTAAGATAACAAATTCTAAATTTTCCATTTGTATTTCTTATTTTTAATTATATTAGCCATAGTTTTTCTAAGTTTTTTTAGGATATAACAAAAATAGTAAGATTGAAGTATTATTTTTCATTTGTAGTATCCTTTATAATTTCAGGAATGATATAAGCTTGATAAACTAGAAAGTCTTGGTGGCCGGGAGAAAGGGATTCGAACCCCTGGAGGTGTGACCCTCAACGGTTTTCAAGACCGCCGCTTTCGACCACTCAGCCATCTCCCGATAAAGTAAAGTTTTGCCTTTTGGAGGCGACATCCGGATTCGAACCGGAGATCAAGGCTTTGCAGGCCCATGCCTTACCGCTTGGCTATGTCGCCCTGATAATGTTGAAAAAGTGGTGCCCGAGGCCGGACTTGAACCGGCACGGAAGAAAAATTCCGAGGGATTTTAAGTCCCTTGTGTCTACCAATTCCACCACCCGGGCGGGTGATTATGGAGCGGGAAACGAGATTCGAACTCGCGACCCCAACCTTGGCAAGGTTGTGCTCTACCCCTGAGCTATTCCCGCATAAATTTCTGAAAGAATTGAAGATAAAAGTATAGCAAAATAAACTTAAAAGGAGTTTATTTTGCTTTAAGTTATTTGCAAATAAATAAAGCTTTCGCGTTTAAAATTTGTTCTTTTTCGCTGATAATTGGAGATGAAAGTTCTATATTGTCAGATTTTGCATTTAGCATTCTAGGTGCGATATTGGTATTGGCATTTACTTGTAAATTTTTCAATACACAAGTTTTATTAAGATCTAAAGAGTAAGTTTTTTCATATTCGTATGATGTTTTTAAAAGCTCTTTGTAGAGATTTTCTTTGTTGTTGTTTAGTGTATCTTTTGAAAATTTTGTTTGTATGGCTGGTGTTGAAACGCTGATAAAATTATTTTTAGCTATGATAGAATTGATGTCATTTAAAAGATTGTTAAAATCTGCAAGTTGGTTTTCTTTAAATTCACATTCTAAATTCGCATCAAATCTTTGACCTTTTGGAGTTTGTATACCATCTTTATAGGAAAAATTAGGTTCTAAAGAAAAACTTCCTCCGCTACAAAAATTTTCTTTTTTTGAGCGTTCTAAAATTTGATTGAAAGTATTTGTGATTTCAGCTTTTTCACTATTGTCTAATGTAATTTTTGAACTTAAATTTTCATTTGCCCAAAAATTAATATTTGCATATAAAATATCGGGTTTTAGTGTATTGCTTACTTCTATATTTCTTGAAAAATATAAATCGTGATTAGAGTCTTTTTTGCCTAAAAATTCTACATTAAAAACTACTCCTGCAACAAAAAGTAATAAACATAAAAAACCTACACTTAAACCTTTAAAAAAAGCTAACATGGATATCCTTAATAATTTAATTTGAGCTAATTTTAGCAAAAAATTTTAAAATTTTTTGTTATACTCTCATTTATGCAAAAAAAAGAGCTTGAAAAACTACAAGAAAATTTACTTCTTTGGTATGAAAAAAATGGACGCAAAACTTTGCCTTGGCGTAATTTACAAAGTCAAAATTGTGATGAAAGTTTAAAGCATATTGATAGAGCTTATGGAGTTTATATCAGCGAAATTATGCTTCAGCAAACTCAAGTTAAATCAGTTTTAGAAAGGTTTTATTTCCCCTTTTTGCAAAAATTTCCTACTTTAGAAAGTTTGGCTAATGCTAATGAAGACGAGCTTTTAAAGGCTTGGCAAGGACTTGGTTATTACACTCGTGCTAGAAATTTAAAAAAGGCAGCTTTAGAATGCGTGGATAAGTTTGGGGCTAAATTACCTAAAGAAGTTGAGGATCTAAAAAAATTAAGTGGTATAGGAGCTTATACAGCAGGCGCTATAGCTTGTTTTGGCTACGATCAAAAGGTTTCTTTTGTTGATGGCAATATACGCCGTGTGCTTTCTCGTCTTTTTGCTTTGGAAAATCCTAGCATGAAAGAACTTGAAAAAAGAGCTAAAGAGCTTTTAAATTTAAATCATGCCTTTGATCACAACCAAGCTTTGCTTGATATAGGGGCTTTGGTTTGTGTGGGTAAAAATGCAAAGTGTGGGATTTGTCCTTTGTATGATTTTTGTCAAGGCAAATTTAATACAGAGTTTTATCCAAGAGCTAAAAAAATACTTTATGAGAGTTTAAATTTAAATCTTTTTTTGTTTGAATTTAATAAAAAATTTGCGATACAGAAAAGCCAAGATAAGCTTTATAAGGGTATGTATAATTTTCCTTTTTTTAAAGAAGGAGAATATAAACTTTCTAAAGATATGAGTTTTGTAGGGGAGTTTAAGCACGGCTATACTAAGTATAAACTTAATATCAAGGTTTATCATCAAATTTTAAACAATGAAAATAAAAATTATGAATTTCAAACCTTAAAAGAGTTAGAAAGTACCGCACTTTCGGCACTTTCTTTAAAAGCGTTAAAATTAATTAAGCTCTGATTTTTTAGGCAAACATAAAGTAGCTATAAGCATGATGATTGTAAAAATAGCTATATAGATAAAAAAGCCATTTTCTATACCTGCATTTTTAAATTGTAAAGCAACCCAAGGAGCAGATCCTCCAAAAACAGCATTTGAAATAGCATAACCCAAACCTGTCCCTAAAGCTCTTACATGTTCAGGAAAAAGTTTTGCTTTAAAAATCCCAGCAACTGAAGTATAAAAACTTAAAATAACAAACAATAATACCACCAACATAAATGTTAAAGAAGGATTATTTTGTGCGTTATTGGCTATAAGTGAAAAAATAGGATAAATTCCTACCAATGCCAAAATACAAAATACAATTAAAGATCGTTTGTGACCTATTTTATCTCCTATATATCCAAAAAGAGGTTGAATGATCATTAGTATAAATAAAGCACCTAAGAAAAGATTATTAACAAGCATTTTATCCATACCCGTATTTTCCATAAAAGTTTTAGTATAAGTTGTAATGGTGTAAAAAGCTAAAGAACCTCCAGAGGTAACCCCAAGTACCATTAAAAAAGGTTTCCAAGATTTGCATAATGCTTTTAAAGTACCACGATCTTCATGCTGGTGAAGTTTTGTAGCACTTTCATTCATCATTTTTCTTACAAAAAGCGAGCCTAGTGCTAAAATTCCGCCTATTACAAAAAGTATTCTCCAAGCATAATCTTTCATATCATCAATGCTAAAAAATAAAAACATTATACTAATGCTTGCAACGGCCAAAAGTTGACCACCTATTAGGGTTACATACTGAAAAGATGAGTAAAAACCGCATTTTCCTTCCGTAGCAAGTTCTGAAAGATAAGTAGCTGCTATGCCATACTCCCCGCCTACACTAAGACCTTGAATAAGTCTTGCTATTAAAAGCAAGATAATAGCAAGATCGCCCACTGTATCTTTGCTTGGTAAGGCTGCTATCATAAAAGAGCCTAAAGCCATTAAAACCACTGATATAACCATAGATTTTTACGACCTACTTTATCAGCTAAAGAGCCAAAAAGCCAAGAGCCTATAGGACGCATAAAAAATCCTGCTGCAAAAACCCCAAAGGCATTGATTTGCTGGATAACAGGATTATCTGAAGTTGAAAAAGTATGAGCAAAATAAGTTGCTGTAAAAGCATAGATATAAAAATCAAACCACTCTACTAAATTTCCGCTACTTGCAGCAATAATAGAGCGAATTTTTTTCGTGCGAGTAAGCTCTTGCATAAACCCTTCCTTAATTTTAGATTTTTATTTAAGTATAGTGTGATTTTTGTTTAATATATTTAAAAATAAAGAAGAGAAATAAAAAAGATAAAAATATCGATAAAAATGTTACATATTTTAATAAATTTCATAAATTTTGGTAAAATGTTTACTCTAGGAAATATAATGAAATTTAAAAAAATATATATAGAATTAAGCGATATTTGTGGTTTAAAATGTGATTTTTGTCCTTCTCAAAAAGGAATTCGCGGGGTAATGAGTGAAGAAAAATTTCAAAACTTAGCTTATGAAATTTCTAATAAAGCTGAGCTTTTTACCTTTCATCTTTTGGGCGATCCTTTGCTTTTACCTAATTTGGAAAATTATCTAAAAATCGCAAAAGATGAAGCTATGAAACTTGAAATCACTACAAGTGGCTTTTATCTAAATTCTAAAAATCAAGCTTTATTGTTAGGGTATGAGAATATCCATCAAATCAATATTTCTTTAATGTCTTTTTTAAGTCAAAGCAATATTTCTTTAGAACAGTATTTTAAGCCTATTTTAGAACTTTGCAAAAAGCATTTAGAGCAAAAAAGCCTTTCTTTTATCAATCTAAGACTTTGGAATTTAGATGCTAATTTTAAAGCACCTAAGTCAAATTTAAAAATTTATGAGTTTTTAGCCAAAGAATTTGAAGCTAAGATCGATGCAAACTTAAGTAAAAATCGCTTGCAAAGACATATTTTGCTTTATCAAAATAAACTTTTTAAATGGCCAAATTTAAAAGATGAACCCCTTTATAAAAAAGGAAAATGTCATGCTTTAAAAGAGCAAATTGGGATTTTAAGTGATGGAAGTTTGGTGCCTTGCTGTTTGGATACTAAAGCAGATATTAACTTGGGAAATGTTTTTGAAAATAACTTTGATAAGCTTTTTAAATCACCGCGTATAAAGATGATGAAAAAAGCTTTTGAAGAAGATAAACGCATAGAAAAACTTTGTCAAACTTGCGAATTTTTTAAAGCAAGATTGGGTGATTAAAAATTGTTATTTTCTAGCTTTGTTTTAAATTCTTGAATTCTATCTATTATCTTAGGACTAAGACGTAATAATATAGGTGTATCTTTGTTAAAATAAATACTTCCTGTTTTAACTGCTTTGGTATTTTTCAATAAAGCATTTGTATCTAAAAGATTGTTTTTAGCATTAATTCCAAGAATGAGTATGTCTGGATTTTGTTTCAGTATGTATTCTGCTGATATAACAGGTCTTGAAATTTGACTTTGCGGGCTTAAATTTTTAATCCCTATAAGTCTTAAAATATCAGCTATTAAAGAATTATCATTAAAGGCCATTAAAGGGTTGCTAGAATAAAGATAAATCGCACTTTTATTTAGGGGTTTATCGCTTAATTTTTTAAATTTTTGGTTAAATTCTTGTTTTAAAAGCTCTGCTTCTTTTTCTTTTTTGGTGATTTGGCCTAAGGTTGTGATATTTTTTGTTATATCTTCTAAACGCTCGGCTTTTAAATTGATACTTTTGATACCAAAATTTTTAAGTCCTTCTTCTAAATTTAAAGAATAAGAGCTTAAAATCACCAAACTTGGTTTTAATGCTACTATTTTTTCAAGCGAAGGATTTGAAAAAGTGCCTACGCTTGTAAGTTTTGAGGTTTGATCTTTAGGATAAATATTTGAGTGTTGTAAAGTAGCAATGCCTACGATTTGATCTTCAGCCTTAAGCATAAAAAGGGTTTCTATGCTTGCAGGATCAAGCACTACAAGGCGTTCTTTTGCATTTAGTGTGATTAAAAACAAACTCATAATAATTAAAATTTTTTTCATTTTTTCTCCTTTAAAGCTAAAATATAAGGTTTAGAATTTTTATAAACAATCTCGCAGTTTAAATCATAAATTTCTTTTAAAATTTCTTGAGTAAAAAGTTCTTTGCTTGTTCCAAAATACTTTATCTCCCCTTCTTTTAAAAAAAGGATTTTATCGCAAAACATAGAAGCTAAATTTAAATCATGCAAGATAGCAACAACGGCAATATTTTTTTCTTTAACTCGTTTTTCACAAAGGCTTAAAAGTTCTATAGCATAGTTTAAATCAAGGGCTGAAGTGGGTTCGTCTAAAAAAAGAATTTTTGGCTTTTTAAGCAAAGCTCTTGCTAAAAGCATTCTTTGAAATTCACCCCCGCTTAAAGAAAGTATGCTTCTTTCTAGAAAATTTTCAAGTCTTAAATCTTTAGCAAATTTTTTAATTTCTAAAATATCTTCTTTAGAATAAGAACTAAAAGCGTGTTTTAAATTCGCATATTTACTCATTAAAAGCACATCTATGACTTTTAAAGGGGTGTTTAATTCTGATTTTTGAGGCACAAAGCCGCAAATTTTGGCAAATTCCTTAAGAGAAAAATCCTTGATATTTGTGTTAAAAAGACTTATTTCTCCTTTATTTGGGTTTAAATTTTTAAGTATAAGTTTTAAAAGAGTGCTTTTACCTGAGCCATTTGGCCCTAAAATTCCTATAAAAGCCTGATTTTTAAGTTCTAAATGAATGTTTTTTAGTAAATCTTTTTGGTGATAAGCAAAGCTTAAATCATGTATTTTTAGCATTATAAAAATCTCCTAGCACTTAAAGCCAAGTATAAAAAAATAGGAGCTCCAAAAAATGCAGTTAAAATTCCAATCGGAATTTGCACAGGAGCTAAAAGAGTTCTTGCTAAAGTATCACAAATAAGTAAAAATAATCCTCCAAATGCTGTACATAAAGGGATAACTAAGGCATTATTATAATTTTTAAGCAAAAGTCTTATAGTATGAGGAATGATGAGTCCAACAAAGCCTATAAGTCCGCTAAAAGCAACCGCAAAAGATACAGCCAAGGATGAGACAATGAGTAAATTTATCTTTAATTTTTGAGCATTTACCCCTAGATTTCTAGCTTCATCATCTCCGCTTAAAAGTATGTTTAATTCGTTTTTATGAGCGTAAAAATAAAACAAACAAAAAATTAAAGGCAAGATTAAAATTCCTACACGAAACCAAGAAGCATTGCCTATATTTCCCATAAGCCAAGCGACTATTTTAAAAGAATCCTCGCCTATAAGATAAGTGAAAAAAGAAGTGAAAGCCCCTAAAAAAGATGAAGCTGCTATGCCGATAATGAGTAAAGTTGCTATAGAAGCTTTAGAAGAAATTTTAAAAACTCCTAGGGCAAAAAAGGCAGAGCAAACAAAACCTAAAATTCCATAATAATAATCATTCAATTTTAACAAATACGCCAAAACCGCTCCAAAGGTTGCCGCAGAAGCTATACCTATGATATAAGGATCAGCTATAGGATTTGAAAATACATTTTGAGTGATAGCCCCACTACTAGCTAAAAGCATACCGATTAAAATCGCCATTATAATCCGTGGTAAGCGTCCATCTATGATTATTTGTCTTAAAATTTCATCTTGGCTAAAGATATATGAAAAAAGCTCTTTTGGGTTTAAATTCTCATCTCCTAAGCAAAGTGCTGTAAAAGAAGCGATTATATAAGCTACCAAAAGCCCTATAATCACTAAAATTTTAGAATGCGTATTTAAATTCAACATAGTAGTTTCTGCCATTTCCAACTAGGTATTGATCATTTATACTGTCTTGATAGGTGTAGTATCTTTTATCGAAAAGATTGCGAATTCCTGCTAAAATTTGTAATTTTTTATAATTATATTTCATGCCAATATCTGTTAAAAAATAATCCCTTATCCAAGAATTTTTAGACATTTTTCCTGTATTTTCATCTATAGTGCCACCATCTTTTGCTCTAGAAAAATAGGTTAAATCAATAAAATTTGAGAAATTTTTATTCCAAGCGTATTCAAGCCCAGCTGTGGCTTTGATTTTTGAAACATAAGGAATTCTCATGCCGTCATTAACACCTTTAGAAATTTTAGCATCAAGATAAGTTAGACTTTCTCTAAAGATTAAATCATCATCTAAAAAATTTTGACTCAGGCTTAATTCTACTCCTAAACGGCGAGTTTGATCTATATTATAATATTTCCACCAAGATCCACTAGTAGAATGAGGGTTTCCAAGATAAGAAATTTCATCTTTGCTTAGAGTGTAAAATAAAGTTAGATTAAAGCCGTAAAAATCCCACCAAAAATCATCAATTCCTAGTTCAAAGGTATCAAAGATCTCGGCTTTTAGGTTCGATGAATAATAGGGTGGTATTCCATTACTAGTGTTGTTATTGCGATTGACAAACTGAGCAGGTGTAGGAGAAACAAAACCTCTTTCGTATTTAAGATAAAGATTGCCTGTGTCAGAGTATTTAAAGTTAGGGGTGATTTCAAAAGCAAAATTATTGGTGTTTTTATCGGTATCAAAAAGGGTTGTTGAGTCTGTGATCATAGGATTTGATGATGGCGGTCTTCCGTTCATACTCATTTCATTTCTATAAGATCTATTGGTATTATAAGTGCTAAATTCATATCTAGCTCCACCGGATAAAGTGAAAAATTCATTAAAATTATGAGAATTAAGAGCGAAAATAGAATGGCTTTGTTTAGTCATATCCATTAAAGTTGTCATCCTATGATAGTTTATAATAGGTGCAGCGCTATAATACACCAAACTCTTTCTTTTTGCATCATGGTTTGCAAATTCATAACCAAAAATAAAATAAGAATTATTTGCATAATTTAGTTTTGTTTTTAAACTTATCCCTGTAAGCGTGTCTTCAAAACCACTTCCATTTTGATATACAGGAAGACTCATACCTCTATAACTCATTGTAGAAACATCTTTTAGATAATTGATCTTTTGATTTTGCCAAAAAGCTTCTAGGTTAAATTCCCATATATCATCAAAATAGTAATGATAATCCAAAGAAATTTCAGGGCGATTGATTTGTGTGATATTGTCACTATTACCTTTTTGAGTTGGATTGCTTTGAGCTTGTGTTTTTGTTAGATAGCCACTGCTGGTATTTTTGCTTTTAAAATAATTATAACCCAAAGTTAAGTCGCTATTATCATTGATATCAATATAGGTTTTTGTGTTAATAAAATAACCTTTTTCATTATAACCTTTTTGATATCCATCAAGGTTAAAACTTTGTATATCAAAGCTAAAAGCTAAATTTTCATTTATTTGTTTGGCGCCATTGATACCTAAATTTCCACCTAGTCCACCATGATTATAGGTACTGCTTTTTAAATTTATAGCAAAAGCATCTGATTTTTGTTTTTTTGTAATGATATTAATCACACCCCCTCTAGTACCATTTCCATAAAGCACAGACCCACCCCCAGGTATGATTTCTATGCGTTCTACATTATCTAAATTGATACTATTTAGCGGGGTTACACCATGGGAATTATCAAGAACATTAATAGCACGCCCATCGATCATAACTTTTACAGCTATATTGGACTTATTTCCTTGTCCACGCATGTCTATATTGCGTCCAAGTCCAAAATTTACAAAACTAATGCCCGAAATTCTTTCTAAGGCTTGTTCTAAGGAAACATAACCTTTATTTTGCAGATCTTTGCCTTCAATGCTGATTACATTGCGTAAATTTGAGTCTGCATCTTGTTCAAAACCTGTTGCACTAACAACAACTTTTTGTAGATTGATAGCTTCATTTGATTCTTGTGCATTTAAATTAGTTATTAGTAATAATGCAAATAAAGATAACTTAAATAACTTATAAAACTTTTTATTTGGGTGCAAATTTTACTCCTTAAATAAAATAAATAATGATAATTTATATCATAATAATTTGAACGAAATTTATCCTTTATTAACTTAATTTAGTATAAATTTTTGTTAAAATAGATAATTTTTATATTTTAAGTTATTTTTAATTTGATAATTGATACCATTTTTTTTAATATTTTATTTTAAAATCAAGAAAGGATAAAAATGAATTTTGAAAGCATTATTTCTCATATGAATGATCATCATAAATCAAATTTAGTTGATCTTTGTAAAAAATTTGGTGGTATTGAGCAAGTACAAGATGTTTTTCTAAAAAGTGTTGATTTTAATGGCTTGGATCTTGTTTACAATGATAAAGAAAATTTACGAGTGGAATTTCCTAAAAAAGCCGATGAAAACACGATTAAAGATACTATAATATCCCTTTGCATGAGTGCAAAGAGTGAGCAAAATTTTAGTGGAGTAGAAAAAGAATTAAATGAATTTATGCTAAGTTTTAATTCTGTAGCTTTGGCAACTTTAAATGTAAATGGAGAAGTTGTTTGCTCGTATGCACCTTTTGTAAGCACACAATGGGGAAATTATATTTATATAAGTGAAGTAAGCGAACATTTTAACAACATCAAAGCAAATCCAAACAATATAGAAATAATGTTTTTAGAGGATGAGAGTAAAGCCGCTTCTGTTATACTTCGCAAAAGATTGCGCTATAGAGTAGATGCAAGTTTTTTAGAGAGAGATGAAAGATTTGATCAAATTTATGATGAGTTTGAGAAACAAACCGGAGGAGAAGGAGGCATTAAAACTATACGCAAGATGCTTGATTTTCATCTAGTAAAGCTTGAATTTAAAAAAGGACGCTTTGTAAAAGGTTTTGGTCAAGCTTATGATATAGAAAATGGAAATGTCGCACATGTAGGTGCTAGTGGAAATCGACATAAGCATTAATTTATATAAAGTCTTATAAATTTTGTTCTTGTAAAGCTTGGGCTTGATGATGAGTGATTAAAGGTTCTATGATTTCATCAAAAAGCCCATCTTGCATAATGGCATCTAAGCGATATAAAGTAAGATTTATTCTATGATCGCTGATACGATTTTGTGGAAAATTGTAAGTGCGAATGCGTTCGCTTCTATCTCCGCTTCCTACTTGTGATTTTCTTGCTTCACTTTCTTTTGCTAGTCTTTCACTCTCTTGCATTTCATAAAGCCTTGCTTTTAGGACTTTCATCGCACTTTCTTTATTTTTGTGTTGGCTTTTTCCATCTTGATTGACTACAACTATACCTGTAGGGATATGAGTGATACGAACAGCTGAATCAGTAGTATTTACACTTTGTCCACCATGTCCTGAAGATCGCATAACATCAACTTTAAGATCGTTTGGATTGATTTCGATTTCTATATCATCAACTTCTGGCATTACTGCCACGGTGATAGCAGAAGTATGCACGCGTCCTTGGGATTCTGTTTGAGGAACTCTTTGAACACGGTGCGTTCCACCTTCATATTTAAGTCTTGAATAAGCTCCTGTTCCTTTAACAAGCATGATGATTTCTTTAAATCCACCTACACTTCCTTCACTAGAACTTACAATCTCAAGTTTATAGCCACGATTTTCAGCATATCTTGCATAAGCTTTTACAAGATCTCCTACAAATAAAGATGCCTCATCGCCACCTGCGCCTGCACGAATTTCAAGAAAAATATTTCTTTCATCATTGGGATCCTTAGGAAGAAGTAAAATTTTAATCTCTTCTTCAAGCTTTGGTTTTAATTCTTCTAAAGTTTTTAGTTCTTCTTTCGCAAGTTCCCCAAGTTCTGGATCGTTTAGCAAAGCTTTATTTTCTTCTATATTGTCTAAAGTTTTTAAATACTCTTTAGCTTTTAAAACGATAGGTTCTAAATTTTTTTGTTCTTTAGAGAGTGTAGTCATTTTACTGATATCGTTGATTATATCAGAACTGCTAAGAAGAGAATTTAACTCTTCAAAGCGTTTTAAAAAAGGATCTAGTTTGCTAGCTAACATTAAAAACTATATAGAAAATTATGCGATTTTATTTACTAAAAGGGCTAAGCGGCTTACACGGCGAGAAGCAGTTTGTTTTTTAATGAAACCGCGACTTACCATAGCATGAATGCTTTTATTAGCTACTTTTAAAGCTTCATTAGCAGCATTTTTATCTCCATTTGCTGCAGCTTCTCTTACGGCTTTAGTTATATTTTTAAGTCTTGTTCTATAGAATCTATTTCTTTCTGTTTTTTTAATAGTTTGTCTTGCTCTTTTTTCAGCAGATTTATGGTTTGCCATTTATATTTTCCTTTTTTGAAATTAAAGACTAAATTATATAAGAATAAAATTTAAAATTTAATTAATTTAAGCAAAATTTCAAAATAAGTCTTTTAAATTTATATCCCAAAAAACTAAATTAAATTTAAGTAAAAATCCATAAATTACCGCACTTAAAAGTCCAGCAAACAATCCTGCTAACATATCATCAAGCATTACACCTAGTCCGCCTTTGACTTTTTTATCTATCTTACCAATAATAGAAGGTTTTGTAATGTCAAAGAGTCTGAATAAAACAAAAGCCAAAATAAAATTGACTATCGAGTTTTCAACACTTGCTGCAATAGCACAAGCAAGAAAAACTCCAGCAACCTCATCGATAACTATGTGTTTGTCATCGTGAATTCCTGTTTTTTTTTCATAATCATCTATAACACGAATACTTGCAACAAAAATTAAAATGCTTAGTAAAAACAAAGTATTAATCCCGAGATATTTAAGTATAAAAAAAGCAGGTATTAAAGCAGCGATAGTACCAAAAGTCCCACTTGCCTTTTTTACAGAACCTGAATAAAAAAAAGTTAAAAATAATTTTTGCATTTTATTACACCATATAAGACATTTGATGAATTTCTAAAAGTTTTTGATAAAATTCTTCATCATTTTTGTATTCTAAAATTCCATCAGTTGGAAAAAGCTCATTATAAATTTTTTGCATATTTTTTAATCTATTTGGAAAAAGAGAAGTTAAAATAACACTAGATACTTCCTTGCGCATGAAAATTGCTGGAGGAATGATACCCGCTCTTAGTAAATCTTTTAAAGACTGAGAATTATAGTGCAAATGGTGATGACAACCATGAGGGCAAGATCTTGTGCTAACAATCATGCGACATTGATCGCAAAATACAAATTCAGGCAAAACGATCACTTCTATGCCATAGTCCTTGGAAAAATCATCAAGTATGGTTTTTGGTTGGTTATCGTCATAAAACATTCCAAGTCCTGTATGATTTTGTCCTACTACTAGTTTGGTACAACCTAGACTTTTTGCGATAATACTTTCTAAGCCAGGATTTAAATGAGCGTGAAAAATATTAATATTTTTTAATGGAAAAATGAAAATTCTATCCGGTGGAAGATAGTTTTGAATAAATTTTTTCAAATATGCTTCTTTAAGTTCGAATTCAAACCCATTTACATCAAAAGATTCTACAAGAAAAATTACAACTAAATCTGCTTTATCAATAGTCCAACGAAACATTCTTTCATGGGCACGATGCAAAGGATCAAAACTTGAAACTATAGCAGTAATTTTTTGTGCATTAAGATTGTTTTTGATTTGTTGAAAATTTTCTTTTATTTTTTCAATTTGAGAATTATAAATTTCTATTTTTCCACTTATGCAAGTTGTTCCCATGTCTTCTAAAGAGCAAGTGTTAGGACTGAAAATATCAGAAAAATTTTTATTATTTTTAAATTGGCTTTTAAAATCTATATGTCCTACTACTTTTTCATCTAGTATGAGATCGATTCTATCGCCAGATTTTATATCATTTAGTGCTTCTTCAGCATTTTTTGGTGCAAAGCTTAAGGGATAGGGAAAACTTTCTCCTTTAAATTTTCCTGATTTAATGATTTCATTGACTTCTTTTTCATTCATTAAATGAGTGCAAGTACCTAGCAAACCTTCTTTAATAAGTGACAAGATGCCAAATTCATTTTGATCTATGGTAATGTTTTTATTTTTTCTTGCTGATTTCATATTTCTTCCTTTTTTCCCATAAAGATTTACGTGAAATGCCTAATTTTTTTGAAAGATCAGTATCAGGAAATATATTTTGGTAATTTATAATAACATATTTTACATACTCATCTATAGTTAAAATTTCATTGCTATTGATATTTTTTTCATTATCATTTAAATTAATGCAGTTTATTTTTAAATCATCTGTATTTGAATTGGTATGCAAAATAACATTTTTGTTTTGTATAAAATCTAGGAGTTTTTCCTTTTCTGTTGCTTTTAATGCTTGAAAATTACTCAAAAATAAGAGATTGTTTTCTGTGGGAAGTTTCATAACTTTTTCAACTGAATTTGTAGATGTTAAATCAATAAAAGAAAGAGTAATGTCACATTCATTTGCATAATTAAAAACAAAAGCATCAGCACTGCTTTGCTTGTTGGATTTTAATATCAATGGAAGTTTTAATTTTTTATAATTATACTCTGGAATTTTGATTGTTTCTAATCTTGATTTGATATAGCTTTGATAAGCTTTATTAAGGATTGAAAGTTTTCTAAAATCCTGATAATGCTTTATTTTTCTAATCAGCTCTTCTATCATAAAGGGTTTTTGAATATAATCACTAGCACCTAATTTCAAAGGATTTGAAACTGTATCTGTACTTATATAAGAAATAAGCAAAATAATAATACTATGTTTAAACTGACCTACGGCTTTTAGAAAATTATTAGTATTTGTAGAAAGCAGTATAATGTCATAGTATTTTTCACCATTGTATTCATCAAACGAGTTAATAATTTCACAGCTATATCCAGCATCACTTAGTTTAATGCTAATGCTTTGCGCTAGATAAATTTCATTTTCAATAATTAAAACTTTCATAATCTTGTCCAATCAAAATATTTTAAATTTACATTACTAAGCACCGCCATACCTTCTTTTCTTCCAATAAAACCCAATTTTTCCGTTGTTGTGGCTTTAACATTGATTCTAAATTCATCTAAATCTAAAGTATGAGCTATATTGCTTTGCATAGCTTGTTTAAAGTCTTTAAGTTTAGGGCTTTGTGCCATGACGCAAATGTCTATATTAATGAGTTCAAAACCTATTTCTCTGACTTTATCATAAGCTTGTTTTAAAAGCTCCATGGAGTTGGCATTTTTAAATTTCATATCAGTATCAGGATAAAGCTCTCCTATATCTCCAAGTCCTGCAGCACCTAAAATCGCATCGGTTAAAGAGTGAGCTAAAACATCTCCATCGCTGTGTGCTTTAAGCCCCATAGTAGGATGAATTTGCACTCCTGCTAAAAGCAAAGGGCGATTCTCTCCAAATTCATGCACATCAAAACCATTGCCAGTAAAAATTTCAAAGCTAGGTGTAGGCAAATCAAGTTTTTTAAGATCTTCTTTAAAGGTTAGTTTTCTTGCATTTTCTTCACCTTCAACAAACCAAATTTTTCCACCCATTGCAGCTATAGCTGTGCTATCATCTGTAAATTCTAGGTTTTGATCCAAGGCTTTTTTAAGCAATTTGGTTTTAGAAATTTGCGGGGTTTGAATGAGTTTGATTTTTTCTCTTTGCAAGGCTTCATTGTCAAAAAGTGTTGTATCTGCAACTTTTAAAGCAGGGGTAATACAATCTGCTTTATCTAAATTTTCAATCAAACGATCAAACAAATTTTTACTCACCAATACCCTTGCTACATCACTTACCATAACAAATTCGCTATCTATGAGCTCTAAGGCTTTTTTTAAGGATTCTGCTCTGGTATCACCACCTTCTATGAATTCATAGTTTTTAGTAAATTTTTTCATATAAGTGATATTACTAGAGGTAACAACTATTTTTTTAAAAGGATAAAAAGAGCTTAAATTTTTTGTTGCATAAAGCCAAAGAGGGTCATTTCCAAGTCGTAAAAATTGTTTTTTTACCTTTGTATTAAAACGAGTAGAATTTCCAGCTGCTAACATAATGAGGCTCATTTCACTCATTTTTTCATTCCTCTTTTTAATATTGTTGGTTTTTATAATGTTACCATATTATACACTTATAAAAAGCTAAATTTTATCATTTTATTAGTAAAATTGATTTTTTTAAAAGACAAGGAAAAAATATGAAAGAACAAATTTTAGAGAAATTAAAAACTGTAAAATATCCTGGTTTTGAAAAGGATATAGTGAGTTTTAACTTTGTAAAAGATATTAAAATTCAAGATGATGGTGTATTCATTGATATAGAAATCGTTTCAGCAAATCCTGAAGTAGCTAATGAAATTCGTAAAAATATTATTGAAGCTTTATCGAGTTTGGCTTTAAAAAATATTGAACTTAATATCATTACTCCAAAAATTCCTGAAGAAAAAAGTAATTCAAGAAGTGGAAAAAATATCGCTCCACAAGTAAAAAATTTCATCATGGTTTCAAGTGGAAAAGGTGGTGTGGGTAAATCTACAACTACAGTAAATTTAGCAATTTCCATGGCTAAAATGGGAAAAAGAGTAGGTATTTTAGACGCGGATATTTATGGGCCAAATATTCCAAGAATGCTAGGTGAAACCAAAACTCAGCCTGAAGTAGTAGGGCAGAGATTAAAGCCTATTTTAACTCATGGTGTTTATATGATGAGTATGGGGGTTTTGATCGAAGAGGGTCAAGGCCTTATGTGGCGTGGAGCTATGATTATGAAAGCAATCGAGCAACTTTTAGCTGATGTGATTTGGCCTGAACTTGATGTATTGTTTTTAGATATGCCTCCAGGAACAGGCGATGCACAAATTACTTCTGCGCAAAGTATTCCTATTACTGCAGGAGTTTGTGTAAGCACGCCTCAAACCGTATCTTTAGACGATAGCAAAAGAGCTTTAGATATGTTTAATAAACTTCATATTCCTATAGCGGGTGTGATTGAAAATATGAGTGGATTTTTATGTCCTGATAATGGTAAAGAGTATGATATTTTTGGTAAAGGAACAGCTGAAGATATGGCAAAAGCCTATAAAAGTGAAGTTTTAGCACAAATTCCTATAGAAATGATAGTAAGAGAAGGTGGAGATGAAGGCAAGCCTGTGAGTTTTTATCACCCTGAAAGTGTGAGTTCAAGGCGTTATTTAATGGCGGCTGAAAAAATTTGGAGTTTTATAGAAAAGATTAACAATGAAGGTGGTGCGGATAATTCTGCTATACAACCTGTGATGAATGGAAAAAGTGCGTGTTCGCATTAAAAATTAAGTGGATAAGGAAAAGAAAATGATTAATACTAAAGAAGATTTTTTACTTTTAATCAAACAAATCGAGCAAAAAAGTGGCTATAAAAAACCTAAAGCTTTTGGTATAGCAAGGCTTGATAGAGGACAGTTAAATAAAAATAAAATCTTACAAGCAAGTTTTGCTTTGATTAACTATGAGCAAAATTTTGGCTCAGCGGCAATCATGCTTGAAGCTTTTATGCAAAGGGGCGTGGAGATTGATTTTAATGCAAGTGAGTTTGTGCAAACTTTGAAATTAGAAGATATTGATTTTGCACTTTCTTGTTTTAAACCTTTTTTAGAAGAAGATGGGCATCAAAATATTGATTTATTAAAGATTATCAAAGATAAATTTAAAGACGATGAATTTTCTTTTGTTTGTCTTTTTGAAGATAAAGAACCTTTAAGTGTAGAAAGTATTTATCTAAAACTTTATTTGCTTTCTACTAAAAAAGTACCTTTAAGAAGTATCAATTTAAATGGAGCTTTTGGACTTTTAAGCAATGTAGCTTGGAGTGATGATAAGCCTATCGAGCTTGAGTATTTAAGAGCAAATGAAATGCGTTTAAAAATGAGCAATCAATATCCAAAAATCGATTTTGTTGATAAATTCCCAAGATTTTTAGCACATATTATCCCTGAGGATAATACAAGAATTTTAGAAAGTTCTAAAGTAAGAATGGGTGCGTCTTTAGCAGCAGGAACAACCATCATGCCAGGGGCAAGTTATGTGAATTTTAATGCAGGTACAACAGGAGCTTGTATGGTTGAAGGGCGTATTAGTTCAAGTGCTATAGTAGGAGAAGGTTCTGATGTAGGTGGCGGAGCTTCGATTTTAGGTGTTTTAAGTGGAACAAGTGGCAATGCTATAAGCGTAGGCAAGGCTTGTCTTTTAGGGGCTAATTCAGTGACAGGAATTCCTTTAGGGGATAATTGTATAGTTGATGCAGGTATTGCAGTGCTAGAGGGAACGAAATTTTTACTCAAAGATGCCGAAGAACTTGCTAAACTTAATCCTTATTTTAATTTTGATAAAGAAATTTACAAAGGCTTAGAGCTTAAAGGTTTAAATGGACTACATTTCCGTCAAGATTCTATAAGTGGTGCTATGATAGTAGCTTTAAATAAAAAAGCAGTCAAACTTAATGAAGCCTTGCATTGATATAAATTTTATTTTACATAAAGCTTTAAGCTTTATGTCTTTCTTTCAACTTTGAAATCACATCTGAGAAACTAAGATTTGCATCTGCAAGTAAAACACTTAAATGATACATTAAATCCGCTGCTTCACAAATAAGCTCTTCTTTATCTTTTACTATCGCTGCTAAAGCTGTTTCTACGCCTTCTTCACCAACTTTTTGTGCGATGCGTTTTGTACCACTTTTGAAAAGTTTTGCTGTATAAGAAGTATTTTCATCGGCATTTTTGCGTGCATTAATAAGTTTTTCAAGTCTGTCTAGAAAAACAAAATCTGCATTTTTAGAAATTTTTTCAAAACAAGAAATATCGCCCGTATGACAAGTAGGCCCTACAGGATTTGCTAAAATTAAAAGCGTGTCATTATCACAATCTAAGCTTAAATCTATGATATTTAAGAAATTTCCACTTTCTTCACCCTTCATCCAAAGACGCTGTTTTGTGCGTGAAAAAAAGACTACTTTGCCACTTTCTAAGCTTTTTTCTAAGGCTTCATTATTCATAAAGCCTAGCATTAAAACTTCGCAAGTTTTTGCATCTTGGATGATGACAGGTAAAAGATTATCCACTTTTTGCCAAGCGATTTTTTCATTAAGTTCTTTGAAATTTTGCATATTATATCCTTATACTTAAGCCTTGATTTTTAAGATAAATTTTTAATTCTTTAATGTCTATAAGTTTTTGATGAAAAACAGAAGCAGCTAAAGCCCCATCTATACCTAGTTTAAAAGCTTCTAAAAAATGTTCCATTTTTCCCGCTCCCCCACTTGCGATCAAAGGTACTTTACAAATTTTATATACAGCTTCTAATTGTTCTAAATCATAGCCATTTTTAACACCATCTTGATTCATCATATTTAAAACAATTTCGCCTGCACCTAGATCTTGCACTTTTTTAACCCATTCTAAAGTGCTTTTTCCACTATGTTTACTTGTTTTTTCATCCCCTGTGTATTGAAATACTTTTAAATTTCCATTTTCATCTTTAAAACTATCAATCCCTACTACTACGCATTGCACGCCAAAGCTTTTAGCAAGGCGTGTGATTAGGCTTGGATCATTTAAAGCAGGAGAATTGATAGAAATTTTATCTGCCCCATTAGCCAAAAGTTCAGCTGCATCTTCTTCGCTTTTAATACCCCCTGCAACACAAAAAGGAATATTGATATTTTTTGCTACTTCACTTACCCATTCTCTTGATATGCGTTCTTTTCTAGCACTTGCAGCAATATCATAAAAAACAAGCTCATCAATACCATTTTGAGAATAATACCTAGCAAGCTCTATGATATCTCCCATATCTTTATGGTTTTTAAATTGTGTTCCTTTTACTACTCTGCCATCTTTGACATCTAAACATGCAATTATGCGTTTTGTAAGCATTTATTTCTCCAAAATACATTTTTCTTTAAGATATTTTTCCATTTCTTCATCGCTTTTAATTTCATCAAAATTAGCTTGAATTTTTGCTTCTTTGCCCACTTTAATTTGTTTGTTTATATCATCAATAAATTCTTTAAAATTTGGATTTTTATTGATCAGCATATTTAGTGTTTGAATATCAAGTTCTTTTTCTTTTGCACTAATTAAAATTTGAGAATTTGAAATATCTTTTTCAAGTTTTATCACTCCTATGCCAAAACTTTGATTTAAGCGTCTTAACTCGCTTAAAACTTCGCTATCAATTTCTTGTAAAACAACCAAGTAGCCTTCATTTGCCCAGCTAGAATTACTTACAGCTTGAAAATAGCATTCTTTTAAATTTGAAAAATTTAAAGCAATTTTAAGTTCAAAAGAAAAAAGTTTATAGCTGTTTTGTTTGATATTTTCTAAAAGTGTTATGGTTTCTTTTTCATAATCATCATAAGGAAAATAAACCCCTACAATATCAGGATAATTCCACTTATCTTCCCCACCTTTACCCTTTTTGCTTTGTTCATGGTAAATTGTTTTGCAATTTAAATTAAAATCTAAATTTTCATATAAAAATTTTACAAGCAAGGGGTGTAAATCTCTTTCATGAAATTTATTTTTTTCTTGTTTTTCGTTAGTAATTTCATTTTTATTATCAAGCTTTAAAAGTTCATTTTCTCTTTCTTTTAGCCAAAAAGTTGTAGGTTTTATTGAGGTTTTAAGAAAGTTAATTTTATCTGTAAGCAACCTATTCCAAATTGTTTGAGTGGGTGTTTGTCCTATACTAGAAAGCTTTTTATCTAAGCCTTTTTCAAGAGCTTTTTGCCAAATTTCACTCACATTTAAAGGCTTTTTAGTTTGTTTTAAAACTTCTATAATTAATTCTTTATAGGTCAATTTTCCAGACATCTTATCCCTTCTTCTACACTAAAAACTCCGTCTAATAAAGCTTTTCCTACGATAACCCCACTACAAATTCCTTTTAAGTTTTCAAGGTCTTTTAAGCTTGCTACTCCACCACTTGCCTGAATGCAAATATGAGGAAAAATTTCATGGATAAGTTTATAAAGTCTTGCATTTACTCCTTGCATGGTGCCATCTTTTGAAATATCTGTGCAAAGTATGTGTTTTAAGCCTTTATTGCTATAAAAATCTAAAACTTCCATAAGCTTTTTATCGCTTGCTTCTTGCCAAGCATTTACAGCCACAACATAATCTTCTTTTAAAATCGTATCTAAGGCTAAAACTATAGCTTCACTACCAAATTCTTTTAAAATTTCAAGACATAAAGTCGCATCTTTAATTGCCATAGATCCTATAACTACTCTTTTTACTCCACAATCAAGCAAAGCTCTAACTTCTGCTTTAGAGCGTATACCTCCACCTACTTGCAAATTGACACTGACTTCTTTGGCTAATTTTTCTATCAAAGCAAATTGTCTTTTGCTAGGATCTTTTGCACCTGTAAGATCTACAAGATGAAGTTCTTTCGCTCCTGCTTTTTCGTATTCTTTAAATTTCTTTAAGGGATTGTATTTATATACTTTTTTTTGTTCGTAATCCCCTTTTACAAGACGCACCACTTCGCCATCTATAAGATCGAGTGCGGGTATGATTTGAGTCATCCTATATCCTTAATAAAATTTGAAATTAAAATTTCCCCAGCCTCGCTACTTCTTTCAGGGTGAAATTGCACTCCGTAAAAATTATCTTTCATTACGCTTGCGCTAAATTTTTGCGAATACTCACAATCTGCTATAGTGTATTTCCCAAGTCCTACACAATAACTATGCACAAAATAAAAATAAGCCCCTTCTAAGCCTTTAAACAAAGCATGAGAGCTATAAACTTCATTCCATCCCATATGTGGAAAAGTAAAGCCTTCTTTAGCTTTAAATTTTTGAGTTGTAAAATCTATGAGTTTTAAGGTTTCTTGATTTAATTCTTCAGAAAAATTTCCTAAAATTTGCATACCTAAACAAATACCAAGCAAAGGTTTTTTGGTATTTTGAATAAAATCAATAAGATTAAATTGTTCTAAATTTTTCATTGCTTCTTTTGCGGTACCCACTCCAGGTAAAAAAAGCTTATCCGCACTTTCAAGTTCTTTTAAATCCCTACTGATAGTTGCATTAAAACCTAATCTATCTAGACAAAATTTCAAAGATGCTAAATTCGCACAGGCTGTATCGATGATGATGATTTTCATATCACTCCTTTAGAGCTGGCTAAATTTTCACTTTCTATTTTTACTGCCATTTTCAAAGCTTTTGCAAAGGCTTTAAAAAGCCCTTCGGCTTTATGATGATCGTTTTTGCCTTTAACTTTTAAATGCAAACTCACGCCCATAGCATAGCTTAAAGAATAAAAAAAGTGCTCGATCATTTCTGTGCTTAAAGCCCCTAAATGAGATTTTTTAAATTTGGCTTTATAGACTAAATGGGGACGATTGCAAAAATCCATCGCACAACTTGCCAAACACTCATCCATAGGTAAAGCAAAACCATATCTTGCAATGCCGATTTTATCCCCTAAAGCTTTTTTGATACAAGCTCCAAGTGCTAAGGCTACATCTTCAACGCTATGATGCTCATCGATTTCCAAATCTCCTTTACAAGAAATTTCAAGCCCTATACCTCCATGTACAGCGATTTGCTCTAACATGTGATCAAAAAAATCAATACCTGTTTTAATGCTAACCTTACCCCCATTTAAGCATACCTTTACTTTTATATCTGTTTCTTTAGTAGTTCTTTGATAACTCGCGCTTCTAAAAGAATTTAAAATTTCATTTTCTATTTCTTTCCAAGAAAGTTCGCCGTATTTTAAACCACGCACGCCTAAATTTGAAGCCAAGATCATATCACTCTCACGATCTCCTATAACAAAACTTTGCTCCTTATCATAAAGTTCGTGTTTGATATACTCTTCTAACATAGCGGTTTTAGGTTTTCTGCAAGCACAATTTTCATTTTCAAAATGCGGACAAATAAAAATATCTTGAAATTCTATACCGCAACTTTTTAAAATATCAAGCATTTTTTCATGAGCGATTTCAAAATTTTCCTTTGGAAAACTTGGTGTTCCAAGACCGTCTTGATTGCTTACCATAACAAATTTAAATCCAAATTTTTTTAGTTTTAAAAGAGTGGGAATAGCATCTTTTTCAAAACGCAATTTTTCAAGAGTATCGATTTGAAAATCGCTTTTTGGCTCCTCTATTAAAGTGCCATCTCTATCTATAAAAAGGATTTTTTGACTCATTTTAAGCTTTCTAAACGAAAAGTTACTGCATTTTTGTGCGCGTCTAAATGCTCATTTTGTGCTAAAATTTCAACACTTTTACCTAAAGCTAAAAAACCTTCTTTACTTAACTCTTGAACGGTCATTCTTTTACTAAAATCTGCCAAACCTAAACTAGAATGCGTTTTAGTAAGTCCATAAGTAGGTAAAACATGATTTGTCCCACTTGCATAATCACCCATAGACTCTGGGGAATAAGCTCCTAAAAATACTGATCCTGCGTGTTTTACACCTTTTAAAAGTTCTCGTGGATTTTGAGTTTGTATGATCAAATGTTCAGGGGCGTAAAGATTTGAAATTTCTAAAGCTTGATTTAAATCTTTAGCTATGATAATGCGTGAATTAGCAATGCTTTTGCTTGCAAGTTCTTTGCGAGGCAAAAGTTCTAATTGACTTTGGACTTCATCACTTGCTTTTTTAGCAAAATCTTGACTTAAACACACTAAAATCACTTGAGAATCTGCACCATGTTCAGCTTGTGAAAGCAAATCACTAGCTACAAATTTTTCATTAGCTAAATCATCAGCTATGACTAAAACTTCACTAGGTCCTGCTTGCATATCAATAGCTGCTCCGTTTATATCACTACTTACTTGGCGTTTTGCTTCGGTTACAAAGGCATTTCCTGGGCCAAAAATTTTATCCACCTTTAAAACACTTTGGGTACCGTAAGCCAAAGCTGCTATAGCTCCTGCACCGCCCATTTGATAAATTTCATCCACGCCACAAAGCTTAGCACAAAAAAGCACAGCATCATTGATTTTTGCAGGACTTGCTAAAACGATTTTTTCACAACCTGCAATTTTTGCAGGAATAGCTAGCATTAAAACCGTTGAAAACAAAGGTGCCAAACCCCCTGGTATGTAAAGTCCTACTTTTTCTATAGGGCGTGTTAAAACTTCACATTTAACGCCTTTTGTAGTTTCAAGAGCGATTTCATGTGGGATTTGGGCTTCGTGAAATTTTTTGATATTTTCATAAGCCACTAAAATAGCTTCTTGTAAATCTTTATCTAAACGCTTGCTTGCTTGAGTGATTTCTTCTTGAGTGATTTTAATCTTTGAAATTTCAGCCTTATCAAATTTCAAAGCTTGTTCTATCAAAGCTTCATCGCCTTTTTCTTGCACTTCTTTAATGATAGAACTTACTATTTTTGAAATTTCATCTTTCGCACTTATAGCAGGGCGTTTTAACGCTTCTTCTTTTTGTTTTTCATCCAAATTATCATATACTAAAATTTGCATTTTTTACTCACTTTAACATTTTTTCTATAGGCAGAACTAAAATCGAACTCGCACCTTCTTCTTTTAAAGCCTCCATGGTTTCCCAAAAAAGATTTTCTTTACTTACCATATGTAAAGCTACATTTTTTTCATCGTGTGCTAAAGGTAAGATAGTCGGTCTTTCAACTCCTGGAAGTAGGGCTTGAATTTTATCAAGCTTTTCTTTTGGAGCATGAAGCATAATGTATTTAGATTCTCTTGCTTGCATTACTCCTGCTACACGCAACATAATTTTATCCACTAAGGCTTGTTTTTCTTTACTTAAAGCATTTTCTTTTTGAATCAAACAAGCATGAGATTCATAAATGACTTTAACTTCTTTAAGATTGTTTGCTTGTAAAGTTGCCCCGCTTGAAACAAGATCGCAAATCGCATCGGCTAAATTTGCCCTAGGGGCTACTTCAACAGAACCTGTAAGCGTACAATTTTTATAATTAATCCCATTTTCTTTCATAAAACGCTTTAAAAGTTGTGGATAAGAAGTAGCTATCCTTAAGCCTTCAAAATCTTTCAAATTTTGAAATTTATTTTCTTGAGGTAAGGCAAGAGAAAGACGGCAATATCCAAAATCTAGCTTTTTTAAAAGCTTATAGCTTGGATTTTCTCCTAAAGACTGGCGTTCAAGTTCATTTTCTTCTAAAACATTTTCCCCTATAATGCCTAAATCTACAACCCCATCAAAAATAAGCCCAGGGATATCATCATCTCTAACGCGTAAAATATCTATGGGTAAATTTGTAGAAAAAGCGATCAAGCTTTGTTCATGGATATGCATTTTAACACCACATTCTGAAAGAAGCTCTATGGATTCTTTTGAAAGTCTACCTGATTTTTGTATCGCAATGCGTAAACGAGTGTTTTCTTGCATAACATATCCTTGAAATTAAAAATTAAAAACTTATATTAGCATAAGTAGTTGAATTTTTAGCAAGGGTTTTAGAAAATAAATAAATTTAATTTTATTTAAAATAATTATTTAAAACTTTTTATTTTTAAGGTATTTAATTGAAGTATTAATCCTAGCAAAAGCTAGGATTTGATTAAGCTACAAATTCGATGAAAGCCATTTCAGCAGCATCACCACGGCGAATTCTTGTTTTGATGATTCTTGTATATCCACCATTGCGATCTTTGAATTTTGGAGCAATTTCAGTCACTAATTTATTAGTAGCGTTTTTATCTTGTAATGAAGCAAAAACTGCTCTATGAGCGTTAAAATCTCCAAGTCTTGCTCTAGTAATCAATCTTTCTACATAACCTCTTAATTCTTTAGCTTTTGGTAGAGTAGTTTCGATTTTTCCGCTATTTACTAAAGCTATAGTTAAATTTTTTAATAAGGCAGCACGATGAGATGAAGTTCTGCCAAGTTTTCTATATCCATGTTTATGTCTCATTCTTTATCCTTCGTTTTGTGCTTTTAATTCTGCGATTTTATTTTTAAGTATTTCTTTATTATCGCTAAGCTTAGAAGTTCCCACAGGAAAACCTATGCTTTCCATGATGTTTTTAATTTCATCAAGAGATTTTTTACCTAAATTTTTAAGCCCTGCAAGTTCACTTACACTCATCAAAGCAAGCTCGCCTATGTAAACTACTCCTGCTTTTTCAAGACAATTATAACTTCTAGCACTTAAATTTAAATCTGTAATGTTTTGCAATAATTTAGTATTTTCTAGTTCATTGCTTGTTGCTTGATTTTTAATTACGCTTCTAACATTGGTGATTTTATCAAATACTGATAATTGTTTATACATAGCTTCTAGAGCATTTTGAAAAGCTTCATTTGGAGTGATTTGTCCATCAGTTGTTACAGTTAAAACCACTTTTTCATAATCAGGATTATCTTCAAACAAAACTTTTTCAATATCATAGGTTGCTTCTCTTACAGGTGTAAAGAAAGCATCTAAAGCTATAAATTTAGGATCATTTATAAGCTCTTTAATTTCTTCGCTTGGTACATAGCCAATACCTTTTTCAACGATCAATGTGAATTTGAGTTCAGCATCTTCGTTGATAGTTGCTAGATAGGCGTCTTTGTTTACTACCTCTACTTGATCATTATTTAGATCTTTGCCGTAAATTTCTTTTGAGCCTTTAAAGCTAAATTCTACTATTTCTTTATTTGATTCGCCTTTAATTTTAAAGCGTAGTTTTTTTAGATTAATGATAAAAAGTGCTACATCTTCAAGCATACCACGCATGCTATCAAATTCATGAGCTACGCCATCAATATGGATCGCAGTTGGAGCATATCCTATGGTGCTAGTGTAAAGCAAACGGCGTAAAGGATGGGCTAGGGTGATTCCATAGCCGATCTCAAAAGGCCAAGCACTGATTTTAGCCACAGTATCACTAATGTTTTCTATTGTAAATTCTGTTGGCGTATAAGCAGATGTTGTAATATTTCTCATATTTAGCCCCTATTACTTAGAGTAAAGCTCAACGATAAATCTTTCCTCAACCGGAATGACAACTTCTTCTCTTTCAGGTTTTCTTGTGAAAATTCCAAATCTCTTATCTTTTTCAACATCAACCCAAGCAACGATTCCAGTTTGTGCTGTAAGTTCGATAGCTCTTGTTATTTGAGGATTGTTTTTGCTTTTTTCGATGATTTCGATTTTAGCACCTGCTTCTACTCTAAAGCTAGGAATATCCACTCTTTTACCATTTACTAAAATATGTCCATGTGTTACAAGTTGTCTTGCAAAACGACGTGTTGTAGCAAAACCCATTCTATATACCACATTGTCTAATCTTTGTTCTAAAAGCTGGATAAGTAATACCCCTGTATTTCCTTCTCTTCTTGCTGCTTCAGCAAATAAACGACGGAATTGCTTTTCGCTTACTCCATACATAAATTTAGCTTTTTGTTTTTCTCTTAATTGAAGTCCATACTCACTAATTTTACCTTTTCTTGCTCCGTGTTGTCCTGGCGCATAAGGGCGTTTGTCTAGTGCACTTTTGCCAGCTAGTCTTCTTTCTCCTTTTAATGCTAAGCTAACACCAAAGCGTCTTTCTAATTTTTCTACTGGTCCTCTATATCTTGCCATAATATTCTCCTAAATTTTTCTTATATCTTAGACACGACGACGCTTAGGCGGTCTGCAACCATTGTGAGCTAATGGAGTGATATCTTTTAAGAAAGTTACTTTGATTCCTTCCATAGCACCTACACTCTTAACAGCAGTTTCTCTACCGCTTCCTGGTCCTTGTACTTTAATGCCTACTTCTTTAATTCCGTGTTCTTTTGCTTTATTTAAAGCGTCTTCTACTGCTTGTTGTGCTGCATAAGGAGTTGATTTTTTAGAACCTTTAAATCCTAAACCACCTGCACTACTCCAAGCGATAGCATTTCCCATTTCATCAGTCACTGTAACCATAGTATTGTTAAAAGTCGCACTGATATAAACAATACCTTTTGCTATATTTTTTTTAACTACTTTTTTCTTTACGATTTTTCTTTTTGCCATGATTTATCCTTATGATTTTGCACCAACAGTTTTTCTCTTACCTTTTCTAGTTCTTGCGTTTGTTTTTGTTTTTTGTCCGCGAACTGGTAAGCCTTTTCTGTGTCTTAAGCCTCTAAAGCTTCCTAAATCCATAAGTGCTTTAATATCCATAGCAACTTGTTTTCTCAAATCCCCTTCAACCATATAGTTTTCTTGAATTTCTTTACGGATAGCTGCTGCTTCATCTTCACTTAACTCATGAACTCTTTTATCATAAGAAATTCCTACTTTATCTAGAATTTTTCTTGAAGTGAAAAGTCCTATACCATAAATATAGGTTAGTCCATACTCAATTCTTTTTTTCTTTGGTAAATCCACACCTGCAATACGAGCCATGTTTATCCTTGTCTTTGTTTATGTTTTGGATTTTCGCAAATAATGCGAACCACGCCTTTACGGCGAACTACTTTGCACTTGTCGCACATCTTTTTAACCGATGGTCTCACTTTCATGAGCGTCTCCTTGAATGAATTCCACTTGATTTACGACTACATCAGGTTTTATGAATAACCAACTATTTTCAAAATAAGTGGTGGATTTTAAAAATACTTCTTCATATAGTTCGATGTAATTTGTCGCAAAAACTCTAATTTTATCTAAAATTAGCTTTTAAATAACTTAGATTATTTATATCTAAAAGTTATACGCCCTTTATCAAGGCTATAAGGTGTAAGTTCTACTTTTACTTTATCACCTGGCATTATTCTTATATAATGCATACGCATTTTTCCTGCAATATGACATAAAATTACATGTTTGTTGTCAAGTTCAACCTTGAAATTTGCATTAGGCAATGCTTCAAGTACGGTGCCATCAATTTCAATTACATCATCTTTTGCCAAAATTTTCTCCTTTCATGAAATAAAAAGGCTATAATTTTAGCAAAAATTATTAAAATTTTTACTTAATTTTTAGTAATTTTTAAGTAATTAATCTAAAAATTTAGGTTTGATAAAAGGCACATGAGTCCCTATAACTTTGAGTTTTCTTTCTTTAAATTCTTTAAGTAGTTTTTCCCTTGTTTGTATAGCCTCATTTTGATCTATATCAAATTTTATAGCGATTTTAGGTTTTGGGATTTGTATATCATAAAGATGAAGTAAATCTCCCCAAAAGACTATTTTATCATCAATTATGATAGCATTTTGACCTGGGGTATGCCCGTAAGCAGGTATGGCTTTAATACCTGAATTTTGAAAGATCAAATCTTTGGAATGATCGATAAATTCTATATTTTTAAGTTTAAGCAAGGTGTTTTTAATTTCTTGTCTATCGCTTTTGATCCAAAAATCATATTCTTTTTTATCGATTAAAATTTGAGCTTTTGGAAAAAGATTTTCTTCGCTCATTAAAGCACCTATATGATCAGGATGTGCGTGTGTTAAGATAATATGAGTGATATCTTTAAAATCGGTTTTATGGATATGTAATTTTTCTTTTAATGTGTCAATAGTATCTAAAAACCCTGTGTCTATTAAAGCATTAAAATTTGGATTTTTTATCAGAACAATATTATGCTCATTTCTTTTGATTTTTGTGCGAGTTTTTTCTATAAAATTCTTATCTTCATCGCTTTGTGGCACTAAAAAAGAAAATAATAAATTTAAAAATTCATCATCAGACTGTTTAAGTGAGATTATATGGGTTTGATTTGAATTTTTGCTTGTGGTTTTTTCTTCTAAAAAATAAAGATTGGTTTTTAAAAGAGTGGTTATAAAATTAAACATATTTATCCTTAAATTTTTAGATAATATTTTGGAAATGATTATAGTATAATAAAAACAATGTTTTTAAAATTTAAGGTAATTAATCAATGAGAAAATCAAAATTTGAAACAAAGGAAATTAAGATCTTAGGACTTTCTTCATTAGGAGGAACTTTAGAATTTTATGATTTTATTATTTTTGTCTTTTTTGCTGAATATATAGCTAATGTATTTTTTCCTAAAGATATGAGTGAATTTTGGGCTTTATTAAATACTTATGGAGCATTTGCAGCTGGATATTTAGCACGTCCTTTAGGTGGTATAGTTATGGCACATTTTGGAGATAAATTTGGGCGTAAAAATATGTTTATGCTAAGTATTTTACTAATGGTTCTTCCTACCTTTGTCTTAGCTTTTATTCCAGGTTATGAAACTCTTGGGTTTTTAGCTCCTGTTTTATTGATACTTATAAGAATTTTTCAAGGCATAGCTATAGGTGGAGAATTGCCTGGAGCTTGGGTTTTTGTAAGAGAGTATTGTCAAGAAAAACAAAAAGCTTTCTTTTTAAGCTGTTTAAATTCAGCTATGGCTTTAGGAATTTTGTTAGGAAGTATAGTATTTTTAATCATTAATGCTTTTTTTAGCATAGAAGAAATTGCTGCTTATGCATGGCGTATTGCTTTTTTTGTAGGTGGAATTTTTGGGATTATTTCTATTTATTTGCGTAGATTTTTGCAAGAAACTCCTGTTTTTAAACAAATGAAAAAAGAATCATCGCTTAGTTCTTTTCCACTTAAAGATTTATTTAAAGAAAAGGATATTGTAAAAAATTTATTTTCATCAATGATAATGACTTGGGTTTTAACAGGTTGTGTTATTGTGCTTGTTTTATTAATGCCTAAATTTATGCCTAGTATTTTAAATTTAAGTGGGGTTGAAGGAAGTTATTTACAGATATTAGGAATTTTGGGAATAGCTTTAGGCGGGGTTTTTATGGGTTATCTTGTAGATAAATTTGGTTTATTCAAAATTTGCATTTTCTTTTCTTTAGCTTTTGTATTTTTTTCTTTTTTATATTTTTATGCTTTATATGAGCTTAAAAATTTGGTTTTGGTGTGTATTTTGTATTCGATTGTTTGTTTTTTAGGTGGGATTAATGTGTTCGCACCTATTTTAATGAGTGAAGTTTTTAGAGCTAAAATAAGATTTTCAGGAATTTCTTTTTCTTATAATATTGCTTATGCAATTTCAGGCGGTATTACTCCGCAACTCGTTTTTTGGCTTAATACACTTGCGAGTAAAAATGAAAATCCATTTTTATATGGTATGAGTATATATATGATTTTTTTAGCGTTATTGGCTATTTGTGCTGTTTTTATAGTAAAAGATAAAATAAAATTTTGATAATCACTCTTAAAATGTTATAATTAAAATTATATTTTGGAGTTTATAAATGCCTTTTATTATGGAATTACTTAAGCAAAATAAATTAAAGTTGATTTCTTTTTTGCTTTTTTCTTTTATTACAAGCGCTGTTGGAGTTTTAACTCTTGTTTTTATCAATGATTATTTGCTTAAAAATGCACAAAACATTCCTATTTTTTATTTTATTGTTTTGCTTTTGATTTTTTTTATAAGTTCTACCATAGTTGAACTTGGACTTAGTATTTTTGGACAAAATTTTATTTTTAAAATGCAAAGGCGCGTAGTAAAGCAGATCTTAGACACCCCTTTGTTAAGAGTCGCTAAAGTAGGTAAGGCTAGAATTTTAGCTTCTTTGGGAAGTGATGTGAGAAATATATCTTTTGGGCTTTTAAGATTGCCTGATTTTTTACAATCAAGTATATTGATTTTATGCACTAGTGTTTATTTATGTTATCTTTCACTACAAATTTTTGCTTTGTGTGTGGTATGGATTATGGTTATTTTTATTACTAATAATTTTTTGATGATGAAAGTATATCAGTATTTTCGAAAGGCAAGGGAAAATGACGATGCTTTGCAAAATAATTACCAAAATATATTAGATGGACATAAAGAACTTTTGATCAATCGTGACAGAGCCAAGCTTTACTATGAAGATGAATTTGAAAATAATGCAAGATTGAAAAAGAAAAATAGTACTTTAGGCAATCTTTTTAACAATCTCTCAAACAACTGGACAAATGTAACTCTTTTGGCTTTAGTGGGCGTAGAGTTTTACTTAGCTTTAAAATTTGAATGGGCAAGTGTTGCAGATGCTACAACTATAGCTCTTTCTATTTTGTTTTTACGAACCCCTTTAGTATCTATGATAGGATCTTTTCCTACTTTGCTTTTGGCAAAAATCGCTTTGGATAAGATCGCAAAATTGGAATTAGATGATTATATAGAAGGTTTTAAAAAAACACATTATATCAGTGAATGGAAAAAAATTTCTTTTAGAAATACTCAATTTGCTTATGAAGAAAATTTTCATTTAAATCCTGTAAATATAGAACTTAAAAAAGGTGAATTGGTATTTTTAATAGGTAAAAATGGAAGTGGTAAATCCACTTTTTGTATGCTTTTGACAGGACTTTTTAAGCCAAGCAAAGGCGGAATTTATGTTGATGATACGCTTATAGATGATAAAAATTTAGATGAGTATAGATCTCTTATTTCTGCTGTTTTTAGCGATTTTCATCTTTTTACTAAAACCTTAAATAAAGAAAATTTTGCAAGCGAAGAAAAAATTGCTTTTTGGTTGGAGTTTTTAGAACTTAAAGATAAAACAAGTGTCAAAGATAATGAACTGACCTTAACCAAACTTTCTACAGGGCAAAAAAAGCGTTTAGCTATGCTTATAGCCTTGCTTGAAGAAAGGGATATTTTAGTGCTTGATGAATGGGCGGCTGATCAAGATCCTGTTTTTAGAAGATTTTTTTATAAAAAACTTTTACCTTTGCTAAAAGAGCAAGGTAAAACAATCTTTGCTATCACACATGATGATGCATATTTTGATAGTGCTGATAGAATTTTCTTGGCTCAAAATGGTGAAATCAGCGAATTAAAGGGTGAGAATATAAAGGAATTAGCTAAAAATTTAGTAGAAAAATTTGATTAAAGCCCAAAATGGGCTTATATTATTTATCATAGAGCTTTTTTTCTATATTGATATAAAATTCAGCAATTTTTCCATAAGCAACTTCCCAAGCTTTAAGAGTAGCTTCGTCAGGATTTAAAAGATTTTTAATAGCTTTTAAAAGGCAAGCTCCAACTATAGGATAATGCTCTTCTTTAACCCCTAAATTAACATGAGTTATGGCAACTTTATCAACAAAGTTTCTCATATTTTCTAAATTTTCTATATTTTTAGCTGCCATTAAAATCGCCATCGCTAAAGCTTTTGGTTGTTCTCCTGAAATTTGTTTTTCCATATTAAACATAGGTTTTACCTCAGGATAATCATTAAACATTATTTTATAAAACTCATTGGTTAAATCCTCTCCATTTTTTTGCAAAATAGGCACACAATCTTTGATGATTTGAATTTGTTCTTTTGTCATAGTTTCTCCTTTTTGTTGTAAAAGAGATATTTTATATCTTAAAAAGGAGAAAAAAATTGACTTGTGTTAAAATTATGCTCAAAAATATAAATTTAAAATTATCTTTAAATTATTAAATTATATAATTGATAATAAATTAAAAAGAGGGACTATGGCAAATTTTAAAGCTTTTTATAATGAGGCTAAGTATATTTTTAAGGATAGAATTTTTAATGATTATGCTAGATGCTATGCTTATGGCATTGATGCGTCGTGTTATTTTTATATTCCAAAAATAGTGATTATTGCTAAAAATGAAGATGAAATTAAGCAAATTATTCAATTAGCAAATACTTATAAAACTCCTATAACATTTAGAGCAGCAGGTACAAGTTTAAGTGGACAAAGCTCTTGTGATGGAGTACTTGTAGTGATTAAATTTGCCTTTAAAAAAATAAAAATTAACAAAGACGCTAGCGAAATTACTTTAGGATGTGGTGTAGTAGGCATTCATGCTAATGAAAGTCTTGCTTTTTTGAAGAAAAAAATAGGACCTGATCCAGCTACTATAAATTCAGCTTTAATTGGAGGGATTGTAAATAACAATTCAAGCGGAATGTGCTGCGGAACTAAGGATAATAGCTATAAAACCTTAAGAAGTATTAGGGTGATTTTGGCAAATGGTAGTATGCTTGATACCAGTGATGCTTTAAGCGTGGCTCGATTTAAAGATGAAAATAAAAAATTAATTAATGAACTTAGAGAGATCAAAGAAGAGATTAATGCCAATAAAGAATTAAAAGATTTAATAATCAAAAAATTTAAAATCAAAAACACCACAGGTTATAGCCTTAATGCCTTTGTTGATTATGATGATGAAATAGATATTTTAGCACACTTGCTTATTGGCTCTGAAGGGACTTTGGGATTTGTAAGCGAAGTTAAGCTTGCTGTTTTGGATGATTTGGAATTTAAGGCCTGTGCTTTATTGTTTTTTGATAATATCAATAATGCTGCAAACACTATAAAAGAATTTGCTAAAGTTGATTTTGTAAGTTCTGCTGAAATAATGGACTATGCAAGTTTAAAAGCTGCATCAACTTATGATGAGTTAAGAGATATTTTAGCTGATATTAAAGAGGGTAATACTTGTGTATTGATCCAAAGTGAGCATAGTAATGAGCTTAAGCTTGATGAAAATATAAATAAAATAAAAGAAATTTCCAAACTGGCTTATAAGTCATATTTTAGCAAGAATAAGGCCGAATATGATTTATGGTGGAAGATTAGAAAAGCACTCTTGCCTATAGCAGCTAGTCTTAGAAAGGCAGGTTCAACGGTAATTACTGAAGATGTGTGTTTTAATATCGAGGATTTAGCCGATGGAATTAAAAGCATTCAAGAATTGTTTTATAAATATGGCTTTGGTGATAATGGAATCATTTTTGGCCATGCATTAGCAGGCAATATCCATTTTATTATCACACCGGATTTAAACAATAAGCTTGAATTTGATAATTTTTCAAATCTAGTTAAAGAAATGTCTAATATAGTAGCTTCTTATGGTGGAAGTATAAAAGCTGAACACGGCACAGGGCGTATGGTGGCACCTTTTGTGGAGGTAGAGTGGGGTAAGCAAGCTTATTTGATCAATAAAAAAATCAAAAGTATCTTTGATAAGGATAGTTTATTTAATCCCGATGTAATCATTAGCGATGATAAAGATATTTATAAGAAAAATATCAAACAAGTCAGTTGGATTGATGAGAAATTAAATACCTGTATGGAATGTGGATTTTGCGAAAGATTTTGTCCATCAAATGAATATACAATTACTCCAAGACAAAGAATTGCGATCTTACGAGAGATTAAACGCCTTGAAAGCTTAAATGATGATGAGTCAAAAGCAAAATTAAAGGATATTAAAAAATATTACAATCATTTAGTAGACAGCTCTTGTGCTGCTTGTGGAGTGTGCTCTTTTTCATGTCCTTTGGGGATTAATTTTGCTGATTTTTCATTAAAATATAGAAAAAATAATATAGGATTTATATCTAAAATTTTAGGAAATCTAGCATATAAAAATCATGAAAAAACTCTAAAAATTGCTAAATTTTCATTAAGTATCGCAAATAAATTTGATAATTTAAGTCTTGATAATAAGCTTGAAAAAGCAAGCAATTTTCTTAGCATTATACCAAGAACTAGGGCGTATTTGCCTAAGGTGAATGATTATGAGCTAAAAAGTCATAAAAGAGCTTGCAATGTGGTTTATTTTACAAGCTGTCTTAATAAAAGCTTTAAACCAAATGAAAAAATGCATGATAAAAGAAGTTTGCAAGAAGTATTTGAGAGCTTGTGTAAAAAAGCAAATATAGGCATTATTTATGCACCCAATGATTTATGTTGTGGTAAGGCTTATGAGAATTTTCAAGATATTCAAGATAAAAATATACAAAAAATCAATGACTTTTTAAGCAATATAGACTCACCCATAGTGTTAGATCATAGTGCTTGTAGTGCTAAGTTAATTAGTGATCATTCAAAGTATGAAATTTATGATTTAAGCGAGTATTTATTAAAATTTATTGTTCCTAAGTTACGCATTGATAAAATCAATGAGAATGTAGGATTATATATCATGTGTGCTGCTAGAAAGCTTGGTTTAAATGAAAATATAATTAAGCTTGCAAAGCTATGTACGAATGGAAAAGTATTAATAGATAATGATACCTATTGTTGTGGGTTTGCTGGATACAAGGGCTTTTTCAAGCCTCAATTAAATATTAGTGCTACAAAGGGCTTTAAAAAATTTTATGCCAAAACAAATATTAAGCGCGGGTTTAGTACATCAAGCACTTGCGAGATAGGATTAAGCGATGCTACGGGTATATCTTGGCAGCATATAGCGTATTTATTGGATGAATGCAGTGAAGCAATTTAATTGATAAATAAAACTCCATAATTTAAAGCAAATTATCCCCCCATAGGGCTTGTGGCTTCTTATTTTTTATTTTATAATTCTTTAAAATTTTAAATTTGAGGAGTTACAAGTGCTTAGATGGTTTGTTTTACTATTTTTATTGTTTTTCAATCTTGAGGCTAAAATTCCAAAAGATACTTTAATCGTAGCTGTGGAAAATGAAATTTCAAGGATAAATCCTGCTTATAGTGAGGATCATGATGCAGTGATTAATCTTGTATTTTCAGGGCTTACGCGTTTTGATGAAAATATGAGTTTAAAACCTGATTTGGCTAAGTCTTGGGATGTTAGTAAAGACGGGCTTGTTTATGATATTTTTTTAAGAGATGATGTTTTATGGCATGATGGAGTCAAATTTAGTGCTGATGATGTGAAATTTAGTATAGAAGCCTTTAAAGATCCTAAAAACAATTCTTCTGTTTATGTCAATTTTGAAGACATTAAAAGTGTGGAAATTTTAAATCCTTCTCATGTGAAAATCACACTTTTTAAACCTTATCCTGCATTTTTAGATGCTTTAAGCATAGGTATGCTTCCTAAACATTTGCTTGAAAATGAGAATTTAAACACAAGCTCTTTTAATCAAAATCCTATAGGTACAGGTCCTTATAAATTTGTAAAATGGAAAAAAGGTGAATATGTTGAATTTAAAGCCAATGAACATTTTTATCTTGATAAGGTAAAAACTCCAAGACTTATTATAAAATACGTTTTTGATCCTTCTATAGCTAGTGCCCAGCTTAAAAATGGCAAGATAGACGCAGCTTTAATCGATGTTTCTTTGCTAAATATTTTTAAAAATGATGAAAATTTTGGAATTTTACGTGAAAAATCGGCTGATTATCGGGCTTTAATGTTTAATTTTGATAATGAATTTTTAAAAGATTTAAAAGTAAGACAAGCCTTAAATTACGCAGTTGATAAAGAAAGTATAATAAAAAATCTTTTACATGATTATGCTTTTGTAGCCAATCACCCTTTAGAGCGTTCTTGGGCAAATTCTAAGAATTTTAAAATTTACAAATATGATCCTAAAAAAGCCGAGGACTTGCTTGTAAGTGCAGGTTTTAAGAAAAATAAAGATGGAAATTTTGAAAAAGATGGGAAAATTTTAGAATTTGAAATTTGGGCGATGAGTAATGATCCTTTAAGGGTAAGTTTGGCTGGAATTTTGCAAAGCGAATTTAGAAAAATAGGAGTTGTAAGCAAGGTGGTGGCTAAACCTGCTGGAAGTTTTGATTATTCTAAAGTAGATAGTTTTTTAATAGGCTGGGGAAGTCCTTTAGATCCTGATTTTCACACTTTTAGGGTATTTGAAAGTTCGCAAGATAGTGCTTTAAATGATGAGGGTTGGAATTTTGGACATTATCATGATAAAAAAGTGGATATAGCCTTGCAAAAAGCAAGAAATACTTCAAATTTAGAAGAGAGAAAAAAATATTATAAAGATTTTATAGATGCTTTGTATGAAAATCCCCCTTTTATTTTTTTAGCTTATCTTGATTTTGCTTTAGTTTATAATAAAGATTTAAAAGGTATCAAAGCAAGGACTTTAGGTCATCACGGAGTGGGTTTTACTTGGAATGTTTATGAGTGGAGTAAATAGTGCTAAAACGCTTAGTTTTTAGTATTTTCATAGCATTTTTTAGCACTTTTTTATGTTTTGTTTTACTTTATTTTAGTAAAGGCAGTATAGCTTATGCTAATGGAGTTAATTCACAAAGTAAAGAATTTGTTCAAAGAATAGAACAAAATTTAGGGCTTGATAAGCCTTTGCTAGAGCAGTATAAAATTTGGCTTTTTAAGGCTTTAAAAGGAGATTTAGGAGTTTCTTTTTTAAGTGGAGAAAGTGTTTTAAAGCTTATAAAAGAAAGAATTTTTAATACTTTTATTTTGGGTTTTAATGCCTTAATGCTTTTATTTTTACTCAGTGTTTTTTTAGCACTTTTAGGATATTATTATAAAGAAAGTTTTATAGATAAAATCATCACTTTTTTAGCTTTTAATTTTTTTGCTTTACCTCCTTTTGTTTTGGCTTTATTGTTTGTTTTGATTTTTGGAATTTTTTGGAAAATTTTGCCTGTTATGGGAAGCAGTGATATAGGTTTTGAAGATGATTTTTTAAATCGTTTAGAGCATTTGATTTTGCCTGTTTTGGTGCTCGTTTTATCACATTTGGCGTTATTTTTAAGGATTGCTAGAAATTTTATCAATGAAAGTTTTTCTCAAATTTTTATTCAAAATTTATACGCTAGAGCTTTAAGGGAGAAAGATATTTATTTTTTAGTTTTGAAATATTCTTTAAGTCCTATTGTGGCTTATTTTGGGGGAAGTGCTTTAAGTTTTATGATGGGAACTTATGTGGTAGAAAGTGTCTTTGCTTACGAGGGGCTTGGGTCTTTACTTTTTAAAAGTATTATTTTTAAAGATTATCCTGTTGTACTTGCACTTATATTTTTTAGTGTTTTGCTTGCAGCATTTTTTACATTTTTAAGTGATATTGTAGCTAGGATTTTAAATCCTAGATTAAGAAGGCTTGATTTTGTTTAAATTTCTTATCATTCTTGCGCCTTTAATTTTTTTGTTTTTATGCGCCTTGTTTGCACCTTTTTTGGCTCCTTTTGATATTTTAAGCACTCATTTAGAAAATTTGCATCAAGCTCCTAATTTTACTTATATTTTAGGGACTGATTTTTTAGGCAGAGATTTGTTTTCTCGTTTGCTTTTTGCTTTGAGAAATTCTTTGATTATAGGTGTTGGTGGATCTTTATTGTCTATTATCTTTGCTTTGTGCTATTTGTTTTTAGCGCGATGTTTTTTTTACGTTTTTTGGATGCGTATTTTAGAGTTTTTTTTAGCCTTGCCTGCTTTTTTACTTATGATGTTTTTTCAAAGTATGATAACTTCTGATGTGTTTTTGATGATTTTTTTAATCGCTTTAATTCATTGGTGTTTCATAGCAAGAATTATAGAAAGTGAATTAAAAAGACTTGAAAATTTAGATTTTTACAAAGCAAATATAGTGCTTGGAAGAACTAAATTTAGAGCTTTTTTTAAAGATTTAATACCTGCTTTAAAAACACTGATTTTTACACTTTTTATATTTAATATCGTTCATGCTATAGCCACAGAAGCTACTTTGAGTTTTTTTGGACTGGGTTTAGGATTTGAAATTCCAACTTTAGGCACTCTTTTGAGTGAGTCTTCAAAAGCAGTTTTTATAGGCGCTTGGTGGATGATACTTTTTCCACTTTTAAGCTTGCTTTTGTTGTTTTTACCTCTTTTATGGTTGGGTAATTTTTTACAAAAAATTTGGGGTATAAGATCTTGAAGGTAAGAAATTTAAATATTAGTTCGAAAAATAATTTATTGCTTAAGGATATTAATTTAGATATAAAAACAGGTAAAACTTTAATGATACTAGGACAAAGTGGAGTGGGCAAAAGTTTGTTAGGAAAAGCTTTGGTAAGACTTTTAGATTCTAATTTCACAATAAGTTTTGATGAATTAAGTTTTCATAATTCTTGTATTTTTAATTTTAATAAAGAAGAACTTAGAAATTTTCGTTCTAAGGTGGCACTTGTTTTGCAAGATGCAGAGCTTAGTCTTTATCCTTATTTGGATATTGGAAATTTATGTCATCTTGTTTTAAAAACTCATACAAAATTAAAACAAAAAGAAAGAAAAGATTATGCTTTTTCTTATTTTCAAAAATTAGGATTTGAAAATCTTGATCGTTTGTGGCATTCTTATGCTAATGAATTAAGTTTGGGTATGGCAAGAAGGGTGAGCCTAGCTTTGGCATTATTAAATCAACCCCAAATTTTAATTTGTGATGAAATCACAGCTTCTTTGGATAAAGAAAACGCTTCTAAGATTATATCGATTTTAAAAGAATTAAAAAATACTACAGCCTTAGTTTGCATCACTCATGATTTAAATTTGGTAAATTCTTTAGCAGATGAAATTCTTATACTAGAAAAAAATAGTTCAAATTTATATAGCTTAAATGAGTTTTTAAGGTATTATAATGCTTAAAGTTTGTAATTTAAGTAAGTTTTATGAGCTTAAAAAGCATTGGTATTTAAAAAAAGAAAGACATATTATTTTTGATAATATCAATTTTTCTTTAAATGAAAATGACAATTTAATAATTTTAGGTAAAAGTGGTGCAGGTAAAAGCACATTAGCTAGAATTCTTTGTTTTTTAGAAGATCCAAGTGAGGGTGAGGTATGGTATGAAAATCTTAACTTACACAAGCTTGATAAAAACAAACAAAGACTTTTAAGAAAGCAAATTCAGTATTGCTTTCAAGATCAAAAAATGGCTTTAAACCCTTATAAAAAAATCAAAAATCTTATACAAGATGGTTTGGAAAATTTTAATTTACAAAAGAATGATGACTTGATTTTAGAATTTTTTGATTTTTTTAGTCTAAAAAAGCAAATTTTAAAACAAAAACCCTATGAGTTAAGTGGAGGAGAAGCCACGCGTGTAGGTCTTATCCGTGCTTTGGTTTTAAATCCTAAATTGTTGATTTTAGATGAAATTACTTCAGCACTTGATATTAAAACTTCTAAAGAAATTTTAACTTTTTTATATGACTATCAGCAAAAAAATAATATTTCTTATATATTTATAACCCATCAAAGTGATCTTTTTTATAAATTTAATCATAAAAAATTAAAACTTTAAAAAATATTTTTTAATATAAGTTTCAATATAGAAAGTTTAGAGTAAAATAAAGAAAAGTGTAAATTTAATTTTTGTTGTGGAGTGATTAAAGTGCTTTAAAAAAGGAGAATAAATGTCTCATATAGATGCTTCGCATCCTTATTTTGGTATTTTTTTAATGCTAGTACTTGCTAGTGTTATTTTTTTCGGACTGGTTTTTTTAGCTTCAAAAATCGGTAATAATTTTGCCGCAAAAAATCGCAAAAAATTAGGACTTGGAATTTATGAATGTGGTCCTATTCCTGTTAAACAAGCTAACAAGATTAACTCTCAATTTTTCATCATCGCCTTAATCTTCATACTTTTGGATATAGAAGTTGTGTTTTTATTTCCTTGGGCTTTGATTTTTAAAGATTTAGGTTGGTTTGGGCTTTTAGAAGTTTTTATTTTTATCGTACTTTTAGGAGTTGGATTTTTATATGCTTATAAAAAAGGAGCGTTTGCATGGCAGAGCATCAAATAAATTATGCAAGTGGTTTACCCGTAGTTTTAACTAGTGTTGATAAACTAGTTCAATGGGGTAGGAGTAATTCTTTATGGGCTTTATCTTATGGACTTGCCTGTTGTGCGATTGAGATGATGGCGGCTGGGGGTTCAAGATATGATTTTGATAGATTTGGAACGATTTTTAGAGCTTCGCCACGCCATAGTGAAGTAATGATTATTGCAGGAACTTTATGTAAAAAGCATGCTGAATTTACAAGAAGACTTTATGATCAAATGCCTGATCCTAAATGGGTGATTTCTATGGGAAGTTGTGCCAATACAGGCGGTATGTTTAATACTTATTCTACTGTTCAAGGAGTGGATAGAATTATACCTGTAGATATTTATGTGCCAGGCTGTGCTCCACGTCCAGAAAGTTTTCAGTTTGCTTTGATGATTTTGCAAAAAAAGATCCGCAAAGAAAAAGCAAGTCGTAAAATCGCACCTAAAAGGTTGGTATAATGAGAAAGTATAGCGATAAAAAAAATGCTCAAACTCAAAATTACTACAAAGATAGATTTTATCACGCGCCACACACTGTAAAATCTGATGTTAATGAAAGTGTTTTTAAAGAGGATTTTGAAGTTTTAAAAACTCAAGTAGAAATTTTAAATTCCTTTGTAGAACTTGATTTTTGGGTAATAGAAATTAAAAAAGAAGACAATGTTAAAACTTTGCAAATGCTTAAAACTTTAGGGTATTTAAGTTTTACAGAAGCAAGCGCTATTGATTTTATAGCAAGTAAAAATGGTTTTGAAGTGTTTTATCAGCTTTTAAATTTAGAAAAAAAATTAAGAGTGAGAATAAAAACTTTTGTAGGCGTAAAAGAGCGTTTGCAAAGCGTGGCTCATGTTTTTAAAGGGGCAAATTGGAGTGAGAGAGAAATTTATGATATGTTTGGAATTTTCATCATAAATCATCCCAATTTAAAACGCATTTTAATGCCTGATGATTGGTTTGGACATCCGCTTTTGAAAACTTATCCTTTAAAGGGCGATGAGTTTGCAAGATGGTATGAGATTGATAAAATTTTTGGCAAAAAATATCGTGAAGTAGTGGGCGAAGAGCAAAGAGATTCTGGTTTTGCTGATGATAAAGATACGCTAAATTTTGCAAGACTTTATCATGAAGTGCCAAAAGGTAGTCAAAAGAAGGAAATTTCCTTTAAACAAGAATATCAAGAAGATGAAGGCGTGGCTTTTGTAAAAAAAGTAAAACGTGATGAAGCAAAAATTTTAGAGAAAAGGCGTTAAAATGCAAATTCCTAGCAAGTTAAAACCTTATTATGAAAATATAGCTTTTGAGCAAGAAGACTCAAAGATGATTATCAATTTAGGCCCTCAACATCCTTCAGCACATGGAAATTTACGCCTTATTTTAGAACTTGATGGAGAGCAAGTTGTAAAAGCGCGTCCTTGTATAGGTTATATGCATCGTGGTATGGAAAAAATGGCTGAAAATATGATTTATCAAGAGTTTATTCCTACTACTGATAGAATGGATTATATCGCTGCTTCAGCGAATAATTATGCTTATTGTGCAGCGGTTGAAAAGCTTTGTGGTTTAGAGATTCCACGCCGTGCCGCAGTGATACGCATGATACTTTTAGAATTAAACCGTATCACATCACATTTGCTTTGGCTTGCCACTCATGCGCTTGATATTGGTGCGATGAGTGTGTTTTTATACTGTTTTAGAGAACGTGAGTATGTTTTGGATTTGATAGAAAAGTATTGTGGTGCAAGGCTTACGCATTCTTCTATGAGAATAGGTGGGGTTATGCTTGATTTACCTGAGAATTATTTAGAAGAAATGCTTGCATTTTGCGATAAATTTCCAAATGATTTAAAAGATTATGAAGATCTTTTAGATGATAATAGAATTTGGCGTTTAAGAACTGAAAATGTAGGTGTAGTTACTAAAGAACAAGCTTTAAACTGGGGTTGTACGGGTGTGATGCTAAGAGGAAGTGGCATAAAATACGATATACGCAAAGAAGAGCCTTATTTGCTTTATAATGAAGTCAAATTTGGCGTGCCTTATGCTACGCAAGGGGATTCTTATGCAAGATATAAAGTTTATATGCAAGAATTTCGTGAAAGTTTGAAAATCCTTAGACAATGTGCCATGCTTTATAAAGATACTCCACCTGAAATTTTAGCTACGCATCCTGAGTATGTAAGTGCTTCAAAGGAACAAATTTTAACGCAGAATTATTCTTTAATGCAGCATTTTGTTTTAATCACTCAAGGTTTAAAACCCCCTAAAGGCGAAGTTTATGTGCCTACTGAAAGTCCAAAAGGTGAGCTTGGCTTTTTTATCCATAGTGATGGTACAGGAAGACCTTATCGTTTAAAGGCTAGAACGCCTAGTTATTGGCATTGTGCGTTTTTTGAAGAAATGCTTGTAGGTACTTATTTAGCTGATGTTGTAGCCATTATGGGTAATGTAAATATAGTTTTAGGTGAGATAGATCGATGAGAAGGGTAGATTTAAGAAAAAGCAAAGAGCTTTTTGAAGATTTAGCACAAATCATAAAAGAAGCAAAACAAGGTGAGGTTTTAGTGGTGCTTTTTGAAATCGGCGATTTTTCTCCTGTTGAAAAAAGTTTTTCTTTTGTAAAAGAACAAGGCTGTGAGCTTTTAAATTCTTTGAAATTTAATCAAGTGGATTGGACTATTGTTATAAAAAAGGAGAGAGTATGATTTATGATAATGCTCTTTGTTTTTTAGATATGCCAAGCCTTAAAAACAAAAATTTATGTGAAAAAATAGGTGTAAATAGTATTAATATTTCTTGTTTGGAAGATAAAAACTTAAAAGCTAAATTTTACAAATGCGAAATTGCAAGTTTGAGTTTTGTTTTGGCCTTGCTTTGTAAATTAAGCGATGAAGGGCAATTTTGCGATTTAGATGAGGGATATTTAAGTGCTGAATCTTGTTTTGGAGAGGAAGAAGCAGGCGAAGTGCTTGCTTTTTTAAAAGAGACTAAGTATTTAATTATAGATAAAAATATCCATTCTTATAAAGATAGTGAAAATATCAAATATTTTTTGAATTTCCTAAGTGTAAAATATGGATTAAAGATTTTAGATAGCGATGAAGAAGAATGCGATTTTAAAAAGGCAAAATTAAACACCCTAAAAGAACTCGATAATTATGACGGGTTAGTGCTTTTTAGAGCAAATTTGCAAGATAAAAATTTACATTGTTCAAAGCAATTTTTACAAATTGCAAAATGCAAAGATCAAAGTGAAGTTGAAATTTTGGCTAAAGATTTTAGTCTTAAAACCAAGCTTTGTTTAGATGAAAATTTACAAGGCACTATAGCTTTTTTAAATTATGAAAACAATGGTTTTGATTTTACTCCAATTCGCATAAAGGAAGCAAAATGACAGTTAAGATTAATGGTATAGATTGCGCCTTTGAAGAAGGCGAATATATTTTAAATATAGCAAGAAGAAATGATATTTTTATCCCAGCGATTTGCTATCTTTCGGGCTGTAGTCCTACTTTGGCTTGTCGTATGTGTATGGTTGAAGCTGATGGTAAAAAGGTATATTCTTGCAATACTAAAGCAAAAGAGGGCATGGTTGTAGAAAGTGATTTACAAAATCTTTGGGATGAAAGAAATGAGATCATGCAAGCTTATTGTATCAATCATCCTTTAGAATGTGGAGTTTGTGATAAATCAGGCGAGTGTGAATTGCAAAATTTCACTCATAAAAGTCGTGTAAATGTTCAAAAATATTGGATTAAAGACACGCATAAACCGCATAAACATTGGGGAATGATTAATTACGATCCCGCACTTTGCATAGTATGTGAGCGTTGTATTACAGTTTGTAAGGATAAAATCGGAGAAAGTGCTTTAAAGACTGTTCCTCGTGGCGGAGATAGTGTGGATAATAGCTTTAAAGAGAGCATGGGAAAAGATGCTTATGCGATTTGGACTAAATTTCAAAAAAGTTTGATAGGCCCTACAAATGGCGACACGCTTGATTGTTCATTTTGTGGAGAATGTACAAGCGTATGCCCAACAGGAGCTTTAATAGGTTCGAAATTTCAATACACTTCAAATATTTGGGAACTTAAAAGAATCCCTGCTTCAAATCCACATTCAAGCGATTGTGAGTTGATGTATTATGATATTAAGCAAAGCGGCATTAGCAATCAAAAAGAAAAAATTTATCGTGTGAGTAATGATTTTGCCTTTGCGAGTTTAAATAAGGCTGCAAGATTTGCTTTTGATACGCAAAATGAGGCGGATAAAGATGAAAAAGCCTTTAAAGAACTTGTGGAGCTTTTTGAGAAAAATGAAATTAAAAACATTAAATTTAATAGTTTTATTACCAATGAAGAAGCTTTGATTTTACAAAATTTAAAAAAGAAATTTAATCTTTCTTTAATCAATGAAGAAGCTTTGAAATTTAAAGAATTTTTACAAGAATTTATCGCTAATTCTGGTGAGTTTTATAGCGCTAATACTCAAGATATAACAAAAAGTGATTTTTTGGTTGTGGCTGGAATGCTTTTAAGATATGATGCTCCAACGCTTAGTTATAAAATCAATAATGCTTTAGTGATGAATAAAGGCTCAGGGCTTTATTTTCATCCTATGGAAGATATGGGTATAGCAAAATATTCTAAAAATTTTATCTCGCACATTCATAAAAGTGGCGATGAAGAGCAAATTTTATATTTTTTACTTCAAAAATTTAGCCAAGATGAAGGTATCAAAACTCATTTAGCAGAGTTTTTTGTTAGTGAAAATAAAGAAATAGAAGAAAGTATCAACGAAGAAGTTGTAGAACAAGTCATAGAAAAAGATGAAGAAGGCAATGAAATTCAAAAAGAAGTAAAAAAAGTCGTACCTAAGAAAGTGAAAAACAACATAGAAGTACAACGCTCTGTTTTTGCTAAAAATTTAGGCATAGATGAAGATAAATTAGAAGATTTATTGCTTAAAAAAGCAAATTTTACTCTTGTTATAGGGAGTGATTTTTATTTTCATAAAAATGCGAAAAAACTTGCTAAATTACTTGCTTTGATCCAAAATACCACTCCTTTTAAAGTCTTTTTAAATCCTACGCATACTAATACCTTAGGTGTGGCTATGATTTGCGATTTGGATAACAATACACAAGAAGGCAAGACTTTAGGCTACAATGAAAAAGGTGATTTTAGTTTTTCTTATGAAGAGCATGCAAATTTAGCTAGTGCGAGTTTAAATCAGCAAGAAGGAACTTTTTTAAATTATGATAAAAGAGTGGTACCAACTAACGCTGCTTTAGAATTTAAGGGATATTTTTTAAATGATTTGGCTAATGCTTTAGGTTTTGATGAGGAATATACTATAAATTATACTAAGAGACTCCCTATAAATAAAGGTTTTTCTCCGATTGATTTTGATCATTTAGACAATTTTTATACCAATGCAGGCGATTGTAAAAGGGGATATGAGCTTAATTTAGAATGTTTCAAACAAGTTGCTAAAAAAGAATTCATCTCTCCAAATTTTGAAAATTTAAGCCTAAAAGAAGATGAAATTTTGCTTTATAGTGCTAATCCTAGCTATCAATTTGGTAGATTTTCAAATCGTGCTAGTGCGATTAATGAGGTGATTTTTTTAGGTGTAAGTGAAAATTTAGCTAAAGAGAAAAATTTAAAAGATAAAGATCTTGTAAAACTTAAAATAAAAGATAAAGAATTAAGCCTTAGTGTGCGTGTGGATAAGGATATAAAAAATGGAGCTTTCTTGCCGTATTTTGATGAAAAACTTGACACGCTAAGCTTTTTTGATGAAAGATTTGTTGTGGCGAATTTAGAAAAATTAGGAGCAAACCATGAGTGATTTTGCTTTTTTTGCTTTAGAGACTTTGATTAAATGTATTATTATCATTGCAATATTTGCGAGTTTAGCAGGTCTTGCAACTTATGCTGAAAGAAAGGTTTTAGCTTATTTTCAAAGACGCATAGGGCCTGATATGGTAGGGCCTTTTGGGCTTATTCAACTTGTAGCTGATATGATAAAGCTTTTTACTAAAGAAGATATAATCCCTTCAAATTCGCAAAAATTTATTTTTGCTATAGCACCTTTGATTTCTGCTATTTGTGCTTTTATTTCTTTAGCAGCTATTCCTATGCTACCTGAATTTACTTTATTTGGAAGGGTTATTCAGCCTATAGTGGCAGATATCAATGTAGCTTTGCTTTTTGTCATCGGTACTTCAGGACTTTGCTTTTATGCGGTGTTTTTGGGTGGACTTGCAAGTAATAATAAATGGTCGATTTTAGGGGCTGCAAGAGGGCTTGTAGCGATTATTTCCTATGAAAGCGTAGGAGCTTTAGCTTTGATTGCTATTGTAATGCTTGTAGGTTCTTTTTCTTTGGTGGATATTAACAATTATCAAAGCGATGGATTTTTTTCTTGGCTTATTTTTAAACAGCCTCTAGCTTTTGTGCTTTTTATAATTGCTTTATTTATAGAGACTAATAGAACTCCGCTTTGTTTGACGGAAAATGATGCTGAAATTGTAGCGGGTTATGGAACGGAGTATTCGGGTTTAAGATGGGGTATGTTTTTTATAGGTGAATATGCTTCTATGATAGCTGGAGCTATTTTGGTAACTCTTTTGTTTTTAGGGGGTTTTAATAGCTTTTGGATTATTCCTGGTTGGATTATGATGATAGTAAAATCAAGTTTTATTTTCTTTTGGTATTTTTGGGCAAGAGCTGCTTTTCCGCAATTGCGTCCAGATCAAGTGATGAAAATGTGCTATTTGATCTTAATCCCTTTAGCGGTTTTAAACCTTTTAATCACTGCTTTGGCAGTTCTTTTATAGGAGTTTGATATGAAAAATTATTACTTAGTGGATGAGAAAAGAAAAACTCCTGTTAGCACTTGGGAGAAAATTTCACAAGCTTTGCGTAGAAGTGTTAAACTAGAGCTTTTTCTAGGGCTTTTTGTGATGATGAGAGAATTGCTTAAGAGAAATAATAGCGCTACGATTAAATATCCTTTTGAAAAGGTAAAACTTGACAATCGTTACCGTGCTGTTCATCGTCTGATGCGTTTTATAGAAAGTGAAAACGAAAGATGTATAGGTTGTGGGCTTTGCGAAAAAATTTGCATTAGTAATTGTATCAGAATGGAAACTTCTTTAGATGAAAATGGGCGTAAAAAAGTAGGAAATTATAGTATTAATTTAGGGCGTTGTATTTATTGTGGTTTTTGTGCTGAGGTTTGCCCTGAACTTGCTATAGTACATGGAACAGAGTATGAAAATGCAGCTGAGCAAAGGTCTTATTTTGGCTATAAGCAAGATTTTTTAACTCCTATTGATAAGCTTAAAAATCAAGTTGAATTTGAAGGAGCAGGAAGCCTTAGAAAAGATGCTGATTTATTGGTGGTAAAAACACCAAATTATTACGATGTGATGATTGAAAGAGCCTTAGAAAATCAAAATACACAAGAGCAAGGAGAAAATAAATGATAGAAAATTTGGCTTTTGTATTTTTTAGTGTAGTGGTTTTAGGCTTTTTTGGCATTGCGGTTTTAAGTAAAAATATGCTTTATTCTCTTTCTGCTTTAGCGGGTGGAATGGTGTTTTTATCGGGATTTTATTTTTTGCTTGATGCAGAGTTTTTAGGCGTGATACAAATTATTGTTTATAGTGGAGCTGTACTTGGACTTTATAGTTTTGCGATGATGTTTTTTGATGCTTCTAAAGAATTTAAAGAACAACTTAAAGCTAAAAAAAGTTTTTTTACTTTGGTGGTTTTAAGTGCGATTTTACTTTTGACTATGCTTATAGGTTTTAAATACCAAAATATCAGCACGGATTTGCCTTTAAATGATCCTGCTTTGTTTGATTTTAATAAACAACTGGCTTTAGCGATTTTTTCAAAATATCTTTTAGCTTTTGAGTTTATAGCTATTTTGCTTTTGATCGCTTTAGTTTGTGCTATCACTCTTACTCATAAAGAGCTTACAAAGGAAAAACAATGATAGAAAAGTATTTTTTCGTTGCTATTTTAATGTTTGTCATAGGGCTTGTAGGGATTTTAAAAAGACAAAATCTCATTATGCTTTTTATTTCGAGTGAAATTTTATTAAATAGTGCTAATTTAGCTTTAGTAGCAGCTTCTAAAATGCACAATGATTTAAATGGACAGGTTTTTGCGCTTTTTATCATGGGTGTAGCGGCTTGTGAAGTAGCTGTTGGTATAGCTTTGTGTGTGCTTTGGTATAGAAGAAAAGGCACTTTAGAATTAAAAAGCTTAAAAGAAGTGGAGGCTTAGTATGCAAAATTTGGCTTTGATTTCTCTTTTTAGTCCCTTTGTAGCTTTTTTGTTTGCAAGTTGTTTTGCTTTGAGTGAGAAAAAACAATTCGTAGGGATATTTTGTTCACTTCTAGTAGCTTTGAGTACTTTTTGTTCTTTGTATTTGCTTTTTTGCAATGAAGCTTTTAATGTGAGTTTGTTTGAATGGTTTGCTGGAGTAAATTTTGGTTTTGATATAGATGCTATTTCGCTTACTATGATGAGTATTGTAGGTATTGTAGCCACTTGTGTGCATTTTTATAGTATTTTTTATATGGCTCATGATGAAGGTTTTAATAAATTTTTTGCTTATTTGGGGCTTTTTGTCTTTTCTATGCTTTTTTTAGTCATGAGTGATAATTTTTTAGGACTTTTCGTAGGTTGGGAAGGCGTTGGGCTTTGCTCTTGGTTGCTCATAGGTTTTTGGTATAAAAATGATACTTATTCTTTTGCGGCTAATGAAGCTTTTATTATGAATCGTATTGCGGATTTGGGTATGCTTTTAGGAATTTTTTGGCTTTATTTGCAAGCAGGAACTTTAAAATATGATGAAGTTTTTTCCATGGCACAAAGCCTAGATCACAATGCTTTGATCTTAATCGCAACTTGTTTATTTATAGGGGCTATGGGAAAATCTGCACAATTTCCTTTTCACACTTGGCTTGCTGATGCTATGGCAGGGCCAACTCCTGTTTCTGCATTAATCCATGCAGCAACCATGGTAACAGCGGGGGTTTATTTGGTAATTCGTGCGAGTACGCTTTATGATTTAGTTCCTGAAGTTTCTTATATTATTGCCTTACTCGGAGCTTTTGTAGCGATTTTTGCAGCCTCTATGGCTTTGGTGGTTAGGGATTTAAAACGCATTATTGCTTACTCTACCTTATCGCAACTTGGATATATGTTTGTGGCTGCAGGACTTGGGGCTTATGGTATAGCTTTATTTCACTTAGCTACGCATGCTTTTTTTAAATCTTTACTTTTCTTAGGCGCTGGAAATGTAATGCATGCTATGAATGATAAATTAGACATTAAAAAAATGGGTGGACTTTTTAAACCTTTAAAAATTACAGCTATTTTAATGTGTATAGGATCTTTAGCTTTAGCAGGAATTTATCCTTTTGCAGGATTTTTCTCTAAAGATTTGATTTTGGGATATTCTTTCATTTCTTTTCACCATGGTATTTTTTTAGTGCTCTTAATCGCAGCTTTTTTAACAGCATTTTATAGCTTTAGACTTTTAATGTTGGTATTTTTTACCCCTGCAAGACATGATGAACATCCACATGAAGCAAGTAAAATCGCACTTTTGGCTATGAGTCCTTTGATGGTTTTAGCTATTATTGCAGGATTTTTCGAACATAGTTTTTTTGAATATTTAAGCACAAAATTAGTTTTTATTGATGCGCAAAATCAAATTGTAATGATTTGTGCGAGTGTAGCAGCTATTTTGGGTGCAATTTTGGCTATTTTTGCTTATAAAAATTCTTGGTTTAAAGAAAGTATTGAAGAAAATAAAATTCACAAACTTTTAAGTAATGATTATTTTATTCCTAGATTTTATCATCAATTTATCGTTTCAAAATATGAAAGCTTATGTACGATTTTAAAACATTGTGATCTTTATATTTTTGACAGAATAGTTGAAAAAATTGCTTTGTATTCTCAAAATATTTCACAAAAAATGATTATGCCAAACAGCTTAAACTTAATGCTTAGGTTTTTGGTGGCAGCTTTTGTGATTTTGTTGATTTTAGTATGGATGGTGTAAAATGCTAAATTATTTGATATTTTTTCCTTTGATTGCTGCTTTTGTGGTTTTGCTATTAAATCGCGGAGGCGTTAAGGTTTTTAGCGTTGTTGTAAGTTTTATGATTTTGGCTTTAAATTTGGATATTTTTGCGGATTTTTTACAAGGGGTAAGCTTTGATTATAATCTCTCTTTTAAAATTTTGAAATTTTTTAGCTTTCATGTAGGAGTAGACAGTATTGCACTTGTATTGATGCTTTTAAGTTCTTTGATGATATTTTTAAGCTTTTTATTTTTGAAACTAGAACAGAAAGCGCTTATATCTTGTATATTCTTTTTAGAATTTGCTATTATGGGACTTTTTAGCGCAAAAGATGGTTTGTTGTTTTATGTTTTTTGGGAATTTTCTCTTTTGCCTTTGCTTTATATTATGGGAGTTTATGGTAAAGATTTTAGAGCAGGGGTGAAATTTTTTATCTATGCTTTTGCGGGTTCAATTTTAATGCTTGTAGCATTGATTTATCAAGCTTATTTAAATTATCAGCTTTTAAATATCTTCACTTTTGACTTGGAAATTTGGAAAAATAATGCCTCAGCAGTAAATTTTACAGAGCAACTTTTACTTTTTGGAGCATTTTTTATCGCTTTTGCTATCAAAGCTCCTTTATTTCCACTTCATACTTGGGCACCTAAGGTTTATGCAAATTCGCCTATACTTGTTTCTGTAATGCTTGTAGTTTTTAAAATGGCTCCTTTTGGATTTTTACTTTTTTGTTTACCACTTTTTCCAGATGCGAGTGTGTATTTTATGCCTTTAATTGTAGCTTTATGTATAGTAAGTATCGTTTATAATGCTTTAATTGCTTATAGAGCAGAAAATATTAAAGAATTGATTGCTTATAGTTCTATTTCACATCTTGGTGTGATGATTTTGGGAATTTTTTCTTTAAATGCTTTGGGTATTAGTGGTGCGGTTTTTTATATGTTTGCACATGGTATTGTAACGGGAGCTTTATTTTTAATGGTTGAACTTTTATACCAAAGATATCATACTTATGATATTTCTTTTTACCATTCTTTAGCCAAAAAAGCACCTTTATTTTCAATTTTCTTTATGCTCATTTTACTTGCGAGTGTTTCTTTGCCTTTAACTGTTTCTTTTGTGGGAGAGTTTTTAATTCTTTTAGGTATAGCAAAGATTAATTTATTTTACGCTTTGTTGGCAGGTTTGGTGATTATTTTAGGAGCGATTTATATGTTCGCAGTATTTAGAAAAATATTTTTCATGCAAAAACAAAGCTTTATAGAGAATTTTTCTTTACGATTTAGAGAAATAGTAGCGCTTGTGTGTATTGTAGTAATGATTTTTGGACTAGGGCTTATGCCAAATATACTTTTAAAGCCGATACAAAAAGATGTGGATAATCTTATAAAAACAATGAATATTAGAGCTGTTGAGCAAAATACTTTAGATTTTTTATCTAAAATAGGAGAGGCAAATGTTAAATAATTTTTTAAATTTAGAACTTTTAAATATAAGCTTATCTTATCCATTTTTATTTTTAATTACAACTGCAATAGTTCTTTTGCTTTGCTCTGGTTTTTGGAAATTTCATCGATCGTTTTATATCGGCATAAGTTCTTTGTCTTTGATTGTAAGTGCTTTTTTGATTTTAAATAATGCAAATGCTCAAGGTTTAGAAGCAAAAGCTTTTTTGGCCACTTTAAATAATGATATTGTTTCATTTTATGCTTCTTTGGTAATTTTGTGTTTTTCATTTTTATATCTTTTAATGCAAAAAGAAGAAAATCAAGGTGAATTTTATGCTTTATTTTTATTTATGATTGCATCTTTGCTTTTGATGGTTTCAAGCTCAAATTTAGTACTTATTTTTATAGGACTTGAAAGTTCTTCTTTAGCGCTTTATACTTTAATAGCAACGCGCGGAAGTGATAATGCTATTTCAAGTGCGATAAAATACTTTAGTGTAGCGGCTGTAGGAGCTGGGTTTTTTGTTATGGCTGTAGCTTTTATTTATTTAAAAACAGGAACTTTAGATTTATCTGCTAATTTAGCATTAAAAAATGAGTTTCAAAAAGATCCCATGCTTTTGGGTGCTGGAGTGATGATTTTTGTTCTTTGTGCAATCAAGCTTTCTTTGGCACCTTTTCATTTTTGGCTTAAAGATGTGTATTATGCAGCACATACAAATTTGGTTGCTTTTATTTCAGTTGTGCCAAAAGTTGCCATGTTGGTTGTGGTTATTCGTTTGTTTGATTTTTTAAATAATACAGGTTTTGAATATATCATAATAGTTCTAGCGATTTTTTCTATGCTTATAGGTGCTTTTGCGGCTCTAAGTCAAAACAATATCAAAAAAATGTTTGCTTATAGTTCTGTAGTGCATTCTTCTTTGGTTTTGGTAGCTTGCATTCCTTTATTAAAAGAACAAAATTTTGATGGAATTTTGCTTGCTATTTTTGGATATTGGACTTTATTTGCTTTTGCAAATTATGCTGTATTTATGATTTTAAGCAATTATGAGAATAATTCTTATGAGAGTTTAAATGGGCTTTTGGTTAAAAAACCTTTAATTGCTTTTTGTTTAAGCATTAGTGTGCTTTCTTTAGCAGGTATCCCGCCTTTTGGAGTGTTTTGGGGTAAATTTATGATTTTAAATACAGCAATTTTAAATGGATATTGGTATTTGGCGCTTTTTGTGGCTTTATCTTCTGTTATTATGCTTTATGCGTATTTAAAGATTTTAATTCATGTTTTATTTATGAAAAATGATAGGGTTCATAATATTAAGTTTAGTTTTATACAAAATTTTATTTTAGCTTTTTGTGTTTGTGTAAGCACTTTTGCTATATTGTTAATGTTATAAGAGTTTTGCTATAATTATTTTATGAGAATATTATTTTTAATTTTATTAAGTTTTTTAAATGCTTTTGCTTTTGAGCTTGTTTTAAACACGGGTCGCGAAAATAATCAAGCTTTTGCAGTTTTACATGCGAGTAATGATTTAGAATTTACATGTCAAAAATTTATTACCGAAGCAAAAGTTCATTTTGAATGTGATATTGCAGGTATGGTTGATAATAAATTAAAAGATCAGAGTTTTTCTGCTTTTGATTTAAAATTTATACAAGAAGCTCAAAAAATTAAAATGATCATTTTGCCAAAAATACAAGCAAGAATGTTTGACACTTCTCAAAATATTTATATAGATAAAGAACTCAGTTCATCAAGTTCGCATAAAAGTAAGGCTTTTACTTTTATTTTTGCACCAGAACTAGCACCTATTAAAGACTATGATGGACTTGATTTTAATATCAATTTTCCACATGAGAGTTTGCCTTATGTTGGAGCTTTGGATTTAAATTCTGATCCTGTTGTTATTCCTCAAAGTGCAGATATCAATACTTATTTACGCATCAAAAAAGAATACGATAAGGCTAATTACAATCAAGTGGTGATTGATGCACAAAATGCTATCAATAGATATCGTGGCAGTATTTTTACTAGTGAATTTATACTTTATAAATTAAGAGCTCAAAATAAACTTTACACTCAAGATCCAAGTATACGCGATCAGCAAATTTTAGAAAAGATGATTGATGATGCTAAAAATTGGATGCGTACTTTTACAAGTGATAAAAATTTTTCAGAAGTTTTACATATAATGTTAAAAACTTATATCGCTTTAGCTCAGCGTGCTGATGTAGAGTATACAATGTCGATTTTGGATAATGAACAACCTAATAATTATTTTACTCAGTTATCAAAACTTGATTATGCAGATTATATTTATAATTTAAATGAAAAAGAAAAAGCTGTAAATATCTATGAAAATACTTATTTTAATACAAAAAATTTAGATTTAGCTGCAAGAGCAGCTATGAGTTTGGCAAAGAATTTGCTTTCAAATGAGCAAGTAAATAAAGCTATAGAATATATTAATACCATTTTAAAAGCCAATCCTGAATATTTTGGAAAAGATATTCCAAGATCTTTAGAACTTGCTAAATTATTTAATCAAAAAGGACAATTTGATATAAGTGCAAGTATTTATGAAGATACCTTTGCTAAAATGTCCAAACTTGATCCAAGTTATGAAGAAACTTTAAAAGATTTAGCCTTAGTTTTATCACATATTAACAGATCTAGTGATGCTAAAAAATACCTTGATTTGTATATGGATGATTATTTAGATGGTAAGTATTTAGATGAAATTAAAAAAGCAAGTGATGAGGTATTCTTTGCTTTAGGTGATAATAATGCAAGCTTTTTGCATCAGCGTTATACAGATTTAATGAAGCAATATGCAAATAAAGATGAGAATATTGCAAATAAAGCTTTAGATGAAGATGTTGCACTTTATTATAAAGAGGGAAATTTTAGTGCTATTTTAGCTTATAAAGATCTTATAGAAAGTAAAAAAATTCCAAATGCTACTCAATTTTTAGAGAAAGCAGCCATTAATGATTTAAAAAATGCCATAAAAGCTGATAATTGTATCAATGCTGCAAATATTTTTATGCGTTTTAGTGCTTATGATATAGGTCAGAAAATTGAGAATAAAAAACAAATGTTAGCTTGTCTTATCAGAACTTCTAATGTTGAACAAGCACTTGATTATATAGATAAAAATTATAATGAAGATTCTATATTTTATGGTCTTCAAAAAGCATCTATTCTTTTTGATAATAAACAATATCCTCAGGTGATCAAAATTTCTAAAGATATAGCTAATTCTAGAATTTTAAAAAGCGATGATGAGAATTTTAAGGCTTATTATTTGCAATTTTTGTCTTTATTGCGCTTAAATGACTACAATCAAGCCATTAAAATTTTGCAAATTTTAGAAAGTTTTCCAATGAATTTTAGTATGGTAGAAGCCTACGATGCTTTACTTTCTTATGCTAATGATCATAATATGCAAACAACGATTTTAACTTACGCACCTAAGGCCATTGACTATCAAAATTTTAAAGGTATAAATCTTTTTAGTCCTAATTTGGAATTTATGTATCTTGATACTTTGGCTAAAATCAATAAAAATGAAGAAAGTTTAGCTGTTTTAACAGATTTGCTTAAATTAAAACTTTCAGATAAGGATAAGGCAAGAGCTTTATATATCCAAGCTTTAACTTATGAAAGAATGCAAAATATACAAGCTGAAAAAGAAATTTTAAAACAATGTCTTGAAATCAAAAGTGTTTCAAATTGGCAGAATTTATGTAAGAGTAAAAATCAAATTTTAAATCAATAAGTAAATTTAGAGATAACTAGCTTTTTAGCTAGTTATCTAAGATTAAAACCTTTTCTTCTTAACATCTTCTAAGATATTATTAGCTATATCACTTACTGTACTAGAAATAATAGCTGATTCATTAGCAATTTCAACATTATCTTTAGTAGTTTGATCAATTTGAGGCTATCATTGATTTGAGTGATACCTGCAGTTTGTTCTTTAATACTTTCTGCCATATCATTGATAGATTGAACAAGTAAATTAGTATTAGCTTCAATTTCTGATAAAGACTTTTGAGTTCTTTCAGCTAACTTTCTAACTTCATCAGCTACCACTGCAAAGCCTCTACCATGTTCTCCAGCACGAGCTGCTTCAATAGCTGCATTTAAAGCTAAAAGATTGATTTGATCTGCAATATCACCTATAATACCTGTAACATTTTTAATCTCTTCAGATTGAGTGATAACATCACTAGTTTTAACTGAAACATTTTGCATGGAAGAAGTGATCTCTTCTAAAGCTGCTGCAGTTTCTTCTAAAGATTGAGCTTGAGAATTTGAAGAAGTGGTTAAGCTTTGAACAGCAGTTTGTAATTTTCCACTTTCATTAGCTAAAGCATTAGCAAAGTCTGAGCTTTGTTTTAGCATTTTAACTATTTCATCACCTAAAGCATTAGTAGTTAATTCTACACTACCGCTAGCATTTTCTAATTTATTTCTAAAGTCTAAGCTTTTGTATTCTTCAAAAATTTTATGAATAGCATTCATATCAGAACCTACTCTAGCTTGTAAAACATCAAGAAGTTTATTTAGAACATTTTTAAGTTCAATAAGTTGTGGGTTTCTTGGATTAGCAGTAATTCTTGCTGTTAAATTACCACCTTCTACAACTGATACGGTTTGAACTGATTCTTTAACGGCTTGATTGTCTTGTTCTAAGCCTCTTTTAGTAGCAAGAATGTTTTCGTTGATAGCATTTGAGATTTGTCCAAATTCATCATTGCTTTTTACTTCTATAGTAGAAACATTTTTTGTTTTATAGTTGATAAAATCAAAGAATGAAGTTAAACCTGTTTGGATAGCTGCAAGTGGGGAGAGGTATTTTGATACGATGAAATAAAGGAGGATGACGCTAAATACTACTACAATAATGACAACAATGGCTTGAATAAATGCAGCTTTATAAATAGGTTTATTTATAATATCAGCGCTTTCGGTAATACAAGCTGTATAAGCAAAGACTTTAGTACAAGCTCCAAGTCTTTCTTCATTATTTAACTTATAAGAGAAGAAGTTGTTATCACCATTGAGTTTATATGCATTTAGAACAGGAGAATGATCAATGGATGGATTTAATAATTCTTTATTGGTTGCTGCAAATATTTTATTTTTTTGATCAAATAAAAAAGTATTTCCAGGGGTTTTTGCAACTAAATTTTGCAAATCTTCTGATGGTATATCGACACCCAGTACCCCTATGATTTTACCATCTTTATAAATAGCTTTAGAATACGTTATTACATATTGTTTTAAAACTGTATCTAAATATGCTGGTGTAACAAAAATATCATTTGTTTTTAAAGCTTCTTGATACCAATCTTTTGTCTTTATATCTAAATCATCACGTAATTCAGGCATTTTTGCATCATTAGATTTTTGACTAAGTAAAACTTTTCCATTGTTTAAACCTAAATAAACATTTAGTGCATTTATACTATGACGATAATATTTCAATATTGGACCAACATTGTTAATAATATTTTCTTCAGTGATTAAAGATTGATAAGGTAAGTTCGCGATATCTTTTTCTAAAGCTCTAGTAAAAGATTGATTTGTGGAACGGAAATCTTCAACGGTAGATTGTGTGACTTTAAGTAGGTCAGTTTGATTTTTAAGAGTGCTTTCATATAGTGAGGTTTTTGTAAAATAAAAACTTACAATACCTAGAACAATTAAGGCAAAAATTGCAATTAAATTTGCAATGAGGGAAAGTTTGATTTTAATACTATTCATTATTTTCCTTTTAATCTTTGTTATTTTTAGCATAAAACTAATAATTTGGCTATTATTTTATCACAAAAAAATAAAATAAATTTTTATTTTTATCTTAAATAAAGGAGAAAATATGGCTTATGCTATAAAAAAAGTAGAAAAAGAAACAAAAATTAGTGCTCATACTTTAAGATTTTGGGCTAAAAAAGGTTTGTTTCCTTTTGTTCAAAAAGATGAAAATAGTGTGAAATATTTTTCAAAAAGCGATATAGAATGGGTAAAATGGATAGAATGGCTTAGAATTTCAGGTATGCCAATAGAACAAATCAAACATTATATAAAACTTTGCTCTTTGGGTATAAAAACTGCTAAAGAAAGACAAGAGATGTTAAAGCAAACAAAGAAAAAATTACAAAACCAGATTAAAACATTAAAAGAAAGTGAAAAAGTTTTAAGCAAAAAGATAAAAATTTATGAAGAAATGCTTGCAAATGAAGTCGATGGGTTTAATCCAGAAAGCAAGGACTATCAACCTTGTGATAAATTGTATAAGTTTAAGGGTTGATTTTATATTAAGGGCAAATTTGGGTAATAATATTTTCATTTTTTTTAATAACATTTTTAAGCTCTAAACTTTTGATATTTTCAAAAAGATCTAAATGCAGCTTTAAAAGCTCATTATTAATCCCATAATACGCCCAAGTTCCTTGACGCCTTACATACAAAAAACCTGCATCTTTTAAAATTTTTAAATGTCTTGAAAGTCTTGATTGACCCATGTTTAAGAGCTCTTGTAGATCACAAACACAAAGTTCTTTGTATCTTAAAAGATGATGTAAAATCAAAATCCTACTTTCATCATTGATCGCCGAAATAATGGTTAAAAATTTTTGCATTTTATTTCCTTAAATTAAATTAATAAAAATTCCAAAAGATATAGCCACGCCTAAAATAATCATAACAAATAAAAATAAAAATTTCATTTTAAACATTTGTTTGAGTAAAACAAGCTCAGGTAAAGAACATCCAGCACCAGCGATTAAAAAACTCATAATCACTCCTTGAGAAATTCCCATTTGTAAAAGTGCTAAGCCTATAGGAATAATAGTTTCTACTCTTAAATAAAGGAAAATTCCTAAAAAAGCCGCTAATGCAATGCTTAAAATTTCATTGCCATTTAGGTATTTTTGTAAAATTTCTTGAGGAATAAAACCATGAATAAAAGCACCGATAAAAACTGCCACAACGATATAAGGTAATAATTTTTTATAATTTTTCAAACTTTCTTTGAATAATTCTTTATAGTTTATCGTTATATTTTTAGACTTATCTTGAGTATTTGCACAGCATGATTTTTGTTTAAAAATAAAATTGCTAGGATTGTGAGCGCTTTGGGTAAAAATACTTGATTTTGTATTTTTAGGAATATGTTTTAAAAAACTATCTTCCTTAAATTTAGAAAAAACAAAAGAAATAATAAATATCAAAAATATCAAAAAAACCACATAAATCAAACTTAACTTTAAACCAAAAGTTACAAAAAGCATGGAAAAAATAATAGGATTAATAAGAGGCGAAGTAAAAAGATAAGCTAAAGCTATGCTAAGTTTTACTTTCGCTTCTAAAAAAGCTCTTAAAAGCGGTATGGTAGAACAGGAACAAAATGGCGTTAAAGCACCTAAAAATATAGCTTTAAAATAACTTGAAATTTTGTCACCAGCAAGTTGTTTTTTAAAAATTCCTTCGTATTTTTGATTGATAATAGAAACTAAAAAAGAAATAGCTATAAAAAGTACAGAAAGCTCAGTAAATAGATATAAAAACTCTTTGAAAGTATTTAAAAAAGACTGCATTTTTTATCCTTTTAAAAATATTTCCAAAAAATATAACATGTATAAATTAATAAATTAATATATATTGATATATTAATTTATTACTTAAACGATATTTTTATAGCTATTTCCCCAATTCTCAAGACTTTTTAAGATGGATTCTAAACTATTGCCTAAAGATGTAAGTGAGTACTCAACCTTTGGAGGAACTTCTGCATAAACTTTGCGTTTGATCAGTTTTGCTTCTTCTAATTCTCGTAAATTTTGTGTAAGGACATTTTGAGAGATGTTTTGATTTTTTGTAAATGAAATGCTTTTTCTTAACTCTCCAAATCTTTTAGTCCCTTGCAACAAATCTCGAATAATTAAAATTTTCCATTTATTTCCTATCAAATTAAGCGTGGTTTCAATAGGACAAAGAGAATGATATTTTTTCATTATAAATCCTTATTTTTTAAAATTATAACATATTTTTTAAAAAAATTTATCTCATTAAAATACTAAAATAACATAATACTCCTAAAATAGATACTATATTATAAAATAATATCTACTTGATTTTTAGTAGTAAATATATTTATAATTTCTAGATTGCATTTTTTATGTAAAAATACTTAAAAAGGAGATATTATGAAAATAGCAATTTTATGTGCAAGCGGTAAAGTAGGCAAAGAAATCAGCAAAGAAGCTTTAAAAAGAAATTTAGAGCCAGTATGTTTTGTACGCAATAGCTCTAAAATGAATGAATTTTTACCTCAAGCTAAAATAGTACAAAGAGATCTTTTTGAACTTGATTCTAAAGATCTGATAGATTTTGATATTATTATTGACGCTTTTGGAGAATGGGAAAATTTAAGCTTACATAAAAAGCATATAGAATGCTTGAGTGTAATTTTACAAGGAAGTAAGGCTAAATTATTTGTTGTAGGGGGTGCTGGAAGTTTGTATATGGATGAGAATCATACTACAAGACTTATGGATATGCCTGATTTTCCTAAAGAGTATTTGGATATAGCTAAGCAAGTGCGGAAGTATTGGAATTTTTACGCAATGAAAAAGGTTTTAAATGGGTATATGTGAGCCCATCTGCTATTTTTTCACCAGATCTTCCAAAAAGCAATCATTATAAAATCATAGGCGAAAAATTTGAAGTGAATGCCAACAATGAAAGTAAAATCAGCTATAGTGATTATGCTAGTGCTATGATAGACATAGTGCTTAATTCTTGCTATGAAAACACACGCATTGGGGTAATAAGCCTATAAATAAAGATGCCTTATGCTTTTAAGGCATCTTTTATTTCTTTTAAATACTTATTTTGAAGTTTTAAATTTTCTTCTAAAGAATTTAAAATCTCTTCGCTAGTTCTTAGGATTTTTTCTTCTTTTACATTTGGATTTTTAGCACTTAAATCATAATTTCTTTCTTCAAGTTCTTTTTTGCTAAGCAGCCAAGAATTAGCAGTGATTTTTCTTTTCTTTGTAGCATTTTAGAAATTCCTTAAAATATGCGTATTCTAAAGGCTTGTTTTTAGTAAGCTTGTAAGGTGGTATAAGCTCGTAGTAATACACCTTATCATCATTTGCTTTTAAAATACTATTTGTTATACTTAATAAAATTATTTAAGGATAAAAATGGCAAAGAAAAAAGAAATAAAACTAGAAGATGCGTTATGGAAAAGTGCTGATAAATTACGCAAAAATATCGACGCAGCAGAGTATAAACACATAGTTTTAGGACTTATATTTTTACGCTACATTAGCGATAGCTTTATGCAAAAATACGAAGAGTTATTAAAAGAACAAGATGATGGAGCCGACCCAGAAGATGCAGATGAATACCTAGCTGACAATATCTTCTTCGTTCCAGAAAAATCTCGCTACAACTACATAAGAGATAACGCCAAAAATCCCAAAATAGGCAAAATGCTAGATGAAGCAATGGACGAGATAGAAAAACACAACGATACTCTAAAAGGAGTTTTGCCAAAAGTCTATGCCAAAGATAACTTAGATAGTAAATGCCTAGGCGAACTTATAGATCTTATAGGAAATATCGCCTTTGACACTGGTAAAAGCACCGATGTTTTAGGTCATGTATTTGAGTATTTTTTAGGTGAATTTGCCCTAGCTGAAGGCAAACAAGGCGGACAATTCTACACTCCAAAATGCGTCGTAGAGCTCCTAGTAACTATGCTTGAGCCATATAAAGGCAGAGTGTTTGATCCTTGCTGTGGAAGTGGCGGTATGTTTGTTCAAAGCGAAGAGTTTGTAAAATCTCACCAAGGCAGACTAGATGACATCTCAATCTATGGTCAAGAGTCAAATCAGACTACCTACAAACTCGCCAAAATGAACCTAGCCATAAGAAAAATCGAAAGCTCACAAGTGATATGGAACAACGAAGGCTCATTTTTAAACGACGCTCATAAAGACTTAAAAGCCGATTTTATTATAGCCAATCCACCATTTAACGACTCGGACTGGAGCGGCGAACTGTTAGAAAACGATGGCAGATGGAAATACGGCGTCCCACCAGCAAGCAACGCCAACTACGCTTGGATACAGCACTTTTTATATCATCTATCACCAAACGGCGGTGTAGCGGGATTTGTCCTAGCTAAAGGCGCACTTACAAGCAACACCACAAATGAAGCAGCCATTAGAAAAGCACTTATTGAAGATGATTTGATAGATTGTATAGTAAATCTACCCGCAAAGCTGTTTTTAAATACAGGTATTCCTGCATCACTTTGGTTTATAAGACGCCAAAAGCTACCAAAGACAGTCAAAAAAACGCTTTTTATAGATGCAAGAGATTTAGGAACTAGGATAAATAGACGCAACAAAACCCTAAACAAAGACGATATAAACCAAATCGCAAATATTTATAAAGCATGGAAAAACGGCACTGATTATGAAGACATAAAAGGCTTTTGTAAAAGTGTTAGCATAGATGAGATAAGAGAGCTTTCTTATGTGCTTACCCCAGGGCGTTATGTGGGGCTTGCTGATAGTGATGATGAGTTTGATTTTGATACTAGATTTAACGAGCTTTTAGCAAAGTTAAAATCCCAAATCAAAACTGAGCAAGAGCTGAGCGAAACTATCTTAAAAAATTTAGAGAAGATAAAATAATGTTTTGTGTTGTGCTTTCGTCATTATCTTTTAAACCAAGCTTAAACAAAGGAAATTCCGAATTTAAATTCTCGAATTTATTTCGTGTATTTTTTGGATTTTTTACGCAAATAAATTCCGAGGGATTAAGATATGAATAATTGGAAAAAATGTAAGCTTGGGGATATTGCAGAGATAACAATGGGGCAATCTCCAAAATCAGAATTTTATAATTTTGATAATATAGGTATGCCATTTTTACAAGGCAATAGGACTTTTGGTAGGAAATATCCTTATTTTGATACATATTGCACTGAATATAAAAAAATAGCTAAAAAGGGTGAGATTTTATTTAGTGTGAGAGCTCCTGTCGGAGATATTAATTTCGCAAACAATGATATTTGTATCGGTAGGGGCTTATGCTCCATGAATGCAAAAAATGGTGAAAATGAATTTTTATATTACTTATTACACAACTTAAGAAGTGTTATTATAAATAATGAGTCTGGTAGTGTTTTTGGCTCGGTAAATAAAAATGATTTACAAACAATAGAAATTTTATTACCGCTATTAGAAGAGCAAAGGCAAATTGCTACTATCTTAAGTAGTATTGATGACAAGATAGAACTACTACACGAGCAAAACAAAACCCTAGAAGAACTCGCCCAAACTCTTTTTTTAAATTGGTTTAAAGATAGAGAATTTAATAGCACTATTAGTGATTTTATATCTATGCAAAATGGTTTTGCTTTTAAGAGTAAAGATTTTATAGATTATGGTAACAATGGAGTAATAAAGATAAAAAATATTTCAAATGGAATTGTAGATATTGTAAATACTGATAAGATAAGCCAAAATACTATAAATGAAGTTAATAACAAATTTAATATAAATTCTGGAGATATTTTATTTGCAATGACTGGTGCTGAGATAGGTAAAATGGGTATCGTTCCAAGTACAAATAAAAAATTATGGTTAAATCAGCGAGTAGGAATGGTAAAAGAAAGGTTTTTAGGAGCTAGGTTTTTAGCATATATACATTTAACTTCTGAATTTGGTTATGACTATGTTATCAATTCAGCTACTGGCAGTGCTCAAGAAAATATAAGTGCGACAGATATTGAAAATTGTCCATTTGTTAAGCTTACGAGTGAAGAGATTGTGAGTTATTCTAAACAATTAAATGATTTTTTTGAAAAAATTATATTTAATCTAGGAGAAATTCAAACCCTAGAAAATATGCGTGATATACTTATCCCAAAACTCCTAAACGGAGAAATAAAAATAACTAACTAAAGGAGAATGTGTGAATAAATATAAGTTTGTAAAATTTCAGGTTAAAAACTTTCGTTCTTTATTGGATATTACTTTAAATATAGACAATAATAATATAAATACAATTTGCGGTGAAAATAATATTGGAAAGACTAATTTTTTGAGAGCCTTAAATTTATTTTTTAATCATAATAATGGTGTGGAGTATAATCAAAATGAAGATAGACCATATCATATTCAAAAGGGATCAACTGGTGGTAGAAAAACAGAATTAATAGGCTATTTTACAAAAAATAATGTCACACATATTTTAAAAGTTGAATTTCATAAAGATAAGATTGTGTATATATTAAATGGAAAGATGGTTGAATGGAAAGTTGCTAGAGATATTATAGAAAGTTTTAAACTTTTATTTATAGAAGCAAGTAATGTGAATATGCCTAGCGTAATTTCTGCTATTTTAGAAAACGATGCTTTGTTAGCCTTAGATAATAAACGAAAAAAGCAAAGTGAGCCTTTAAGAACATTGAAATTATTCATAGAACAATCAAAGAAAGCTATAGAAGATATAGAAAAGGATATTAATATATATTTAAAACAAATGTTAGATTTTGATAACACCTTAAAAGACAAGGAAATAAAAATTAGATTTGCCGAATTTGAAAAATTAAGAGATGTTGTAAAAACTATGACATCTGTTACTTTAGACGATGGAAATGACCACTTAATGGATCATAAAGGGAGTGGTGCTCAAAGAATAGTACTTTTATCTTTAATGCAATATATTACAGATAAAATTACAACAGATATAATATGGGCAATTGATGAACCAGAAGCATTTTTGCAGCCAAAATTACAAAAAAAGATTATGGAAATATTTAAAAATATTGTAAGAGAGAAAAAGCAGCCTATAATTATGACAACACATTCTCAATACTTTGTAGATTTTAATAATTTAGTCAATACTCATTTGTTTAAATTGACAAAAGAAGAAAAGATTTATGCTAGAAAAAAAGGTAGAGTATTTCAAGAAATTAACACAAAACCGATTTATATAGGCACTGCGTTTGAAAAGTTATCTGTTATTAAAAAACATTTAGGTATAGAAACCAATGATAATTGGGATATTATGCCTTATAATATTTTAGTTGAAGGAGAAGAAGATAAGAAATATTTGCAAATGCTAATAGAAATTTTAAATTTATCTATGCCAAATATAATACATTCTGGTGGTGCAACTAAAATAGCAGGTTTTTTAGAATATTTTAATAATCAGTGCAGTTATACTTCTTTTAAACCATATTTTATATGTATTTTTGATAACGATGAAGAAGGTAGAAAACAATACAATAAAATATCAAAAGATAATTTATATCCAAACATAAAGCTAGATGCAAAAAAATTAAAAAGATATGGAGAATCGATACAAGAAAATAATAGAGATATTTGGGAGATTGAAGATTTCATGCCTATAAAAATAATAGTAGATGCAGTTAATATTATACTTAAGTATAAACAATACAATACGATAACAAACTCTCAGATAAGTGATAGAAAAAAACTAGCATTTAAAAATATGTCAATTTTGGATTATTTAGAAAAATGTATTGCTGATAGAAATGAAGAGAAAGAAAGATTTATATTAAACACTGAATCAAGAAAAAAAGAAATTTGCCAAAACGCATTTAGGGCTCGTGAAAAATATACAAAAAATGATTTAGAAGATTATCATGTTGATTTTATGAATGAACTTATTGATAGCTTTAACAAAGTAGATTTGATAAAAAAGGATAACTAAAAATGAGCAAGGCGAAGACTAGTGAGTTTGATTTAGAGCAGTTTGTTATATCATCACTACTTGAGCATGGGTGGTGCTATGAAAAGCCTGTAAGAGCCACTGATGAAGTTTTGCTAGAAACTAGCCTTGTAAATGCACTTTGTAGGCTAAATCCACAGCTTGATTTATCAAAAGCTAATGAAATTTATAAGGAGCTAAAAAGCAAAAATCATCTTAGCCTTTTAGATAGCAATGAAAACTTTCATTATAAGCTTGTAAATGGGGTAAATATAAACACTACAAAAGACGGCGAAAGCAGAGCTGATATCATAAATCTAATTGATTTTAATAATGCAAGCAACAATGAATTTATAGCAACAAACCAGCTAAGCATCACAGAAGCTAAAGAAAACAAAATCCCCGATGTAGTGCTATATATAAATGGAATTCCGCTTGTTTTAATGGAGCTAAAAAGCCCAAGCGATGAAAACGCCACGATAAACTCAGCTTATAATCAAATAAACACTTATAAACAAACAATCCCAAGTATTTTTACATATAATGCTTTTTGTGTGATAAGCGATGGGTATTTTGCTAGGGCGGGGAGTATTTCGGCTGATTTTTCAAGGTTTATGGCGTGGAAAAGTAGCGATGGGATAAACTACGCTCCAAACAAGTCTTTAGAAATTAAAACCTTAATAGATGGTATGCTAAATCCAAAAACCTTGCTAGATATCATTTGCAATTTCATAGTTTTTGAAAAAGAGCAAATAAGAGATTTAAATGGTATTTTAAGTATAAAAACTACCAAAAAAATCGCTTGCTATCATCAATACTACGCAGTAAATAAAGCCATTAGTAGAACAATCACAGCAAGTAGCAAAGACGGAGATAAAAAAGGTGGCGTGGTGTGGCATACGCAAGGTAGTGGGAAGTCTTTGTCTATGGTGTTTTATAGTGCTAAAGCGATAAAGGCTTTAAATAATCCTACGATTTTGCTTATCACGGATAGAAATGATCTAGATGATCAGCTTTTTGGTACTTTTGCAAGTTGTGCGAACCTTTTAAGACAAGAGCCAAAACAAGCAAACGATAAAGAGCATTTAAAAGAGCTTTTAAGGGTAGCTAGTGGTGGAGTGGTATTTACTACTATTCAAAAATTTAGTCCAGAAAATGATAATGTATTTGAGTGCTTATCGCTTAGAGATAATATCATCGTAATTGCAGATGAAGCACACAGAACCCAATACGGCTTTGATGCAAAAGTAGTAGAAGAAAAGTCAAAAAGTGGCGATGTGCTAGGGCAAAAGATAGTTTATGGTTTCGCAAAATATCTGCGTGATGCTTTGCCAAATGCTACTTATATAGGATTTACAGGAACGCCAATTGAAAGCCATGATATAAACACCCCTGCAGTTTTTGGAAACTACATAGATATATATGATATATCAAGAGCTGTTGAAGATGGTGCTACTGTGAGTATATATTATGAAAGCAGACTTGCCAAAATAGAGCTAAGCGAAGAAGGAAAAAGGCTTGTAAATGAATTAGATGAAAAGCTTGAAAACCAAGATAGCCAAAAAGCAAAAGCTACTAAGCTAGAAGCTTTAGTAGGTAGCACAAGCAGACTAAAACAAATCGCTAAAGATATAGTAAAACACTTTGAAACAAGGTCTAGTAAGCTCGGCGGAAAAGGTATGATAGTAAGTATAAGCCGAAGCGTAGCTATAAAACTATATGATGAAATCATAAAAATAAGACCAAGTTGGCATAGCGATGAGCTAAGTAGCGGGGCTATAAAAGTAGTGATGACTTCAAGCTCTAGCGATGGGGTAGAGTTTAGTAAACATCATACAAGTAAGATTCAAAAGCAGTTTTTGGCAAATCGTATGAGAAATATAGACGATGAATTAAAACTAGTTATAGTGGTGGATATGTGGCTAACTGGCTTTGATGTGCCATCGCTTCATACTCTTTATATAGATAAGCCTATGAAAGGGCATAATCTAATGCAAGCTATAGCTAGAGTAAATAGGGTTTATAAGGATAAACCTAGTGGGCTTGTGGTGGATTATCTTGGGATTGCAAGTGATTTGAAAAAAGCTTTATCATTTTATAGTGAAAGTGGTGGCAAGGGCGATATAATCACTACTCAAGAAGACGCTGTAAAAGTGATGATAGAAAAGCTTGAAATCGTAGAACAAATGCTGCCAAATGACTATGAAAAATACTTTGAACTTGATACGGGGGCTAAACTTGAATATATACTTGATGTAGAAGAGCATATATTATCAAATGAAGATGGTAAGAACAGATTTATAAAAGAATTTGCAGCACTTGATAAAGCCTACACGATAGCTATGCCACACGAAAAAGCTTTGAGCATAAAGAATAAAATCGCTTTTATGTATGCGATAAAGGCTAGGTTTTTAAAGTTTGCTAAAGAAAATGAGAATGAAAATTTGCTTAATCAAGCTTTGATAAAGCAAGTAGTAGATAAAGCTATTGTATCATCTAAAGTGGTGGATATTTTTGATGCTAGTGGTATAAAAAAGCCTGATATATCTATACTTTCTGATGAGTTTTTACTAGAAGTAAAGAATATGAAGCGTAAAAATTTAGCCTTTGAAATGCTAAAAAAGATACTAAATGATGAGATAAAAGCAAGAGAAAAGCTAAGCCTAACAAAGGCTAAAAAATTAGCACAAATGCTTAGTGATGCTATCAAAAAATATAACAATAAGCTAATCTCATCAAGCGAGGCGCTAGATGAGCTAATAAATATGAGTAAAAGCATAGTAAGTATGGAAGATGAGGCTAAGAAGTTAGGTTTAAAAGACTATGAATACGCCTTTTACTCAGCACTTGCTTGTAATGATGAGTATGAAAAGATTTTAGGCAATGAAAAACTATTAGCACTCGTTAGTGAAATACTGCAAATTATCAAAAACAATGTAAGTATAGACTGGATGATAAAAGAAAATGTAAGAGCAAGATTAAGAGTAGCTGTAAAAAGAGTGTTAAATAAGTATGGTTATCCACCTGATATGCAACAACTTGCAATTGATGGAGTTTTAGCTCAAGCTGAAATTTTGGCTAAGGAATTAGCTAACGAGTAGAATTTAAGCGATACTGAAATTAAATTTGTTTGTATTATTTTCTTTTATCTTTATTATAGATAGCTTGATTTGTCGTTGCAACTATGTCTTTGTTATAAAATTTGCTTAATTTTATACAATTTCACTAGTATCCAGTATTTATACTAATTTTTAAAAAATTATTTTCACTCTTGACTTATAGCTACTCTAATGTTTTATAATTATAAAAAATCAAAAAAGGAGCAAAAATGCAATACAAAATTTTAGAAAACAATCGCATCGCAAGTAAAGGCTATGCAATGCTTAGCAAGGATGCGAAATTTACACCTTTTGAATTTAGCCGCCATGCTATTGGCGATAATGATATTTTGATTAAAATCCTATATGCAGGCATTTGTCATAGCGATATTCACACCGCAAGAAGCGAGTGGGGAGAAGCTACTTATCCTTGCGTGCCTGGGCATGAGATAGCAGGAGAAGTTATCGCTGTGGGTAAAAATGTGAGTAAATTTAAAGTAGGAGATTACGCAGGGGTTGGTTGTATGGTAAATTCATGCGGTGAGTGCGATGCTTGCAAACGCTCACAAGAGCAGTTTTGCGAAAATGGCAAAACCATCTTTACTTACAATAGTTGTGATGTATTTCATGGCAATGAAAACACTTATGGGGGCTACTCAAACAACATAGTTGTAAGTGAAAAATTTGCCGTTTGTGTGCCAAAAGATGCACCGATGGAAAAAGTCGCGCCTTTGCTTTGTGCAGGAATTACCACTTATTCTCCGCTTAAATTTTCAAATATCAAAGAAGGCTCAAGCGTAGCAGTAGCGGGATTTGGCGGACTTGGTATGATGGCGGTTAAATATGCTGTGAAAATGGGTGCAAAGGTTAGCGTTTTTGCTAGAAATGAAAACAAAAAAGCCGATGCTTTGGCTATGGGTGTAAGCTCATTTTACACAAGCTGCGATAAAAACGCTGTAAAAGAACGTTTTGATTTAATCATCTCAACCATTCCAACGCCTTATAATCCTGCTATTTATTTGGATTTGCTTAAATTTGGCGGTGAAATGGCGATAGTGGGTTTGCCACCTCACGAAGTTGCTCCAAGTATCAGCGTGATAACCTTTGTACATAAGGCAGGTAAAAAGGTTTATGGCTCGTTAATTGGTGGTATTGCTGAAACTCAAGAAATGCTTGATTTTTCTTTAAAACACGGAATTTATCCAGAAACCGAGCTTATTACCCCACAAGAAATCGATAAAGCTTATGAAAATCTAACCTCAGGAAAGGCTAAATTTCGCTATGTCATTGATATGACAAAAGAATAATTTAATACTTATCAAAAACCACATCGCTAATGTCAAATCCCCTTTGCTTAGCGATGTTTAAAAGCTCTTTTATATTTTTTTCATCTATTATATTTCTTGCTAAAATCCAAAGATATTTTTTATCAGGACTACCCACAATGGCAACTTTATACTCGCTATCAACAAAAATGATTTCATAATTTACTTTATTAAAAAGGTTCATAAAGATGTTAAATCTCACTGCTAATTGCCTATTTGAAACGATTTTTGCCTTACCCTTTATACTTGAAATTTCATTTTTTTTACTGCAAAAATTCTCAATTTCTACATAAGGAATGCCATTTTTGTATTTAAGCTCGTATTTTGCCTTTGAATTTAGGCAAGATTTTTGAAAAAAGGCCGGTTTTCTAGCTATTTCAAGCCATTCTCCCATATAATTTTGCAAAGAAAGTTCACCAATTAATTCAAGCATTTTTTCCCTTTTTTGTCTTTCTTGCCCCATTTGCTCATAGCTTGTAAAATGGGAATTAAACTTTGTCCACGTTTGGATAAGCTATATTCTACCTTGGGTGGAATTTGAGCGTATTCTTTTCTGATAATTAAACCATCGTTTTCTAGTTCTCTTAAGGTATTGGTTAAAGTTTTAAAAGATATGGAGCTTAAAAAGCGTTTGAGTTCATTATAACGCACGATTTCATAGCGAAATAAGCAGTATAAAATACTCATTTTATATTTTCCATTAATTAATGCTAGAGTATAGTTAAATCCACATTCTTCGAAATTGCACGGAGAATTCTCTTTAGTCATTTAACATTCCTTTAGTATAGTATATTACTTTATTTTCTGTATTGAAAATGATATTATGCTAAGTTATAATTGTATCATAAAATTTAAAAAAGGATAAAAATGAAAAATATACTCTTGCTTAATGGTGCTAAAGAATTTGGAAATTCAAAAGGACAACTTAATTTGACATTGCATAATCATGCTTTAGAAATTTTAAAAACACTAGGATACGAGGTAGATCAAACTCACATAGATCAAGGATATGATCCTAAAGAAGAGATGCAAAAATTTATAAAAGCTGATGCTGTGATCTATCAAATGCCAGCTTGGTGGATGGGGGAGCCTTGGATAGTTAAAAAATATATCGATGAAGTGTTTGGTTTGGGTGCTGGAGTGCTTTTTAAAAATGATGGAAGAACTCATGAAAATCCTAGTAAAAACTACGGAAAAGGTGGTTTAGATCATGGTAAAAAATACATGTTTTCTCTCACTTGGAATGCACCTCTTGAAGCCTTTAATGATAAAAATGAATTTTTTGAAGGAAAGGGTGTAGATATGGTGTATTGGCATTTGCATAAGGCTCATGAATTTATAGGTATGAAAGCTTTACCAACTTTTATGTGTAATGATGTGGTAAAAAATCCTCAAGTGGAAAAATATCTAAACGAGTATGAACTACACTTGAAAAAAATTTTTTAAAAAATTTGACTTAAAAATTTCAAGGTGCAACATTGACTCGAACAAAGTATTTGTATATCTTGCTTGTTATTGCTATGTTTTTATGGGGCTCATCTTGGCCAACATCTAAGATTTTAGCAAATTATACGGATACTTCTATTATTACCTTTTGGCGTTTTTTCTTTGTTGTATTGGGTTCATTTTTTGTTTTAAACTTCTTAAAAATTCCTCTTAAAATCGAAAAAACTGCCTTAAAATGGGTATTGATAGCAGGAGTTTTAAATGGGCTTTATGCCTTTGTATTTTTTATCGCTATAAAGCACGGCTTGGCAGGCAAAGGAGGAGTTTTAGTAACCACTATGATTCCTATTTTTTCTTATTTGATATTTATGATAGCGATATTTTTTCAAAAAAACAAAAAATCAACTCACAAGATCACAAAGAGTGAAATTCTAGGCTTATTTTTAGGTTTATTATCTGGATTTTGTTTGCTAAATTTAGGGAGTTTAGAAGATTTATTTGGTAAATTTAATATTTTATTTTTAACTTGTTCTTTTATTTGGGCTTTGATGGCAGTGTTTAATCATAAAGCCAAAGGAGCTCACCCTTTGGCGATTAACTTTTATATTAATCTCATTTCTATTTTAATGTTTTCTTGGATATTGTTTGATGTAAAAAGTTATGAAATTTTTCATTTTGAATTTAAATTTTGGATCAGTATGTTTGTCGTGGCTTTTTTATCAACTATTATAGGAACTAGTATTTATTATTATGGGATTCACATTTTAGGAAGCGTTAAGGCAAATTCTTTTGTTTTAATCACTCCTGCTAGTGCTTTAATTTGTAGTTATTTTATACTAGATGAGGTGCCAAATGCACTTACCTTGTTAGGTTGTGCCTTGGCTATAGGTGCTATATATTTTATCAATATTTATGGCAAAAAAGCTTAGATTAAATTTTCAAAATCAAGATTGATTTTTTGATCCATAGCTTTAAATTTCATTTCTCTTTGTTTATAAAGTTCTAAGGCTTCTTGCATGCTAATGCTTTGAAATTTAAAGCTAGAACCTAACTTAGCTTGTGCGAGTAAGCTTAGATCATTTTCTATAACCGTGGCTATTTTTGTATAGCCTCCTGTGCTTTGTCTTCCTGCCATTAAAATGATAGGAATACCACTTTTTGGCACTTGTATACTTCCAAAAACCGCAGGATCTGAGATGATATCTGCTGAGTTTTTATGCTCTATACTTTCACTAGATTCTGCATAAATTGCCATTCTATCGCTTTTTAAACCTACTTTATAAGTAGTATTTAAAAAGGTTTCTATGCCTTTTTGGGTAAAAGCATCTTCATTTGTTCCTAAAATAACGCGTATAATAGGCTCTTTAGGGCTTTTAAAAAGAGGATTTTCACATTCTCTAGCTTCTAAATTAAAAGGTATAAAAGTATTATGAGTATTTAAAATATCATCTTTTTGCAAAGCTCTTCCTTCAAAAACTCCAGCTCCCATTTTAGCATCACTGGATTTAGAGTTTAAAAAACTTTTTACTTCAAAGCCACCCGCTACGCATAAATACCCACGAAAACCTATTTTTGCTAAATCAAGTTCTAAAATATCGCCTTTATTTGCTTGATATACTTTGCAAGTTTTGATTTTTTGATTATCAAGCTTTGCCTCAAATTCAGCTCCACTTAAAACAAAATAATTCTCATCTAAAAATTCGTATTTTCCACCCTTTAAACAAAGCTCAATTCCTGCTTCATCTTGTTTGTTTCCAAGCAAGATATTTGCCATTCTTAAAGCATCTTCATCCATAGCTCCACTTCTTGCTATGCCAAATTTAGCAAATTTTTTTCTACCAAAGTCTTGCAAACTTGAATTTATAGATGCTTCAATGATTTTTATACTCATAAATTTCCTTTTGATAGACTTTTTTAGCAACTTGCTCTTGGATATCGAAAAATTCATCTTTTGAAATGGCTTTAAATTTTAAAAACATACCCGCTTTTAAAAGAGTGGGATTTTTTTCATCTTCTTTATCAAAAAATTCCAAAGGTGTTCTAGCAATGATTTGCCAACCCCCTGGACTTGATATGGGATAAACTCCTGTTTGTTTATCGGCTATACCTACACTTCCAGCTTCTATTTTTGCTCTAGGGCTTGAAAGGCGTGGGGTAAAAAGTCTTTCATCTAAACCTCCAAGATAAGGAAAACCTGCCATAAAACCTAGCATAAAAACAAGATAATAAGGTTTAGTGTGAAGAGATATAAGCTCTTCTTTTGAAATTTGATTGTGTTTGCACACAAATTCTAAATCCAGCCCAAATTCTTCATCATAACAAAGTGGAACTTCTATACAAAGACTTGAGTTTTGTTCTGCAAGTTTAATATCCTTTTTAATTTTTTCCAAAAAATCAAGCAAGGAATTTAAAGAAAGCACGCAAGGATTAAAATATATAAGCAAGCTTGCATAAGCACTTGCCAACTCATCAATCCCATAAATTTCACCTTCTTTTAGGGCTTTTTGTATCCTTTGTTCTGTGCTTAAAACATAGGCATTGATTTGAGGTGAAATTTCTTGCTCAAAACGCAAAAGCAAAGCTTTACTTCCACTAAAATGCACACTAAACATTGCTAAAACTTATATAAAATTTTCCAAAGCACAAATTTGAATTTGCTCTTTTTTTAAATTTTCTTTGATTTTTTTAACAAATTCTAAAGCTTTTGCATTATCCCCATGAACACAAATACTATCGGCTTTTAAATCAATTTCCTTGCCATTTATGCTTGTAACTTTGCTTTCTTTTATCATTTTTATCACGCGTTTGATAGCTAAATTTTCATCGTGTATTAACGCCCCTTCTAATTTTCTTGAAACTAAAGTGCCATCATCATTATAGGCACGATCTGCAAAAACTTCATTAGCATATCTTAAACCCTTTTTCTTAGCTGCTTCATTCATAGCAGAATTACTAAGCCCTAGAAAAATAATATTTTCATCAAAACTCGCCACTGCCTCACAAAGTGCTAAGGCTAAATTTTCATCAATAGCTGCCATATTATAAAGCGCCCCATGGGCTTTAAAATGCTGTATTTTCATACCTTTTGCCTTAGCAAAGCCAAATAAAGCTCCTAGTTGATACAAGGCATAGTTTTTAGCCTCTTCAAAGCTTATTTGCATATTGCGTCTTCCAAAACCCAAAAGATCAGGATAAGATGGATGTGCTCCTATGCAAACACCATTTTGCTTGGCTAAATTTAAGGTTTCATCCATCACACAAGGATCACCCGCATGAAAGCCACAAGCGACATTTACTGAACTTACAAATTTTAAAATTTCTTCATCCATTCCCATTTTATAGGCGCCAAAACTTTCCCCTAAATCACTATTTAAATCCACTTTGAACATTATTTGACCTTGTATATTTAATTATTGATTTTATTATATCTAAAGAAGAATTTTAAATAAGCTAAAAGTTTTGAAAAATAAATAAAAAAGTTACAATAAGTAAAAAATGATATTTTAAGCAGGTTAAAACCTGCTTAATTTTTAGTCTTTTCTTGTTTTTGCATCAATTACAAATAAAGGTTTATTAAGAAGTTTAAAATCAGCAATGAAATTTAAAGTCTTATCACTTGTTACCCATTTGATAAATTTACTAGCTTCTGTATAATTTACATTTTTACAATGCTTAGGATTTGTCGCTATAACAGAATAAAAATTTTTAAGACTATCATCGCCTTCATTTACAATAACTAAGTTTGGTTTGCCTTTTTCATTGGCTTCATATTTGATATAAGTACCACGATCGGTTAAAATCACACCTTTTTTTTCTTCAGCGATTTTAATGCTTGCTAACATACCTTGTCCGCTTTGTTGATACCAGCTTTGCTTTTCAGGAACACCACCAAGATTTTTCCAAAGGCTTTTTTCTTTATTGTCAGTGCCTGATTTATCGCCTCTTGAGATGAAAGTAAGCTTTTCATTTTTGATAAGTTCTAAGCTTTCTTTTAAATTTTTACCTTTAAATTTAGAAGCTAAAGATTTATCTGCGATGATGATAAAATCATTATACATCACAGGAGTTCTATCTACGCCAAAGTCTTTTTTCATAAATTCTTTTTCAGCCTTTGGAGAATGCACAAAAAGCACATCAGCATTGCAATCTTCACCCATTTTTAAAGCCGCACCTGTTCCTACGGCAACCCATTTTAAGGTATTGCCACTTTCTTTTTCATAAAGAGGTTTTAGAGCATCTAAAAGTCCTGTATTGTCAGTGCTTGTTGTAGTTGCCATTTTAAGTTCTGCTGCACTTGCACTTAAAGCTAAAGCAAGGGCTAAAGAAATGATTTTTTTCATTTTTTTTCCTTATAAATTTACATAAAAAAATATTTTAGCATAATTATGCTAAAATTACTTATTTTAAAAAGGATATTTTTGGATTATATTTTTGATGGTTTTAAACAGGCTTTATTTTTACTTTTCAATGCTGATGAAAGCGTAATTTCAGCTATAAAAACTACACTTTTAAGCTCAAGTATTTCTATAGTTTTAGCTTTGCTTATAGGTTTTCCTTTGGGATTTATCTTAGGCTTTTTTGATTTTAAAATCAAACGCTTTATAAAACTTATCATAGATACTAGCCTCTCTTTTCCAACAGTTGCAGTAGGACTTATACTTTATGCGCTGATTTCAAGTCGAGGACCTTTGGGAGAATTTGGACTACTTTTTACTATAAAGGCTTTAATTTTAGGGCAGTTTATCTTAGCGCTTCCTATAGTGATCGCACTTTTTTCAAATTTGATAGAAAATATGAATAAAAAACATTTTTTACTTATAAAATCTTTTCACCTAAGTCCTTTAAAACTTGTTTTAACGATGATTTATGAATTACGCTTTGCTTTGATTAGCGTCGTTGCACTAGCTTATGGACGCATTGTAGCAGAAGTAGGAGTAGCGATGATAGTAGGTGGAAATATCAAATACGATACTAGAACCATAACCACAGCTATTTCTCTTGAAACAAACAAAGGCGAATTTGCTAGCGGTATAGCTTTGGCTTTGGTTTTAATTCTCATTGCCTTTTGTTTAAATTTCATCACGCACAAACTCAAAAGAACATAAAATGATAGAAATTTCTAATCTTTTTTTCAACTATCAAAACAAAGAAGTTTTAAAAATCAAAAATTTAAAACTTGATACAAGTAAAATTAGCATCTTAATGGGAGCGAATGGAAGTGGAAAATCTACATTTTTAAGAATATTAAAATTTTTAGAAGGAGATTTTTCAAAAAATATTTCTTATTTTGGAAATTTTAAACCTAATAATAAACAAAAGCGTGAAATTTATTTGCTTTTTCCAGAGCCTATTTTGTTAAATCGTAGTGTAAGGGCAAATTTTTTATTTACCTTAAAAACTTATGGGATTAAAGAAGATATTGAAGAACGCATAAAAGAAAGTTTGATGTTTTTAAATTTAGATGAAAGTCTTTTAAGTAAACATCCTAATGAACTTTCATCAGGACAAAGTCAAAAAATAGCTTTTGCTATAGCTTTAAGCGTAAGAGCGAAGTATTATTTACTTGATGAACCAAGTGCTTTTTTGGATAAAAATACTACACTTTTATTTAAAAAAGCTATTCTTAAAATGCATGAAAATTTCAATACAGGTTTTTTAATCGCAAGTCATGATAAACATTTTTTAGATTCTTTGGCGCAAAAAAAGCTTTATTTACACAGTGGAGAAATTTTAGAATTTGAAAATACTAATGTTTTTGAACTAGAAAATCAAGGTGTGAAATTTTGTAATTTTATAGATTTTAGTAATTGTAAAAAATATAAAGATTTTAAAAAACCTCCAAGTAAAATTGCGATTGATCCTTATAAAATTTCTTTTTTTAATTCTAAAAATATCCCAAAAAATAATTATGATTTTATTTTAGAAAAATGTTATATTATAGCACTTAGAAGTAGGAAAAGTGATGTTTTTATAAGGGTAAGTTGTATGGATAAAATTTTAGAATTTGCCTTAGAAAAACAAGAATTTTTAAAATTCGATTTAAAATTATACGAAGAACTCAGTCTTTATTTTTATGAAGATGCAATATGTTTCTTAAATTAACATACATTATAAAATTTAAATAAAATATTACAAATATTCCCATTTTTTATAAAATTTATATTAATTATTTTTTAAATTTGTATTTAATACAAATAAACTCTTATATAATGTTTAAAAATAACCATATAAGGAGTTTTTATGCTTAATCAAAATAATCAAGAGCTTTTTAAGCCAAGTAAAGAATTTTCTCGTAATGCTCGTATAAAAAATTTATGTGAATACTATGATTTATGCGATGAAGCCAAGGAAGATTTTGAAGGTTTTTGGAAAAGACAAGCACTTGAGAAGATCGAGTGGTTTTCGCCTTTTTCAAGAGTGTTAAATGAGGATAAAGCTCCATTTTATAAATGGTTTGAAGGTGGAACTTTAAATGTAAGTTATCAATGTCTTGATCGTCATATGAAAACAAGACGCAATAAAGCTGCTTTGATTTTTGAAGGTGAAATGGGAGATTATGAAGTTTATACTTATAGAAGATTATTGCATGAAACTTGCAAGGCGGCCAATTTGCTTAAAAAATTCGGAGTAAAAAAAGGCGATAGGGTTGTAATTTATATGCCTATGATTCCAGAAACAGCTATAGTAATGTTAGCTTGCGCAAGGATTGGGGCTATTCATAGTGTAGTATTTGGAGGGTTTTCTCCTGAAGCCTTAAGAGATAGAATTATAGATGCAGGAGCTAAACTTGTAGTAACGGCTGATGGTGCTTTTCGTCGTGGCAAACCTTATATGTTAAAACCTGCAGTAGATAAGGCTTTAAGTGAAGGGTGTGAAAGTGTAGAAAAAGTACTTATAGTTATACGCAATAATGAGCCTATAGAATATATTAAAGGAAGGGACTATGTTTATAACGAACTTGTGAAAAATGAGTCTTATAAGTGTGAACCCGAAATTATGGATAGTGAGGATTTGTTGTTTTTGCTTTACACTTCAGGATCAACAGGCAAGCCAAAAGGAGTTATGCATGCAAGTGCAGGATATATACTTTGGGCACAAATGACTATGGAATGGGTTTTTGATATTAAAGATTATGATAATTATTGGTGTAGTGCTGATGTGGGTTGGATTACAGGACATACTTATGTAGTTTATGGGCCTTTAGCATGTGGAGCAACGACTATAATGCATGAAGGAACTCCTACTTATCCAAATTCTGGGCGTTGGTGGAGAATGATAGAAGAGTATCAAATAAGCAAATTCTACACTTCGCCAACTGCCATAAGAATGCTTCATGCTGATGCACCTAATGAGCCAAGAAAATATGATTTAAGTACGCTTGAAGTGCTTGGAACGGTTGGAGAGCCTATCAATCCTAGTGCTTGGAAGTGGTTTTATGATGAAATAGGGGGAACTAAAAGTCCTATAGTCGATACTTGGTGGCAAACAGAAACAGGTGGGCATATGATCACGCCTTTACCAGGCGCCACTCCTTTAAAACCAGGTTGTGCCACCTTGCCTTTGCCAGGGATTTTTGCAGAAGTTATTGATGAAGAAGGCAATAAAAAAGATGAAGGTGAAGATGGGTTGCTTTGTATAACTAAACCTTGGCCTTCGATGATTCGTGGAATTTGGGGCAATGATGAACGCTATATAGAAAGTTATTTTTCTCAAGCTAAAAAAGATGGAAAAGCTGTATATTTTAGTGGCGATGGTGCTTTTTATGATAAAAATGGTTATATTACCATCACAGGAAGAACAGATGATGTGGTTAATGTTGCAGGACATCGTATAGGAACGGCTGAAATTGAAAGCGCTATTGCTAAACATCCAAGTGTAGCAGAATCAGCTGTAGTGAGTATTTTGGATACGATTAAGGGCGAGTCATTGTTTGCTTTTGTGGTTTTAAGTCCTGCATCCAGTTGTGATCTTGGCGGAGCTATAGAAACTTTAAAAGAACTTAATGACATTTTAAGAGTAGAAATAGGACCTATAGCTAAAATAGAAAAAATTCTTTATACTCCAGATTTGCCAAAAACTAGAAGTGGTAAAATAATGAGAAGAATTTTAAGAACTATAGCAAGAGGTGAAGAAATCAAACAGGATATTTCAACACTTGAAGATTCTAAAGTAGTAGAAACCATTGTTAAATTAGCTAAGGCAGAGTTTGAATAACAAGGTAAAAAGAACTTTGCCTAGTTGCATGAAAATTCATAAAAATAAGCTATAATGATAAAAAAATAAAAGGAAATTTTTATGCTTCAAACTTGTATTTTCCCTGCGGCAGGTTATGGGACGAGATTTTTACCTGCAACAAAAACTTTACCTAAAGAGATGTTACCTATCTTAACCAAGCCTTTGATCCATTATGGAGTTGATGAAGCTTTAGAAGCAGGAATGGAAAATATGGGATTTGTCACAGGGCGTGGAAAAAGAGCTTTGGAGGATTATTTTGATATTTCTTATGAACTTGAACATCAAATTTCAGGTACAAAAAAAGAATACTTACTTGATGAAATTCGCTCTTTGATCAATCGTTGTACCTTTACTTTTACAAGACAAAATCAAATGAAAGGCTTAGGTGATGCGGTTTTAAAAGGTAGACCTTTGGTTGGCGATGAAGCTTTTGGCGTAATTTTGGCTGATGATTTGTGTGTTAATGAAGAAGGCTTAAATGTTATGGCTCAAATGGTAAAAATTTATGAAAAATATCGCTGCACCATCATAGCTGTGATGGAAGTACCAAAAGAGCAAGTTTCAAACTATGGAGTAATTTCTGGAAATTTTGTAGAAGAAAATCTTATCATGGTTAATTCTATGATAGAAAAACCAAGTCCTGATGAAGCTCCAAGTAATCTTGCTATCATAGGAAGATATATTTTAACTCCTGATATTTTTGGAATTTTAGAAAATACTAAAGCGGGAAAAAATGGTGAAGTCCAACTTACTGACGCGCTTTTAACTCAAGCAACCAATGGTATGGTTTTAGCTTATAAATTTCAAGGAAAACGCTTTGATTGTGGAAGTGTAGAAGGCTTTGTAGAAGCGACAAATTATTTTTACGAGAAAAGTAAATGTTAAACAATACACTTTTTTTTAAGCAAAGTGAAATTCACACTATAAGTTCTTATGCAAATCGTATTAATGATGAGGTAAAAAGTGGAGATATAGGGTATTATCATCTTATTGATACAAGTTTGAATTTAATCGATGAGAGTTTGGCTTTTATCAAAGACAAAGAACACATAAAAAATATCGTTTTAGTGGGAATGGGTGGTTCAAGTTGTGGTGTAAAAGCCTTGCGTGATATGCTTTTTAATGAAAAAAGCAACCAAAGAGAACTTTTTATACTCGATAACACAAGTTCACATTCTTTTAATAAGACTTTAGAAAAAATCAAGCTTGAGGAAAGTTTGTTTTTAATCATCAGCAAAACAGGTAGTACTATAGAAGTTGTATCGCTTTTTAAACTTCTTATTGAACATTTTAAACTTGATATGCAAGAATTAAAAAAATACTTTGTTTTTATTACCGATAAGGATTCAAAACTTCATCAAGAAGGTGAAAATTTAGGTATTAAATGCTTTTTTATCCCTGCAAATGTAGGAGGTCGTTTTAGCATACTTTCAGCCGTAGGTATAGTTCCGCTTTGTTTTTGTGGCTATAATGCCAAAGCTCTTTTAGAAGGAGCTAAAGCTTGTTTTGAAGATTTTTTTACTCATAAAAAAGATGAAATTTTACAAAAAGCCTATCATTATTGCACACACAAAAATGCCAATATCAATGTACTTTTTTCATATAGTGATGCTTTTAAAGGCTTTAATGAATGGTATATCCAGCTTATTGCTGAAAGTTTAGGTAAAAAGCAAGGCTATAAACGTATAGGTTTAACTCCTATTGCACTCATTGGAGCAAGAGATCAGCATAGTTTTTTACAACTCATTATGGATGGACCTAAAAATAAAACTGTAACTTTTTTAAAAATCAAAGACGCTCAAAAAGCACCTATTATCCCTGATATTCATTTTAAATTTTTAGATTCTTTAAGTAATAAAGTCAATCTTCACGAACTTTTAAACGCTCAATGTAATGCAACTATGCACGCTTTAATCGCTGAAAATTTGAGTGTTGATGTGATAGAACTTGAAAAACTTGATGCTTGGCATGCGGGATATTTGATGTATTATTATGAACTTTTTACTTCAACTTGCGGTGTTATGCTAGGGATTAACACCTATGATCAACCTGGTGTGGAAGTTGGAAAGTTGATCTTAAAAAATATATTAAATTCTTAATCAAAATTCATTAAAAAAGAGTATAATAATTTTAAGTTAAAATTATAATAAAAATTTTTAATTAATAATAATTATTATTTAAGAATTTTATGTTATAATTTTAAAAATTAAAAAAAGGAGTCAATCATGTCAGTTACAAAACAATTATTACAAATGCAAGCAGATGCTCATCATCTATGGGTTAAATTTCATAATTATCACTGGAATGTAAAAGGTTTGCAATTTTTTTCTATACACGAGTACACAGAAAAAGCTTATGAAGAAATGGCAGAACTTTTTGATAGTTGTGCTGAAAGAGTTTTACAACTTGGCGAAAAAGCTATCACTTGCCAAAAAGTTTTAATGGAAAATGCAAAAAGTCCAAAAGTTGCAAAAGATTGCTTTACTCCGCTTGAAGTCATAGAACTGATCAAACAAGATTATGAATATCTTTTAGCAGAATTTAAAAAACTCAATGAAGCAGCAGAAAAAGAAAGTGATACCACAACAGCTGCTTTTGCGCAAGAAAATATTGCAAAATATGAAAAAAGTCTTTGGATGATAGGTGCTACTTTACAGGGTGCTTGCAAAATGTAATTTAAGGGGCTTTATGCCCCAATTATACAAACTAGGTTATAATATCCTTTTTTAAAGGATAAAATTGAAAGTACTTAATTTTTTTTATGAAAACCACCCTAAATTTGAAGTAAGTTATGAAAGAAAAAATCAAATTTCAAAACCAAATATTATTATAAAAGGCCCACGATTTTGTGGTAAAAAAACACTTATTTTTAATTTTTTATCTCAATTTAAAGTAAGTGAAATTTTGTTTTTAGATTTATATGATACACGCTTTGAAAAACAAAGTTTAGAAAGACTTGCTGATTTTCTGAATGAAAATTTACAAATTAAAATTCTTTGCCTTTATAATTTGGATTTTATCCCTAATTTAGAAAAAATTAAAATTCCCATCATCTTAAGTACAAATATAAAAGATTTAAATATAAATGGGTTTGAAGAACTTGAACTTGATTATTTTGATTTTGAAGAATTTATTAGTGTAAGTAAGAAAAATTTACCTATAAATAATTTAGTAGGTCTTTTTTTGCAAAGTGGACGCAGTAAATTTGGAGAAAAAAACATACTTCTAAGACAAAGCTTTACTCTTTTAGAATTAGAAATTTTAAAGTATTTAGCTTTAAATTTGGGTCAGCAAATCAGTATTTCTAAGATATTTATAGAACTTAAAAAAATATTAAAAACTTCAAAAGATAGTGTTTATCAAGCTATAAAAAAATTAGAAAATACTTATGTGATCTATACTTTAAAACATGATGAAAAAAAACTTCAAAAGATTTATTTTAAAGATTTTGGCCTAAGAAATAATCTTTGTATTTCAAAGGATTTTTCGCATTTATTTGAAAATTTAGTTTTAAGCGAGTTGTTTAAATTTAAAGAAGATTTTTTTTATAACAAATACTTTAACTTTTATAGCCAAATATCTAAAATTGCTTATATTTCAAGTCCAACTTTAGATATTGATTTGATTAAATTACGTGCTAAGAAAATTTTACCAAAGGCTTTAGAACTTGGAATTTTTCATGTGATTTTTATCACTCTTTCAAGCGAGGATAGTTTTTTTGAGCAAGGGGTTAAATTTGAAGTCATATCTTTTGATAAATTTTCACTTGGATTTTAGGTGTTGTTTGAGTTTGTATCGTATTTTTCAAGGTTGTATCGTTTGATGATTTTTGTAATAAGATTGATATAATATCCCTTGCGTTCAGAATAAGAATCTAAAGTTTTAATAGCCTCTAGTCCTGTTATCTCTTTGCCTTCGCTTGCAAATTTAGCTCTTGCATCGCGAAACTTTTCATAAGCAAAATGACGATTTAAATTTAAAACATAAGAGTAAACACTATCTTGCAGACTATCAAAAATCTTAATTTTATGTTTTTTATCTGGATGTCTTAAATCAGGAATTAAACCTTTCTCACCCCAAGTCCATTCTCCAAAAAGATTATTTGCTTCTCTTGCGAAGCGACTTGTACCTGTAGCACTTTCAACTAAAGCTTGGGCTATACCCATGGATTTTGGAATTTTTTGAATACGTTTTTTATATTCTGCAAAATCATAAAGATTTTCAATGCGATATTTGTTTTTTATCGTGATAAGTTTTTCAAGATTTGTTTGATTTGAAGTCCTAAAGCCTGTTTTGTAAGCATCTTTAAAAAAGGCTTCGATAAAAGCTCTTTCTTGTTCAATTTTTTTAAAGCTTTGATCAAACATTTCATTCATTTTTATAAAAAAAATTTGTCTTTTTTGATCTATATCAAGTTTGTAATATTCCTCTCCAAAGCCATTTTTTAGATCATCAGCAAAAAGTGGGATTAGAAAAAGACTAAGAAAAATTATAATTGGCTTCAAAACAATACTTTACCTTTCCTTCAAAAAACAATTCTTCATTTTTATATGTAAACCCAACCTCTTCACCACTTTTAGGAGTTATTTTAACTTTATTTTGTACTTTTTTATTTAAAAATGCCAGATAAAAACAAGCCCCCATTCCTGTGCCACAAGCTAAGGTTTCATCTTCAACTCCGCGTTCATAGGTACGAACTTTTAAATGATTTTCATCTAAAATTTTTACAAAATTAACATTGGCATTATATTTTTGTCTCATTTTTTGACAAAGTATTGTATCAAATTCATCTAAATTTTGACAAAAATGCACTAGATGTGGAACTCCAGTGTCGCAAAGTTGCCAAGTTTTTCCTAATTCTTCAAAAGTATTTTGCACGCTTTTTATTTTGCCTAAAGATACTTCAACTTTATCTTGATTTACCTTTGCTTTTATTATTCCTGCACCGGTTAAAAAACTCATGTTAGGATTTATTTTGTTAATATGATGTGCAAAATGTGCCGCAGCCCTTGAGCCATTGCCACACATAGCAGCCCTTGAGCCATCGTTATTATAAAATTCCCATTCAAAGTCGTATTTTTCATGAGGCAATATCACGATAAAGCCATCCCCACCTATGCCCTCATAACGATTGCAAAGTTCTTTAGCTAAAGCACTTCTATCTTCTTTTCTATCAGCATTTGTTATGACAAAATCATTCCCACTTGCACAATATTTATAAAATTTCACATTTTTCCTTTAGAAATTTCTTGTATTACTTTAACACATTCTTGCCTAAAATCGACATAAGAATTAGTATTTTTAATGATAAAATCTGCTTTTTTAAGTTTTTCTTCAATATCTATTTGAGAATCAAGTCTCACTTTTGCAGCTTCTAAGCTGAGCTTATCTCTTTGCATGATTCTTTTAAGGCTTAATTCTTTAGGTGTGTAAATTACAATGACTTTGCCTAAATTTTCATAAGCACCGCTTTCAAAAAAAAGAGGAATTTCTACAAAAAAAGCTTTATTTTCTTTATCTAGAATTTGCATTTGTTCTAAAATTTTAGCTCGAATTTTAGGATGAGTGAAATTTTCTAAGGTTTTTTTAGCTTCTTTGTTGTTAAAAACAATTTCTCCAAGGATTTTTCTATCGATTTTCTTTTCTTTTGTGAGTAAATTTTTTAAGTTAAAGGGAGAAAAAATCTTTTCAAGTTCTAAAGCATTTTCATCTAAAATTTTATGAGCAATTTTATCTGCGCTAATGCTTTTAAAGCCTAAAGAATTCGCTATTTCTATAAAAGTGCTTTTACCACAAGCAATTGAAGCGGTTACAAAAAAAGCATTTTTCATCTTATGCCTTATTAAAACTTTTTTCGTTAAAATACCTTTTTAGTTCTTAAAGGAAAATAAATGAAAATTTCATATGAAGATGCAGGCGTAAGTATAGATAATGGAAATGCCTTTGTAGAGGCTATAAAACCTTTGGTTAAAGAAACTTTTAATGATAATGTTGTAGGCGGAATTGGTTCTTTTGCTGGTGCTTTTAGAATGCCAAGTGGTTTTAAAAAGCCTGTGATTTTAGGTGCAACAGATGGTGTTGGTACCAAGCTTCGCTTGGCAATTGATGCTAAAAAATATGATACTATAGGGCAAGATTTAGTAGCAATGTGTGTGAATGATTTGATTTGTAATTTTGCTACGCCTTTGTTTTTCCTAGATTATTATGCTACAGCCAAGCTCGAAGTAGAAGTAGCAAAGGCTGTTGTATCAGGCATTGCCAAGGGATGTAAGATGGCAAATTGTGCATTAATCGGCGGAGAAACTGCTGAAATGCCTGGAATGTATGCAAAAGATGATTTTGATCTTGCGGGTTTTGCAGTGGGTATGGCTGAAGAAGATGAGATCGATAGAAGTAAATTTGTTAAAAATGGTGATATTTTATTGGCACTTCCTAGTTCAGGACTTCATTCAAATGGTTATTCTTTAGCTAGAAAAGTACTTTTTGAAAGTTTAAAATTAAAATTTGATGACAAGATAGAGGGTAAAAATTTAATTGATATTTTGTTAGAACCTACAAGGATTTATGTGCGTGATTTTCTTACACTAAAGCCTTATATCAGTGCTCTAGCTCATATTACAGGGGGTGGTTTAGTAGAAAATTTACCACGCGTTTTGCCTCGTGGTATGGGTGCAACTATACGCAAACATCATCTTAAAACTCCTGAAATTTTTTATACTATAGGACAGGCTGTAGAAGAAAGCGAAATGTATAGAAGCTTTAACATGGGAGTGGGTTTAGTAATGGTTGTAGATCCTTCTAATGTAAGTAAGGTTTTAGAAAATTCAGATGCCTTTATTATCGGCGAAATTTGCATTAATGAAGGTATTGTTTTAGAGTGAAAACAAATTATTATGATTATTTATGTGCTAAAATGTATGTAATTTTGCCCATAAAAGCCCATAAAGACAAACTAAAATTTTATCTTTCTTATGTAAATAAGAAAGATAAAATTTTTAGAGTTAATGTGTGGAAGTGGGCGGTTTTGATAAAAATTGCCAAAGATGATAAAACGAAATATTTTTGTTCGAATGTATTAAATAAAGGGTAAAATGCACAATTTAAATGAAGCTTTGTTTCAAAAAAAGATAAAAGAAATTCGCTTAAAAGCAATAGCGAGTATTATTTGTGGGTTTTTAGGTATCATTCCTTATCTTGGAGTTTTATTTGTTCTTGCGAGTTGGATTTTATTTTTTATTGTGCTTTATGATTTAAAAATCTATGGTGGTGCTAAAAATTTGTTTAAGAATTTCCTTATTAGTGTAGGGATTGGATTTTTTGGTATTCTTGTTAATACAAGTATTTTATTTGCAATGCTAAAGCCTAGAACTGGCATTTTTGGTGGGCTTTATTTTAATCAAGATAATATTTTATGGCTATTGCTATATTTTTAGTATTACATTTTGCTATTTTGGCTTTAATTTTTCCTTTTTTGAAAGCTTTTTACTATGAAATTGCTAGAACAACAAAGCAAAAGTATTTCACTTATGCTTTTAATACCTTTTATTTAGGGCTTCTTACTTTGATTATCGGCATAGGCTTGGTGTTTTTGCTAGCAAGTTTGGTTTTTTGGATTTTAGCGTGGGTCAAATTTAAAGAATTTGATGAGCAAGAACTTTCAAATTTAGAAGAAAGATTGGCAAAAGCACAAAAAAAGGTTTTTGATTTTGATTTAAAATGGATTAAAATCACAATGGCTTCATTTATAATTTTAAACTTGCTCGTTTTAACATTTTCGTTTATATTAGAAGTTATTAGCTTTGAAGATTTTAGGTTTTACTACACAAAAAAAACTTTATTTTACACAGCCATAATCCTAGCTTTGCTTAGTGTGTTTTTGTTTTGTAAAAAGATAAAAAATTACAAACTTTTTATTTATTTTTTCATATGGCAAGGTTTAAGTGTTTTTGGTAGTCATCTTCTTTTTATTCCTGATTTTATGGTAGATCAACAAATTGTATATGGAAGTTTAAACATAATATTAAGTCTATGCTATATTATTTTTGCTTTTTTATTTTTTAAAATTTTGATTCAAATTACAAAGGAAAAACTTTTTTATCTTATTTTTGCATTTTATGTTTGCATAGAAATTTTGATAATATTAATTTTCTTTATTTTTATGATGGTTGATAACTATTATATATTTACAAAAAGTCCTATAAAGATGCTCATAGATAATTATAAATTACTTTTTCAAGTTGTTTATTTCGTTTCATTTTTAATTGTTTGGCTTATGCTTAAAGGACAAAAAAATGTAAAAATATGTTAGAATGATGAAAAAATACTATTTTACGTAGATGTTTATTAGGATATATTCGTATGTCTTAAAGCTCTTTATGGGGTGTTAAGTAATTATAATATTTAAAAATTAAAAAATATATAGTTTATCCACATCTTCTAAAAATTTGATCATCTCTTTTTTCATTTTTTAGAGCTAGAAAACATATGAGTGAAATTGCTTTAAAGTTAGTTAGAGCAGTTGATACTAAATATTTTGATAAGAAATTTAAATAGATTGATTTTACTTAAATTAAAGACTTTTTGCCTCGTGATACAAAATTAAGTGATGAATTTTTAGTTAAATTGATATTAAATATGAAAAAATTATAAATATTAATACTTTTTCAAATTAATAGTAAATATAGAGGGTTTGATTTTTTCACAAAAGATTTGGATAGAACTTGCAAAAAACTTTCTTCAATATTTATACTTTTAAATTTTGATGCAAATCCTATTCAATATAGCATTGGCAAAATAAACTAAAAAGCTTAAAATAGCTATACTCAAAAGAATTCCAAACCATGCAAAATTTCCTGTTCCAAGATTTGAAACCGCGTTAGTAAGGATATTAACTCCACCAAGTGCTTTAATGCCTTTAGCACATACTCCAGCGGCGATGATTATGCTTACGACTGAGATAAAAATTTCAGCCATAGCCTTTTAAAATCACCATCATATCTTCGCCTAATTTTCTAGCATTTCTGTGTCTTGCAAATTCAACAAGAAAAACTAAAGAAATTCTTACAAAATTTGCTATCACAACATCGAGCTTGATAGTAAAAAAATACGCTATAAATAAAAATATAACAGGTAACCAAGGAAAGAGTGTGTAAAAAGTAGGGCATTTAGGATCAATGATTTGCGGAATTTCAACTTCATCATTTAAAACACCTTTTTCTTTATCTCTTTTATCAATCCAAGCAAAATAAAAAGGAATCAAGATGGCAATAATTACAACATAGGTAATCACACTATAAATTTGGTAATTTAAAAAAAGCCCTACGACATTATCACTTTGTCCTACCATATCTGCCATATTGATTGAATTTCCATCTTTTGGATCATAATCAAGTGCAATTAAAGAAAGCGCACATACAGTTGTAATAGGACGGATTTTAAGTGAGATTAAAACAGGATACATACATGCTAACAAAAGCAAAAGCAATTCAGCATAGCTAGAAATGACGATTTTTAAAGCCATTCCAACAACAAAAGTTCCACTTAAAATTAAGTATTTATTTTTTGATTTTTCCTGAGGGTTTATTTGCTAAAAAAGCAAGTTTTGCCGAAGCATTGATATGTTTCATGTAAGCAGTAAAGCCTGCCACACTCATGATAATAAGCCCTGCTCCAGAAAGCTGACTTTTAAAAGTTGCTGTGATAAAAGATAACTATCAAGTAAAACATTTAAAAGCTTGTATGTTCTCTACTTGGAGCTTTTGGTATAGGTGTTCCTGTGATATAAAAAGCAAAAATAAGCAAGATAATACCTGAAAGAAAAAATACAAAAATGGGATTGTATTTTTTGAGTATATCATAAAAATTAGCATAGGGTCTCTTGAATTTACAATAAATTGGATTTTATCTAAATTTTTAAATAAAAAATATTTTTTATTTAAAAATTACTTGTTTTTTGTATTATAAAATTAACATATATAGTTTGGTTACTGAAAAGTTTATGTTTGTTTAAAAAAATGATTTTTGTATTATAATTATACACAAATCATAAATATTAAAAAGGATCTAGTGTGGCAAGAATTTTGGCATTTGATATAGGAATAAGCTCTATTGGCTGGGCATTTAGTGAAAATGATGAGTTAAAAGATTGTGGAGTTAGGATTTTTACAAAGGCTGAAAATCCCAAAACAGGAGAATCCTTAGCCTTGCCAAGACGCCTTGCAAGAAGTGCTAGAAAACGCCTTGCTAGACGCAAAGCAAGGCTAAATCACTTAAAACATTTAATCGCAAATGAATTTAAGTTAAATTACGAAGATTATCAAAGCTTTGATGAAAGTTTAGCCAAGGCTTATAAAGGATCTTTAATTAGCCCTTATGAGTTAAGATTTAGAGCTTTAAACGAGCTTTTAAGTAAGCAAGATTTTGCAAGAGTGATTTTACATATTGCAAAAAGGCGTGGCTATGATGATATTAAAAATAGTGATGATAAAGAAAAAGGTGCGATTTTAAAAGCTATCAAGCAAAATGAAGAAAAACTAGCAAATTATCAAAGTGTGGGCGAGTATCTTTATAAAGAGTATTTTCAAAAATTCAAAGAAAATTCCAAAGAATTTACAAATGTTAGAAATAAAAAAGAAAGTTATGAACGCTGCATAGCGCAAAGTTTTTTAAAAGATGAATTAAAGCTTATTTTTAAAAAACAAAGAGAATTTGGCTTTTCTTTTTCAAAAAAATTTGAAGAAGAGGTGCTTAGTGTAGCATTTTATAAAAGGGCTTTAAAAGATTTTTCTCATTTGGTGGGAAATTGTAGTTTTTTTACCGATGAAAAAAGAGCGCCAAAAAATTCGCCCTTAGCTTTTATGTTTGTAGCACTTACAAGAATTATCAATCTTTTAAACAATCTTAAAAATACTGAAGGAATTTTATATACAAAAGATGATTTAAACGCCCTTTTAAATGAAGTTTTAAAAAACGGCACTCTAACTTATAAACAAACAAAAAAGCTTTTGGGCTTAAGCGATGATTATGAATTTAAAGGAGAAAAAGGAACTTATTTTATTGAGTTTAAAAAATACAAAGAATTTATAAAAGCCCTAGGTGAGCATAATTTAAGCCAAGATGATTTAAATGAAATAGCAAAAGATATTACCCTTATAAAAGATGAGATTAAACTTAAAAAGGCTTTAGCAAAATATGATTTAAATCAAAATCAAATTGATAGTTTAAGCAAATTGGAATTTAAAGACCATTTAAATATAAGTTTTAAAGCCTTAAAACTTATCACTCCTTTAATGCTTGAAGGTAAAAAATACGATGAAGCTTGCAATGAGCTTAATTTAAAAGTAGCAATCAATGAAGATAAAAAAGACTTTTTACCCGCATTTAATGAAACTTATTATAAAGATGAGGTAACTAATCCTGTGGTTTTAAGGGCGATTAAAGAATATAGAAAGGTCTTAAATGCCTTACTTAAAAAATACGGTAAAGTGCATAAAATAAACATTGAATTAGCAAGAGAAGTAGGTAAAAATCACAGCCAAAGAGCTAAAATAGAAAAAGAGCAAAACGAAAACTACAAGGCCAAAAAAGACGCCGAACTTGAATGTGAAAAACTAGGCTTAAAAATAAATAGCAAAAATATTTTAAAATTAAGATTATTTAAAGAACAAAAAGAATTTTGTGCTTATAGTGGAGAAAAGATTAAAATTAGTGATTTGCAAGATGAAAAAATGCTTGAAATTGATCACATTTACCCTTATTCTAGAAGTTTTGATGATTCTTATATGAATAAAGTTTTAGTTTTTACCAAGCAAAATCAAGAAAAACTTAATAAAACCCCCTTTGAAGCCTTTGGCAATGATAGTGCAAAATGGCAGAAAATTGAAGTTTTAGCAAAAAATTTACCTACTAAAAAGCAAAAAAGAATTTTAGATAAAAATTACAAAGACAAAGAGCAAAAAGACTTTAAAGATAGAAATCTAAACGATACTCGCTACATCGCAAGGCTTGTTTTAAACTACACTAAAGATTATTTAGATTTTTTACCTTTAAGCGATGATGAAAATACAAAGTTAAACGACACACAAAAAGGCTCAAAAGTGCATGTAGAAGCAAAAAGCGGTATGCTTACATCGGCTTTAAGACACACTTGGGGCTTTAGCACTAAGGATAGAAATAACCATCTTCATCACGCCATCGATGCAGTAATTATTGCTTATGCAAACAACTCTATCGTAAAGGCTTTTTCAGATTTTAAAAAAGAGCAAGAAAGCAACAGTGCAGAACTTTATGCAAAAAAAATTAGTGAATTAGATTATAAAAACAAAAGGAAGTTTTTTGAGCCTTTTAGTGGTTTTAGGCAAAAGGTTTTAGATAAAATTGATGAAATTTTTGTCTCAAAACCTGAGAGAAAAAAGCCAAGTGGAGCTTTACATGAAGAAACATTTAGAAAAGAAGAAGAATTCTATCAATCATACGGCGGAAAAGAAGGAGTTTTAAAAGCCCTAGAGCTTGGTAAAATCCGCAAAGTAAATGGTAAAATAGTTAAAAATGGCGATATGTTTAGAGTGGATATTTTTAAACACAAAAAGACAAATAAATTTTATGCTGTGCCAATTTATACTATGGATTTTGCTTTAAAAGTATTACCAAATAAAGCTGTAGCACGAAGTAAAAAAGGTGAGATAAAAGACTGGATTTTAATGGATGAAAATTATGAGTTTTGCTTTTCTTTATACAAAGATAGTTTGATTTTAATTCAAACTAAAGATATGCAAGAGCCAGAATTTGTTTATTATAATGCTTTTACAAGCTCTACTGTTAGTTTGATTGTTTCAAAACACGATAATAAATTTGAAACGCTAAGCAAAAATCAAAAAATATTGTTTAAAAATGCAAATGAAAAAGAAGTAATCGCAAAAAGCATAGGAATTCAAAATCTAAAAGTATTTGAAAAATACATAGTTTCAGCACTTGGGGAAGTTACAAAGGCTGAGTTTAGACAAAGAGAAGATTTTAAAAAATGAGTTACGATGAAGCTTTTAAAACACTGCTTATTAGCTCTAATGCCAAGCTAAATTTAGAGCTAAATCATCTTGTGATTAAGCAAGATGAAAATATAGCCAAATTGTTTTTAAAAGATATAAATATCATCGTTTTAGAAAGCTTACAAATAAGCATTAGTTCCGCACTTTTTAATGCCTTTGCAAAGTATAAAATTATCTTATTAACCTGCGATGAAACTCATAGTATAAATGGCGTTTTTACTCCTTTTTTAGGGCATTTTCAAAGTGCAAAAATCGCAAAAGAGCAAATGAATGTAAGTGCTCAAAAAAAGGCTATTTTATGGCAAAAAATCATTAAAAATAAAATCCTAAATCAAGCCTTTATCTTAAAAAAACACAATAAAATAGAGCAAAGCAATGAGCTTATAAATTTGGCTAAAAAAGTAAGCTTAAATGATAGTAAAAATATTGAAGCTGTTGCGGCGGCGCTTTATTTTAAAACTTTGTTTGGTACTTCTTTTTCAAGAGATGAGCTTTGCTTTGAAAATTCTGCTTTAAATTATGGCTATGCAATCATTAGGGCTTGTATTATTAGAGCAGTTTGCATAAGTGGGCTTTTGCCTTGGCTTGGCATAAAGCACGATAATATTTATAATTCTTTTGCGCTTTGTGATGATTTGATAGAAGTGTTTAGGGCTAGTGTTGATGATTGTGTTTTAAAGCTTAAGGGTGAAAGTGAGTTTTTAAGCAAAGATGACAAAAGAGCGTTGATTGGCAATTTACAAAGTAAAATCAATTTTGATGGGCAAAATTATCCTTTAAACAGAGCGATAAATCATTATGTGGCAAATTTTAAAAATGCTTTATTGTATGAAGATGAACTAAAGATAGTGAAATTTGATGATTGAAGATAAATTTATGCGTGTGCTTTTGATGTTTGATGTGCCAACTAAAAGTAAAAAAGAGCAAAAACTAGCAAGTAAATTTAGAAATAATCTTATAAAATTAGGTTATTTTATGCTGCAATTTAGTGTTTATATGCGTATTTGCAAGGGTTTAAGTTCTGCAAAAAGTTCTATTGAAAATGTAAAAAAGATTTTGCCACCTTATGGAAATGTAAGGGCTTTAATCATCACTGAAAAGCAATTTGATAAAATGGAGCTTTTGCTTGGTGGCATAGTTTTTAACGAAAAAGTTAATAACGAAACCAATTTAACGCTTTTTGATATAGATAGTCATGGAGAATTTAAATATAAAAATTCAAATAATGAAGAAATTCAAATAAACAAAAAACAAGAAAAATATCATCAGCAAAATTTATTTGAATTTTAAAAGCGGTTTTAGGGGATTGTAACCCCGCAGAGTCCCGCAAACTCTTTATTTTAGTCCCTTTTTAAATTTCTTATGAGATTATAGCATAATTTTTGCTATTTTTCATGAAAAAACCCCGAAATTTTCATTATCTGGTAAATATCTATTTTACCATAAAGAAATTTAAAAAGGGACTAAAACAAACTAAAATTCAAGATGATTTATGTTTAGATTTTACCATAAAGAAATTTAAAAAGGGACTAAAACTTATACTTTGATTATAAAAATTACATAAAGATTTTACCATAAAGAAATTTAAAAAGGGACTAAAACTGTAAAATATCATCATCCTCATTCTTGTAGATTTTACCATAAAGAAATTTAAAAAGGGACTAAAACAACCGCCAAGCTCTTTTAAAAACTGCCATAATTTTACCATAAAGAAATTTAAAAAGGGACTAAAATAAACCCTAGTGGATTGAAACTCCGCTAGGGCTAATTACTCCACTAAAAGGAGGTTGCAAATTTGAAACTTATTGAAATTTAGGGTTGATTAAAATCGAAATAAAATTATTTAAATAATTTTAAGGCATAAAGATAATATCCACTAAACTTTCATTTTCTAAAATTTCACATTCTTTTGGCACCACCATAAGGGCAGCTTTATTGTTAAGATTGTTTATAATCGCACTAGAGCCTTCTTTTTTGCCTTCAAGATTGGCTAAAATGCGTCCATTTTCAAACTTTATGTTACAAGCGACAAATTCCAAATAAGGTGTTTTTTTCTTGTAACTTCCTTGTAAAAAGGCTTTGCAAATATAGTCTTTAGGCTGAAGTAACCAAGAGTTTAAAATCTCTCTTGCGTAAAGATTAAACATTACCATAGCCGAGTAAGGAAAACCTGGTAAGGCGATGATGAATTTTTCATTAGCCTTAGCTATTTTGATATGTCTACCTGGTTTTATGTCGGCTTTATCGATGATGATTTCGTATTCTTTGATGGCTTTTTTTAAAAAGTCAAAATCTCCCATAGAAACCCCGCCCGTTGTAACCAAAATATCACAACTTTGCAAAGCACTTTCAAGGGTGGAAAAAGTGGCTTTCTCATCATCTTTTAAAAGAGGAAAAACCCTTGTATCGCAATTTAAATTTTTAGCTAAATTAGCTATGGCGATATGATTTGAAGAGCGGATTTGAGCAGGATTTTCCAAGGCTTCTCCTAGATCTTTGATCTCACTTCCGCTACTTAAAACCCCTACAATAGGCTTTATAAACACACCAATGTGAAAAAATCCAAGTTCAGCCAAAAGAGCTATCTCGCTATAATTTAACTTTGTGCCTTTTTTGAGCAAAATTTCATCTTTTTTATAGTTTTCTCCTACCGCACGCACGGCAAAAGCTTGGGGAACTTTTTTTTCTATAAAAAGAGTATCATTTTCTACGCGTACATTTTCAACAGGGACTAAAGTATCACTTCCCTCGCTCATGAGTGAGCCCGTAAAGGTTTTTACACAAGTACCATTTTGCACGCTAAATTGTGGCATAGTGCCTGCAGGTGTGAGGCCTAAAATTTTTAAAGGCTTATCTTGATCTTCAAATTTGATCGCATAACCATCCATAGCCGAAGTTGGAAATTCAGGCTGATTTTTAAGGGCTTTTATGTCTTGAGCTAAAATGCGTCCTAAACACTCTGTAAGAGCTATTTTTTCAATCTTTTCATAGGTTTTGATATGAGAGTGTAAAATTTTTAAACTTTCTTCATAAGACATTAACATTTTTTATCCTTTTAAAAGTCCTGCACCGCAAAGTTTGGTTGATCTTTCTTTGGCATAAATTCTTTCTTTGTTTATCACATCATACTTCCAAATAGGTGCACTTGCTTTAAAATCTTCAACAAATTCATTAAGAAGTTTAAGTCCTAATTTTCTTTGTTTGCTTAAAATTCCTGCAAAATAAGAGCTTTCATGAACCGCCACATCGCCTATAGAGTGAGCAAAAAGCAAGCTAATACCATCAAAATCTACTCTTTTTTGCCACTCATCAAACCATTTTTTTAAAAGCGGTTCATAAATATCAAAACTAAGTGCCTCAATGCCTCCTTCTTCACGCACAATACCACAAAAAGTCAGCAAAGCACCGCAGTTTTTATCCTTGGCAAATTCATACCATTGGCTATAAATTTTAGGAATATCTAAAGAACCTTGATAGAGTGTAAAATGTTCCATTTAACCCCCACAAACTGGCGGTAAAAGTGCTATTTTATCACCATCTTTTAACTTAGTGTTTTCATCAAAAATGATTTCATCGTTTAAAGATACGGCACAAAGTTCTAGCCATTCTTTTAAACTCTCATCTTTTTGCAAAATTTCTTTTAATTCTTTTAAATTTTTTACCTCAAGCTCTAAATTTTCTTTATTTATGGGGCCTAAAAATTCCACTTTTACCATTTTATTCCTTTACTTCTAAATTTCCCATCATTCCTAAATCTTCATGTTCTAAAATATGGCAATGATACATTCTAAGCCCTTTAAAATCTTGTTTCATTCTAAGTCTTAACTCTTCATTAGGACGCACATTTATAGTATCTCTTAAGGCTCTAAATTCGGCTTTTTGAACTTTGCCATTGAGTTTTGATGAGATGAGTTCAAATTGCGTGCCATGTATATGGAAAGGATGATCCATGTGAGATTTGTTTATCACTATCCAGTCTTCAACTACTCCAAGTTTGGAGCTTAAATCAATGCGTTTTAAATCATAGCTTTTGCCATTGATTAAAAACATAGACGCAAGAGCGATTTTTAATTCACCTTCACTTTTTCCCATCATACCATGCATTTGCATATGATCTTCACTCATGATTATTTCTTTAAATTCCTTAGGTTCTTCTGAAGGTTTGAAAATTTTTAAATTTTTTGGAAGTTCTACATTTTCTTTTTTTAGGTTAATATTGGCTAGAAATAGGGTATTAGGTTCTTCTTTTACCATCATTTTATCCCTATCATAATAAGCACTTTCTAGCTTAAAATTCCCATCTTTTGGAGCGTCGATTAAAACTTCTACACGAGAAGCAGGACTTAAGAAAAGTTCTTCTTTATAAATAGCTTTTTCTATAAGTCCACCATCAGTACCAACAAGTATAAACTTAGCTCCTTGTATGCGTAAATTTAAATATCTTGCTGCAGTAGCATTATAAATGCGTATGCGTTCGTTTGTGGCGAGTTTGATTTTAGGTTTAAATTGTCCATTGATGAGTACAAATTCTCCTTCTCTACCATTTAGCCAATCATTTAGGTTATTGTTTGGAATTTGAGCGTTTTCATCAAGACGCAAATCGCTAATCATCAAATCTTTTTCTTTTAAATGACTTAAAGCATCTTTTTTTGCTTTGATCACAAAAGCCCCCGCTAAACCCATAAAAACTTGTTTAGAAGCCGTATAATGAGGATGTGGATGATACCAGTAAGTTCCTGCGCTATCTTGAGGAATTTCAAAACGATATATTCTTTCTTCTCCTGCTAAGATAGGATCATGTGGGCTTCCATCTTGATCAGGTGGCACAGGAACGCCATGCCAATGTATAGTTGTAGCTTCTTTGAGTTTGTTTTTGACTAAAATTTCAAGTTTATCTCCTTCAAAAACTTCTATTTTTGGAGCAGGCACGAGGCCATTGTAAGTATAAAATAAGGTTTTTTTACCTTTGATAAGCTCTATATGATTTTCTTTGATTTCTAGGGTAGCACGAAAAATATTTTTTTCTTTACTTTCATTTTTGAGTAAAGGCAAGGCTTTTAAAATTTCTCCTTGGGGGAATTGTTTTGGATCTAAAAGCTTTAAATTTTTTGGAGCAAAGTTTATAAAAGAAGTATCTAAGTCATGATTTATAGAATGATTTTTATGCATGGAGTGCATATCATGCATAGGATTTGCATAGGCTACACCCATACTTGCTAGAGTGAGTGCATTAAATTTTAAAAAATTTCTTCTATTCATTAGTTTTTCCTTTTGCTTGATTTTTTGTATTATAGTCATTATTTTTTTAACTTTAGTAAATATTTATTTTGAAAATTTGGTTTAATTTTGTTATGATTTTAGCAATTTAATCAAGGAAAAATAATGTTTTATGAAAAAATTCAAACCCCAGCTTATATTTTAGAAGAAGATAAATTAAGAAAAAATTGTGAGCTTTTAGCAAGTGTTGGCGAAAAAAGTGGTGCTAAAGTGCTTTTAGCTTTAAAAGGTTTTGCTTTTTCAGGAGCGATGAAAATTGTTGGAGAATACTTAAAAGGTTGTACTTGTAGCGGACTTTGGGAAGCAAAATTTGCTAAAGAATACATGGATAAAGAAATTCATACTTATTCGCCTGCTTTTAAAGAAGATGAAATAGGTGAAATAGCCAGCTTATCTCATCATATAATGTTTAACTCTTTAGCTCAATTTCATAAATTTCAAGCTAAAACACAAAAAAATTCCTTAGGTCTTCGTTGTAATGTTGAATTTTCTCTAGCCCCAAAAGAACTTTACAATCCTTGTGGAAGATACTCAAGACTTGGAATTCGTGCTAAAGATTTTGAAAATGTGGATTTAAGTACCATAGAAGGACTTCATTTTCACGCACTTTGCGAAGAAAGTGCTGGTGCTTTAGAAGCTGTTTTAAAGGTTTTTGAAGAGAAATTTGGCAAATGGATAGGGCAAATGAAATGGGTGAATTTTGGAGGAGGACATCACATCACTAAAAAAGGCTATGATGTTGAAAAGCTTATTGCTTTGTGTAAAAATTTCAGTGATAAATACGGTGTGCAAGTTTATCTTGAACCAGGCGAAGCGGTGGGTTGGCAAACAGGAAATTTGGTGGCTAGTGTAGTAGATATCATAGAAAATGAAAAACAAATTGCTATTTTAGATACTTCAAGCGAAGCGCATATGCCAGATACTATCATCATGCCTTATACAAGTGAAGTTTTAAATGCTAGAATTTTAGCCACAAGAGAAAATGAAAAAATTTCAGACTTAAAAGAAAGCGAATTTTCCTATTTGCTTACTGGAAATACTTGTTTAGCGGGTGATGTAATGGGAGAATACGCCTTTGATAAAAAGCTTAAAATCGGCGATAAAATTGTTTTTTTAGATCAAATTCATTACACCATTGTGAAAAACACAACTTTTAATGGTATAAGACTTCCAAATCTCATGCTTTTAAATGCAAAAAATGAACTTCAAATGATAAGAGAATTTTCTTATAAGGATTATTCTTTAAGAAATTAGTATTATTTATAATTTGCATAAAATGTTAATTTTACTCGGAAGAGAATCAAAGATGTAAATTTTATGCAAAGTATTTTATTTTTTCAAATATAAAATCAACTCAAATATCTAATTTTCAATACTTTGGTATGATTTTTTAATATTTTAAATCCTTGTGGAATTTTATTGAAATTCAGTGATTTTTAAATCAAATAGTATTAAGATAAATCGATTTAAAAATCGGCTTTAAAATGAATATTAGGTATATTTTGCATAATATTCATTCAAGCAAAATTTAAAGCTATTTTTGAAAATTTTGAATGCATGGGGGCTTTAATGGATTTGGAAAAATTAAGATTAGCTAGAAGTCTTTATTATCAATGTCTAGGAGAGCTTTTTGTTTTTTCATTTTCTGAAGAAAGATTGTCAAAATTACAAGAGTATTTAAAGACAATGCAAGAATGTTTATTTGATGAAAATTTAAAATCAAATTTTGATATCTTGCTTAAGCATTTAGATGATGAAAATTCTATACAAGCATTTTTTAAAGAATACGATTTGCTTTTTTTAAGTCTTAAAAACAGCATTCCAACGACTTTTTCTTACATAGAAGAAGGTTTTGAAAATTCAAATCCTTTACTTTGTGTGCGTCAAATTTTAGTCAAAAGTAAAATAAGACGCAATGAAAAATTTTTTAAAGAAAGTGAAGATAGTGTTGGATTTTGTTTATTGTTGATGAGTGAATTTTTAAGGCAAAATGAAGATGATTTAGCCAAAGAGCTTTTTGAAAAAGTGATCAATAAAAGCATTGATGAGTTTTTAGGCGATGTTTTCATGAATAAAAATGCGAATTTATATAAGGAAATTGCAAGTATTGCATTGGCTTTTATGGAATTTGAAAGACTTTGCTTTGAAGTAGAAAAACCTGCAAAAATAAATTCTAAAAAAGTGCAAAACGATCTATCGCGTTCAGAATTTTTAAGAAGAGAAGCAAATAAACAAAGGAGGACTCGTGAAAAATCGCAGGGAATTTCTTAAAAAATCCGCTTTTGCCTTAGGGGCTGCTGGAGTGCTTGGTAGCACAACTTTAGCTCTAGCTAAAGATGAAGAAAGAAAAGATTTGGTTAAAGGTAAAAGTAAGAAAAAAGAAGTGCTTTTTCAAAGAAGTGCTAATTGGGAAAATTATTATATAAAGGCTGAGTAATGTCAAGTGTAGGTGAAAATATCAAGCTTACGCGTCGTTCTTTTCTTAAAATGGCAGCACTTTCAAGCCTAGCAACACCGTTGCTTGCTAGAAGTGAAACTTTAAGAGAAGCGAGTGCTGATGAGCTTAAAGAAGCGTATGAAGGTAGTAAAAAAGTAAAAACAGTTTGTACAGCCTGTTCTGTAGGCTGTGGGATTATTGCAGAAGTGCAAAATGGTGTTTGGGTGCGTCAAGAAATTGCTCAAGATCATCCTGTGAGTTCAGGTGGACATTGCTGCAAGGGATCTGATATGATCGATATGGTGCGTTCACATGTGCGTTTAAAATATCCTATGAAAAAAGAAAATGGAGAATGGAAACGCATAAGTTATGAGCAAGCTTTAAGTGAGATCGGAGAAAAACTAGCTGCTTATCGTAAAGAAAATCCTGAAAGTGTTATGTTTTTAGGTTCTGCAAAACTTAATAATGAACAAGCTTATTATATAAGAAAATTTGCAGCATTTTTTGGAACGAACAATGTAGATCATCAAGCTAGAATTTGACACAGCGCAACAGTCGCCGGTGTGGCGAATACATTTGGTTATGGCGCTATGACAAACCATCTTGGAGACATTCAAAGAAGTAAATGTATCATTATCATTGGAGCAAATCCAGCGGTAAATCACCCTGTGGGTTTTAGACATTTCTTAAAAGCAAAAGAAAAAGGTGCAAAGCTTATCGTTGTAGATCCTAGATTTACAAAAAGTGCAGCAAAAGCGGATATTTATGCAAGAATTCGTCCAGGAACTGACATTGCTTTCATGTATGGAATGTTAAAAATCATTTTTGATGAAGGCTTGGAAGATACAAAATATCTTGATGAAAGAGTTTTTGGAATTGATAAAATTCGTGAAGAAGCAGCAAAATGGACAGCTGAAGAAGTGGAAAATGTTACAGGGATCTCTAAAGAACTTTTGGTGCAAATCACTCACGAAGTAGCTAAAAACAAACCAACTACGCTTATTTGGGCTATGGGTTTAACTCAACATACTGTAGGAACTTCAAATACACGTTTAGCACCTATTGTGCAAATGGTACTTGGAAATATAGGTAAATTTGGTGGTGGAGTTAATATCTTACGCGGACACGATAATGTTCAAGGTGCTTCAGATATGGCTTGTTTGAGTGAAAATTTACCTGGTTATTATCCTTTAAATGAAGCGACTTGGAGATACTATGCCAAAATTTGGGGTGTGGATTATGAGTGGCTTTTAGGAAATTTTGTAAGTAAAGATTGGATGCATAAAACTGGACTTTCACTTGCTAGATGGTGGGCAGCGGCTTTAAATGGAAAAGATGGAAATGATGCTATCGATAATGCAGGAACGCCTTTAAAAGCTTTAGTAGTTATGGGAAATGGTATTACTTCGACTGCACAACAAGTAAAAGTTAAAGAAGGTTTGGAAGCTTTAGAGCTTTTAGTTTTAGCCGATCCTTTTGTAAATGAAGCAGGGATTATCGCAGAAAGAAAAGATGGAATTTATCTTTTACCTGCAGCAACACAGTTTGAAACAAGTGGAAGTGTAACAGCTACAAATCGTAGTGGGCAATGGAGATTTAAAGTTGTAGATCCACTTTATGAAAGTATGGAAGATCAAGAAATTTTATTTGAGCTTGCTAAAAAATTAGGCTTTTATGAAGACTTTACCAAGACTTTACGCGATGAAAAAGGTGAGATCGTTTGGCCTGAAAATGCAACAAGAGAAATTGCAAAAGCAGTTAGAAGTATAGGGCTTAATGGTTGGAGTCCTGAAAGGCTTAAAAAACATACTTTATACTGGGATAAATTTGATGAGGTAACTTTAGAAGGAAAAGACGAAGTTGCGGGCGAGTATTATGGGCTTCCTTGGCCTTGCTGGAGTGATAAGCACCCAGGTTCTCCTGTACTTTATAATACCGACATTGAAGTAGCAAAAGGTGGTATGGGCTTTAGAAATAATTTTGGACTTGAGTATGAAGGAGAGAGTTTGCTTGCTAAAAATGCACCTTTAAATTCGCCTATTAATACAGGTTATCCACAAATTACTAAAGATAATATAGAAAAAGTTTTAGGTATTACTTTAAGTGCTCAAGAAAAAGAAAAAATGGGATCAACTTGGTCTTATGATGATAGCAATATCATAGCAACTAAATGTATAGAAAAAGGCATAGTTCCTTATGGAAATGCTAAAGCTAGAGCTGTAGTTTGGACTTTTAAAGATAAAATTCCACTCCACCGTGAGCCTTTACATTCTCCAAGAAACGATTTGGTACAAAAATATCCAAGTTTTGAAGATCAAAAAGCACTTTATCGCGTGGATACTAAATTTGTTTCTGTGCAACAAGCTAAGGATTATTCTAAAGAATTCCCGCTTAATCTTGTTACCGCAAGACTTGTGAATTTAAATGGTGCAGGTATGGAAAATAGAGCATCTATGTATCTAACGCGTTTAACACCTGAAATGTTTTGTGAGATCAATCCTGAATTAGCAAAAGAGCAAGACATTAAAGCAGGAGATATGATTTGGGTGCATTCTCCAGAAGGCACTAAAATTCATGTAAGAGTGAAGGTTAATCCAGGTGTAGCAAAAGATATGATTTTCTTGCCTTTCCATTTTACAGGAGTTATGCAAGGCGTGGATTTAACGCACAATTTCCCAGAAGGAACTAAGCCTTATGCAAGCGGAGAAAGTGCTAATACGGTAACAAATTATGGTTATGATATTATGTGTCAGATTCCAGAGACTAAAGGCGGGCTTTGTAGAATCAGTAAGGATGGAAAATGAGTAAGGTAAATTTTGCAAATTTAGAAAAAGAACGCTTGAAATTCTTTTGTGATAATGAGCGTTGTATTGATTGTAATGGTTGTGCGGTAGCTTGTGATGAAGCACATGAGCTTCCTATTCATATTCGCCGCCGCCGTGTGATTACTTTAAATGAAGGAATTCAAGGAAAAGAAGTTTCAACTTCTATTTCTTGTATGCATTGTGATGATGCTCCTTGTTCTATCGTTTGTCCTGTGGATTGTTTTTACATCCGTGCTGATGGTATTGTTTTGCATGATAAAGAAATTTGCATAGGTTGTGGATATTGTCTTTATGCTTGTCCTTTTGGTGCACCACAATTTCCAAAAGATAGTGTTTTTGGAAATAAAGGCATTATGGATAAATGTACTATGTGTGCAGGTGGCCCTGAAGCAACGAATTCAGAAAAAGAAAGAGAACTTTATGGTCAAAATCGTATCGCAGAAGGAAAAGTCCCTGTATGTGCTGCGATGTGTTCAACAAAAGCACTTTTAGTAGGTGAAAGTTCTAAAATAGAAGAGATTTATCATAATAGACTTATGAATAGAAATTATGGCATTCCAAATCCTTCGGAAAGTTTGGAATGGAAGATTGCTTACACAGGAAAGGAACGCTTATGAGAAAAGTATTTGTAACGCTTTTATTAAGCGTAGTGAGTTTATTTGCTTATGGTAGCGAGAGAATGGGACAAGATACTCAAATTTGGGATTTTCATCGTATTACAAATATCCCAAATTATGATACTTTTGGCAAACTTTGGACAACTTTGCAAGGTGAATATATAGCTACTATAGCTTTAATCACTGTTATTGCGGTATTATCTGCATTTGCTTTGCATTATATGGTTATAGGACCTAAGCAATTTTCACACGATGGAAAGAAAATTTATGCTTTTACATTATTTGAAAGACTTTTTCATTTTATCGCAGCCATTTCTTGGGTGATTTTAGTGCCAACTGGTTTTGTGATGATGTTTGGAGAAGTTTTTGGGGGTGGAGTTTTTGTAAGGGTTTGTAAAAATTTACACGCTTTTGCAACGATTTTGTTTATCATCTCTATAATCCCTATGTTTTTATGGTGGATTAAAAGAATGCTTCCTGCAAGTTATGATATCAGATGGATGATGATAGTAGGTGGTTATTTAAGCAAAGTAAAACGTCCTGTACCTGCAGGTAAGTTTAATTTTGGTCAAAAATCTTGGTATTATATAGCTGTATTTGGTGGATTTTTGATGATAATTACAGGTGGATTTATGTATTTTCTTGATTTTAATTCCACGGCAATTCAAGGTCTTTTTGGTTTAACTCAAATTGAACTTTTAAGAATTTCAGCTATAGTGCATAATTTCTTGGGTATAGTGTGTGCAGTGTTTTTTGGTGTGCATATTTATATGGCAGTATTTGCAATCAAAGGCAGTATCCATTCTATGATTAGTGGTTATAAAGAAGAAGAAGAGGTTTATATTTTACATTCTTATTGGTATAAAGAATTAAGCAATAAAAAGCAAATTGAACCTAGTTTTTCTTATGATCCTAATGTGAAAATTTAATCTTTAACCGCTATGTTATTACATAGCGGTAGTTTTAAGCTTTTTTGAAATAAATAGAACGAATTTTCTTTTATAAGTTGAATCTAAAATCTATTTTTCCATATATAAATTTGTTATTTATGTTTTTTTGATATAATATTGTTTAAAGATATTTAAAGGATAAGGTATGGATCCGTTATTTACAACTCAAATTTTAAAATATAAAGGTGATGAATCTTTTACATGCAATGATACTTTAGTGCGTGAAATTAAGCTTGAAATTTTTATTAATGATGAAAAAGTAGGTGCTTTAATGGCAACTCCTGTAGATGAACAGGCATTAGCAATAGGATATTTAATGAGTGAAAATATCATTGCGAAAGTAAGCGATATTGAGAGCATAGAAACAAAAGATGATGGTATGAGTGTGCATATTAAAGCAAAGATTGATAAAGAAAATTTAGCAAAGCTTAATGCTGAAGGTGTAGTTATAAGTGGTTGCGGTAGAGCACATACTGCCAATATCGATCCAGAAGCTATTGAAGCGAGTAAAATTAGTTCTGATGCAAAATTTAGCAAAGATGAAATTTTAAAACAAATGAGTACTTTTTATACTCAATGCGAGCTTTACGAGAAAACAGGCTGTGTGCATACGGCTAAGCTTTTTGTAGATGAGAAAACTTTTTTTATAGGTGAAGATATAGCTCAACATAATACCATAGATAAAGCTTTAGGAAAAGCACGTTTAGCTGGGGTTGATTTAAGTCAATGTTTTTTAATGGTTAGTGGAAGGCTAAGTTCTGAAATGGTAGCTAAAGCAGTTATGCATAAAATTCCAGTGCTTGTTTCACGCACGGCTCCTACTTGTTTAGGGGTTATGATAGCAAGAAAATTTGATTTAACGCTTTGTGGTTTTGCTAGAGAAAATAAGATCAATATTTATAGTGGAGAATTTAGAATTCATGGATAAAAATCAAGAAAAAGAAATCATCTCATATATGAGAGAATTGTTAAATAGCAATGAAAAATTAGATTGTGGTACGGCTTTTAAAATTGCAAAGAAATTTAATATAAATATAGAAAAAATCGGACAATTAGCCGATGAAAATCACATGAGAATTGATAATTGCGAGTTGGGGCAATTTGGACATTTAGATTTTGAAAAAGCAAAGATTGAAGTGCTTAAAAAAATAGAACCTAGTTTAGATGAAAAGCGTAGAATTTTTTGTAAAGATGCAAGAGATATTGCTAAAGAAGGTTGTGGACTTAAAAGTATGCGTTCAGCTTTAAAAACTTATAAGGTTGATGTAAAGTATTGTCAACTTGGTTGTTTTAAAGAAAAAAAAGGTAAGCAATTTATAGTAAGAACAAAAACTTGGATTGAAAATGCGGATGGAGATTTGCTTTTTGGTCGAGGAAAAACAGAACTTTTAGAACTTATCGGACAAACAGGTAGTTTATTACATGCTTCTAAACTTATGGGGATTAATTATAAAAAAGCTTGGATGCATTTACAAACCTTACAAAAAAATTCTCAAGAAAATTTAGTTAGCACAAGACAAGGACGCTCTAAAGAATCAGGAACAAAACTTACTCCTAGAGCTATGGAATTGATGGAAAATTACTCTATTTTGCAAAAAGACATAGAAGAATACGCTAATAAACGCTTTAAAGAATTGTTTTTAAAAGGAAAAAAATAAATCTTCTATCAAAAAATACTAATACATAATTTTTTTATAATTAATTAATATTATTTTTTTAAAAATATGTTAAAATTAGAATCTAAATTTTTTATTTTTTAGGAGTTATAAGATGTTTAAATCTTTAAATATAGGTTTAAAACTTATTTTTTCTGTGGCAGCTGTTGTTGTTATTGGACTTGTTATTTTAATTTCATTAATCACAAAACAAGTAAGTCAAAATATTACCAAAAATACAGAAGATATTCTTGCTTCTATCACGAAAGAATATGCTACTCAAACTCAAGGAATTTTTGGGGAAATGATCGCTTTAAATAAAAGTATTTCAGGTACTTTAACAGAAATGTTTAGATCAACCTCTAAAGAAGATTTAGATATAGACAATATAACAAATATTATAACCAATACTTTTGATAATAGTGCTTATTCTAATTTTACTTATTTATATCTTATTGATCCGCCAGAATACTTTAAAGAAGAGAGTAAATTTTTTAATACTCAAAGTGGAAAATTTGTTATGCTTTACGCTGATGAAGAAAAGGATAATAAAGGCGGAATAAAAGCAATACAAGCTAGTGATGAAATAGCTAATCTGCAAGTTGTGCAAGATATATTAAAAAAAGCAAAATATGGGGAAAATAAAGTATATATAGGCCGTCCTATTAAGATGAATTTAGAAGGTCAAGATTTTGATGCTGTAAATGTTGCTATGCCTATTTTTGATCGAAAAAATCAAGTTGTAGGTGTCATAGGCATGACTTTAGATTTTTCAGATATTGCTACTTATCTTTTAGACCCTAAAGGTCAAAAATATGATGGTGAATTAAGAGTTCTTTTAAATTCAGATGGTTTTATGGCGATACATCCAAATAAAAATCTAGTTTTAAAAAATTTAAAAGATATCAATCCTAATAAAGGTGCACAAGAAACTTATAAGGCCATAAGTGAAGGAAAAAATGGAGTTTTTAACTATATAGCTTCTGATGGTGATGATTCTTATGCTGCGATTAATAGTTTTAAAGTGCAAGATAGTTCTTGGGCAGTTTTGGTAACTGCTCCTAAATATTCAGTATTTAAACCCTTAAAAAAATTACAATTAATTATTCTTGGTGCATCTTTTATTTTTATTTTTGTTGTTTTAGGAGTGGTTTATTATTGCGTAAGAAAAATTGTCGCATCTAGATTGCCTGTGATTCTTAGTTCTTTAGAATCATTTTTCCGTTTTTTAAATCATGAAAAAATTGAACCTAAGGCTATTGAAATTCGTGCTAATGATGAGCTAGGAGCAATGGGAAGAATCATAAATGAAAATATTGAAAAGATTCAAATATCTTTAGAACAAGATCAAAATGCTGTAGATGAATCGGTGCAAACTGCTAGAGAAATCGAAAAGGGTAATTTAACTGCAAGAATTACTAAAAATCCTATAAATCCTCAATTAGTAGAACTTAAAAATGTTCTTAATAGGATGCTTGATGTTTTACAAAGTAAAATTGGTTCTAATATGAATGAAATTAATAGAGTTTTTGATAGTTATAAGGCTCTTGATTTTAGTACAGAAGTATTTAATGCTAAAGGTGAAGTTGAGATTACAACTAATATTTTAGGCAAAGAAATTAAAAAGATGCTTTTGGCTTCTTCAAATTTTGCTAAAGATTTAGCCAATCAGTCAGAAGAGTTAAAAAATTCTATGCAAAAACTTGCTGATGGCTCTAATGCACAAGCGAGTTCTTTAGAACAATCGGCTGCAGCTGTGGAGGAGATTAATTCTTCTATGCAAAATGTAAGTGGAAAAACAGTTGAGGTTGCTTCACAAGCTGATGATATAAAAAATATTGTCAATGTGATTAAAGATATCGCTGAGCAAACGAATCTTCTTGCTTTAAATGCAGCTATTGAAGCTGCACGTGCTGGAGAACATGGGCGTGGTTTTGCAGTTGTTGCAGATGAGGTAAGACAGCTTGCGGAAAGAACAGGAAAATCCTTATCTGAAATCGAGGCAAATATTAATATACTTGTTCAAAGCGTAAATGAAGTAGCAGAATCTGTAAAAGAACAAACAGCAGGAATCACACAGATTAACGATGCTATAGCACAACTTGAAACTGTAACTAAGGAAAATGTCGAAGTTGCAAATGTCACCAATAATATAACAAATGAAGTCAATCAAATTGCTGCGGCAATTCTTGAAGATGTGAATAAAAAAAGATTTTAAAAAAGCTCATTTTTGAGCTTTTAAATTTTTTCTATATTATTTAAAATTTTTAAACACAAAACAAGTAATAAAATAATATTATTTTTCAAAGCTAATATCAAGGAAAAATAATGAAAATTGATTGTCGCAATCTATCTTGTCCTCAGCCTATAGTTGAAACAAAAAACGCTCTTGAAAAACTTCAAGAAAATGAAATTTTAGAAATTGTTTTAAATTCTATTATTTCAAAAAATAATGTTGTAAAATTTCTTAACTCTTTAAATTTAAACCCTGTTGTAGATGAAAATGCACAAGAGTTTTGCATCAAAGTACAAAAAAAGAATTTTGATTCTAGTAAAGTAAATATTCACGATTATAATGTTTTATTTTTAAAAACCGACAAAGTGGGTGAGGGTGAATTGGGACAAAATTTACTTGTAGGATTTTTAAGTACCTTAAAAAATTTAGATCATGCTCCAAGTAAAATTCTTTGCGTAAATGAAAGTGTTTTAATCAATGTTGATGAAAATCATAAAGCACATTTAGCTATGAAAGAACTTGAAAATTTAGGTATTGAGATCATAAGTTGTGGAGCTTGTCTAGAATTTTTTAATAAAAGCAAAGAACTTAAAATAGGAAATATAGGCAATGCTTATGAAATTTTAAACGAGCTTTTTGGTAAAGCAAAAATCATTACTCTATAAGGAAAAACACTGCAATATAAAAATCAAAATTTAACGCATTTTGTTAAAGCAGCAGGCTGAGCAGCGAAATTAAGCCCGGGTGGTCTTAAAACAATTTTAAATTTCATGCAAAAAACTCCTGCTTTACTTAGTGATATCGGAAATAATGAAGATGCAAGCGTATATCAAATCAGTCCCGATTTAGCTTTGGTGCAAACGCTTGATTTTATCACTCCTATAGTAGATAGTGCTTATCATTTTGGTGCTATTGCTGCAGCAAATGCTTTAAGCGATGTTTTTGCTATGGGTGCAGAGGTAATTAATGCCTTAAATATAGTAGGTTTTGATACTTGCAATCATGATTTAAACATCTTAAAAGAGCTTTTAGAAGGTGCAAATGATAAAGTTAAAGAATGTAATGCTTTAGTCGTGGGTGGCCATACTATAGAAAGCACCGAGCTTTTTTTTGGACTTAGTGTTACAGGAAAAGTACATCCTAGTAAATTTATTGCTAATAATACTTCTAAAATCGGAGATTGTATCATTTTAACCAAGCCTTTAGGAACAGGAATTTTAAGTACAGCTTTAAAGGCGCAAATGTTAAATCAAAAACATTTAGATATAATGCTTAAAAACATGATGGAGTTAAATTATAAAGCCAGTCAAATTGCTCTTAAATTTCATCCAAGTGCCATGAGTGATGTTACAGGTTTTGGACTTTTAGGACATTTAAAAGAAATGCTAAATAAAAATATTTCTTTTGAAATTTTTGAAAGTGAACTTCCTTTTTTAGATGGAGTAAAAGAGTATTTTAATATGGGTTTAATTCCTGCTGGAGCTTATAAAAATTTAGAATTTATAAAAGAACTTACCCCTGATTTAAATGAAGAAAAATTATTACTTTGTGATCCACAAACTTCAGGAGGACTTTTAATTTCTATAAGTGAAAAAGATTCCTTAGAATGTTTAAAAAAACTAGAAGATGAAAATATTCAAGCTAAAATTATTGCTAAGGTTGTAAATAAGCAAGAAAATGATATTATCATTTCTTAATTTTTGTTACTTATATACCCATTAAAATTTTTTTTATCATTTTTTATACATTTTCTATGATTTAAAATATTATTTTTTATCTTATTTATATATTATTTATTAAAATTTATTTTATCTTAGGAGATACGAAATGATACAAAAAGCTTTAGCCTTAGCTGAAGAATTACAAGGACAAATAGAAGCCAATATTTCAAATTCTGAAAAAGAATTTCATGCTAAAATGCAAAAACTTCTTAATAATCCCAAAAATAAAGTTATGCTTATAGAGCTTTTAGATCGTTCTTTTAGATGTAAAGATAAAAATGCAAGTTTTGAGCTTATAGAATATACTTTGAGTAAATATGGCATAGCGGATTTTTTTAGCACTTTTGAAAAATTCCTACTTTTTAGCTTTTTAAATTTTGGCAAATTTGCTCCTAATTTAAGTGTACCTTTTTTTGTCAAACATTTAAGAGAAGATACTAAAGCTATGGTTCTAGATGCAAATCCTAGTGTTTTAGAACCACATATTAAGAAAAGAAAAGAGCAAGATAAAATTACCTTAAATGTGAATTTAATCGGCGAAGAGGTTTTAGGTGAAGCTGAGAGTAAATATCGTATGCAAAAATACGAAGAAGCCTTAAAATCAAGCTATATCACTTATATTTCCATAAAAATTACTACTATTTTTTCACAAATTAATATTATAGATTTTAATTATTCTAAAGAAGAGGTCGTAAAAAGACTAGATTATCTTTATGCTTTAGCCTTAGAAGAAGAGAAAAAACAAGGTGTATCTAAATTTATCAATCTTGATATGGAAGAATTTAGGGATTTAGAGCTCACCGTTGCAGCTTTTATGGAAAGTGTGGCTAAATTTGATATTAAAGCAGGGATTGTTTTGCAAGCTTATATTCCTGATTCTTATAAGTATCTTAAAAAACTTTTTGCTTTTTCAAAAGAGAGGGTTTTAAAAGGTATGAAGCCTATTAAGATCCGTTTTGTTAAGGGTGCTAATATGGAAAGTGAAGAAACCATTGCGTCTCAAAGGGGTTGGGAGCTTCCTACTTTTTACAAAAAAATAGATACTGATAGTAATTATAATAAAATGCTTGATTTTATTCTTGAAGGAGATAATTATAAATACATCAACATAGGAATTGCAAGTCATAATATCTTTGAGATTGCTTATGCTTATACACGCATAAGTGAAGTGGGTGCTTTGGATTCTTTTACTTTTGAAATGCTTGAAGGTATGAGTTTGCAATGTTCTTATGAATTATCTAAAATGCATGATCTAATCCTTTATGCCCCAGTTTGCGATGAAGCACATTTTAACAATGCCATTGCTTATCTTGTAAGACGCCTTGATGAAAATACAAGTGAAGATAATTTTATGCGTTATTTTTTCAATCTTAAAGTAGGAGATAAGAACTGGAATATCCAAAAAGAACTTTTTTTAAAATCTTTAGAAGGCATAAAAACTCTTGATAATACTACACATCGTAAGCAAGATAGAAATAAAGAATCAAATATCATAAGTTCTTATGAAAGTAAAAAATTTAGCAATGAAAGCGATACGGATTTTATTTTAGTACAAAATAGAGCGTGGGCTAAAGAAATTAAAACTAAATATGAAAATTTAAAAGATTATGATGTTTATCCTGTTATAGGCGAACTTGATTTTAAAGCAGAAAATTTAAATGTTTTAGAAGTTAAAGATAAGATCAAAGATAGAGTTATAGGAAAGGCTTATTTAGCAGGAGAAAAAGAAATCAAACAAGCTTTAGAAGTAGCTAAAAATTCCAAATTTACACAAAAAAGTCATGATGAAATTTATCAAATTTTAGCCAAAAGTGCAAAACTGATGAGAGAAAGAAGAGGGGATTTGATAGGTTTGGCAGCTTTAGAAGTGGGCAAAACCTTTTTAGAGATCGATCCTGAAGTAAGCGAGGCTATTGATTTTATAGAGTTTTATCCGCACTCTTTAGAAGAGCTTAAAAAATAAAATCCAAAAGTTACATTCACACCTAAAGGTATAGGGGTTACCATAGCTCCTTGGAATTTTCCTATAGGAATTTCAGTAGGTACTATAGCTGCACCACTAGCCGCAGGTAATGTGGTGATTTACAAACCTTCTTCACTTTCAACTCTAACAGGTTATATGCTTTGTAAGTGTTTTTGGGATTCGGGTATTCCAAAAGATGCTTTGATTTTCTTACCTTCAAAAGGAAGTGATATTTCTAAATATTTACTTATTGATGAAGCGATTAAATTTTCAATTCTTACAGGAGGAGAGGATACTGCTTATGCTATGTTAAAAGCTAATCCAACCTTGCTTTTAAGTGCTGAAACTGGCGGAAAGAATGCGACTATAATTTCTAAATTTGCTGATCGTGATAGTGCGATTAAAAATATCATTCATTCTGCTTTTAGCAATAGCGGTCAAAAATGTTCAGCTACTTCTTTGCTAGTCTTAGAAGAAGAGGTTTATCATGATGAAGAATTTAAAAAGACTTTAGTGGATGCTGCGAGTTCTATGGCAGTGGGCAATCCTTTTGAATTTAAAAATAAATTAGGTACTTTAGCTGATAAGCCAAGTTCTAAAGTTCAAAAGGCCTTAGATGAATTACAACCTTATGAAGAATGGGCATTAAAACCTAAGTTTTTAGAGGATAATCCTTATTTGATGACTCCAGGCATAAAATATGGCACTAAAAAGGGTGATTTTACTCATATGAATGAACTTTTTGTACCGATTTTAAGTGTGATGAAGGCTAAAGACTTAAAAGAAGCTATTGATATAGTAAATTCCACAGGTTATGGTTTAACTGCAGGTTTTGAAAGCTTAGATGAAAGAGAATGGGAGTATTTTCACACTCACATAGAAGCAGGAAATATTTATATCAATAAACCAACCACAGGGGCTATAGTGCTGCGTCAACCTTTTGGTGGGATTAAAAAATCAGCTATAGGTTTGGGTAGAAAAGTGGGAATTTATAATTATATCACTCAATTTTTAGAGATTAAGCAAGAAGATTTTGATGATCATTTAATTGAAGATAAATTTTCAAAAAAATTAGCACAAATAGATTTAAAAGAAGCACAAGATTTTATAAACAATTTAATTAAAATGTCTCAATCTTATGCTTATCATTATAAAAACGAGTTTAGTGTTTCAAAAGATTATGTCAATATTCGTGGAGAAGATAATCTTTTTTCTTATACTAAAATAAAGAATATGGTTTTAAGACTTTGTGGAAATGAAAGCTTAAAAGATGTTTTAGGTGTGGTTTTAGGTGCAAATATTGCAAATATTGATCTAAGTATCAGTTATGATGAACAAGATGTTAGTATGATAGAACGAATTGTTCAAAGCATAGGAGCAAAAGTATTGTTTTTAAAAGAAAATAAAGAAAATTTTATCAAGAGTATTAAAGAATATGAAAGAGTGCGTTATTTAGCAAAGCCAGATGTAAATGATGAGATTTATAAAGAGGCTGCAAAGCTTGCTAAAATCATTATAAGAGAAAAGCCATTATTAAATGGTCGTTTTGAACTTTTAAATTATTTTAATGAAAAAGCTTTAAGTATATCTTTTCATCGTTATGGAAATTTAGGCATTAGAGCAATATCTTAATGATCAAGGAGAGATTGATGGAAGTGGTTCAAATTAATACCCCAATAGCAGTGATGTTTGTAGTGTATGCCTTATTAATGCTTTATATAGGTTTTTATTTTTATAAGCAAAATAAAAATTCAGAGGATTATTTTCTAGGTGGGCGTACTATGGGGCCTGTGATATCTGCACTTAGCGCAGGGGCTTCTGATATGAGTGGTTGGCTTTTAATGGGTTTACCAGGAGCTTTATATGTAAGTGGTTTTATAGATTCTTATATTGCAATTGGGCTTACTATAGGAGCTAGTTTAAATTGGATTTTTGTGGCAAAAAGACTTAGAATTTATACCAGTGTGATTGCAAATTCTTTGACTATTCCTGATTATTTTGAAACTCGTTTTGATGATGATAAACATATACTGCGCATTGTATGTGCGGTGGTAATTTTGATATTTTTTACCTTTTATGTTTCATCAGGGCTTGTAAGCGGAGCAAAACTTTTTGAAAGTACTTTTGGTATCAGATACGATTATGCTTTAACTACTGGAACGATTATTATTGTTGCTTATACTTTTTTAGGTGGATATAAGGCGGTTTGTTGGACGGATATGATACAAGGGCTTTTAATGATGATGGCTTTAATTATTGTACCTTTGGTTATGCTTTATCATTTAGGTGGTTTTGGTGAAGCGATGAATATAGTAAGAGAAATAAAGCCACAAGCTTTATCTATGGGCGAAGGAGTAGGAATTGTAAGCATTATATCTGCACTTGCTTGGGGTTTGGGTTATTTTGGTCAACCACATATTTTAGTGCGTTTTATGTCGATTCGTTCTACTAAAGATATTCCTATGGCCACTTTTATAGGTATTGCTTGGATGGCGGTTTGTCTTTTAAGTGCTTGTATGATAGGTATTTTAGGTATAGCTTATGTGCATAAATTTGAATTAAGTTTGCAAGATCCTGAAAAGATTTTCATCGTGATGTCGCAGCTTTTATTTAATCCTTGGATAGCAGGTATTTTACTCAGTGCTATTTTAGCGGCTATTATGAGTACGGCAAGTTCACAATTGCTGGTTTCAAGTTCTACTATAGCGGAAGATTTTTATAAAAAGATTTTTAGAGAAGATGCACCAAGTCATATTGTATTAAATTTAGGTAAATTAGGTGTTTTATTGGTAGCTGTAATAGCGTTTTTGATTTCTACTGATAAAAACTCAAGTGTTTTGAGTATAGTTTCTTATGCATGGGCTGGATTTGGAGCTTCTTTTGGTTCTGTAATGCTTTTTTCTTTATTTTGGAGTAGGATGACAAGAGTAGGAGCGATCTTAGGTATGATAACAGGAGCTGCTACTGTGGTGCTTTGGAAGAATTTTGCAAATTCAGGTCTTTATGAAATAGTTCCAGGGTTTTTAGTAGCTTCGGTGGTGATTATTATTGCAAGTTTGTTTACAAATGTAAGATCTGGAACTAAGGCAGCTTATGAAAAGATGTTAAAAGAGCTTTGAGAATAAAAGCCTTTTTTAAGGCTTTTGGATTAAAAATCTTAGTGTGGGTCCACTTTGATCGATTTCAAGCACTTTAAAACCACGGTTTTTTACATCTTGAGGTATGGAATTGATACTTTGTGGGCAATCGCAAAGCACTTCCAAAATTTCTCCACTTTTAAGCTTAGGTAAGACATCAAGTGTTGCTATAGCAGGATAAGGACAAGCTTCACCTTGTAAATTTAAACTATAAGTAATTTTCACTGTTTATCCTTTAAGTTGATTTTTAAAAAAGTGTTTTTTGTAAAATACTACAAAAACAAACATTAAGATGAATAAAATAAGGTTGATAAAAAATCCATTTAAATTGCCAAATTCAGTTAAAAGATTGATTTTTATACCTTCTTTAAAAGCTTTTGGTAAAAAGTCATAACTTAAAGCTAAAATCATAGTTCCTATTATATTTGCAATTCCTACTATTATAAAATGACTTTGTCCTTCAAAGGCACGATAAGTCCAACCACACTCGCAACCTCCGGCAAAAACTATACCAAAACCAAACAAAAATGCTCCCACAGCTACAGCAGGAGAAAGTTCTATGAGTTTGCTAGTATGACCTTGCAAGATAAAAGCAAAAGCGATTAAAGAGGCGATAATCATACCGATTAATGCGCCTTTTATAGCATTATCTCTACCAAATAAAAATAAATCTCTAAAGCAAGAAGTAAAACAAATTTGCCCTCTAGAAATAACAAAGCCAAAAACAAAACCAAAAATCAGTGCTAAAGCTAGAAGACTTTGTTTGTTTTGTGTGCTGATATTGCCATTTGTAAAAACAAGATAAAACACCCAAACTAAAAAGGCTATGAAAAGCAATATGCCTAAGTTAAAATATAATTTTGTACGCAAACTTTGCTTGTTTAACGGCAAGTTTTCTTTATTTACACGTTCTAATTTAGCTTTAGGTTTAAAAAAGGAAGTGTTGCAAATTTTCACTCCTAGATAAATTCCTAAAACCATAAAAACAGTAAAAAGCCAAGTGTGTAAAGAAAAATAAGGTAAACCTGTAAAAAAATTAGCTAAATTGCATCCAAATGCAAGTCTTGCTCCATATCCTGAAAGAATTCCACCTACTATTGCTTGAAAAATTCTTATATTGCTAGCAGGTAGACGAAATTTGACTTTGTTAGCTAAAAGTGCGGCTACTAAACAACCTATAAACATACCTATGAGCATAATACCATCAGTTCTTGTTAAAGGGGTTCCATTTAAATTTTGCTTTTGGTAATAAGAATATCCATCTAAATTCATACCTAAAAGCTCTAAAAACTCGCCACCCCAACGTGTCATTTCTCCAGTAACAGCCCAAACGCCACCAAAAATCCCAAAATACACTGCACTTAAAATTCCAAGTGCAATCATAGAACGGGAATTGTCCCAAAAATTGATTAAATATTTTTGTTTAAAAGAATTCAAAGAAAGATCCTAAAAATGTAATCATCAAAACTTGATGCTAAAAAAGAGTGAGATTATAGCTTAAATTTAATATGAAGTCAAAAAGAATATTGATAAATTTATTTTGTTTTTCATTAAAAATCGCTATAATTATCACTTTGGAAGATTAGCGTATCTGGTGATCGCCACTGACTTCAAATCAGATGAAAGGATAGTTGACTATTCTTTGGGGAGTTCGATTCTCTCATCTTCTCGCCAATATTAAGTAAAATCAAGGAAATTTTTATGAGCAAAGCAGATATTATTGTCGGCATTCAATGGGGCGATGAAGGAAAAGGTAAGGTAGTTGATAAATTATGTGAAAATTATGATTTTGTTTGCAGAAGTGCAGGTGGACACAATGCAGGACATACGATTTGGGTAAATGGTGTAAGATATGCGCTTCATCTTATGCCAAGTGGAGTTTTGCATCCAAGATGTATTAATATTATCGGAAATGGAGTTGTGGTTTCTCCTGAAGTATTGATTGCTGAAATGGCTCAATTTGAAAATTTAAAAGGTAGATTATATATCAGCGATAGAGCTCATTTAAATTTAAAACATCATTCTTTAATAGACATTGCAAAAGAAAAGCTCAAAGGCAAAAATGCCATAGGAACAACAGGTAAGGGTATAGGACCTTCTTATGCAGATAAGATTAATCGTACAGGACATAGAGTTGGAGAGCTTTTAGAACCACAAAGACTTTGCGAGGCTTTGATAAAAGATTTTGAAGCTAATAAAACTTTTTTTGAAATGCTTGAAATTGAAATTCCAAGTGCTGAAGAATTGCTTGCTGATTTAAAACGTTTTAATGAAATTTTAACTCCTTATATTACAGATACTACAAGAATGCTTTGGAAGGCTTTAGATGAAGATAAAAGAGTACTTTTAGAAGGAGCTCAGGGCTCTATGCTTGATATTGATCATGGAACTTATCCTTATGTTACAAGTTCAAGTACTATTTCAGCAGGCGCTTTAACAGGACTTGGGTTAAATCCTAAAGAAGCGGGAAATATTATAGGTATTGTAAAAGCTTATGCAACGCGTGTGGGAAATGGAGCTTTTCCTACTGAGGATAAGGGCGAAGATGGAGAAAAAATTGCGCAAATTGGAAAAGAGATTGGCGTAAGCACGGGACGCAAAAGACGCTGTGGATGGTTTGATGCGGTTGCTGTAAGATATACAGCAAGGCTTAATGGTCTTGATGCTTTATCTTTGATGAAGCTTGATGTTTTAGATGGTTTTGAAAAGATAAAAATTTGTCGTGCTTATGAATATAAGGGTATGGAAATCGACTATATACCAAGTGATTTAGAAAATGTTCAACCTATTTATGAAGAAATGGATGGTTGGGATAAAGTTTTTGGTATAAAAGATTATGATTTATTGCCAGAAAATGCTAAAAAATATATAGCAAGACTTGAAGAGCTTGCAGGGGTTAAGGTAAAGTATATTTCTACTAGCCCTGAAAGAGATGATACTATCATCTTATGAAAAGTAAATATAATTCTGTTGTAAAGGTAAGAAAACAACAACTTGATAAAGCAGAATCAAATCTTAATCAAGCCAAACAAAGACAGCTTGAACATGAAAAAGCTTATGAACTTTCACGCCAAGAGTGTGAAAGTTTAGGCGTATTGCCAAAATCAGGATCTATAGCAGAGTTAAGATCGAATTTAAGTATGGCACAAGTAGGACGCGAGGCTTTGGCAAGAGCTAAGGAGAAAGTAGAACTTTCTAAAAAAGAAATGAATCATTATCAGTTTTTATATCAAAAAGCACATTTAGATTATGAAAAAATGAAGGTTTTAGAAGCCGAGGAAATTAAACAAAAGCAAAAAGAACTTGCCAAGGCTGAAGAAAAATTTTTAGATGAAATTGCAATCAGTCGTTTTTTCAAAGGAGAAAAAGATGATTAAAAAATTTATATTGTTAGTTTTTATTTCAAGTGTAGTTTTTGGAGCTGAACAAGATTGTGAGCAGTATTTTGAAGCTAGAAAAGCTCAAATTGAATTGCAAACTAGAGAATTTGATGAAGCAAGACAATCTTTAGAAGCTTATAAAGCCTCTTTTGAAGCTTTGCAAAAAGAAAGGCTTGAAAATTTAGAAAAAAAAGAGGCTGAGGTTAATGCAACTTTGGCAAAAATTGAAGAATTAAAGCTTGAAAACGCAAGGCTTGTAGAAGAACAACAAAAGATTTTAAATTCAATCAATGATAAAACACAAGGTAGGGTTAAAGAAATTTATTCCCAAATGAAAGATGCAGCCATTGCAGATGTTTTAAGTCAAATGGATGCAGAGGATGCAAGCAAAATAATGCTTTCTTTGGAATCGCGTAAAATTTCAGGTGTTTTATCTAAAATGGATCCAAAAAAAGCTAGCGAGCTTACTTTGCTTTTGAAAAATTTAGATAATAATGCTAGTAATTAGGTGATTAAAATAATGAAAATTTTTCATTTTTAACATTCTTTTACCAAAAATAAGCTATTATTTCAAACATTATCAAATAAAAGGTTTTTAAGATGCGTATAAAATTACCACATATTCCTTATATCGCAAATAAAATGATGTTAGATATAGCTAATTCTTCTTTTGTAGAAATTAAAGATCAATTAGAAAAGCTTAAGGTATGTATAATAGAAGTTTTAGAGAAAGATATTCTAAATGAAAGAAAATTAGATGAAAGAGTAAAAGAGCTTTTAGAGCAACAAGAAGATGAAATGGAGCTTATGCAAGTAGATCGTAAAAATATGTTTTGGCTTGTGAAGAAAAAGTTAGCTCCTGAATTTAATGTGATTTTAGATTCTGAAGATAGACATAATCATCTAGCGCATCAAATTTTAGAAGAACTTGTAGAGAATGATTATATTAATTTTATAGTGAGTGAAAATAGAGTTAAAAATTTAATCTTTTCAAGCATAGAGTCTTATCTTAAAATTTATGAAAAACTTGAAGATGAGGTTTATGAGAAAATTAGCAATTATAAAACAAAACCTATTCCAGGTAGCGAAGAATACGATCTTATCTTTGAAAAACTCTATCAAGAAGAGCTCAGAAAAAAAGGTATGTTTTAATGAAGGCTTATATTTATTTAGAAAATGATATTTTTTTAAGTGCTAAGGCTTTTGGAAAGAGCGGTACTTTTTTTGGAGAGCTTGTATTTAACACTTCTTTAACAGGGTATCAAGAAATTATTTCAGATCCTTCTTATGCAGGGCAATTTATCGTATTTTCCATGCCAGAAATTGGTATAGTGGGAACCAATGAAAATGATAATGAAAGCAAGGAAATTTTTGCAAGTGGTGTTTTAATGCGTGAATTAAGTTCCAGTTTTTCAAATTTTCGCGCTAAAGAAAGTCTGCAAGATTATCTTGAAAAACATGGAAAAATAGGAATTTATGAACTTGATACGAGATATCTAGTAAAAATGATAAGAAATAATGGCAATTTAAGAGCTGTAATTTCAACTGAAATTTCAAATAAAGAAGATTTAAAAATCGCCTTAGAAAAATCAGCAAAAATTGATGAAGTAAATTTTGTAAAAGAAGTTAGCACTAAGAAAAATTATTCTCATAAACAAGGCGTTTGGAACGCTAGTTTTCAAAAATTTAATGATGCTAAAAGAAGTGAGAAAAAAGTTGCTGTTATAGATTATGGTGTTAAAACAAATATCTTAAATGAACTTGTAGAAGTAGGTTTTGAAGTAGAAGTTTATCCATATAATGTTAAAGCAGATGAGTTGATTACTCTGTATAAAAAAGGTGAAATTCAAGGCGTGTTTCTTTCTAATGGTCCAGGTGAGCCAAGGATTTTAAAACAAGAGATTGCAGAGATTAAAAAACTTGCAGAAGCTAAAATTCCTATGCTTGGAATTTGCTTAGGTCACCAGCTTTTAAGTAATGCTTTTGGATATGAAACTTATAAAATGAAATTTGGACAACATGGAGCAAATCATCCTGTGATCAATCTTGATACAAAAACGGTAGAAATTACCGCACAAAATCATAATTATAATGTTCCAGAAGAATTAGCTCAAGTGGCTCATATCACTCATAGAAATTTATTTGGCGATAATGTTGAAGGAGTAAGATATAAAGACTATCCTATTATTTCAGTGCAACATCATCCAGAAAGTTCTTCAGGTCCTCATGAAAGTAAGTATATTTTTAAAGAATTTATGAATTTGATGTGAGTATAGATTTTTTAGCTATTATCAGCGTTGCTTTTTTATCTAGTTTTGGACACTGCTATTCTATGTGTGGTGGTTTTAATTTACTTTTTATAAATTTGAATTCAAAAAGCAATAATTTATTTTTATTAACTTTTATTTATAATTTGTTTAGAATTTTTGCTTATATTGTTTTAGGGATAATTTTTGGGACTTTTGGGAATATCTTGGCAATCAATGCTAAGGTTCAAAGTTTGTCATTTTTTATTCTTGGTATATTTATGATGATTTTGGGTTTTGCTCTTATTTTTAGAGGCAATATGTTATCTTTTATTGAAAATAATGTTTTTTTTGATAGTTTTGTAAAGAAAATTATTAAAAAATCTAAAAATTTTAAAGGATTAAAATCAGCCATATTTTTAGGATTTTCAAATGGTTTTGTTCCTTGTGGATTGGTGTATTTTTTTATAGCCAATGCAATGAGTAAGCAAAATATTTTTGAAGGTATTTTGGTAATGATGATTTTTGGAATATCAACTTTACCTGCGATGTTATTTTTTTCTAAAATTTCACAGTTTTTTAGTGATTTTTTGAAAAATTTATTTAATTATTTATCGTATGGCGTTATTGTTTGTTACGGTATAAATCTTGCCTATATAGGTTTTAAGGCTTTTCAATGAAAGATTTTTTTAAAGATCAGTTTTTTAAAGCTCTTGAAAAAAATACAATTTTTTCAAGAGCTGATGTTCAAGGAAATTTAATTTTTGTCAGTGATAAACTTTGTCAAATAAGTGGATATAGTAAAAAAGAGCTTATAGGAAAAAAACATTCAATATTTAAACATCCAGATGTTGAGGAATGTTATATTGAAGAACTTTTAAAAAAACTTTCATATAAAAAACCTTATCAAGTTATTTTTAAAAATATTGATAAATTAGGCAAAACTTTCTATCTTGAAACTTTATTAATCCCCATATTGGATAAAAATAATGAATTAATAGAAATAGTAGCATTCTCTCATAATGTTAGTAATTCTTTTAAGCTTAATGAAGAGCTTGCTCTAAATCACGCTAAATTAAGAGAATTAAGTATTAATCTTGAAAATACAGCTAAAAATCACCAACAAGAATTTATACAGTTAGGTAAAAAATTTGAGAAAAAAATGCAAATTGCCTTGGAAAAAAATGAAAAAGATATTAAAATAGCATATGAAGAGATTTTGAAATCTTCATTAGAACAAATGATTAGCGATATAGCACATCAATGGAGACAACCGTTAAATGAGCTCGGTATTGCCATGTTTCAAATGAAGCAAAATCTTAAAGATGAAAAAGGATTTGCTGAAATTTACTCACAATCAAAAGATATGATTAAAAATATGTCAGAAACAATTGATGTGTTTAGAACTTTGTTTAACAAAGGAGTAGAGCAGTGTGTATTTATAAAAGAGACTTTAAATAAAGCCTTGGAAATTGCTTTTGAAACTATAGAAAAAAATCATGTAAATATTAATATTGTTTCGAAAAGTGATTATGAAGTTTTGGCATATGAGAATGGTTTAATAAGAGTTTTTCTTAATTTGATTTTAAATTCAATAGAAGCATTTAAAAACAAAAAAAGGAAAATCATAACAATAAATTTTTCAAAATTTGGAAAAAATTATCTGAAAATTACAATAAAAGATAATGCTGGTGGGATTGATAAAGAAAATTTAGATAAAATTTTTCAACCTTATTTTACAACAAAACATCCTAGTCAAGGTATAGGAGTAGGACTTTATATAAGTAGACAAATTATCGAAAGTTTCCAAGGAAAAATAAAAGTTAAAAATGGAAAAGACGGGGCTTGTTTTGAGATATTTTTAAAACTAAAAGAGAGGGTAGAGTAGAAATGTCACAAGAATGTAAAGAATTGATAATATTAGTAGTTGAAGATGAGGTTAAGGCTAGAGAATCAATGATTAATATATTAAGCGAACGCTTTAGTAAAGTAATCGGAGCTCAAAATGGAGATGAGGGGCTTAAAAAATTTAAAAAATTTAAGCCAGATTTAGTTATCACAGATATTGCTATGCCTATTATGGATGGACTGGATATGGCAAGAGAGATTAAAGAAATTTCAGATGATGTCCCAATTGTTGTTCTTAGTGCGTATTCAGAGAAAGAGAGACTTTTGCGTTCTATTGATATTGGTATAGATAAATATTTGATTAAACCTGTTGATATAGAAGAGTTGTTTAAAGTTTTAGATTATCTGATAGGTGAAAAAATTGAAGCAAATATGCTTGTAAAAATTTCCGAAGAATATCAATTTAACAAAACTAAACGAACTTTAATTTACAGTGGTGGAGAAATTGTTTTAACTAAAAAAGAATTGGCTTTTATTTCTTTGCTTTTAAAGCAACCTGGAGCTTTGGTTTTGCATGAAGATATTAAGAAAAATGTTTGGATAGGTGAACATGTGAGCGATACTGCTGTTAGAACTTTTATAAAAAGAGTAAGAGATAAAGTGGGTGAAGATTTTATAAAAAATGTGCCAAGTTTAGGTTATAAGATAAATATCAATAAATAAGACTGATTTAGCCTTAAAATATAAAACATAACAAATGATTAACAAAATTATCATTTTTAAGAAAAAATGTATAATTAATATTCTATAATATTCTCTTGTTATCAAAAATTTTAAGGAGAAAGTCGATGCATCCAGGTAATGTATTAAATTACGACTATACGGTTGCAAGATATTTTATGTTTGCGACCATATTGTTTGGCATTGTTGGTATGGCTATAGGAACTCTTATAGCTTTTCAAATGGCATATCCTAATTTAAATTATTTAGCAGGAGAATATGCCACTTTTTCAAGACTTAGACCACTTCATACTTCAGGTGTGATTTTTGGTTTTATGCTTTCAGGGATTTGGGCAACTTGGTATTATATAGGTCAGCGTGTTCTTAAAGTGAGTATGGCTGAGTCAAGATTTTTAATGGCTGTTGGTAAGTTTCATTTTTGGCTTTATATGCTTACTATGGTTTTAGCTGTTATATCTTTGTTTATGGGTGTGACTACATCTAAAGAATATGCAGAGCTTGAGTGGCCTTTAGATATTCTTGTTGTTCTTGTTTGGGTTTTATGGGGTGTAAGTATTTTTGGACTTATTGGAATTCGCCGTGAAAAAACCCTTTATATTTCTCTATGGTATTATATAGCTACATTTTTAGGTATAGCTATGCTTTATCTTTTTAACAACATGGAAGTACCAACTTATTTTGTTACTGGAATGGGTAAATGGTGGCATAGTGTATCAATGTATGCAGGAACAAATGATGCTTTAGTACAATGGTGGTATGGACATAATGCTGTGGCATTTGTATTTACTGTGGGTATTATTGCTCAAATTTATTACTTCTTGCCAAAAGAAAGTGGTCAGCCGATTTTCTCTTATAAACTCTCTTTATTTGCATTTTGGGGCTTAATGTTTGTTTATCTTTGGGCAGGTGGTCACCATTTGATTTATTCAACTGTACCTGATTGGATGCAAACTATGGGTTCGGTTTTCTCTGTAGTATTGATTTTACCTTCTTGGGGTTCAGCGATTAATATCTTGCTTACTATGAAAGGTGAGTGGAGTCAGCTTCGCGAGAGTCCGTTGATTAAATTTATGATTTTGGCATCAACTTTCTATATGTTCTCAACACTTGAAGGGCCAATTCTTTCAATTAAATCTGTTAATGCTTTAGCACACTTTACAGATTGGATTCCAGGACATGTTCATGATGGAACATTAGGTTGGGTAGGATTTATGACTATGGCCGCGCTTTATCATATGACTCCTAGAGTTTTCAAAAGAGAGCTTTATAGCAAATCTTTAATGGAAGCTCAATTTTGGATCCAAACCACAGGTATAGTTCTTTATTTTGCTTCAATGTGGATTGCGGGTATTACTCAAGGTATGATGTGGAGAGCGACAGATGAGTATGGTAACTTGCTTTATAGCTTTATTGATACTGTTGTGGCTATTGTTCCTTATTATTGGATTAGAGCGATTGGTGGATTGTTGTATCTTATCGGTTTCTTTATGTTTACTTATAATATTTACAAAACAATTGCTTGTGGAAGAGTGCTTGATAAAGAACCAAAAAGCGCTTCGCCTATGGCAGCATAAAAAGGAGAGAAAATGTTTAGTTGGTTAGAAAAAAATCCATTCTTTTTTGCTGTAGCTGTTTTTGTAGTGATTGCTTATGCAGGCATAGTTGAAGTTTTACCAAATTTTGCAGAAAATGCAAGACCAATTGAAGGTAAAAAACCTTATACGGTTTTACAACTTGCAGGGCGTGCAGTATATATTAAAGATAGTTGTAATGCTTGTCATTCACAGCTTATTCGTCCATTTAAATCAGAAACAGATCGTTATGGTATGTATTCTGTAAGTGGTGAATTTGCTTATGATAGACCTTTTCTTTGGGGCTCAAAAAGAACAGGACCTGATCTTGCTCGTGTAGGAAATTATAGAACGGCTGATTGGCATGAAAATCATATGTGGGATCCTACTTCTGTTGTTCCAGATTCTATTATGCCTTCATATAAGCATATGTTTAAAAATAATGCAGATATTGAAACTGCTTATGCTGAGGCTTTAACTGTGAAAAAAGTTTTCAATGTTCCTTATGATGCAGAAAATGGAACAAAACTTGGTTCTTGGGAGGATGCACAAGCTGAAGTAAAAGCTGAAGCTCAGGCTATAGTTGATCAAATGAAAAATCAAGAAGTAAAAGATGCTTTTGCTAAAGGTGAAATCAAAGAAATAGTTGCTTTGATCGCTTATTTAAATAGTTTAAAGTAAGATGATGGAACATTTATCAATAGTTTTTGATGTGATTAAAAATTTAATCACATTTGATTTAGCAACAGTTCAAAAACATGAGTGGGAGATTTTCCAAGGTTATGGTTTTTTTGCACTCGTGATGTTTTTGTCAATAGTATTATATGCGTATTTGTATCATTTATATAGAACAGAAAAAAAAGGCGAGAGAAATTATGAAAATTATGCAAACCTTGCCTTAAAAGATGATATTGATGATAGTGTATTAGAAAGTAAAAGGAGTGCTTAATGCAATGGTTAAATTTAGAAGATAATGTTAATCTCTTATCTTTAATTGGAGCTATTCTTATCATTTTAATCACACTGGTTATTGTGGGTAGAATGTTTAAGCAAATGAAAGAAAAAAAAGGCGAGTCAGAGCTTAGTGAACATAGTTGGGATGGAATAGGAGAGTATAAAAATGCTGTTCCTACTGGTTGGGCTGTGGTATTTTTCCTGACTATTGTTTGGGCTATTTGGTATTTTCTATGGGGATATCCTTTAAATTCTTTTTCAAGTATAGGTCAATATAATGAAGAAGTAGCAACTCATAATACAAAATTTGAAGAAAAATTTAAAAATTTATCTCCTGAAGATAAAATAGCAATGGGTCAAAATATCTTTTTAGTTCAGTGTTCGGCTTGTCATGGAATTACAGGAGATGGTATCAATGGTAAAGCTCAAAATTTAAATATTTGGGGTAGTGAAGAAGGTATAATCAATGTAATTAAACATGGTTCAAAAGGTATGAATTTTCCAGGTGGAGAAATGCTTGGTGCTGCTGATTTAGGTGTAGCAGAAGAAGATATCCCTGCTATTGCTGCTTATGTAGCAAAAGATCTTTCAGCTATTAAGAAAACTGCAAATGAAAATTTAGTAGCAAAAGGTAAAGAAGCTTATGCAACTTGTGCAGCATGCCATGGAGAAGATGGAAAAGGTCAAGATGGAATGTTCCCAGATCTTACAAAATACGGTTCTGCAGCTTTTGTAGTAGATGTTTTACATAGTGGTAAGGCTGGTTTTATAGGAACAATGCCGAGTTTTCCAACACTTAATGATATTCAAAAAGAAGCTGTTGGCGAGTATGTAATTTCTCTTTCAAGGGGTGAATGATGGAAAATAATAATAGATGCGTGTTTTCTCTTTCAGGTGTTACAGGTATGTTAATTGCTACGGTTTTGTTGCTTGCTATCTTAGCAGTTTTAACTATTTGGGGTCTTAAAGCTCAGCAAGAAGTGATGCAAAAGCCATATAGTCTTAAAGATGTACAAAGTGTAAAGATGTTTGGTTCAAAAGAACAAGATCATAGAAGTATAAAGGAAGCACAATGAGTAAGGCTTTGGAATATTTAATTGTTATTGGTTTAGTTGTTGCTGCTGCAATCACCGCTTGGTCGGTTTTGACCGTAAATCATCTTCATATAGGATGAAAAAAATATTACAAGATGGCTTTTTTTTAGCTATCTTCTTCTTTGTTTTATTGCCTTCTAGGGTTTTTGCTCTTGATGCTGTGCTTTTTAATGAAAATATTTTAAGTCAAAAAGTAAGTAACGAGATTAATCTTATAGGAAAAGAGCTTTACCAAAAAAGTAATATTTTTATCGGCGTTATGGTTGGTGATAAAACTGAAATTGAAACTTTATTAAATAAACAAAAAGAACTTCCTCAATCTTATATATTGCTTCTTTTGTCAAAAAATTCTCACAAAGTTGATATAGTGGGCTCAAAAGGTGCTTTAGCTTTGATTGATAAAGAAGCTGTGCTTAGTCCTTATCCTGGAACAGGATCTATTTTGCCGATATTAGCTACAAATAAAGGTGATATTTATAATGCTGCTATACTTAATGGTTATGCAGATATTGTAGATCGTGTGGCAAAATCCTTGGGATTGCAATTAGAACATTCTATAGGTAATGCAAATCGTGATACTATCAATATTTTAAGAATACTTATCTATGGATTTATTTGCTTTGCATTGTTATACTATGCACAAAGAAGAATAAAGAGGAAAAAAAATGTTAGAAACTAAAAAAAGTTTTTGGCCTTATGGTATTTTGCTTTCACTTTTGGCTATAATTATTGCTTGTATTGTAACGATTTTTATAGCAAGTCACCATCCTGTGTATGAGGATGATTTTTATTTTGACTCTTATCAAAATGTTGAAAATAATTACAATCAAATACAAAAACAACAAGTAAATTTTGATAAATTTTTTAAAGTAAATTTTCAAAATGATAAAATCACTTTTATAGGTAAAAGAAAAATTCCTAGTTATGAAGTGGATCAAAATTCCTATGTTGCAAATTTTAAAATTTCTGCATTGCAAAATATAAATTCTAATGATTTAAAAGTTCAAGTTCTTCTTACAAGACCATTCACTAAAAATTTTGATCAAAAGTTAGAAGGACAAGTTAAAAATGGAATTTTAAGTATCGCTTTACCTAAATTAGATAAAGGTAGATGGGAGCTTAAGCTAAAGTTTTATGCAAATCAAGAAACAGTGGGTTTTTTTAGCTACGAATTAAATGCTCAATGAAATTAAGAATTTTTAGCTCTTCAAGGCAAATTAGAGAATATTATAATCAAAAAAAACAGCAAAATGCTTTATTAGATAGTGCTATTCATATAGGTGAATTTTTAGATAAAGTTTGTTTGAGCAATTTTCATAAAGCAAGTTCTTATGAAAGTTTGCTTTTAATGCAAGAAGCTTGTCTAAAAAGTAAGGATTTAGAAAAAAAACTAGGAATTTCGGTAGAATTTTTTGCTTTTTTGAAAAATAACGAATATCTTTTTTCTTTTTTTAAAGAACTGAGTTTGGAAAAAAAAAGCATAGAAGATCTTAAAAACAATGATTATTATGCCACCTATAATGAACATTTGGAAATTTTAGATGAGGTATATAAGAATTATCTTGCTTTGCTTGAAAAGAATTCTTTTTATGATGATCTTTCTTTACCTAAAAATTACACTCTTAATAAAGATTTTTTAGATGAGTATGAAGCTATAGTTTATGATTTGCAAGGTTTTTTAAGTAAATTTGAAGAAAATTTATTAAGTGAAATTTCTCAGATTAAAGAAGTGGTTTTAAGTTTTAAAACGAGTAAATTTAATCTTGAATATCTTTTAAAACTTGATTTTTTAAAAATATTTGATTTAAAAATAAACACTCATTATGAAATCAATCTTTCAAAACAAGAGATCTTAAAAGAAGAAATTTTTAAAACAAAAAATTCAAAAATGAAACTCAAATCTTTTGAATTAAGGGCTTTGCAATGTGCTTTTGTTATGGATGAAATTTCACATTTTGTACGCAAAGGTTTAAAGCCTGAAAATATTGCAGTTATAACTCCAGATGAAAGTTTTTGTGAGTTTTTAAGACTTTTTGATAAAGACAATATGCTTAACTTTGCAAGTGGAATTAGTATTAAAGAGAGTTTGTTTTATCAAAAATTTCAAGCACTTTATGAAAGTGCTAGTAGTGCTTCTTTTGTCTATAAAAATCAAGAGGATTATTTTGAAGACACGCAGATGATTTTTGATTATCACAATACGCTTTTACATTCTTTAAAACTTGATTTTATAGAGTTTAAAAAGTATTTTGATGAGAAATGTGATTTTGAATATTTTGAAAAATTACTTGCTTTGTTTTTAGAAAATGAAAAGCAAGAGCTTATTTATTTGATACGAAAAGAACTTTATTTTATTAAAGATTTATTGAAAAATCAGTCTTTAACTCTTAAAGAGTTGATCCATCTTTTTTTCATGCAAATTTCACAACTTTCCCTTAGTGATGTAGGTGGAGGTAAGGTTACGGTAATGGGACTTTTAGAAAGTCGTGGGCTTTGTTTTGATGGAGTGATTTTGGTTGATTTTAATGAAGAATTTATTCCTAAAAGAAGTGTTAATGAGCTTTTTTTAAACAATGAAGTGCGTAAAAAAGCAGGATTGATTAGCTATGATAGAAGAGAAAATTTACAAAGATTTTATTATGAAAGCTTGATGAAGAATGCTTTAGAAGTAAGTATTTGCTTTGTGGAAAATGAAGAAAAAAGCAAATCACGTTTTTTAGATGAACTTGATTTTGACTTTTTTTATGAAACTCATATCCACCAAAAAGCTTATCTTAATGCTTTAAAATTAGACTATGAAGGCATAAAACCTAATCTAACTCCTATAAAAGCTCCTATTTTAAAGCATAATCCTTTCGAGTTTCCGCTTTCTTTTAGTCGTTTTAATTTATTGGAAAATCAAAAAAGAACTTATTATTATCGTTATATTTTAAATTTAGCAGAACCTAGGGTTTTAAGCGAGGAAAGCAAAGCGAAAAATCAAGGAAATTTTATCCATAAAATGCTTGAAATTTATTATAAAAATTATGCAAATAATGATTTTGATATAAAAGTTTTTGCAAATTTATTGGATAAAGAATATCAAAAATACAATATCAGTGAACTTGATCTTGAAGTATTTAAATTAAAATTTATACAATTTGCTAAAAATGAAAAAGAGCATTTTTCAAAAGGCTTTTATGTCGCACATACAGAGCTTGAGTTAAACAATATTTTAAAGCTCGGAACAGATAGTATAAAACTTAAGGGTACTATAGATCGTATCGATAGTTCAAAAGAAGGTAATTTGATTATTGATTATAAAAGTGGAAAAGTGCCAAGTAATTCTTATCAACTTGCTTTTTACCAAGCTTTATATGATGAAAATGCAAGCGTGGGTTTTTATGATTTAAATAGTATGCAAATATTGCATCAAAAAGCCAAAAGTTTAGATGAGCTAAGAGAAAGACTTAAAGATTTAGTTCTTATGAGTAAGGAAGAAATAGAGTTTGAAAATGAACAAGATGAGTATTGTCCTTATAAACTCATTTATAAAAAGGAATTAAAATGAGTCAATTTGAGCCTTTTTTGGCATTAGAAGCGAGTGCAGGAAGCGGAAAAACCTTTGCCTTGAGTGTGCGTTTTGTAGCACTTATTTTAAAAGGAGCTAGGATTAATGAAATTTTAGCTTTAACTTTTACCAAAAAAGCTGCTAATGAAATGCAAAAAAGAATTATTGAGACTTTTTTAAATTTAGAAAAAGAAAATAAAACCAGTGAATGCAATGAACTTTGCAAGCTTTTAGGTAAAGATAAAGAAGAGCTTATTTCTTTAAGAGATGCTAAAAAAGAAGAATTTTTAAGAACAGAGTTAAAAATCAGTACTTTTGATGCTTTTTTCGGAAAAATTTTGCGTGTTTTTGCTTTAAATTTGGGCTTAAGTAGTGATTTTACAATGAGTGAAGAGAGGCTTGATGTAAGAGAGATTTTTTTAAAACTTCTTAAAAAAGATGAATTAAAAGATTTGGCTTATTATATTAATTTAGTTGATGAGAAAGAAAATTTTTTTAACGAGCTTGAAAAATTTTATGAGAATGCTTATTTTCAAAATCGTCCTAAAATTCTAAATCCAACTAAAGCTTATATCAATAAAGCTTATAGTGAGTTAAGAAGTTATTGTTTGGGTCTTACTCATGTAAAAAATTATAAAAATTTGTGTGACAATTTTAAAAGTGAAGTTTTAGATTTATCTGTATTTATGCAATCAAGTTTTATGACAAAATTTGAAAGTACAAAATATTTGCAAGATTTAGAAAGCACTAACTTGCATTTTAGTGCAAAAAGAATGGAGCTTATAAATGCTTTAAATACTTATGCTATAGAGCTTGAAAATTATAAAATTGCTAATTTAATGAATCTTTTAAATCATTATAGTGAAGCTAAAAATATATTTCATAAAGATAAAAATACCTTAAATTTCCAAGATGTGAGTAAAAAAGTTTATGAGCTAATAACTAGTGAATTTAAGGATATGATTTATTTTCGTTTAGATGGTTTTATTTCGCATTTGCTTATTGATGAATTTCAAGATACAAGCGTGATCCAATATCAAATTTTACGCCCTTTGATTACTGAGCTTGTTTCAGGAGAAGGAGTTAAAAAAAATCGCACTTTTTTTTATGTAGGAGATAAAAAACAAAGTATTTATCGCTTTCGTAAAGGAAAAAAAGAATTATTTGATTTGTTAAAACAAGAATTTAGTCAAATTAAAAGTGATAATTTAAATACTAATTATCGTTCTAAAGAGCTTTTGGTTGATTTTGTTAATGAAACTTTTAAAGAAAAAATCAAAGATTATAAAGAACAATTTGCCTTAGAAAGTAAAAAAGGCGGTTTTGTGCGTATTGTGGAGTCTAAGGAACAAAAGGTTAAAAACCAAGCCCAAAAAATTAAGGAAAAGACTTTAGAAACTTTATTTGAGCAAATTAATTTTTTAAGATCTAAAAATATTTCTTATGATGATATTTGTATTTTGTGTTGGAAAAATAGCAATGCAGATATGGTTTTGGATTTTTTAAGAGAGCAAAATATTCCTGCATTTACTCAAAGTAATGTTTTGCTTGAAAATAAAGCAAGTGTAAGACTTGTTTTAGAATATGCTAAATATTGTATTTTTGGTGATGAGTTTTACTTGGTATTTTTAAAGGAACTTTTAGGTTTTGAGCCGAGAAAAATTACCCTTGATTTTTCAAAAAATGCTATGGAAAATGTACTTTTTTTAATAAAAGAATTAAAACTTGATTTAAATGATATCGCTTTAATACAATTTATCGAATATGCTAAAACTAAGGAGAATTTTTTAAAGCTTTTATTTGAGCCTTGTGCTTTGAAAATAGTAAGCGAACAAAATATGGGAATTAGTATTATGAGTGTGCATAAATCTAAGGGTTTGGAATTTGATCATGTGATTTTACTTGATAGTTTATCTAAAAACAATTCAAACAATGAAGATATCATGCTTGAATATGATATCAATCAAGGTTGGCAACTCCATATTAAAGATAAAATTCGAGAGCTTACTAAAGAGCCTATTTATACTCTTTTTAAAGAAAATATTACAAGAGCAAATTATGAAGATGATATTAATAAACTTTATGTGGCTTTTACAAGAGCTAAGGAAAGTTTGATCATCATAAAAAGAAATGAAGAAAGTGTAAATGGAAATTATCCAAGTTATTTTAAGGGGGGATTTTTAAATATACATTCTCAAGAGAGAGGTTTTTTAGAAAGCAAAGAACAAATTTTAAGCGTTAAAAAAGAAAGCATTCAAACTTTGCAAAAATTTGAAAAAATTACCTTGCAAGAAATTCAAAGCGAAGAAAGGCTTGATAGTAAAGAACTATATTTTGGAAATGCTTTTCACTTTTTTATGCAAAATTTAAAACTTCCTAAGGGTGAAAATTTTCAAATACTTACTCAAAGATGCAAGAGTAAATTTAGACATTTTTTAGATGAGAGTGATTTTGAAAAGCTTTTTAAAAGAATTGAAATTTTACTTAAAAATATTCAATTTCAAAATTTGATTGGTGATGGAAAGCTTTTAAAAGAACAAGCTTTGAGTTTTAATGGAGAAATTAAACAATTAGACTTGCTTGCTTTAAAAGATGAAGAAGTTTTTATAATTGATTATAAAACAGGTCTTGCTATGCAAGATAAACATAAAGAGCAGGTAGGAACTTATAAGATCGCCATTAGTGAAATTTTGCAAAAAGATAAAGTGCGTGCTTTTATAGTTTATTGTTTGGAAAATGAAATTCAAATTTTGGAAATATAAACTTTATTTTTACTTAAATTAAGTAAAAATTAATATTATTTTTTATACAATCACATTTTAAATTTTTGGCAAAGGTAAAAATTATGACAAAGATAACAAAGCCAAACGAAGTAAAACGAGAATGGATTGTTTTAGACGCAGAAGGCAAACGCTTTGGTCGTCTTTTAACTGAAGTAGCAACAATTTTGAGAGGTAAAAACAAACCTTGCTTTACTCCAAATGTTGATTGTGGTGATTATGTAATTATCATTAATGCTTCAAAAGCTGTATTTACAGGTGCTAATAAAGCAGAAGATAAGCTTTATCATAGACATTCAGGATATTTTGGAAGTGTAAAAAGCGAAAAATTTGGTGATTTACTTGAAAAAAATCCTGCAAAATTATATAAATTAGCAGTTAGAGGTATGCTTCCTAAAACAAATTTGGGCAGAGCTATGCTTAAAAAATTAAAAATCTATGCGGGTAGTGAGCACCCACACACTGCACAAATTGCTAAAGAAGGAAAATAATCATGGCAACAACATACGCAACAGGTAAGAGAAAAACTGCTATCGCAAAGGTATGGGTAAAACCAGGTAGTGGTAAAATTAGTGTTAATGGTGTTGATTTAAACACTTGGCTTGGTGGACACGAGGCGATTAAGCTTAAAGTGGTTCAACCTTTACTTGTGACTAAACAAGAAACTTCAATGGATATTAAAGCAACCACTTTAGGCGGGGGCTATAGTGCTCAAGCTGAAGCTTTAAGACATGGAATTTCAAGAGCTTTAGCAGCTATGGATGATGATTTTAGAGCCTTATTAAAACCTAAAGGACTTCTTACTAGAGATAGTAGAACTGTTGAGCGTAAAAAATATGGACGCCGCAAAGCAAGAAGAAGCCCACAATTCTCTAAACGTTAATATTTTTGGTGGGATTTTCCCACCTTTCTACAATTTTTTATAAAACTCATCCTTTTTTCTATCATTTATGTTATAATTGCAAAATTTAAATTTTTATTTTATAACACAATGAAAGGTTTTTTCTATGAAAAAAATATTCTTATGTTTAGGTTTGGCAAGTGTTTTATTTGGTGCTGATAACAATGTAAAATTTGAAATCACTCCAACTTTAAACTATAATTACTTTGAAGGTAATTTAGATATGGATAATCGTTATGCACCAGGTGTTAGACTTGGTTATCATTTTGACGATTTTTGGCTTGATCAATTAGAATTTGGGTTAGAGCATTATTCTGATGTTAAATATACAAATACAAATAAAACTACAGATATTACAAGAACTTATTTGAGTGCTATTAAAGGTATTGATGTAGGTGAGAAATTTTATTTCTATGGTTTAGCAGGTGGAGGATATGAGGATTTTTCAAATGCTGCTTATGATAATAAAAGCGGTGGATTTGGACATTATGGCACGGGTGTAAAATTCTGTCTTAGTGATTCTTTGGCTTTAAGACTTGAAACTAGAGATCAAATTAATTTTAATCATGCAAACCATAATTGGGTTTCAACTTTAGGTATTAGTTTTGGTTTTGGTGGCAAAAAGGAAAAAGCTGTAGAAGAAGTTGCTGATACTCGTCCAGCTCCACAAGCAAAATGTCCTGTTGAACCAAGAGAAGGTGCTTTGTTAGATGAAAATGGTTGCGAAAAAACTATTTCTTTGGAAGGTCATTTTGGTTTTGATAAAACTACTATAAATCCAACTTTTCAAGAAAAAATCAAAGAAATTGCAAAAGTTTTAGATGAAAATGAAAGATATGATACTATTCTTGAAGGACATACAGATAATATTGGTTCAAGAGCTTATAATCAAAAGCTTTCTGAAAGACGTGCTAAAAGTGTTGCTAATGAACTTGAAAAATATGGTGTAGAAAAAAGTCGCATCAAAACAGTAGGTTATGGTCAAGATAATCCTCGCTCAAGCAATGACACTAAAGAAGGTAGAGCGGATAATAGAAGAGTGGATGCTAAATTTATTTTAAGATAATGAATAAAACTATTTTATTTGATTTAGATGGCACTTTAATTGATTCTACTGATGCTATTTTAAATTCTTTCCAAGGAGCTTTTAAAGCCCTTGGATTAACTTCTAAAAATAATGAAGAAATCAAAAATCTCATAGGTTATCCTTTAGAGCAAATGTTTAGAATGCTTTATCCAGATAAAGTAAATTTAAGTAAAGAATTTGTATTAACTTATCGTGAAATTTATACACAAATTTATTTAGAACAAACCACTCTTTTGCCTAAAGCAAAAGAGGCATTAGAACTTGGAAGCGAAATTGCAGATCTTGGTATAGTTACAACAAAAGGTGGTAAATTTACTCCGATTTTACTTGATTATTTGGGAGTTAAAAAATTCTTTAAAACTTTAATTACTCTTGAAGATGTCACAAATCCAAAGCCAAGTTCCGAACCTATAATTTTAGCCTTAAAAAGACTCAATAAAACTCAAGAAAATGCCTATATGATAGGCGATACAATACTAGATATTCAAGCTGCAATTTCTGCTAATATCACTCCTTTGGCCTTAACTTGTGGCTATGGTAATGAAAATGAATTAAAATCCCGTTCTATGGTATTTTTAAATGCATATGAGGCTGTTAATTATATAGCTAGATTAAACTAATTTCAAGTTTTCGTTAAACGCCTTTTAAGAGAATTTATAGTAAATTGATAGCTAAAAAATATAAAAATTATCAATATAAAGGAAGGTCTCAATGGGTAAAATTATGAAAACTATGGACGGAAATGAGGCTGCTGCATACGCTGCGTATGCTTTTACTGAAGTTGCTGGAATTTATCCTATTACACCTAGTTCTCCTATGGCTGATTATACCGATATGTGGGCGGCTGCAGGAAAAAAAAATCTTTTTGGAGTTCCTGTAAAAATCGTAGAAATGCAAAGTGAAGCAGGAGCTGCAGGTAGTGTGCATGGATCTTTACAAGCTGGGGCTTTGACTACAACTTATACGGCTTCTCAAGGATTACTCCTTAAAATTCCAAATATGTATAAAATAGCAGGTCAATTACTCCCCTGTGTAATCCATGTAGCAGCGCGTTCTTTGGCTGCTCAAGCTTTGTCTATCTTTGGTGATCATCAAGATATTTATGCAGCAAGACAAATTGGTTTTGCTATGCTTTGTTCGCATTCTGTGCAAGAAACCATGGACTTAGCTGGTGTAGCACATTTAGCTGCAATTAAGGGAAGAGTGCCATTTTTACATTTTTTTGATGGTTTTAGAACAAGCCATGAAATTCAAAAAGTTGAAGTAATGGATTATGCGCATTTTGATAGATTATTAGATAGAGAAGCTTTGCTTGAATTTAGAAATAATGCTTTAAATCCAGAAAATCCAAAAACACGTGGAACAGCACAAAATGATGATATTTATTTTCAAACTAGAGAAGTAAGCAATCGTTTTTACGATGCTTTACCTGATGTTGTTAATGAATATATGCAAGAAATTTCAAAAATTACAGGTAGAGAATACAAACCATTTACTTATTATGGCCACAAAGAGCCAGAGTGTGTGATTGTTGCTATGGGTTCTGTAACTCAAGCACTTGAAGAAGTGGTGGACTATCTTAATGCCAAGGGTGAAAAGGTAGGGATTTTAAAAGTTTATCTTTATCGCCCATTTAGTTTAAAATATTTCTTTGATGTTATGCCAAAATCAGTGAAAAAAATCGCGGTTTTAGATAGAACCAAAGAACCAGGAAGTCTCGGAGAACCACTTTATCTCGATGTAAAATCAGCTTTCTATGGAAGAGAAAATGCTCCTGTTATAGTGGGTGGAAGATACGGACTTTCTTCAAAGGATGTTGATCCTGCTCAAATGATAGCAGTATTTGAAAATCTTAAACTTGATAATCCAAAAGATGGCTTTACTGTAGGTATAATTGATGATGTAACTCATACTTCACTGAGTACTGGAGAGAAAATTTCACTTGGAGATGAAAGTACGATCGAATGTTTATTTTACGGACTTGGTGCTGATGGAACTGTGGGCGCAAATAAAAACTCGATTAAAATCATCGGAGATAAAACGGATTTTTACGCTCAAGCTTATTTTGCTTATGATTCTAAAAAATCAGGGGGTTATACAAGAAGCCATTTAAGATTTTCTAAAAAACCTATCCGTTCAACTTATCTTGTTTCAACTCCGCATTTTATCGCTTGTTCGGTAGCGGCTTATTTGGAAATTTATGATGTTTTAGCAGGAATTCGCAAAGGAGGAACTTTCCTTTTAAATAGTATTTGGAATGCTGAAGAAACCATAAGACAACTTCCAGATGCAGTAAAGAAAACTTTAGCTGAAAAAGAAGTAAATTTTTATATCATCAATGCAACTAAACTAGCTCGTGATATAGGTTTGGGAAATCGTACAAATACCATTATGCAATCAGCCTTTTTCAAACTTGCAAAAATCATTCCTTATGAAGACGCACAAAAATACATGAAAGAGCTTGCGTATAAATCTTATAGTAAAAAAGGCGATGCTATTGTAGAAATGAATTACAAGGCTATTGATGTGGGTGCTGATGGACTTGTAAAAGTTGAAGTGGATCCAAATTGGAAAAATTTAGAGCTTAAAGAAAAAGAACAAACCAATGCCTATAAAGGTACTGAATTTGTTGAAAAAATCGTAAAACCTATGAATGCGGCTAAGGGTGATGATTTACCTGTTTCAGCCTTTTTAGGTTATGAAGATGGAAGTTTTGAACACGGCACAACCGAATACGAAAAACGCGGTGTTGGGGTTATGGTACCAAGATGGATAGAGGCAAATTGTATCCAATGTAATCAATGTGCTTCAGTTTGTCCGCATGCTGTTATCAGGCCATTTTTGATCAATGATGAAGAAATGGCAAATGCACCTCGCGGTGTAAAAGATCATGCTTTAGAAGCTAAAGGAACCAAAGGAGAAAAATTAAGCTTTAAAATTCAAGTTTCTCCACTTGATTGCACAGGCTGTGAGCTTTGTGTTCATGAGTGTCCTACTAAAGAAAAATCTTTGGTTATGGTACCACTTCAAGAAGAGATGGATTTTGGTGAGCAAGAAAATGCGGATTATTTATTTAAAGAAATCACATACAAAGATGATATTTTAAATAAAGAAACTACAAAAGGAGCGCAATTTGCCCAACCTTTATTTGAATTCCATGGAGCTTGTCCTGGATGTGGAGAAACTCCTTATATTACTTTAATTACAAGATTGTTCGGTGAAAGAATGATTGTGGCTAATGCGACAGGTTGTAGTTCTATTTATGGGGGTTCAGCTCCATCAACTCCTTATAGAAAAAGTGTGAAAAATGGACACGGTCCTGCTTGGGGAAATTCACTTTTTGAAGACAATGCTGAGTTTGGTTTGGGTATGAAAATTGCAACTGAAAATACAAGACACCGCATTGAACATATCATGAATGAAAGTATGCAAGAAGTTCCAAATGCTTTATCAGCTCTTTTTAAAGATTGGATTGCAAATAAAGACAATGGTGCTATGTCTGTGGAAATTAAAGATAAAATGATCCCTATTTTAGAGCAAAATAAAAATATTAAAGCCGTACAAGATATATTAGAGCTTAAACAGTATTTAAGTAAAAAATCTCACTGGATTTTTGGTGGTGATGGTTGGGCTTATGATATAGGCTATGGCGGACTTGATCATGTTTTAGCAAGTGGAGAAAATGTAAATATTTTAGTGCTTGATACAGAAGTTTATTCTAATACAGGCGGTCAAAGTTCAAAATCTTCTAGAACAGGAGCTGTAGCACAGTTTGCAGCAGCAGGCAAACCTATACAGAAAAAAGATCTAGGTCAAATTGCTATGACTTATGGTTATATTTTTGTAGCACAAGTAAATTCAACGGCAAATTATACTCATCTTATCAAAGCTATCACTGCAGCTGAGGCCTATGATGGACCATCTTTGGTGATTTGTTATTCTCCTTGTATAGCTCATGGTATTAAAGGTGGGCTGGGTTACTCAGGAGAGCAAGGTGAGCTTGCTACAAAATGTGGTTATTGGCCACTTTATACCTTTGATCCTCGTTTAGAAGAGCAAGGAAAAAATCCTTTAACTCTAACAGGAAAAGAACCTGATTGGGATTTATATGAGCAATTTTTGATGAATGAAGTGCGTTATAATTCACTTAAAAAAGCAAATCCTGAACACGCTGCTGAGCTTTTTGAACGCAATAAAAAAGACGCTCAACGTCGCTATAGACAGCTTAAGCGTATCGCTATGGCTGATTATAGCAATGAGGTCGAAAGCTGATAAAATATATTTTTAGTGCTACATTGTGTTTTAGCACTTTGTTTGCACAAGATAATTTTGAAGAGTATTTTAAACTTATAGATAAAGAAAATCGTATAAATTTTAATACTCTTCAAAACCCATTTGTGAATCCTACTTTTGAAAAATTAAGACATATTAAAATTACTGCAATTATGCTTGATAAAGTAAAAATTTATGATCGATGGTATAAAAAAGGTGATATGATTGATGATGCTATAATATATGAAATAAATACTAAAGAGATTAAATTCCAATATGATAATTTAGAAATTGCAATCCAAATAAATAAAAATGATAAGATTAATATTAATTAACATTCTTTTTTGCCATTATCTTTATGCTTTAGATTGTCAAAAGCGTCTTTTTGATATCAGTATTAATGAAAAATTAAGCATACAAGAAAGTCTTGATGAGCTTGCAAAATATTGTTCTTTTAGTATTATTGTTAAAGATAAAATTGCCAAAGAAAAATTAGAAATATTGCAAAACTCTGTCAATATTCATCAAATGAGTTTAGACGAAATTTTTAATTTTTTTATCAAAGAGCATGATCTTAGCTATGATTTTGATGGTAAAATTTTAAGAATTTCAGGCATTAATACGAAGATTTTTAAGATAAGTTATATCACTTCTATCAGAGAAGGACAAAGCATAACTAAAGCGTCTGTAGACGCTAAACCAAGGCAAAGTGAATATAGCGGTAGTTTTGATGACGCAGAGGACAATATGATTAAAAGTATGGAAAAATTTGATTTTTGGCAAAATATAGAAAAAGAGATTATTGTATTATTAAAAAATTCTCATGAAGATTATGAGGCTAAAACTCCCATTATAAATCCCAATGCAGGTCTTATTATAGTAACTGGAACAAATTCTCAGTTAAAAAGTGTGAAAAATTATTTGCAAAAACTAGAAAATCGTCTTAAAAAACAAGTTATTATCGATGTTAGCATACTTGCTGTGAGTTTAAATGAAAACCATTCTAGTGGGATTAATTGGCAAAATTTTAATATAGGTTTAAATTCGCAAGTAAATAATGAAAATTCTTTTATTCAGTTTCAAAATGGGCAAGGTTTTGTTAAGAATTTGGGTTTAAGGGCGAATTTAAATTTTGATTCTATTATTAACTTTCTTTCTCAAAATGGAAAAACTAGCGTGCTTTCTAATCCAAAGCTTATGGCTTTAAATAACCAACAAGCCATTATTTCTGTAGGTGATACTATAAATTATCAAGTTAAAGAAAGTTCTAAAGGCACTGAAAATGGGACTACTGTTAGTGAAAGTTATAACAATTATTCTATTTTTGTAGGCATTTTACTCAATATCTTGCCTGAAATTTCTGATGATGGAAAAATAATGCTCAGGATTAATCCAAGCTTAAGTGATTTTAAGTATCCAGAAGATAATAAACGACAAAAAGAACCAAGAACTATTGCTCCTGATACCATACAAAAAAAGCTTTCTAGTGTTGTGCAAGTAGAGAATAATCAAACTTTAATTTTAGGTGGATTGATTTCTCACGATAAATCTAATGAGAAAAATTCTATCAATTTTCTATCAAAAATTCCAATCCTAGGTTCTTTGTTTAAAGGAGAAGTTTTAAATTCTAAAGCAACTGAAATTGTTTTTATTATCACTCCAAGTATAGTAGATAGTGTAAATGCTCCAAGTCTTAAAGATCTAGGATTTAAGCATTATGAGTAAAATTATTCCATTTAGAGAAGAAATTTTTCATCAAATCAATCAAATTTTAGAAAGCCAAAAAGCTTTTATTTTTTTATGGGGAAAAAGTGGTAGTGGTAAAAGTGTATTGTTGCAAAGATTGGCAAAAAAATATAATGTTGATTTTATTAATGAAAATTTTAAAGATCAGAGTTTCTTAAAAGAAAAAATTGAGTTTTTGATTTCACAAGGTCAGAGTTTAATCATTCTTGATGAAGTGGGAATGTATGATTACGCAATGCTAGAAAGCATCAGGATTTATAGTGATTCTATAAGTTTTGTTTTAAGTTCTCATAAAAAGTTAAATATACTTAAAAAAGAGCATTTTAAAAGTCGTTTAAGTGCTTGTTTTAAATTGAAAAATATTAGTCTTTTAGAACTTGATGATTATATTAAATTGAAATTCGGAATGAATTTTTCAAATAAATGTCTTAAGTTTTTACAAAAAATTTCTCAAGGAAATTTAAGATATATTGATAAAACTTTAAAAAGTTTTTATGAGATAAATAGTTTTTTTGATAAAAACAAAAGTCAAGAGTATATTTTAAAGCTTAGTGCTTTAGAGAATGGCTTATTAAGGTAAGATATGCAAGAAAGAATTAAAGAGCTTGAGCTTAGGTATAAATACTTTTTACTTAAAAAATATTTAAAATATTTATTATTAATTATTCTAATATCAGTAATAGCATTTTGTTTTTTTGTGCTAATGCAAAAATATAATAAGCAAAAAAATATTTATTTGCAAGCTATTGAACATAAAAAGCATTTGGAGCAAAAGATTCTTCAAGCGCAAATTTTACAAGAAAAAAATAAGATTTCTAGGGAAAAGTTATATAAAGAACTAGAAGAAGTTAAAGCGGTGCAGGAAAATACACATATTAGCAAGATAGAAATTGATTCTAAAATTTTAAATATTTCTGATTTAAAAAAATCTTTTTATCAAAATCCAAGCTATGAAAAGGCATTAAATTTAGCTAAGAAGTATTTTGATATTAAAGCTTATCAAAAGACAATATTTTGGGCTTTAAAAGCCAATGAACTTGACAAGCAAAAACAAGATTCTTGGCTGATTTTTGCTCAGGCTAAAAGAGCTTTAGGCGAAGAAAAAGAAGCTCAAAGTGCTTTAGATGCTTATATAAATTATTATGGTTTAATGGAATTAGATGGAAAGTAGAATGGATAAAATTTTTCAAGCTTATATTGATAATGAAATAAGTCTTGATGAAATTTGCACTAAATTTAATATCACTTCTTGGGATTTTTTTAAAAAATTAGCAAATTTTTGTAATTTGCATTTTGTTGATTTAGATGAAGATAATGATTTTATTTATGAAGGTATACCTTTTTCTTTACTTTTAAAATTTAAATTTCTGCTTATTAAAAACAATGACGGCTTTATGATTATTAGATCCAAACCTTGTTCTTTAGAGCTTTTAGAGCAAGTTAAGACTTTTATGATTTGTGAAAAAATCGACACTGCAATTGCCGATGAATTAAAGATAGCTAAAATTTTAAATCAAATTCGCATTCAAGAGGAGATTAAAAGATTAAGCATTAAGCTTAGACTTGAATGGCAAGAAAATCACAAAAGAGATGATCAAAGTTGCATCAGTCAAATTTTTGATTTTTTATTACATGAAATTTTATCTTTTCATACGAGTGATATTCATATAGAGGCAAGAAATGATGATGCTTTGATTAGGTTTAGGGTTGATGGAATTTTGCGTGAATTTGCTATTTTTGAGAAGGATATTTATGAAGCTTTGGTTTTTCATGTCAAATTTTTAGCTTGTTTGAATTTAGCTGAATCAAGAAAAACACAAGATGGAAGTTTTGAATTAGATTTTGAAAATGAAAGATATGATTTTCGTGTTTCATGTTTGCCTTTGATTTATGGCGAAAGTGTTGTTATAAGAATTTTAAAACATGATAAAGAAATTTTGGATTTGTATAAACTAAATCTTGGAAATAAAAATTTAGAAATTTTAAAAAAGATTTTACATCGTCCCAATGGAATGATTTTATTAACCGGTCCTACAGGTAGTGGTAAAAGCACAACTTTATACGCGTGTTTAAATGAGTTGAAAAGTATTGAAAAAAAGATTATTTCCGCAGAAGATCCTATAGAATATAAAATTCCTTTAGTGCAGCAAATTTTGCTCAATTCAAAAGTTGGAGTCGAGTTTAATAGTGTTTTAAGAGCAATTTTAAGGCAAGATCCTGATATTATCATGATAGGAGAAATTCGCGATGAAGAAAGTTTAGATATTGCACTTAAAGCTTCTTTAACAGGTCATTTGCTTTTAAGCACCTTGCATACTAATGATGCTTTTAGTACCATTGATAGGCTTTTGGATATGCAAGCAAAAAGTTACTTGATAGCATCGGCTTTGAGTCTTGTTATAGCACAGCGTTTGGTTAGAAAACTTTGTCCTTGGTGTAAGCAAAAAAGCAAAAAACATTATATTGAATTTGAAGGTGAATTTTTTGAACCAAAAGGATGTGAGCGTTGTCATCATAGTGGATTTTTTGGCAGAGAATTAATCGCTGAGTGCTTAGAGATCAATGAAGATTTATCTTGTGCAATTAGGGAAAATCAAGATAAAACGATTTTAATGGAGCTTGCAAAAAAATATGGCTTTCAAACTATGTTTGAACAAGGTTTAAAAAAAGCCAAAGAAGGTCTTACAAGTATAGATGAGCTTTTAAGGGTTGTAAGATGAAATTTTATGAAGTGGAATTTCTTAAAAACAATCAAAATTATACAAAAACTATAAAAGCTGAAAATTTAAATACAGCACAAGCAAAAGCCTTATCAAAGAATTGGAAAATCATTGATATAAAAGAAATTCAAAAATCTAATTTTCAGAGATTAAAAGATGAAAATTTTATACTCTTTTTTAAAGAGCTAGCTTTGTTGTGTGAAGTTGGATTAAGTGTTCAAGAAGCGATTAGAGAATTATATCTTATGCACTCTTGCAAGATTATGAAAAAAATATTAGACAATTTAATTTTAGCCCAAAATCTAAATCAAGCTTTTGAAAATGCTAATTTTGGATTAAATCGTGCGGAGTTAGCTTTGATTAAAACGGCTGAAAAGACAGGAAAAATCAGTGAAGTGTTTAGTCAAATTTCTAAACTTCGAGAAAAAAGCTTAGAGAGTCAAAAACAATTAAAAAAGGCTTTTAGATATCCTACTTTGGTTTTTTTAAGTATTATCGGAGCATTTTTGTTTTTAATGCTTTTTGTAGTGCCTAATTTTAAAGATTTATTTGAAAATTTAGGCGCGAGTTTGCCTTTTATCACGCATGTAATGTTAGAAATTTATAATTTTTTAGATGACTATGGAATTTTTTGCATATTTTTGTTTGTTATTTTTATTGTTATGCTTATTTTAGCTTATAAAAATTTTCATTCTTTTGCTTTTTCTTGCGATTTTTTATTTTTAAAAGTACCTTTGATTTCTCGTTTGATTATTTATAATCAAAATTATTATTTTTTTATGGTTTTTTCTTTGCTTTTAAAAAATGGAATTTCAATATCTAAAGCTTTTGATTTAGCTATTATAGGGCTTGAAAATAAATTTTTAATTTTTCAGTATAAAAAACTTTTTAGTTTTATAGATTCTGGTCTTGAGTTAAGTCAGGCTTTTAAAAAGATTGATATTTTTGATTCTTTGGTGTTTTCTATGCTTAGTGTTGCGATGAAAAGTGGAAGACTTGAAGTATTAAGTGAAGAAATTGCCAAATATTATCAACAAAAAAGCGAAAATTTGATGGATAGATTTTTGATTTTTTTAGAGCCTATGATGACTTTATTTGTAGCGCTTTTAGTTTTGTTTTTGGCTTTAGGTATATTTTTACCTATGTGGGAGCTTAGCTCAGGGGTCAATTTTAACTAAAATAATCCCAAGCTACTTTAATAATAGTAGCTCCTACAACGATTAAAAATAAAGTTTTTATAAACTTTCCATTAGTTTTTAACACAAGTTTTGAACCCAAATAAGCTCCTAAAACTTGTCCTACACCCATAAGCAAACCTACAGCCCATAAAAGTTCATATTGCCATAAAAATATAGCAAGAGCAATGATGTTGCTTGTGAAATTTAAAATTTTAGTATTAATGCTCGCTTTTCTCATATTAAAACCTAGTAGCATCACACAAGCAAAAATCCAAAATGAACCCGTTCCAGGCCCTAAAAATCCATCATAAAATCCTAAAGTTAAGCCACAAATTAAATGAAAAATTTTGATATTTTTTATTTTAGGTTCGCTTTCGTGTTTGCCTAAGTTGGGACGTAAGGCTGTATATAAGAAGGTAAGAGTTAAAAAGATTAAGATAATAAGCTTTAATTGCTCATCTTTTACAAAAAGAACACTATAACTTCCTATAGCTGCTCCTAAGGCTGTGAAAAAAACACCCCAAGCAAGATGAGGTAGAGTGGTGGATTTAAAATAAGTTAAAGTAGCCGTAAAAGAACCAAAGACGCTTTGGAGTTTGTTTGTTGCTAAGGATAAATGCGCAGGAATCCCACAGGCTATGAGTGCTGGTAGAGTAATAAGTCCTCCTCCACCTACAATAGAATCTATAAAACCAGCAAAAAGAGCTACAAAAAAAAGTATGAAATAATAAATCGTATTTAAGTGCTCAAAACCCATTCTTCACTCCTTAAATTTGTCAATTTCCTTACTTTGCCCTAAACGATAGAGTGCAAAGTCATATTTTATGGGATCATTTGCATCTAATTTTTTTAAATTTTGTGTGAGTTCTAAAACACTTTTATAATCATATATTTTACGCTTTAGAAGTCCTAAAGTCAAGGAAATTTTATGTGCATGTGTATCAAGTGGAATTAAAAGATCTTTGGTGTGAATTTTGGTAAAAAGTCCAAGATCAAGTTCATCTTTTCTAACCATCCATCTTAGATACATATTATAGCGTTTAAGAGGTGAAGTAGGAGTGTTTTGCCAAATTTTTCCAAAGAAAAAATCATATCCATAACTTGAATATGAATTTAAGGTTTTGATTTTTTGCATAAAAGCTAAGATGGCATCTGTGGTATTTTCTCTTTCTTGATAGGCTTGATAAAAAAGTTCGTAGAGTGAAATTTCATTTTTCAGCCTTGAAAGAGTGATAAAAATTTCTTGTATATCTTTTTCATTTTGGAAGCGGTATTTTAAATTTTTAAGTTCTTTTTTTATTTGTTTTTCTTGAAGGTTTAATAAAGAAAAATCAAGTTTCTTTAGAAAATTTACTATATTTTTAGCATTTCCATAGGCAAATAAAGCACAAATTAAGGCAATAAATTCATCATTGTGAATTTTAGCAATTTGCAAAGGATCTGGAGTTTCAAAAAGGGAATGATTGGTATTTTTTTGATTGGCTAAAAAATCGAGCTTAGCTTTAAGATGGATAAAATTTTTCATTTGATATTACTAGAGCTTAAGATTTAAGCCCTAGTAAGGTATCAAGCATTTGATCTACGGTTGAGACGATTTTTGCTGCTGCACCGTAACTTGATTGATATTGTATAAGGGCGGCTAATTCTTCATTTGTATTTACGCCACTTTTAGATTGGTACTCGCTATAAACAGAATTATAAAGAGTTTCATTGCTTGAATTGACGACATTGTTATTTTCACCATCTGAGGCTATTTTACCTGTAAGTTTGCGGTAATATTCTTCCATGGTAAGATTATCGATAGTGCCATCTTCATTATAAAAATTAACTTTTTCATATTGAAGTTGGATGATTTTATTTGCCATGTCATTGCCACTATCAACCCCACTTAAACTTGCTCTTACTGTGCTTGGATCATTTAAGATGGAATCTTTTACTTTCATATTACTTGCATCAGTTCCGCTGAAAAAACCACCTATACTAAACGCACCTGCGAAATTTGTGCCCTTATCTTCAATGGCTACCTTAAAACCTGATTTTGCATTGATTTGAAATAAACCATCTCCAGTTTTTGCATCGTAGCTAAAACTTGCATTGATATGATCATCAACATCATCGTTTGAATTTTTATTGTTATTATCATCTGTATTAGCATTGATTTGACGCATGATATCATTCATGGTTGTATTTACATCTATGGTGATGGTTTTGGTGAGTTTTTTATCGCCTTTATCATCATAAATGACTATATCAAAACTTCCTGGTTGTATGGTTCTGTCGTAATTAACTAAAGGAATATCTCCCTTAAGCCCAGATAGATAATCAGAAGTAACAGAACTTTTCGCAGAACTTGCATAAAGATTGTTAGTTTCATTGATCATGGTCTTAGCAAAAGTATCTAAAGAATCCATATAACCTTGGATAATTCCATCTTCATATTTTCCTTCGCTTTTGCTATAGTTTCTACCGCGTAAGTCAAGTTGAGCACCAAGCTGTCCACCGCTAATTTTTGCAGTAAGATCGCGAACTTTTTCATCAGGAGTTTCATAATAAATGCTATAAGATTTATTTTTATCATCATAATCAAGCTTTAAAGGATGAAAATTTATTCCATCTACTATACTAAAACCTTCTATACTTAGATTGTATTGATGTCCTGGATCAGTGATGGTTGTATCAAGGCGATTGTCTTGATTGATTTCATTTTTGCTTGCAACTGCACTAACTAGCTTTGAAAGAGTAAGCTCAAGTTCATCTCTTCTATCCCTAAGTTCATTTGCGTGTTCTGTTGGTAAGGCTTCTTGTCCATAAATTTGTTTATTTATAGTAGCAATTTCTTCGCCAATTCTATTAATCTCATCAACTGTATTTTTAATATCATCATTTACTTTTTTTTGGATTTTATCCAAGGTTGCAAAAGTGTTATTAACGCTTTCTGTTAAGGTCTGAGAAGCTTTTACAAGGGCTATTTTTGTGGCATTTTCATTAGGGTTAGATGCAAAATCATTCCAAGCTTTGTTATAATTTTCTAAATCTTTCAAAATTCCAGTATTTTGTAAGTCTGGAAAACGCTGAGCGATTTCTTGTAAGGTTGAAGCCATATATTTAGTGTATTCTAGTTGGTTTGATGCACCTTTTAATTTATAGTAAGAATACTCATCATGCAAACGCACTATACTTTCTATAGCAGTTCCTGTGCCTACTTGAACTCCACCTGCGGTAATATACCCATTTGTAGTTTGCACTACTCTTTGGCGTGTATAAAAAGTTGCATTAGCATTTGAGATATTGTTTCCAGTTGTTGCGATTTGAACTTCGCTTGCCTTTAAGCCTGTAACACCTGTGTATAATGTTCCAAAAATACCCATTATAAATCCTTATACATTGATCTTGAAAATTGACTCTGGATTTGTCTTTTTATCTCCATAAGCATTATTTGTTCCATCATTGATATCAAACATTTTATTTACTAAGCCATCAAGAAAATCTTTGACAATAAGAACAAATTTAGCATACTCTTTGTTTTTACTATGAAGGTTTTGAAGATTTTTTTTAAGTAGATCTAGTTTTTGTTTATCTTCATCATCTAAGAGTTCACTAAGCCCTTTTGTAGAGCTATTATTTAGCTCAACCAAGGCAACATCAAGTTGTTTTTTAGCTGTAATAAATTCGGCAATAAGTTTGTTTTTTTCTTCTACACTTGGCGTTATACTCTCATGTTTAGCCACTTTGATATTTTCTATATCTTCTTCGGTTAAAGCAATAAGTTTTGCTAAGATAGCATTTACTTCATCAAGTCTTTGTTTAAGCATATTTTCTCCTTTTCTCTCTCAAAAAAAAGGAGAATGAAAGTTTTAGATTAAAGAGTCAGCAATCGCAGCAGCCGTAGCTTTTGTATCGATTTTATAAGTACCGTTTTTAATCTGCTCTGCGATTTTACTCGCTTTATCATTTTCCGTTTTTTGAGTATCGTTTGTTTTAGTTTCTTTATCTATTCTATTTGTATTTAATGTGGTATTTGCCACATAACTTTGTTGTATAGGATTGATCATTTCTGCCTCCTTGATCTTAGTTATAATCCTCTACAAACCATATCGACCCAAATTTAAAAAACTTAACCCCTTTCTTTTAAAAAATCGTATAATAATTTTGAAAAACCCATACCTCCACTTAAAGCTTTACTCATAGTATCGTTATACATGGAAGAGTATATTTCATCACTGGCATCTTTTCCAAAGAGTGAATTTTGACTTTTTAAAGATACATCTAAAACTTGCTTTAAAAAAAATGCTTCAAAAGCATCTGTTTGTTCTTTTAAGGCTTCATCTTCTTTGGTTTTTGTAACTATATCATTATCATTTATTTTAATACTTGATTCTAAGCTTCTTGCTTTGGCTGCACGATCAAGTAAAGCGCTATTCATACTATAAGTATTTAAAAAATTATCCACTTTCATTAGATGATCTCCAAATCCGCGTTAATTGCACCTGCGCGCTTTAAATTTTCCATAATAGCGATAATGTCATTTGGGGTTGCTCCAAGTTTGTTAAGCATTCTAGCTATATTCGCAACTGTGCTTTTTGCATTGTTGATTCTTAAGGTATTTGAACTTGGATCTACAAAACCACCATCTTTCATATCGATTTCATTTTGATTAGCTACTGCGTTATTGTTTGGATCTATTTTTATGGTGATATCTTTATGAGTGATTAAAACAGGTTCTACCTCTACATCAACTCCAGCAATCACTGTTCCTGTTCTTTCATCGATGATAACTTTGCTTTGTGGTTTATAAGCTATATCTTGTTCTAAAACTCTTGCCATAAAATCAACATTTGAAAGATCTTCAGGTTTTTTGAGTTTTACTGTGCGAGAGTCGATAGCTTTAGCTACTTCTTCGCCAAAGACAGTATTTAAAACTCTTTCTATATCATTTGCGGTTTTAAAGTCCGCTACTTTTAAACTTAAGGTTAGATCACTGTTTTGACTAAAATTTTGTGGAATTTCTCTTTCTACATTAGCTCCGCCCATTACGGTTGCAGCAGTTGAGTGAGAACCTGCTCCTCCTGGTCTAGGTGTTAAACCTCCTGTTGAGATAGAGCCTTGTGCTATAGCATAAATTTCACCATCAATCCCACGAAGTGCAGTCAGTAAAAGTGTTCCGCCTTGTAAAGATTTTGCATCACCCATAGATGAAACGGTAATATCAAGTTTATCTCCGCTTTTTGCAAAGGCCGGAAGTTTGGCTGTAACCATAACAGCTGCGGTATTTTTTGATTTGATATCGTTAGGATCTACTTTGATATTCATACCTTGCAAAAGGTTTGAGATGGATTGTAGTGTAAATTTAGAGCTTGTTCCATCGCCGCTTCCATTAAGCCCTACAACAAGTCCATAACCTATAAGTTGGTTATCTCTTACACCTACAGTGTTTGCTACATCCTTGATTTGCACTGCAAAAATGCTTGTCATAAAGAGTAAAAATATCGTTAAAACTCTCATGGATTCTTCCTTTAATCTATTGTTGATGATAGATCAAGCAAGAAGTGTTCCAAGTAAGTTAAGAAGCGTAAAAGCTTAAGCTAGTTGATCCAAATTTCTTTTCTTTGACTTTTTGAAAATTTTGGATTTTTTCGGGAGTTTTTATGGTTGAGTGGTGTTCAAAAATGATTAAATTTAAAGTCTTTAAATCTAAATTTTCTAAAAAATGATAAATTTTTTCATAAATATCGCTAAAACCTTCTCTGGTATCAAAAGGTGGGTCAAGATATAAGATGATTTCATTTTTTGAATTTTCTATGAGTTTAGGTAAAATTTCAAAAGTATTTGCATGGATCACTTCTAAATTTGGATCTATATTTTTAGCATTTTCTAAAGCAATTTTATAAGCTTTTACATCAAGTTCTATAGCATAAGCTTTTAAAGCATGATTACTTAGTGCTTCAGCCGCCATTAAAGCACTTCCTCCAAAGGCTTCAATGAAAATTTTACTTCTTAAATCTTCTCTTATTACATTAAAAACACAACTTTTGACTATGCTTTTAGTACTTCTTGTTGTTGTAAGACTAGGTAAAAGTAGTTTTTTCCCTTTGTATTTACCACTTTCTATATTTGTATAAAGCTTTGTTTCTTTAGTTTTTTTTGTTTTTTCTTTAAGAGGTTTAATTTCTTGTTTTTGAAGAAATTTTTTTCTTTTTTCATTGTGATTAAAAAAGTCTTTAACGCTTATAAATTCATCATTCATCATTAAGTGCTTTTACGAGTTTGTTTTTAAGATCTTTTATGGCAAGATCGATTTTATTTTCATAATCTTTTTTAAATTCCAAAGCAATAGCGTCAATTTTTTCTTCAAGCAGTCTTTTTTGTTCAAGTGCAAGTTGCAAAGCTGCTGCTTTTAAGGCATTATCAAATTCATTTAAAGACTCAAACAAGGCTTCTTTGCTAAATGGTATGCTTAAAAATGGAGAGTTTTTAGAGATGATAAATAAGGGTTTTGCGGTATAAATTTTTTCATCGCTAATGATGAAATCACAATTTTTTTTCATTACCAAATGATCTTTTAAAAAAAGTTCTAAAGTTTTTTCTATGATGAGATCTTTGCATTCTAAAGAGATTTTCATATCAAACTAACCTTTAAAGTGTGATTTTTTAATGATGGAGCTTGTATGCCTTCGATAAGGGCTAAAAACTCAAAACGCCTCAAAATATAAAAGTCTTCAAATTCCCTTCCACTTGTTTGCATAAGTTTTTTAGCACAAGTATCAAAAAGATAAAAATCTTTTTCTTCTTTTACTACCATAAAATCAGCCCCGCTATCATAAGCGTCCAAAACAATATCTGCGGCTATTTTATAGCTTAGCGTAGGATTTAGATTAAGCAAGCTAAAGCCATTATTTTTTATACTGTTTTCATAGGAAATAAATTTAGCCTTAAGTTTGGATTTTAAAGTATCGCAAGCATTAAAACCATAAAAAGCTATATTGAAATCTTTAAAATTATGTTTAATTTCTTTAAGTTCTTTGATCTCATTATCAAAAGCATTGGTTTTAGGTAAATCAAAGTGTAAAATATTTTTATCAAAAAGCCCTAAATTTAAAATTTCATTTTGTAGGTTTTTGATCGTTGTTTCTAAAATTTCATTTTTGCTTTCAAGATGATAAAAAATACCCTTTTCTTTATCTGCTAGAGTTTTTAAAATTTCTATCTTTTTTTCAGGATATTTTTCTATCATTTTTGAAGCCAAATAAAACACTCCATCGCCCATATATTCAGGAAGATAGTCTAAAATTTCACTTGCATAATATAAATAATCATATTTTGCATAAAGTTTTTTATCCTCTTCATCACCAAATTTTTCAAGATATTTGTATTTGTCTAAAAAATCATTTTTATCGATGATAAGATCTTTAATGGCTCTTTTTGTGCTTAAAGGCTCGATACAAAGACTAAAATCAAATTCTTTTGCTATTTTTTCTAAAGGTGTAAAAAGTGGTATGATTTGCTTATTTACAACCATGTAAGTATCTTCATCTTTATCAAAATCAAAATAAATATCATCATCTTGAACTTGCAAAAGCAAATCATAAAAACTTGCAAAATTTTCATAATTATCATAAATATAAGGTTTATAATAAGCCTCATAATCCTTGGTTTTATCAAATCTAAAAATTCTTAATTCTAATTTTTTCATGGTTTTTCCTTAAATATTTCTATATTATATAAAATTTTTCTAAAATTCACTAGAATTTAAAAGGAAATTTTATAAAATCACGCATTATGAACAAAGAAGATTTTATTATCAAAGCTTTTTTAAATGAAAAAAATGGCGATGATGGAGCTATTATTGATGATTGGTGTTTTAGTAAGGATTTGTTTTTTGAAAATGTGCATTTTAAAAGAGAGTGGTTTAGCTTAGAGCAAATTGCTACAAAAGCAATGCTTGTTAATATCTCAGATGCTATTTCAATGAATGCTGTACCAAAATACGCACTTTTAGGACTTGCTTTACCAAAAAATTTAAGCGAAAATGAGATCAAAGCCTTGCAAAAAGGTTTTTTAAAAACAGCTAGGAAATTTAATATAAAAATCATAGGCGGTGATACTATAAGCAATGATAAAATAGACATTAGTCTTACTATCATTTCAAAGATTAACGATAAAGCTGTTTTTAGAAAAGGTTTAAAAAAGGGGCATTTACTTGCTTATACGGGAAAATTAGGACGAAGTTTAAAAGGGCTTGAAATTTTACAAAATGGGGGCACTTTAAAACCAAACCATGTATTTATAAAGCCAAAATTAAGAGCTAGTTTTTTTTATGAAATCGCACCTTTAATTTCTTGTGCTATGGATATTTCAGATGGTTTAAGCAAGGATTTATCAAGACTTCTAGCCTTAAATAAATGCGGTATTTCTTGGTTTAAAAAACTTGATGATTATACGCTTTATAGCGGAGAAGAATATGAAATTTTGTTTGCTTTTGATGAAAAAGAGCGTCAAAATATAAAAACAATAGCCAAAAAATACGGCGTGAAATTAAATATCTTTGGAAAAGCAGTGAAAGGAAAATATGAATTTAGAGGAAGAGAACACCATTTTTAAGCCTTTGTATAGTTTAAAACACAGTCCTATTAATGCGTATTTTAGTAAAAATAGCGATGATTTTGTAGTGCGTGAAAGGCCTTTGTATGAATTTAGCGGTAAGGGTGAACATCTTATTTTGCATATCAATAAAAAAGATTTAACCACAAATGAAGCTTTAAAAATTTTAAGTGAAACAAGCGGGGTTAAAATAAGAGATTTTGGTTATGCAGGGCTTAAAGATAAGCAAGGATCAACCTTTCAATACCTTTCTATGCCTAAAAAATTTGAGAGTTTTTTGTCAAATTTTTCTCATCCTAAACTTAAAATTTTAGAAATTTTTATCCATGAAAACAAGCTAAGAATAGGGCATTTAAAAGGAAATACTTTTTTCATACGCTTAAAAAAAGTTTTACCAAGCGATGCTTTAAAACTAGAACAAGCTTTGATGAATTTGGATAAGCAAGGTTTTACGAATTATTTTGGTTATCAGCGTTTTGGAAAATTTGGGGATAATTATAAAGAAGGGCTTGAAATTTTGCGTGGCAAAAAAATGAAAAATGTAAAAATGAAAGAGTTTTTAATTTCAGCTTTTCAAAGTGAGCTTTTTAATCGCTATTTGAGTAAAAGAGTGGAGTTATCACATTTTGCAAATGATTTTAGCGAAAAAGAATTGATCCAAATTTATAAAATTTCTAAAGAAGAAGCTAAGGAACTTAAAAAACAAGAACAATTTTTTAAGCTTTTAAAAGGTGAGGTTTTAGGGCATTATCCTTTTGGAAAGTGTTTTTTATGCGAGGATTTAAGTGCTGAGCTTGGGCGTTTTAAGGCAAGAGATGTAAGCGCCATGGGGCTTTTAATCGGTGCTAAGGCTTATGAAACAGGAGAAGGTTTGGCCTTAAATTTAGAAAATGAAATTTTTAAAGATACTTTGGAGTTTAAGGCTAAAATGCAAGGTTCAAGACGCTTTATGTGGGGATATTTAGAAGAGTTAAAATGGCGTTATGATGAAGAAAAAGCTCATTTTTGTATAGAGTTTTTCTTGCAAAAAGGCTCTTATGCTACTGTGGTTTTAGAAGAAATTTTGCATAAAAATTTGTTTGAGTGAAATAATTATGAGTTAAATTTTTACGTGATTTTTACTTTAGAATTTATTGCAAAAATGATATTTAAATTTTAAATTTAGGTATAGTTATATTAATTTAATTTTAAAACTAGGAGCAAAAATAATGAAAAAGATTTTAACAAGTGCTTTGGCTTTAGGAGCTATGACTTTGATTATAGGTTGTGGCGATGGCGATTTAGTCGAGTAAAAAAACAATGGCAACGATCAAGCTATGTTTGATTTAGGTAATCAAGAGATTATGAAAAAATATCCAAATCATAAACTTTATGATTATACTTCAGTCAGAACAATTAGTGATATTAACAATCCAGAAGGCAAAATTAAAGAAATGAAGCGTGATTTAGAAATAGATAAAACTCCATACTCAAACTATGTTTTCTTATTAAATCCAAACGATAAAAAGACTATAAAGTTGTGAGTGTTTATTGCGATAAAGATTTTAAGAAAAGAGTTTATTGTTCTGTGAATGATGCTCTTAGGTTTTATGCAAGATAATAAAACAAGCGGGAAAATCCCGCTATCTTTCTAATTCTTTTTATACCGACATTTTGCAGAAATTACTTATTTTTAAGCTGTTACTCCGCTTTTAAGGCAATTAAAACGCCTTCTATCATTTTTTTGATATCCCCATCAAGGATATTATCCACTTGAGAAAAAGCTTCTCCGCTGCGATTGTCTTTGACTTGCTGATAAGGGAAAAGCACATAAGAACGGATTTGATGCCCCCAACCTATCTCGCTTTTTTCTCCAGTATTAGCACTATCTTGTTGTTTCATGAGTTCAAGTTCATAAAGGCGAGATTTTAGCATTTTAAAAGCGGTGGCTTTGTTTTTGTGCTGACTTCTGTCATTTTGGCATTGTACGACTATGCCGGTTGGAAAATGTGTGATTCTCACAGCTGATTCTGTTTTATTGACATGTTGTCCGCCTGCACCGCTTGCTCTGTAATAATCTATTCTTATGTCTTTTTCTTCGATTTCAATTTCTATATCATCATCAAGTTCAGGGCTTACCATAACACTTGAAAAGCTTGTATGACGGCGTCCTGCACTATCAAAAGGAGAAGTTCTTACCAAACGATGGATACCATTTTCAGCTTTTAAATAACCATAAGCATTTTCTCCTTTAACTAAAAAGCTCACATCTTTAAGTCCTGCTTCTTCGCCTTCTTGAAAGTCTAAAGTTTCGACTTTAAAACCTTCTCTTTCACAAAATCTTAAATACATTCTATAAAGTATGCTTGCCCAGTCATTACTTTCCGTTCCACCTGCACCTGGGTGAATGGAAACAATGGCATTTTTACCATCATTTTCCCCGCTTAAAAGCATGGAAATTTCAAGACTTGTGATGGTATCTTCAAGTTTTGGTGCGTCATTAAATAAAGCTTCAAGTGTTTCTGTATCGTTTTCGCTATTGGCCAGATCGAAAAGTTCGCTTGCGTCATTTAGAGCATTAAAAGCATTTTCATAGTTTTTAAGTAGATTGGTGATTTTAGTTTTTTCTTTACCTATGATTCCTGCTTGTTTAACATCACTCCAAAAAGAAGGAGAATTTTCAAGCTCTTCGATTTCTTTAAGCCTTGTTTGGATATTTTCAGGCTTGATGATGGAGGCTATGTTGCCGACTTTGTTTTTTAAAGTTTTTAAAAGTTCGCTAAATTCGTAATTATCCATAAAATTTCTTTGCTATAATTATATTTTTAAAGTCAAAAATTATATCAAAAGAAAACTTTAATATAGGAAAAAAATGTCAAAACTTTATCTTATGTCTTTAGGTTGTAATAAAAATTTAGTCGATAGTGAGATCATGCTAGGGCGCCTTAGTGCTTATGAACTTTGCGATGAACCAAGCAAAGCTGATGTTATAATCGTAAATACTTGTGGTTTTATCGATAGTGCAAAAAAAGAAAGTATTAATGCGATTTTGGATTTGCACGAACAAAGAAAAAAAGATTCTCTTTTGGTGGTTACGGGTTGTTTGATGCAGCGTTACCGCGAAGAACTTATGAAAGAACTTCCTGAGGTTGATCTTTTCACAGGTGTGGGTGATTATGAAAGAATCGATGAAATGATACTTAAAAAAACAAATTTATTTTCAAATTCGACTTATTTGCAGAGTGAAAATTCCAAACGTATTATCACAGGTTCAAATTCCCATGCTTTTATAAAAATCGCCGAAGGTTGTAATCAAAAATGCTCTTTTTGTGCCATCCCAAGTTTTAAAGGCAAGTTAAAATCTCGTGAGATAAGTAGCATTATAGCTGAGCTTAAAGATTTGGTAGCTAGAGGTTATAAGGACTTTTCTTTTATTGCACAAGATACGAGTTCTTATTTGTTTGATAAGGGTGAAAAAGATGGGCTTATACGCTTAATCGATGAGGTGGAAAAAATCAAAGGCATAAGAGCGGCTAGAATTTTATATCTTTATCCTACGAGTGCGAGTGAAGCTTTGATTAAACGCATTATAGCTTCTGAAATTTTTGTAAATTATTTTGATATGCCTTTGCAGCACATAAGTGATAATATGCTTAAAATCATGAAGCGTGGGGCAAATAGCACAAGACTTAAAGAAATGCTAAATTTAATGAAAAGTGCGCCAAATAGCTTTTTACGCACGGGCTTTATCGTAGGGCATCCAGGTGAAAGTGAGGCAGATTTTGAAGAGCTTTGTGAGTTTGTTAAAGACTTTGGTTTTGATAGGGTGAGTGTTTTTGCGTATTCTAAGGAAGAAGATACAGCCGCTTTTGATATGGAGCAAGTGCCTTTTAAAGTGATCAATAAAAGGCTTAAAATCATAGAAAAAATTGTTGATGAAGTGATAGAAAAAAGTTTTGAAAAAGAAGTAGGGCAAAAGCGTTTAGTAGTTTGCACAGGAGAAAGTAGTGAGGGAGAGTTTTTTATCGCAGCTAAAGATTTAAGATGGGATAGAGAGATTGATGGGGAAATTCTTATTAATGAAAGCGAATGTGGAAATTTGGAAATGGGGCAAATTTATGAATGTGAAATTTTACAAAACCTTGATAAAAAACTCCTTGCTAAGGCTTTAAGAAAAGTAGATGCAAATTAAAGATGAAATTTTAGCCCTTTTAAAAAGGGGTAAAAATTTACTCGCTTTTTCTTATGGAAGTGATTCTAGTGTGCTTTTTTATCTTTTAATGCAAGAAAAGATCGACTTTGATCTTGTGATGATAAATTACAAAACTAGAAAAAATAGTGATTTAGAAGAGTTAAAAGCCAAAGAACTTGCTTTAAAATTTCATAAAAAAATTTTCATAAAACACGCTCCTAAATTTCAAAGTAACTTTGAAAAAAAAGCCAGAGATTTTCGCTATGATTTTTTTGAAAAAATTTGTCTTGAGCAAGGTTATGACCATCTTATCTTAGCCCATCATTTAAACGATCAATTTGAATGGTTTTTGATGCAACTTTCACGAGGCGCAGGTTTGGCTGAAATTTTAGGTATGCAAGAATGTGAAAAACGCTCAAATTATACACTTTTACGCCCTTTACTCTTTATAAGTAAAGATGAAATTTCATCTTTTTTAAAAGAAAAAGATATTTTTTATTTCCATGATGAAAGTAATGAAAATGAAAAATATTTTAGAAATTATATAAGAAAAAATTTCTCTAATGCCTTTGTGAGTGAATTTCATCAGGGTTTAAAAAGAAGTTTTTCTTATCTTGATGAAGACAGGAAAAAACTTTATGATTTTGAAAATATCAAAGAAATTCAAGGACTTCTTATTTGCCCTAAAAATGAAAGCTTGATTGCTAGAGCGGTGAAAATGAAAGGTTTGCTTTTAAGCACGGCACAAAGAAAAGAGCTTTTAAAGGGTGATTGTGTTTTAGGTGGTAAAATAGCACTTGCATATAAAAACGAACAAGCTATTGTTTTTGAGTATGAAACTTGTCAAAAATTACCTAAAAATTTCAAAGAAGAGTGTAGAATAGCTAAAATTCCAAGACTTTTAAGAGCTTATTTATACAATCACAAAATCGATATTTCAAGCCTTAGCTTTTAGTTTTAAAATTCTTTGATAGCTTAAATGTGTGAGAAAAATCACAAAAAATACTTGCAAAAAAAGTCCTAAAAGTGGTACTGATGAGAGTAGATAAAAACAAAGAGTGCTAAATTTAAACTCTAAAGGCGAAAAATCAGAATGAAAATTTTTAAAACTTTCTTTGTTTAAAATCGTGCTTGTAACATCAATCATTAAAAGTTTGTGAAAGAGATAATAAAAAGCAAGATAATATACAAAAATATTTATAAAAGGTAAAAATAAAGCCAAGGTGCAAAGCAATAAAATCCCTATAAATTTTATAAATATTTTAAAAATTTCAAAGATAGTTTTTAAGGTTGAAACTTCGTTTGTATTATCATAATGGTAATATTTTTGGTTGATTTCTTTAGCGATAAAAGGAGTAAGAAAAGAAGTGATAAAAAGGGCTAAAAAAACCGAAGCAAAAACAACAATAAAACCTGAAAATAAAAAACTTATGATGGTGATTAAAATTTGTACAAAATGAAGAGCATAAAACCACGCCCAAAACGAATCTTCTCCAACGCTAAATAAAGAATTAAAATAATCAAGCAAGGCCGAAAAGCCAAGTACTCCTAAAAAAAGCATCAGTATAAGGCTAAAAATCAAAGGAATTAAGGCAAATTTTAAAAATTTAAGACTTAAAAAATCTTTGATTGCAAGTTTTAAAATATCCAAATTATGCCTTTTTGTAGCATTCTTCTAGTTTTTTATAAATAGTATCAAAATCAAGCTCTTGTTCTAAAATTTGAGCTAAAACTTCATTGTCTTCTTTGCCATTCCAAGTTTTTTTATAGCTACCATCTTTGTAACCATTGTTTTGTCTAAAAATATTTAAAACATTTTTACCTATGTAGGTCTTATAAAGAATTTCAAGATTTAGCCCACATTTAATAGCTAGAGTAAAATAGGTTGAAAGTAATTCTCCAAGATTAAATCCAAAACCACTGCATTTATGGATAATAAGCTCTATATCATTTAAAATGCCATAAATATCACCCTCATTAGGGTATTCTTCTTCTTTGCAAAAATCTTGAAACACGCTTACAGCATTAACTTCTGTGGCTATAGCTTTGAAATCTTTATTGTTTTTATCGCGATACTCTTCAAGTAAAAGACTTAAAATAAAATGCCAAATATCGACAATCTCTATACGCACATTTTCCCAATTTGTCGGATTTGAAATGTTTTTCCAATGTTTCCATGCAAAAGAGTCTATAAGTTCTGCACATTCCATATAAATACAGCGTCTCCAACTGATCAGTTTTCCTTCTTTGGTGTAGCCATTTTCCCAATTTAAGCCGTTTGTTTCGTCGTTAAGTTTTTGTTGGAGTTTGAGCATATTTTCTAAAATTTCGATATTTGTCATTTAAAACTCCTTGATAATTTTTAATATTATATGATTTAAGCGTAAAGATTTAAACTATCATCTGTCTTATCTTGATTTTCCTTGGCTTTTTCTTGTTGTTTTTCAAGTTGTTTTTTCATTTGTTCTAAAACTTCATCAAGAAGTTTTTTGCTATCTTCAAGCATAGAAGTATTGATATCTTTATCATTTGTTTGATTTTGTTTTAGCAAATCACTGAGTTTATTTGTAAAATTATTCATAATAGCATTTTGATGGTTTTTATCATTTGGAGTTGGTAGAACATTTGCCATTTGCATAGCTGATTCGATAATTTCCTTTGGCTTTAACTCTCCAACTTTAGAATTTGCTAAAAAATCTTTGATCATAGGTTCAACTTCTTTCATAGCATTTTTAATCTCATCAAGATCATTTTGTGTGAGTTTAGAGCCTTCAAAAGTAAAGCTAAAACCATACTGACGCTTAAGATTAAGAGTTTTACCTTCTTCATTATTTGCATAACTTATGCTTTGATTGTCATACATAGATAAGGCTAAGTGTTTGCCACTTTTTGTTGTATAATCCATCGAAAAACTTTGGTTTTTACTAGCATCAATTTGCATTTCTTCCCCTTATATTTATAGTTTAAATCAAAAATCGGTTATTTTTAAAAATATTTTAGTATAATTTTTATAATATGGATGAAAGAATTTTAGAATTTATAAAAAATGAGCAGCTTTTATCTTGGGCTATGATTGATGAAAAAGGTGTTTATACGGCTAGTGCTTTTTATGCTTTTGATGAAAAGAATTTAGCTTTTATTATCGCTTCCCATGAAGATACTAAGCATATAAGATTAGCCAGTGAAAATTCAAGTATAGCACTTAATATAGCCAAAGAAAGTAAAATAGCCTTTTTAAAAGGTGTGCAAGCTAAGGCCGAGTTTAAAATGGCAAGTAAGGAGCAAAAGAAAATTTATTTTTCTAAATTTCCCTTTGCTATACTTGATAAAAGTGCAAAAATTTATGCTTTAGAGCTTTTTTGGCTTAAATTTACTAACAATGCTTTAGGACTTAGTAAAAAGCTTGAGTTTTGTAAAAAATAAATTTTTATGATTTTGTTTAAAAAAATGAGTTATGATTATAGTTTATGTAAATTGTTAGGTATAGAAAATAAATGTTAAATGTAATTCACGCTTTATTTTTTAGAGAGTTAAAAACTAGATTTGGTGCTAATAGGCATTTGGGTTATCTTTGGGTAGTTGGAGAACCAATGTCAATAACACTTGCTATTACAGTAATTGTTACCATTATAAGAGAATATCATCATCAAGTTATGCCTGAAGGAATTTCTATTTTTATGTTTTTAATTTCAGGTATTATGCCTTATTTTATGTTTAGAAGTATAGTAACTCAGCTTATGAATGGTACTCAGGCAAATTTGGCTCTTTTTGCTTATAAACCTGTAAAGCCTATACATGTATTTATTGCTAGAACTTTGCTTGAATTTTGTATTTATTTTGTGATTTTTATCACTGTGCTTTTTTTTGCAGGATGGTTTTTTAGATTTGATGTATTCCCCGTTCATTTACTCGGAGTTTTATTTTGTATTTTTTTACTTATGTGCTCAGCTTTTGCTTTGGGGATTTGTTTTGCTATTATTTGGCATTTTGTAGAGCCTTTAAGAACTTTATTAGCTTATTTTAGCATAGTGTTTTATTGGAGTTCCGGGATTATATTTCCTACTTGGCTTATGCCAAGACCTTTACTTGATATATTTTATTATAATCCTTTGCTTCACATAATGGAGCTTTTAAGATTTAATTTTTTTGAGAATTATCCTTTGCAAGATGAATATAGTTATTTTTATGCTATATTTTGGATTTTACTTGTTTTATTTATAGGACTTTTTATTTACTACTATAATAGACAAGCTCTAACGGCGGCAAAAAAAGAATGATAAAGCTAATTAATCTAACTAAATCTTATCCTTTATTTAGCGGTGGAAGACATTATGTTTTTAAAAATTTTACTTTTGAATTTCCTGAAAATTGTAGCATAGGATTGATGGGGGGTAATGGTGCAGGTAAGTCCACTCTCATGAGACTTTTAAGCGGGGCAGAGCTTCCTGATAGTGGTAAGATAATTACTAATAAAAAATTATCCTGGCCTTTGGGTTTAAATGGAGCTTTTCAAGGTTCTTTAACTGCTAGGGATAATGCTAAATTTGTAGCTAGAGTATATGGTTATAAAGGACAAGAACTTCAAGAAAAAGTAAAATTCGTAGAAGATTTTGCAGAGCTTGGGAAATTTTTTGATGAGCCTATGAAGACTTATTCTTCGGGAATGAGTGCTAGAATAGCTTTTGGACTTAGTATGGCCTTTGATTTTGATTATTATTTAATCGATGAAGCTGGAGCTGTTGGAGATCCTGCTTTTAGAGAAAAAAGCGTAAAATTATATAGGGAAAGATTAAGCAAATCAAAAGTGATTATGGTATCTCATGATGTAGCTGAAATTAAAGAATGGTGTGATAAAATAATTTATATGAAAAATGGACAAATTGCGGTTTATGATGATGTAGATGAAGGAATAGCTGTATATCAAGGAAAAGCTTAATGGAAGAAAATAAAACTTTATTAGAAAAAATCAAAGATTTAAGCATATTTGATTCTTTTAAAATTGTTTGGTTTATAATGATTTTTGTTGTGATTTATTATACATTGATTGCAGCACCAAGATATGTAAGCACGATGATTTTAGATGTTAGATCAACAAGTGGAGAAAGTGCTCAAACAAGTGGAATTTTGTCTTTGCTTAGTAGCACTTCTACAGCAAACGAAGATTTAAATTATCTAAAAGGTTATATAGAATCAAGTGATATGTTAAGAATTTTAGATGAGAAAATCAAACTTAAAGATCTTTACCAAGAACAACATATAGATTTGCCTTTTAAAATTTGGGATTCAAGCTCAATAGAATCTTATCTTAAATATTACCAAGCAAGAGTTAAGGTGCATACGGATGAAACTACTAAGCTTTTGCAGGTAGAAGTAGAAGGTTTTACACCTAAATCAGCTCATTTGATTGCTCAAACTATTATGCAAGAAAGCGAAAAGTTTATCAACGAAATCTCTCATAAAGCAGCTAGAGAACAAATGGCTTTTGCTGAAAATGAAGTACAAAAATACAAAGAACGATATCAAAAAGCACAAAATGGTTTGATTGCTTTTCAAAATAAATATGGGGTTTTTGATCCCTTGAAACAAGCTGAAGCTAAAGCAAGTTTGGTTGCGCAAATTGAGACTAATTTAGCTCAAAAAGAAGCTAAACTTTTAACTTTACAAAGCTATATGAATGATGCAGCACCTGAAGTAGTAGCACTTAAAGCAGAAATTGAAGCGATTAAAAAACAGCTTTTAAGGGAAAAATCTAAAATTTCAGCTAACAATTCTTCTCAAAAGCTTAATGATTTGGCTGCTAAATTTCAAGATCTAACTATAGAAGCTACTTTTGCGCAAAAAGCTTATGAAGCAGCTTTAAAAGCTTATGAAAGTGCTAGAATAGAAGCATTAAGAAAAATAAAACAACTTGTCATCATTCAAAGTCCAGATATTCCAGAAAGCGCAAAATATCCTGAAAGAATTTATGATATTTTAACAGCATTTATTGTATTATCTTTGATTTTTGGGATTGTTAAATTTATTAAAATGATAATAGAGGAGCATAAGTATTAAAATGAAAAAAATATTAATTTTACTTTTTAGTTGTATTTTATGTTTTGGAGCTGTGGATGTTTCACAAATCATTTCAGCAGAGGATCAAGGTTCTACTACAACTAGCATAGATCAAAATTTAAGCTCAAATTATGATATAGCAAATAAAGAAAATAATCTTACAAAAATTCATCAAATTTTAGTATTTGGCGCTCATCTTTTTAATGGAAATTTTAAAAATTACAATCAAAGAGTTTATAACCCAGATTATAAGATCGCAGTTGGTGATCAAATCAGTCTTAAAATTTGGGGAGCTGTTGAGTTTTCGCAAGTTTTAGTGGTGGATTCTCAAGGAAATATTTTTATCCCTAAAGTAGGAGCTGTAAATTTACTAGGTGTGAAAAATAGCGCCCTTGTAAGTGTTATAAAAGCACGTGTTAATAAAATCTATAAAAGCAATGTTTTTGTTTATGCAGATATGAATGCTTATCAAAATGTCAGTGTTTTTGTAACAGGAAGCGTTAATGCTCCAGGACTTTATCAAGGACTTAGTTCGGATTCAGTGGTCCAGTATCTTGATAAAGCAGGGGGTATAAATTTAGAATATGGAAGTTTTAGAGATATTCAAATTTTGCGTAATAACAGCGTGATAAAAAATATTGATTTATATGATTTTTTACTAAAGGGGCAAATGGATCTTTTTCCTTTTAGAAGTGGAGATGTTATTTTAGTAGGAAATGTTCAAAATTACGCTTTTGTTAACGGTGATGTGCAAAGACCTTTTCGTTTTGAACTTTCAAATGATATTAAAACTTTAGCTGACTTAGCTAGAGTATCAGGTGCTAAACCTATCGTGACTAATGCTATCGTAAAAAGTTATGGTGAAGATCATAAACTTGATGTCAGTGCTTATAATAAAATGCAATTTTCAAAAGTTTTACTTAGAACGGGAGATGAGGTAGAATTTCACCCTGAGTATGTTTCTGAAAATATAACTATAAGTGTAAATGGCGAGCATAATGGTTTAAAAACTTTAGTTGTGGGTAAAGGAACGACTTTAGAAGATATTTCTAAATTAATTAAAGCTAATCCACAATCAAACATGCAAGCTTTACAAGTGTTTAGAAAAAGTGTAGCTAGAACTCAAAAAGAACTTATCAATGCTCAGCTTAAAGAGCTTGAAACTCTAGCTTTAACTAGTGGTTCTGTTACAGCTCAAGGTGCAGCTATAAGAGCTCAACAAGCAAAAACGATTTTAGAATTTATCCAAAGAGCTAAGCAAGTAGAGCCTAAGGGTCAAATTGTCATTGATAATCCAAAGTCCTATAATTCGGTTATTTTAGAAGATGGTGATACTATTAATGTACCAAGTAAGAATAATCTCATCATAGTTCAAGGTGAGCTTTCTTTACCTGGAGCTTTTGTGTATGATAAGGGCAAAGATTTAAGATATTATATCAATCTTGCAGGAGGTTATGGAGAAAGAGCGGATACTTCAAAAGTTTTAGTGATACGAAGCAATGGAAAAGCTGAAAAATATCATAGTGGTATAGATATGAAACGAGGCGATTCTGTGTTGGTATTGCCAAAAGTAGATAGTGAGAATTTGCAAATTTTTTCAATGTTAACTCAAATTCTTTATCAAATTGCTATTGCAACCAATGTTGTACTTAATCTTTAAGGTTTAAAAATGAATACTCTTGAAATAGCCAAAGAAGTCTTTGAAAAAGAAGCACAAGCTATTTTGGATTTGGCTAAAAATTTAGATGAAAATTTTAATCAAGCTGTGAATTTGATGCTAAATACCAAAGGGCGTTGCATAGTCAGTGGAATGGGTAAATCAGGTCATATAGGTGCTAAGATAGCAGCTACTTTAGCAAGTACAGGAACGCCAAGCTTTTTCATCCATCCAGGAGAGGCTTTGCATGGAGATCTTGGAATGCTAACTCCTGAAGATGTTTTAATTGCTATTTCAAATTCAGGAGAAACTGAAGAAATTTTAAAAATCATTCCAGCTATAAAAAAGCGTAAAATTCCACTTATAGTAATGTGTGGTAAAAAAAATTCCACCCTTGTAAAGCAAAGCGATATATTTTTAAATATAGCTGTGGAAAAGGAAGCTTGTCCTTTGCAGCTTGCTCCTATGTCTTCGACAACCGCAACTTTGGTTATGGGGGATGCTTTAGCTGCTGCTTTGATGAAGGTAAGAAATTTCAAGCCTGATGATTTTGCTCTTTTTCATCCAGGGGGAAGTTTGGGACGTAAGCTTTTAACCAAGGTAAAAGATCTTATGGTTTCAAGTAACCTTCCTATAGTGCATCCTGATACTGAATTTAACGATCTTGTTGATGTGATGACTAGTGGAAAACTAGGGCTTTGTGTGGTACTTGAGAATGAAAAATTAGTGGGTATCATCACTGATGGGGATTTGCGTCGTGCTTTAAAGACAAGCGATAAACCAAGATTTGATTTTAGAGCTAAAGAAATCATGAGTACAAATCCTAAAGTAGTCGATGCTGATGCTATGGCAAGTGAAGCAGAGGAGATCATGCTAAAACATAAAATCAAAGAAATTATAGTAGGGAAAGAAGAAAGGGTTATAGGGATTATCCAGCTTTATGCTATAGGAAATGTTTAATGGCTCTTTTATCTGTTATTATTCCTTTTGGCTTAAGTAAGGAGCGTCCTTATATAGAAGAAAGGGTTATTGAGAAAGCAAAATATTTTAAAAGTGATGAGAATATAGAATTTATTTTTGTTGAAGGATATTCATCTAAAAATCACGAGCTTAAAAATTTTATCCAAGCAAACCATCATATTTATCTTAAAGATATGGAGCAAAAAGCTTTTTCTCAAGGAAAATGCAGAAATTTAGGAGCAAGTTGTGCGCATTCAAATGTTCTTTTGTTTTTGGATGTGGATTGTTATATTTCCTTGGATAATTTTGGAAAAATTTTAAAACTAATTCAAATTAAAAATATTTCTCAAAATATCAATGCTTTGATAGTTTTACCTGTAGTGTATCTTAATAAAGAAGCTAATGAAAAATTAAAACAATACAATGATAAATTTTGGGATATTTTGATACAAGAGGATTTATTTACAGCAAGAAATACTTGGGTAAAATTTTTTGCCCCAAGTTCTACTTCAAGTATTGTGATAAATAAACATCAGTTTTTAAGATTAGGCGGAAATGATGAAAATTTTATTGGACATGGTTATGAAGATTTTGATCTTTTTGCTAGAATTTTAAAAGCTTGTGTGAGTTTTGAAAAAATGCCTACTAATTTAAGTTATGATGCTAGAAATTGGAATTTTTTTAACTTTAAAGGTTTTAGATCTTGGTTTTCATTACTTGGTTATGAGGCTTGTTTTTATGGAATTTATATGTATCATTTTTATCATATAGAACCCAATCAAAATGCTTATATGCAAAATAAAGATAAGAACCATCAGTTTTTTTATAAGCATTTAAAAAACATCAAAAAACACGATTTAAAACCTTTGCAAGTTTTTAAAGCCAAAGGTGAAAAAGTTTTAATGCTTTTTAAAGATCAAAATTATGATTTTAAGGATATTAGTGTTTATGTGGGAGAAATCATTTATAAAAATATAAGTGATTTTTTCATAGATAAAGAGTTAAAATATGAACTTTTGTTGAATTTTTTACAACAAGAAAAAATCACTAAAATATTTTTAGATGCAAGTATAAAACTACAATTTGATGATATAGATTATTGTGATATTTTTTATTTTCAAAAAGGCATTTTACCTCATTCTTGGTTTTTTACAAAAAATTTAGATTTAGATTATAAACAAGATTTGAATTTAAGTGAGCAAAAACTTTATCAAGTTAAAAAATATTTTTTAACTTTAAAAGAGGATGAAAAAAAAGTCATTTTGGATCTTTTAGGCCAAAATAATGATGATAAGTGTGATTTGTATGAAATGCTTTATTATTTGATTAACGAGCTTTATAGTTTTGAGCATGAGGGAATTTTTTATCAAATCATCATTGATAAAGAAAAAATACTGATGGCACAAAAACATGATAAAAGCTTTTATCCTTTAAGATCTTTTGTTTATAAACCTTATTTACATGAGCTTAAGAGCATAAGGCCTTTTTCATTTTTGATGAAAATTTTAGGTTTAGAGTATCTTGGTGCTATGATTTCACATACTAAATTTTATCGCTTGGCAAGAAAATTGTTTTTTAATCCTAAGGGATTTTTTGAGGATTTAAGAATTAAAAAGGCTAGAAATTGATATGTTGTTAAAAGCAAAGTATAAAAAAAATATATCTTTCTTCTTTAAAAGTTTGTTAATTTCCCTACAAAATTTTTTAAAACAATTTAAACCTAAAAAATACAAAGCCTATAATAAATATGTCATAGTTTCAGCGGTTTATAATGTGGAAAAATATTTAGATGATTTTTTTAAATCTATAATTAATCAAAGATTGGATTTTAAAAATAATATTCATCTAATTTGCGTTGATGATGGTTCTACTGATAATTCAGCTAATATCATTAAAAAATATCAAAAAAAATACCCAAAAAATATTATCTATCTATACAAAGAAAATGGTGGTCAAGCAAGTGCGAGGAATTTGGGTTTAAAATATTTAAAGGAAAATAATTTAAATATTCCTTGGGTAACCTTTACTGATCCTGATGATTTTTTAGATAGGGATTATTTTTATGAGGTAGATAGTTTTTTAAAAAATCAAAATAATATAGCTATGGTGGCTACAAATATTATTTTTTATAGGGAAAAAAGAAAGATTTTATATAAAGATACTCATGCTTTAAATTTTAAATTCAAAAAACACAAAAGTGTTTATGATAATATAAAATTAAATGAAAATATTCAACTTTCGGTTGCATCATGTTTTCTAAAATGTGATTATCTTAAAGATACTTTTTTTGATGAAAATTTGACTTTAAATTTTGAAGATGGAAAATTTATTAATATTTATTTATTTAAAAATTTAAATCTAAAATCTATATTTTTAAAAAATGCAAGATATTTTTATAGAAAAAGATTTGATAAAAGTTCCACTTTAGATAAAAAAAATAAAAATAAAATTTACTATTTAGAAATTTTAGAAAAAGGATATTTAGAGCTTTTAAATTTTGTAGCAAAGCAAGATAAAATTCCTATTTTCATACAAAATGTTATTTTGTATGAACTATTTTGGCAGGTGCAAGAACTGGTTAATCATCCTGAAAAATTGTCTTTTATAGATCAAGCTAAAATTCATAAATATCTTGATTTACTCGATCAAATTTGTTATTTTATTGATAGTGAAAATATAATAAAATTTAATTTTAATTCTTTTTTGTTTTTACACAAAATGGGATTTTTGCATTGTTTTAAAAAAGAAAAAGTGCTTATAGACAAAGTTTTTATCGAGCAAATAGATGATAAAAATGATGAAATTTTAATTAAATTTTATACGGCAGATGTTAACGATGAAATTAAAATGCTTTTTGACGATAGATTAGCCAAAATCATTTGTTCAAAAATCAGACAGTATGATTTTTTAAACCGAGTTTTTATCTATGAAAGAAGAATTTGGCTTAAATTTTTTATAGATGCTAAAAATATGATTTGTTTTATTAACGATAAAAAGGTTGATATAATCTATCAAGAAAAAAGATGTACTTCTTATAATATTTCTTATGAGATTAAAAAATTAAAAAAAAGAAGGGCTAAGAATAAATCATTATGGCTTTTTGCTGATATGCCTTTTAGAGCCGATGATAATGCTGAACATTTATATCGCTATGTTATGAAAAATTATCCTGAGAAAAATATCGCCTTTGTCCTTAGAAAAAATTCTCATGATTATAAAAGACTAAAAAAAGAAGGTTTTAAACTGGTTGATCCAAAAAGTTTTAAATTTAAATATTTGGTTTTTAAGGCTGATAAACTCATTTCATCGCATATTGAGAGGTATTTTTTTGAAGCCTTGGGGGAAAATACTTTAAAAACTAAAGATTTTGTATTTTTGCAACATGGAATTACTCAGAATGATTTATCTTCTTGGTTGAATCAAAGAAAAATTGATTTATTTATTACTGGAATGCAAGATGAATATGATTCTATAGCAGGAGATTTTAATCGTTATAAATTTACTCCTAAAGAGGTAAAATTAACGGGATTTCCTAGATGGGATGCTTTGCTTAAAAATAATAAAATAAAGACTAAACAAATTCTTATTATGCCTACTTGGAGAGAATATATAGTAGGTTCTTATAGTAAAAAATTAATGAAAAGAAGATTTAATCCAAAATTTTATGAAAGTGAGTATTTTTATAGATGGGATTCTTTTTTACACAGTAAAAAATTACAAGAATTACATGAAAAATATAATTACAAAATAGTTTTTAGTCCTCATCCACAAATTAGACCTTATTTGGAAGGTTTTAATTTACCAAATTATATTATAATACCTTCTGTTGAAATGAGTATGCAAAAGCTTTTTTGTGAATCATCTTTAATGATAACGGATTATTCAAGTGTGGCTTTTGAGATGGCTGTTTTAAAAAAGCCCGTGATTTATTATCAATTTGATAAAGATGAATTTTTTGCAAAGCATACTGTGCAAAAAAAATATTTTGATTATAAGAAAGATAAGTTTGGGAAAGTTTTTACTAATAAGGTTAATATTTGTTAATTTTTAGAGTTTTAAATATATAAATTGTGAGGGTTTATTTATGTTTCATATTGTTTTTGGTTGTAATGAATCTTATGTGAAATATTTGTCAGTTTTAATTACAAGTATCATGAAAAATATTAATAGTCAAAAAACTTTTCTTGATGTTTATAAAGAAGCTAATATATTGCCAAAGATTGATATAAATTCTCTCGAGTCAAGAGAAGGGTTTATATTTCATATTTTAATTGATTCTATACAAGAAAAAACTTCTATAAAGCTTGATCAAATGATTAAACATTTAAGTAGAGAAAATGATTATCCTGCGGAAATTAAATTACACATAATGGATGCTGAGTTGTTTAAAGAGATGGATGTTCCTATTTGGGTAAAGCATTATGCTACCTATTTTAGGTTATATTTAGGGAGTATTTTGCCTGAAAATTGTGAAAAATGTTTGTACTTAGATGTAGATATGCTTGTTTTTTCTGATTTGAGAGAATTATTTTGTTTGGATTTACAAGATTATATTATTGCAGCATCTCCAGATATAAAACAATGGCCAGGAAGTTTATTTGTAGGGAAATCAAAAAAAGATAATGTTAGAGATTTGATTATTGAAAAAGGTCCTCTTTATTTTAATGCTGGTTTTATGTTAATCAATTTAAAACAGTGGAGATTAGAATCTTTAGAAAAAAGAATGGTAAATGTTGCAAATTCATACACATTTGAAGTTGGAGATCAGGATATTTTAAATTATGTTATTAATAAAAAAGTAATAATACTTCCTTGTAAATGGAATTTTATAGCTGGTCATTTTATTTTAGATAGAAAAGGTATTTTTAATGATTTTAAAGGAGAAGGAAATCAGCCATATTGGTATTATACAAGAGAAGAAATGAAAAAAAATTTACAAAATTTATCTATTCTTCATTATACTCATTATGTTGTAAAGCCTTGGGAGAGCTATTATACGGAATTTGATGTAAATTACTATCCGGTACATTATGATTACTATGATGAATGGTGGTATGTTGCTTTTAATACTCCTTTTTTTAATAAAGAGCTAATTAAATTAAATAAAATGATTAAAAATAAAGAGCTTGAAAATTATTCCAAAACATTAGCTTTTGTATTAAATTATAAGATGGGAAATATAGCTTCAATTAGGATTCGAAATCACTTGGCTTATAAAATTGGAAATTTAATATTGGATACTAAACAATTTAATAAAATATTAAAATTTCCATTTCTATTTATATCAATGGTATTTCGTCATTATATGAATAATATAATTTCAAAAATATTATTTAATGCAATTCCTTATTTAAAACCCTTGCCTTTAGTTTTTTGCATAGATTATATCGAAGCACTAAAAATTAAAAAGCATTTATCATATAGATATGGTAAGATTGTGCTCTATTGTTTTAAATATTGGTATAAAGGTAAAATATTTGCTATTCCTTATCTTTTGTTAAAAGAATATAAAGAATTTAAAAAAAATAAAAAATAATCTTACATTTTAACCCTTCCTCACCTTCTTAAACCTTTGGCTTAATTCTAATCCATCTACAATCTCAACTTGAGTTGGGATTTTATAATTAGCCAATTTATCTTTACAATACATTCTTAATTGTTTTTTGAGTTCAAGGTTTGTAAATTCTATATTTGGTTTTAAAAGCACCTCTACACAAACACTTTGTCCTGTAATAGTATTAGCTTTTGCATACACTAAGCAATCTTGTATATAGTCAAGTTCTAAAATCACCCCTTCAACTTCTTGAGGGACAACTTTCTCTCCTCCTACATTTATAAGCTCTTTGCTTCTTCCTATGATTTTTATATATTCTTCTCCATTTTCTTTATAAAGCTCAACTAAATCTCCTGTTGCAAAATATCCCTCTTCATCAAATACACTATTATCAGCATTTAAATAACCTAAGCTTTGGGTTTTACTTTTTAAGTAAAGCTCATTATTAATAATCTTATAAGCCATACCTTCTAATTTAATCATATTATCTTTAGTTTTAGTTTGAGCTATACCAACTTCACTTGTGCCAAATGTTTGATGAAATCTAACTTTAGGAAATTCCAATTTTAAGCGATTAAGTAAAGAATCACTCATTTTTTCTGTCCCATATGTAATAAGTTTTAAAGAATTTAAATCATACTTTTCTTTTACTCCACTCATTAGTATAAGATTTAGTAAACTTGGACTTGCAGGCAGTAAAGAAACTTGGTATTTTTGTATATTTTGCGCTAAAGCTTCAATATTCTTTCTGTCTTCTAAAGCTATACCACAAGCACCCATACCTAAAACATTAAATAAAGTATTTAAACCACCAATATGATCAAACATTAAAAACAAAACAATATTCATAACCTTAGGTTTTTTACCTTGATAAACATTTAAAATAACATCAAGATTATGAACCATAGCTTTAGGTTTTCCAGTGCTTCCACTTGAAAAAAGAATCAAACCACTAGATGAATGATTTTGAAGAGTATAGATAAGATTATGTTTTAACTGCTTACTTTGATAAGGTATAAACCTACCTTCATCATAAAGATAATCTATTTGCCCCTCATAGATTTTATCTTCTAATTCTTTAAAATCTTGATTTTTTAATTTTAAAAAAGGAGCAACAATTAATCTTTTTTCTATACAAGCTAACAATAAAGCTATACTTTTTAAGTTGTAATCTCCTAAAATTCCAATAATGCCTTTTAAATTATTTAATTGACCAATATATTTCTCAACTTCTAGTAAAAGTTCCAAATAAGAATAAGTTTTATCTTTATAAACTAAACAATTTAAATCTTTATAAGCTATAAGTTTGTTTAAAAAAGGATGAGAAAAATTTAAATTATGCATTAACTCCACCCAAATAAACTACTTGCGAGGTTATAAAACCACTTTTTTCATTAAGAAAAAACTCAATGACATTTAACACATCTTCAAATTCCCCAAAGCGTTTAATGGCTTGCTGATTTAATAAAACATCGAGTTTATTTTGAGGAACATTTTTAATTAAATCCGTTGGAACAGGTGTAGGACCAACAGCATTTACAGTAATACCAAATTCACTTAATTCTTTAGCGCACACTTGAGTTAAATTAACTAAAGCAGCTTTAGATGCTGCATATATGGCTTCACCTTCGAGTCTTAAAGGAGTGGCAACAGTAGTAAAATTAACTATACGAAAAGGCATGGTTTTTGTGTTTTTATAATTTTTTTTATAAATATTGCCCATAACTTTAGCAACTTCTCTTGTAAATAAAAAAGTACCAAAAACATTGGTATTGAAAATATTATTAACGCTTTTATAAGGCGTGGTTAAAATATGATTCATAGAAGCAATGCCTGCATTATTTAACAATACATCTATACGAGAAAATTCTTTACGCACAGCACGAACCATAGAAACTACTTTTTCTTCATCGCTTACATCAAGCTCAAAATGTCTATAATTTATATGATTTATACTTGAAGCACCTCTAGAACATCCACAAACTGTATGACCTAAAGAAAGATAATGCTCGCTTAATTGTTTACCTATACCTTTTCTTGTTCCTGTTATAAGAATGACTTTTTGCATTCTATGCCTTAATTTGACTTGCTATATATTGAGCTAGTGTTTGAACATCTTTAAAAGGAGAGTTTCTCAAACTCATCATTTTTTCATCTGCAAGAGTTATTTCTATATTAAGTTCTGTAGCTAAACTTTCCTCTAAATCTGTAATTAAGCTAACAAGAGCTAAAGAGTCTAAAAGACCTCCTAATCCGCTATAAAGTTTAGTATCCTTATTGGCTGATTTTAATTCTTCTATTTCATAATCATCAGCTGAATTTTTTAAAACATTTAAAATTATAGAAATTATTTTTTCTTCCATAAAAATTTTCTCCTTGATATCAAAGATAATTTCTATATTATAGATCTATTTATAAAATTATCCTTGTATATTTTTAAGTATTATATTATATAATTATTAATAAGTTTAATTGTGGAAATAAAATTATGAATAAAAATATAGTATTATTAGGAGCTAGCAATTCAAGAATTCCTGGTGGACTTCAAGCTGGCTTAAATCAAAAAAATATTAACTTGTATAATCTATCTATAGGTGGGACAGATTCTATACATAAAATTTATGAACTTAAAAGGAAAGAAAATAAAGATTTGATTCAAAATGCTGATTTGATTATACTTGAAGTAAATCTAATGGATGTAACGATGAGTTTTTGTTACAAAAATCTTGATTTTAAGATAATTAAATATATCAATTATCTTTATGAGCAATTATACTTATTAAAAAAGAAAATTTTAGTTTTATTACTTTTTGACTTAAGATGCATAAACGATAATAAAAACAAAAGTGCTAATTTTATTACAAAAATTCATAAACAATTAAGTTTATTTTATGATTTTAATCTGATTGATTTGCATCAAAAAATGATTGATACAAAATGTTTTAAGTTTTATACCGCATCCCTAGATCCCTACCATCTCCTAGCTACTATAATGTACCAACTTGGAAAAAATATTTCTGAAAACTTAAATTATTTTAAATTTTCAGAAAGGAAATTAATTTTTGAGACAAATGCAATTTTTAAAGTTCTTAGTCCATCTGATTTAATATCTAATCCTTGCCTTAAAGCATATAAAGATCTAATTTACAATGATAAATATGTTGAAATTTTAGATAAAGATTTAATTTCTTTTCCAAAACCATATATAGGCTATAAAATTTTAGGAGTACATACTTTTCTTCCAACTAAAAAAGGAGTATTATCTTCTTATCAATCAATGTGTGAAAACTACTTTAGCATGGTTTTTAAAAATTCAAAAAAAGAAATAGTAAAAAGTTTTAGATGTTACAACAATTTTGATTGGCTATATGATGATTTTGTAATCGATAGTGATACTATCGTTATGTATAATAAAGACAATCTGCCTATAACAGAAATTTCTTATGAGACAACTATAATTAATAATCTATCCAATACATCAGATAAAGCATCTATAGTCAATTTTTTACTTGTTAAAGATGATCCGAATTTCATTCAAATAAAAAATAATTTTTCGCAATATAAATATACAAAAGATTTTTCATATTTAATTCCACCTATCGAAATGTATAGAGATATTATAGAAGAATATACACTAAAAACAAGTAAATTAATTGAAATAACTTCACTAAACCAACAAATCTCCTCACTAACTCAACAACTCAATCATTTTAAAACTTTTTCAACAGCTAAACAAAGGATTCAAAACCAACTTCCATATAGATTAGGCCAAGCAATGATAATAAATTCTAAAAATTTTTTAGGTTATATATTTTTACCGTATATTTTATTAAGTATTGTTATACTATATAAACAAGAGCAAAAAAATTATAAACATAAAATTAAATTAAACCCAGAATCAACCTTACCTCCATTAGAAACTTATCCTGATTATAATGAAGCTTTAAAAGAAAAAAGATGCTTCACTTATAAATTAGGACTTGCTTTAATTGAAGCTAATAAAAAATGGTATGGGGGGGGGTATATCAAATTGTGGTTTAAGATTAAAAAATTAAAATATGAATTTAAAACTAAGAATTAGGTTTTAACTATGGGAAAGAAAAAAATTGTACTGATTGGTGCTAGTAACTCAATGCTTTTTAATGGATTGAGGGCTGGATTAAATCAAGATAATGTTGAATTAACGAATTTATCTTTGGGTGGAGCATCTATAATATTTTCTTTATATTGCACCTTAAGAGAAAAAAACAAAGATATAGTAAATAAGGCAGATTTAGTTATTTTGGAATCAAATATTATAGATATGATACATGGTATAGATCTCTATGGAAAAATTCACTTAATACTCAGAAATATTTTTTTAACATACAATGAATTATCTAAATTAAATAAAAAATTTTTAGTTTTATTGCTTCCACTTTTAGAAAAACATAGTGATTATAATGTAGTTGAAACTATTAACAATGCCCATAGAATGTGTTGCAACCAATATGGATTTAATTGTGTTGATGTTCAATCGGTTTATTTGAAGAATAATGTTATGGATTTTTATATGACCATGATGCCTGATGCTAGACATCAATTACAAAGAATTATGTATGAATTTGGTAAAAATATAGCAAATGAAAATTTTTCTTTATTTAAATTTTCTCTTCCTTCATCCATAGATTTAGATTTTAAAATTTGCTCTCCTAAAAATGATTTTAAAATAGAAAATAAGATGAAAGAATTTATTGTATCTGATTTATTTCATAATGAGTATTGTTATAGAATTACAGAAATAGATAAATATCTTTTTCCTACTTTTTTAATAGGTTATAAGATATTGGCTACTCATTCTTGGACTCATGGAAAAAAAGGTTTAAAAACATGGAAACAATATGAAAATACCTTATCTAGTATAATGATACGGAATAATCAAGGGAAATTTATTTGTGGCACATCTTCACATTATAATAGTTTTACTTGTATTTATGATAATATATTAATTGATAACCATACAATAATTTCTTTGAGTGATGTAAATAACCATGTTGATTATTACGACTTGGTTAACTTAATGCTTTATAAAGATGAGGGAAAAATACAAGTAGCTGTAGATGATATTAAGGAAACAGTAATTAAGCAAGAATATAATTTTTCTCATTTATTTCCAGATGTGGTTTTTATTAAGGAAATTTTGGAGGAATATTTAAATTCTACATCTAATATTTCGATTCAGATTTCCTCACTAACTCAACAACTCAATCATTTTAAAACTTTTTCAACAGCTAAACAAAGGATTCAAAACCAACTTCCATATAGATTAGGCCAAGCAATGATAATAAATTCTAAAAATTTTTTAGGTTATATATTTTTACCGTATATTTTATTAAGTATTGTTATACTATATAAACAAGAGCAAAAAAATTATAAACATAAAATTAAATTAAACCCAGAATCAACCTTACCTCCATTAGAAACTTATCCTGATTATAATGAAGCTTTAAAAGAAAAAAGATGCTTCACTTATAAATTAGGACTTGCTTTAATTGAAGCTAATAAAAAATGGTATGGGGGGGGTATATCAAATTGTGGTTTAAGATTAAAAAATTAAAATATGAATTTAAAACTAAGAATTAGGTTTTAACTATGGGAAAGAAAAAATTTACATTACAACTTGGAGAAAAGCCTTATATTATATCTGCAAAACCAGATGGATTTGGAATGAGATTATCGAGCATGCTTATAGGTATGTATTTGGCTGAAAAACTAGGATTTAATTTTGGTTTTGTATGGGATAATATCACTGAAACTCAAGATGAAAGTATTCTTGGTGTTAATGAAAAATTTATTGGAATAAATTTAGAAAAAAAAGAGAATATTTTTAATTTTAACTTTATAAAAAAATATAGTTTAGATGACTTTAATATTAAAAAAAATCATGGTTTTAAGTTACATTCCAAGATTAGAACTTTTGATGAAATTAAATCTCCTCCTTTTGAGAATGAATGGGGATGGTATTCAGCTGGAATAGAAGGTGGATTACCTTCAAATTGGATTTTAAATTGTAATGAGATTGAATGCTTGATTGATTTAAAAAGAATATTTTATAATTTAGATTTTAAAGAGAATTTAAGATATATTATAAATCAAGTAATTAATTTAGTTAAAACATTTGGTGAAGATTTTATAGCGCTACATATTAGAGGTGCTGATATCATTTATGGAGATTATTATAAAAAGTGGTCTTTGCAAGATTTTGTAGGCGATAAGGTTTTCCCTTATGAAATTGCATTAGAAATTATTAAAAGACATACTAATGCAAATGTAAAAATTATTATTTTTGGGCAGGATGTTAAATCAAATATGAAATTATTAAACTATATTATTGAGAATAAAATTTTACCTAAAAATAAAATTTTTACCGTTGATGAATTTATAAATCAGACTTTTAATATTTTTGAACGAACATTCTTTGAAATGAATTTGATGTCTCATGCATTAAAGATTTATACACCAGGTATTCAGGCTCAAAAATCAGCATTCTCTCAATGCGCAATGATGATTGCAGGCAGGAAAAATATTATTTCTTACCACGAAATATTTTCCTTGAAGCAACAGTATCAAATAATTAAAAGTAATTTAGGACTATTAGGTTTAGATAGTTTATATGATTCTATGGCTTATTTTCAATTATATAAGCTTTCTAGAATTTTAAATTTAACACTTGACTTATCTCTGAACTATATTAAAAAAGCTATGGAGTTAGATCAGGATAATGATGCTTGGGGTATTCATTACATATATTGTTGTTTTTTACTTGGCGATCTTGAAGCTATAGAAACTTTTTTGAAAGTATTGCTTGATAGTAATAAATTAAATAATTTACTTCAAACTTTTATTATCTCTAAATCTATGAGAATTTATAAAGAACAAGAGGATTGTTTTATTTCTTTTCGATCCACAAAGATATATCCCATGATAAATTATGTTGGCATATGGTTAAATTATCATTATGGAGAATTTGTTAGAATGTATAAGATGTATAAAAATTATCAAAAATATTTTAATGATTTAGAAGTTGATACACAATGTTTTTTTTCTTGCTATCAAAAAAAAGATCTTATATCAAATAGTGCCGTATTAATTGTAAAAAATCATTTAAGTTACAAGTTGGGTAAAATTCTATTGGAATGTAAAAATTTAAAAGATTTTGTTGAAATTCCAATTATTATAAAATATTTTCTTTGGGAATCTAAAAATGAAAAAGCATATTTCAAATCGTTCTTATTTGAGATAGAAAAATTGGATGATTATAATCAAAGTTGTAGCATTAGAAATTATTTGTCTTATCAACTTGGAAAGTTAATTATTGAAAGTTTTAAAGGTTGGTATAAAGGTTATTTATTATTGTTGCCCTATAGAGCTTTTATTCTTTATAGGAAAATAAAAAAAGATAAAAGATAAAAGATGTTTTATAAAAAAAATGATTTAATTGATATAACAAATTATTTAGCCATGAAGTCTTTTGGATTAAAATATTTTGCAAGCGAACAAACTTCACAATTATTAATTTATTCTAAAAAGAAATACTGTTTAAGATATCTTGTGTTAGAAAGGGTTGATTTTGATATTAAGAAGCTTATTGTTTTGATTTCTATAAATTCCATAGAATGGAAAAAAATAGAGTATAAATATTATATTGATAAAGATTTAAAAATTATTATTGAAATAAATATCCCAATATATTTTAAATATATTAAATTGAATTATAAAGATAATTTTTACATTACAAGATCTAATATGAAAATTCTAGTAACAAAATTTTTAGGCTTGATTGTATCCAACAGACCAGATGGATTTGCTTCAAGAATATGGGCTTTTTTAAATGCTATGTATATTGCAAAAAAAACTGGATTTAAATTCGGTTTTGTATGGCCAAGATTTGATGATGTTGGTGGCATGATTTCTAAAAAATATATAACTATTGATTCTGAGGAAAATATATTTGATAAAAATTTTATTCAAAATCACTCTTATACTTGTAGTCGTTTGCCACAAACTCATAGTTATGATAACTGTTTAGGCCCCTTGTCTTTAAAAAATATTCAAAAATTACCTTTTTATGAAGATTATGGTCATTTGGTTACATGTTGTATTCCGCTTTATGAATTAATTTTTGATATTGATATACAAGAATATCAATATAAACTACGACAAATTTGGAATAAATTACAATTTTCCTACAAGTATTTAAATATAAAAAATATTGTTGAGAATATTTATCATAAATTGAATAATCATTTTGTGGCTATACATATAAGAGGTGGAGATATTGTTAATGGAGAACATAGATTGTTCATAATGAGTAGCTTATGGACTTATTTATATCCTTTGGAGTTGGTAACACAATTGATTAAAATGCTTTTAGGTCAAAAAATTAAAATTATCGTATTTTCAGATGATGATGAAGCTGTTGAAATGATTAAAAAAAATCTTATCTATAATCAGTATAATTTAGAAAATCTTTATTTTTCTAAAGATTTGACCCCGAAATATTTATCTATAGAAGAAAATATTTTTTTTAATTTTCAACTATTATCTAAATCAAGATATATCTATGGTTCTCAATGGTCTACTTTTAGGATATTAGCTGGATTTTTAGGAGAATGTAAGAAGCAAGAGGCAATTTTAGATACCTTTACATATGATGAACAATATCAGATTTTAAGCGATAATTTAAGAAGCGTAAAAACTAATAGAAGTTATAAAGCAGCAAGTTGTATGTATTTATATGTTATTGGACGAAATATAGATAAAGATAAGGAATGTTTAATAAAAATTTTAAGAAAGGGTTTTAGATATGATCCAAAAAATCTCTCGTTTAAGATTAAAATAATTGATTTACTATTTGAACTTGATGTTGTTAAAGCCGAATGTGAAATTAAAAATATTTTTTTTGAAAAAAAATATGGATTTATAGAATTATTGTTTTCTAAATTTTATAAAATGGAATTTGAGATGGAATGGAGAAATTATCTTAAATTTGCAAATAAAAATTATCCTTACATTTCTTTAATTGCAAGTTATATAGCATTTTATATTGGTGATATTGAAAATTCTTTAAAGTTATATTCTTATTATAAAGATGACGAAGAGATTAAAGATATTACATCTAAGGTGTTTATGTGTGAAATATTTCAAAAGAATTTTTATTATTTAAATCAAGAGATTATTGATAAAAATATAATAATAACTTCACTAAACCAACAAATCTCCTCACTAACTCAACAACTCAATCATTTTAAAACTTTTTCAACAGCTAAACAAAGGATTCAAAACCAACTTCCATATAGATTAGGCCAAGCAATGATAATAAATTCTAAAAATTTTTTAGGTTATATATTTTTACCGTATATTTTATTAAGTATTGTTATACTATATAAACAAGAGCAAAAAAATTATAAACATAAAATTAAATTAAACCCAGAATCAACCTTACCTCCATTAGAAACTTATCCTGATTATAATGAAGCTTTAAAAGAAAAAAGATGCTTCACTTATAAATTAGGACTTGCTTTAATTGAAGCTAATAAAAAATGGTATGGGGGGGGGTATATCAAATTGTGGTTTAAGATTAAAAAATTAAAATATGAATTTAAAACTAAGAATTAGGTTTTAACTATGGGAAAGAAAAAATTTACATTACAACTTGGAGAAAAGCCTTATATTATATCTGCAAAACCAGATGGATTTGGAATGAGATTATCGAGCATGCTTATAGGTATGTATTTGGCTGAAAAACTAGGATTTAATTTTGGTTTTGTATGGGATAATTCTATTGATTTGGATAGGTTTGATATTAGAACAAAAATATCTGAAGATATATATTATTTTGCTAATGATATGGAAAATGTTTCTTCTATTTTTTCTTATTTTTTTCTCAAGAAGTATTATATAACTGATTATAAAATACAAAAAAATCATGGTTTTAAGTTACATTCCAAGATTAGAACTTTTGATGAAATTAAATCTCCTCCTTTTGAGAATGAATGGGGATGGTATTCAACTGATATTCCTCCGTATTATTGGTTGAAAGATTGTAAAAAAGAAGAATTTCTATGTATAGTTCGAGATATTTATAATAATAAATTTATTTTTTCTTCTGATTATCAGCAAATTTTTGATAATGTTAATGTGATTAATGAAAAAATTAATAATTTTATTGCTTTGCATATCAGGGGTGGAGATATCGTATATTCTAGTTTGAGAAAGCATGCTGGTCGCAAAGTTTTAGAAGAAAGATTTTTCCCTTATGAAATTGCATTAGAAATTATTAAAAGACATACTAATGCAAATGTAAAAATTATTATTTTTGGGCAGGATGTTAAATCAAATATGAAATTATTAAACTATATTATTGAGAATAAAATTTTACCTAAAAATAAAATTTTTACCGTTGATGAATTTATAAATCAGACTTTTTCTTCACTTCAAAGAGTTTTTTTTGAGATAAATTTAATGTCTAAAGCTTATGCTATTTATTCTCCTAAAGTATCAGCCTTTTCTAGAGCTGCTATGATGATTTCTGGGAAAGATATATTGATTGCGTATGAAGATATATTTAACGTACAAGAACGATTTGATATAATTCAAAGGAATTTATTTTCTTTGGGATTAAATGATTTGCAAATAGCTAGATCTCTCTTTTATCAATATACTTTATCTTTAAAATTGAAAATGCCTTTAAATATATGCTTGGAAATTTTGAAAAAAGCACTTTATTTTGATAGAGATAATGATGCTTATAGGATCTATATAATAGATAACTTATTTCAAACTTATCAACATGAACTTATAAATCGTTATTTAAAAATAATTTTAAATAATAGATATGATTGTTTTTTAAAAACTTTATGTGATAATTCTTTGAATGTTTTCTGTGATTATTATAAAAAATATTTAAATCAATCTAAAAATAATTTTTTTTATATAAAATTTGTTGCAGCATATATTAGTATTTATAAGGGTGATGTGTATTGTGCCTTGCAATATCTAGATGAGTTAATAAGTATGAAACATAACAATACGCTTTTATTGAAATTGATTGATAAAATAAAATATAATTTATGTTATAATGGAGAACTTAGATTAAAGGGTACTTTGCAATATAAATTAGGACAAGTGTTTTTAAATATTTTTACTAAAAGTAATATAATAGATGTTTTATTTTTTTTAAGTCGATATAAGAAGGAGAAGAAAAAAATAGAATTATTTATTCAAAATTTTAATATTAATATTCCATCATTTGAACAATGTTATGATTATAGCAATGCAAAAAGAATTGAGCACTATTTATCTTATAATATAGGTAAAATAATGATTCAAGCTCACCAGTCTTGGTATAAAGGAGCTTATTTTATTTTGCCTTATAAAATATACATGCTTTATAAGAATTTTAAATACAAAAAAGGAAAATAATGGCAATAGAATTTGATATACAAGAATCAAAAATTTTAAAAGGAGTGTATATCATAACTCCTAACAAATTTAGAGATTTAAGAGGTGAAATTTGGACAGCTTTTACAAGCGAGGCTGTAGATAAACTCTTGCCAAATGGATTAAAATTTATACACGATAAATTCATACATTCTAAACATAATGTTATTCGCGGTATCCATGGTGATGTAAAAACTTATAAGTTAGCCACTTGTGTCTATGGAGAAGTGCATCAAGTTGTGGTTGATTGCAGAAAAGATTCCCCAACTTATTTAAAGCATGAAAGATTCATCATAAATCAAGATAATCAAAAAATTATCTTAGTTCCAGCGGGTTTTGGAAATGCTCATTATGTTAGTAGTGAAACTGCAGTTTATTATTATAAATGTGCTTATTTAGGAGAGTATATGGATGCTCCTGATCAATTTACTTATGCATGGAATGATGAAAGAATAGGCATAGATTGGCCTACTAATAATCCTATTCTTTCGGAGCGTGATATTTTAGCTATGAGTAAGGATAAATAATGCAAAAAAATTCCAAAATTTACATAGCAGGACATGGTGGTACCTTAGGAAAAACTCTTTATAATACACTTATAGATGAGGGTTTTAATAATATTATCGTAAAAACAAGAAAAGAATTAGATTTAGTAGATCAAAAAGCTGTGACTGATTTTTTTGCAAAAGAAAAACCAGAATATGTTTTTTTATGTGCTGCCAAGCTTGATACTTTAGGGCTTTTTACTCCAGCCGATGTAATCTATGAAAATAGCGTACTTCAAGCAAATATCATTCATTCATCTTATCAAAATAATGTTAAAAAGCTAATTTTTTATGGTTCTGCTTGGGCTTACCCTCAAAAAGCTATAAATCCCATTAAAGAAGAGAATTTATTAGATGGAAAGCTAGATTTAAAAGCCGTTGCATATGGTTTACCAAAAATTATAGGAACAAAAATGTGCGAAAGTTATAATTTGCAATATGGAACAAATTTTATCACTTTGTATCTTGCAAATTTGTATGGAGAGACAACCGAGTTTGATTTACAAAAAGCAAAAGTTTTACCAGCTTTGCTTCGCAAATTTCATTTAGCAAAACTTTTAGATGAAAATAAAATTGATGAGGTTTTAAAGGATTTGCAAATGAATTCCTTAGAGCAAGCAATGGAATATTTACAAAAATTTGGTGTAAGTAAAGATAGCGTAGAAATTTGGGGTGGTGGTAGTGTAATTAGGGAATTTATTCATGCAAAAGATTTAGCTGATGCTTCTATTTATGTGATGAAAAATATAGATTTTAAAAATATTGTTTCATCTAATGAACCGCATCTTAATGTAGGAAGTGGGGAATTTTTAAGTATCAAAGAACTTGCTTTTTTGATTAAAAATATTGTTGGATTTAAGGGTGAAATTGTGTTTAACAATTCAAAACCAGATTCTACAATGGATAGAATGTTAGACAGTTCAAGATTGCAAAATTTAGGCTGGAAGGCAAAAATCAAGCTTGAAGATGGCATTAAGATGATGTATGAATGGTATTTAAAAGAGCAAAATATAAGACAATAGGAAAAATCATGAAAAAAACAGCATTAATTACAGGATTTACAGGGCAAGTTGGTTCTCAAATGGCAGATTTCTTGCTAGAAAACACAGACTATGATGTTATAGGTATGATGCGTTGGCAAGAACCTATGGATAATATCTATCATTTAAGTGATAGGATCAATAAAAAAGATAGAATCAGTATTTTTTATGCAGATTTAAATGATTACTCTAGTCTTCAAAAACTTTTTGAGAGTCAAAGGCCTGATGTGATTTTTCACCTAGCAGCTCAGTCTTATCCAAAAACTTCTTTTGATATACCTATAGAAACTTTACAGACTAACATAATAGGCACAGCAAATATTTTGGAAAACATTAGAATTTTAAAGGCAAAAGATGGATATGACCCTGTAGTGCATATTTGCTCTTCAAGTGAAGTTTATGGTAAAGCAAAAGCAGGTGTTAAGCTTAATGAAGAAACAGCTTTTCACGGTGCAAGTCCTTACAGTATAAGCAAAATTGGCACTGATTATTTGGGAAGATTTTATGGCGAAGCTTATAACATTCGCACTTTTGTTACAAGAATGGGAACACATAGTGGCCCAAGACGTTCTGATGTGTTTTTTGAAAGCACAGTTGCAAAACAAATTGCTTTAATTGAAGCGGGTTATCAAGAGCCTGTTATCAAGGTTGGAAATCTCTCAAGCGTAAGAACTTTTCAAGATGCCAGAGATGCTATAAGGGCTTATTATCTACTTTCTCTTGAAAGTGAAAAAGGAAAAGTTCCTTGTGGGGAAGCTTTTAATATAGCAGGAGAAGAAGCCTTTAAACTTCCTGAAGTTATAGATATATTGCTAAATTTTAGTGATATGGGGGGGGGTATTGAGGTAAGACAAGTTGAAGATAGGATGCGTCCTATTGATGCTGACTATCAAATGTTTGATAATGGTAAAATAAAGAGTTTTATCGATTGGAAAGCTGAAATTCCTGTTAGACAAATGCTTAAAGATTTGCTAAATCATTGGAGAAATGAAATTAAGAGAGGCAGAATTCCTTTAAATCGATAAAACCATCGATTTAAAGGAAAAATATGTCAAAAAAAGTTTTAATTACAGGTGGTGCAGGTTATATAGGTTCGGTTTTAACACCGATTTTACTTGAAAAAGGTTATGAAGTTTGTGTGATTGATAATTTGATGTTTGATCAAATCTCTCTTTTATCTTGTTCTCATAATAAAAATTTTACTTTTATAAATGGTGATGCTATGGATGAAAATCTTATTAGACAAGAGGTAGCAAAAGCTGATATTATTATTCCCCTAGCTGCTTTGGTTGGAGCTCCACTTTGCAAAAGAAATCCAAAATTAGCCAAAATGATCAATTATGAAGCTGTAAAAATGATAAGCGATTTTGCAAGTCCTTCTCAAATATTTATTTATCCCAATACAAATAGCGGTTATGGTATAGGAGAAAAAGATGCAATGTGCACTGAAGAATCTCCCTTGCGTCCTATCTCAGAATATGGGATTGATAAAGTGCATGCGGAGCAATATTTGCTTGATAAAGGAAATTGTGTAACTTTTCGTTTGGCTACTGTTTTTGGAATTTCACCTAGAATGAGACTTGATTTACTTGTTAATGATTTTACCTATCGTGCATATAAAGATAAATTTATAGTGCTTTTTGAAGAGCATTTTAGACGCAATTATATTCATGTTCGTGATGTGGTTAAAGGATTTATTCATGGAATTGAGAATTATGATAAGATGAAGGGTCAGGCTTATAATATGGGATTAAGTTCTGCAAATTTGACTAAAAGACAGCTTGCTGAAACGATTAAAAAGTATGTTCCTGATTTTTATATCCATTCAGCTAGTATAGGTGAAGATCCGGATAAAAGAGATTATTTGGTTTCAAATGCTAAATTAGAGGCTACAGGTTGGAAACCAGATAATACTTTAGAAGATGGCATTGAAGAACTTTTAAGAGCATTTAAAATGATGAAAGTTAATCGCTTTGCAAATGTTTAAGTGATATTAATAGAAGTTAAGTATATTTTGCTATAATTTTTATAATAAATTATAGCAAAATAAGTAGTAATTCGATGAAAACCATACGCACACAAACTCCTCTTCGTCTCGGTCTAGCAGGCGGAGGAACTGATATAAATTTATATTGTGATAAATACACAGGTTATGTTTTAAATGCGACTATATCTTTATACATACATTGCACTTTGATCGAAAGAGAAGATGGAAAGATCATTTTTGATTCTCCTGATACAAATTCTTACTCTGAGTACGAAAGTAAAGAATTCTTAGGAGATGATGGAAAATTAGATATTTTTAAAAGTATTTATAATCGCATTGTAAAAGATTTTACAAAAAAACCTTTAAGTTTTTCTTTGCATACATACTCAGATGTACCAAGTGGTAGTGGTTTGGGCGGAAGCTCAACTTTGGTTGTAGGGGTTATAAAAGCCTTTGCAGAATGGCTTAATCTACCTTTAGGAGAATATGAAATCGCTAAGCTTGCTTATGAGATAGAAAGAGAAGATTTAGGCATAGTAGGCGGAGCACAAGATCAATACGCCGCAACTTTTGGTGGCTTTAATTTTATGGAATTTTATGATAATAAAAGAGTAATCGTTAATCCTTTGCGTATTAAAAACTGGATAGCTAGTGAGCTTGAAGCTAGAATTGTGCTTTATTTTACAAATATCACAAGAGAAGCAAAAGATATAGAAGAGCATAAAAAAGGAAAGCTCGGAGATGAAAAATCCCTTGAAGCTATGCACGCTATAAAACAAGATGCTATAAAGATGAAAGAAGCTTTATTTAAGGCGGATTTTGATACTTTGGCGAAAATTTTAGGCAAGTCTTGGCAGTCAAAAAAAATCATTTCAGAAATCGTTAGCAATGATGAGCTTGAAAGAATTTATAAACTAGCTATAGATAATGGAGCTTATAGTGGCAAAACTAGTGGAGCAGGAGCAGGTGGATTTATGTTTTTCTTTGTAGATCCTACTAAAAAATACAACCTAATCAAAGCTTTAAGCAAAGAGCAAGGTTATGTGCAAGATTTTTCATTTACAAAAGAGGGGGTTAAATCATGGAGAATATGAATAATTTACAAAAATGTAGTTTATGCGGCCAAGTATATCATGAGAATATTATATTTAAAGCCAATAATATTTTTATTTCTGCTGAAAATTTACAAGAAAAACCTAGCATGCATTTACATAATTATGCTAGGGGGGGGGGAGTATAAAATTATCGCAGTGCGACAAATGTGGTTATATAGAAAATCTTGCTTTTAATAAAAATGAGATGCAGAAAATGTATTCGAGTGCTGGATATTATCAAACAAAAAATTTTACCTCTCGTTTGAATAAACATATAATAGAAATTAAAAATACTATAATGAAATACGCCAAAAATACTGATATTTTTTTGGAAATTGCACCAGGCAGAGGTGATCTTGCTTTAGCATTATCTAGAGAAGTTAGTTTTATTTATACTATAGATCCTTCTAAATCAAGTTCAAATTATGACAAAACGAAAAATATGAAACATATACAAGGATTTTTTAGTAAGAAATTTTTAGATGAGCAGGTTGATAATAAAATTAATTTTATAGTATTTAGACATTTATTAGAACACATTGATAACCCTAAAATTTTTTTAAAAGATATTGTAGAGTATTTAGATGAAAATGGTATGATTTACTTGGAGGTTCCGAATGCACATGATATTTTAAGATATAAAAGATTTATTGATATTTATCATGATCATTGTGGTTATTATCAAGAGGCTACTTTAGTAAATATTATGAATCATTTAGGGTGTAAACTTATTGAAAAAGTGAAATATTTTGATGAACAACACATAGGTTTATTTTTTTTAAAAAAACAAATTAGGAAATATCAAGAACCATTTGTTTTCTATAATAACATAAAAGATAGTTTTGATATTGAAATAAAATATATAAATGATGTTTTATCTCGGTATAAGAATATAGGTATTTATGGCGCTGGTGTGCAAGGGCATACATTAATCAATCATTTGAATTATAAAAATTTATTGAAAATTGTTTGTGCTTTCGAAATTAATAGAGATAAAGTTGGTAAATATATGGTTAATTCAAATATTTTAATAAACTATCCAGATCGGAAAAGTTTAGAAAAATTGGATTGTTTAATTATGGCTATACCATCTCATGAAGTATATGCATATGAAAATGAAATTCTAGATTTTATAAGGAAGAAATATTTTCAAGGAGATGTTATAAGAACTGCAAAAGGGATCGAATGTTTCAAATTTTCAAAGGGTAAATAAAAATCATGGAAGTTATAAATTCATATATAAAAGAACATTTTCAAGAATCAATTTTAGTAAAAGAGCAAATTTTAAAAGATGAGAATTTGATAACTCTTATTAAAAATGCTTCATTAGAAGTCATAAAAGCTTATAAAAATGGTAACAAAACTTTATTAGCAGGAAACGGTGGTAGCGCAGCAGATGCACAGCATATTGCAGGGGAATTTGTAAGTAGGTTTTATTTTGATAGGCCCGGTATTGCAAGTATCGCACTTACGACAGATACAAGTATTTTAACAGCTATCGGGAATGATTATGGTTATGAAAATTTATTTGCTAGACAAGTGCAAGCTCAAGGTGTTAAAGGAGATGTTTTTATAGGCATTTCAACAAGCGGAAATAGTAAAAATATCTTAAAAGCTTTAGAGCTTTGCAAACAAAAAGAAATCATAAGTATAGGCTTAAGCGGAGTTAGTGGTGGAGCGATGAATGAACTTTGTGATTATTGTATAAAAGTGCCTTCAACTTGCACGCCAAGAATTCAAGAAGCACATATTTTAATAGGACATATTATTTGTGCTATTGTCGAAGAAGAGCTTTTCGGTAAAGGTTTTTTTTGCAAGCAATAATACTTTGTGGCGGCTTAGGAACAAGACTTAAAAGTGTTATAAAGGACATTCCAAAGCCTATGGCACCGATAAATAATAAACCTTTTTTAGAATTTATTTTTGAGTATCTTAAAAAACAAGGCATAAAAGAGATTATCTTAGCAGTATCATACAAATATGAAGTGATAAAAGAGTATTTTAAAGATGAGTTTTTAGGTATAAAAATAAAATACAGTATCGAAAAAGAGCCTCTAGGAACAGGCGGAGCCATAAAAGAGGCTTTGAAATTTATAAAAAACGAGGCTTATGTTTTAAATGGCGATACTTTTTTTGACATAGATTTAAGTAAATTAAAGCTAAATAGAAGTAAAATTTGCCTCGCTTTAAAACAAATGAATGATTTTGATAGATACGGCATGATAAATATTGATAAGCATGGGCTTGTGATTTCCTTTGAGGAAAAGGTATTTAAAAAGCAAGGTTTAATCAATGGTGGAATTTATCTTTTAACTAAAGATATTTTTAATGATTTTGCTTTGCAGGAAAAATTTTCTTTTGAAGAGTTTTTACAAGAAAATTATAAAAAGCTAAAGGCTAGAGCTTGTATTTTTGATGATTATTTTATAGATATTGGCGTGCCTGAGGATTATTATAATTTTACAAGCAACCAAAGCTATTTTTAAAGGAGAAACCCTATGTATAACCCAAACTCAGCTATAGAAAGAGTAAAAAATCATCTTGCTTATAAACTAGGTCAAGCTATGATTGACTTTACAAACAATGGGGGGGGGTATATAGCATTATTTAAAAAACTCTATAAAATCAAAAAACAACATAAAAAAGAACAAAAAATTTATCAACAAACTATACAAATCTTTCCTCAGCTCAAATATCCAAGTTTAGAAACATGTGGTGATTATGAACAAGCTTTAAGATATAAATTTCATTTGTCCTATATGCTGGGTGAAGTTTTAATCAAGGCTGATAAAACTTGGCATAAAGGAAGTGGATTTAAACTAAAAAATGATATTAAAAAAGCAAATAAAGAATTTCAAATTTTTAGAGAAATTTTTAAAGAATTTGATCAGATTAACTCTAGCATTCTTGAAGGATTGATAAATAATAAACAACTATTCCTAAAAGAATTTCCAAGAATAAAAAATATATTAAAAATTCATCAAGACTATAAAGCAATACTAGATAATATCTTTCACAACTTTAATTATTTTATACAAAATTTTGATCTTATAGAAGAATGGTTGTTATCAGATGATTTTAATGAAAGATATAAAAAAGGAAGTCATCCTTATCCTTCTTTACTTGATCCCAAGAAACTAAATGATGAAAACGAAAAAATTAATTATAAAAATATACCTGCTGAACTTGCTTGGGAGATGAATTTGCCCTTACCGGATAGGTATGAGTTTGTGATTTTTGGTAGTCATGGTGTCGGAATGAAGAGCGTGTTGGCAATTTTAAAATTTTTAGGATATCATAATCCTAGTTATTTAAACCATGAGGCCGAAGGTAAATTCCGATATTATCAAGCTTATGTAACTTTTTTATCTAAAAAAATATTTTTTTTAGATATATTTGATTATGGATTTGAAGGATGTGATAAATATTTATTAATGATAGCTAAAAAATCCAAATGTATTTATTTCACTCGAGATCCTATTTGTATTTTAGAAACTTATATTAATGCTAAAATTAGAAACCCAAATTTTTCAATGAAAATTAGCATTGATTCAAATTTAGATGGAAAATTAAATTTATATAAATATGTTAATAGTTTAGAGGCTCAGAAAAATTTTATTTTTTCTAAAAATATGGGTTTGAGAGCATGTTATTTTGAATATTCGGTTGTAGATCTCTTGAAATTAAAGGATATCTTATATATTGATATGAATGAATTGCAATCAATAAATATTGTAAACACTTTTATTAAAATTTTTAATTTTTTAAATATCAGTTTAAACATTAATGATCAAATTAAAAATATTAATTTTGGATATTCTTGGTATTTTAATGGTCTAGAAATTGTGTCAAGTAGATTTAGTTTTTTTATTTCAACTCATGCTTCAGTATTGCTTAATGATAAAGTTTGGGAAAACTATAGCGAAATAACTGATCTTGTATCATATGATTATGATGTGTTAGATTTTAAAATTTTTGTTAAATCTGATTGTTATGCTTTGTTAATTAATGATGAGAAAGAATTAAAAAAAATGAACACTTTTTTAAAAAAATTTATACAAGAATTTCAAAAACAAGTTGGCATTGAAAGATCTAGAAAAATAACTCCTAGTCAGTATTTAAAATTTTTATTTACAGAGGAAAAGAAAGAAAAAACTATTAAATTAAAAGAACTTTTTGATTATGAGTTGCAACATATCAAGCAACATCGTCCGGATATAGTAGCTTCTTGGAAATACTACCAAGAATTTGAAAGAATGTGTAAAGAGTTAGATGAGAATAATCAAAACCCATCTTTATAATTTTTTAATCAATAATTATATATAATTATTTCTCGTTTTTGTATTAATTTATTTTTTAAAGGAGATCCCCCCCCCCCATATGAATTCAGCTATAGAAAGAGTAAAAAATCATCTTGCTTATAAACTAGGTCAAACTGTGATAGAACATAGACATAACGGGGGGGGGTATATAGCATTATTTAAAAAACTCTATAAAATCAAAAAACAACATAAACAAGGACAAAAAATTTATCAACAAACCATACAAGTCTTTCCCCAACTTAAATATCCAAACTTAGAAACGTGTCCTGATTATAATGAAGCTTTAAGATGTAAATTCCATTTATCTTACATGATAGGTGAAGTTTTAATCAAGTCTTATCAGAATTGGTATAAAGGAGCTGGATTTAAATTAAAAAATAATATTAAAAAAGCAAATAAAGAATTTCAAATTTTTAGAGAAATTCTAAAACAATTTAAAGAATTAAATAGTGAATCTTTAAAAGCCATTCAAGATAATAAACAATTATTCCTAAAAGAATTTCCAAGAATAAAAAATATATTAAAAATTCATCAAGATTATAAAGTAATATCAGATAATATCTTTCACAATTTTAATTATTTTATACAAAATTTTGATCTTATAGAAAAATGGTTATTGTCAGATGATTTTAAAGAAAGATATAAAAAAGAAAACCATCCTTATCCTTCACTACTTGATCCTAAAAAATTAAATGATGAAAACGAAGAAATTAATTATCATAACATACCTGCTGAACTTGCTTGGGAAATGAATTTGCCTTTACCAGATAGGTATGAGTTTGTGATATCATTCTCATATGGATCTGGCCATGCTGCACTTATAACTTATTTTAATATGTGTGAAGTATCAGTTGCTTATGGCTTTGATGAAAATCCTAAAGTATATTACAAAAATTTATATAATCAATTAACTAGATCATTTTTTAAGGCTATTTGTTTAAATAATTATTACCAAGGATTAAATAGCGAAGATATGGGGCATATAGTATCTTTATCTTGCAATTATAAAGATACGGTATTATTGGTTAGAGATCCTATTTCGATTCAAAAAACAATGTTAAATCATATAAGCTATTTATATTCAAGAGAATCTCTTACAATTAAACCAAATGATCAAAATAGTATAAATTGTTTTTTGAATCAATGGATATATTTTTTTGGATCCAATAAGCCCAATTTAAATACTTTATGTGATAAATGGTTATATGATAATACCATTTTTGCTTATAGTGCTATTATCGATAATACTTGTAAAGAAAAATTATATTTGCTTAATTTTAATGATATTTATCCAAAACAAGTTATAAATACTTTTCAGTTTCTTGGAGAGAAATATTGTTTTTGCATTGAAGGTTTAGTTGCTAATCATAAGGAATTTCCTATAGCTGGAATTTTTTCGTGGTTTTTTCCTGTCAATATTGAAATTGCAAATATTAAAATTTGTTTAGTCACTTCTTGGTTTTATTATGGAAAGTATAATAAAAGAAGTGATTTGATTGATGTTACAAGTTTCGTTTTAGAAAATCATGATATAGATTTAAAATGTCTTGTATCTTTGGAAGATTATAAGAATTTTATTAACTACACTGATGATATAAAAAGATTTGTATTTAAATTGTTTAACTTAATAGAAGATAGGATAGCTATTGAGAGGAGTAGACAAATTTCTGAGCAGGATATTATTTTATTTTTATTAAATAGAAAAATACCAGCAAGGGTTTTTAAAGATAAGATTGATTATGAGATAGGGTATATTAAACAACATCGTCCAGATATAGTAGCTTCTTGGAAATACTATCAAGAATTTGAACAAATGTGCAAGGAGTTGGATGGTAATATTTAGGAGAAAGATTTGTAAATTAATAAAAAAAAGATATAATTGTGTTTAAAATTAGAGAAAGGAATCAATATGAAACAAGGGGATTTTACAAAAGTTGCAAAACATTATCACAATAGACCTGCTTATAGTCCGTTTTTACTTGAAAAACTTGTAGCTTGTATCAATGATAAAAATAAAAATTTTAAAGATTTAAATATTGTTGAAGTAGGAGCTGGAACTGGAAAACTTACTAAGATGTTGGGAGAAATGTTTGGATGCCAAATTAGTGCTGTGGAACCAAACGATAATATGCGCGAAGAAGGGCAAAAATTTACACAAAATTTATCAAATATTTCTTGGCATAAAGGGAGTGGCGAAGAAACCTGCATGAGCAATAATCAAGCTGATTGGGTCATCATGGCTAGTTCTTTCCATTGGACAGATCCTAAAAAATCTCTCCCAGAATTTAATCGTATATTGATAGGGGGGGGGTATTTTACTGCGATTTGGAATCCTCGCCACATTGTAGAGGGTTCGGTTTTTGATGAAATTGAAAAGGAGATTAAACATATTGTTCCAGATCTTGCTCGTGTAAGCAGTGGCACTCAAAATGTTAAAAAATGGGAAGAAATTCTTGTTTCAACAGGAGATTTCACAGACTGCTTTTTTATGGAGTGTGACTATAAAGAGTTTTGGGATAAAGAGCGTTATCTTGGAGCTTGGCATTCTGTAAATGATATACAAGCACAAGCAGGTGAAAAAAGATGGAAGGAAATTTTAGAGATGATAGAAGCTAAAATTTCTCATATGCAAAGTATAGAGATTCCTTATAAAATAAGAGCATGGACAGCTAGAAAAGCATAAAATATTTCCTTTTTTCATCAAGCTTGTCAAAGATGAAAAAAGGAAATAAAATGCAAAAACTAGTAGAACAAGTGTGGGATTATACCAAGCATGCTAAATTTTATAGCTATAGACCAAATTATGCTCCAAAAACTATAGATATGCTTATTAGCTTAGTTGGAAAAAAAGATATTAAAGTCGCTGATATCGGTGCAGGAACTGGAAATTTAAGCATTATGCTTTTAGAAAGAGGATGTAAGGTAGTATCTGTAGAACCAAATGATGCGATGCGTGAGATCGGGATGGAAAGAACCAAGGATCAAAAGATTGACTGGGTTAGAGCAACAGGCTTAAACTCAACACTCCAAAATAGTGAATTTGATTGGGTGACTTTTGGTAGTAGTTTTAATGTAATGGATAGAAATGAAGCCTTAGAGGAAGCGCATCGCTTATTAAAATCAGAGGGATATTTTTCTTGTATGTGGAATCACAGGGATTTAAACGATCCTGTGCAAAAAATAGCTGAAGATACTATTGTAGAATTTGTACCAAATTATACAAGGGGAACAAGAAGAGAAGATCAAAGACCAATTATAGAGAGTCGAAAGGATCTTTTTGATAATATTGTTTATATTGAAGAGGATTTTTATTTTCATCAAAGCATTGAAAATTATATTAATGCATGGAAGAGTGTTAAAAATCCTTACTGGGATTTGGAGACTGATGAAGGAAATGAACTTTTTAATAAAATTAGTAATAAAATTTCACAAAGACTTCCTAAGGAATTTAGCATAAAATATACCACTCGTTGTTGGAGTGCTAAAAAAATATAAAACTAAGGAAAAACATGGCGGAGTTAAAATTTAAAACCAAAGCACAAAATTTAAAAAATTTACAAACAAAATTAAAAAAAGCAAAAGTTCTACCTTTGGTTTTAACTTCGCTTGAAGAATTAATATCAAATGAAGATAAAGTTTTACAGGACATTCAAACCTTAAAGGCTAATAGACTCATTATAAGAAGTTCTTCTTTAAGTGAAGATAGCATGAAAAACTCCAATGCAGGTGCTTTTCTTTCTTTGGCAAATATTAAAGCTGATTCTAAAGATGAGTTATTAAAAGCTTTATATGAAGTTGCCAATTCTATGCCATCAAAAAGTGATGAAATTTTAGTTCAACCTATGCTTGAAAACATTACTCTTTGTGGAGTTGGTTTTAGTGTTGATAAGGATAATTTTTCCCCTTATTTTTGTCTTCAATATGATGAAAATGGTTCAAATAGCTCTATTACAGATGGAAGCAGTAAGAGTGCAAAAACTTACTATCATTACAGAAATTATTTAGAATTTAAAGATATTAGACTTCAAAAAATTATAGAACTTATAAAAGAATTAGAAGTTTTATATGATTGTCATTTTTTAGATGTTGAATTTGCATTTGCTATTCAAGATGATAAGGAAGAACTTTTTTGCTTACAAGTGCGTCCTTTGGTTATGCATGAAAAAAATAATTTATTTCATTCTTTACCAAAAGAAGCTTTATATAGATTTTATAAACGTTTTGAGTCTTTAAAAGAATCAAGATCTAGAGTTTTGGGAGATAAAGCTATTTTTGGGGTAATGCCTGATTGGAATCCAGCTGAAATCATAGGGTTAAGACCTAAGCGTTTAGCTTTTAGTTTATATAAAGAAATCATTACGGATAATATCTGGGCGTATCAAAGAGATAATTATGGTTATAGAGATCTAAGATCCCATCCTTTAATCCATTCTTTTTTAGGCATTCCTTATGTGGATGTAAGATTATCTTTTAATTCTTTTATACCAAAAAAATTAGATGAAAATATTGCACAAAAACTTGTCAATTTTTACTTAGATAAGCTTAATAAAAATCATGAATTGCACGATAAGATTGAATTTAATATTGTTTATTCTTGTTATGACTTTAATAGTTCTAAAAAATTAGAAGAACTTTTAAATCATGGTTTTAATGAAAATGAAATCAAAAGATTAGAATTTTCATTATTAGAACTTACAAATAAGATTATTAATCCTAGATCAGGGTTTTATTTAAAAGACATACAAAAAGCTTATAAGCTAAAAGAAAGATATGATGGCATTATTAATTCTAATTTTTCTTTAATTGATAAAATTTATTGGCTTATTGAAGAATGCAAGCGTTATGGAACCTTGCCTTTTGCGGGGGTGGCTAGGGCTGCATTTGTAGCAATGCAACTTTTAAATTCTTTAGTTGAGATTGATTTTATAACCAAAGAGGAAAAAGATGATTTTTTAAATTCACTCAATACAGTGAGTAAAAATTTAAGCAAACAAACAAACCATCTTAATTTTCACAACAAAGATCAATTTTTGAAAGATTTTGGACACTTAAGAGCAGGAACTTATAATATTTTATCTCCAAGATATGATGAAAATTTTGATCTTTATTTTGATATCAATCAGAAAGATCATAAAATTTATTTACAGGATAAAGCCCTTATTTTATCAGAAGAAAAAACAAAGGCTTTAAATGCTTTACTTAAAGAACATGGACTAGAAATTAGTGCTTGTGAATTTTTTGATTTTTTAAAACAAGCTATTGAAGGTAGAGAATTGGTAAAATTTGAATTTACTAGATTGCTTTCTAAAGCCATAGTTTATATAGAAGAATTAGGCAAGTATTATGGTATTGAAAAAGAAGATTTGGCTCATCTTGATATAAAAAGCATTTTAAATCTTTATTCTAGTCTTTATTCTATAAATCCAAAAGAACAGTTTTTAGAAGAAATTAATCGCAATAAAAAAGAATATGAACTTACACAAGCTATAAAGCTTCCTTCTTTACTTTGTAATGCTGATGAAATTTTTTCTTTTTATAATCATAGTATTATTCCAAATTTTATTACACAAAAAAGCATAACTGCATTTACGGCTAAAGAAAATGATAAAGATTTAGAAGGAAAGATTGTTTTAATTTATGCGGCAGATCCCGGATATGATTATTTATTTACAAAAAATATAGCAGGACTTATTACATGTTATGGGGGTGCTAATTCGCATATGGCCATTCGTGCCTCAGAACTTGGAATGCCTGCTGTTATAGGAGTTGGAGAAGAAAATTTTGAAAAATATTTAAAAGCTAAAAAAATAAATATAGAATGTGAAAGTGAGCAAATATTTTGTTTATAGGTATTACTCAAAGGCTTATTTGCAACGATAGTTATCATGAAGAAAGAGAATGTTTGGCTTTGGATTGGGGAAAATTATTTAATAAAGATTTATTTAAAAATTTTACTCCTCTTCCTCTTAGCTATGAAATAGATTTTTCTTATTATAAACATCTAATAAAAGCTGTGATATTAAGTGGTGGCAATGATTTAAGTTTTTATAGTCCTAATGTTTTATCCAAAAAGAGAGATTTATATGAAAAGCAAGTTATAGAAATTTGTTTAGAAGAAAAAATACCACTTTTAGGAATTTGCAGAGGGGCTCAGATGATAGCTCATTATTTTAACAGCCATATGAGTCCTTGTGAAAATCATATAGGCAAACATGAAGTATTTTTCTCAAAAGAAAAATTTATAAGCAATTCTTTTCATAATTTTGCTATTGAAAAATTAGGCGAAGATCTTGTAGAACTTTGCTTAGCAGAAGATAATACCATAGAAGCTTTTAAGCATAAGTATGAAAATATTTTTGGTATAATGTGGCATATTGAAAGAGAAAATGGGCTTAATAATATTCAAATTTTAAGAGAGTGGTTTAGTTTAATCAAGGAATAATATGAATGCAATTATCTTAGCAGCAGGTTTTGGATCAAGGCTGATGCCTTTAACAAAAGATCAACCAAAGTGTATGGTTGAGTATAAGAATAAAAAAATAATAGATTATGAAATCGAAGCTTTAAAATCAGCAGGTATAAATGAAATAGCTGTTGTGGGTGGATATTTAAACGATGTGCTAAAAAATTATCTTAATAAATATGATATTGAGCATTTTTTTATTAATTCAAAATATGATAAAACCAATATGGTTTATACTTTTTTTTGCGCTAAAGATTTTATGTTAAAATGCATCGAAGAAAAACAAGATTTGATTATTTCTTATGCGGATATTATTTATTTTCAAGATTGCGTGCAAAAGCTTATAAATGCCAAAGAAGAACTTGCTATAGTAGTTGATAAGTCTTGGCGTAAGCTTTGGAGCAAACGCTTTGCAAATCCTTTAGAAGATGCTGAAACATTAAAGATGACAAATGGTTATATTATAGAACTTGGAAAAAAAGCTAATGCCCATGATGAGATAGAAGCTCAATATATAGGACTTTTTAAATTTTCTTATCAATTTCTTTCCGAAGTTATTGCTTTTTATGAAATGCTTGACCGAGATATTTTATATGATAATAAAAATTTTGAAAATATGTATATGACAAGTTTTTTGCAGGCTTTAATTGAAAAATATAACAACGCAAAAGCAGTGGAAATTGATGGCAATTGGTGTGAAATTGATTTTATGAGTGATTTAGAGGTGCAAATTGAAAAATAATCCTTATATTATTTGGCTTACTGGTTTAGCTGGAAGCGGAAAAACAACTATAGGTCAAGCTTTGTATGAAAAATTAAAACTAAAATATAAAAATCTTATTTATCTCGATGGAGATGAGTTAAGAGAAATATTAGGACATTATGCATACGATAAACAAGGTCGCATAGATATGGCTTTGAAAAGAGCTAAATTTGCAAAATTTTTAAACGATCAAGGTATGATAGTTATTGTCACTACGATTTCAATGTTTAATGAGATTTATGATTACAATAGAAAGCAATTAAAAAATTATTATGAAATTTATATAGAATGCGATATGCATGAATTAATGCAAAGAGATCAAAAAGGGCTTTATACTAAGGCTTTAAATAAAGAAATTGATAATGTAGTTGGTGTTGATATAGAATTTGATAAACCAGAGGCTGATTTAGTGATTGATAATTCTTGTCGAAATAATTTAGAAGAAAAAGTTGAACTTATAATAAAGAAATTGGCATTGTGAAGCATTACTCAATATCAAAAAAACTTATTGCTAATGCTAGAAATTTTTATACTATTTCTTTGTATAAGAAAAATTTAAAAATCAAAAAAGATGATCTTTTCTTTGGTTGGGGACGCAAAAAATCAGGTTTAAAAGCTATGAATTTAGCTAAAAAATATAAGGCTAAATTCATACTTTTAGAAGATGGATTTATCCGCTCATTAAACTTAGGGGTTGAAAATAGCCCAAGTTTTTCTATGGTTAAAGATGATATAGGCATTTATTATGATGCAACAATGCCTTCAAAGCTTGAAAATCTTTTAAATACTTGTGAATTTAAAGATGAAGAAATCAAGCAAGCTAAAAAAGCTATAGAGCTTATCAAAAAATATAAAATTAGCAAGTATAATAACAATCTCGATATTCCAGATGATTATTTTCAAAAAGATGAAAAAAGGGTTTTAATCATCACCCAAACGGCCAATGATGCCTCGCTTGAATTTGGGCTTGCTAAAGGTTTTAAAACCGTCGATATGATAAAAGATGCCATAAAAGAAAATCCTAAATCTAAAATTTATATAAAAATCCATCCTGATGTTTTAAGCGGTAAAAAACAAAGTGATTTAGATATAAATTCCTTACCTAAAGAATGTATTTTAATTACTGAAAATTTTAATCCCATAGCCTTACTTGAGTTTTTTGATAAGGTTTATACCAAAACTTCTGGTATGGGTTTTGAAGCTTTGATGCAAGAATGTGAGTGTATTTGTTATGGTATGCCTTTTTATGCAGGTTGGGGTCTAACAAAAGATAAATTAGAGCGTAAAAGAAGGATGCAAAAAAGAAGTTTAGAAGAAGTTTTCTATGCTGCTTATATACTTTATAGCGAGTATTTTAATCCTTATTTAAATCAAAAAAGTAATATTTTTGATACTATTCAAACTTTAGCAAAATATAAAGATATAGAAAAGGTAAATTCTAACAAGCTTTTTATGTTAGGTTTTACCTTATGGAAAAGGCATTTTATCAAGCCTTTTTTTAAGGCCAAAGATAATAAAATTATTTTTTTAAATTCTTTAAAATCTTTAGCTAGATATAAACTTAAAGAAAATGATAAATTTTTCATTTGGGGTAAAAGGATAGATTATAACGCTCTTAAAACTACTCTTATAAAAAAAGCGCAAGATGAGAATTTGCTCCATTTTACTCCCAAAATTTCTTTAGTTGAAGATGGATTTATTCGCTCAATCTCTTTAGGTTCTGATCTTACGCGCCCTTTTTCTTTAATCGTTGATGATAAAGGACTTTACATAGATCCAAATAAAGCAAGTAAATTAGAAGAGCTTTTGCAAAACGAAATTTTTGATGAAAATATGCTAAATAGGGCAAAAAATATTATAAAAATCTTACTTGAGAACCGCTTTTCAAAATACAATGGCTTAAAGCATGAAGACTTAAAAATCAATGCCAAAATAGGACAAAAGATTATTTTAATCCCTGCTCAAGTTGAAGATGATGCTTCGATGATTTTAGGGGGTTTTGGCTTATCTACTCTTGATTTGCTTAAGGAGGTGCGTTCTAAAAATCAAGATGCTTATATCATCTTTAAACCCCATCCTGATGTGTTAAGCGGCAACCGTGTAGGTTTAAAAGATGAAACACTCATCTTGGAATTTTGTGATGAGATTGTAAAAGATTGCAGTATTGATAGCGCTATAAAAATTGCTGATGAAATTCACACTATTACTTCTACAAGTGGTTTTGATGCTCTTTTAAGAGCTAAAAAAGTTTTTACTTATGGCATGCCTTTTTATGCGGGCTGGGGTTTAACAAAAGATAAATATAGATGCGAAAGAAGAACAAGAAAACTAAGCCTAGAAGAGCTTGTAGCAGGTGCTTTGATCATATATCCAAGATATATAAATCCTAAAACAAAAACTTTATGTGAAATTGAAGTTTGTTTAGATATAATGCTAAATTTACAAAAAGCTTATTTTTCAAAAAAATATATAAAATTGGCAATAGATTTTAAAACTTTTATGCTTAGAAAAATAAGAAGATTTTATGAATTTTTAGCAAAGAAATGAGATTTAGCACTAAAATTAAAAAAGAATTTAGCGGTAAAAATGTTTTACTCTTGCAAGGACCTGTGGGAAATTTTTTTCATCATCTTGCAATGAAAATGAAAAAAAACCAAACCAAAGTTTTTAAACTCAATTTTAACGGCGGAGATTTTTTTTTCTATCCTAGTGGAACGAGGTGTAAGTGTGATGAAAAAGATCTTGAAAATTTCTATAGAGATTTTTTTCAAAATAAAAAAATCGATGCTATTTTAATGTATAATGATTGTCGCATTATACATGCTAAGGCTATTAAAGTGGCTAAAGAATTAGGAATTGAAATATGGATTTTTGAAGAAGGATATTTAAGGCCTTATTGTATTACTTTGGAAAAAGATGGGGTGAATGCAAATTCTTCTTTACCGCGTGATAAAAATTTTTATCTTTCTCAAAATATTTTTACCAAAGAAAGTATAAAAGAAATTCCAGGTGGATTTAAATTTATGGCTTTTGATGCTTTTTTGTATTGGTTGTTTGCTTTTATTTTGGCTCCATTTTTTAACAACAAACTTCATCATCGCACTTTATATCCTTTTGAATTTTTATTTTGGTTTAGATCATTGTATAGAAAGTATCTTTATAAGATTACAGAAAAAAAACTAAATGAAAAGATTTATAATTTAGAAAAAAAGTACTTTTTGGCGATTTTACAAGTTTATAGCGATACGCAAATTAAATATCATTACAAAAAAAGCATAGAGCACTTTATAGAGGAAACCATACTTTCTTTTGCAAACCATGCAAGAGCTAAATCTTATCTAGTTTTTAAACACCATCCCATGGATAGGGGCTATAAGAATTATTCTAAACTCATAAATGATTTAAGTCAAAAATATCATGTAGAAGGAAGGGTTTTATATGTTCATGATACCCACTTGCCAGTTCTTTTAAGAAAGGCTTTGGGTTGTATTACTATAAATTCAACAGTAGGCCTTAGTGCTATTTTAGAAGGCTGTCCGACTAAGGTTTGTGGCAATGCTTTTTATGATTTTGAAGGCTTATCTTATCCAAAAAAACTTCAATTTTTTTGGCGTGAAGCTCATGCTTATAAACCCAATCCTGTTTTGGTATGTAATTTTAAAAAATATCTTTTACAAACTAATCAATTCAACGGCAATTTTTATAAAAATTTCTTTTTAGACAAATAAGACTAAAAAGCTTTGATTAAGAGAGCTTTTAAAGCAAAGTTGTTATAATTAAAAGCAAAAAGAAATTATTGTATGGATAGGGAAGTATTTTATATAGCAGGATATGATCCTAAAAGTTATAGATTTTATTATGATTTATTTAAAAAAAACCTAAAAGATTATTCTCATGCTTTTAGCATTAAAGTTGATTTAAGTAAAATTGAAAAAAATGAGCAATTTCCTTTTTTTCAAATTTCTTGCGAAGGAGTACAAACTAAATATCATTTTTTAACATGGAATGATATTGTTAAGAAAAATTGGTCAGAAAATTATAAAGATGCTTTGGCAGATTGTTATAGTTTTTTTAGAATTTATACTATCACAGGGCTTTTTATCAAATTTGGCAAAGAGTCGATTTATCAACTTATCACAGGTTATTATCCTTTTTTTTATGTGTTATTTTCTTTACTATTTTCTTTGGTTTTGGCTTTTGGAAGTTTTGCTTTTTTGCAAAATTATATGCATTTTTCTTTAGCTATCATCATAGGATGTTTTTTAGGATTTTTACTAAATCATTTTTTATTTAAATTAGGTAAGAAATTAGCTGTATTTTGGATAGCAAGAATTTGTGCTTTTTGTGCTACTTGGCAAGATAAAAAAACAGGCACTATGCAAGAAAGAATCAAGCTTTTTGCAAATACCATAGTAGATAAGCTAAAACAAAATGAAAATAAACAAGATTATGAACTTGTTTTAGTAGCACATAGTGTTGGAACTATAGTTTGTATAGAAGTTTTGGAGTGTATTTTAAGACAAAATTTAGATTTATCTTTACTTCGTAAATTAAAAATTCTTACTTTAGGAGAATGCATTCCTTTAGTGAGTTATCAAAAAAAAGCGGATGAATTTAGAAAGAAGCTTGAATTTGTTTCAAGGTTTGATTTAAAATGGTATGATTACACATCGATTATTGATGGAGCATGTTTTCCTCAAGTGGATTTTTTCCGCACGAGTGGCGTAAATGCTAAATTTACACCTCCATTTTTAAGTGCTAAATTTCACACTTTATATGAAAAACATGAGTATAAAAAAATAAAAAGAGATAAAAACAAAGCGCACTTTTTATATCTTTATAGTATTAGTGTTAAAGGTGATTATGATTTTTTTTCTTTCATCATAATGCCTAAATTTTTAGAAGAAAAGGTAAAAATATGAGTGAATGCCCCTTTTTTCCAAAACCTTATAAAAATAAAGCTTCTACGCTCTTAACTTTTTTGTTAAAGCGTAGATCTTGGCTTGACGGGCTTTATGAGCGTAGTTATAAAATGCAAACAGGCTATGTGAAGATGCCAAATTTTGATCTTTATGTCATAAATGATACTAAAGAAGTTAAAAGAATGATGGTTGATAAGGTTAGAGAATTTCCTAAAAGTGCATTTTTACATGAGCTTTTAAGTCCGCTTTTAGGGGAGAGTATTTTTACTACAAATGGTGAAGTTTGGAAAAAACAAAGAGAACTTTTGCGTCCAAGTTTTGAAATGACTCGTATCAATAAAGTGTTTAATCTTATGAGTGAAGCTGTGGCAGATATGATGGATCGTTTTGGCAAGTATCCAAATCATGCTGTTATCGAAGTAGATGAAGCTATGACTTTTATTACCGCTGATGTGATTTTTCGCACCATTATGTCTTCAAAACTCGATGAGGGAAAAGGTAAAAAAATCTTAAACGCCTTTGTGACTTTTCAAGAGCAAAGCGTGCATACAGCCATGCGTCGTATGTTTCGTTTTCCAAAATGGCTTTCTTATGTGCTAGGAGATCGTAAGCGTGCTAAAGCCGGAGATGTGATCAGACAGGTTTTAAGTGATATCATAAAACCAAGATATGATATGGCAGATAATGCAGAATTTGAAGATATTTTAGGATCTTTGCTTTTAGTAGTGGATGCTGATACAAATAAGCGTTTTTCTTTTGAGGAAATTTTAGATCAAGTGGCTATGCTTTTTTTAGCAGGACATGAAACCACAGCAAGTTCTTTGACATGGACGCTTTATTTGCTTAGTCTTTATCCTAAGGAGCAAGAAAAAGCTTACGAGGAGATTACTCAGGTTTTACAGGGTGGAGTCGTTGAAATTTCGCATCTAAGACAGTTTAAATACTTAACAAATATTTTTAAAGAATCTTTAAGACTTTATCCTCCTGTTGGGTTTTTTGCAAGAGAGGCAAAAAAAGATACCCAAGTTAGAGATAAGCTTATTAAAAAAGGTTCTGGGGTGGTGATTGCTCCTTGGCTGATACACAGACATGAAGAATTTTGGACAAATCCGCATGGATTTAATCCTTCTCGTTTTGAAGGAGAGTACAAAAAAGATGCTTATTTGCCTTTTGGGGTAGGGGAAAGAATTTGTATAGGACAAGGTTTTGCTATGCAAGAAGCGATTTTGATTTTGGCTAATATTTTAAAAACTTACAAACTAGAACTTGAAGAAGGTTTTGTACCTGATGTAGTAGGGCGTTTAACAGTGCGTTCGGCTAATGGTATGAGGATAAAATTTAGCAAAAGAAAGCTATGAAAAGAGTTAGAACTAAAATTCGCGCCAATTTTCGTCGTCGTGTAAAACGCACTTTAAAAGGAAGCTTAAAAGAAAAATTAGCAGGGACTATTCTGCTTTGTGCAATAGTACCTTTAGCAGTTTTAGGATATCTTTTTATCGTGATTATAGGAATTTTTTTTAATACCGCACGAGCAAGACAGGGTGTTAGAGCCTTAGATCATTTTGTAAATGCAAGCTTGTTTAATGGCTATGCTTGGGAGAGCGTTTCTTCTCATGCGTGGCGTGAAAGAAATCGCAAAAAATGGGCAAGGATTGTTATAAAAATCACAGATTTTTTTCAAAAAGATCATTGTAAAAGAGCAAACAAAAGAGAACAACCTGTGGTGGATTTCATACTTTCAAGAAATTTAGACAAGCAAACTATAGGAAAATAATCAAACTACAGCCACTATGGCTATAGCAAAACCATTATCATGAGAAATACTTAGGGAAGTTTGAGTGATATTAAAATCTTTTGTAATTTTTTGAGAATATTTTAATTTAGGCGCGTTTTTTTCATCTTTTGATATTTCAATATCAAAAAAACTGCATAATTCGCAAATTCCAACACCCAAAGCCTTGCTAGCGGCTTCTTTAGCAGCCCAAAGACCTGCTAGAGTTGCTGGATTTTTAATGAGTATTTGTTCTTTTGGGCTTAGAAATTTATCCAAAAAATTTTTGCCATGTCTAGAATGAATTTTTTCTATTCTAGAAATGGCGATGATATCACAGCCTACACGCATTAAGAAACTACAAAATCCGTAAAATAAACATTTTTAATAAAGCCATCGGTTAAAATTTCATTGATTTTTCCAACTAGCTCATCTTTTAAACGTTCTTTGCCTTTTTGTGTACTTACTTCTTCAAAAGTTTTAGCTGTTAATGTACGAATAATAATATCACGAATGACTGGGACTTTTTTATCAAGTTCAGGTTTTAAAAGTTCGCTATTTTGTTCTAGTTCTATAGTGCATTTTACATATCTTGAGCCGCTATCGCTAAGTAAATTTAGGGTAAAAGGATCAAGTGGATACATAGGACCTATATTAGCAAAATCACTACCTCGCTGAGCAGGAGCTGAAACTTTAGGTTTATCGGCTTTTGCCTCTTCTTTTGGAGCTTCTTTGACTTCACTTTCATCACTTGAACTGCTTGAAATAAGCCAAGCAATTACTCCCATAATACTAAGAAGTAAAACAAAAAGTAAAATAACAATAATAATTACAAGTGAACCGCCTTTTTTCTTTTTCGTTTCTTCGTTTTCTAATTCTTCATCCATAAATTTTCCTTCATTTAGTGAAATTAATGTAAAATTGTAGCAAAAATTTCTTTTCTATCCAAATTTGCTTTAGAAAAACGATAAATTTTAGGTTAAAGAAGAGATGAATTTGAAGGAAAAAAATGTTAGATGTGATTTTTAGGGAATATGATATAAGAGGGCTTTATGGCAAAGAACTAAATAAAAAAAGTGTTAAGGCTATAGGTTTTTGCTTGGGAAAAACCATGCTAAATAAAGGCTGTAAAAATGTAAGCGTGGGCTATGATGCAAGATATAGTGCAAATGAGCTTTTTAATTATCTAATTAGCGGACTTAACAAAGCGGGAATAAAAATCTATGATATAGGGCTTGCGCCAACTCCATTGGGATATTTTAGTCTTTATGAGGGCTTGAAATTTGATGCAAATGTTATGATAACAGGCTCTCATAACCCAAAAGATTATAATGGTTTTAAAATTACTATTAATAAAGAAAGTTTTTTTGGTGTAGAATTAAAAGAGTTTTCAAAAGAAGTTTATAAGCATTTAGATGATGATATTGAAGAAAATTTAGAAGTAGAAAAATACGATATTTTAAACCTTTATGTGAAATTTATGTGCGAGCAATTTAGCTTTTTAAAGGATTTTAATTATAAATTTGGTGTTGATTGCACAAATGGTGTGGCTGGAGTGGTGATAGAGCCTTTAATCAAGGCTTTAAATTTAAAAGCTCATGTAATGTTTGCAGAGCCTGATGGACAGTTTCCAAACCATGCTCCAGATCCTACAGAAGAAGAAAACTTAAGTGCGATTAGAGAATTTTTAAATCAAAATCAAGATTATTCTTTAGCTTTTGCTTTTGATGGGGATGCTGATAGAATGGTTGCTTTGAGTAAAACTCATGTATTTTGTGGGGATGAGCTTTGTTATTTGTTTGCTAAAGATATCCCTAATCCACGCATTTTAGGTGAGGTAAAATGTTCTAAAAATCTTTTTGATGAAGTGGCTAAATTTGGAACTATTTTTATGGGAAAAACAGGACATTCTAATATCAAAAAAATGATGAAAGAAAAAGATATTGATTTAGCTGCTGAAGTGAGTGGGCATATTTTCTTTAAACATAGATATTTTGGTTATGATGATGGAATTTATGCATTTTTAAGAGCCTTGGAGCTTGTTTATAAAGGTTTTGATCTAGAAAGTATGATTAAAGCTTTACCAAAACTTTATACTACACCTGAAATTAAAATTCCTGTAAATGAAGAAGAAAAATTCAAACTTGTGGAAGAATTTCAAAAAGAGATTGAAAAAGGAGCTTTAAAAGGTGTTAAAAGTCTTTGTGAAATTGATGGAGCTAGGATAGATTTTGGCGATGGATGGGCTTTACTTCGTGCATCTAATACCAGCCCTTATCTTATCACACGCTTTGAGGCAACATCTTTAGAAAGAGCAAAAGAGCTTGAAAGTATGGTATTTACTTTGTTTAATGATATAAAAGCTAGATTTAAGAATTGATGAGATAATATTCCGCGATTTAATTTATTTTAAAAAGGAATTAAAAATGAAAAAAATACTTATTCTACTTACACTATGTGCTTTTGCTTTTGGTGCAAGTGAATGTGATAGAAAAATCGATCGTATCAATAAAGAAATCAGTTTTTCTAAAGCGCATAATGATACAGCTAGAACTTTAAGCTTAGAGCTTGCTTTAAAACAAGTACAAAATGATTGTGCTAAAGATCCTATGTTTTATGATAAAAAGTTAGAAGCTAAAAAACTTAAAGAACAAGAAGTGGAAAAAATCGAAAAAGAACTTGATGCCTTGAAAGAACAAAAAGATTATATGAGTAAGGCTGAGTATAAAGCTAAAAAAGAAGCTTTAAAAGAACAAAAAGAGAAAATTAAAAAAGAAATTAAAGAATATATTGATAATCTCTAAAAATTAAAAGGCTAATTAAATTTAGCTTTTTTAAACCCTACCTTTTTTAAGGTTTTCTAGTAATTCTTCTATATTATAAATTCCTCTGTGTTCTGGTGTTAAAAGATGGATTAAAATATCGCCAAGATCAATCACGCTCCATTCTTCGCTACTATCTATGTTTAAAAATTCCTCACCTTTGGCTTTAAGTTGTGTTTTAAGCTCATCGATCAAGGATAGAGCGTGTCTTTCTCCTAAAGTAGCTGCAATAATGACATATTTTACAAAGTATTCTTGCTCGCTCATGTCAATGGTTTTGATATTTTCAGCTTTTTTTTCATCTAAAATTTTAACGATTAAATCTATTCTTTCTTGCATTATTGTCCTTTAATTTTTGAAATTGTATCAATTTTTTTGTAATTTTTCATAATATTTTTTTACTTCATCTTTAATTTCTTCACAAACCTCATTTGTATTTAAAGTGTCGCGTATGAAAGAAGAAGCGATTTTTTTATTGGTTTTTAAATCTTTGAAATTCTTAGGAATTCCTATATCATTGCGATTGGCAATAACAAATTCTACTAAAGAATTGAGTTTTTCAAAATCATGCCAAAGATGAAGTTTTTCTAAATGATCTGCGCCAATTAAAAGATAAAATTTACTAGGATTATAAAGCTTATAAAGATACTTAACACTTTCTATGCTAGGAACAGGGCGTTTTTGCCTGATTTCAAAATCGCAAATTTCAACTTTTGGCAAATGTCCCCAAAGTTTTTTAACCCATAAGAATCTTTGCTTTTCATCAGCACTAAAACTTTGTTTAAAAGGATTGATATAAGTAGGCATAATAATAAGTTTATCAATATCTAATTTTTCCAAAGCCTCTAAAACAACGCTATTATGACCATTATGCGGTGGATCAAAACTGCCACCAAAAAGTGCTATCTTCATTAAAATTTTAACCTTTTTTTTGTAGAATATTAGCATTATATTTTGCAAAAGGAAATTAAATGGCTGTAAAAGTTGCTATAAATGGTTTTGGACGCATAGGCAGATGTGTTGCAAGAATCATCTTAGAAAGAAATGATATTGAGCTTGTGGCGATAAATGATACTACGGATATTGAACTTACAAAATACCTTTTTAAATACGATACAGTACATGGTGAATTTAAAGGCAGTGTTGATAGTGAAGGCGATGATTTAGTGGTAAATGGTAAAAAAATCAAAGTATTTAAAAGTCGCAATGTAAAAGATCTTGACTTTGCAAAACACGGCGCACAAATTGTTTTAGAGTGTACAGGAGCGCATTTAACTATGGCAAAATGTCAAGAATTTATAGATATGGGAGTGCAAAAAGTGATCATGAGTGCTCCTGCAAAAGATGATACACCTACTTATGTTTTAGGAGTAAATTCAGAACTTTACAAGGGTGAAAGCATTATTTCTAATGCAAGTTGTACAACAAATTGTTTAGGTCCTGTTTGTCGTGTTTTACAAGATAATTTTGGTATAGAAAAAGGACTTATGACAACAATACATGCTTATACAAATGGACAAAGTATTATTGATGCTAAGGCCAAAGATAAACGCCGTTCTCGTGCCGCAGCGCAAAATATCATTCCAACTTCTACAGGCGCAGCAAAAGCTATGAAACTTGTTATGCCTGAACTTAATGGCAAGCTTCACGGACAAAGTATGCGTGTGCCAGTGATTGATGTATCAAGCGTGGATTTAACTGCGCAGCTAAGCCGTAAAGTCAGCAAAGATGAAATCAATGAAGCTTTTAGAAAAGCTGCAGCTACAAATTTAAAAGGCATTTTAATGGTGGATGATGATGAAAGAGTTTCAAGCGATTTTATCACTTGTTCTTATGGAGCCATTGTAGCAAGTGATTTAACTCAAGTGATTATGGATGATTTTATCAAGGTAATTGCTTGGTATGATAATGAATGGGGCTATTCAAGTCGTCTGGTAGATATGGCAGTATATATTGCAAATAAGGCTTAATCATGAGTGATATTATTTCTATAAAAGACATTGATTTAGCTAAGAAAAAAGTTTTTATAAGATGTGATTTTAATGTTCCTCAAGATGATTTTTTAAATATCACTGATGATAGACGCATAAGATCAGCTATTCCTACGATAAGATATTGTTTGGATAATGGTTGTAGTGTGATTTTAGCCTCTCATTTAGGGCGTCCAAAAGAAATTAGTTCCAAGTATTCTTTAGAACCTGTTGCTAAGCGTCTTGCTAGACTTTTAGATAAAGAAATTATTATGGCAAAAGATGTTATCGGCGAAGATGCAAAAACCAAAGCTATGAATTTAAAAGCAGGTGAAATTTTACTTCTTGAAAATTTACGTTTTGAAAAAGGCGAAACTAAAAATGATGAAAATTTAGCCAAAGAACTTGCTTCTATGGTTCAAGTTTATATCAATGATGCTTTTGGAGTATGCCATAGAGCACATTCTAGCGTGGAGGCTATTACTAAATTCTTTGATGAAAAACACAAAGGTGCAGGATTTTTACTCCAAAAAGAAATTGATTTTGCAAGCAATCTTATCAAACATCCAGCACGTCCTTTTGTCGCTGTTGTTGGAGGTTCAAAGGTAAGTGGAAAACTTCAAGCATTGACAAATTTATTACCAAAGGTAGATAAATTAATCATAGGCGGAGGTATGGCATTTACTTTTTTAAAAGCCTTAGGTTATGATATAGGAAATTCACTTTTAGAAGAAGAACTTTTAGAAGAAGCTAATAAAATTCTTACCAAGGGTAAAAATTTAGGAGTGAAAATTTATCTTCCAGTAGACGTTGTAGCCGCTCCTGCGTGCTCACAAGATGCGCCGATGAAATTTGTTCCAGCGCAAGAAATTCCAAATGGTTGGATGGGTTTAGATATAGGACCTGCAAGTGTGAGACTTTTTAAAGAGGTGATTTCTGATGCGCAAACGATTTGGTGGAATGGACCTATGGGTGTTTTTGAAATTGATAAATTTTCAAAAGGCAGTATTAAAATGAGTCATTATATCAGCGAAGGACATGCAACTTCTGTTGTTGGAGGCGGTGATACGGCTGATGTGGTTGCGCGCGCAGGCGATGCAGATGAGATGACTTTTATTTCTACTGGAGGTGGTGCTTCTCTTGAGCTTATAGAAGGCAAAGAACTTCCAGGTGTAAAAGCTTTAAGATCTAAGGAAAATGAATGATCTTTGCTGCAAATTTAAAATGCAATCACACAAGAGCAAGTTTTAAAATTTATGCTGAAATTTTAAATAAAACTATGGGAGCAAAATGTGATGATATTATCGTTTTCCCACCTAGTGTAGCATTTTTAGAAAATGAAAATAACTTCATACAAGGAGCCCAAAATTTTTATCCTTGTGTTAATGGTGCTTTTACAGGCGAGCTTGGAAAAGAGCATTTGGACGAATTTGGGATCAAATGTGTTTTAATCGGGCATTCTGAAAGAAGAGCTTTAGGAGATGAAGAGCTTATTGGAGCTAAATTTGATTTTGCTAAAGAGCATGGTTATAAAATTGTTTTTTGTATAGGTGAAAATTTAGATACAAAAAATTCAGGCAAGACTTTAGAGTTTTTAAAAAAACAACTTGAAATTATTGATTTAAATTATGAAAGACTCATTATCGCTTATGAGCCTATTTATTCTATAGGAACGGGAGTGAGTGCACAAAGTACAGATATCGCTAAAGTGCTTGAATTTTTAGTGAGTTTAACCAAGGCGCCTTTGCTTTATGGTGGAAGCGTGAATGAAAATAATATTAAAGAAATTCTAAGTGTAAAATATTGTGGTGGAGTTTTGATAGGCTCTGCAGCTTTAAAAGTAGAAAATTTTATAAAATTAATCAAAGGATAAAAGATGATTATGAAGGGTAAAAAAGGCCTTATTGTAGGGGTTGCGAATAATAAATCTATCGCTTATGGCATAGCAAAAGCATGTTTTGATCAAGGAGCCGAGCTTGCTTTTACTTTTTTAAATGATGCTTTAAAAAAACGCGTAGAACCTATAGCACAAGAGTTTAATTCTAATTTTGTTTATGAGCTTGATGTAAATAATAACGAGCATTTAGATTCTATCGCTGAAAAAATCAAAAAAGATTTAGGTGAGATTGATTTTGTAGTACATGCGGTTGCTTTTGCTCCAAAAGAAGCTTTAGAAAATTCTTTTTTAGAAACTTCAAAAGAAGCTTTTGATATAGCTATGCAAACTTCTGTGTATTCTTTACTTTCTTTAACACGTGCGGTTTTACCTATTTTAAAAGATAAGGGTTCGATTTTGACTTTAAGTTATCTTGGTGGGGTTAAATATGTGCCTCATTATAATGTTATGGGTTTAGCAAAAGCTGCACTTGAAAGTTCTGTGCGTTATTTGGCAAGAGATTTAGGGGTAAAAGGAATCCGTGTTAATGCTATTTCAGCAGGTCCTATTAAAACTTTAGCAGCAAGTGGAATAGGGGATTTTAGAATGATTTTAAAATACAATGAAATCAATTCTCCTTTAAAACGCAATGTTAGTATAGAAGATGTAGGAAATTCGGCTATGTATTTACTTAGCGATTTAGCAAATGGTGTTACAGGTGAAATACATTATGTTGATGCAGGATATAACATCATGGGTATGGGTGATGTTGAAAAAAATGAAGAAGGGCAAACTGTTCTTTGTTGGGATAATCAAAAAGGATAAAAAATGGGAAAGCTTAGCAATGAAGAATTAAAAAATATACTTGAAGATCGCATTAAAAAACTTGAGAATTCTACTTTAAAAGAGGACAAGGTTATCAATGAAGAAAGTGTAAAAATTCTTGCTAGACATTTATCTTTAGGCAATGAAATTCCAGCTCTTGCTCAAAGATTTTTTCAAATCGCACCTAAAACAAAATTAGTATGGCTTCATCTTTGTGAATGTACAGGGTGTAGCGAGAGTTTGTTGCGTTCTGAGTTGCCAAGTTTTGATGAGCTTATTTTTGATTTTTTTTCTTTAGAATATCATGAAACTTTAATGGCGGCAAATGGCACTAAGGCTGAAGAGCTTTTAGAGTATGTTTTAGAAGAAGATTTTATTTTAGCGGTTGAAGGTGGTGTTGCAGCCATTGATACCTTTTTTCTTACTATAGGAGCGCAAGGAGAGAGTGGCTATGAAATTTTAGAAAAACTAGCCGCTAAAGCCAAGGCTATCTTTGCAGTGGGTACTTGTTCAAGTTATGGTGGTATTCAGGCTGCTTATCCAAATCCTAGTAAAACTTGTGGTATTAGCGAAGTCTTAAGTCAAAAAGTAGTAAATATCCCAGGTTGTCCTCCAAGTGATATAAATATCATTGCGACTTTAAGTTTTTTTGCTTTATTTGGAGTTTTGCCTGAACTTGATGAGCAAAATCGTCCTGTGTGGGCTTATGGTAAATGTTTGCATGATATGTGTGAAAGAAAGGCGAAATTTGAAAGTGGGATTTTTGCTGAACATTTTGACGATGAAGCTGTAAAGAATGGAGCTTGTTTATTTAAGATAGGTTGTAAAGGACCTTATACTTACAACAACTGTCCTAAAGTGAAATTTAATGCTAAAACTTCTTGGCCAGTGGCTGCAGGACATGGTTGTATAGCCTGTAGTGAGAAAAATTTTTGGGATGAGTTTGGGAATTATGAAAAACCTATGGCAAATATTTTTTCTTACGCTAAACTTTGCAATGAAGAGTTAAAACAAGAATTTTTTCTAGAAGAGCAAATTAAAATTTTAGAACAAATAGATTTTGAATTTGAAAGCAATATAAAACTTATTTTACAAAATATAGCTAAAAATAAATTAGGTGCTTCGCTTGTAGAAAATTATAAAAAATCCTTTGAGAAAAACTATGCTTTTATAGAACAAAATTTTGATGAAAATCCTATGCCTTCAAAAGATTTTTGGAAATATCTTGAGATGAGTTTTATTTTGGTTAAAGGCGCATTTTTAAAAGATAAGAATGATTTTTTAATTGCGGCAAAAAATTATGCTTTTAAACATGCAAGTCCTTATGATTTTAAGTTAAATATGAATGCTGAAAAACCAAAGCTTGATGTGAGTAAATCTTTTCGTATGACTTTAATCTATCTTTGCGGTGGGCTTGATTTTGAAGGTATTGCTTATAGTATTTTAAAAGCTTTTGAAGATAATATTACTAAAATTTCATCATTAAAAGCAAGTTAATTTAATAAAATTTTAGCAATATGAAACCCTATAAAAGCTACTATATAAGCACTTGTGCAGGTAAAAAGAAAGAGAAAGAGAGTATATTTTAGCTTTCCACTTTCTTTTGAAAAAACTATAGTTGCTGCAAAGCAGGGATTATAAATCATTACAAATAAAATAAAAGCCACTGCACTTGGTATAGGTATATTTTTGGCAATAATTCCTTTTAAATCATTATTTGTTTCATCTACATCTTTTCCTAGTGAATAAAGTACTCCCATAGTTGAAATCATCACTTCTTTAGCGGCCAAACCACTGATTAAAGATACGCTTAATTTCCAATCTAACTCAAGGGGTTTAAAAATAGGTTCTATGCCTTTGCCAAATTGTCCTAGATAACTTTGTTCTATAGCTCTTTCTTGAGCGTTAAAATCATTTAAATTTTCTTCATTTTTTGGAAAATTGCTAGCAAACCATATGAGCAAAGAGGCTAAAAGTATGAAAGTTCCTGCTTTTTTAAGATACATTTTGGCTTTATTATAAACCATAAACCAAACTAAATGCCAATTTGGCATACGATATTTTGGCATTTCCATAACAAAAGGTTCATCAAGTCCACGAAATGCTGTCATTCTTAAAAATTTTGCAGCACAAAGTCCCAAAATCGCACCTAAAATATAAATTCCAAAAAGATAATTTCCTGCTTTTTCACTTGGAAAAAAAGCACCGATAAAAAGCACATATACAGGAAGTCTTGCCCCGCAACTCATAAAATTGATCACAAAAAGAGTTAAAAGTCTATCTCTTTTGTTCTTAAGAGTGCGTGTAGCCATAAAAGCAGGTACCGAACAACCAAAACCAGTGATTAGCGGAATAAAACTTTTACCATGCAAACCAAATTTATGTAAAATCCCATCAAGTAAAAAAGCTACTCTTGACATATAGCCTGTGGTTTCTAAAAGAGCTATGCCTAAAAATAAAATTATTATATTAGGTAAAAAAAGTATCACAGCACCAACACCTGCGATAATCCCATCAGCTAAAGCTGAAGCGATGAAGGTATTAGAAATATTGTTTTTAACAAGTTCACCTAAGGCATTAAAGCCTGATTCTATATAATCCATAGGAATTTGCCCTAAGCTAAAGGTGAGTTGAAATAAAAGCCACATTAAAAATAAAAATATAGGTAAGCCAAAGAATTTATGGATAAGTAAGGCATCGATTTTTTTGGTTAAATTTCTTTCTTCTTTTTTGTGTGTGATAATTTTTTTTGAAAGTTCATTAATAAAATATAATAAATCTTCTTTTTCCGGACTTTTTTCGCAAAGCGGAGTATAAAATTGAGATCTTGGAATAAATTTACTTTCAAATAAAATAATAATTTTTTGCAGCAAAAGTTCTAAATTTTCTTTTGTTTTTGCTGAAATTTCAACAACTTGACTTTGAAATTCTTGGCTTAAAATAGAAGTGTCAAGCTCTATACCTTCTTTTTTGGCTTCATCGCACATATTTAAAGCTAAAAGCATTTTTTTATTAAGGCTTAAAAGTTCTGCACTAAGGATAAGATTACGTTCTAAATTGGTAGCATCTAAAACATTAACAATAACATCATAGTCATTTTGATTTAAAAAATGGCGTGTGATTTTTTCTTCTTCACTATATCCATCTAAAGAATAAGTTCCTGGTAAATCAATGACTTCAAATTCATAGTTTTTGTAAAAAGTTTTTGCACTTGCTTTTTCTATAGTAACTCCGCTAAAATTTCCTACTTTCATATTAGCTTTGCAAAGCGCATTAATAAGAAGACTTTTGCCTACATTAGGCTGACCTACAAGGGCTATTTTGATTTTTTTCATATAAGATTCACTTCTATGGTTTTAGCTTCATCAGATCTTAGGATAACACAACTTGCATCAAGCTCTACCATTATGGTGGCATTTTTTAAAGAGGAGTGAATTTTTTTCAAGTTTTTATTTTTGATAAATCCAAAGCTTAAAAGTCTATTTTTGAGTTCTTTTTGAGCGCTTAAATTGACAATAATAGCCTTTTGTCCATCTTTTAAATTATCTAAAGTCATTGTAATTCCTAAATTAATAATAAATATTATAATAAAAAAGTGTAATGAAATTATCCTTCTTATAAAAAGAAGGATTAATATTTAAAAAGAAAAGTGGTTTAAATTTTCTAGATTGATGATTTGATCTAGAATTTTGTTAGCTTTAGCATTATCAAGGTAAATTTGTGCATTGGCTAAAAATTTAGCTTTTAATTCTTCAAAACTTAATGGATTATCAAAATTACCTTTATTTATAAAAACATCTTTTTGGATTGTGCGTCCATCTTGCAAACTGGCTTCTAAATGCCCTGGAAAATATTTTGGAAAGCCTTGAGATTTTCTTTTTTCGTAACTGATTTTTTTAGCAAATTCTAGTACTTCTTCACGCTTTAAATTTTCATAAGATTCAAGAGTGATTTTACCATCAAAGAATCCTAGAGTCATTAAAAAAGCATGGAAAATTTAGCTTCATAAGCACTATTTGGAGTGTATTTTGCTTCCAAAGGATCGCAGATAAAAGAAACAGGAACTTCATCTACAAAACAATGAATACTTTTAATTTCATCAGCTTTTAAACCATCATTTTTTAAAGCAATAGCACAATCAATAAGCCCATGAGCAAAATGACAACTTGGATAAGGCTTGATTCTTGCATAGTTTGCCAAATTTCTCCTAAGGCTTTGTTAAGTTCTGTTTTATCGCATTCTTCTTCTATGCCAAAACATTTAAAGATATTATCCCTACCTTCAAAAATACTCAAAGGTCCACTCATATGGTTTTTAGCAAAATGAGCTACTATAATACCGTTTTTAATAGCATTGGCAATATGCAAAACTTTTGAATTAGATCCATTGGATAAAAACTCATTAATCCCACTTGCAAAACTTCCTGCAAGTCCTAAAGCATTGATGATTTGTTCTTTGTTAAGATCTAGCAAGATTGCACTTGCACTTACGCTTCCAAAAATTCCTGCAATAGCAGTGGTATGAAAACCACGCTTATGAAAAGTACCTTTGCTTGCAATGCCTACTCTAGCTGCAATTTCCCAGCCTACTATAAAAGCTTTGATGATTTTTTTCGCATCTTTGTTAACATGAAAACCATAACTTAAACAAAGTGGAGTTAAAATTGCACTTGCATGCAAAATCGCTTCTGTATGTGTATCGTCAAAATCTAACGCATGAGAAGCAATGCCATCTAGCATGGCTGCGTATATAGGATCTAATTTTTGATCATTTACCCAAATAAGAGTATTTTTTTCTGTGCTTAAATTTTCAAAAGCTTTAAAAGCATTTAAAACACATTCTTCTTTGCTTGCTGCTATAGCTGTTCCAAGGCTATCAAGCATAAGTTCTTTAGCTCTTTGAACAACTGTATTAGGGATATTTTCATATTTAAGATTGAAAATAAAATCCGCTAAAATTTCACTATAGAACATGATTTTTCCTATTTTAAAATAGCACTATTTTTGATTTTTTCCAAAAATTCATCTACAAGTTTTGGTGCATATCCTACATAGGTTGTTGCATCAAGCAAAGCATCGATTTCTTTTTCTTTCAATACCTTAGATACTCTTTTATCTGCAAGTAAAACTTCTTTAAAGGTTTTTTGTTTTTCGATACCTAGCATAGCATTTTCATAAACAATCTCATGGGCGTGTTGTTTTCCATAATGATCGCTTAATGCAAACATAACACGCTCTGCTAAAACAAAACCATTAAGAGTATTTAAATTTTTAAGCATTTTGTCTTTTTTTACTTCTAAATCACTAAGAGCGAATTTCATATTTGCTAAAACCACAGAAAGCATTAAAAACATTTCAGGTAAAAGCTTCCATTCCATTTTCCAAACTTGACCATCTCTTTCATGTTCATGTCTTTCAATATCGCTTAAAATGGCTAAATTTGCCTTAAAGGCATTGCTTACTGTAACTGCATTTTCGCTTACTGCAGGATTTCTTTTGTGTGGCATAGTGCTTGATCCTACTTGTCCTTTGCCAAAAGGTTCAGCAACTTCATCAATTTCATTATGTGAAAGGATTAAAATTTCATGAGCGATTTTGTTAAAGGTTGCGTTGATATTGCCTAGTACAAAACCAAGTTCTATAAAGCGATCACGTGCAGGTTGCCAAGAAATATTAGGCACATCAAGTCCTAAATTTTCTAAAGTGAGTTTTTCTACTTCATTGCACTCATCACTTAAACTTGCTTTAGTTCCTACAGCGCCTACTATACTGCCTACATAAAGTCTTTTTTCAAGTTCAAGTATTCTTTCAAAATGACGCTCAAGTTCGCTTAACCAAATAGCCACTTTATGTCCAAAAGTAATAGGCAAAGCCTGAAGTGCTAAAGTTCTTCCCATCATAGCAGTGTTTTTATGGGTTTTAGCTAGTTTCGCTAAGGCTTTTGCGATAGCTTTTAATTCGCTTTTTACAAGAGTCATTGCTTCTTTAAATTGTAAAACCAGTCCCGTATCGATGATATCTTGAGTGGTTACTCCAAAATGTACATATTCACCTAAATTATTATCGCAAGCTTTTTCTAATCCTCTTACAGTAGGAACTAAAGGGTGTTTGGTTTTTTTAAATTCAGCAAAGATAAAGTCCATATCCATAAATTTATAATGAGCTTTTTTTGCAATCTCATCAGCTGCTTTTTTAGGGATAATTTTAAGTTTTGCTTGTGCTTTTGCTAAAGCTGCTTCAACATCGAGCCATTTTTGTATGCGGTTTTGTTCGCAAAAAATAGCACGCATTTCCTGCGTGCTCCATGAGTCTGCTAATAATTTATGATCAAATACACTAATTCCTGTCATCTTATCTCCTTATTTTTTAATACTATCAAAAGCTTGTGTTAAATCAGCAATTAAATCTTTAGTATCTTCAAGACCTATATGAAATCTTACAAATGGTCCTCTTGCACTTAGGTCTGTTGCAGTTCTAGGCGGAGTAGTTACGGTGGCTAAGCTTTCATATCCACCCCAGCTAGCACCAATTGAAAAGTATTCTAGTTTATCTACAAATTTAATAGCATCCTCTTTGTTATAACCTTCTGCAAATTCTATGGTAATCATACCATTTGCACCTTTATGATCACGCATGAAAATTTCATGATTTGAGTGGGATTTGAGTTTTGGATAGAAAATTGTTTTAATTTCTTTTCTGCTTTGTAAAAACTCTACAATTTCATCAGCACTTTTTTCATGAGCTTTCATTCTTACATCTAGTGTTCTCATACCACGAAGTACTAAGTAAGCATCATCAGGGCTTGTTGTAAAGCCTAAAGCTTCTGGAAGTTTGTCAAAATTTTTCCATTCTTTTTCGTTGATTACTACTATACCCATGGTTACATCAGAGTGTCCACTAAGATATTTTGTAGCGGCGATAACTGAAATATCCACTCCAAGTTCTAAAGGATTTAGAAAATATCCACTAGAATAAGTATTGTCAATAGCTACAGGGATATTATGCGCATGGGCAATTTTGCAAAGTTTTGGTAAATCTATGATTTCATAAAGTATAGAACCTGGACTTTCACATAGGATAAGCTTGGTATTAGGTTTGATTTTTTCTTCTACATCACTTGCATCAGCTTTTAAAAAATCAATTTCAATGCCCATTTTTTCTAAAAATAATTCGCAAATCGTTCTTACAGGCCCATAAATTGCATCAGTGATTAAAAAATGTGTATCTTTGCTTGCATAGTTTAAAAGCACCATAGCTAATGCTGCAAGTCCTGTTGGGAAAAGTTGTGCTCTATAACCACCCTCTAGAGTGCAAATAAGTTTTTCAAGTTCAAAATTGGTTGTTGTTCCTCTAGATCCATAACTTAAAACACGATCTGTTTTTCTTAATTCTCTGTATTTTTGCCAAGTTGCGTGATCTTTAAAAAGTATGGTTGATGCACGCATAAGTGTAGGATTGACTGATCTTACTTCAGCGCCTTGATCGCCTCTGCCACAATGAATAAGTTTAGTTTTTGAGTTCATTTTTTCTCCTTTTTAAAGATAGATATAAGTCATAATAACATTTACAATAGCCGCTACAAGCATAGGAATAGCTGTTCTTTTAACCACGGCAAAAGGACTTACTCTTGCAATAGCTGAGATAGCTAAGATCGCTAGTGCAATAGGACTAACACATCTTCCAAAGCCCGTCATGATTTGAATCGGTGCTATCATAGTGATAGTTTCAACTCCAAAGTGTTTTGCTATATTTGGGATAAGTGGGGCAAAGCTAAAAAATGCCGCATTTCCTGAACCCATTAAGAAAGCACAAACCGCAAGTAAGATTGAAACAGCGATAATAATAGCCAAAACTCCAAATCCTGCATTTTTGCAAAATTCTATTAAAGTATCTACAAAACCTACAGATAAAAGACCACTTGCAAATACTTGACCACAAACGATGAGTGAAACTGTGATAACAAATAAATGTCCCATTCCTTTAAAGAAAATCATCATAGAATTAAGAGTTTCTACTATACTTTTATAGCGTATCATTTCAAAAATAATAGCCACAAAAGTTGAAATCACCATTGCTACTGGAACATTCATTTTAATTGCAGTGCTAGCAGCTGCTTTAACTTCTTCAGCGCTACTTATTCCCATTAAAACCAAGATGCTATCAAGCACGGAACTAAATCCTAGGATTAAAACCAAAGGAATTATAGGTAAAATCGCATAAATTCTAGGAGGCTTTTTAAGTTCTTTTTCTTTACCTTCATTTTCATTTAGTTCTTTTTTCAATTTCTTGCGCATTGAAGACAAAATTATCTTTTTTGTCAAAAAATTTATTGCAAAGATATATTGCAATACTTACAGCTATAATGATAGGCAAGGTTGTAGGGAGTTGATAATGAACAAAATAAATTGCAGGATCAACTTCAGCTTTTTCTGAGGCCATGATCACATTTCCACTTCCAGGTCCATGATCGATATATTGACAAATAGCAATCACACTTAAGGCAGAAAGTTTTGAAATACCAGAGCGTACAAGTATAGGATACATAGTAACCATAAGTAAAAGTGCCAAGTCTGCGTGAGAAGGGATGAAAAGAACTAAAAATTGCACGATAAAATAAGCAACTATGAGTAAAACATAAGGAGATTTTACGGCTTTTAAAGGTTTTTCAAAAACTTTAAAAAGTGCATAAGAAGCCCCTACATGATCCATATAAGCAGAAAAACCTGCTATAGTCATAAGTGTAAGTCCAAGCTCTACTAATGTACTTGGACATGGTTTGATTAAAAACTTGAAAAATATCAAAAAAACCTAGATTTAAAGAATCTTTGGTAACAATGTGTGGAGAAAGTCCAAAAATAGCAGCTAAGGAAAGTAAAAGCAAGCCACTTAAAAGCAGTGCCATGTGAGCATTGATTTTTTTATAAAGCATAAAAACAAGTAAAAAAACACTAAATAAAGAAAAAACAATACCTAGCATATTTTATCCTTTTTGAGCGATGACCTCTATCTCTACTTTAGCTTTTTTTGGTAGATCTTTTACTGCAAAAGCACTTCTTGCTGGATAAGGAGCTTTAAAAAATTCAGCATAAATTTCATTAAATGCTACAAAATCATTAATATCAGCTAAAAAGCAAGTGGTTTTAACCACTTTATCATAACTGATACCATTTTCTTCTAAGATAGCACCGATATTTTTCAAAGATTGTTTGGTTTGTTCTTTGATATCATGGCTTTCTATTTCGCCTGAATCAGGGTTGATAGGAAGTTGTCCTGATATAAATAAAAGTCCATTTACTTCTCTGTAAGCTGAGTATGGACCAATGGCCTTTGGATAGTTTGACATGAATTCTCCTTTGTTAAATATAGATTAAGCAGAATGCATTTTATCACTACAATAATAATTTGTCAATAGTTTATTATCATAATAATAAAATTTTATTTTTAAGAAATGTTTTAAAGTATAAAGAGTAGAATTTAATATTATATTAATTTTTTATTGAAGGCAGTTTTATGGATGAGGGACAAAAACAACAATTTATAAAGTTGACATATTTTTTAGGAGAAGTTTTAGGTGAGCAATATGAGATAGTTTTTCATGTAATTACTGAAGATGGGGCCTATATTGCAGCAATTGCTAACAGTCACATTAGTGGAAGAAGTTTAGATTCTCCCTTGACTGCTTTTGCAAGTGAGCTTATGCAAAATAAAAAATATTTAGAAAAAGATTTTTTATGTGATTATAAGGCTCTTGTTGGAAAATCAAAATTAATTAGAGGATCTACTTTTTTTATTAAAAATCATGACAAATTAGTAGGTATTTTGTGTATCAATCATGATACTAGCATTATGAGAGATTTAATATGCAAGATGATTGATTTAGAAAAAATTGGAGATATGGGTGATATTTTAGGAAATATTAGTTTTTCTCAAAATGATTCAAGTATAGAAACATTAAGTCACTCGATAGAGGATATTTTAGTTCAAAGCGTAGATTCTAGTTATTTAAATTCTGATTATCAATTAAGCATTACTCAAAAAGAAGAAATTGCTGAAAAGCTATATGAAAAAGGTATTTTTAATATAAAAGGGGCGGTTCCTATCGTAGCAAAATTTTTAAAAATTTCAGAACCTAGTGTCTATAGGTATCTGAAGAAATTTAAAAAATAACTAAAATTTTTTGATAAATTTTAGTATTTTTAGGCTTATTTTCTTTAAAAAATTATTTTTAGATTTTTTGAGTAAAAATTCTGCCACATCTTTGCGTCCAAACATAATAGCAAAAGTATAAGGTGTCATTCCTAAACCATTGTTTTCATCAATATTTGCTCCATATTTAACTAAAAGTTCACACATAGGTAAGTATCCTTTAAAACAAACTCCCGCTAATGGGGTTTGTCCACGATCGTTTTTTTCATCTACTTTTGCACCTTTTTCTAAAAGCATTTTAGCGCTTTCATAAGAATTATTATAAGCTGCAAGCATAAGCAAGCTATCGCCTTTATGAGTTTTTAAATTTACATTTAAACCTGCTTCTATCATGATTTTAAGATTTTCACATTCATTATTTCTTGCAAAATTAAAAGCCATTTTGCAAAGCTCTTCAAATCTTTTTTCTTCTTCTAAACTAAGAGTTGTCATTGTTTTTCCTTAATTATTATAATCTTTAGTTTGCCACCAAAAGTGGCAAGTAAAAATTATTTTTCTAAAGCTTTTTTAATTCCTTTTGCATAATCAGGTGAAATTTTTTCAAAATGTTCTAAAGCTCTAGTGATAATTTTTTCATCAACTCCCTCCATAGAAGCGGCGATATTATGAAAAAGTTGAGTTTTTTGATCATCATTCATAAGATTAAATAAAGCTCTTGGTTGAGTATAAAAGTCATTATCTAGTGGAGCATATCTTTGTGCTACGCCTTCTAAGACTAAATCAGGTTCAAGATAGCTTTTGTCTTCTTTTGGGCTATTATCATAGCTGTTTGGTTCATAATAAGCTGCATCATTTTTATAACTATCAAAATTCATAGCACCAGCGACATTGTAAGTATTCACTTCGCTTTTTGCACGATTTACGGGCAAAAGATGATAATTAGTTCCTATTCTATATCTTTGTGCATCAGGATATGAAAAAATTCTAGCTTGCAACATTTTATCAGGGCTAAAGCCAATTCCAGGAACGATATTGCTTGGACTAAAGGCAGCTTGTTCAACTTCATTAAAATAATTTTGAGGATTTTTGTTTAGAATCATTTCGCCTATATCCATCAAAGGCACAAGACTATGAGGCCAAATTTTTGTTAAATCAAAAGGATTAAATCCAAGTTTTTCTATATCTTTTTCAGCAAGAATTTGAACTTGAACTTTCCATTTTGGAAAATCTTTATTTTCTATAGCATTATAGAGATCTCTTTGATGACTTTCTCTATCTTTTGCTATAAGCTCGGCAGCTTCTTGGTTGGTAAGATTTTTAATCCCTTGTTGGGTTTTAAAATGGAATTTCACCCAAAATCTTTCATTTTTATCATTAATAAAACTATAAGTATGGCTTCCAAATCCATGCATATGACGATAACTTGCAGGAATTCCTCTATCGCTCATAAGAATGGTTACTTGATGTAAACTTTCAGGACATAAACTCCAAAAATCCCAAGCAGCATTATTACTTCTTAGATGAGTTCTTGGATCTCTTTTTTGAGTATGAATGAAATCAGGAAATTTATACGCATCACGGATAAAAAAAGTTGGAGTATTATTTCCTACTAAATCCCAGTTTCCTTCTTTGGTGTAAAATTTAATGGCAAATCCACGTACATCACGCTCAGCATCTGCTGCACCTGCTTCACCTGCAACAGTAGAAAAGCGTAGGAAAAGAGGAGTTATTTCTCCTTTTTGAAATATTTTTGCCTTAGTATAAGCAGATAAATCAGCGGTGATTTTTATTTCTCCATAAGCCCCACTTCCCTTGGCATGAACGGTTCTTTCTGGAATTCTTTCTCTATTTTGATGAGCAAGTTTTTCAAGCAAAAGATAATCTTGCATAAGCAAAGGTCCTTTTGCACCCGCGCTTAATGAATTTTGGTTATCGGCTATAATGTTTCCAAAATCGTTAGTCAATTTTTTCATTGTTTTCTCCTAAAATAATAAATTTTATCAATTAGTAAATTATATCTATTAAAAATTAAAATTAACTGAATAATTGCATTTTATTGATAATAAATTTCAAAATAAATTTAGTTTTTTTATATTATAATAATAATTATCAAAATATATTTTAAAAATCACAAAGGAGAATTTATGTCAGTTTTGGTTATTGGTGCAGATGAAATCACTCCTATTAGAGCTGTTTTACATGATTTAGGTGCTAAAAAAATAGAACACTGGGATGCGCGTAATGAAAATAGAGTTAATCGCAAGCCGATTCCTTGTGATACAGAATGTATAGTAATGTTAACAAGCTTTTTAAATCATAATACTATGAAAAAAATCAAAAATGAAGCTAAAAAGCGTAAAATTCCATTAGTTTGTGCAAAAAGAAGTGTAAGTTGTGTGTATTGTGAATATTGTAAAATTTTTAATCTTAATAAAGAATTTTCTTGCTATAAAGGTTAAAGATGTTATTTGGATTTGATGATAAGCAAGAATTTATACCGCAAATTTATCGCTATTTAAACAATCAAGAGCTTATGTTGACTTTTTTAACTCAATATAATGCGAGCGTTGATAGCGCTCTAAAAATTCCTCTTTCATATGCAAAAAATACCAAGAGTTTAAAAATGATATTTGGAAATTTTTTACATGATATAATGCATGTTTCATTTGGTAAGATTCAAAATATAAATATCAAGCTTAATGCATACGCTTTTTACTTTCAAAAAAGAAAAAGCTTAATTTTTAATACTAAAATATCTAAGAATGTCGATCTTTTAAGACTTTTAAGAATTTATCTTTATGGCATTTGTTTTGATGCGCAAATTTTATTTAGCTCTTATGTTTATGATAAGGTTTCTTTTCAAAATAATGGAAAAAATATAGATCAAGATGGTGATCTTATTATAATAGATAAGAAATTTGCAATTTTACCACTTTGCAAAGAGATTAATACACATAATTTAAAAATTGAAAATGAAATTCATGGATTATTGAATTTGATAAAAGAAAACAATTTTGAAAAATTTTATATTGTTTGTCCGCGTAACAAAAATTTCACACATTTTATTGAAATAAAACATTTTTTGTGTGATTTAAACAAAACTATGTTAAAATTAGTTCCGTATAAAATATCAAATCAAATTATAAGGAGAAAATAATGTCAGTAGCAGTAATCTATGGTAGTGCTATGGGGAATACAGAAGGAGCGGCTAATACAATTGCTTTAAAACTTGGAATTAGCGATGTTTTTAATATCTCAGATATTGATGCAGCTAAAATAAATTCTTACGATAAATTAATTTGTGGAACTTCAACTTGGGGAAGTGGTGATTTACAAGATGATTGGGATGGTTTTGATTTTTCAGGGCTTAGTCTTGGTGGAAAAACCGTAGCTGTATTTGGTATGGGTGATAGTGAAAGTTATTCTGATACTTTTTGTGGTGGCATGGGTAAATTAGCTCAAAATTTAAAAGATGCAGGCGCAAATTTGGTAGGAGAAGTTTCAACTGATGGTTATACATTTGAAGCAAGTGATGCGGTTGTAGATGGTAAATTTGTTGGACTTGCTCTTGACAATGATAATCAAGAAGATCAAACTGAATCAAGAATTGATGCTTGGATAGAACAAATCAAACCTTATTTTGCTTAATAATTCTTAAAATCAAGAGTTTTTATACTCTTGATTGTCTTTTTCTTAAAAATAAAAAAAACTCACTATTTGATTTATAATTTTATTTTCTAAAGATAATTGACAGCGTTCTTTATTTCCAAGATAAGCTGTTCTTGCAAGAAGACTTGTTTTTTGAGAATTGTGATTTTTAGAGTTGATTTGTAAATTAACTTGCATAGTATAGTAGTTTTCTACCATCCATTCTCCATCGCTTTCCAAAGGATCAAAATCATAAAAAAATCTTGCTGAAGTTGTGATTTTTTGAGCATAAGAATGCTTTTTCATATCTACAAGATTGATTAAAATTTCATAATCTGCATTCTCTTTTACTTCTTTTAAGCCTAAATTTTTAAGTTTTAAAGTCAAATCTCTATCTAGAGTAGTTTGAAGTTGACTAGGATTTTGAAAGGAAATTTTAAAACTTTGTTGTTTTTGTGATCTGATAAAAATGCCTTCATTGCTTGTTTGAATAAAGCTTTGTGTGAAAGTTGCATTGGTGCAAGCACTCATAAAGAGTGTTATAAAAAAGCTTAAAATTAAAGTAATTTTAGACATTAGGTTTATTTAATAATAGTTGGAGTAGCGCTAAGACCTAATGAGCGATATTTTTCATATAAGGAAAAAACTTCTTTTAATTCTGCATCGCTTACTTTTGGATAATTTTTGATATTTGCATCATAGTATTTGTTTAAAATTGCGATTTTTTCTTTATCATTTTTTGCTTTTTTTGCTTCTTTGTAGATTAGAGCGGATTTTTCAAAAGCAGATTTTCCATGTACTGGAGTTAAAATATAATTAACTTGATAGTTTTTAAGTTCATTATCAATTTGAGCTAAATGTTCTCTACAATAAGGGCATTCAGGATCCGAAAAAACATAAATTGCAGGTTTATTTTTATCTCCCAAAGCTATTACCATGGTTTCTTTTTGTGCTACAGCTTTAGCATTTTTTGTAAAATTTTCTCTTGCTTCTTGAAATTTTTTCATTTCATATTCTTGAGCATAAGAAATTCCCGTTTTCAAGTCGATAAGATCAGGGGTAATAAGACTATCTTTTGTAAAAAGAATGTTTTCTTGTTTTTGTCCATTTAATTCAACGCTTACAATAACACTTTCAAAACCCGTATTACCAACCTTTTGACGATTTGATACACTAACGGTAGTATTTGGAAATTGTGCTTTAATGCTTTTTGAATAAAAATCACTAATTTCTGAATTACTTGCAGCAAACAAAGATGCTGAACAGGCAAGAATTAAACTTAATTTTTTCATAGTTTACAAATCCTTTAAATAAATTATGTTTAATTCTATAATGATTTTCTAAATGTTTGTTAAAAATCTTTTTTCAGCTTCTTTGCTTACTTGAGGAAATTTGTCTAAGTATTCTAAATAAGCAATAGCATATTTTCTTGAAAGATTGAAATATTCTTTCATACTTTGCACATCAAGACTTTGATTTTTTAATAAATTTAAACATTCTTGCATAAGTTTTTCAAGAGCTTGTTTTTCTATAAAAAGATTGTGTGAAAGTCTTACAACTAAGCCTTTTTGGGTAAGTTTTTTGAGTATATTATCTCCGCTTTTTCTATCAAGTTCTAAAAAATCATAAAGATTATAAGGAGCTTCGGGTTTAATACCTTGTTTTTTTAAAATTTCATACATTTGGTTATTGTTTTTTTCTTGAAGTTTTTCAAAATCTATGCCTTTTTTAAAATAAATTCCATTTTGAAAATCCAATAAATTTGACATCTCTTTAAGCCCGAGTTCGCAAAAATTTTCACTTGCCCAAGTAATCCTTAAAGCTAAAGAATGTGCTGAAAGCATGGCATAAGGATTTTTTTCAAGTATGAATTTGATGAAATTTTTAATTTCTTCTAGACTTTGTAAATGATATACATTAAGATTTTTTTCATCAACAAATACTTGATTTAATTCTTTTGCTAATTTCAATGCTTTTTGATGAGAAAGTTTAAATCTCTGATAACTTGAAAGCAAGCCAAAGCCGTATTTGTGTGCGTCTTTTAAGAAAGAAAAAGCCGCTTTAAAATCTTTATTTTTCAAAAACATTAAAAATTTATTTTTTTGTTCTTTTTTTAAAGGTTCGCTTAAAGGATTTAAAACCTTACCACCGCCTATAACACGATTGTTTTGTAATAAAATAAAAGCCTCATCAAAACTTAAAAATACATTTTTATCAAAACTAAAATGCACAAAAAATTCATCATTTTCTAGTTTTTTTAATATATTTATTTTGCATTCTATTTGTCTTGAACCCACGCAAAAAATCATTTTGCTATTTTGTAAATTTTTTGCTTTAACTAAAGCATCGCATTCTTTAAAGGCTTTAAAATAACCTTTTTTACTTAGTAAATAACCTTTTTTCAACTCTTTATAATCACAATTTAAACTTAAAGCCACACGGTTGCAAGCTTTGATTTGCTCTAGATTGGTATCGTGATTTTGTATATTTTTAACAATGAGTTCTTTTTGAGTGTCTAAACAGATGATTTTTTCATTTAAAGTGATACTTCCTTCATTCAAGCTGCCTGTAACGACAGTTCCTATACCTTTTAGAGAAAAAACTCTATCGATATAATAATGAAAAATCAGTTCTTCATCATTTTCTTTGTTTTCTATGGTATAAAGATAATTTTTTAATTCTTCTATGCCTTGATTATTTTTTATACTGGTATGAAATACTTTTAAAATGGGATAATCTAAATTTTTTAACTCTTCTAAAATTTCTACACTTTTTTGCTCTATGTTTTCACAAAGATCGCATTTGCTAAGTACTAAAATGATATTTTTAATATCAAGAATTTTTAAAATTTCTAAATGTTCTAAACTTTGTTCTTTTAAACCCTCGTTAATATCTACGACAAATAAACAAACACTAAAGCCAAAAGCTCCACTTACCATAGTTTTAACCAAATCTTTATGTCCTGGAACATCGATAAAAGAAATGTTTTTATCTTTTAATTTAAGATTTGAAAAACTTAAATTAATGGTGATTTGTCTTTCTTGTTCTTCTTTTAAACTATCGCCTTCAAAACCATTTAAAGCTTTAATGAGTGAAGTTTTTCCATGATCAATATGTCCTGCGGTTCCTATAATAACAGATTTCATAAGTTTTCCATTTGATTAATTGTAAGAATAAGTTTTTGAAGTTCATTTTCTCGTATAGTTCTAAAATCAAGAACAAATTCATCATTTTCAATGCGTCCTATGATATTTTCTTTTCTAAATCGAGTTTGTAGTTTTAAAGCATCTCCTTGAAAAGTTAGTATATAAGTATCTAAACTTTTATCAGGCATAGAACCTCCTCCTACTAAACTTTTGCTTTTTTTGAGTTGGGTTTGAAATTTTAATTCTTTTTGCACTCTTAAAGCTTTTTCTTCTATAAAGGATAAGTCATCATTTAAAAGTTTTAAGGTAATAATTTTTTCATAATCTTTTTGTAAATAAGCTTTTAAGCTTTCATTTAAAAAAGATAGGGTTAATTTATCCACTCTTAGCATTCTTAAAAGTTGATTTTGTTTAAGTTTTTCTATGAGTTCTTTTTTTCCAAGTATAATGCCTGCTTGCACACTACCAAAAAGTTTATCTCCACTAAAACTTAAAATATCACATTCTTGTACGAGTTTTTTGATTTTAGGTTCATTTTTAATCAGCTTTTCATTTAAATTTTCACACCAGCCAGAACCTAGATCATAATAACTCAAAAGCCCTTTTTCTTTTGCTAGTTCATGTAGATCTTTTATATTTACTTCACTATGAAAACCCATAAGAGCGAAATTAGACTTGTGGGTTTTTAAAATTAGAGCGGTATTTTCACTGATAGCTTGTTCATAGTCTTTTAAGTGTGTTTTGTTACTAGTTCCAACTTCGCAAAGCTTTACACCTGCAGCTTTTATCACTTCAGGCACACGAAAACTTCCGCCAATTTCTACAAGTTCTCCTCTTGAGCTTATGACTTCTTTATCATAACAAAGAGAATTAAGCACTAAAAAAACTGCCGCAGCATTGTTATTGACCACTAAAGCATCTTCGCATTCAAAAAGCATTTTAAGTTTTTCTAGCACCAAAGCATAGCGAGAGCCTCTTTTTCCATTTTCTAAATCAAACTCTACATTAGAATAATTACAAATGATATTTTTACACGCTTCATAAAGTTCTTCATGGATTACACTTCTGCCAAGGTTTGTGTGTATAACCACTCCGCTTGCATTAATCACACTTTGTAAATCTTTGCGATAAAAAGTTTTGATTTCTTTTTTGATTTCTAAAAGTAGTTTATCTTTAGAAATTTCATCTTGGGAAAAATTTTCTTTTAGTTTTGTGACAACTTTTTTACAAAAAAATGCTTTGATATAAAAAGGATAGGATTTTAAACTCTCATCTTCAATAAGAGTGTTAATTTGTGGAAAAGTTCTAAATTTGTTCATCTTAAGCCTTAAGAAAATATTTGGTTATTTTAACATAGAATTTATAAAATGATGTTTTAAAGAGATTAAGGAAGACAATGCAAGATTTTGTTTATATAAAAAATGATGTTTTAATCCCTTTGCCAGATGCTATTGAAATTTTAGATCAGGCAAATGATAAAGAAGCATTAATTTGTAATGATAAAAATCAAAAAGCGCAAATTTATGCCCCTGAGATTAATTTTTATCTTAAAAATTCTCAAGATGAAATTTTAGAGCAAAGTAAAAATGTTTTAACGCTTTATAAAGCAAGAGCTAGCGTTTATGATTTGGGGCTTGATTTAGAACAAAGCAAAGAAGTGCAAAATCGTTTGATTTTAGTAGATAGCGATACTCAAACCGTAGAGTTTTTAAAAGAACATGGATTTAAGGTTATTGCTTTAAGCAGTGCAGAAATTTTAGCTGTTTTTGGAAGTGTAGGGGAACTTTGTGCTGTGGTTAAAAATCAAGGCGAAGAAGTGGAAATAGATTTTGATTTTTTGCTTTTTAAGGCTAAGGATTTAAGCGTTGTGCGTAAAGATTTTACAAGACAAAGTGGATGTTATAATCTTTTAAATTTTGAAAATCTTGAAGTATTGTTAGAGTTTTTGCAAAGCAAAAGTCCAAAATATCATTATAAAACTTATATTAGCTATAATGCTAGCGTGTGTCAATACCACGAAAGACGCAGTGAGCATTGTGCAAAATGTGCTGAAATTTGTCCTACTGTGGCGATTTTAAAAGATGATGAAAAAAAGCATTTGGAATTTTCTCAAGTGGATTGTTTGGGTTGTGGAGGATGTATTAGCGTGTGTCCTAGCGGATCGCTTGATTATGCTCCTATGCCAAGAGAAAGTTTTTTTACCCTTTGTGAGTTTTATAAAGATAAAAAAATTTTAATTATTCCCAAAAAAATGTCTTTAGAAAATTTAAATCTTGCTTTACCAAAAGATGTTTTACCCTTTATGATAGAGGGTGAAAAATGGCTTTCTTCTATGCATTTTTTAACGCTTTTGCAAAATAGTGGAGCAAATTTGGTTTTTTATACGGATTTTGTATCTCGTGGTAGCAATGAGGCTATTGTACTTTTAAATACTTTTTTTGAGAGAAAATTTCAAAAAAAAGCTATTTTTGTTGCTAAAGATGAAAAAGAATTGCAAAATGTTTTAAAAGAGCAAGAATTCATACAAGATTTAAAATATGATTTTCATAATAACACCTTAACTACAAGAGAAAATTTTGCCAAAAGAATGCAGGAAATGATAAAAAATGAAGATTTTGGCAGTATAGAAAGTGGTGAATGGTTGCGTTATGGTAAGGTAGAAATTAATCCTAACACCTGTACGCTTTGTCTTTCTTGTGTGGGTGCCTGTAATGTAGGAGCTTTAATCGCTGATAAACAAGAAAATGCTTTGAAATTTAATGCCTCTCTTTGCACGACTTGTGGGTATTGTGAGTTAAGTTGTGCCGAAAAAGATACTTTAAAATTAGTTCGTAGTGGAATGGAGTTTAGAGCTTCTTATTTTGAATATCAAACCATGGCAAAAGATGAGCTTTTTGCCTGTATAGAATGTGGTAAAGAATTTGCCACCAAAAAAGCTGTAGAAAAAATAGCCAATTTAATGAAACCTAAATTTGGTAATGATGAAAATAAAATCAAAACACTTTATTGCTGTGCAGATTGCAAGGCAAAAGTGATGATAAAAGCAATGGGTTTTGCGGGGCAAAATTAGATCTTAATTTTGCCTTCTAATTCTTCTTTATTTGTAAGTTTGCTATCAAATTTAACAACAAGATTTTTAGAGTTTTTATAAATATCTACAACCCCTAAATTTTCACTAAAAGTACTGAAATTTAAAGGTGTTTCTAAAGGTAGATAAAGGTTTTTAAAATCAGCTGGATTTTTTAAGAAAAATAATGCTACAAGCCAAATTAGAGCTAAAATTACTAAAATAATAGCTAAAAGATTTAAGGCATCTAGATGTAAAAATATCCCTCCGATAATACCACCTATAAAACTTCCACCATATCCAAAAGCATTAAACAACCCTAATGCCGCACCTTTTTCATGAACTTTACAAAATTTTGATGCACAACTTTGCATAATAGGCTCATGTAAATTAAAACCTATAAAAAAAATCACAACTGCTATGATAAAAAAATCTATAGAATTACTAAAAGCAAAGAAAAGATAAGAAAGTATGAAAAAAACAATTCCTAAGAGTAAAATTTGTTTAGCTAAACCTCTTTTTTCGCCTAAACTTCCAGCAAAGCCCATAGCGATAAAACCTGCTACCATAGAAGCGCTATAAACAATCCAAAGTTTATCAGAAGCAAAGCCTAAATGTTTTACTAGAATAATAGGAATACTTAAAAATGCTATACTCATAAGCATTTTTTGCATGAAATTAGTAAGATTCATAAGGGCTAAATTTTTTTGTTTAATAAGATGAAAAAAAGGAGTTTTTTCATTTTCATGAGTGATTTTATTTTCTTTAGGTACAACAGTATAAAGTAAAATTATACATAAAAGAGACAAAGCTACACTAAGATCAAAAAGGCTAGATAAACCCCATTTTACACTCATTAAAGGAGAGATTACCATAGAAGCTGCAAAACTAAGTCCTATAAAAGAACCCATTACCGCCATGGCTTTACCACGATTTTCTTCTGTGATAAAATCACTTATCATTGCCGTAGCTACTGCTCCAATGGCCCCTGCACCTTGGAGCATTCTTCCTAAAAGCATGGTGTAGATATTTTCCGCAAAAGAGCAGATTAAAGAGCCTATTATAAAAATAATCAGTCCAATGAGCATGGTTTTTTTACGACCAATTTTATCACTTAAAATCCCAAAAGGCATTTGTAAAATCATTTGGGTTAAGGCATAAACACCAACTAAAAGTCCCACTAAAAATTCATTAGCACCTTCAAGTTTTAAAGCATAAAGACTTAAAACTGGCAAAACTATAAAAAGCCCAAAAAACCTTGTTCCAACTATGAAAGATAAGGGTAAGACATTATTTAGCATTATCAATTTCCTATTAAATTTGAAATTTAAATTAGGATAATTTTACTATGAAATGGATTAAGCATTGATTAACATCGCTTTATCATTTGATATTTAAAAGCTACGCACAAGGATAAATTTTATAAAATCATATTTTTGTTTTGATATTATTTTGGAGCTTTTGTTATGAAGATTATCCTAGCTACGAGTAATAAGCATAAGGTTTTAGAACTTAAAGAAATTTTAAAAGATTTTGAAATTTATGCTTTTGATGAAGTTTTAACGCCTTTTGAGATTGAAGAAAATGGAAAAACTTTTAAAGAAAATGCTTTGATTAAAGCAAGAGCGGTTTTTAATGCTTTGGATGAAAAGCAAAAAAAAGATTTTATCGTTTTAAGTGATGATAGTGGTATTTGTGTAGATGTTTTAGAAGGAAATCCAGGAATTTATTCTGCTCGATTTAGCAGTAAGGGCGATGATAAAAGTAATCGTGATAAGCTTGTAAATGAAATGATAAAAAAAGGTTTTAAACAAAGTAAGGCGCATTATGTTGCTGCTATTGCTATGGTAGGTTTGATAGGGGAATTTAGTACGCATGGAACCATGCATGGAAAAGTAATAGATACAGAAAAAGGTGAAAATGGTTTTGGCTATGATAGCCTTTTTATTCCAAAGGGTTTTGATAAAACCTTAGCCCAGCTTAGCGTGGATGAGAAGAATAACATCTCTCATCGTTTTAAAGCTTTAGAGCTTGCAAAAATCATTTTAAAGATTTTAACAAAAGGATAAAAATGAAAAATTTTTTAAAATATATAGCTATTATTGTTTTAATATATGCTCTTTATGTTGGTTTGGAAACTTGGCTTTCTTAGAATAAATAGTGATTAAAAAGCTTGGTAATAAGAACAAACTTCCACTTAAAAGCAAAATCATTACAAAAACGGTTAAAATTCCAAAATAAATCGTTGGAATGAAATTACTACTCATCATAACACTAAAACCTAAAACTATGCTAATGGTAGTATAATAAAGTGCCGAACCTATACTAAGGTGAGAAATCATAATGGCTTCTTCTAGGCTTTTGTTTTTAATTTCTTCTCTAAAACGATAAATATAATGTATAGCATCATCAACGCCTATACCTATAGCAATAGCAGCTATAGTAATACTCATCATATCCAAAGGAATGCCTAAAAGTCCCATAAGAGCAAAAACCACACTTAAAGGAATAACATTTACCAATATAGCCGCAACTGAAAATTTTAAATCCCTAAAAACAATGATAAAAAGTATGAAAATAGCTAAAATTACAAATATAAGAGTATCAAATTGCGATGAAAAAAGACTTTGGAGCATATTATTATAAAGCACCATTATGCCTGTGATTTGCACTTCTACTCCATCGTTTTTTACAAGCTCGTTGAGCTGTTTTTTAAGATCTATTAAAAACTTATTACGTCTTAAATTCGGATCAGAATCAACAATACGCATACTAAATCTTAACTCGTTATTCTCTATACTTACAAAAGGTGAAAGCAAGTCTTGTTTAAATTTAGCAGGTAAATTCTCATTTAAAAACGCAAGAGCAAAATCATCTAACTCTTTTCCATCGTTGATATTTTTCCCTAGGGTTAAAAGACTATTAAGACTTAAAACCGAGCCTACAAATTCTTTATTTTCTAAAAATTCATGAACTTTTTTTGCAATGCGTGTTTTTTTAGAGTCAAACCAATAAGTTTCTTGTGTGGCTAAATTTTCAAATTCGCTTTCAAAACTATCAAGAGTATTGCTTGTATTTTGATCGTTTTTATTATTTGGAAAACGAATGATGACTTCTAAAGGCAAGGTTCCACCTAGGTTTTTATCAATAACCAAAAGTCCTTTTTTGATTTCACTGCGATCTTTGAAATAATTGACAAAAGAATTTTCAACTCTGAGTTTTGAAATGCCTATTAAAGCTAAGATTATAGCAAGAACTGAAATTCCATAAATCATGTGACGCTTTTTAGAATCAAGAGCGGTTTTAGCACAAAAGGCTAAAAGATTAAATTTAAACTCTTTTTTATGATAGTTTTTTGGTTTTAAAAGAACTAAGATACTTGCTAAAAATAAATAACTAAAGATAAGAGCTAAACTTATACCTATACTCATCATAATACCAAGTTTTATGATAGGTTCGATATTTGAAAGCATTAAAGAAAAAAATCCTATCATCGTTGTAACAATGGCATAAAGGCTAGGATTTGCTTTGGCTAGTAAGGTTTCAAGTACTATGCGCTCAACTTTAGCTTTGGGATGATTTTGGGTACTTTCGATAAAATGCGTGATCAAATGAACAACTACACTTAAGGTGATAATTAAAACCAAAGCAATGTAATTTGATGAAATAACTGTGATTTGAAATTTTAAAAGTGCAAAAACTCCACTAGCTGCACTTAAGCTTATAAAACAAATAAAAAGAGGTAAAAAAACAAAGCGCCATGAACGGAAAAAATAATAAAGTGCAAGTCCTAGTAAAAATACAAGAGAAACACCATAGAGCACAAGATCAGATTTTATATAAGCTATCATATCATCAGCGATCATGCTTACGCCACCAAGGTAGAGCGTATCTTTATTTTTTTCATAATTTCGAACTATGCTTTTAATAGTATCTAGACTTTGTTTCGTGATAACTTTTTGCTTGTCTTGATGTTTTTTTATAGCAAGACGAATTTGATCTTTTTCTTTTTCATCGGTAGCAAGATCGCGTTTTTCTACAAGATCATTATAAACTGTATCAGGCTTTAAGTAAATAATAAGCCCTGTTACTTTTCCATCTTTTGAGATGATATTATTTTTATAAAAGGGGCTATTTAAAATTTCATTTCGGGCTTTTGTGCGGTTTATATCTTGGCTTTCTATGTTTGGGATATTTTTTAACAGTTCTTTTAAATCCGTATTTTGTGAACTTTGAAGCAAAGGGGCATTGATGATGCTAAAAACGCGCTCTACTAAAGGGGCCTTTTCTAATTCTTCATGAAGTTTTTTTAATTTGGCTAAATTTTCATTTGAAAAAGGTTTTTCATCATAGGGTTTGAAGGCTAAAAGTAAAAAATTATCACTTTTATAATGTTTTGAAATTTCTCTAAAAGTTTTTAAATCTGCATCATCTTCTAAAAGTAAACTTTCAGCACTTGCATCTACGCTAAGCTTAAAAGCAAAAAGGCTTAAAAACAGGCATATAAACAAGGTTCCAAAAAAAGTACTTTTTGGACGAGAAATAAAAAACTTTAAAAGCTTTGCAAACATTATTCTATGACAATACTCTCAAGTTTTTGAAGTAGGGCATCAAAGCCTTGGTTGGCTAAAATATCTCCAAATTGTGATCTATAAGTTTGTACTATACTCACACCTAAAACATCTACATCATAAACAAGCCAGTTGTTATTATCATTGTAAAATTTGAAAATGATATTTTTTTCTTCCCCATCTACTACCATAGAAGTGGTTAAAAAATAGCGTTTTTCATTTTTTAACTCACCATTTTTGACCTTTAAAACCTGATCTTTATAAAGACTGAGTTTATCGGTAAAACTTTTTTTAAGACTTGCTTCAAAGGCTGTGGTAAATTTTTCTTGTTCTTTTGGATTTAATTTAGAATAATTTTTCGAAAGACTGAGTTTTGCCATGAGTTTATAATCTATTATGCTATCAAAAAGTTTAAAAATTCCATCAGCAGCTTGTTTTTTGTCTTCTTTGCTATCTTGTAAAAGTTTTAAGCTTGCATCAATGTTTTTTTGCATAGTACTAGAAATTTCATCTAGCTGTAAGGCAAAAGCATTAAAAAATAAAGCCAAGATTAAAAATATTTTTTTCATTATTTTCCTTTATTTGCTAAGTTCATTGCGTCTTTGCTCGTAAGCATCACGCAAGAATGGATATAAATTAGGCGTGTTGTGATAAATTTCATCAATTTCATCAAGTCTAAAACTAAGTTCATTACCAAATCCATAAGCACTTATAGCTATACTTGCCCAAGTAGGATCAATGTAAGCAGTAAAACTTGCATACCAAGTTGCAGGTAAAGCAAGAGTATCTCTAAGATTACTAGGGCCGAGTATAGGTAAGACAATATGAAAACCGCTTCCTACACCCCAGTGAGCCAAAACGGTTCCTAAGTCCGCGGGATGTTTTTTAAGACCCATTTTTGATGCCACATCCATAAGTCCACCAAAGCCCATAATGGTATTGGCGGTAAATCTTTTAAATTCTTCTCCCGCTTCTTCAAATTTAAACTGCAAAATATTGCCTACAAAACGCAAAGGAGCAAGTAAATTATCAAAGAAATTTCTTACCCCTAATCTTATAAATTCAGGAGTAATAGTGTTATAGCCTTTAAGAACGGGACGCAAACCATAATCATACAAAGCCACATTAAAACTTGTCATAGCTTTGTTATATCCTGAAAGTGGATCGTTTACTTGATAGTTTTGGTATTCTTGTTCGAAATCATCTAAATTTTGTTCTTTAGCAAAAGCAAAAATAGCAAAAAAAATTAAAATAAAAGATATAAATTTTATTCTCAAGCAAAAACTCCTAAAAATTTTAAAAGTAAAATTATAGCAAATTTTTAATCAAGGTTTATATCCCAGTAAAAATCCACCCATTCAGTAGCTTCTTTTACTTTAAAATCAGGCTCTAAAAGAGCGGTTTTTTTGTAAAAAATGGTTGTAATTTTAAGTTCTATATGAGGAAATTTTTCAAGCAAAACTTTTTTTATTTCTGCTAAACTTTCTCCACTATCTACTATATCATCAATGAGTAGAATTTTTTTGTGCTTGCTTAAATCAGGAATGTTAAAAATTTCAATAGTATCAAGTTTTTTCGTATTATCGTAATGAATTGAGTTTAAAGCAAAAAGTTGACGCGTTTTTAAAGCCACTGCTAAAGAGTGTCCTAAACTCATCCCCCCTCTTGCTATAGCTAAAAGTGCATCAGGGTTAAAATCTTTTTTAATTTCTTTAGCAAGAATTTTTACATCTTCTTTAAATTCTTCATAGGAGTAAAATATCATTATATATCCTTATTTATTGTAGTGCCATAAGTAAAAAATTACCCAAAGATAATAAACTTAAAACTATAATGCCAAGATTGATTTTATCCCATTCGCGTTTAAAAATTCGTACAAGTAAATAAGAAAGAAAACCAAAAGCAAAACCTGTGGTGATGGAGTAAGTAAAAGGCATCATGATAATAGTAAAAAAGCTTGCTACAGCTATAGCACTATCTTTAAAATCTATATTTTTAACTTCCATAAACATTAAAATTCCAACCATTACAAGTACGGGGTATATTGCGTTTGCAGGAATGGCTTTAAAAAGTGGCAGTAAAAAAAGTGTAAAAGCAAAACAAATAGCTACAACTAAAGCTGTAAGCCCAGTTCTTCCTCCGCTTTCAACCCCTGTAGTGCTTTCAACAAAGGCTGTAACTGTAGAAGTGCCTGTCATAGCTCCTAAGGCTGATCCTGTTGCATCTGCCATTAAGGTTTTGCTTAGTTTTTTTTCTCCATTTTTGGGATCATCAAAAATCTTTCCTCTTTCACCCACACCTGTGATAGTTCCTATGCTATCAAAAAGTTGAGTGATAAAAAAAGTAAGAATTATAGGTATCATAGTAATATTTAAGGCACTTTTGATATCAAGTTGTAAAAAGATGGCTCCTAAACCATTTTCCATGCTAAAATTTGGCCAAGAAAAGATTTGCACAGGAAAACTTGCATTGTCTAAATGGAAAATCCAAGCAATAATGGAGCTTGCTAATACCCCCAAAATAAAAGCTCCGCGAAGTTTTATAGCCCAAAAAAAGATGATTAAAGCTAGAGTGAAAATTCCAAAAAGCACATGAGGGCTTTTGAAATTTCCTATGCTGACTAAGGTATCTTTATTATGCATTATCACACCCATTTGACTTAAGCCTAAAAATGCAATAAAACAACCTATGCCCGCACAAATTGCAAGGCGTAAATCTTTTGGGATATTGCGGATTACCCAAAGGCGAAAATGCGTAAAAGAAAGTATGAGAAAAATAATACTTGAAATAAAAACAGCTCCTAAGGCACTTTGCCAAGCTATGTTTTGACCTAAACAAACCGCAAAGGTAAAATAAGCATTTAAACCCATTCCTACACTCATAGCTACAGGAGTATTGGCAAAAAAAGCATTAAAAGCACTTGCAACTATGGTAATTAAAGCTGTTGCGGTGATTAAAGCTTCTATAGGCATTCCTGTATTTCCTACTATGCTAGAATTTACGGGGATAATGTAAACCATAGCTAAAAAAGTAGTAAGTCCTGCTATAACTTCGGTTTTAAAACTCGTATTGTTTTCTTTGAGTTTAAAAAAGCTCATTTTTTCTCCTTAGTAGGTTTTTAGCTCATTGTATAAACTATCGCGTTCTACAGGAATAAGATTTGAAGTTTTTATCATATCGATAAAAGTTTTTAAACTTGTGCCTTTGGCGGACTTTGCACCACCTGCACTTTGTATACTTTCTTTTTCTATAGTGCCGTCTAAATCATTAGCTCCAAATTCTTGTGCTACCATGGCTAAATTTAAAGTCATTGTTGCCCAGTAAGCTTTGATATTTTTGATATTATCAAGCACTAAACGAGAAATGGCAATGGTTTTTAAAATTTCTTCACTATCCATGATTTTATCAGTTTGTATAAAGCTATTATCCCTTTGCCAAACTAGAGGGATAAAAGCATTAAATCCACCGGTTTGATCTTGAAGATCACGCAGTCTTAACATATGATCGATCCTGTGATGTCTTTCTTCTATATGTCCAAAAAGCATGGTAGCATTACTTTGCTTGCTTTTTTCATGCCAAAGTTTATGAATTTTAAGCCAATTTTCACTGCTAACTTTTCCATGACAAATTTTCTTACGCACTTCTTCATCAAAAATTTCAGCTCCACCGCCTGGCATGGAATCAACGCCGTATTCAAGCATTTTTTCTATCACTTCTTCATAACTCATTTTAAAACGACGATGTAAAAAATCAATTTCAGCAGCAGTCATAGCTTTTACATGAAGATTAGGATATTTTTCTTTTATCATTTTAAAAATTTCTAAATACCATTGCCAAGTTGTATCTTTGTTGTGAGCTGAAACGATATGCACTTCTTTGGTTTCTCGTTTTACAGTTTCATCGACGATTTTCATGATTTCTTCATGAGTCATCAAATAAGGATTAGGATTTTTTCGGTGCGCTGAAAAGGCGCAAAATTTACAGGTGTCTGCACAGATATTAGTTGGGTTGATATGGCGATTGATATTAAAATAGACTTTTTTTCCATGAAGTTTAGTGCGTTTTTTGTGAGCGTATTTGCCTAAGGTAAAAAGATCTAGATCCCAAAGTGCATTGGCTTCTTCTTGGTTTAATCTTTCTTCATTTTCTAGTTTGGTGATTAAATTTTTCATTTTAATTTTACTCTTTTGCTGTTTTTAAATAAAGCATTATAATTTTTGCTTACTGAAAAAGAGTTTATAGAAAAAGCCAAAATAAAAGATATTTTTGTTAAGATTATTATTAAGATATTAAAATTTTAAAGAGAGTAGAAATTTTGTTAAATAAAGAATTAGAAATTTTTAAAAAAAATCTTAGTTCCTATACCCAAAGTTGTAGAAAATTTTTTCTTAAGCAAGGGGCGTTTAGCTTATATCATTCTAAAAATATGGATAATTTCATAAAAAAAGCTTATGATATAGTTCTTAAAGATTATTTTGATGATTTTTCACCTCCAAGTGATAATATCCCTTTTTGTGTTTTAGCAAGCAAAGCATATGCAAATAATAGTCTTTGTTTTAATGAAAGTATTTCTTTGATTTTTGTTTATAAAGATATTAAGGCTTTTCATTTAAAACCTATGATTAAGGCTTTTATCGAAATTTTAAATGATGCGCATTTGCAAATTGATTCGGTTATCTTAGAATTTAATGGACTTTATAATGCTAGCAATGAGCTTAAGACTTCCATAATACAAACTCGTTTCATATGTGGTTCTAGGATTTTATTTAAAGGGATTAAGATAAAATTTGAGAGTATTATAAAAGAAAATAAAAATGATTTTGCCAAGCTTTTGCTAGAAAATTTTAAAGAATTTGACATTCCATTTATAAAGCAAGAATTTAATATCTTAAAAGATTTTGGCGGATTAAATCATTTAAGATCCTTAGAGAGTTTGCTTGTTCTTTTTAAGACTTCTCCAAAAAATTATGCTTTAAATTTTATAGATGAAAAAAATTTAAGCGAGTTGCGTTTAGCTGGAGATTTTTTACTTTCTTTAAAATCAGCGATGAATTTATTAAGTGCTAAAGATGAGGATGAATTTTTACTTATTAATGTTCATGATTTGAGTGAATTAATGTATAAAAAAGCTAAAAAACATTTTGGAGCAAATGAGTTGTTGGTTCAAAAGGCTTTGCAAAGTATGCATACTATAGGTTTTTATACACACTTTTTAGCAAAGCAAATTCAAGATGGATTAAATCATACTCTTAAACAAGAATATAAATTTAAAACTCTTGTGGAAGTTTTAGAATACTTATTAAGACTTGAAGATAAACATGTTATTTTCGATCTTAACTTGGTTTTTGCCCTAAGAAGATTGAAATACGGTAAAAAAGATATAGAAAAAGCTTTAATACTTTTTGAGAAAATTTTTTATAAAAGGCATAGTTTTTGTGTTTTAAAACTTTTGCTTGATAGTGGAATTTTAAAAGATTTATGTAAGCCTTTTTGGACAGTTCGTTTTTTAAGCGATGAAGAAGGAAATTATAGTTTTGATGAGCAAGTTTTTCTTATGTTAAGTGAATTTGAAAAATACGAAGATGAGCTTGAGATACTCCAAAAACTTAAAACCGATGAAAAAATGATTTTAAAGCTTGTGATACTTTTAAGCGCTATAGAAAGTGAAAATGAAATTTCTTTAGCAGGCATATATAGAGCGTATTGCTCTAAATTTGATTTAAAGAATGAAATTTTAGAATGGGGTCTTAAGATATTTAAAAACAATAATGCCTTAAAAGATCTTGTAGAAAAAGAAGATATATACAATCCTATTGTTGTAAGTAGTTTGGTTTCTAAGCTAGAAAATTTAGAAAATTTAGAGCTTTTATATACTTTAACTTGGCTAAAGGCTAAGGCTTTAAATTATAATGCTTTTTATTTTAGAGTTCTTGATAAACTTTTAGAAAATGCAAAACAAGGTTTTGAAGATGAAAATCTACTTGAAGAAAGCGCAAGAAGAGTAAAAAAAGAATTAACACTTAAAAGAAGTAAGATTTTTTTAGAGCAAGATGAAATTTTGCAAGATAAAATCATACATATCAAATCAAATCTTTTTATTATAAAAAATACTTTTGAAGATATTGTTATGATTTCTAAATTAGCCAAAGAAAATGATTTTAAATTTTGGTTTAATAATGAAACAAATCTTAGTTTGCAAATTGTTGCACCACTTCATTTTAATATTGCCATTATTTTAAGTTCTTTAACAAATTTAAATCTTATTTTCATGAATTTTTTTGAACTTTTTGATAATAAAATTTATTTAAGATTTGAATATGATAATATTATCAGTGATGAGCAAAAACTAAAACTTTGCGAGCTTTTAAATTCAAATCTTTCTGGTTTTAATTTGAAAAAAATTAAAAAGCCAATCATTAAAAAAGATGAGTTAAAATTAGACTTAAACTATTCTAAAATGTATGCCAAATTAGGTCTTAATACGAAAGATCAGCAGGGTTTAATGGCGTATTTGATGAATGTTTTTAATGAACTTGAACTTGTTTTATGTGCAGCAAAAATTCAAACCATAAGACAAAGGACGCGTAATATTTTTATTTTTCAAAAGAATGAAAAATTAGAACATAGCGAGCAAAAGTTAGTTAATTTATTAATAAGTGAGTAAAAAAATGTGTGGAATCGTAGGTTATATAGGAAATAATGAAAAAAAACAAATTATACTAAATGGACTTAAAGAATTGGAATATCGTGGCTATGATAGTGCGGGTATGGCAGTGATGCAAGAAGGAGAGCTCAGTTTTTTTAAAGCTGTAGGAAAGCTTGAAAATTTGGCGAATAAATGCACGGATTTTGAAAGTCAAGGTTATGGTTTTGCTATAGGTCATACAAGATGGGCAACTCATGGTAAGCCTACTGAAATCAACGCACATCCTCATTTAGGACAGTATTCTTGTGTGATTCACAATGGTATTATAGAAAATTATAAAGAAATCAAAGATAAACTTGAAAAAGAAGGCGTGAGTTTTTTAAGTCAAACCGATACAGAAGTTATTGTCCAGCTTTTTGAATTATATGCAAGAAATTTGGGAGTTTTTGAAGCTTGGCAAAAAACCATCAAAGAACTTCGCGGTGCTTTTGCTACTTTGTTAGTAACAAAAAAAGATCCCAATCATGTGTATTTTGCAAAAAATGCTGCTCCTTTGATTATCGGTAAAAATGCAAATAAAGAATGGTATTTTTCTTCAGGTGATGCGCCTTTGATAGGAAGTTGTGATGAGGTAATGTATCTTGAAGATTTAAGCTTGGGATACGCGAGTAAAGATGAGCTTGTCGTTTATGAAAATGATATTTTAAAATCACTTTGTTTTTCTAAGCTTTCAGGCGATAAGGCTTATGCAAAAAAAGACGGCTTTCGTTTTTTTATGGAAAAAGAAATTTATGAACAAAGTCGCGTGATGAGTGAAGTTTTAATGGGGCGTATTCAAGGCGATGAAGTCGTTTTTGATGAGCTAAACAATGAAGATTTAAGTCAAGTAGATGAAATCACGCTTTGTGCTTGTGGAACAAGCTATCATGCTGCAATGGCAAGTGCTTATTTGTTTGAAAGAATTGCTAAAGTTAAAGCTAAAGTAGAAATTGCAAGTGAATTTCGATACCGTGAAGCAATTATAAAAAAAGATTCTTTATTTATCGTTATTTCTCAAAGTGGAGAAACAGCAGACACTTTAGAGGCTTTAAAGATTGCAAAAGAGCAGGGTGCTAAGACTTTTGCAATTTGCAATGTGGATAATTCTAATATAGTGCGTTTAGCACATCTAAGTCTTTTAACTCGTGCGGGCATAGAAAAAGGAGTTGCTTCAACTAAAGCTTTTGCTACTCAGGTTTTAACACTTTGGATGCTTGCTATTTTTATGGCACAAAAAAGAAATTTAAATGTTTCTGCTGAAATTAAAGCACTTTTGCATACTCCAAATTGCGTGAGTGTAAAACAGGCTTTACATGAAAAAATTCATCGTTTATCCAAGCGTTATTTAGATGGACATGGCTTTTTCTTTATAGGCAGAGATGTGTTTTATCCTTTGGCTTTAGAAGGAGCTTTGAAACTTAAAGAATTATCTTATCTTCACGCTGAGGGTTATCCTGCAGGAGAGATGAAACATGGCCCTATTGCTTTGGCTGATTCTAAGCTTTATACTATAGCTTTAATGCCAAAGCACATGCTTTATGAAAAAACAAAATCAAATGTTGAAGAGCTTATTGCTAGGGATTCTACAGTGCTTAGCATTTCACCTTTAGAATTTGATTTAAGTGATGATTTTATAAAAACCAATGAGCAAGATCATTATATGTGTGAATTTTTTGAAATGATGGTCATTACTCAACTTTTGGCGATGGAAATTTCCATAAGACTTGGCAATGATGTGGATATGCCAAGAAATTTGGCTAAAAGCGTAACGGTAGAATAGAAATGAAAAAATTTTTTTGTTTAACTTTAGTTTGTAAACTTTTTGCTTTAAGCGAATTTGAACTTCATCATATTGATAAAGTACATAAGCTAGGGTATAGTGGAGATACTATTATAATAGGTGTAGCCGATGATGCTTTTAATCAAGATCATATTAGTTTAAAGGATAAGATTTTAAAGTCTACTTATCCTACTGATACAGCTGGGAAACAGCTTATACCTGATTTGAAAAAATCAACACACGGAAGTCATGTAGCAGGTATAGCTGTTGGAGCAAAGATAGGCGATAGCAAACCTTATGGAGTGGCTTATGGGGCAAAATTTTATGGAGCTGGGGTGTTTCCAAATGGCTCTTACACTCAAATTCCTGATATTTATAATTTTTTCAAAGATGTGAGTATTATTAATAATAGCTGGGGTATTAATTTTTATCCTTATTTTAATCTTAAGGCTTCAAATTCTGGATTAGTAGATTGTACTCAAACTAATCAAGGGACAAGCTATAATATCTGTAATACTCCTTTGGAATATGTTATGAAAGCAGATAAGGTTGCTAATGATATGATGAGGCTTAGCAAGGACAAGGGAGTATTAAATGTATTTGCTGCTGGTAATGAAGGAATTCTTAGCCCTGCTTTGCATGCGATTTTACCAAGTTATGATGAATCTTTAAGAGCTTGGTTGGCTGTTGGAGCTTTGGATGCAAATGAGATTACTTTAGAATCAGATGGGACTTTAATAATTAAAAGTCAAGGTTTGGCTGATTTTAGTAATGGTTTTAAGGGAGCTACGAATTTTTCTTTAGTTGCTGCTGGAGTAAATATTAATAATGTTGATTCAAGCACTAATGATAAGTTTACAAAAAAAAGTGGAACTTCTATGGCAGCACCTATGGTAAGTGGAACAGCGGCACTGGTCAAGCAAAATTTCCCCTTTTTGGATGGTAAGCAAATTGCTGATATACTGTTAAGTACAGCAAATAAAAATTATAAGGCTCCAAAATTTACTGTTAAACAAGTAACCGATGGAACAAATCAACCTAAATTTCTTATTGTGTATATTTCGCAAGATCCGCCTAGGATAGAAGATGAAATAAAACGGGATTTAAAACAGCTTTACAATGGAATACAAGTTCAAGTTAATGGACAATGGATTGATTATAGTGATTATATTTGGGATAATAGAGATAGTGCGCAGTCACAAAAACTTAATACTTCTACTATTAGTTCTATTAATGGAGTAGTTAGAGTTGAGAAAGAAGAATTATTTGGACAAGGAATTTTAGATGCACAAAAGGCGTTAAAAGGACTGAGTATTTTAGATGCAAACAGACTCAGTGATCAGGATGTATTAAAATATGAGCAAGAACCTAATACAGCTTATTATACTATAAACACTGCAGGTTATGATGCTGAATTTTCTAATGATATTAGTCAAAGAAAATGGGATGAAAGTACTCATTTATCAAGTGCTATTAATAAACCTACACATTTAGCTAATCTTAACATAGGATTATCTAAAGAAGGTGAAGGTATTTTGATTATCAGTGGTCAAAATACTTATGAGGGTGCAACTTTAATCAAACAAGGAGAATTAAAGCTTAAAGGAAAAGTTAAAAATAATGCTTATGTAGAACAAAAAGCAATATTAAGCGGTAATGGTATTGTAGGGCAAAATTTAAACAATAAAGGCATAGTTAGACCTGGAAATGAAGATTTGAATGATTTAACCGTGCAAGGAACTTATACTCAAGAAGGAGTTGACTCTAAATTGCAACTTGATTTTGGTAATTATAAAAATTCTAAACTGATTGCAAAAACTTATGATATTAAGAGCGGGAATTTAGAATATATTCCTTTACCTAAATACTATATCTTAAATAAGCCAGTGAAAATTAATTTAGGAGATTTGGAAAAAAGTTTATCATCTTTTAATCATGTTTTGATACAAAATACCTATGCTTTAAATTTTGATTTTGTTTTAAGTGATGATTTAGTGAGTATTAATAAAACCTTAATAAAACCTAATTTAAAGCCAAATGCTTACGAAATTCCTAATACAAGCTTGGGAAATGCTTTAAGACAATTGCGATCTAGGGCAGACTTGAGTCAGACTTATCAGGAATTTTTTGCTTCTTTAGATAATGGAATAGATGTAAAGACTAAATTAAATAGAATAGAAGGTTCAGGGTATTTAAGCACTTTTAGTAATCATAATCAATCTAATTTAATGCAAAATAATATGTTATTTACCCTTCATCCTCTTAATATTAATAATTTTGCACAAAACAATAATATCTTACTTGCTAGTACTTATTTACCTAGAATTTTTAGCAATGAAGAATATTTTTGGCATCTTACTCCAAGTTATAAATACTATAAAGATAAAGATTTTTCAGGTCAAAAAACAGGTGCTAATATCTCTTTAGGAGAAAATTTCTCATCAGGCTTTTTAGCTTATGCTTTATCTCTTTCTAGCGCTAAATTTAATTTTAATAATGGTAGTGATTTGAAGAGTTATAACATGGATTTATTGCTTAATTATAACCATGATTTAGATTTTATAAAAATATTAAGTGGATTAGGTATAGGTGTAGGATTTAATACTCTTAATCGTTTTGTAGTAGAGCAGCCAATTGAAGGCAAATATAAAACATTGCAAACTTCAGCCCAGCTTGGTGTAACTAAAGATATTATTTTAGGTCAAGATTTTATTTTTAATCCTTTAATGTATTTTACACATAGTTTTTTTTATCAAGAAGATTTTAAAGAAAATAAAAGTCCTTTTGCTAAAAATTATGAAAGTTTAAAACATCATAGCATAAATGCAAATTTAGGTTTTAATCTTGCTAAAAATATAGAGCAAGATGATTATCAAGCTTCTTTTTCTACTTTTGTAATTTTTGAAAAAAGAATTTATGGAAGAACTTTAGAAAATAAGGCTAGTTTTGTTGATTTTCCTATTGCTTTTATTCAAAAATATAAATTAAAAGATAATATTTTAAGTCAAGGTTTTAATTCAGAATTTTTATATAAAAACAATGTATTTTGGCAGTTTATGTTAATGAATAGATTTTCTCATAATGCCTATGAATTGCATTTAATGAGTTCAGTAGGAAAACGTTTTTGAAAGTATTTATTTTTTTAGCTTATAATAAATAAAATTTTAATCAAAGGAAAAAATTATGGAATACAGAGTTGAACATGATACCATGGGTGAAGTTAAGGTCCCAAATGACAAATATTGGGGAGCTCAAACTGAAAGAAGTTTTGAAAATTTCAAAATCGGTTGCGAGAAAATGCCAAAGGTTTTAATCTATGCTTTTGCAAATCTTAAAAAATCTTTAGCTTTGGTCAATAACAAACTTGGCAAACTTGATGATGCTAAGAAAAATGCTATAGTTCAAGCTTGCGATGAGATTATCGCAGGTAAATTTGATGATAATTTTCCACTTGCGATTTGGCAAACAGGTTCAGGCACACAAAGCAATATGAATATGAATGAAGTTATTGCAAATCGTGCCACTGAAATCATGGGCGGGGATTTTCGCAAAGAAAAGCTTGTACATCCAAATGATCATGTTAATATGAGTCAAAGTTCAAATGATACTTTTCCAACAGCTATGAGTATTGTTGCGGTTGAGCAAGTAGAGAAAAAGCTTATCCCTGCGCTTGATGAGCTTATTGCAACTTTTGAAAAAAAAGTAAAAGAATTTGATAGTATTATCAAGATAGGACGCACGCATTTACAAGATGCTACTCCACTTACTCTAGCACAAGAATTTAGTGGATATCTTTCTATGCTTTTGCATTCAAAAGAGCAAATCATCGCTTCTTTACCAACTTTAAGAGAACTTGCCATAGGAGGAACCGCAGTAGGAACAGGGCTTAATGCGCATCCAGAATTAAGCCAAAAAGTAAGTGAAGAGCTAACTCAACTTATAGGTACGAAATTTGTTTCAAGTCCAAATAAATTTCATGCTTTAACAAGTCATGATGCGATCAATTTTACTCATGGAGCTATGAAGGGTTTGGCTGCAAATTTAATGAAAATTGCAAATGATATAAGATGGTTAGCTTCAGGCCCAAGATGCGGTCTTGGTGAGCTTATCATCCCTGAAAATGAGCCAGGAAGTTCGATTATGCCAGGTAAGGTAAATCCTACCCAGTGTGAAGCTGTTACTATGGTTGCTGTACAAGTGATGGGAAATGATGCAGCTATCGGATTTGCAGCAAGTCAAGGAAATTTTGAACTTAATGTGTTTAAGCCTGTGATTATTTATAATTTCTTGCAAAGTCTTGATTTGTTAGCTGATTCTATGCATTCATTCAATATCCATTGTGCTGTAGGCATAGAACCAAATCGTGCAAAAATCGATCATAATCTTCATAATTCTTTAATGCTAGTTACCGCTCTAAACCCATACATAGGTTATGAAAACGCTGCTAAAGTAGCCAAAAATGCCCATAAAAAAGGTATTTCTTTAAAAGAAAGCGCAATGGAGCTTGGTTTGGTTAGCGAAGAAGATTTCAATAAATTTGTTGATCCTACTAAAATGATAGGCCCAAAAGCCTAGAACATAAAACTTGCCTTTTTTAAGGCAAGTTAAATTAAATTCTTATCTTTTAAAATCACATACATTCTTAAAGTTGATACAAAAAAAGTTAAAATCGCAGGACCTAGTATAATACCCCAAAAACCAAAGGTTGAAATTCCTGCTATCATGGCCAAGAAAATTAAAAGTTCGTTGATTTTGGTTGGGGTTTTTACAAGTTTTTTGTTGATCCATTTGATGATTAAAGGTTTGATTAAAGTATCTGCTATAAAAGAAATTACAATTATAGAATAAATAAAAATAACAAGAGCTGAGTTAAGATTGTTTGAGGCAAATTCATAAAGACTTACAGGCACATAAATTAAAGCTCCTCCTATAGCAGGTATGAGAGAACTTACAGCAAAAATTACTCCCATTAAAATTCCATCATAACCATAAAATATTGTGATTAAACCAAAAAGTGCACCTTGAAATATTGCTACAATTACCATAGAGTAAAGCACAACAGCCATAACATTACCCACTTCGCTTAAAACATCATCGAGTTCTTTTTTATCAATAGGAATGATGGATTTAAGATAGATAACAAGTTCTGTTCCATATAGATTTGCAAAGAAATAAAACACACAAATTAAAACCATATCTATAAGAAATTTAGCCCCTGATTTTGTAAAACTTGAAGCATAACTTAGAATTTGTTTAGAAATACTATTTAAATCTATAGAAGCTAAAAATTCTTTAATTTTAGGTTCTAAAAAATTAAAGCTTTCAGGCAAGGTGAATTGATAGTTTTTGACATAATCAAGTGTTTGTGTAACTAAATTAATATCAAAATTCTTTAAAGCTTTGGCAAGTTCTATCATAGCATAAACAAAAGGTGCAAAGAAAAGCAAAACCATACAAGCTGTTGTAAGAATGGAAGCTAAAAATTTATGTCCTTTAGTAAGATTTAAAAATTTTGCATTGATGTTTGAGGTAGCTACCGCCATTAAACTAGCTATGATAATTACAAGTAAAAAACCTTTAAAAAGGTAAAGTAAAAGAAATAAAATAACTAAAATAAAGCTTATAAGAAAGAATTTTCCATTTTGCAAAATTTACTCCTCAAATAAAGTTTTTTCATAGTTTAGTTTTAAAGCACTATAACTTTTTGCACTTGCTATACGCCCTTTTGCAGTGCGTTCTATATAGCCATTAGCTAGTAAATAAGGCTCGATTACATCTTCTATGGTATTTTCATCTTCACTTAAAGCCGCAGCAATGCTTGCAAGTCCGATAGGTTTTTGTTTAGCAGCAGTTAAAAGTTCAAGATATCTTAAATCCATCGCATCAAAACCAAGCTCATTCACTCCTAAAGAATTTAAGGCCTCATTAGCCCTTTTTTCTGTGATAATCTCTTCATCATTAACATCAGCAAAATCTCTTACCCTTTTTAAAAGCCTTAGAGCTATTCTAGGGGTTGAACGACTTCTTTTAGCGATCTCAAGTGCGGCTTTTTCTTCGCAAGTTTTATTAAGTTTTAAAGCTGCTTTTTGCAAGATGAGAGCAAGTTCGCTATCTTTGTAAAATTCTAATCTAAATTGCATACCAAAACGATCTCGCAAAGGATTACTAAGCATACCTGCACGCGTTGTAGCTCCTATAAGAGTAAATTTTGGTAAATCGATTTTTATGGTTTGAGCAGCTGGACCACTACCTATGATAATATCAAGGCGGTAATCCTCCATTGCAGGGTAAAGCACTTCTTCGATAGCAGGGCTTAAGCGATGAATTTCATCAATAAAAAGTATATCCCCTTCGCTAAGATTGGTTAAAATAGCGGCTAAATCCCCGCTTTTTTCTATCATAGGAGCGGCGGTTGTTTTGATATTTGCACCCATTTCATAGGAGATGATATTAGCTAGTGTTGTTTTTCCAAGTCCTGCAGGACCACTAAAAAGTATATGATCTAAACATTCATTGCGTTTTTTGGCTGCAGCTATAAAGATATTTAAATTTTTTTTAATGCTTTCTTGACCTATATAACCATCAAAATTTGAAGGACGCAATGAAGTTTCATAAGTTTCATCAAAGGAGTATTTTTCTATTTCTACTATTCTATCCATATCTTTGCTTATATTTTGGAAAAATTAAAATAAGATTTTAGCTAAAATTTGCTAGAATTTACATTAAACTTTAATGATTATGGTTTAAAAATGGGAATTTTAACAAAATTAGAATTAGATTATGAAATTGACGATATAGAAAAATTTTTACAATTTTTTAGAACCATGTGCGATAGGTTTGAACCTTTAATCATCAAGCTTGGAAGCGATAGCGTGCGTTATAAAGAAGCCATAAAAGAGCTTGAAACTTTAGCACACAATACCGCTTGGGCAGCAAGACGCTTAAATCTTGAAGAAGTGACTGATTTTTGTGTATTTTGTGAAGAGATGATGGCGCAAGCAAATCGCTTTAACGGGCCTGCTAGTGATGAATTTACGGATTGGATGCTTTTGATGAGTGATCAGTTTGAAAAATATTGTCGTTCATATGAAAATGATGATTCTGTTTTAGCGGTTTTTAATCCTTTAATTGTTAATGTTCCAAATATTATTTCTAAATAAGGGAGCGACTTGGCTTCGACAGGAGTAAGTCTGCTTAGATGGCATGTCGCTTTGGGCAAAGCGTAAAAAGCCCAAATAAAATTAAACGCAAACAACGTTAAATTCGCTCCTGCTTACGCTAAAGCTGCGTAAGTTCAGTTGAGCCTGAAATTTAAGTCATACTATCTAGCTTAATTTTCGGTCATTTTTGATAGTGTAGCCTTGCGTTTGACAAGCGTTGAGGTGAAATAAGGTCTTAGCCTTGCTTTTGAGTTTTGGAAGATGAGCGAAGTAGGGTGAAGTAGTCATCTTTGCTAAGCATGTAGAGGTCTTTGTGGGATTATTTTTGGACAGGGGTTCGATTCCCCTCGCTTCCACCATCACGCTAATTTTAAGTAAATCATAAGTTTATTTCAAATTTTTAGAATTTTTTATATGAAGTTAAGAACGATTTATTACCCTTAAAACTTTGATATATTAGGTTTTATAATTTTTCATTAAAAATTTATAGTTTTATTTTTAAGCTTGTTTTTAGGGGGGGGGTATAATTATTCCTTCAGTTTAAATTTATTGAAGGAGAAACTTATGAAAAAAAAATGCTTCAAGCAAGATATTGCTAAGCTTAGGTGTAGCAACTTTGCTTTATTCGAGTGCTTTTGCGCAAGAAATCAATCTTACAGGGTCTTCAGATATAGGAAAATATTTTGAAGAAAATGGTAAGGATATCAATCTTAAAAATCCTGATGATTACAAAGGGCAAGATTTAAGTATCACAATAGGTGTTTGGGATTTACCAAACGATGATTATGATAGCGCTGATTGTCGATTTAACATTGATATCGGTAAAGACAATACTTTAAGCTTTACACATAACAATAAAAAAATCCTGCTTATGTAACAAATCTAAACGCTACTGCTAAAGAGGTTAAAACAACAGATATAGTTTTACAAGCTTTTGCACCTTCGGTGATTAATGGAAATTTAACTATGACTAGCTCAGGAGGTGAAGCCATTACTGAGGATGAAAAAAAGGTTCAGGTATAATTCTTTATAATGGAGTAGTTGAAGAAAAAAGTGCTAATGGTAGCTTAACTATAAATGGAAATTTTACTGCCGATAAAACCCTTTTTTGCTACTTATGGAAATTTTGTTAAGGTAAATGGAACTGCAAATCTTAAAAATTCAAATTTTGGACTTATGAAGCGCTCTTATACAGACTTAAAAGCAAATAATAACGCAGGTGCATTACTTTTAAAATTCGCAAGTGATTATATCTCAACCGATGTTCAAGGCAAAGATCCTTTGGAAGCAGGAACTATAATAGATATTAGTGATGAAGATAAATACGGCGATGGAGAAAAAGGCTTAGTAGATTATAAACTTAGCGTTCAAAACTGCGGTGGCAATAAATGCTTAGTGATCAATGGAGGTGCTACTGCAGCGGCTAAAGATAAGCTAGTTCAACTTCAAGTAGATATAGATACTATCGATAAATTGCTTAAAAATGAATTTGATTCCGATCAAGATGAAGAATGGGCAAAAGCCAAAGAAGCCCTTGAAAAACAAAAAACTGAACTTCAAACAATGTTAGAAGAAGCTGAGAAAAACGGCGGTAAAATCGATGATGAAAAATACATTGATTTAGTAAATAAAAATTCAAATTGAAATCTTAACTCTAATGATAAAGCTTCTATCCTAGCACTTCGTTCTATCACAGAACAATTAGGAAGTATAGGAGCAGATTTAGCAAGTAGAGAAGGTGTAAAACTAGCTTTAGATATCAAAAAAGATACAGACAATACAGGTAAATCTGTATCTAATCTAAATTCAGCTTCTAGTGCAGTAAATACCACTATGAATATTTCTAATGATGTTTCTATAGGTTCTCGTGTAGCAATGCTAAACAATCCTTTTGGAACTTATGCTTCTAAAATGAATGGTCTTAAATTTGCTGCTTTAGATAGCGATATGAGACCAAGCTATGTAAATGAATATACCAATAGTGTTTGGGCTAATGCTTTTGGTGGTGCTAACATTATCGATGGAGATAGTGGTGCAATGTATGGTGCTACCGTGGGAGTAGATAAACAAGCTAATGATAATGTTTTATGGGGTGCTTATTTTACTTATGCAAATGCTAAAATCAAAGACAATAATTTAGAACAAAAAAGCGATAACTTCCAATTAGGTATGTATTCTACTATCAATATAGCTCCACAATGGGAACTTAATCTTAAAGCTTATGCTCAAGTTTCTCCAACTAAACAAGACAATGTTCAAATAGATGGTGCATATAACTCAGATTATACAAGCAAATTCTTAGGACTTAGTGCTAATGCAGGTCGTGTGTTTGACTTTAGTGATAATACTTTATTTATTAAACCTTTTGCGGGAGTAAATTATTATTTTAGTTATACTCCATCTCATACAGAAAATGGTGCTATTGCTAAAGATATTGATTCTATGAAAAACAATTCTGTAAGTGTTGAAGTGGGTGCTGAATTTAGAAAATATATGAATGAAAACTCTTATATTTTTGTAACTCCAAAAATAGAACAATTTGTTATCAATAGTGGTGATGATTACACAGCTAACCTAGCTGTAAATAATGCTTTCTTTACTAGTATTGAAGCTAACAACAAGAAAAAAACATACGGACAAATTATCGTAGGGGGTAATGTAGATTTTACAAATCAACTCAGTATGAATCTTGGCTTTGGTGCTAAACAAATACTAGCAGGTAAAGTAGATAATAAAAATGAAACTTACTTAAGTGGTCAAGTAGGACTTAAGTATAAATTTTAATCTTAAAAATCATTTCTAAATCTTTTTATAGTTTAGAAATGATTGTTTATTTCTATGGGAAATCTCCTAGGGCTTTATCTTAAAGCCCTTTTTTATAACAAACAAGTAAATAAGTCTTTAGAGTAAAAAACCCTAAAAACTTTTAGTTTTCTTTGAAAAGTTTGGAAGCTAAGTGCGTTGCACGACTTTGATCTGTATCTTTTTTAAGTGTTTTATAAATTTTACTTACATATTCTTCTAAGGTTTGTTGAGAATCTATGATTTTTTCAGAAGAAGGAATTTTTTCATATTCTCCATTATTTTTAAGCTTATAAGCTAAAACATTATCACTAAGTTGCAAGCGTAAAAATTGAGCTAATTTAGCTTTGCTTCTTTCATCATATATAGGAGTCATAAGTTCTAAACGGCGTTCTAAATTTCTTGGCATCCAATCTGCACTCGATATAAAATAATTTGGCTCACTATGTTTAAAATAAAATACTCTAGCATGTTCTAAGTATTTTCCTATGATGCTTCTAACGCGTATGTTTTTGCTGTATTCTTCATCAGGTTTTAAGCAACAAATTCCGCGTATGATAAGATCGATTTGCACTCCTTCCATACTTGCTTCATAAAGCGCTTGTATGATATCACTATCCACAAGAGAATTCATTTTAGCTACAATCACACCTTCATTTTTCTTGCTTGTTTCAATGCGTATCATTTCTAAAACTTTTTCTTTGATTTGATTTGGGCTCATTGAAAGAGTTTGAAGGCGACGATTTTTACTAAAGCCCGATAAGATGTGGAAAAAGCTTGTCGTATCTCTTGCAAATTCTGCTTTGCTTGTAAAATAACTCACATCAGTATAGATTTTAGCACTGCTTGCATTATAATTTCCCGTACTTAAATGCATATAAAATTTAAGTTTATCTCCTTGTTTGCGTATGACTTGAGAAACCTTAGCGTGGACTTTAAAACCTGTAATGCCATAAATAACATGAGCTCCGGCATTTTCTAAAGCTTTCGCCCAATGAAGATTATTTTCTTCATCAAAGCGTGCTTTTAATTCTACCATCACAGTTACTTGTTTTCCATCACTTGCAGCATCAATTAAAGCTTGAACTATATTGGAATTTTTTTCAACTCTATAAAGTGTCATTCTTATGGAAATTACTTCAGGATCTTTGCTTGCTTCTTTGATAAATTTATAAACTGGATCAAAACTTTCAAAAGGTTGTATGATGAGTATATCTTCTTTTTCTACAGCGTCAAAAATAGATAAATTTTCATCAAAAGGTGGTAAAGTTTTAGGCGTGTAAAGTGGGCTTAAAAGATGCGTAAAGGTTTTATTTCCTGCGATTTGCCAAAGGCTAGGGAGATTGAGTAAAATAGAATATTCATAAACATCTTTATGAAAAATTTTCATGTGAGTATTAAGAAATTCTACGATTTGCTCATCTGCATCTTTTTGAATTTGCAATCTTACAAAAGCTCCTTTTCTGCGAAGTTTTAAGCCTTGTTCTAAAATCATCATAAAATCATCAGCTTCTTCCTCTTCTATTACCATATCTGCATTTCTAGTCACTCTAAATGCTGCTGAAGCTAAGAGTTTATAGCCTGGAAAAATTTCTTCTGCGTGTTGATGGACTATACTTTCTATAGGAACATAAATATTTGCACTTACTTCATAAAAACGAGGTAAAACTCTTGGAATTCTAATCATTCCAAATTTTACAAGTTCAGGATGTGCTTTATCGCAAATTTTAACCGCTAGTGAAAAAGATAAGTTGTTTAAATGCGGAAAAGGGTGAGTAGCATCAACAGCTATTGGAACAATAACAGGAAAAATATTGGAGAAAAAATACTCATCACATTTTTGTTTTAAATTTTCATCTAAATTCTCATAATGTTTTATGAAAAGATTTTCTTTTTCTAATTCACTTGTGATTTCATTAAAATAACGCTCCAAAAGCTCTTTTTCTTGGTGTAAGTATTTGCGTATGGCTTTTAATTGTTGCAACGGTGTCATTTCATCGCTACTGCTTGCATTAACTCCAGCTGAAAAAAGTTGTTTTAAGCCTGCGACGCGTATCATATAAAATTCATCTAAATTAGTGCAATATATAGCTATAAATTTTAATTTTTCTAACAAGGGTAAATTTTTAGAACATTGGTCTAAAACACGAGAATTAAAGCGAAGCCAAGAAAGTTCGCGATTGATAAACATATCAGGACTTGTTTGCATTAATTTTTCCTTTTTTAGTTGTATTTTATCATTTATTTTGAAATTATTGAATAAAAGTTTTAAATTTTTTAGGTTAATTAAGAGTAAATATATCTTTAAAATTATATTAAATTCATCTATGTTAAAATCACAAAATTTATTTCTGGGAAATTCTGTGACATTGTTGTTTCATTGAAGATTTTAAGAAATGATAATTTTAAGGAGGAAAATTTTGAAGAAAACTTCGAATCTTTTTACTATTTTTCTTGTTTTGCTTTTTGTTTTCTTTGCGGTTGGGTTTTATACTTTTTATAACGCTAAGGGCACATCTTATTTAAGCAATGCAAGTGAATCTTGTAATAACTGCCATATTATGAATGAAGTTTATAACGAATACATGGCAGGACCACACTCTCAAAAAGTCAAAGGCGAACCAAGAGCAACTTGTGTGGATTGTCATTTGCCACATAATTTTGTAGCTAAGTGGATAGCTAAAGCGCAAAGTGGTTTAGGACATGCTTATGCTTTTACTTTTAAACTTGATGAGTTGCCTACAAATTTGAGTGCGACTGAAAAAAGCAGAAAAATGGTGCAAGAAAACTGCATACGCTGTCATGCAGATTTTGCTCAAACAGCTATCAATGCTACAACAAATCCACATGCAGACAAGTCATTAAATTGTGCTTCTTGTCATAAAGATGTTGGACATAAACACGGAATTTAATAAGGAGAAGATGAATGAAAAAAAATATTTTACGCTTAGGTATTGTCGTTTTGGTTTTACTTATAGCGGGAGTTTTATGGCTAAATAATGATATCAATCAAAAAAAAGAAGATGAAGCAAATAAAAATGCCATTGCAGCAAATGCTGATTTTTCTTTGCTTAGCGATGATGATCCAAATTTTGAAAAATGGGGTAAGGTTTTTCCAGAGCAACTAAAAATGTATTTAACGGTTGAAAAAGAAGAGCCTAAGGCTACTGAATTTGGTGGTAATTTAGCTTATTCAAAATTAATTCGCTTTCCTCAATTAACCATACTTTGGGCAGGATATCCTTTTAGTCTTGATTTCAATGAAGAAAGAGGGCATTTTTGGGTTCAAGTAGATCAAATGAAAACAGCAAGAAACAACAAAGATTTTCTTAATGCCCATGGACTTGCTGCTTTTAAAGGCCAGCCCGCAGCTTGTATGAATTGTCATAGTGGATGGACTCCATGGCTTATAAAAAATGTTGCTAAAGGAGATTTTACTGCTTTTAACTCTACAAATTATTGGACTATGATTAAAAATATCCCAGCCGTTGATGGTATAGTGGAAAATTCACCTGAACATGCAGGTCCACATGGTGGTAAAAGAATGGGTGTAACTTGTGCAGATTGTCACAATCCAAATGATATGAGTTTAAGACTTACTCGTCCAGCAGCTATTAATGCTTTAGTTTCTAGAGGATATGAAAAAGATCCAGTGCAAGGCGTAAAAGCTACAAGAGAAGAAATGAGAACTTTAGTTTGCTCTCAATGCCATGTTGAATACTATTTTAAACCAACGGGGGAAAAAGTAAAAGTAATGGGTGAAACTATTGTAGATGATAGTTCTAAAAAATGGTGGAATGGAACTCAGAAAAATTATGATGAGTATGAATTTTGGAGAGATGGTAATAAAGCTAAAGAGATTGAAACCGATGGTATAGTTTTAACTTTTCCTTGGAGTGAGTGGAAAAAAGGGCAACCATTTAGAATTGAAATGTTAGATGATTATTATGATAAAGTTCGTGGAGTATTTGGAGCTGATTTTACTCATAAATTAACAGGGGCGCAAATTATTAAAATTCAACACCCAGAAAGCGAACTTTATAGTGGCGGTGTGCATGCTGCAAATGGGGTAAGTTGCGTGGATTGTCATATGCCTTATGTTAGAGAAGGAGCTAAAAAGGTTACTCAACACAATATCACCTCTCCTTTAAGAGATATTAACTCTGCTTGTAAGTCTTGTCATAAACAAAGCGAAGATTATTTAAAAGCTCAAGTGCTTGACATACAAAATAGCGTTGCACATGATCAAAGAACTGCAGAGTATGCAATTGTTAGTTTGATTATGGATACTAAAAAACTACGCGATGAACTAGGTAATATGGAAAAATTCCAAAGCGATGGAAAAGCTGATGCGAAAAAAATTAGCGAAGAACTAAAAGAAGTTTTAGAACTTCATCGTAAAGCTCAAATGAGAGCAGATTTTGTTAATGCTGAAAACTCAACTGGTTTCCATAATCCTCGCGAAGCTTCAAGAATGTTATTGCAAGCTGTTGATATGGCAAGAATGGGACAAACTAAACTTGTAGAAATCGCCGCAGCAAATGGAATTAAAGATTTTAAAACTTCAAATTTAGGTTTTGAAGATATTCAAAAATTTAATCCAGGAGAGCTTTATTATAAAGTAGATGTTAATAATCATAAAGCTGGAGAGCGTTACTATGCAGATGAAAAAGATGTTAATGGTAATCCTCCAAAAGAACTTTTAGAGCATGATAAAGAGCTCGCTCCTTATAATTATCAAGTGATTGATAAAAAATAATTCTTAAGCCCTATAAATTATGGGGCTTTTTCTTTTTTATTTTAAAAAATATAAACTTTTTATTTAAAATTCACTTTTGCTTCACTTTGTTTTGTCAAAATATCACAAATTTTGATAATCAAAAAGGAGTTAAAATGATCAATAAAAATAAATTGTTTAGACAGGTTCATATCTATCTTAGTTTGTTCTTCTTGCCTTGTGCTTTGCTTTTTGCTTTAACGGGTATAGCGTATATTTTTGGTATTAATCAAGATGTGGGCTTAAAAGTTGAGCAGTATCAATTGTCAAAAGTTATAGAAAGTGGTAAAGAAAGAGAAGCTTTAATAGAGTTTTTAAAAACAAATGGTTTAAAAGTGCCATCTAATACAAATATAATTAAAAGTAAAGATAAAGGTATAACAATAGGTGGAACTCATTATAGTGCTAATATAACTCAAAATTCTACTAATGAATACAGCATTACTCTAAAAACAAGATCTTTGCTTGGAGATATGATTATGCTTCATAAAGATAAGGGTGCTTGGTATTTTTCTGTGCTTAGTGTAGGTTTTGGTATTACTTTATTTATGCTTTATATTTCAGGGCTTATGATTACTTTGTTTGCAAATAAAAAAGATAGAAGTAAACAATTTGCAGTTCTTGGAGTAGGGGTTGTTGTAACTTTGCTTTTGGCTTATCTTAGCCTTTGATTTTTCCTAGCTTTTTAAGCTAGGTATTATTTATTTTTTTGTATAATTACACTTTACTTTATTGGACAGATGGGTGAGCGGCTGAAACCACACCCCTGCTAAGGGTGCAGATCTTAACGGGTCTCGAGGGTTCAAATCCCTCTCTGTCCGCCACTAAAACTTTCTTGAAAATCCCAAGTATTTTATTAAGTATCGAAGCAAGAGACTAGCCCTTGCGAAGTTATATTATTTTACAGCGTTTTTGATTTCTAAAATCATAGTTTTTAAAGACTCTAGTCCATTTCCACTTGCTAAATACCAGTATTCTGGATCAAGATAGATGATTTTTTTGTTTTGTGCTGCTTTGGTTTTAGCGACAAGCACATTATCGAGTATGCCTTGAGCGCGTTCTTTGTTGCCTACGATGACATTTCTATCAACAACAAAAATATAATCAGGATTTTTTTCTAATATAAATTCAGAGTTGATACTTTTTCCGTGTGTGCCTACTTTTATATTCTCATCTACTGCATTAATCCCTAAAACATCGTGAATAATCCCAAAGCGAGATTGAGGACCAAAGGCTGAAATTTTGTTAGAATTTGTAAGAATGATAAGAGCTTTTTTATCTTCATCAACTATACTTTTGGCTTTTTCAATTTCATTTTTAATATCTGAAATTTTTTCTAAAGCTTCTTTTTCTAAACCATAAAGTTTTGCAACGCTTAAGACATTGTTTTCAAAAGAGCTTAAAAAATTTGCATTATCAAGACCTACAAATAAAGTTGGAGCTATTTCTTTTAACTTATCATAAAATTTACTTTGGCGTCCAGAAATGATGATAAGATCAGGTTTTAAAGCATCAATGGCTTCAAAATCAACTTGTTGTACTCCACCTACACTAGGTTTGTTTTTAAATTGTTGTAGGTATTTTGGTAAATTTTTAGCAGGAACGCCAACGACTTTATCATTTAATTTTAAAGCATCAAAAGTATCTAAAATTCCAAGATCTAAGATCACTACCTTAGAAGGATTTTTAGGGATTTTATTTTCTCCTAGACTATCCTTCACTAAAAAACTATCACCCTCATCGCTCATACTAATAGGCAAAACTTTCACCGTAGCAGTGTTGGTTTTTGTTGTAGAACTTGCGTTGTTTTCATTTGAGTTTGAATTACAAGCTGTTAAGATTAGACTTAAAAAAAATGCAAAAAATGCAAAAACTAAAGATTTTTTCATATTTTCTCCTTTTTAAAAATAAATACAAATTTTCTTACCATTAATTTGACTTACGGGTATATCCATATCATAAATTTGTTTTAAATTTTCTTGATTGATGATTTCATCTTTTGAGCCTTGTTTTAAAAGCTTCCCATCTTTTAAGGCTATGATTTCATCAGAATAAATCGAAGCAAAATTAATATCATGTAATACAACAGCTATACTTTTGTTAAAGTCTTTGACTAAATTTTTCATTAGTTGCATGATTTGTACGCTATGCTTCATATCAAGATTGTTCAAAGGTTCATCAAACATTATAAATTCAGTATCCTGAGCGATGATCATGGCTATAAAAACTCTTTGCTTTTGTCCCCCGCTTAATGTATCTAAAAATTCATTTCTTAAGTTGTTAAGTTCCATGTATTCTAAAGCTTCATTGATTTTGATTTTATCGTTTGTATTAAGTCTTCCTTGAGAATGCGGAAAACGCCCAAAAGCGACTAATTCTTCAACTTTTAATCTTAAATTGATATTGTTTTGTTGTTTGAGAATGGAAATTTTTTGTGCTAAGATTTGCTCTTTATAATTTTTTAAATTCATTCCATCGATATAAATTTCTCCACTACTAGGTTTTATCAAACGACTTGCTAGAGCTAAAAGAGTGGATTTTCCAGCGCCATTGGCTCCTATTATAGAAGTGATTTTGCCTTTATGAAAATCAAGGCTAAGATCTGAAATAATGACTTTATTATCATAAAATTTGGTGATATTTTTTAGTTTAATCATAATTTATTACCCTTTAATACAAGATAGATAAAATATATCCCACCTAAGAAATTAATAACCACGCTTATAGTGGCATTATAATCAAAAACTCTAGAGACAAAAAACACCCCTCCAAGTAAAGCCAAAATACTAATAAGTATACAAGCGCTTAGCAAAATACTATGCTTTGCAGTTTTAAATAGTTCATAAGTGATATTTACCACCAAAAGCCCTAAAAAGGTTATAGGACCTACAAGTGCGGTGCTAATAGAAGTTAAAATAGCTATGATAATCATTAATTGTTTTGAAATTTTTTGATAATTTATCCCTAAATTTATCGCTAAATCTTTGCCTAAATTTAAAGGATCTAAAAATTTCATATAGCGAAAAATCCATATAAAACTTAAAAAGCTAATAATATAAGCAAGAATTAAAACATCAAAAGCAATATTATCAAAACTAGCAAACATTCTTCCTTGTATTACCATGAATTCATCAGGGTCGATTAGCACTTCAAAAAAAGAGCTTAAAGTGCTAAAAAGTGTTCCAAAAACTAAACCTAAAAGCATGATAAGATAAATACTTCTATCGCTACTAAATAAAATTTTATAAAGTCCTAGTGAAAAAACCACCATACAAACTAGAGTGATTAAAAAATTGATATCGTTTTTATAAACACTTAAATTAGCCGCACCAAAAGAAAAGATAAGAGCACTTTGAAGCAACATATATAAAGAATCTAATCCTATGATAGCAGGGGTTAGAATTTTGTTATTGCATAAAGTTTGAAAAATCACTGTTGAAACAGCGATACAAATAGCTACTATGATAATAGCTGCAATTTGTAAAAAACGACTTTTTAAAGCATACTCATCAAAGCCATTTAAACCCACAAGTATAAAAATCCCTATCATACCAAGTGTTAAAAAGCTTAAAATTAGCATTTTTTTACGCATAAACTTTCCTTTTTAGCAAAAGAAAGATAAAGATTAAAGATCCTAAAACACCTGTAGTGATGCTTAAAGGCATTTCAAAAGGAAAGATGACAAGTCTTGAAATGATATCGCAAACAAGCAAAAACAAAGCTCCACAAAGTGCTATATAGATAAGATTTTTTCTAAGATTATCACCTAGATAAAGAGCTACTAAATTTGGGATAATTAGCCCTAAAAAAGGGATAATCCCAACGCTTACAATCACTAAACTAGTGATAATGCTTACAATCATCAAGCCTAAAAATAATATCCCATTATAAGAAATTCCAAGATTTAAAGCTATATCTTCACCCATGCCAACTATGGTAATTTTATGAGCTAAAAAATAAGCAAGTATAAAAAGTGGTAAAGAAATGTAGAGCAATTCATAATTTCCCTGCATAACATTTGCCATACTGCCTTGTAGCCAACCTTGGATATTTTGTATATAATTTAAAGCATAGGCAAAAAAAGTGGTTATAGCACTAATAATACCTCCAAACATCAAGCCTATCAAAGGTACAAAAATCACATCTTTGAGTTTGATTTTTCTTAAAATTTGGATAAATATAAAAGAACCCAAAAGTGCAAATACAGAAGCAATGATAGTTTGAGTAAAAAAAGACGCTCCAGCAAAAAATATTAAAGAAATAAGTATGCCAAATTTAGCACAATCCATAGTCCCTGCTGTAGTTGGGGAAACGAATTTATTTTGCGTGAGTTGTTGCATGATAAGCCCGCATATACTAAGACTCATTCCTGTGAGTAAAATTGCTATAAGTCTAGGAATTCTTGTGAGAGTTATGATTTCTAGTTGAGTGGAGTTAAGATTAAGAATATCTTTTACATTGATACTGATAACTCCTATAAATAAACTTATCATTCCAAAGAATAAAAGTAAAGCTATAAGCACTTTTAAACTCAATATATGCTTAAAAAACAAATCTTTCCTTATAGTAATAATAATTATCAAAAATGAAATTGTAATGAAATTTGTTTTAAGAAATGATAAAACTACAAAGGATATTTTAGTAAGAAATCAAAAATCCAGTGGAAAGTCTTTGTAAGTGTTTGTTATAGTCTATAAGGCTTTCTCCATAGCCATTAAAGTATTGTAAATACCAATAAATTCCGTTATTAAAAATATCATATCCTAGATCAACTTGTATAGCGCCTTTGTTATTGTGGAATTTAAGATTATTTCTTAGCATAAGATTGATAAAATAATCATCACCTAAATACGCTAAATTCACATCAAAATTTCCCATATAATGCAAGATGGCAGGATTATCATCATCTTTTTTGTTTTCAGGAATTCTATACCAAAGGCGTGGAACAAATAAAAATTTATTATATAAAATAGCAGTAGATACATAAATTCTATTCCATGAGCGAGATTGTAAATTCTCATCTCCCTTGCCATTGCTTTCATGCAATATACCTACGCGTAGATTGTTAAAAAATTCATAATCTTTAAGATATAAAGGAAGATCTATAAAAAATTCTGGTTGATAGTTGGTTTCTCTAAAAGGAGAAGAATGCTCATAAATTTGCCACCAAGAAGTTTGAGTATAGGCTATATAATATTTTTCATCTAGTCCTAGTAAATTTTCAAAAAGTCTTTTTTTAACACTAAGTTGGAATTTCGCCTCACTCTTATTATTATTTACTCCTAAAGAATTAAAACTATAAGCAAAAGGTAAAAAATAATTCATCTTATAAGAGCTAATGCCAAGGGGATTAAAGCTTTCATTTTCACCAAGATAATTAGCCAAAGCTAAGCGAGAAAAGTCTTGTTTTTCTTCTTTTTTTATAGTGATAGAATTTTGCATTTGTGTTGCTTCGCTTGAGTTATTTTGTTCTTGAGAAATCAAAACAGATGAATTTTTTAAAGCGAGTTTTTTGTAAATTTCCATAGCTTTTTTATAATCGCCTTGTTTTTCATACTCTAAAGCTTGTTGTAAATCACTAGCCCATATAAAAACGCATAAGCTTAAAAATAAAGCAATTTTTCTCATTTTAACTTGCTTTTAAATTTTTCATATTCTTCATAAAAATTAAGATTTAAAAAAGCATCTTCATCTTCAAATTCTACAAATTTGGTTTTAATCTCAGAAAATAAAAGTCCTATTTTTTGTTCATTTTTTTCTAAGAAATTTTTACAAGTTTGAGCTAAAGAGCTGTGATAAAAGCCACATAAGGGATGTTTATGCAAAGGGGTTTTTGCTATGATTATTTTATAGTTTTGTTCTAAAAAAGGAAGCATTTTTAAAAGTTCATTTTCACCTACTTTAGGACTATCTACACTTAAAACAAAAACAAATTCATTTTTAAAATTTGAAAGTATAGAGTAAAGCGCAAGCATAGGAGAGTAAACTTCAAATTCTAAAGAATCTTTTATCAAGCTAAAATGGTTTTCAAATTTGTCTTCTTTCGCACTCACATAGACATTTTTAAAAATTTTAGAAAATTTATCTACTTGAAATTGAGTTAAATTTTGATTTTTAAGAATCAATTTGCTTTTATCTTGTCCCATACGGCTAGATTTACCACCACATAAAATCACGCAATTTAGCTCATTAAGCTGCACAAATTTCCTTTTTAATGTAATTCTACCACAAAATTCGCCAAAATATTTTATAATTTCTTTTATGAAATACACAGAACTTTTACAATTACAAACTTTTTTTTCTCGGTTTAAAAAAATCGATTTTATCAAGCGTATCAATGACAATATTTTGGAATTAAGCTTTGATAGAGAAAGATTTATTTTTGATCTTACTCGTGCAATGAGTGCGATTTATACAGCTAAATTTAATGCAAAAAATTATAATGCACCTTTTGATTTTATGCTTAAAAAGTATTTTAGCAATGCTTTTATAAAGGAAGTTAAAGTCCTTGAAGGCAATCGTATTTTATGTTTTAGTGTAAAAGCTAATAAGGCTTATAAAAGCTATGAGAGCAAAATTTATTTTGAATTTACGGGTAAAAATACCAATGTTATTCTTACAGATGAAAAAGATTTGATCATAGAGGCTTTAAGACACATTGATAAAAGTTATCGTGTTGTAAAACCTAATGTGATTTTAGAGTCTTTAAAGCCTTATAAAATGGATGAAAATTTTGAGGAAATTAAAGACTTTGCAGATTATTTTTCTCGCAAATTTACAAGCATTTATGAGAGTAAAATCAAACAAATAAAAAATTTAAAACTTGCACAAGTGGATAAAAAAATACAAAATTTACAAGAACTTTGTTCTAGTTTAGATGAAGAAAATTCTTTATTCTTAAAAGCTTTAGAATACAGAAAAAGGGCCGATGTATTGTTTGCAAATTTGAGTGTTTTAAAAGATTATGAAAGGGAAATTAAGCTTGATGATTTTGAAGGCAAAGAGCTTGAATTTAAGCTTGAATTTAATCCTAAGCAAAGCGCTAATTTATATTATAAAAATGCTAAAAAATTAGAACAAAAAGCTAAAAATTTAAACATACAAAGACAAAATTTAAAAGAAAAGTTAGATTTTACCTTGAGTTTGAAAGAATTATTGCTTCAAGCTAAGAGTGAGATAGAGCTTGAAATTTTACTACCTAAAAAAAATAGCAAAAAAAATCAAGATCATAAACAAGAAGATCTTGTGGCAAATTTTTATTTTAACGAGTTTAAAATTTGTGTGGGTAAAAATGAAAAAGGCAATGAATTTTTACTTAAAAATGCTAAAAAAGATGATTTGTGGCTTCATGTAAGGGATATTCCTAGCGCACATACTTTGATTGTATCAAACAAGCAAAAAATCAGCCTCGATGTGATAGAATTTGCTGCAAGGCTTTGTGTAAGCTTTTCTAAGTTAAAGAAAGGTTCGTATTGGGTCGATTATACCTTAAAAAATTTTGTTAAGGTTCAGCAAAAGGCGTTTGTAAATTATACAAATTTTAAAAGTATTAATATCACAAAGGATTAAAATGCCAGTTAGCCCTTTAGGAAATATCAATTATATAAATCAGAATATGGCTTATCCAGCTACACAAGCAAGCAATGAGCTTGCAAAAGAAGGTTTTGCAGCTACGCTAAATATGGCTGAATTTAATGAAAAAGAAAAAACTTTGAACAAGCTTGAAAAAGTCAATGAGACTCATGAAATCAAAGAAGAGATCAAAGAAAAAGCCGAACAAGAAGAAAAAAAGAAAAAACACAATCAAGAAGCTAAAACCAGCGATGATGAGAAAAATGAAGAAGATGAGTCTAAAGATCCAAATTTTAAAGACGCACAAAGCATTCATCGCTTAGATATTAGTATATAAGGAAAAATATGTTTAATACAACTAGAATTATTTCAGCTCTTGTGATGATAGGGGCTATTATTATTATCGCGTTGATTGATCAATTTTTTATCAATTTTATCGTTTTTGCGGTTTTATTGTATCTATCTTTTAGTGAAGCAAAAAAACTTTTTGCTTTAGAAAATATCTCTATTATCCCTTTGGCTATAGCTTTTATTTTGGGAAGTTTATCGCATAAAGCTTTGCTTTTTGGGATTTTAGCTTTGTTATTAGTCGTTGGATATTTGGTTTATAAAAAGGCTTCCTTAAAACCAGCTCTTATTTATATTTATCCTAGTTTGCCTATTTTAGCACTTTGGCAAGTGTATTTAGATCAGGGTATGTTTGCACTTTTTTGGCTTATCATTATCGTTGCAGCTTGTGATAGTGGGGCGTATTTTATCGGAAAACTTATGGGTAAAACTCCTTTTTCTCTAACAAGTCCAAACAAAACCTTAGAAGGTGTTATAGGTGGCTTGATTTGTGCGAGTGTTATTGGAACTATTTTGGGAGTTTTTGTTTATAGTTTTTGGCTTTCTTTGCTTTGTTCGTTTTTTGTAGCGATTTTTGCAGTGATTGGAGATTTGCTTGAGAGTTATTTTAAAAGAGAAGCAGGTGTAAAAGATAGTGGAGATCTTATCCCTGGTCATGGGGGCGTGCTCGATAGGATCGATGCGGTGATCATTGCTGCTTTTGTGATGGTTACTCTTTTATGATACTTTTTGGAAGCACGGGCAGCATAGGAGTAAACGCTCTTAAACTTGCTGCTTTAAAAAACATTCGTATTTCTGCTTTAGCTTGTGGGGATAACATCGCTCTTTTAAATGAGCAAATCGCAAGGTTTAAACCCAAATTTGTTGCCATAAAAGATTCAAAAAATAAGCATTTAGTTAAACACGATAGAGTTTTTATAGGGCAAGAAGGTTTAGAGCAAATTTTAACAGAATGTCAAGATAAGCTTTTACTCAATGCCATTGTAGGTTTTGCAGGACTTAAAAGCACTTTAAAGGCTAAAGAGCTTGGCAAAAACATAGCTTTAGCTAACAAAGAAAGTCTTGTAGTAGCTGGGAGTTTTTTGAAAGGGGCTAAATTTTTACCCGTTGATAGTGAGCATGCAGCTTTAAAATTTTTACTCGAAGGTAAAAAAAATATAGCAAAACTTTATATCACAGCAAGCGGCGGAGCTTTTTATAAGTATAAAATCAAAGATTTAAATCAAGTCAGTGTCAAAGATGCTTTAAAACATCCTAATTGGAACATGGGAGCAAAGATCACTATAGATAGTGCGACTATGGCAAATAAGCTTTTTGAGATTATAGAGGCTTATCATTTATATGATTTTAAAGAAATTGATGCTTTAATAGAACCAAGATCTTTAGTGCATGCAATGTGTGAATTTAAAAATGGAGCTAGCACGGCGTATTTTTCAAAAGCAGATATGAAACTAGCTATTTCAGATGCTATATTTGAAAAACAAGATACGCCTATTTTAGAGGCTGTTGATTTTAGTAAAATGCCTGCTTTAAAATTTCATCCAATCAGCACAAAAAAATATCCTATTTTTAAGCTTAAAAATACATTTTTAAAAGAGCCAAATTTAGGTGTTATCATCAATGCTGCTAATGAAGTTGGTGTTTATAATTTTTTAGAAAATAAAAGTGGATTTTTAGACATTGCTAAATGCATTTTTAAAGCTCTTGATCATTTTGGAGTACCTAAAATTTCAAGCATAGAAGAAGTTTTTGAGTATGATTTTAAAACAAGAGAGTATTTAAGGAGTTAAAATGAAATTTTTTTTAACAATTTTATTTTTTATAACAAGCATTTTTGCTTTAGAGCTAGACTTTAGCGTAGGAGAAAATGGAAAAAGTCTAGATGATAATAATACAGTTTTAATTTTTGGTGGAATTCAAGGCGATGAGCCTGGTGGATTTCATGCGGCAAGTTTGCTTTTGAGTGATTATAATATCACTAAGGGTAAGATTATAGTGGCTCCAAATTTAGCTTTTGATAGCATTATCAAGCGTTCTCGTGGGAATAATGGGGATTTAAACCGTAAATTTGCAAATATTAGCCCAAAAGATCCTGATTATAAAACCGTTCAACGCATTAAAGAGCTTATTTTACTTCCTGAAGTTAGTATGGTGATCAATCTTCACGATGGTTGGGGTTTTTATAAACCCACTTATATCGATGCGATGCAAAATCCTAAGCGTTGGGGAAATTCAAGCGTGATTGATACAAGCGAAATCAATGCAAGCAAATACCCTGATCTTGAAAATATCGCCACTCAAACCGTAAATAGTGTCAATTCTTCGCTTGCTGATCCAAAGCATGCTTATCATCTTAAAAACACCAAAACCCAAGAGCTTGGCGATACGGAAATGCTTAAAGCTTTAACTTATTTTGTGATTTCAAATCACAAAGCCGCTTTTGCAAATGAAGCAAGTAAAAATCTGCCTGTAAATTTAAGAGCTTATTATCATCTTTTGGCAATTGAAAATTATTTAAAAACTGCAGGAATTGAATTTAGCAGAGATTTCGAACTCACTCCGCAAGGAGTTGATAAAGCCATAAATAAAGAGCTTGAAGTAAAACTTTTTGATGATAGAATTTTACTTTCTTTAAAAAATCCAAGAAAGGTTATCAACTATGTGCCTTTTCCGGTAAATAAAGAGTTAAATTATAACACAAGCAATGAACTTACGGCTGTTATCGCAGAAGGAAATTCTTTTTATATCCAATATGGCAATCGTTTTCAAACAAGATTATATCCTGAGTATTTAGAATTTAGCGATGCTTTTAATGAAGTAACTTTTCAAGTTGATAGCAATGAAACCACAGTTCCTTTTGGAACCAAGGTAAAAGTAAAAGAGAATTTTCTTATTCCAAAGATAGCTAATGTGCGCGTAAATATCATAGGCTTTGATCATGGAAAAGATGAAAGTGGTATTTTAGTTCATAAAAAAAATATGCAAACACAATACTCTTTAGACATGGCAGGTAAAATTTATAGAGTGGAATTTTATGAGTTAAGAGGGGCGAATTTGCAACAACTTTTAGAGGCAAATACCAATAGCAAGTTGATCAAAAATGCTAAAAATTTGGATTTAAACACTCTTAAAATGGCAAGATCAAAAGATAAATTCTTAGGTTCTATTTTAGTGGAATTTGAATGAAAAATCTTATCCTAGCTATAGAAAGTTCTTGTGATGATAGTTCTATAGCTATCATTGATAAAAATACCTTAGAATGTAAATTTCATAAAAAAATTTCCCAAGAATTAGATCATAGTATCTATGGGGGAGTGGTACCTGAACTTGCTGCAAGACTTCATAGCGAGGCTTTACCAAAGATACTTAAGCAATGCAAAGAGCATTTTAAAAATCTTTGTGCCATAGCTGTGACAAATGAACCCGGGCTTAGCGTTTCTTTGCTCAGTGGAATTTCCATGGCAAAAACCTTAGCAAGTGCTCTAAATTTACCCTTAATCCCTATAAATCATCTTAAAGGTCATATTTATAGTCTTTTTTTGGAAGAAAAAATTTCTTTAGATATGGGAATTTTACTTGTTAGTGGTGGGCATACTATGGTGCTTTATCTTAAAGATGATGCAAACTTAGAGCTTTTAGCAAGTACAAATGATGATAGCTTTGGAGAAAGTTTTGATAAAGTGGCTAAAATGATGAATTTAGGTTATCCTGGTGGGGTCATCATAGAAAATTTAGCAAAAAATGCCAAACTTAAAAATATCTCTTTTAATATACCTTTAAAGCATTCTAAAGAACTCGCTTATAGTTTTTCAGGACTTAAAAATGCAGTGCGTTTAGAAATTTTAAAGCATGAAAATTTAAGCGATGATATAAAAGCAGAAATAGCTTATGCTTTTGAAAATACAGCTTGTGATCATATCATGGATAAATTAGAAAAAATTTTTAATCTTTATAAATTTAAAAATTTTGGCGTTGTAGGAGGAGCTAGTGCAAATCTTAACTTGCGTTCGCGTTTGCAAAATTTATGTCAAAAATATAATGCAAATTTAAAACTAGCTCCCTTAAAATTCTGCTCTGATAATGCTTTGATGATAGCAAGAGCCGCAGTTGATGCTTATGAAAAAAAGGAATTTGTAAGCGTAGAAGAAGATATTTTAAGCCCTAAAAATAAAAATTTTTCAAGGATATAGATGAGAAAAGCTTTTACTATATTAGAACTTGTTTTTGTGATTGTTATCTTAGGAATTTTAGCCGCTATTGCTTTACCAAAAATGAGTTCAAGTAAGCATGAAGCCGAGGTTAGTAAGTCTTTAAATAACCTTAAAACTTTGATCAACGATATAAGCATTTATACTTTGAAAAATGATCATTTAAGCTCTATAAAAACGATGAGTAATGTAAGCGGGGTTGAAAATGTTGATCTTAGTAATTTTAACGGTATAAAAGAAGTAAATTTTCGCGTAGGCGATGATAAAGAATGCTTAAAACTTGTTTTTATAAATAAAGCTGATTTTATACTCATGGGAATTTCAAGCAATGAAGCAAGTAAAAATGCTATCATCAACGCAGCTAATCAAAGCCATGAAGATTTAGAAAATATAGACTTTACAAGCTCTTCTAGTAATAAAGCTTGTGTGATTTTAAGTAAGAATGAAAATTTTAAAAACCTAGCGAGTAAAACTTATTTTTTAATAGGGGGAATGTAATGATAGTGAGTAAAACTTATGAGATCGACTCTTGTGATGATGTAGAACTTGGTATAAAAAGAGAATCAAAGCTTGAATTTAAGCTTTGTTTTGATGATGAAAAAGAAATAAAAGCTTTAGTGTTTATCATCCCTGGGCTTGGTGGAGATGCGGATGAAAATTACCGTGAACACTTGGCTGAATTTGTGGCTAGTGAGTATAATGCAGCTGTAGCTAGTGTGAATTATCATTGTATAGGAAATCGCCCGCAAACTGGATCAAGCTTTTTTATGGATGATATAGACAAACTTATTTTAAAAACAAGTTGTGAAGCTTTAAATATACAAGTTAATTTAGATAAGTTAAATTCTTTAGAAGAATTAAGCTCAACACTCAAAGAAGTTGATCACATCTTAGAAGAACAAAAAAACCAAAAATTAATTAATCCAAATTTTAAATTAAGCATTCATCTAAGTTTGCAACCAACAAAAAACGAATATCAAAATTTTGGGATCATGCAAGCTCAAGATCTTTTAAATGTCGCACTTTATCTTAAAAAACATGCTCCTTTTGATACTATGGGGGGGGGGTATACCAGTTATTATGATAGGTAGTTCTCATGGTGGGTATTTGGCACATTTAGCAGCTAAGATTGCGCCTTGGCTTATAGATGGAGTTATAGATAACTCAAGTTATGCTAAATTTCTTTGGCGTCTTGTAGGATTTGGAAAAGAAATTGATTTTATGAGATATTATTGTTTTGGAACAGCTAATTTTTTTAAACATATTTTTACTTATTGCTCTGATAAAACTTTTTGGACAAGTAATTCTAGTTTAAATAATTTTTTTTCAGTGCCAAGAAGAATGATAAGATATATCTTAGAACCAAAGCATCTTGAAATTCAGAGTAGCTATCCAAAACCATATTATACAAGCTATCATTCTTTTTATGATAAAGAAATAGCTCCACCTGATGAAAAATTAGAACTTTATAAATATTTAAAACAATTTGGATTTGACACAGAGCTTTATATGATAAAAAATCCAGATCAAATTGATGGCAAATTTATCAAAAGTTTAGAACACGGTATGGGAATGTCTATGAAAACTTTGATTTCTAAAGAATTTCCTTTAATGCTAGAAAAAATAAAACAAAATCCAAAAAAAGATTGTAAAGAAAAATGTATCTCTTATCCTTGTGAGGATTTGTTGTATCAATTTAGCGAAAAAGATGACAAAATATCACTAAAAATAGATAAATTTTAAGGAAACCTAATGAGCCTACTAGAAAAAAACATACAAGCTTTATTAAGTGGGGTAAATGAACCCTTAGGAAATAAACTTTTAAATTTCATACAAAATAAAACTTGCTCTCGTTTTAATATAGATGAAAATTTAAATATCTATGATAAAACTCATAATGTTTTTATGTATGAAAATTTAGAAGAAGAATTAAATTTTTTCTATCAAAGTATTTTAGAAAAAACTCCTAGATATCCTTTTGTATGTATTTATGGTATAGGCAATGCTTTACTGATTAAAAATTTAGCTAAACACTATAAACATCTTTTTGTATTTGAAAGTGAAATCGAACTTTTTATCCTGGCTTTAAGCACGCTGGATTTGAGTGAAGAGCTTTGTAGTGGAAAAATTTATCTTGTGGATATCGAAGAAGAAAGAGTAGATATTCAACTGCTTATACTTTTTGATATGAAAGATATGTTTGAGTACTTAAGTTTATATGAAATGTTTGTAAATAATGTTTATTACAAAAAGTTTTATGAAGATATTTGGCATAAAGCAGATGAACTTTGCGAGAAAAATATTAAAGTTGTGATAAGAAATTTAAATTCCAGTTTATGTATCGGTTTTGAGTGTTATTCTCATCTTTTACAAAACATCCCTTCTATGCTTGAAAGCATTCCTTTTCAAAGAATCTTAAATGAAAGAAAAAACAAATTCGAAAATGCTATAGTAGTTTCTGCAGGACCTAGTTTAGCTAAACAACTTCCTTTACTTAAAGCTTATCAAGATAAAGCAGTGATATTTTGTGCTGATGGGGCTTTGAGTATGCTTGAAAAAGAAGGCATAGTGCCTGATTATGTTACGAATTTAGATTTTACTGATTTAGCAATGAAATTTTTTCAAAATAAAGAAAATAAAACTTCTTTAAATGTGCTTTCATGTGCTACTCATCTTAGCTTGGTTCATTTTTTAGATAATAAAAGTGTAGTTTTAAGAGATGACCCTTTATATCAACGCTTCAATCTCAATGACTTTGGTTATATCGATACAGGCACTCATGTGAGTCATTTTTCTTATACTTTAGCTTTGGCTTTAGGATTTAAAAATATTATCATGATAGGACAGGACTTAGCCTTTGATGAAGAAGGAAATTCACACTCAAAAGGTTTTAGTTATGGTGAGCAATTTAATGGAGAAAAAACTGTGCCTACTTTAAAAGCTCAAGCCTATGCAGGCAAAGGTGAAGTTTTAACTCATATAACCTGGAATGATTATCGTATAAAACTTGAATATCTTTTTGCTTGCAATGAACAAAAAGCAAAGTTTTACAATGCTACTGAAGGTGGAGCAAGGATTAATTTCACTGAAGAACTTTCCTTTAAAGAATGTTGTGAAAAACTCCTTACAAAAGAAAAACCTCAATTTGAACTTCCAAAAAGTTTAACTAAAAATAGAAGTGATAAACTCCTAGTTAAATTCAAAGAAAAAATACAAAAAGATCAAGATAATGCTAAAAGATTTTTAGACGATGCTTTAGCTTTAAAACAAATTTTAGAAAATATACTCAGTAAAGATTTTATTTTACCTTTAGAATTTTTAGAAAAAGTCTATCAAAACATAGAAAATTTTAATCACTCTTTAGATGAAGATGAGTTTATACAGGATGGTATTTTAAAAGCAGTGATGTATGAGCGAGGACTTAAGATAAGTTTAGTTTATAAAGAAAATATTGTAGATAATGCTAGTTTCATCACAGCTTATATTAAAGCTTACCATGAATGGTTGCTTTATTTTATGGAAAAATTAGAGCAAAGAATAAATATTATCATCGATTCTTTTAAGGAACTTCCATGAATTTGCTAGAAAAAAACATACAAGCTTTATTAAGTGGGGTAAATGAACCCTTAGGAAATAAACTTTTAAATTTCATACAAAATAAAACTTGCTCTCGTTTTAATATAGATGAAAATTTAAATATCTATGATAAAACTCATAATGTTTTTATGTATGAAAATTTAGAAGAAGAATTAAATTTTTTCTATCAAAGTATTTTAGAAAAAACTCCTAGATATCCTTTTGTATGTATTTATGGTATAGGCAATGCTTTACTGATTAAAAATTTAGCTAAACACTATAAACATCTTTTTGTATTTGAAAGTGAAATCGAACTTTTTATCTTGGCTTTAAGCACGATAGATTTGAGTGAAGAGTTGAAAGTTTATAAGGTTGTATTATTTGACTGTGTTGCAAAGGATTTAGAAATTCAAATTGCTATGATTTTTGATCAGCAAAGTATTTTAGAGTATTTAAGTTTATATGAAATGTTTATTAGCTCGCATTATTATCTTAAATACTATGAAACTTCTATTTTATCTTTGAATGAACTTTGTATTAAAAGTGCAAGTGTAGCAATAAGGAATGCAGATATTACATGTTTTTTACCTTTGCTAACACATGGACAGTTTTTACAAAACATCCCTTCTATGCTTGAAAGCATTCCTTTTCAAAGAATCTTAAGCCAAAGAAAAAACAAATTTGATAATGCTATAGTAGTTTCTGCAGGACCTAGTTTAGCTAAACAACTTCCTTTACTTAAAGCTTGTCAAGATAAAGCAGTGATCTTTTGTGCTGATGGGGCTTTAAGTATGCTTGAAAAAGAAGGTATAGTGCCTGATTATGTTTTAAATATCGATTTTAAAGATTGTCATGCAATGAAATTTTTTCAAAATAAAGAAAATTTAAAACAAAGCATTATCGCTCTTGAGTGTGCTACGCATCCTAATGTCGCGCGTAGTTTAAATGCTGAAAATTGTATGATTGTTTTAAGAAATAAAGCCCTTTACCAACGCTTTAACCTTAATGACTTTGGCTATATAGATACGGGTACTCATGTAAGTCATTTTTCTTATGCTTTAGCTTTGGCTTTGGGATTTAAAAATATTATTATGATAGGGCAAGATTTAGCCTTTGATGAAGAAGGAAATTCACACTCAAAAGGTTTTGATTTTGGGGAGAAATTTGAAGAAGAGCATAAAAAATATAAACTTAAAATCCCCGCTTATGCAGGTAAAGGTGAAGTTTTAACCCATATAACTTGGAATGATTATCGTATAAAACTTGAATATCTTTTTGCTTGCAACAGTAAAGAAGCTAAATTTTACAATGCTACTGAAGGTGGAGCAAGGATTAATTTCACTGAAGAACTTTCCTTTAAAGAATGTTGTGAAAAACTCCTTACAAAAGAAAAACCTCAATTTGAACTTCCAAAAAGTTTAACTAAAAATAGAAGTGATAAACTCCTAGTTAAATTCAAAGAAAAAATACAAAAAGATCAAGATAATGCTAAAAGATTTTTAGACGATGCTTTAGCTTTAAAACAAATTTTAGAAAATATACTCAGTAAAGATTTTATTTTACCTTTAGAATTTTTAGAAAAAGTCTATCAAAACATAGAAAATTTTAATCACTCTTTAGATGAAGATGAGTTTATACAGGATGAAGTTTTAAGAGGAGCTTTTGCTTATCGTGGAAAAATGATTGCTGATGTATTGAAACTTCATATAAAAGATGAAACACATTTTATCACAGCCTATATCAAAGCTTATGATGAATGGTTGATTTATTTTATAGAAAAGTTAGGGCAAAAATACAAGTCTTTGTCAAAAGTATGAAATTTTATTACCAAAGTATAAAATATTTTTTTGATTGCACGATATAGCATTTAACAAGTTCATGGATGGGCTTGAAATTTTTTAAAAGGATTTAAAATGGGATTTCGTATTAACACCAATGTTGCAGCTTTAAATGCTAAAGCAAACGCTGATTTAAATAGTAAAAGTTTGGATGCTTCTTTAAGCAGACTTAGTTCAGGTCTTAGAATCAACTCCGCAGCAGATGATGCTTCAGGGATGGCGATAGCAGATAGTTTAAGATCTCAAGCTAATACTTTAGGTCAAGCTATATCTAATGGTAACGATGCTTTAGGTATTTTACAAACTGCTGATAAGGCTATGGATGAGCAACTTAAAATCTTAGATACAATCAAAACTAAGGCAACTCAAGCGGCTCAAGATGGACAAAGTTTAAAAACAAGAACCATGCTTCAAGCAGATATCAACCGTTTAATGGAAGAACTTGACAATATCGCAAATACTACTTCATTTAACGGTAAGCAACTTTTAAGTGGAAATTTTATCAATCAAGAATTTCAAATCGGTGCGAGTTCAAATCAAACTGTAAAAGCAAGTATAGGAGCAACCCAGTCTTCTAAGATAGGTTTAACTCGTTTTGAAACAGGATCAAGGATTTCAGTTGGTGGTGAAGTGCAATTTACCCTTAAAAATTACAATGGTATAGATGATTTTAAATTTCAAAAAGTTGTGATTTCAACTTCAGTTGGAACAGGACTTGGAGCTTTAGCTGATGAGATCAATAAAAATGCTGATAAAACAGGTGTTAGAGCTACTTTTACAGTAGAGACTCGAGGCATGGGAGCAGTTAGGGCTGGAGCTACTTCAGATGATTTTGCTATCAATGGGGTAAAAATCGGTAAAGTAGATTACAAAGATGGTGATGCTAATGGAGCCTTGGTTTCTGCAATCAATTCGGTTAAAGATACAACCGGAGTTGAAGCTTCTATCGATGAAAATGGTAAGCTTTTACTTACTTCAAGAGAGGGAAGAGGGATTAAAATTGAAGGTAATATAGGCAGAGGTGCTTTTATCAATCCAAATATGCTGGAAAATTATGGTCGTTTATCTTTAGTTAAAAATGATGGTAAAGATATTTTAATCAGTGGAACAAATCTTTCTGCTATAGGTTTTGGAACAGGCAATATGATTTCTCAAGCTTCCGTTTCTTTAAGAGAGTCTAAAGGGCAAATCGATGCAAATGTAGCTGATGCTATGGGCTTTAATTCCGCAAATAAAGGAAATATTTTAGGAGGTTATTCTTCTGTTAGTGCCTATATGAGTAGTACAGGAAGTGGATTTTCTTCAGGTTCAGGTTTTTCTGTAGGTAGCGGTAAAAATTATTCTACAGGTTTTGCAAACACTATAGCTATTTCAGCTGCTTCGCAACTTTCTGCGGTATATAATGTTTCTGCAGGTTCAGGTTTTTCATCGGGATCAAATCTTTCTCAGTTTGCAACCATGAAAACTTCAGCAGGGAATACTCTTGGTGTAAAAGATGAAACAGCAGGTGTAACTACACTTAAAGGCGCTATGGCTGTGATGGATATAGCTGAAACGGCTATAACAAATCTTGATCAAATCAGAGCCGACATTGGTTCAGTGCAAAATCAAGTTACATCAACTATAAACAACATCACTGTTACTCAAGTAAATGTTAAAGCAGCAGAATCACAAATCCGTGATGTAGACTTTGCAGCTGAGAGTGCAAACTACTCTAAAGCAAATATCTTAGCTCAAAGTGGCTCTTATGCCATGGCACAGGCTAATTCTGTTCAGCAAAATGTTTTAAGATTACTACAGTAGTTTACAAAAGCTGCAATATATACAAATCCAAGCCTAGTTTAAACTAGGCTTTTTTATTTTAAACTCTAAAATTTTTAATTAAACTAAAACTTGGAACACTTCTTGCTTTAATCTTTTCGATGCAATATTTTGAAAGGATTTAAAATGGGTTTTAGGATAAACACCAACATCGGTGCATTAAACGCACATGCAAATTCAGTTGTTAATGCTAGAGAGCTGGATAAGTCTTTAAGCAGACTTAGTTCAGGTCTTAGAATCAACTCCGCAGCAGATGATGCTTCAGGGATGGCTATAGCAGATTCTTTGCGTTCACAAGCAGCTACTTTAGGTCAAGCTATAAACAATGGTAATGATGCTATAGGTATTTTACAAACTGCTGATAAGGCTATGGATGAGCAACTTAAAATCTTAGATACAATCAAAACTAAGGCAACTCAAGCGGCTCAAGATGGACAAAGTTTAAAAACAAGAACCATGCTTCAAGCAGATATCAACCGTTTAATGGAAGAACTTGACAATATCGCAAATACTACTTCATTTAACGGTAAGCAACTTTTAAGTGGAAATTTTATCAATCAAGAATTTCAAATCGGTGCGAGTTCAAATCAAACTATAAAAGCTACTATAGGAGCAACCCAGTCTTCTAAGATAGGTTTAACTCGTTTTGAAACAGGATCAAGGATTTCAGTTGGTGGTGAAGTGCAATTTACCCTTAAAAATTACAATGGTATAGATGATTTTAAATTTCAAAAAGTTGTGATTTCAACTTCAGTTGGAACAGGACTTGGAGCCTTAGCAGAAGAGATCAATAAAAGTGCTGATCAAACCGGTGTTAGAGCTACTTTTACAGTAGAGACTCGAGGCATGGGAGCAGTTAGGGCTGGAGCTACTTCAGAAGATTTTGCTATCAATGGGGTAAAAATCGGTCAGATAGAATATAAAGATGGTGATGCTAATGGAGCCTTGGTTTCTGCAATCAATTCGGTTAAAGATACAACCGGAGTTGAAGCTTCTATCGATGAAAATGGTAAGCTTTTACTTACTTCAAGAGAGGGAAGAGGGATTAAAATTGAAGGTAATATAGGCAGAGGTGCTTTTATCAATCCAAATATGCTGGAAAATTATGGTCGTTTATCTTTAGTTAAAAATGATGGTAAAGATATTTTAATCAGTGGAACAAATCTTTCTGCTATAGGTTTTGGAACAGGCAATATGATTTCTCAAGCTTCCGTTTCTTTAAGAGAGTCTAAAGGGCAAATCGATGCAAATGTAGCTGATGCTATGGGCTTTAATTCCGCAAATAAAGGAAATATTTTAGGAGGTTATTCTTCTGTTAGTGCCTATATGAGTAGTACAGGAAGTGGATTTTCTTCAGGTTCAGGTTTTTCTGTAGGTAGCGGTAAAAATTATTCTACAGGTTTTGCAAACACTATAGCTATTTCAGCTGCTTCGCAACTTTCTGCGGTATATAATGTTTCTGCAGGTTCAGGTTTTTCATCGGGATCAAATCTTTCTCAGTTTGCAACCATGAAAACTTCAGCAGGGAATACTCTTGGTGTAAAAGATGAAACAGCAGGTGTAACTACACTTAAAGGCGCTATGGCTGTGATGGATATAGCTGAAACGGCTATAACAAATCTTGATCAAATCAGAGCCGACATTGGTTCAGTGCAAAATCAACTTCAAGTTACTATAAACAACATCACTGTTACTCAAGTAAACGTTAAAGCAGCTGAATCAACCATAAGAGATGTAGACTTTGCAGCTGAAAGTGCAAATTTTTCTAAATATAACATCCTTGCGCAATCAGGTTCTTATGCTATGAGTCAGGCTAATGCAGTGCAGCAAAATGTTTTAAAACTTCTTCAATAATTTCTTAGATGCTTTTATGCATCTAAGCTTTTAAAGTGCTTTTTTCTTTTCTAAAAAGTCTTGCAAAGGTAAAATAGCGATTTTAAGTCTTTTGTCTTGAGCTTCTAAAAGTTCTATGATATTTTCTATCAAAGATTCATGTGCATAAATCCAAGCAAAAAGTTTATTTTGTTTATCAGATTCATCTTTGATATCTTTAAGATATAAAGGCGTTAATATACTTTGTTCATGATGTAAAGTAGGGCCTAAAATTTCTTGTAAAAAGAGATATTTTTTATTTGAAAGTTTTTCTTTGATTTTGTCTATATTCTGGTTTATTTGTTCAAGAGAGAGCTTGTTTTTTCCATGGGTAAGATTGTGAATTTGTTTTTGAACTTTTTTACACTCTTTTTTAAAATTTAAGGATAAATTCATATTTTTTTTAATTTTTTGATAGATTTTTAATCCGAGTTTTACTTGTTCTTTAGTATTTAAAACTTGTAATTTTTTAAATTTTTTATCTTTTTTATTTTCGAGTAAATTTTCGCAAAGTTCTTTAAAAGGTTTTTCTATAGCGCTTTCTATCCTAGCACCTCCTTCAGTGCAATTATAAGTTTTACTTTTGCTAAAAGCAATGAAATTTTCAAAAATTTGTCTAAAAAGTGTCCAAATTTCAGAACTTTGAACTTTTCCATTTCCTCCATAAGCTGTAGTGCTAAATTTATCTAAGTCCCTTTCATAGTCTCCATTGTGTAAATTAGCATGGATGAAACCTTGAGAATGTGTTTGCCCATCTTTGGCATAAGCTAAATCCTGACCTATGAGAATGATGTTGTTATGTCCTAAATTTTCAGCCAGTTCATAAGCCATATGAGATACACTCATGCCTGCGTTAATATATCCATAATCGTCTAGCCCCAAGCATCTCGCAAAAGGCTGGCCTTTTATGATTAAAATGTATTTTCTTTTATTTTTTTTAAGATAAGAAATGGTTTTTTTATGCACCAAAGAAGCTACTAGAAAAATGATGTCTTTATCAAAATCTTTAAAATCATTATTAAAACATTCAGCTACTATTTCATCGCGTTCCAACATACAAACATAATCAGGTTTTATACCATGCTTAGCTAAAATAGGATAAGAAGAATCCGCACAAAAAATTGTAGCTTTATTAGCATATTTTTTTAACAAAGGAAGTTGTTTAGTAAGAGATGGTCCTGTAGAAACAATGATAGCTGTATCACTTATACCCTTTCTTTTAGAAAGTAATTCTTTATAACTAGGATGAGTAATCATTTGAGGAAGATTATAAACAAATTGTTCTATACCTTGCATGGCATCTTTAGGATCATTACCACGCATAAGATTGTGATTTTTGATGATTTGCATGTTGAGTTTATTAAGTTTTAAAATATCTTCTTTATAGTATTCATAAAAATCATTAGCAATGTGTAGATTGTAAGAACGATAAAACAAATCCCCTATCAAACGAAAAACTTTATCCATTTTAGGAAGATTAATATCATCATGATGTAAAATAATGAGTCGCCCTAAGCTTAAATCTTTGCTAAAATCTATGAAATTTAAGGCCAAAAAGATAAGCTCTAATTCTTTTTCAAAGATGATTATTCTTTTAAGTGCTTGATTTTGAAGTAGAATTTTATATAAAATTCCATTTCCAAAACCATAAAAAAAAAGCACAGGATAGCGTGTAAAATCTTTAAAATATTCTAAATTTTTTTCAAGCTCTTTGATGGGATCTTGATACATTTTTTTTAAATTTCTTTTTTTTATGATATTGATATCAAGATTATCTTTTCCTTGAGTGAAAGTAAATTCTCTAAGCTCTTTTAGATCCTCAAGTTTTTTGCGTAAGTTGTTATACTCAAAACCGCTTAAAGCTTTTAAATTTTTGTTAAAATTATTTTCTTCTCTCACCTTCTCACCCTTTCCATCCATTTATCTAATTTTCTTTCTTTAAGTTTTTCTTCTAAAGGAAGTATATTTTTAATCAAAGCATTTTCTTGTGCTTTAATATGTCCATAAACTAATTCCATAAATTCTAAATGTTCTTTTATCCAAAGAATACTTTTATTAAAAGCATCTTCTTTGGTTTTAGGATTTAAAACATAAATTCTAGCAAGATTAAGTTCAAATTGAGTACGCAGAGGTTGTAAAATTTCATATAAATCTTGCATTTGTTTTATATCTTCAAGTTTATTTTTAAATTCATCTATTTTTTCAATAGCTAAATTGATATCCTCTTCTTTTTCATTTAAACTCAAATATATACTTTGTATATTTTCAAAATCATTGCTGAGTATTTTACTAAAATCTCTACAATGTTTAATACTTTGATAAACTTTATAATAAGCCTTAAGTAAAAACTCATTTTGTTTATTTAAACTTAAAGGTTCTAATTTTTCAAAAGGTTTATTTAAATCTTTATCAAGTAAATTCTCACAAGCCCATAAAAAAGGTTTTTCTATGGTTCCTTCTATCCTTGCTCCACCTTCGGTACAGTTATAGGTGGTGATACCCATTTTTCTAGTATTTGGAATCATTTCATTTTCAAACCAATTTTTAAATAAAAGCCATATACTATGAGTTTTAACTTCTTCTTTCTCGCCATAAGCTTTGGTTAAAATATGCTCATACATTTGACTTTCATAGCTAGCTGAATTTTGATAATCATCAGGATGAGAATTGCCATTTTCAGCATAAGCTAAATCCTGTCCTATAAAAATGATGTTTTTATGACTTAGATAAGTTGCTAGATAAGATAATGTATGTGCAACGCTAAATCCTACGGCAGCATAAGAAAAATCTTTAAGATTTATATAATATGGAAAAGCAAGAACTTTTTGAGTTATGACTAAATTTCTACCCTTTAAATACTCAATCGCCTTTGGATGAACAACACCAGCACAAATAAACACAATATCCTTATCAAATTCTCCAAAATCATGATTAAAAAACTCTGCTGTTAATTCAGTTCTTTCCAACATACAAACATAATCAGGTTTTATACCATGTTTAGCTAAAATAGGATAAGAAGAATCCGCACAAAAAATTGTAGCTTTGCTAGCATATTTTTTTAATAAAGGAAGTTGTTTAGTAAGAGATGGTCCTGTAGAAACAATGATAGCTGTATCACTTATACCCTTTCTTTTAGAAAGTAATTCTTTATAACTAGGATGAGTGATCATTTGAGGTAAGTTATAAACAAATTGTTCTATGCCTTGAAGAGCATCAAGAGGATCATTACCATTTCTTAAAATGATATTTTTAAAAGTTTCTGCTAATTTCTTATTTAACTCCAAAACATCTTCATGAAATCTTTCATAATAATGACTCATCAGTTCTAAAAAATAAATTCTAGAAAATTGAAAGAAAGGTTTAGAAGAGCAAAGTTCAGTATAATCTTGAGTTTGTAATTTATCATTTTCTAAAATCATCAATCTTGCACTTTGTAATTCATGTGAAAAATCTAAGATATGAAACATTATCCAAATGATTTCTATATCTTTTTCAAAAACAACAATATGTTGATGATTTTTATTTTGCAATAAAGCTTTAAATAAAACTCCATTTCCAAAACCATAAAAATACAATACAGGATAAAGTAGGTATTTGTCATTATAAGTATTTAGCATAGTTTGCAATTCTTTAATGGGATCTTGATAAAGTAAATTTTCATTATACCCCCCCCCATTATTTTTTATACTTGTATCTTTTAGATTGATATCTAGATTATCTTTACCTAAGATAAGTTCAAATTTACTAGACTGGATTTGTTTTAAACTTTCTTTTAAAAGAATATTACTTAAAGCCTCAATGTTTTTATTAAAGAGCTCTTTTTGGGTAGGGGTGAAGGTCATTGGAAATCCTAATTATTTTTTAGCTATATCGTCAAAATTCCAATTTTCTAAACTTTTTTCTATGGTTTTGTTTTGAGTATCAAGATATCCTAAACCTTGGATAAACCAATTGTGTTGTATTTTCAAAAAGTCTATTAAATTTTCTTTTTGCTTATTTGTGTTTAAAACTTCAAATTTTAAAATTTCACATTCGTTATGAAAATAAATAGCTTGACAAAGTTCATTAAAAAGCTTGAGTTTTTTAAATTCTTTAAAAAGATTTAAAAGATCATTTTTGATTTTTTCAAGAGTTTGAAAATTCTTGTCATTTTTTTCTAAAGTGTATCTAAGCTTTTGAAGCTGAGTTTGGGTTTTTTTTATAAATTCTTTGGATTCTAAAATGCTTTTTTGGAGATATTTTTTTGTTTTTTCTAATTTTTCTTTGGCTAGTTTTTTATCTAGAAATTTTGGAAAATCAAAAGGTTTATTTAAATCTTTATCAAGTAAATTCTCACAAGCCCATAGAAAAGGTTTTTCTATGGTTCCTTCTATCCTTGCTCCACCTTCGGTGCAGTTGTAGGTGGTGATATTGAGTTTTTCTTTTGCCCAAAAAATATCTTTTTCAAAAGCTTGACGAAACAAATTCCAAGTAAGTTGTGTTCTTACTTTGCCTTTTCCTCCATAAGCTAGTGTATATTTTTCTCCTCTGATTTCTTCACCTTGACTTCCATGTATATGCTCTTTAGGATGTGAACTTCCATCCTCGCCATAAGCTAAATCCTGTCCTATAAAAATGATATTTTCAAATCTTAAAGCTCCTGCTAGTTCATAGATCATATTGGAAACACTGTGTCCTACTCCAAGATATCCATATTCATCAAGTTTTAAACTAGCTGCAAAATTTAAAGGGCGATGTACAAGCATATAAGCTCTTTGATCTTTTTCTAAAAAATCTAATACTTCTTTGTGAACCACAGAAGCAAGTATGAAAAGTATGCCTTTGTTAAAATCGCCAAAATCATTATCAAAACATTTAGAAACTATATCATCACGTTCTAGCATGCAAACATAATCAGGCTTTATACCATGTTTAGCTAAAATAGGATAAGAAGAATCCGCACAAAAAATTGTAGCTTTATTAGCATATTTTTTTAACAAAGGAAGTTGTTTTATAAGACTTGGTCCTGTAGAAACAATGATAGCATTTTCAACCTTAGCTCTTCTTTCTTTGAGAAATTCTTGAAAAATTCCATGATTTAACATTTTAGGGAGATTATCTAGGGTATGTTTGATTCCAACTAAAGAATCATGTGGATCATTACCTTTGTTTAAAACGATAAATCGTATCATTTCTATCAGTTGAGTATTTATATTTTGTATTTGAGTGCTATAAAATTGTTGATAAAAATCATTATGGATAAAAAGATTAAAAATTTTTACACTTTTTTGAATGATTTCATAAGTAAAAAGTGTGGTGAGTTGTGCTGTATTAATATTTGGAGTATAAAAAAGTATTAGTTGTTCTTTTTTTAATTCTTCGCTAAAATCAAATAAATGAAAAGCTAAAGTTAAAATTTCAAGATTGTCTTCAAAAATGATAATGTGTTTATGTTGTTTGTTTTTACATAAAGTTTTATAAAACATTCCATTTCCAAAGCCATAAAAAAACAAAACAGGATATTTGTTATATTTGGTTTTAAACAGAGTAAGGTTTTCTAAAAGCTCTTTATTGGGATTTTCATAAAGAAAAATATCATCTTTTTTAAAATTTATTCCATTTTCATCTTGGATAAGTGCAAAAGTTAAGTATTTAAGTGATCTCAGTGTACAAGCTAAAAACTCATCGACCTCAAACAAAGCTTGAGTATTTTTTAAAAAAAGCTCTTCTCTCACCTTCTCACCCTTTCCATCCATTTATCTAATTTTCTTTCTTTAAGTTTTTCTTCTAAAGGAAGTATATTTTTAATCAAAGCATTTTCTTGTGCTTTAATATGTCCATAAACTAATTCCATAAATTCTAAATGTTCTTTTATCCAAAGAATACTTTTATTAAAAGCATCTTCTTTGGTTTTAGGATTTAAAACATAAATTCTAGCAAGATTAAGTTCAAATTGAGTTAGTAGGGGACCTAAAATTTGCATCAAATCTTTTTGAGTATTATAAAGCTCATCGATTTGAGTTTTGATTTTATCTATATCTTTAATGATCTCTTTGATAAGGGTTTCATTTTCTTGAGAATTTTGTAAACTCATAAAAGAATTTTTTATTTTATTATAGCTTTTAATAAATTTATTACTAAAATCTCTACAATGTTTAATACTTTGATAAACTTTATAATAAGCCTTAAGTAAAAATTCATTTTGTTTATTTAAACTTAAAGGTTCTAATTTTTCAAAAGGTTTATTTAAATCTTTATCAAGTAAATTCTCACAAGCCCATAGAAAAGGTTTTTCTATGGTTCCTTCTATCCTTGCTCCACCTTCGGTGCAGTTGTAGGTGGTGATGTGATAATTCATTTTTATATTGACTATATCTTTTTCAAAGTTATGTCTAAAAAGTGTCCAAATTTCAGAACTTTGAACTTTTCCATTTCCTCCATAAGCTGTAGTGCTAAATTTATCTAAGTCCCTTTCATAGTCTCCATTGTGTAAATTAGCATGGATGAAACCTTGAGAATGTGTTTGCCCATCTTTGGCATAAGCTAAATCCTGACCTATGAGAATGATGTTTTTGTATTTTAGATGAATGGTTAATAAAAAATTCATATGTGCTACGCTAAATCCCATATTAAAATATCCAAAATAATCTAATTTTAAATATTGTATAAAGCTTGCATAGGTGGATACAAGTATAAAAGCTCTATTATTTTTTTGAAGATATTTGATAGTGTGAGGATGTGTAACAGATTTAACAATAAACACAATATCCTTATCAAATTCCCCAAAATCATTATTAAAACATTCAGCTACTATTTCATCGCGTTCCAACATACAAACATAATCAGGCTTTATACCATGCTTAGCTAAAATAGGATAAGAAGAATCTGCACAAAAAATCGTAGCTTTATTAGCATACTTCTTTAATAAAGGAAGTTGTTTAGTTAAACTTGGTCCTGTAGAAACAATAATAGCTGTATCACTTAAATTTTTTCTTTTAGAAAGTAATTCTTTATAACTAGGATGAGTAATCATTTGAGGAAGATTATAGACAAATTGTTCTATGCCTTGAAGAGCATCAAGAGGATCATTACCATGAGAAAGAATGGAATCTTTAAAATCTTGCACTAGCTTTTTATTTAACTCCAAAACATCCTCATGAAATCTTTCATAATAATGACTCATCAGTTCTAAAAAATAAATTCTAGAAAATTGAAAGAAAGGCTTGCTAGAGCAAAAATTAGAAAACAATTCTATATCCAAAGAACTTGTTTGCAAAATCATCAATCTTGAATTTTGTAATTCATTTGAAAAATCTAAGACATGAAACATTATCCAAATGATTTCTATATCTTTTTCAAAAACCACAATATGTTGATGATTTTTATTTTGCAATAAAGCTTTAAATAAAATTCCATTTCCAAAACCATAAAAATACAATACAGGATAAAGTAGGTATTTGTCATTATAGGTGTTTAACATAGTGTTTAATTCATCAATAACATTTTCATAAAGAAAAGTATTATCACTTGTATCTTTTAGATTGATATCTAGATTATCTTTACCTAAGATAAGTTCAAATTTACTAGACTGGATTTGTTTTAAACTTTCTTTTAAAAGAATATTACTTAAAGCCTCAATGTTTTTATTAAAAAGTTCTTTTTGAGTAGGGGTGAAGGTCATCATAAGCCCCATCCATCATCTACTACTAAGGTTTGCCCTGTGATAAATCTACTCTCATCACTAAGCAAAAATACCAAGGTTCCGCACACATCATCAGCATCTAACATACCCTTGCTTGCACAACATTTTCTATAAGCTTTTAAAAAAAGTTCATTTTGATTATCCAAAATTCCTCCACTTGCTAGGGTATTAACGCGTATGTTTTGATTAAAAAGCTCTTTAGCTAGCCAAGAGCTCATGTGATTAATCCCTGCTTTTATCACACTGTATTCTAAAGAGCTTTGCATGGAAGTGCCTTCATAGTTTTCAAATTTTGGCGCATAAACTCCCATGATGGAGCTAAGATTGATGATATTACCATAGCCTTGTTGTTTAAAAAATTTCACAAATTCTTGAGCGGCTAGCATAAAGCCTGCTAAATGTAAATTTAAACTTTCACAAATTTGTTCGTATTTGAGTTCATAATAAGGCGTTTTACCCCAATCTTTGCCAAAAGGATAGCTTGAGTTAACAAAAGCATCGATTTTGCCGTATCTTTCTTGACTTTTTTGAAGGGCGGTTTGTAAGCTTTCTTGTTTAGTGATATCAAGTTCTAAGCTTAAAAGTTTTGTTTTAAAATTTGTTTCTAAATTTTCTTGCAATTTATTTAAGCATTCTTTGTTGATATCTGCGAGTATAGGGATACCTTTGCTAAGAAGTATTTTTTGACAAAGCGCTTTACCTATACGCCCACAAGCTCCTGCTACAAAGATGATTTTATTTTCAAGCATTAAAAATCCTTTGGCGATAAATTTTTTAAAGAGATTAAAAACTCTACGATTTTAAAATCAAGCTCGCTATCAATATCAAAAGCTGTGCTTTCATCCATTACAAAAAGCCCTGTGTTTTTGCCAAAAACACTATCATTTTCTAAAAGATAATCCCTTTTAAAGATATAAATACTAGCGTTCATATCATAGCATTTTGGGGCACTTTGGCGAGTGGTAAAATTTCCTTCTTTGGATTTTACTACCTTGTTATTTTGTATTTCTACGAGGTTAAAATAAGGATTGCGTCTAGCAGGAACTGCGGTGATGAGATTGGAATTATCATTTTCAACAAAACTTTCATAAGCTTTTTTTATATCAAGGCTTGAGCGAAGCGGGGCTGAAGCATCTAAGTCTATGAGAGTTTCAAAACACGTTTTAAAATGCTCTTCACTTCTTAGCAAGGCATCACGCATGACAGGAAGTTTTGCAGTCCGATCATTGGCAAGATGAGCTTCTCTTTTGAAAAAAACTTCAGCGCCATATTTTTGGGCTACACTTGCGATTTCATCACTATCAGTACTTATGACTATGTGTTTAAAAAGCTTTGAATTTTGAGCTTGTATGATGCTATAAGCTATCATTTCAAGTTTGTTAATCTTTCTAATATTTTTGTTTTTAACGCCTTTGCTACCACCCCTAGCACAAATAGTACATAAAATTTCAGCCATTTTTTTTCCTTACTTCATCACAAAGTTCAAGCACTTTTAAAGCCTGCTTAAGATCGCAAAGTTCTTTGTCTTTTTCAAAGACTGCATGATGTAAATTTTGAAGGGTTTTTATCGTATCATTTTCAAAATTTAAGATTTTTTGACTTTGATTTTTGTGATAAATTTCGATTTTATTGTTTATCAAATCGGCTTTAAAGCTTTTTTCTAAAGTATGGATGATAATTTCTCTTTTGTTAAATTTAGCAAAATAGTCTAGTTCTATATGAATTTTAGCTTCTTGTGAATTTTTTAAAGCCAAAAAGGCAAAATCATCGCTTGTTATGTCAAGCTCTGAAATTTTAGCATTTTGGGAGTATATAAGCTCTAAGTCTTTAAAAAGAAAAAAGGCTAGATCGATTTCATGAGAGAGATCGAGTAAAACCCCACCACCTAGCTCTTTTTTAGCGCTGTAATTTTGCCTGTAGTCTAAAGCTCTCCAATGGGGCAAATAAGAATTACAAACCAAACTAGCAAAATAAATTTTTTCACCTTTTAAAAGCCTTTTTAAAGCGACAATCACAGGATTAAAACGTTGTAAATATGCTACATAAATGTGATTTTTTGAGCTTGTGAAATTTTGGCTTTTTTCAAATAAAGGTTTTTCTACGAGTATGGTTTTATCTTTTACAAGCTCATCTAAAGTTTTTAAGGTGTTAAAATGCTCCGTAGTGATATTTGCGATGATAAAAAGATCAAATTCGTTTAAATCACATTCTTTCAAAGAGCAATAAATTGGAGTGTTTTTAAATTCTTCTTTTTTAGCACTTAAAGAAAGCAAACTTACTTCATGATTTAAATTTTTTAAGGCTAAAAAATGCTTTTTTCCTATGCTTCCAAAGCCTATGATTAAGACTTTCATTTAAAATCCTCATTGGCTTTTAAAAACTCATCTGGCCTTCCAATGTCAATCCAATAATCGTTGATGATATAGGTATTTACCTTGCCTTTTTGCAATACAAGTTTGATGAGTTCGGGCATGTCTAAGTATTCATTTTTAGCAATTAAATTTAAAATTTCATTTTCAAGTACATAAATCCCCGCACTTACTAGGAATTTTTGGGTAGGTTTTTCTTCTATATTTTCTATAAAACCTTGTTTTTGAGTGATCACTCCATAAGGAATTTGTTGCTCAAACTCACGCACGCAAACGCTCATTAAAGCTTTTGATTTTTTATGCGCTTTTAAAAGAGCATTAAAATCCAGCTCGGTTAAAATGTCTGCATTCATAACGATAAAACTTTCTTTAAATTCTTGTTTTATAAGGCTTAAAGCCCCTGCTGTACCTAGTTTTTTACGCTCTTTAATATAAGAAATTTTAACCCCAAATTTTTGCCCTTTTTGAAAATAATCTTCTATGATTTGTTTTTTATAATTCACACAAAAGATAAAATTTTCAAAATTTTGATTTTTAAGTCTTTGGATTATGCTTTCTAAAATGGGTTTTTTGCCTACTTTTAACATAGGTTTTGGAGTATCTTTAGTCAGCTCTTTTAAGCGAGAGCCTAAGCCTCCAGCCATGATGATAATGGAGTTTGGATTGGCTTTTAAAAGTGATGAGATAGATTTTATAGAAAGAATTTGCCCTTTTTCATCTAAAACAGGAAAGTCGTAAATATCGGTTTTAGCAGAAATTTTTAAAAGCTGTTCTTTGCTTGTGTTTTCTTTTATGGTGATGGGATTTTTAGTGTAAATATCTTTGATACTATCTTTTAAAGTTTTGCCACTAATTAAAGCTTTTCTGATGTTTGAATCGCTAATGACTCCTAAAAATTTATCCTTTTTATCAACTATAATGCCTAATCTAACGCGTTCTTGCCCGACTATTTTTAAAGCTTCTTTTATGCTAGAATCAGGGGTGAGTTTGAGTTTGTTTATATCCACACTAAGCCTTATAAATCGATGAAATTTTTATGTAAAATTGTATCTAAATTTACATTTTTTAGGCAAGTTTTTATGATTTTATTAGGATTTTTACCATTATCATAAGGGTTTTTAAAATTTTTTAAATTTTGTTTAAATTCTTTGCTTTCTAATTTTTCAAAAGCTTGATCAAGATCGTTGATTTCGGAATCAATGATATTTTGAGTTCTTAAACGCCCTTTTTGTCTATCGCCTATATTAATGCAAGGAGTTTTAAAAAAAGGACTTTCACTAATACCACTTGAAGAATTGCCTATCATGGCCTTGGCTATTTTCATAAGACTTAGGTATTTTTGTGAGCCAAGATTATCAAAAAGTTTAGCCTTGTGTGAGTTTTTTTGGCAGTAATTTTGCAAAATTTCATTGATTAAAAGTCCATTTTCATCGGCATTTGCTTTGGTAAAAATCAAACTTGCATTTTTAAGGGTGTCAAGTTTTTTAAGTAAGGTTTTAATCTCTTTTTGAGTATTTTTTACATTTAAAGTTAAAGGATGATAAGTGATTAAGTAAAGTTCTTTATCTAGTTTCATTTCTAAGGCTTTTTCTAAATCTTTTTTGTTTAAAAAATTCATATTTTTTATGATAGTAGAAGCTAAAGAACCTATATTAAAAACCCTTTTTTCTTCTTCTCCAAGTTGCAAAAGCCTTTTTTTATAAATTTCATGACTTACAAAATGTAAATGTGACATTTTTGAAATGCTGTGTCTTATACTATCATCAATAGCCCCTAAAGTAAGCTCCCCGCCACATAAATGCACTAAAGGTATGTGCATCAATAGACATACACTTGCTACGCTAAGCATTTCATAACGATCGCCTAAAATCACCACCATATCAGGTTTTAAGTCTTCAAAAGCATCGCTAAAAGCACTAAAAGCTAAACTCATACTTTTACAAAGGCTTATTTTATCATCGTTTGCAAGCAGGATAGGGATTTTTTTAGTTATTTTAAATTCTTTTTCTATTTCTTTATAAGTGAGTCCAAACTCAGGGCTTAAATGTGCTCCTGTAGCGATGATTTGAAGGCTTAGATCTTTATCGTTTTGAATTTCATGACATAAATTTCTTAAAAGATACCATTCAGCCCTTGTTGCACTGACTATACAAATTTTTCTTTTACTCACGGATAAGCTCATCTTCTTTGTAGTTTTTAGTAGCAATCTTACCCAAAAACTCTTCATATCTCATAGCACTTATACCATTTGCGGGGCGTTTGGTAGTAAGATTTCCTTCGCTAAAAATTTCTCCTTTTTTGATGTCTTTTTTGGCCACTAAACTTTTTCTTACTATGTTGATATTTTTTTGTTCGCTTTTACTTGCTTTTTTTATGCCATCACCCATTGCCTTTTGTATTTGTCTTATTTGGGTACAAAGCATTTTTAGTTCTTGAGGTTCTAGGCTTGCTTTATGATCAGGCCCTGACATATTTTTGTCTAGAGTAAAATGCTTTTCTATCACACAAGCTCCCAAGGCAACCGCAGCTAGGGAAATGTGTATACCCCTTGTGTGATCAGAATAACCCACATCAAGCTTAAAAGCGTCTTTTAAGCTTTGCATGGCTTTAAGATTGACTTCATTAAAAGGGGCAGGGTATTCTGTAGTGCAGTGTAAAAGAGTGATATTTTGGCGTTTAGCGCCATTTTTGCAAAGCACATTTAAAGCTTCTTCTATCTCGCCTAAATTTGCCATGCCTGTTGAAAGTATGATTTTTTTATTAAGCTTTGCAATTTTTTTAAGATAGGGTAGATTGGTGATTTCTCCGCTTGGAATTTTAAAGATTTTTAAGCCTAACTCATTTAAAAGATCTACACTTTCAAGATCAAAAGGAGTAGAAAGAAAGGTAATATTGCATTTTTTTGCGTGTAAGATAAGCTCTTTATGAGCTTTAAGATCGAGTTCGAGTTTTTGTACCATTTGAAGCTGACTCTCATCACTAGCCGTGGTTTTAAGCTGATAGGGTGCTTTTTTAGCCTTTGTGCTGATACAGTTTTTGGCTTTAAAACTTTGAAATTTAACAAAATCAGCCCCTGAATCTGCTGCGATTTCTATTAACTTTTTAGCTAAATTTAAATCACCATTGTGATTAACTCCTGCTTCTGCGATGATAAGAGTTTTTTTCATAGTTTTGCCTTTATTTTGCCTTAAAATAAAGGCAAAATTTTATTTTTTAATACCTACATAAATGTAATGGTGTGCTGATCCTTCAAAATTATAAAAATTAATAGGATCATAATCTCCTAAAAATAAAGTTTCAAAAGGTTGAAAAAGATTTTCTAGATCTTGGGCTTTATCAATAAAATGTATAAAGCTTGTTTCATTTAATCTTCCATTAATTTCAACTTTACTCAAGCCATTTTTTTCTTCTTTTTGACTGTGGGAAAAATAATAATTTTTCTTGCTCATCATTGTAGCAAAAAGTATTCCACCTGTGTTCAAAAGTTCGTAAAATTCTAAAATATTTTGTTTAAGTTCTTTTAGAGGTATGTAGTAAAGACTTTGATTTGCAAAGATAATATCCATATTTTCATCAAAAAGTCCTTTGATGCTAGAATTTGGTTCTATAATTTTACAATACCCCCCCCCCGCTAATATTTTGCTCCCAAATTTCTTTTAAACTTGGAACTATATCTATTCCAAAAGTTTTAAACCCTTTGCTTTGAAAATACGCTGAATGTACACCATTGCCACAACCAAAATCAAGTAAATTTCCATTTATTTTATTTAGTTTGTATTTTAAAATTCTTTCATAAAAACGTACTACATGACCATCTGGAAAAAGTAATCCGTATCCATTTTCATTATATTTCATTGTATAAGCTTCTAATGAGTTTTGCATTTTTTTCCTTTATATTTTTATTGTAATTTGTTTTTTAATTTAAATTCTCCAAAATCATTTTTATAAAATAAATCCATATTGTAATGTTTTTCTACTATTTTCCAAAATGTAGTTTTACTAATACCTATGAAATTGCAAAAATCTTCAACGCATTTATTGTCAAGCTTATGATCTCTTTTTTGCACAAGTTCAATAGCTTCTTTTCTGCTTAAAAGTCCATAACGCACGAAACGAGCTGCGTAATCACTCGCACAAGCATGACCAAATTTAGGGTATTTCATCCAAGCGTGTAGGATATAGCCTATACTATCAACTTGATCAAAATTTTCTGCACACATTGTTCTATCCCATTCGCCTTCTAGATCAGTAAAACCACGACTTTTAGCAAAAATATAATTGCTATAAGAATTCCATTTTACAAAATAACTTAGATAGATAGGGTTAAGTTTATCGAGTTTATCTTTGTTTGGATTGAAAAAGAGTTGCAAATTTTCTTCTTTGATTTCATCATCTATAAATTCATTTATATTTAAATCACTAGCTACACCATTTAAAAATATTTCTTTAGCGCTAGGAGTTTCTTCGGTATCACTACCTCCATATTCATAACTAACATTTTCTCCATAAACCAATAAAGGTGTATTAAATTTTAAAGCCATAGCAAAAGGATAGCTGTAAATTAGTCTATCAATAAACCAAGTAGGTTTTCCATATTTTTCAAAGGTTTTTAGCATAACTTTTTTTTGAGTTTTGATATCAGGCTTTAAGCTAATGATATGACAACCAAAAGTTTCACTTAAATTTTTAAGATTTTTCTTGCCTGCTTCAGTCATGGTGAAATTATCTTCAACGCTAAAAAGAATAGGATTCATTCCAAGTTTTTCTTTCATGATATGCACTTGAAAATGCGAATCTTTACCTCCACTTACGGCAATAGCACAATCATATTCAAATTTTCCATTCATTCTGCGGTATTTATCACATAAGACTTCAAGCTCTTTAAACCTTGCTTTATAATCAATATTTTCTTTATTTTTATGATTGATGCAAGCTGAACAGATATTTTTACCTTCTTTATCTTTTGTAAAATTAATACCAGGTCTAGTATTTGGCATCACGCAGTGATCACAATAAATCATTCCCCACCCCTTCAATATTAATAAAAATATTAGATTGTATAAAATATTAAATTAATATTTGCTTATTTTATAAAATATCACTTATGTTTGTTTTATTTTTCTACCTAAAATTCCTTTTTATAAGGCCTTTTTAAAGATTTTTGGATGGTAAAAATTTTCATCATCTTCTTTTAAATTCTTACAAATTTTATTACAAAGTTCTATGCCTATAGTGTCGATAATATTTAACAAATTTCTGTTTTCATAAAGCAAATCATAAACTGTTTGACATTCTTTGAAATTATAATCGTATTTTTCTATAATTTTAAAAAATGATGAAATTTCATTGAACAAAAGTAAATTTGCTAAAGCTCCTCGATTGCCTTTACTGCAAATGATATGAAATCCTAATTTTTTAAGATCTTTCAATGGGGTAAATCGTTCTAAATTAGAATCACAAAGTTCTATTAATTTGATATAAATAGTATTGAAAAAATGTATAAAATCGCAGTTTAAATCATCCATACTCAAAGAACTTGAATTCGAAAAAACTATATTATTATTGTCTCTAAGAATTTGCATGATTTCTTTTTTTAAATTTAAATCTTCATTTAAGCTTTCTATAGTCAAGCTATTTTTAAGATCTTCTATATGTTGGTAAATGTTTATTTTTCCGGCGTTAAAATTAGAAAAATCTATTTTTCTTTGTAGAAGTTTTATTTGTTTTTCAAATTCGTATATATTGAGCTTGCTTTTATTATAAACACCTATTTCATGGCCTAACAAATAAAATAAAGCACTTATTTGCTTACCCATTAAACCAAAGTCTATGATATTAGTTTTTTTCATTGTTTTTTCCTTGTTTTAATTATATTTTTATGAAAAATAAGTTGATTGGATGTGTAGTTTTGCTAATAATACTACCTGCGCTTACTATGCAGTTATCTTCTAAGTTTACGCAAGGCAACAGGCTAACTCTAGTAGCTAAAAAACAATTTTTTCCTATGCTTGAATTTCCATTAAGTGTAGCATAAGGGCTTAAAATACTTCCTTCTCCTACCTTACAACCATGAGCTATGCTTGAATAAATATTACAAAGCACAAAATCTCCTATATTTGAATTAGCATTAATGGTTACAAAAGGACACACTATAACCCCTTGTCCTATTTTAGCTTCTTTTGAAACAAAAGATTGAGGATGTATAAAAGTGATAAAATTACATGATTTTTTTTGAAAGTTTTACAAGGTTTTTTTTCTTAAATTGATTTGTCCTACACCTAAAGCAAAAGATGCTTTTTGAATCAACTTTTTATCGAAGTTATCTTCATTGCCTAGATATTTTAAGTCAAAAAAAATATTTTCTTGTATATCAATATAGCCTATAATTTCGTAATTTGCATCTTTTAAATAAGAATAAAGCTCTCTAGCAAAGCCACCCGCTCCTATGATGATGACATTTTTCACGCACTTCTCCTAAAAGAAGAAGTAAAAAAATCAAATCCCCCCCCCCCGCTACTCTCATATTTTTTCTTATTAAAATTTTTTTAATGCTTTGAATTAAATTTTGCAACGCATCATTCCTTTTTATTTGCTATTCTAACGCTACTAGGTAAATTAACCAAACGTTTTTCTAAATTTTTAGTGTTTATAAGCTCATTGCTTTGACAGTTTTGAAAAGCTTTTAAACTCGGTAAGCTTTTCCATATAGGACGGACGAAAATATTATTTTTCAAGCATTCTTCTAAAAAGATATTTCTTAAATTTTCATCTTTAAAAAGCAAGGTATTGAGCCAAAAATTGCTTTTTTCATTGCTTTTTTCATCGATAAATTTACATTTATCGTGATTTTTAAAAAAATCCTTGTAAATTTTAGCAAGTTCTCTTTTGTTTTCTAAAAAAAGTTCTAAATTTTCAAGTCCTGCAAGCAAGATTGCTGCGTTTATATTGCAAAGACGGTAATTATAAGCTATCCTATCATGATCGTATTCGTAAGGATGGGGGATTTTAGCTGTGGTGCTAAGGTGTCTTGCAAGTTTAGCTAAATTTTCATCATCGCTTAATATCGCCCCACCGCATCCACCTGTGATGATTTTATTGCCATTAAAACTTAAAATTCCACACTTTCCAAAAGTGCCTAAGGCCTTGTTTTCATAGGTGCTTCCTAAGGCTTCTGCGGCATCTTCAATTAAAAGGATGTGGTATTTTTCACAAAGTTCTTTGATGGCTTTTATATGAGCGCTTAAACCAAAGGTGTGCATAATAACACAAGCTTTGATGAGTTTGTGTGTGGTTTTGTTATAGCTAAGATTATCTTTTTGATAAGTTTGATTTTCTAAAAAATGCTCTAAAGCCTTAGGACTTAAACTTAGAGTGTTTTCATCTATATCTAAAAAAACGGGTTTTGCACCTGTATAAGCGATAGCATTGGCCGTAGCGACAAAGCTTATGCTTTGAGTGATGACTTCGCAGTTTTCATCGATACCATTAGCTAGTAAAGCGATATGAAGGGCTGCTGTGCCTGTATTTGTAGCGATGACAAAGCGTGTTTTGGTTTTTTCTTTTAAAGCTTCTTCAAAACGCGTTACAAATTCTCCCACGCTTGAAACAAAACCGCTATCAATGCACTCTAAAAGATATTTTTTCTCATTGCCTATAAAACAAGGCTCATGTAGGGCAATACTTTCTTTGTTAAAAAGACTTTTTATAAAAGAAATTTCTTTTTTAAACATTATAAAGCTCACTTTTATAATTTTCTAAATTTTCTTTAAAATACTCTATGCTTTGTCTCAAGCCTTCTTCTAGACTTATTTTGCTTTGCCAATTTGTAGCTTTTTTAAGCTTGTTTGCATCGCAACAAAGTCTAAAAACTTCGCTATTTTTAGGACGCAATCTTTGTTCATCTTGGATGATTTTTACTTTAGAATCTAAAATTTTTTGTATGAGATCAAGTACTTCTTGCATGGAGTATTCCACTCCTGAGCCTATATTATAAACTTCTCCAAAATGTTTTAAATTTAAAAGAGAGATAAAACCCTCGCAAGTATCTAGCACAAAATTTAAATCCCTTTTAGGGCTTAAATCTCCTAGTTTGATTTCCTTTGCTCCACTTAAAATTTGTGTGATGATGGTAGGTATGATAGCCCTTGCGCTTTGTCTTGGTCCATAGGTGTTAAAAGGGCGTGCAATATTGACATTTAAATTAAAAGAATTATAATAACTCAGCGCCATCATATCTGCAGCGATTTTGCTTGCAGAATAAGGGCTTTGAGGTTGTAAAGGGTGTTTTTCATCGATAGGTATATAAAAGGCTGTGCCATAAACTTCGCTTGTTGAGGTGTGGATAAAATGTGAAATCTCGTTTTTTTTAGCTGCTTCGAGCATATTTAAAGTGCCATTGACATTGGTATCCACATAGCTTTGTGGGGCTGTGTAGGAGTAGGGGATAGCGATTAAAGCGCCAAGATGAAAGATCGCATCTATATTTTTGGTGATTTTTTCGCAAAAAAAACTGTCTCTTAAATCTCCACTTATAACCTCCATGTCTTTTAAAAAAGAACTTTTTTCTAAATGTCCCCAAAAATTAAAAGAATTATACTGACTTAAAGCTCTGACTTTAAAACCTTTTTTGACCAAACTTTCACAAAGATGAGAACCTATAAAACCATCAGCACCTGTAACTAAAATATTTCTCACCTTCTCACCCTTTCCATCCATTTATCTAATTTTCTTTCTTTAAGTTTTTCTTCTAAAGGAAGTATATTTTTAATCAAAGCATTTTCTTGTGCTTTAATATGTCCATAAACTAATTCCATAAATTCTAAATGTTCTTTTATCCAAAGAATACTTTTATTAAAAGCATCTTCTTTGGTTTTAGGATTTAAAACATAAATTCTAGCAAGATTAAGTTCAAATTGAGTACGCAGAGGTTGTAAAATTTCATATAAATCTTGCATTTGTTTTATATCTTCAAGTTTATTTTTAAATTCATCTATTTTTTCAATAGCTAAATTGATATCCTCTTCTTTTTCATTTAAACTCAAATATATACTTTGTATATTTTCAAAATCATTGCTGAGTATTTTACTAAAATCTCTACAATGTTTAATACTTTGATAAACTTTATAATAAGCCTTAAGTAAAAACTCATTTTGTTTATTTAAACTTAAAGGTTCTAATTTTTCAAAAGGTTTATTTAAATCTTTATCAAGTAAATTCTCACAAGCCCATAAAAAAGGTTTTTCTATGGTTCCTTCTATCCTTGCTCCACCTTCGGTGCAGTTGTAGGTGGTGATACTATACTTAATAATCATTGTTTCTAAGATTTGCTTAAAAAATATCCAAGCTTCATGAGTTTTAACTTCTTCTTTCCCGCCATAAGCTTTAGTTAAAATATGCTCATACATTTGACTTTCATAGTTAGCTGAGTTTTGATAATCATCAGGATGAGAATTACCATTTTTTGCATAAGCTAAATCTTGTCCTATGAGAATGATATTTTTATGATTGAGTAGAGCCGAAAGAAAATATGACATATGTGCAACGCTAGGTGTGTTATATAAAAAGTAAAAATATTTATTAAGCTTTATATAGATTGGAAAATATAAATATCTTGGCATGATAAGATATTTTCTATTTCCACCCTTTAAATATTCAATCGCTTTTGGATGAACAACACCAGCACAAATAAATACAATATCCTTATCAAATTCCCCAAAATCATGATTAAAAAACTCTGCTGTTAATTCAGTTCTTTCCAACATACAAACATAATCAGGTTTTATACCATGTTTAGCTAAAATAGGATAAGAAGAATCCGCACAAAAAATCGTAGCTTTATTAGCATATTTTTTTAATAAAGGAAGTTGTTTAGTAAGAGATGGTCCTGTAGAAACAATGATAGCTGTATCACTTATACCCTTTCTTTTAGAAAGTAATTCTTTATAACTAGGATGGGTAATCATTTGAGGAAGATTATAAACAAATTGCTCTATGCCTTGAAGAGCATCAAGGGGATCATTACCATGAGAAATAATAGAATCTTTAAAATACTGTACTAGCTTTTTATTTAACTCCAAAACATCTTCATGAAATCTTTCATAATAATGACTCATCAGTTCTAAAAAATAAATTCTAGAAAATTGAAAGAAAGGTTTAGAAGAGCAAAGTTCAGTATAATCTTGAGTTTGTAATTTATCATTTTCTAAAATCATCAATCTTGCACTTTGTAATTCATGTGAAAAATCTAAGATATGAAACATTATCCAAATGATTTCTATATCTTTTTCAAAAACAACAATATGTTGATGATTTTTATTTTGCAATAAAGCTTTAAATAAAACTCCATTTCCAAAACCATAAAAATACAATACAGGATAAAGTAGGTATTTGTCATTATAAGTATTTAGCATAGTTTGCAATTCTTTAATGGGATCTTGATAAAGTAAATTTTCATTATACCCCCCCCCATTATTTTTTATACTTGTATCTTTTAGATTGATATCTAGATTATCTTTACCTAAGATAAGTTCAAATTTACTAGACTGGATTTGTTTTAAACTTTCTTTTAAAAGAATATTACTTAAAGCCTCAATGTTTTTATTAAAGAGCTCTTTTTGGGTAGGGGTGAAGGTCATTGGAAATCTCCTTGTTTTAAAGCATCGCCAAATTTTATATCTTTAGTAGCTTTTTTTCCTAAAAGCTCTTGATAAAATTTAGGATGTAGTCCAAAAGAAGGACGCACGGATTTTACATTTTCTTCGCTGAACATTTCACCTTTTTTGATATCCTTACTTGCATATAAGCTTCTTGCAAAAACACGGTTTTTAAGCGCCTTTTCATCTAGATCTAACTTACCATCGCCTAAAGCACTTTCAGCTTGTCTTACTGCATCTACCATAGCTTTAAATTCATCAAAATCAAGACTAAATTTACTGTCTTCACTTTCTATGCTTTTATCTAACATAAAATGCTTTTCTATCACTCTAGCTCCAAGTGCTACTGCCATAACAGGGGCTAAAAAACCAAAGCTATGATCACTTAGCCCCACTTCAACATTAAATTTTTCTTTTAAACTTGCTATGCCTTTTAAATTCATATCTTCTATGGCAGTAGGATAAGCCGAAGTGCATTTTAAAAAGATTAAATCAGGATTTTTTTCTTCTTTAAAAATTTCACAGATTTTAAAAAGTTCTTCTTCTGTAGCAATGCCCGTTGAAACGATAGTAGGTTTTTTTTCTTTGGCGATTAAACGCACGAAATTTTCATCATTAGCTTCAAAAGAAGCGATTTTATAGGCTATAGGATCAAAGCGTTTTAGAAATTCTAAATCTTCTTTGGCAAAAGGACTTGAAAAACAAAGTATGCCTTCATTTTGTGCGGTTTCAAAGATTTGAGAATGCCATTCATAAGGGGTTTTTGCACTTTGATAAAGCTCATAAAGTTTTCTTTTATCCCAAAGCCCATCCTTAATAATAAAATCTTCTTTGTTGCTATTTAGAGTCATGCTATCTGGAGTGTAAGTTTGAATTTTTATCGCATCAGCACCTGCTTCTTTGGCAGCTTTTATACTTTGAAGTGCCATCTCAAGACTTCCTGCGTGATTTGCACTAAGTTCTGCTATGATAAAAACCTTTTTATCGGTGTTAAAATTTCCTATTTGCATACTTTTCTTTCTTTGGTAAATTTCCTGACTAAAATGATATATAATTATATTATATATTTCTTCAATTTATATATTTATATTATATAAATATTACAACTTTGTTATGATTTTGCTTGGTTTCATTCAAAAAATGCCATATGGATTTAAATTATAGAATTCATTCATTTTTTAATTTTTATATAATATAAATATATAAAATCATAAAATAAAATTTAATTATAACGATATATATTTAAGACTAATTAAAGGAAATTTATGAAATTTTGTAAAAAATGTGTGATGCCAGATACTAAGCCTGATTTACATTTTGATGAAGAAGGTGTTTGTGATGCTTGTCGTTCTCAAGAAGCTAAAAATCAAAATATTAATTGGCAAGAAAGAGAAAAAGAATTTTTTGAGCTTATAAAAAAATACAAAAAACATCCTGTTTATGATTGTGTTATCGGAGTAAGTGGCGGAAAAGATTCTACTTTTCAAGTGGTTAAAATGCTTGAACTTGGACTTAATCCTTTGTGTGTGTGTTTTGAGCCTAGCGTACCTACGAAAATAGGGCGCAAAAATTTAGACAATTTAAATCATCTTGGCGTGGATTTGATCCATATCAAGCGTGATCCAAAAGTTTATCAAAAACTTGCCCGTGAAGCTTTTATAAGAACAGGGGATAATGAGTGGCAAAACCATTTGGGAATTTTTACTTCTGTTCCACGCATAGCGGTAAATTTTGGAGTGCCTTTGATCATCTGGGGAGAAAGTCCGCAGATAGAGTATGGCGGTCCTGCGAGTAGTAAAAATAAAAATATTTTAGGCAGAGAGTGGCTTGAAGAATTTGGCGGGCTTTTAGGAAATCGTGCTTCTGATATGCTTGGGGTAAATGGTATCACTGAAAAAGATTTGTTTTTATATACTTATCCAAGTGATGAAGAACTTCAAAGAGTAGGGGTTACTGGGCTATTTTTAGGGTATTATTTTAAATGGGATTATAAAAAAATTCTTGAAATTTCTAAAAAATATGGTTTTTTAACTCTAGATCATCCTGTTGAGACTACTTATGAAAATTTTGAAAATTTAGATTGTTATTCTAATCATGTGCATGATTATTTAAAATACTGCAAATACGGCTTTGGTAGAGCAACGGATAATGCTTGTTTGGATATTCGTTTAGGTTATATCAGCCGTGAAGAAGGGGTGCGTTTGGTACAAAAATACGATGGCAAGCCCCCTAAAAAGGCTATTAAAAAATACCTTGAATTCAGTGGTTTTAGCGAGGAAGAATTTCAAAAAATAGTAGATTCTTTTACCAATAAAAAAATTTTTAAACGTGATGAAAATGGTAAATTTATAAGAGATTATGATGGTTCTTTGGTAAGAAAAGACGAGTGTGTTTTAAAATGATAGCGCTCATTGATTACAAGGCGGGAAATTTAAACTCTGTTGCTAAGGCTTTTGAAAAAATAGGAGCTATAAATTTCATAGCTAAAAATCCAAAAGATTTGCAAAAAGCAGATAAATTGCTTTTACCTGGAGTGGGATCTTTTAAAGAAGCGATGAAAAATTTAAAAGAATTTGGTTTTATAGAAGCTTTAAAAGAGCAAGTTTTAGTACAAAAAAAACCTATTTTAGGCATTTGTTTGGGAATGCAGCTTTTTTTAGAAAGGGGCTATGAAGGTGGAGTTTGCGAAGGACTTGGTTTTATAGAAGGTGAAGTAGTCAAATTTGAAGAGGATTTAAATTTAAAAATCCCACATATGGGTTGGAATGAGCTTGAAATTTTAAAACAAGTTCCTTTGTATCAAGGCATAGATAATAAGAGTGATTTTTATTTTGTGCATTCTTTTTATGTGAAATGCAAAGATGAGTTTGTAAGTGCTAAAGCACAATACGGACATAAATTTGTTGCATCTTTACAAAAAGATCATATTTTTGCTACACAATTTCACCCCGAAAAAAGTCAAAATTTAGGCTTAAAACTTTTAGAAAATTTTATAAGGCTTTAAATGTTAAAAACTAGAATTATCCCTTGTGTTTTGTTAAAAAACGGACAACTTGTTAAAAGTATAGAATTTAAAGATTTTCGCACTATAGGGCATTTAACTTCAACAATGAGAATTTATAATGCACGCAATGTTGATGAGCTTATTATCTTAGATATAGATGCTTCAAAAAGTGGAGAAATAGATTTTGAAAGTATAGAAGATCTTGCTAAAGAATGTTTTATGCCTTTAACTATAGGTGGCGGGATAAAAACCCTTGAAGATATACAAAAGATTTTAAATTTAGGTGCGGATAAAATTTCTATCAATTCTAAGGCCTTAGAAGATATGGATTTTATAAGTAAAGCGGCTAATCGTTTTGGTTCTCAATGTATAGTTTGTTCTATAGATGTTAAAAGAAAAGGAGGGCAATTTTGTGTTTATGACAGGGGAAATTTACTTGAAAAAAGTCCTTTAGAACTTGCTTTAGAATATGAAAAAAAAGGAGCTGGAGAGCTTCTTTTAACCTCTGTGGATTTTGAAGGAAAAGCAAAGGGTTATGATTTAGAACTTTTAAAGATCTTTCAAAATAAACTTAAAATTCCTCTTATTATCAATGGAGGACTTAGCAATCCAAGTGATGGAGTTGAGGCTTTAAATTTAGGTGCTGATGCTTTAGCGGGTGCTTATATTTTTCATTTTTCTAAGTATACCCCTAAAGATGTAAAAGAAGAATTAGCTAGGCAAGGCTTTGCAGTCAGATTGCTTTAGGCAAATATGGTAAAAATCTTTATCTTCATCATAAATAGTAAAATGATTTTGTTGATATAATTTTAAAGCTTTGCGATTGTCTTTGAAAACATAAGCTTTAAGAGTATTTACTTTTAAGTTTTCAAAAGCGTATTTTATAATTTCATTCATTAAAATTTGTCCTACGCCTTTTAAATTAGGTTTTGCGTAAAGTCCAAATTCGCAAGATTTAGTTGTGATATTGACAAAATCAATTACGCCGATAATCTGTTCATCTTGAAAAACTAAAAAATATTTTTTGCTAGAATCTTGATGTAATTTTTTTAAAAATCTTAAATGTTCTTCAAAATCAATATATTTTGTTTTCATAAATTGATTGATATCGGGGTGATTGCGCCATTTAAAAATCAGCTCTATTTCTTGAGAATTAAGTTCTGTGAAATTTTTAAGTTTTATCAATACTTATACTCCACTTCATACCCTTTTTTAGCAAGCCAAGTTGCTGTAGATTCTTGATTTTTAACATAACAAATAGCTTTGAAATTTGCCTTTAAAAGCAAGGCTTCATTGACTAAAGAACTTGCACTAATGATGAGTTTATTGCTTTCATTCATCAATTTTGCAATATTTTCATGATCGATAAATAATCTAATATTGTTATGTAATTTTGCAAATTTTTGCAATTTTTTAAGATTAGGATTAGAAGAGCTGGTTGCAATGCTGATGATTTTTGTTTTAGGTAATTCGCTAGCAATTTGTAAAGAAAGGTTTTTTATATCAGTTCCACCCATGCAAATGAAAAAATCATATTTTTTTTCTCTATTTTCTTTGGCCTCTTGATAAAATTCTTCCCTGATTAAAGCATAAGAAAAACCACATCTTACTTCGCATTTAAAAGGCACTAAACCTTCATAATCACTTGCTTTTGCATAGGCATTGACATTGAGTAAAATATCACAATGATGAGGCTTTATTTCATCATCAAAGCTTAGAATTTTCACCCCTGTTTCAAGCTTGATCAGTTTTTCATCATCTACGCTGATGCCATAGTGATCAATGATAAGAAGTTCAAATTTTTCTTCTTTGATGAGATTGATAAGCTCGTAGATACTTTCGCTACTAAGCTCATAAACAGGATAAGGAATTTCATCGATCAAGGAGCCTTCTAAAGGCAAGCAAGCAAAACTTACATCGCTATATTGTTTAGCTAAGACTAGATCGCGTTTAATGTGTCCAAAGCCTATTTGACTGGAGCTATCGCTTCTAAAAAGCACTTTCATGATTTACCTTATAAAGTATTTTTGCAAATTCCAAATCTTGTATGGTGTCTATATCGCAAACTAAATTTCTTGGCAATACAAACACGCTAGAATGAGGTTTAAATATAAAATCTTCCTCAAGCCAAGCTTTGCTTGTACCAAAATAAAAAGCTCCTGCATCATGATAAGCTTTTGTTAGATCTTGTGAACGACTTTTATAATGTTTTTCATCAAACATATAAACTTGATTGTTTTCATTTAGATAAAATGCCCTTTGTATAGGATACTCAAACCCAGTAGCAGCAAATAAAAACTTGCTTTGATTTTGTATAAATTTTTCATAGGCTTGTTTTAAAATGTCTTTATTTAACAAAGGAGCAGTAGCATAAAGGCAGCAGACATGATCATAAATTTGATTTTGGCTTTGTAAAATTTCTATGGCATTTTGCACTACAGCAGTGCTTGAAGCATAATCATCGCTTAAATTTTTATCACGCACAAAAGGAGCTTTTGCACCGTATTTTAAGGCTACTTCTATGATTTCTTCATCATCGCTTGAAAGCACCACTTCATCAAAAATACCTGAATTTAAAGCATTTTCTATGCTATAAGAGATTAAAGGTTTACCTAGAAAATCAATGATATTTTTTCTAGGAATTCTTTTTGATCCACCACGAGCAGGGATTATGCAAAGATTTTTCATAGTTAAGCCTTGTTTTTGTGTTTTATTTTACTAAAATTTAAGTATAATTGTCTTTAAAATACAATAAAAGGCTTAAAATTGCTTATAAATCAAACCTTTGAAATTGATTCTTGTGATGATGTAGAATTAAATATAAAAAGAACTAGCAAACTTGAATACCGCATTAGCTATGATGATGAAAAAGATCTCAAAGCCATAGTTTTTATAGCGGGTGGTTTTGGAGCTAATGCAAATATTTCTTTTTTAGATTTTGATAGGGAATATATTGCTAAAAATTTTGATGTTGTAGTGGTACATGTTTTTTATCATTGTTTTTGTGCAAGACAAAGTATTGATCAAAAGTATAATCCAAAGCTTATTCCCAATCAAGATGATTTAGAGCGTGTAAATGGCATTTTAAAAAATATTAATTTAGGACATTTATCGATTAATAAAGATAATTTTGAACAAATTATTCCTCTTATAGAGCAAAAAGTTAATGAAATGAAACAAGCAGGTTTGGTTGATGAAAGCCAAAAAATAGAACTTTCTTGTGATTTTATCCCACCTAATGGAGATTATCAAAACTATGGCATTATGGCAGCTATTGATCATATCAATGCTTTAAAAGATTTAGTTAAACGCTTTCCAAAATTTGCAGATTTACCAAAAATTTATGGGGGGGGGTCTTATGGAGGATACCTATCTTTACTCATAGCAAAAATAGCTCCTTGGTATGTGGATGGCGTGATTGATAATTCAGGTGTTTGCTTGCCATTTTTGGCGTGCATTTTAGGAAGAGAAATGAATCAAGGGGAATTTTATTTCGAAGGAAGTGGTTATAGACTTTATTGTTTTGTATATAAATACTGGAATAGAAATATGAATTCTTCTTATTATTTTGGTGATGAAAATTATTTAATCAGAGCAGTTTTAAATTCAAACCATCTTCAAATTCAATCAAATTTAAATAAAAATACCATTTTTGTAAGCTATCATAGTATACAAGATATGGGTGCGCCAGTGCAAAATAAAATAGAACTTTATAAGTGTTATCAGGAATTAGGATATGATGCAACTTTACATTTAATAAAGGATGAAAATGATATAGATGGTAGATTTGTAAAAAGTTTAGAGCATGGACTTAGAATGACTGATAGGGCTTTATTTAGAAAAGAACTTCCTTTAATGCTTGAAAAACTACAAGGAAGAAAATCTTTTATGCAAGAAAATTCTATCTCTTATCCTTGTGGGAATAAAGTATTTGTGTTTAAGGATTTAGAAGATAAATTTGAGTTAGAGATGATAAATTAAAATAAAGATAAAGGATATAAAATGACAGCATATTTACATATAGGAACTACTAATACAGGAAATCAAGAAAAACAAGGCTTCTTGATGCAAAACGAAGAAAAGCTTTTGCAAAAAGCTTATATTTACCCAAAAAGTCTTAGAGTGGCAAATAGGCATTGGGCTTTGGTGGATATGGTTTTAGAATTGGTTCAAAAAGAAGATATTTTAAAAAAAGAGAGTGTTTTAAGTCATATCACAAATGAAAGACTTCTTAGAGCTATAGAAAATTTTAAAAGTGAAAGTGCTTTACATAAAGATAAAAAATTTATTTTTTCAGCTGAGGGTATAGTTTGGGATTTTTCTACCAAAAAACATGTAGAAATTTTAGAAAAGATTATGAGAGAGTTAGGTTTTACTCAAATTTATATTATTGTGTATTTTAGAGATACTTTGGGTTATTTAAACTCACATTGTTCTCAAGATCATAAAAACAATATGGGGTATTATTCTGCTGATTTTGCTCCGCAAGATCATCCTAGAAAATATATTTTTGACTATGAATGGATTTGCAAAACTCATGCTGAGGTATTTGGAGAAGAAAATTTGATAGTAAGACTTCTAAGGGAGGATTATGTAGGAGGGACTTTACTTAAGGATTTTGTTTATCATTTAGGACTTGAATGGGATGAGAGTTTTGTTTTAAAACAAACCAAAAATGAAAGTTTTAATCTTTTAGGAATGGAGCTTATGTCAAGATTAAATCAAAAAGATTTAAAGCAGGATAATCTTAATTCTTTGCTTTTTATGGCAAGAAGAAAATTTGAAGGCAGCAAAGAAAAAAGATTAAAATTTGCAGTGCAAAAAGATATTGCTAAAGCTTATGTGGATTATTTTGCTTCTTCACTTGAATGGGTAAAAAACAAATATTTCCCGCATAAAAATTCTCTTTTTACTCCTGTAAATTGGGAAGAATACGAACAAAACTATACTTTAACTCATACACTAAGCAAAGACTGGGATGATGTGGCGGATTTTATAGCACAAATTATTGTTTCTAAAAATGAAATCATCAGTTCTTTAAAAGAACAGCTTGAACTTGCAAGGAAAGATTAGTCTTTCATTGCAGTTTCAAGCATTTTTTTGATATTTTCAAAGCTTTTAAAATTTTCAGGTGTGATAAATTCTGCTTTTAAGGGTTTTTTATAAAATTTTTCTATTTCGGCAACCAAAGCCATGATATCGATACTATCGATAAAATCTTCACTTACTAGATTTTCCATACTCTCATTGATATCTGTTCTTTCTATATTGATAAAAAATTGTTTGATTTCTTGCATTTTTTCTCCTTTAGTTTTTTGAAATTATAAAATATTTATTTAAACAAGTTCTTTTAAAACCTTTCTATCAATTTTACCATTTTGATTAAGCTTAAATTTGTCGAGTTTAATAAAATTTTTTGGGATCATATAAGAAGGTAATTTATCTTTCAAAAAAGCTTTAAAATTAATTTCTTCTTCACTTTCATAAAAACAAATAATATCTTCTTTAAAAATACAAGCACTGTTTTTAATATTCACATGAGAATTTATCACGCTTTCTATTTCTCCAAGTTCTATTCTATGTCCCATATATTTTATCTGATTATCTGCTCTTCCGTAGCATAAAAGCTCTCCAAATTCATTATAAGAAACGATATCTCCTGTTTTATAGAGTAAATCTAAATAATTATCATGTAAAGGATTTTGAGTAAAAACTTGTTTGGTTTTTTCTTTGTCATTATAATACCCTAAAGACAAAGAAGTTCCACGCACGAAAAGCTCCCCTTTAACACCTATTTGTTTAGGACTTATGAAATTCATATTTTCATCAAAAACTAAAAGTTCTGTGTTTTTGCACGCTTTTCCTATCGGTAAAAGTTCTTCATCTTTAAAAGTGCGATTGATGATATAAAAAGAACATACATCAGTGATTTCTGTTGGGCCATAAAGGTTGGCAAATAAGGCATTGGGTAAGTGTTTACGCCAAATATTGAGCTGTTTATTGGGCATGATTTCACCACAAAAAAGTATCTTTTTTAAGGCGTTTAAACTAAAATTATTCAAAGCTTCAGTATTTGCAAAATAAATCAGCACCGAAGGTACCCAAAATATAGTGCTTACTTTTTCTTTTTCAAGGCATTCTAAAATTTTATTTGGAAAGGCAAAAAGATGATTAGGTAAAAGGTGTAAAGTCGCTCCTGATTTTACACTTGAAAAAATATCTAAAATGCTATTGTCAAAATAAAATGGCGCTTGATTGGCTAAAATTTCATTCTCATCAAATTTAAAAGTCTCACACACCCAAAAAGTATAATCAATCACACTCTTATGAGCTATGCTTACTCCTTTAGGAATGCCTGTGCTCCCACTTGTAAAGAAAACATAGAGTAAATTAGTATCTATGTGTTTTTCTTTAGCATTTTTTAGCAAACTCTCATCTATATTAAAACTTTCAAAGTCTTGTGTATAAAGCGTAGGTAAATCTAAGTTAAAATTTAAGTCCTTTGAAGTGATAAAAAGTTTAGGCTTTAAAACTTCTATGACTTTTTCTACTCTTTCTTTAGGACTTTTTTCATCTAAAAGTGTATAAAAATTTCCACTGAGTGCCACTCCAAAAAATGAAATCAAACAATCAATCCCTTTAGGCAAGATGATTAAAACAGGAGCTTGAGTAGGATTATCATTTCCTAAAGTTTTTAAAATTTCACTGGCTAGTTTTTTAGAAAAGAGATCAAAGTCTTTGTAAGTGATTTCCTTTCTTTCTTTGACAAAGGGTTCTACAAAAGCAGTTTTTTCGCTAAATTTGATTAAACTTTTTTCTAAAAAATCATAGATATGAGTTGTCATGATTTACCTTTTTAATTTTTTGTAATATAATATCGATAAATTAATAAAAAAGGCCTTTATATGCTCATAAACCAAAGCTTTGAAATCGATTCTTGTGATGATGTAGAATTAAATATAAAAAGAACTAGCAAACTTGAATACCGTATAAGTTATGATGATGAAAAAGAGATTAAAGCTATAGTTTTTATAATAGGAGGTTATGGAGCCAATGCAAATATATATTTTTTAGACTCTTATAGAAATTATATTGCTAAAAATTTTGATGTTGTAGCAGTGCATGTTTTTTATCATTGTTTTTGTCAAAGGCGTTCAGATGTTGAGAAATATAGTGCATACAAATATTTTCAAGAGGAAGATATTGAAAATATTAAAAATTTATTAAATCAGTTTCATTTTTCTTATGGTGAAATAAATAATGATAATGCGCTTTTTTTAGCGAATTCTTTAGTGAAACATGTAGAAAATTTAAAAATGCAAAATAAACTCGATCATAACTTTAAACTAAATTTTACTTCAACTTTTATCCCGCCTAATAGAGATTATCAAAATTTTGGCATTATGGCAGCTATTGATCATATCAATGCTTTAAAAGATTTAGTTAAACGCTTTCCAAAATTTGCAGATTTACCAAAAATTTATGGGGGGGGGGTCTTATGGAGGATACTTAGCCTTGCTCATAGCAAAAATAGCTCCTTGGTATGTGGATGGTGTGATTGATAATTCGGGTTCGGCTTTGCCACCTTTAAATTATATTTTAGGAAGAGAAATGGAACATAGTTACGGTGATTATTATGAAGATTTTCCACATAATAGGATTATTTTTTTTCTAAAAACCCACTGGACGCTTAAAGAAAATTCACCTTATTTTTTTAATAATGAAAATTATTTTATTAGAACATTGTTAAATAAGGATCATTTGATTTTGCAAAGTCAAAAAAATAAAAATATTATTTATGTGAGTTATCATAGCGATAAAGATCCTCTAACGCCTGCCAATTTTAAACAACAAACCATGCAAATATTAAAAATTTTAGGTTACGATGTAAGCTTAAATTTGATAGATGAAAATAAAATTGATGGAAAATTTATTAAAAATTTAGATCATGGTTGTGGTATACCTGATAAAGCCTTATTTAGAAAAGAACTTCCTTTAATGCTTGAAAAATTACAAAAAAGAAAATCTTTAATGCAAGAAAATTCCATCTCTTATCCTTGTGGAAATAAAGTGTTTACTTTTAAAGATGTAGAAAATCAGTTAAAATTGATCATTAATTAAAAAGGAAAATATATGCTCATAAACCAAACCTTTGAAATTGATTCTTGTGATGATGTAGAACTAGGTATTAAAAGAACCAGTAAGCTTGAATATCGCATAAGTTATGATGATGAAAAAGATCTCAAAGCTATAGTTTTTGTTATAGGAGGTTATGGAGCTAATGCAAATATATATTTTTTAGATTCTTATAGAAATTATATTGCTAAAAATTTTGATGTAGTGACAATAAATGTTTTTTATCATTGTTTTTGCCAAAGGCGTTCGGATGTTGAAAAATATTCAACATTAGCAGATTTTACAAAAGATGATTTAAAATTAATAGAAAAAGTGCTTCGTAAATACAATATTCCATGTGATCAATTAGCCAATAATACTGTAGTTAGTCATTGTGAATATTTGAGCGAGATTATGACAGAATTAAAAATGTTAAATCGATTGCCTTATGATTTTGAAGAAAGACTAAGTGCAACTTTTATTCCTTCGCGTGGAGAATATCAAAATTTTGGCATTATGGCAGCTATTGATCATATCAATGCTTTAAAAGATTTAGTTAAACGCTTTCCAAAATTTGCAGATTTACCAAAAATTTATGGGGGGGGGTCTTATGGAGGATACTTAGCCTTGCTCATAGCAAAAATAGCTCCTTGGTATGTGGATGGCGTGATTGATAATTCGGGTTCGGCTGTTCCACCGCTTAATTATATTATTGGTAGAGAGTTGGAATTTAAAAGCAAAGATACTAATGGGGATATGTATATGCAGGGCGATCATTTTTTTGTGAGTTGTTTTTTAAAAACCCACTGGACGCTTAAAGAAAATTCACCTTATTTTTTTAATAATGAAAATTATTTTATTAGAACATTGTTAAATAAGGATCATTTGATTTTGCAAAGTCAAAAAAATAAAAATATTATTTATGTGAGTTATCATAGTAAAGAAGATCCTTTAACTCCAGCAAATTTTAAAGAACTAACCATGCAAATATTAAAAATTTTAGGTTACGATGTAAGCTTAAATTTGATAGATGAAAATAAAATTGATGGAAAATTTATTAAAAATTTAGATCATGGTTGTGGTATACCTGATAAAGCCTTATTTAGAAAAGAACTTCCTTTAATGCTTGAAAAATTACAAAAAAGAAAATCTTTAATGCAAGAAAATTCCATCTCTTATCCTTGTGGAAATAAAGTGTTTATATTTAAAGATGTGGGAGATAAATTTGAATTAGAGATAAAAGATTAAAACCTTAAAGGTTTTAATCAAGCTTTGCTAAATCGATTAAATCACTCACTTTTTGACAATTTTTCAAGTCCTCGGCTGTGATTTTTAAAGCAAAAAGATTTTTATAAAGCACCATCACAGATACAAAAGCCAAACTATCCCACTCGTCTATATCATCAAGTAGCATATCTTCATTTAAGTCTTCATCTCTATGCATAGCTTCTTTAAGCTCTTCTAAAAATTCAGTTTTTGTCATTATTTCTCCTTTGTGTAAATTAAAATATCTTTTGTGTATAAATCTTTGAAATTTAGCACCGCACTTCCCCAGCTAAGCCCTGCACCAAAAGCACTTAAACTCGCTTTAAATTCTTTTGGAGTATCTAGTTCGCAAAGTAGAGCAGGTAGTGAACAAGCGCTTAAATTAGCGTATTTTTTCATGATGAAATTAGGAACTTTATCATCATTAAGTTTTAATTCTTCTTTAATACAATCAACCAAATACGCATTAGATTGATGAAAAAGATGAAAAGCAATGTCTTTTTCATCTACTTTAGAAAATTCTAAAATTTCTTTAAAGCTTTTAGGTTCGCATTCCAAAGCCATATTGAAAATATTTGCTCCGTCCATATAAAGATTTTCTAATTGTCTAAACTCCTCAGTTTGCATGAGTGAATCATCGTTGAAAATATCTGCTTTAGGTATTCTCATCGCACCTTTTGGAATGATGAGTTTATCAAAATATTTTCCATCGCTTCCAAGCTCAAAAAAAGCTTCGTTAAAATCCGTTTTTTCAATTAAAGTTGCACTTACTCCATCACCAAAAATAGGGGCTAAATTCATATTTTTAGGGTGGATGAATTTGCTTAAAGTATCTCCACAAATGAGTAAAATTTTACCTAAGCCACTTTGTATTAAAGAATGAGCGACAAATAAGCCGTATAAATACCCTGCACAAGCTTGCCCTAAATCAAAAGCTACAGTTTTGGAGCTTAAATTTAAAAGTTGGTGTAAATAACAAGCCGTAGAAGGCATGAAAAAATCAGGACTTTGAGTTACTACGATGAGTGCATCAAGGCTATTTTTATCTATATTTAAACCTTGTAAAAGTGTATTGGCTGCGTGTTTTCCAAGATCGCTTACGCAAGTGTTTTCATCGCAAATATAACGCGTGTTTAAACCTATGACTTTTTTCATTCTTTTAAGGGTTTTGATATCGTTTGAAAAAACGCTTTCTAACTCATCATCAATGCAAATTTTATGTTCAGGTACGCTTACGCAAATGCCTGAAATTTTAGCTTTATCAAATCTAGTTTTCATGGATTATAAGTCCTTTGAAGTTTAAATTTTGAAATGGAATAAGGGCTGAGTTTTTTTCAAATTCTTTGGAAATTTGTTCTAAAAAGCTCAAAAATGGCATATTTCTTTCGCCTTTTTGATAGTAAAGCCTTGCATTATTGTTTTTAAGATCAAAGAAATGTAAAGCTAGTTCAAAGGCTTTAAAAAACATTCTAGTTTCAAGTTTTCTACCTAAAGCCCTACAAGAAATGCAAAGATCATCGATAAATAAATTTCCTTCTTTACAAGAAAAAACAAAAATAGCGATAATCCCACTATCGCTTAATTTATCACTCATACTCACACTTACAATGAGTTCTTTTTGCATGTGTTGTGCGACTTTTTCTTGATTTAAGCGTGTGTAATTAGCGATAAATTGATTGGTTTTGCCTAAAAGTTCGCTAATGCGAGGGATATTTTGCAGATCATTTTTGCTAAAATTTAAGCTGATTTCAAGATTTTGAAAATATTCTTCATCGCTTAAGCTTTTAAGCTCTTCTCTTAAAGCATTGGCTGCTATATCTTTGGCACGAATTTGATCTTCTTTGGTATTTGAAAGTTTTAAAAGATTAGGAAAAAGTTTGATTTTATAAAGTATATTTTCATCGCATAAAAGTGTTTTAACGCCTGTAAATTTGGTATTTTCAAGCTCGGCGATATTATCATCTATAAAAAGCATAGCGTTAGTATTTATATTAAATTTTTTAGCAATTTTTAAGATATTTTCACCCTTTGGCTCCCAATTAATCATTCTAGCATCAAAATCATCCCATTGTAAGATGAAATCTTTTCTTATTTCAAAAAGTTTTTTTGCGTCTTTTTCTTCATTTTTTGAAGCTAGGGCAAGTAAAAACCCTTGTTTTTTAAAAGTTTTAATTTTTTCTTGTAAGGTTTTGTGCAAAGGACTTAAATTAAGATTATCTATACCCTCTTCACCTAAAATTCCTTGATACAAGGTATTATCAAGATCAAGTACAAGAGCTTTAAGAGCGGGTTTTACGAGTGCAGGGATGAGGCTAAGTCCTAAAATTTGTGCTAAAAAAATCAAGGCTTTATTATTAAGCTTAGAGCCTGTAAGTTCTTCTTTAGCTAAGTCTAAAATATCTTCTTCATCAAAATACTCTTTTATGAGTTTTTCTATGTTAAAAATTTCACAATTTAAAATTTTTTTATCTGTTTTAAATTCTCCTAAACTAAGAACTAAAATAGGGTTTTGTGAAATTTTTCTTAGTTCTAAAAGTCTTTCTTCTATAAAATTTTGCACATTATTTTTATAGCGGGTTAAATCTAGCCATAAAAGTTCTAAACTAGCTTCTTTAAAGTTATCAAAACTCAAGCTATCATCATAAGAGCTGAAATTAAAATCAGCTCTTAAATTGGCAAAATGTAAAAAAGGAGCAATGATACTTTGCACTCCTTCAAAAGCATGATTTCTATGGACATTAATAAGAAGATCTTGACTTTTGCTAAAGTCTAATTCTTTGGCGAATTTTATAAGCTCATTGCGTTTTAAATGGGGTGAAAAAAGATTCATTTTAGCTCCACAAGTTCGATTAAAAGCCTATTTGGCATCATGATAAAACAAAGTTTAGCAAAATAGCTTGCTTGCATAATAGGAACAATACAAATGCCTCCTTGTTGTTCCAAAAGAATTAAATCTTGGGCGATATTTTTACTTTCATAGGCTAAATGATACATTTTGGTATTATTTTTCAAATAGCTATCTAGTGGTCCTTTATCGTTTAAATTTTGCAAAAGTTCAAATCTATACTGTGGAAATGCTTCATTACAAGGAATGATAAATTCGCCTCTTACCCCTTGTTTTTCATCTATAAATTCTGATTCTTTATAAAAACCTAGTTTAAAAAAACATTCCCTTTCTTTTTCTAAATTTTTACAAGCCACGCCTATATGATGAAGGGGTAAATTGAGTGTTGTATTAAGCATTTAAAACTACTGCCATAGTGATAGCATTTTTAAATTTCAATGCTTTTTCCAAACTATAATCATTTGCCATAAAACATTCATAAGCTTTAAATTTTAAGCCTGATTTTTCTATCAAATCTTTAACTTCATCAGGATGGGAAAATAAATAAATATGATCAATAGCAGGAGCATTGATAGGGATAGTTGCAAAAATTTCCCCTCCATCGCTAAGAAGCTCTTTAGATCTTTTAAGGAATTCAAGAGGTTTTTCTACGTGTTCTAGCACTTCTCCAATCACTATCAAATCAGCTTTTTTATCAAAATCATAAGTAAAAAAATCTTGACATAAAAAATCACATTTTGTAATCAATCCCCCTACTTGTTGTTTTACCATTTTTTGAGTAAGTTCGCAACTTGTTGGAGAGATATCAAGTCCATAAAAGGCGGAAAATTTACCACTTTTAACTGCTCTTGCAAAATATTCTCCATGGCCAGGGCCTATTTCAAAATAAGTTGTTTTTGGAGTAAAATTTTTTAAATATTGCGAAAAATACTTTCTCACTTTAATATGAGCTATCCAAACAAAAGAAGAAAGAGCTAGGCCTATCATGTATTGTTTCATATAACTTTCATTAAAATAAACTTTATCCTTAACTTCATCAAAGCTAGAATAACGATAAGCCCCATTTTCTATGAAAAATTTTGTTTCTTCTAAAGTATCGTTAAGGATCAATAAATAACAATCGCATTGTTCTTTTATACTGATACCATCTTGAATATAATAAGAAATTAATTTATCAAATTCTTCTTCGTCTTCTTGTGGAAATTCAATTTTTTTAAGATATTTAGAATGGATAGGATTTTTTTGAGCGATGGCTTGAAATAATTTTTCAATATTTTCTTTCATTTTTCTGCCTTTAGGGTTTGAATTTTTTCTAGTAAAGTGCTTTGAGATTTTAAGAGACTTAAATCTTCTTTGTTAAATTTGATTTCAAATTCTTCTTCTAAACTCATGATGATATCAATATGAGCTAAAGAAGTCCAGTTCTTGCAGTTTTCCATGCTTAAATTTGTATTTTCATCTACTTTGGTTTCAAGTATATTTTCTAAAATTTCATAAAATTGTTTTTCCATTGTATATCACTTTCTTGAGAATGTTGAAAATTAATATATTGTATCATAATTTTCTATTAGAATTGTTTGGTTTATATCTAATTTTTTCCATAAAATTTCTATATATTCTTTAGCGTTGTAAATATTTATATGATCTCCTGCAAAATTGTTTTTTTTAAAATTTTTAGTATTATTAACAATATTGATAATGTTAATTAAATTGGGCTCAGAAGATATGTCAAGTTTTCTAACATAATAACTAATGGTTTTATTGTATGATATATTGTTTTCATCAATTAAAATTCCAGAGAAAATTTTATGATATCTGTAAAATACATTAAATTGTTCTTCTGCATAATGTGTTAGTGTGTGTCCTTGACCTCCAAATGTCATATATTTTCCATTCTCTTTGGTTAAAACCTCATAAACACAATTTTCCCCAAAACAACTTGTTGTATCTTTTAAAAATAATTCTTCTTTTGCTCCTTTTATAGCAAAAGAAAATATAGGATCGTTTGTGCGTTTTACTCCTGTTTGTTTGCGAAAATATTCATTTAATGCTCCCATTTTTGTTTTGGAATTTATTTTGTCATAAACTTCATTTTTGCAAAAACTATAAGTAAAGGTTGGCATGATCAAAGTGCCTTCTTTGCCTATAACTTCAAAAAAACAATCTAATATAGTCTGTAAAAATTCATTTCTAGAAAGCAAGGGAAAACCGAAATTAAAAAGTTCAGTATGCACACACAAGGTATCGCCTTTTTGTAGTCCTAGTTTGTAAAAAGTTTCTATGAAGTCGTAAGTGGAGTATTTTTTATTTTCAAATTCAAGTAAATATTTCATAAACTACCTTTAAATATTTTTCATAAAAGAAGCTTTTCATATATGGCAAATTTATCCTGCTTAAGGGCGTTGCCTATGGCTTTGACATATTCTTTAGCATCATAGCTTTCTAGAAAATCTCCTGCAAATTTTATGCTTTTGTAATACCTTGTTTGCCGCACGATTTCATTTATCTTATCAAGGCTGCATACATAGGCTTTTTCCAAGTCTCTTACATAATAATTTATCCTTTTTTCTCTTTTTTGTCCTAGCTCGTCAATCACAAAGCCCTTAAATTCCTTAAAATACCTGCAAAAGCTGGTATTTCTCTCTTCAGCATAATGCGTTAGGGCGTGTCCATAATTCAAGCCTAAAAGCATAAATTTCCCACCTTCCCTAGTTAAAATTTCATATACACTATCCTTTCCAAAACAGCTTGAGTTTTCTTTTAAAAAAATATCCGCTTTAGCACCCTTCACAGCAAAGGAAAAAATAGGGTCGCTAGTTCGCCTAACCCCCCCCCCGCTAGTTCTAAAAAATTCATTCAGCACTCCCACTTTGCCTTTAGAATGCACTTTATCATAAACTTCATTTTTGCAAAAACTATAAGTAAAGGTTGGCATTAGAAGAGTGCCTTCCTTGCCTAGCACTTTAAAAAAGCATTCAAGTAAGGTTTTTAAAAAATCATTTTTAGTAAGCAAAGCTTTGCCAAATTTCATAAGTTCTGTATGTACGCATAAAATATCACCCCTTTTTATACCTAGTTGATAAAAAGCATCTATTAAATCCTTATCGGAGTATTTTTTGCCATTGTGTTCTAAAAAATATTTCATTTTACCAGTCCATAAAATTTTATTTTTTCCAAAAGTTCTTTAAATTCATAAGCTTGCATATTTAAGATATTAGCTATATCGATGATATCATTTTCCCCATCACAGTAAGCTAGAAAATTACAAGCTAAAGGAATGTCATTGGCAGTGCTAAGGGTGTGATATAGTCCTCTTTTACCAAGATTGGGTTCGCATACTATGGTGTTTTCATATACAGCGTTGATTTCTAGATTTAAAATCATTTCTTGCATACTTTGAAGTCCACCCATTAAACCTTTTTCAGAGATAAAATTGAGATCGTCTTTTGAGTTATGATATCCATCATAGTCACCGTATCTTGTGCGACATACCCCTACTATGCCAAGATTTACAAGTGGAGCATTGTATTGTCTTTCATCACTTCCACGATCTAGAAAACTAAAAGCTTTGAAATTTTCTTTATTTTTGAGCGTATGCAGGGCGACTTTATCGCTTAGAGTGTTTTCTTTGGGCGTGTGTATGAGTGAGTAAGTATGATCATCGCCTAAGCAAGAAAGCACAAAGCCTGCTTTAACATGTTTTTTTAAATGTTCTAAATGTTTGCTAAGGTAGACTATAGAGCCTATGGTTTCAGGGATGATGACAAAGCGGTAATTATATCTTCTTTCTTTTAAACTCAAAAGCCATTTTGCTAGGAAAATAGCCACCACAGGGCCACTAAGCTCGTTATTTGCCATGGAAGGATGACAAAGATAGGTTGAAATTAAAATTTCATCTTTTGAATTTTGCGTACTAGGTAGGATAAAATCAGCATAATCCAAAACCCCATTTTCATCATGTTTCGCATTGATATAGACTTTGTATTTGCCTTTTTTGAGTTTTTTTCTTTCATTATGCGTGAGACAAAATCCCCAACGTCTTTTGTAATAACTCGTTACATAAGGAATAGCATCGGGCATTTCTTCTATGGAGTAAAGATGATTTTGAAGTTCTTCAAGTTCGATTTCTTTATCGATAGCTTCGCTATAATTTAGAAGGTGTAAATTATGCTTTTTAAAATCACAAATTTTTTCTCCTTCTGGAGTGATGATATAGGCTTCTTTGGCGTTCCATTCATCAGGGACTATCCAGTCAAAAACCTTTGTGCCACTTTTTATAGAGTGAAATTTGAGTATCCCCCCCCCCGCCCAGAGTTTTATTTAAAATTTCTAAGCTAGCTCTAAAACCTTGCCCTGTGATACTTCGAGGGATGGGAAAAAGTTCACAAGCTAGTTCATACATAGCCTTTCCAGTTTGGCTAAAATCTTGACTTCTAAAGTCTAGCTTATCCACAATATTCCTTTTTAACTTTTTCAAGAATGCTAAATAAAGTATCTTTTACAAATTTTGCATCCTTTAGATTCATTTCTTGATGACAAGGTATGCTAAGCTCGGCTTTGTAAAAATTATCCGCATTTTGGAGTCTGATTTCTCCTAAGAGTTTTTTATAAAAACTAAATTCATAAGTTGGTTTATAATGTACCTGTACGCCAATTCCTGCATGAAGTAAGCTTTCAAAAAGTTCTTCTTTTTGACAATAAAATTCAGGAAAAAGCAAGATAGGGTATAAATGTCTTGAGCTTTTTTTATAATTTTTGATTTTTATCGTGGAAAAATAAGGATTTTTTTCAAATTCTTTATCGTAAAAACTTGCGATTTCTTCTCTTTTTTCAAGATTGTGATCGAGTTTTTTAAGCTGGTTTATCCCTAAAGCACAAGCAACATCGCTTAAGCGGTAATTATAGCCAAGTTCTACCATATCGCTATCCCAAAGCCTTTTTTTAATTATACCATGGCTTTTTAAAAGCTTGATTTTGGTGATAAGCTCTTCATTATCACTCACCACAGCCCCGCCTTCAAAAGTAGTGATGGGTTTAACAGGATGAAAAGAAAAGATAGAAAGATCGGCTTTTTTTCCTACTTTTTCACTTTTATATAAGGCACCTAAAGCATGGCTTGCATCATCGATTAAAGGGATATTGTATTTTTTAGCAAGGCTTGAAATTTCATCTATTTCAACGCTATTTCCCCCAAAATCCACCACGCTAATAGCTCCTATATTTTTACTATCTTTTAAAAGTCTTGCTTCTAGTTTTTTTTCATCAATATTGCCATCGTTTTTAATGTCGATAAACTCTACCTTAGCTCCAGCTATTAAAGCCGCATTAGCCGTAGCAGCGAAGGTTAAAGGAGTGGTTAAAACGATTTTTTCTTTGATGCCTAGTGCTGTATAGGCAAGATGAAGGGCTGAAGTGGCTGAGTTTAATACACAAGCGTGTTTTACGCCCACATATTCACAAAGGGCTTCTTCAAATTCATCTACCTTTTTACCCCCTGTTAAAATTTCATCTTTTAAAGCTTTTGTAAGCGCATCTATATCGCTTTGATCGATGTTTTGATGAGAATAAGTAAGCATTTTAAAAACCTTCGGTGTGATTGATGATTTCTAAAAGTTCTTTTTCGCTTGCCCATAAAGGATTATTATCCGAGCTATAAGAAAAACCATCTTTTACTTTTTGTCCTTTTTCGCCTAGGGCATTGATACTAAAGTCATTATCTTTATCTACAAATTTAATACTCGGGCTTATAGCATAGTAGTTTTCAAATTCATAGGTTAAATGACTATCATCGCTTGAAATCATGATTTCATGTAGTTTTTCTCCTGCTCTTATGCCTATGATTTTATGGCTTAAATTAGGAGCTAGAGCATGGGCTAGATCGGTGATTTTCATCGAAGGAATTTTAGGGATAAAGATTTCTCCTCCATGCATTCTTTCAAAATTACTCAGTACAAATTTTACTCCATCTTCAAGGCTGATCCAAAAACGAGTCATTCTCGTATCGGTGATAGGAAGTTCTTTAGCTCCTTCGCTGATGAGTTTTTTAAAGAAAGGCACCACTGAACCTCTTGAACCTACAACATTGCCATATCTTGTAACACCAAAGCGTGTTTGCTTGTTACCTGCTATGTTGTTTGCAGCGACAAAAAGCTTATCGCTTGCAAGTTTGGTTGCACCGTATAAATTTACAGGATTGCAAGCCTTATCCGTACTAAGAGCGATACATTTTTTAACCCCATTTTCAAAACAAGCATCTATGACATTTTGCGCGCCGTGGATGTTTGTTTTTATACATTCCATAGGGTTATATTCAGCAATAGGCACATGCTTCATCGCAGCAGCATGTATAACAAAATCCACATCACGCATAGCAGTGCTTAAACGCTCTTTGTCTCTTACATCTCCTATGAAATAACGCATGCAAGAAGCGTTAAAAACGCTTGCCATTTCAAATTGTTTAAGCTCATCACGAGAATAAATGATGATTTTATTAGGTTTATAATTTTCTAGCAAAACCTTAGTATAGGTTTTTCCAAAAGAGCCTGTTCCGCCTGTGATTAAGATATTTTTTTTGTTAAACATTTTGCCTTCCTTTGCTTAAGTTTTTTAAAATTAAAGCAACAAGTGTTCCTATTTTAAAATTCTTGGCAAGGTTATGCCCGTTTGAGCTTGATACTTGCCTTTTTTATCTTTATAAGTGGTGTCACATTTTTCATCACCTTGTAAAAACAACACTTGTGCTATGCCTTCATTAGCATAAATTTTTGCAGGTAAAGGCGTAGTATTTGAAATTTCTATAGTAATATGTCCTTCAAAACCTGGTTCAAAAGGGGTAACATTGACGATGATACCACATCTTGCATAAGTGCTTTTGCCAAGACAAATAGCTAAGACATCATCAGGCATTTTAAAATACTCTATAGTTCTAGCTAGGGTAAAAGAATTTGCAGGAACTATACATACATCACCTTCAAAATCTACTACATTTTCTTCTACGAAATTTTTTGGATCCACTACAGTTGAATTAACATTGGTAAAAATTTTAAACTCACGTCCTACGCGTATATCATAACCATAGCTTGAAAGTCCATAGCTTACCACACCTTTTCCTATATTTGCTTCGCAAAATGGTTCGATCATCTTGTGTTCTAATGCCATTTTTCTTATCCAATTATCCGCTTTTAAGCCCATTTTTAACCTTTTAATATTTGTAATTGTTTGTAAGGATTATAACCTAAAAAATCTATATTTTTTATGATTTTTTTCTTTTTTAAAGTTAAATTTCAAGTTTTTTTATATAATACAAGGTTAAGTTCTTAAATTTTGTAGGAGAATTTTATGACAAAAGAAGAAATTAAAGAGTTAGTAAACCTTTTTGCTGAAGCAAATATTAGTAAAATTAAGATCAAAGAACAAGATGGTTTTGAAATAGAACTTGAAAGAGATATGTGCTGCGATGTTCCAGCTCCTGTTTGTCCTCCAGTTCCAGCTCCACAACCTATCAATGTAAGCGTTGTAAACGAAGCTCAACCTAGTCAAAGTGTAAAATCAAACAAACCAAGTATAAATAGCCCTATGGTAGGAACTTTCTATCAAGCTCCAAGTCCAGGTGCAGCACCTTTTGTAAAAGTAGGTAGTACGGTTAAAAAAGGCGATACTATAGCTATTATCGAAGCGATGAAAATCATGAATGAAATTGAAGCGGAATTTGATTGTAGGATCGCTGAAATTTTAGTTGCTGATGGTCAGCCTGTAGAATTTGGAATGCCTTTATTTGCGGTGGAGAAATTATAAAATGGAAATTAAAAGCATATTAATTGCTAATCGTGGAGAAATAGCACTGCGTGCTTTAAGAACGATTAAAGAAATGGGTAAAAAAGCAATTTGTGTGTACTCTGAAGCAGATAAAGATGCTTTGTATTTAAAATACGCTGATGCAAGCATTTGTATAGGCAAAGCAAGAAGTTCTGAAAGCTATTTAAATATCCCAGCTATTATTACAGCAGCTGAAATTGCTGAAGCAGATGCGATTTTTCCAGGATATGGATTTTTAAGCGAAAATCAAAATTTTGTTGAAATTTGTGCTAAACATAACATTAAATTCATAGGTCCTTCTGTAGAAGCTATGAATTTAATGAGTGATAAATCAAAAGCTAAACAAGTAATGCAAAGAGCAGGCGTACCTGTAATCCCAGGAAGTGATGGAGCTTTAGCCGGAGCTGAAGCAGCTAAAAAACTTGCCAAAGAAATAGGCTATCCTGTGATTTTAAAAGCAGCCGCAGGTGGTGGTGGTCGTGGTATGCGTGTGGTTGAAAATGAAAAAGATCTTGAAAAAGCGTATTGGTCGGCTGAAAGTGAGGCTATGACAGCATTTGGTGATGGAACTATGTATATGGAAAAATACATACAAAATCCACGTCATATAGAAGTGCAGGTTATAGGAGATAGTTTTGGTAATGTGATCCATGTGGGCGAAAGAGATTGTTCTATGCAAAGACGCCATCAAAAACTTATAGAAGAGTCCCCTGCAATTTTACTTGATGAAAAAACACGTACTAGGCTTCATGAAACTGCTGTTAAAGCGGCTAAAGCTATAGGCTATGAAGGTGCGGGAACTTTTGAGTTTTTGGTAGATAAAAATTTGGATTTTTATTTTATAGAAATGAATACGCGTTTGCAAGTTGAACACTGTGTAAGTGAAATGGTAAGTGGGATTGATATCATAGAACAAATGATTAAAGTAGCAGAAGGTTATGCTTTACCATCTCAAGAAAGTATTAAATTAAATGGGCATTCTATAGAATGTAGAATCACAGCCGAAGATTCCAAAACTTTCTTGCCAAGTCCAGGTAAGATTACTAAATACATTCCACCAGCAGGACGCAATGTCAGAATGGAAAGTCATTGTTATCAAGACTATAGCGTGCCTCCTTATTATGATTCTATGATAGGCAAACTTGTAGTTTGGGCAGAAGATCGCAATAAAGCTATTGCAAAAATGAAAGTAGCTTTAGATGAGTTGCTTATAAGTGGGATAAAAACAACCAAAGATTTTCATCTTTCTATGATGGAAAATCCTGATTTTATTAATAATAATTACGATACAAATTATCTTGCAAGACATTAAAATTTCCCTATTAAAGGGAAATTTTAATTGTAATTTTTATCTTAAATATTCTATATTGATTTTAGAGCGGAGTTTATCAAAATAATCCTGTATAAAATTTTGTCTTTGTTCACTTACATAAGCGTTTAAAACTTCATTTTTAACTTGTTCATATTCAGGAGTTTGTGCCCCATCTCTGCTTTTAACTTCATAGAGTTCATAGCCATTTTTTCCATTTAAAACAGGGGAAAAGCCTCCAACAGGAATTTGTGATAAAAGCCCTAAAAGTCTTGGATCGGCATTACTTGTGTTTAAAGATGCATTTTGTGGTTTAAGGATTGTTTTTTTTGTATTTTTGATATTTTCTAAAGTTTGAGGATTGTTTGATAGATAAATATTTGCATTAATTTGTGTATAAAAAGTGAATTTATCTTTATTTTGTTCGAAAAATTTTTTTGCTCCATCATCACTAAAATCAGTTTTTGCCATACTTGCGATTTTTTCATAAAGCTTTCTTTTTTCTAAGTCTTTTTTAAAATTTGCACGAAATTGTTCATAGCTTTGATTTTTGGATTTTAAATTTGCTTTGAAAGCATTTAAAGTCGTTTTGTTTTGAGCAAGCATTTTATTTATAGCATCATCAAGCTCTAGATCATTGACTACAATACCTAGTTGTTTCATTTGTGAAATTTCCATTTTTTCATTGATGAGTACGCCTAAAGCTTTATTTCTATCAATTTTAAGTGCTTTCATAGTTTGATCTATATCATAAGTTGTGATAGGCTCTTTGTCTACAACTACAGCTATAGCATTAATGGTATTTGCACTAGCTAAACTTGCAAAAAATGCAAAACTTAATAAAATTTTTTTCATTTCAAACCTTTATTTAAGTATAAATATCGCATTATATCAATAAAAATTTAAGAAAAGGCAAAAAATGCACGAAAAACTTACAACGCGTTTTGCTCCAAGCCCAACAGGGTATTTGCACATAGGTGGACTTAGAACAGCTCTTTATAATTATTTATACGCTAGAAAAAATGGTGGAAATTTTTTACTTCGTATTGAAGATACGGATTTAAAAAGAAATTCCAAAGAAGCTACTAAAGCAATTATTGAAGCTTTTAAATGGTGCGGTTTAGAACATGATGGAGAAGTAACTTACCAATCAGAGCGTTTTGATCTTTATAAAGAATATGTTAAAAAGCTTTTAGATGAAAGTAAAGCGTATTATTGTTATATGAGTAAAGAAGAATTAGAAGAATTGCGCGCCAAGCAAGAAGCTGCCAAAGAGCGCCCAAGATATGATGGAAGATATAGAGAATTTACAGGCACGCCACCTCAGGGTATAGAGCCTGTTGTGCGTATTAAAGCACCTCAAAGCGGTGAGATTGTTTTTGAAGATGGGGTTAAAGGCGAGGTGAGATTTAAAGCAGAGGATATAATGGATGATTTTATCATTGCAAGAAGTGATGGAACTCCAACTTATAATTTTACTGTTGTTATTGATGATGCTTTAATGGGGGTAAGTGATGTGATTCGCGGAGATGATCATCTTTCAAATACTCCTAAACAAATTGTGCTTTATGAGGCATTGGGTTTTAAAATTCCTAAATTTTTTCATGTGGCTATGATACATGGAGAAGATGGTAAAAAGCTTTCAAAAAGACATGGGGCAACTGATGTTATGGAATACAAAGAAATGGGAATTTTACCTCAAGCTTTGCTTAATTTTCTTGTGCGTTTAGGTTGGAGTCATGGTGATGATGAGGTTTTTTCATTAGAAGATTTGAAAAAACTTTTTGACCCTTATCATATTAATAAAAGCGCATCTTGTTATAATGCTAAAAAGCTTGAATGGCTTAACGCTCATTATATTAAAACTTTGCCTTTTGAAGAGATTAACCGTCAGCTTAAGGATCTTGGCTTTGATTTATCTGTTTATGAAAAGGCAGGATTTTTACTTGATTTATTAAGAGAGCGTGCAAAAACCTTGCATGATATTATCAATGGTGCAAAAAGTATAGTTAATGCGCCGCAAAATTATGATGAAAATGCAGTACAAAAATTTATTAACAAAAATAATTTAGAATTGCTCCAAGCATTTGCTAATACACTTAAAGATCAAAAAACAGGTAAAGATTTTGAAGATTTTACAAATGATTTTTTAGAAAAAAAAGAAGCAAAGTTAAAAGATTTGGCTCAGCCTATACGCATAGCTTTAACAGGGAGTGCGGTAAGTCCTAGTATTTTTGAAGTATTAGAATTTTTAGAGGTTGATGAGTGCAAAAAAAGAATAGAAAATTTTTTAAAAGTTAGAGGAAAATAAAATGAATTTAAAAGAAGAAGCTTTAAAATACCATTTAGGTGGGAAAATTGATATTGTACCAAGTAAGCCAATGGCTACAAGCCATGATCTATCTTTGGCGTATAGCCCAGGAGTTGCAGAACCTTGTCTTGAAATCGCTAAAGATAATGAGCTTGCTTATACTTATACAAATAAGGCTAATTTAGTAGCTATAGTTAGTGATGGTTCTGCTGTTTTAGGACTTGGAAACATAGGAGCACAGGCTTCAAAACCTGTTATGGAAGGTAAGGCTTGTTTGTTTAAAAAATTTGCAAATGTCAATGCTTATGATATAGAAATTGATGTTCATAGTATAGAAGAGATTGTAAATTTTTGCAAGTCTTTGGCTCCAACTGTGGGCGGGATCAATTTAGAAGATATTGCTGCGCCAAAATGTTTTGAAATTGAAGCGGCTTTGCAAGATTTAGGAATTCCTGTAATGCATGATGATCAACATGGAACGGCTATTATTTCAACTGCAGGACTTATGAATGCTATGGAAATAAGTGGTAAAAAATTTAAAGACATCAAAGTAGTTGTAAGTGGTGCAGGTGCCGCAGGTATAGCAAGTGCTAAAATGTATAGAAATTTAGGGGTCGAAAATATTATTTTAGTAGATAGCAAAGGAGTGATTTCTAAAGATAGAAATGATTTAACTCCTCAAAAGCTTGAATTTGCTGTTGATTCTAAGGAAAAGACTTTAAAAGAAGTTTTAAAAGGAGCTGATGTTTTCCTAGGACTTAGTGCACCAAAAATTCTTGATGATGAAATGGTTTTAAGCATGGCAAAAGATCCTGTGATTTTTGCTTTGGCAAATCCTATTCCTGAAGTGATGCCTGAAGATGTAGCTAGACTTAGAAAAGATGCGATTGTAGGAACAGGAAGAAGTGATTATCCAAATCAAATCAATAATGTTTTAGGTTTTCCTTTTATTTTCCGTGGGGCTTTAGATGTGCGTGCAAGTAAAATCACTGAAAATATGAAAGTAGCGGCTGCTAAAGCATTAGCAGATCTTGCAAAACTTCCTGTAAGCGATGCGGTTAAAAAAGCTTATAATTTAAGCACTTTAGAATTTGGAAGAGATTATGTTATACCAAAACCTTTTGATGAAAGAGTAAAAGCTGCAGTAAGTACAGCTGTAGCAGCAGCTGCGGTAAAAGATGGTGTGGCTAAGGTGAAAAATTTTGATGAGAAAGCTTATTTTGAAAGCTTAAAATGAAAAATATTCATTGTATCAATCATCCATTGATCGAACATAAATTAGGAATTTTAAGGGCTAAAGAGACAAAGCCCTTTCAATTTCGTATGTTAATCGATGAAATTTCATCTTTTTTGCTTTTTGAAGCGAGTAAAGATTTTTCTTTAAAAGAAATTGAAATTTCAACACCTATACAAAAAACTACAGTAAAAAAACTTGATGAAAAGATTATGATTTGTCCTATTTTAAGAGCTGTATTAGGAACGCTTGAAAGTGTTTTTAAGATGATTCCTGATGCAAGTGTTGGGTTTTTGGGGTTTGTGAGAAATGAAGAAACTTTAAAGGCGGATTTTTATTTTCAAAAACTTCCCAAAGATGCAAAAAAACGCACTGCTATTGTTATAGATCCTATGTTTGCTACAGGTGGGACTGCTATAGAGGCTTGTAATTTTTTAAAAAGCCAAGGAGTTAAAAAAATAAAATTTATATCCATACTTGCTGCTCCACAAGGTTTGAAAAAATTTAGCCAAATGCATGATGATGTAGAAGTTTTTGTGGCTTGTATTGATGAAGGTTTAAATGAAAAAGGTTATATTATCCCAGGGCTTGGAGATGCAGGAGATAGAGTGTTTAACACTCTTTAAAAGAGATGATTTTTGGAAAAATTGATTATATTAATCTTTTACCTTTACATATATATCTTAAGAAATATCCCCTACCTAATGGTTATAAAGCAAGTATGGAGTATAAAAAAGGAGTTCCAAGTAAGCTAAATAAAGATTTATTTTATAGAAGAATTGATGCAGCTATCATTTCAAGCATAGAAAGTGCTAGAAAAAAATATAAAAATTTAGATTTGGGTATTTGTGCTAATAAAAGAGTTTTAAGTGTATTAGTAGAAAAAAATACATCAAATGCCAAAGATCCAAGTTCAGCAACTTCAAACGCTCTGGCTAAAGTATTAAAACAAGATGGAAAAGTAATTATAGGTGATAAGGCTTTAAAGCTTTATCTAAAAGATCCTTCTAAATATATCGATTTATGTGCAAAATGGCACGAAAAAACAGGATTGCCTTTTGTTTTTGCTAGATTTTCTTGTGTGCAAAAAAAAGCTTTATATAAACAAATTTTGAAAAAATTTCCAAAAACAAAGATTAAAATTCCCTATTATATACTTCAAAAATATGCCAAAACAAGGGATTTAGATATAAAAGATGTTAGATATTATTTAGATGAAGTTATATATCATAAAATTTCTACCAAAGAAAAAACAGCCTTAAAGCGTTTTGTAAAGGCTTGCAAGGCTTTAAATCTTGCTTAGTGTTCAAATTCTCTAAGTTCCTTAACTGTTCCAAGGAGAATTACAACATCTCCACTATAAACTGTCGTGGTTTCTAAATCAGGTAGTATTTCCCAGTCGCTATTTAATTTTTTATAAGAAATCACTTTCATATTTTGTGCTACATGTTTTAAAGAATTTCCTGCTAATTTTTCATCTATATTGATCTTAATAGCTCGTATAGTATTTGCTGAAAGATCAAAAACTTCATAATCAGCATCTTTAGTTAAAAATTCTTTTACTAGTCTTTTAGCACTTTCTTTTTCAGGATAAATAACCTTTGTTGCACCTAACTTAGAAAGAATTTGACCATGGATATTAGAGGTTGCTTTAGCAATGATATTTTTAACACCTATATCTTTAAGCGCCATAAGAGTAAGGATTGATTTTTCAACATTTTCTCCTATGCTAACAATAACAACTTCAACATCATGAAAGCCTGCTTCTTTTAGGGCTGAAATATTTGTAGAATCTAAAATATAAGCATAGCTTGGAGGATTTTGTATACTTTTTAAAGCTTCCTCATCTTTATCCGCAACGATAACAGTATGACCTCCAGCAATGAGTTCATCTGCTACAACTGATCCAAATTTTCCAAGTCCTATGATTCCATAATTAAGATTTTTCACGATTTTACCTTTATAAATTAACCTTTCCTTCAGGGAATTTTAAATGAATAGCTTTGTCTTGTTTGAATACCGAGAGTAAAAAAGCAAAAACACCTATCCTACCACTTAGCATCATAATGATGATAATCACCTTGCTAGGATCACTAAACAAAGCGCATAAAGATAAATTTCCACCATTTCCTACTGAAATTCCTACGGTTGCAAAAGCCGAAGAAGTTTCAAAAAGCAAGGCTATAAAATCAAATTTTGACTCTAGCAAGGAAAGCAAAATAACAGCTATTACTATATAAACAGCTGAACCTACAGCTATAATAAAAGCTTTAGATATAGTTTCTCTTGGAATTTCATGTCCAAAAATTCTAACTCTTCCATCGCGGATACTCCAATAAGCATAGAGTAATAAAACCATTACAGTTGTTACTTTCATACCCCCAGCTGTTCCACCTGGTGCACCACCAATAACCATAAACAATGATCCAAAAAATAAGCTTGCATCATGCAAATGTCCCATATCTAAGGTATTAAATCCTGCTGTGCGGTAATTAATAGCGATAAAATATGAGCTTAAAATTTTATCAAAAAATGAAAAATGTCCTATAGTTTGAGGATTTGAGTATTCAAAAGCAAAAATAATAAGCGTTGAAGAGAAAATAAGAAAAATACTTGCAACAACAACCATTTTTGTATGTAGGCTTAAATTTTGCAATTTTTTTCTTTGAAAAAAGTATAATTCAACCAAAACAAAATATCCAAGCCCTCCAATAATAATCAAAGAAGTGATAATAAGATTAATTGCTATATCATGTTTATAAGCTATAAGTCCATGTTCAAATATAGTAAATCCAGAATTATTAAAAGCGCTAATAGAATGAAAAATTCCAAACCATAAAGCTTTCTTAAAATTCATTTCAAGGGTAAAACGCATGGTGAGAAGTATAGCGCCTATCAATTCTATAGTAAAAATGAACAGCAAAACCTTTTTAAAAAATTTAAATAAACCATCCATTGATGGATAAAATAAAGACTCTTTTAGTAAATTTCTTGCACTAAAACCAACTTTTTTGCGTATGAGTATATAAACAAATAAACCTATACCCATATATCCCAAGCCTCCAATTTGCACCAAAGCTAAGATAATAATTTGTCCTGCTAAGGTAAAATCAACCGCAGTGTTCTTAACTACTAATCCTGTCATACTAACAGCAGATGTGCTTGTAAAAAAGGCATCCAAAAAATCAATAGGAGTTGTATGTGCCCAGCTTGAATGTAGCAATAAAGCCCCAAACAATGCAATAATAATATAACCAGCTAGTAAAATTTTAAAAGTTCGTCTATCTAGTCCAAATTGTTTCAAAAAATTTCCATTTGATAATGATCTAAAGCGGGTATTCTATCTTATTAAAACTTTAAGGGAAATAAAATTTTATTTTTGTATTTAAACTTAAATTAAAGAAAAAAAGATACAATTACATTTTTACTTTATCAAACATTGTGGTTGGATAGCTCAGTCGGTAGAGCAGCAGACTGAAAATCTGCGTGTCGGCAGTTCGATTCTGCCTCTAACCACCACTTTATCTTTCAAAAAATCACATCACATACTTTTTTATATAAGATTGAAATATTTAAAGAACTAAAAGTTATTTTTTAAAGAAAGAGTCTATAGCTTATATGTAGAATGGTGGATTTAGCAGGACTCGAACCTGCGACCAACCGGTTATGAGCCGGTTGCTCTAACCAACTGAGCTATAAATCCGCCTAAGTTGAATTAAAAGATAAAATTATATCTTATTAATGCTTAAAAATATTTTATTTAGCCTTTATATCCGTCCAAAAATATCTAAAAGTGATTAAATGCTGTAAAATTCCAAAAAAAATCATAAAAATAGTAAAAGAACTTCCACCATAACTAAAAAAAGGCAAAGGGATCCCAACTACTGGTGCAAAACCTATAGTCATTGAAATATTTACTGCCGCATAAATAAAAATAAATAATGCAACACAATTAATAGCAACTCTAGCAAAATAATCATCTTTAAGTTTATAATTTAAACTAAGTAGATGAAAAATAAGTAAAATATAAAATATAATTAATGTCAATCCCCCAATAAATCCAAATCTTTCTATCATGTAAGCGAAAATAAAATCACTAGTTGAAATAGGTAAAAATTTAAAATGAGTTTGCGTAGCTTCATCTTGAGATTTTCCGGTTAAACCACCATTTCCAATAGCTATCATTGATTGGGCTACTTGATAACTTGGTTTTTCTGAAATAAAATCATGAATTCTTTGCTTTTGGTAGGGTTTTAAAAGATGTGTATAAATAATAGGAGAGCTAACACTTATAGCTATAACAATACTTAACCAAATTTTATAATGAACTCCCATGATAAAAAGCACTCCAAAACCAACAAGTAGTAAAACTATAGCACTTCCTAAATCAGGTTCTTTTGCAATTAGCAAAAAAGGCAAGATGATGTAAAAGCTAAGTTTGATGAATTGTTTAAGTTTGTATCCATTTTTTGGAGGAGGATTTTGATAAATAAGATAGGCAAGCATTAAAATAAAACTAGGTTTAAAAATTTCAGAAGGTTGTATAGTAAAGTGAGTAAAAGGAATTTCAAGCCATCTTTTAGCACCTAATTTTTCAACCCCAAAAATATCTACGCTTAGCAATAAAAAAATATTAATCCAATAAGCAACAGGAATAATCCAAATAAATTTCCTTATGGGAAAGAAGAAAAAAACCATAAAAGCAAACAATCCCACACAGGCATAAACAAACTGTTTTTCTGCTAAAAAAGGATTAGCTTCAAAGATTAAGAAAAATGAAATAAGAATTATGGGTAAAAATAAAATGGGTTGCATATAGTCAAAATGAGTTAAAATTCTTCTATCTAATCTAAACAAAATTTGCCTTCAGTTGGTAATATAAAGCTATAATTATAAACTAAAATTTTAAATTTATCAAAACCTCTAAGGAAAAAATGCAAACTTTTTTAGTAGATGAAAATTCAAGGCTTGATGTATTTTTGGCTAAAAAATTAAACCAAAGTCGCAATCAAGTTGCTTTACTTATAGAAAAAGATTGTGTACAGGTTAATGATAAAATTCAAGATAAAAATTCATTTAAGCTTAAAAATGGTGATATTATTTCTATTGCAAGTTTAAAGCTTTGCAATGAGATAAAACCTCAGTTTGAAGTGGATTTTGATATTGATGTGTTATATGAAGATGAAGACTTGCTTGTTTTAAATAAACCTTCAAATTTAGTCGTTCATGGAGCAAGTAGCGTTAAAAATGCCACTTTGGTGGATTGGTTAATAGAAAAAAAATATACTTTATCAAATTTAGGAGGAGAGATAAGAGCTGGTCTTGTCCATAGATTAGATAAAGATACAAGCGGAGCTATACTAATAGCGAAAAATAATTTCACCCATCAACAATTAAGTGAACAGCTTGCAGATAAAAGCATGGGAAGAATTTACCTTGCGTTAATTGATTTGCCACTAAAAGAAGATAAAATTATAGTAGAAAAATTTTTAATGCGTTCGCCTTCTAATGCTATTAAAAAAATAGCCATAGATAAGGAAAATAAATTCAGTAAAAACGCAAAATCAGCTTTTATAAATGTAGTAAAAACTGAAAATTTAACTTTGATGGCTGCTAAGCTTTTTACAGGAAGAACTCATCAAATTAGAGCGCATTTGGCTAGTTTAAATCGCTATATTTTAGGTGATAGTTTGTATGGTTATAAGGGTAAGTATGATTGTAGGATAATGTTACATGCTTATTTTTTGTATTTTATCCATCCAAAAACCAAAGAACAAATTTTTGTTAAAGCACCTTTGATGGAAGATTTTAAAAATATTATGTTTGAACAAATTAATTTAGGAGAGAATGATGAAAAGATTTCGCTTGAGTTTTTACTTGAGTTTTTTAACTCTTTTGCTTAGCGCTTGTAGTGTTTCGCAAATGAATTCGCTAGCTTCAAGTAAAGAGCCTGCTGTAAATGAAAGCTTGCCAAAGGTTGAAAGTTTAAAAAGTCTTAGTGATATGAGTAATATTGCTTTTGAATGGGAGCCTTTATATAATGAAAATATTAAAGGATTTTATTTGTATCGTTCTAGTGATGAAAATCCTGATTTTAAACTTGTAGGCACTATTAAAGATAAGTTTCAAACTCATTATGTAGATACTAAATTAGAGCCTGGTACTAAGTATCGTTATATGATGAAAAGCTTTAATGAGCAAGGACAAATTTCAGAAGATGGCAAGGTTATAGAAGTGAGCACAGCTCCAAGACTTGAAGCTGTTCCTTTTGTTCAAGCTGTGACTAATTTGCCTAATCGTATTAAACTTATTTGGCGTCCGCATCCTGATTTTAGGGTTGATTCTTATATTATTGAAAGAACCAAAGGTGATGATAAAGAATTTAAAAAAATTGCAGAAGTAAAAAATCGTTTAAACGCTGAATACATCGATAGTGATTTAAAGCCTAATGAAAATTCAAGTTATAGAATTATTGCTGTGAGTTTTAATGGGATAAAGAGTGGGTCAAGTCAAGTTATAAGTTCTACAAGCAAGGCTTTACCTCCTCAAGTTGAGCATTTAAGTGCTAGCACAGATGGTTCTAGTAAAATCATTTTAACTTGGGATGCTCCTACGTATGAAGATTTTTCTTATTATAAAGTTTATTCTACGAGCTCAAGCTTCCTTCCTTTTAGTGTTTTGGCAAAGACTGATAAAAATTCTTATGAGGATATAGTAGAAGGAGCAGGTAAAAGCAAATATTATAAAGTAACAATGGTGGATAAAGATGGTCTTGAAAGTCCTATACCAAAAGATGGTGTAGAAGGTAAAACTTTAGGCAACCCTTTGGCTCCTAGTATTATTTTGGCTCAAAGTACAAGCGAAGGGATAAATTTAGAATGGAGTGATAATGATACTAGAGCTGTTGAGTATGAAGTAAGACGCTATGGCGGGGAGCAAAATGCAGTTTTTAAAGGCATTAAAGAAAAGCGATTAAAAGATGTAAAAGCTTTGCCAGGGGTGGAATATAGTTATGAAGTTATTGCTATTGATTCAGCTGGGCTTCGTTCAGAACCTTCAAGCAAAGTTAAGGCGGCTCAGTAGTGCCAAATTTTAAAAGCAAAAAGATCAAAGAAATAAATCTGCCTTATAGCAAGGATGATGTTGAATTTCTTTGGCTTGCTAAGAATGATAATGTTAGTCTTATTTATACAAAGGTTCAAGAAGAGAGTTTTTTTCTGCAGATTAAAAAAGCACAAAATGGTTTTGTGATTAAAGGCGATAAACATACAAAACCTTCTAAAATAGGTTATTTGCAAAAGGCTTTAAAAATCTTTAAAGAAGGTTTTTGTGAGGATATTATCAATGAAGCTTTTGGACTTAAAAACAATGCTTTAATTGAAAAAACACCATTTATTGTTGATAATTTTAATGAGCTTTTATCTAGACTTCAAGGTAAAATTTATATAGAAATAGGCTTTGGATCAGGAAGACATTTGCTTTATCAAGCAAAAGAAAATCCAAATGTTTTAATTTTAGGGGTGGAAATTTACAACCCAGCTTTAACTCAAGTGGCTAAACTTGCTAAAGCACAAAATGTAAATAATATTTTGCTAATCCAAAGTGATGCGAGATTGTTATTGAGTGTATTAAAATCAAAATCAGTTGAAAAGATTTTTTTACATTTTCCTGTTCCTTGGGACAAAAAGCCTCATAGGCGAGTTATTGGGAAAGATTTTTGCAAAGAATGTGCTAGGGTTTTAACCCAAAATGGTCGTTTTGAGCTTAGAACAGATAGTTTTGAGTATTTTAATTTTACTCTAGAACAATTTTTGACTTTTCCTGCTCCAAAATTTAGCCTTAGAAAAAATGAAAATTTAGAAATTTCAAGCAAATATGAAGATAGATGGAAAAAGCAAGAAAAAAATATATATGATCTTTGGGTGTGGAATTTTAACCAAGAGTGTAAAAACTATGAGTTAAATGAATTTAATCTCTCATCGGTTAAATTTTCTAAAGAGGATTTGAAAAAAATAGAGCAGAACTTTAAAAATATTACTATAAAAAAAGATGATTTTTTCTTGCATTTTGAAAGCATCTATAAACAAGATGAGAATTTGCTTTTAAAGGTTGCTTTTGGAGCTTTTAATAAGCCTGAACATTGTTATTTGCATCTTGATAAAACGATTGATTTTGCTTTTAAAGAGCCATTTAAAATTCAAGAAAATATTAAAGCGATAAATGAATTAAAAGAAATTTTAAAAGTTCAGTTTAAAATATAATTTTTCTTGAAAATTAAGTAAAAATAAAGCATAATTTAAAAATTTAAAAAGGGAAATTAAGGAAAAAGGATGCCTAATTTAATCCAAGCAAATAAACTTACTTTAGGTTATGATGAACTAGTTATTAAAGAAGCGAGTTTTGCTTTTAAGGATGATGATTTTGTTTTTATTACGGGTAAAAGTGGGAGTGGTAAGAGTACGCTTTTAAAGTCTTTTTATGGAGATTTAGAACCTATTTCTGGTAAACTTGAAGTATGTGGATCTTTGATGAATAAAATTGGAAATTTAGAACTTTTAAAATTACGTCAAAGAATAGGGATTATTTTTCAAGATTATAAACTTGTACAAGAATATAGTGTTGAAAAAAATGTTATGTTGCCTTTAATGATTAAAGGTTATAGCAAAAAAGTATGTCATGATCAAGCTGCTAAGCTTTTAAAGCATGTAAATTTAACTTTTAAAGCAGATAAATTGCCTAATCAACTTAGCGGTGGTGAGCAACAACGCGTCGCTATGGCTAGGGCTTTAGCTCATAATCCAAAGCTTTTGCTTTGCGATGAGCCAACGGGAAATTTGGACGAGTATTCTTCTGATATTATATGGACTCTTTTAAAGTCTGCTAGAGAGCTTTTAGGAACTTGTGTTATAGTGGTAACACATAGAATTCCTAGTAATTTAAGAGTGGATTATCGTCGTTTTAATATAGAAAATGGAAAAATGAATGAAATTTTTTAAAACACATTTATCTTTAATTTTACCTTTACTTTTTATGATGTTTGCTTTTGAATTTATTTTGGTTACAAATGCAACTTTAAAGCATTATGAAGAACTTGTTAATAAAGATTATAATATTATAGTTGTCAGCAAAACTGAACTTGATCAGAATGTAGTAAAAACAAAAGTACCATTTTTTGCTGGACTTGAATCTTTAGATCCTAAGGGTTTAATTGATCGTTTGAAAAATGATGTTTCTGAAAAGAATTTGAAAGTTTTAAAAGATTCTCTACCAAAATTTTATACTTTAAAATTAAATTCTTTGCCCGATCAAAATGAACTAAATTCGATTAAAAATCAACTTTTAAATATTGTAGGTGTTAGTAAGGTTGAAACTTTTTCCAAAACCCATGATAAGATATACTCTTTGCTTATTTTGATGAAATTTGTTTTTTGGTTATTTTTGTTTATCATTATTTTACTTGCCTTTGTTTTGTTTTTAAAGCAGATGAGAATTTGGCTTTATGAACATACCGATCGTATTGAAATTATGTGTTTATTTGGAGCTCCGTTTTGGTTTAGATCTTTTATGCTTTATAAGGTGGTTGTGGTTGATTGTTTTATTGCTTTTGTTATTTTACTTGCCTTTTTTACCCAAATTTTTGATCTTTCTATTATCCAAGAAAGCTTAAAGGCTGTAGATATTATTTTTCCACCTATTAATTTTATTTTGCATTTGACTTTAATTTTTTTAGCTACTTTGTTTATTTGCTTGTTGTGTGTAAATACGGTTATGTTCAAGGTTAAAAGATGAGAAAAAATATTCTTATCTTTTTTTGTTTTTTTTTGTTTGTTGATATAAGTTTAGCAAACACTATAAATGAAAAAACAAAAAGTTTAGAAGAAAATAAACGCATACAAGAACAGCTAAATAAAAAACTTGAAGATTTGGCTAGTGATATTTTAAATGGTGAAAAAAGTTTGAAAGATTTAAGTTTGCAAATTGAAAGCTTAAATTCACAAACTTCTAAGCTTGAAGCAAGTGCTAAGGCTCAAAATCAAGAGTTAAACACCCTTGCAAGCCAAAATGAAGATTTGCTTAAAAGTAAATCAAATATGGAAAGTAAGCTTATATCTTTGATGGCTAAAGATTTTGCCTATGATTTACCTATTCCTCAAGGCTATATCGAAAGTGAAGAAAGTTTTGTGGCTTTTGAAATTTTAGGGAGTTTAAACAAAGTTTTAAATGAAGAAATTTTTAAAATTTCTAAAGATTATGAGGGAATAAGCAGACTTATTGATGATAAACAAGCTCAGATTAAGAAAATCAATGATAGTCTTAAGGATTACAACGCTCAATTAGTCAAGCTTCAAAGTTTAAAACAAAAACAAATTAGCGAAATTAATAAACAAAAAACAGATCGAACCATATATGCAAAAAAACTCGATGACTTACAAGCTCAGCAAGAAGAGCTTAGAAAAACATTAAATCAATTAAAAATTATTAATAATAAAGAAGGTGCAAATTTAAACAAAAATGATACTAAAATAGTAAAAAATAATCAAAAAATAAGACAATTAGGTTCAAGCTATCAAGGAAGTTCAGTCAAGCGTTACACAGGAAAAAAAACCATAGCTCCATTGGATTCTTTTACTGTGAAGCAAAAATTTGGAAATTATGTTGATCCTGTTTACAATCTTAAAATTTTTAACGAGAATGTAGTTTTAAGAAGCAATAAAAGCGATGCAGTTGTTAAAAATGTGCTAGATGGAAAAATAGTTTTTGCTAAAGATACTAGTATGCTAGCTCGAGTTGTTATTGTTGAACATGATAATGGCATACATACAATATACGCACATTTAGATAAGATTGCTCCTAATATTAAAGTTGGTAAGAATATTAAAAAAGGTGCCGTAGTGGGTAGAATAAAAAATGATCTTACTTTTGAAGTAACTCAAAAAAATTTTCATATCAATCCTTTGGAACTCATTAGCTTAAATTAGCTAAATTTAATGGAATTTAAAATATAATTTCAAGTTAAATAAGGAGAAATAATGCAAGAGAGAAAAAGAGTTTTAGTAAAATTTTCAGGAGAGGCTTTAGCAGGTGAAAATGGCTTTGGTATAGAAAATTCTATTTTAAAATTCATAGCTTCAGAGATTAAAGAACTTATAAAAAATCAAATAGAAGTAGGCATAGTTATAGGCGGTGGTAATATTATTCGCGGAGTAAGTGCTGCTAAGGGCGGATTGATTAAAAGGACAAGTGGAGATCATATGGGGATGCTTGCTACGGTTATCAATGCTATTGCTATACAAGAAGCTTTGGAAAGCTCTGGACTTGAAGTTAGGGTTCAAAGCGCCATTCAGATGGAAGCATTTTGTGAAACTTATATTATGAGAAGAGCGCAAAGACACTTAGAAAAGGGTCGTGTTGTGGTTTTTGCTGCAGGTACTGGAAACCCTTATTTTACTACGGATACAACAGCTATTTTAAGAGCTGTGGAAATTGATGCAGATATGGTAATAAAAGCTACAAAAGTTAATGGAGTTTATGATAAAGATCCAAAACAATTTGATGATGCAGTATTTTTAAATACTTTGAGTTATGATGAGGCTATGCAAGATAATATTAAAGTGATGGATGATACAGCTATAGCTTTAGCTAAAGATAACAAACTTCCTATTGTGGTTTGTAATATGTTTGAAGAGGGTAATTTACTTAAAATCATACAAGGTGATACTAGCCTTTGTTCAACCGTTAAAAATAATTAAGGAGAAAATTATGGATAAAAGAATAGAAGAAGTAGCGGCAAAAGCTTTGGAAAAAATGGGTAATGATAGATATCGCCTTTCTTTAGTGGTAGCAAAAAGAGCGGAACAATTGGCGAATGGAGCAACCCCTTTGGTAGACTTTGATAAAAATAAAAATAAACTTGCAGATATAGCTTTATATGAAATTGCAGAAAATAAAATCACTTTAGAGGGTTTAGTTGAAACCAATCGATGAAGAATTATTGCTTGAACAATTAATCGATAATGTAAAAAATTGTAAAGATTTAGAAGCTGCTAAGGCTTTGCTTTTCGAAATTTGTGGCCATGATGCCATTCTTGAAAAAGCGGTAGATTACTGTATATTTTGCCATGAAGGGCAGTTTAGAAAAAGTGGAGAGCCTTATGCGGTACATCCTATTTTAGTAGCAACACTGGTTGGATTTTTAAGTGAAAATAAAAGCAATATTTTAGCTGCTTTATTGCATGATGTGATTGAAGATACAAACTGCACTGAAGAAGAACTTAGAGAGCAGTTTGGTTCTGAGGTTTTAAAACTTGTTTTAGGACTTACTAAAATTATAGAAATTAGAGAAGATAATCTCATTTCATCAAAATCTAAAAAAAGTTTAACTAAATCAGCCTTGACTTTCAGAAATATGCTTTTAGCAAGCATTGAAGATGTTGGGGTTTTGATTGTGAAGTTATGCGATAGGCTGCATAATATGCTTACTCTTGATATTCTAAGAGAGGATAAGCAAAAAAGAATCAGCGAAGAAACTTTAGTTGTATATGCCCCAATAGCTCATAGACTTGGTATTTCAAGCATAAAAAATTATTTAGAAGATCTTAGCTTTAAATATCTTATGCCAGATGAGTATAAGCTTATTGACAATTATATCAATTCCAATAATCAAGAAATGCAATTAGGTTTAAATGAATTTATTTCCAAAATCGAACTTTTATTTTTGAGCAATGGCTTTAGACAAGGTAGTTTTGAAATTCAAAAACGCATTAAACATAGCTATTCTATTTATCTTAAAATGCAAAGAAAAGGCATTGGTATTGAAGAAGTTCTTGATTTGCTTGGGGTAAGAATTTTGGTTGAAAAAGTAAGTGATTGTTATTTAGCTTTGGGAATTTTACATACACATTTTAATCCCTTGGTTTCGCGTTTTAAGGATTATATAGCCTTGCCTAAACAAAATGGTTATCAAACCATACATACCACACTTTTTGATGCTAAAAGTATTATAGAAGCACAAATTCGAACTTTTGATATGCATAAAATTGCGGAATTTGGTATAGCAGCGCATTGGAAATATAAAGAAGATGGCAGTGTGGTTGCGCCTCGTCTTGATTGGCTTACAGATATTTCAATGCAAAGTATAAACAATCTTGAAAATGCAGAAGATTATAATGCTATTGAACTTTATGAATATGCTAAAGATAGTCTTTATGTTGAAGATGTCGCAGTTTATTCTCCTAAGGGAGAAATTTTCACTTTGCCTCGTGGTGCAACGGTTCTTGATTTTGCCTATGAAGTGCATACCAAAGTAGGGCTTCATGCAAAAAGTGCTTATGTAAATCGTATTAAAGTACCTTTGTTAACCGAGCTTAAAAATGGCGATATTGTGCGAGTGGTTACTAGCAATGATAAATTTTATCGCTGTTCTTGGATAGATAGTGTTAAAACAGGAAAAGCAAAAGCAAGTATAAGGGAATTTTGTAAGCAAAAAATCAGAGAGATTAATCTAGCAAGTTCTATTAATATGTTAAGTTTTATTTTTGGAGTTGATAAAAACAGAATTGAAACTTGGATAGAAAAAGAAAATTTAGCCAGACGTATTAGACAAGTAGCAACAGATAGTGCTTATTTGAAAGATATAGTTAATGGTCTTAAAAAATACGCCAAGAAGTCATATTGGTTTGATAAATATGAGATTAAAGAACAAAAAATAGGAAATTTTACTCTATATTGCAACCATAAAATCGCTAATGTGGATTTTGATTTTTGCTGCCATCCAAAAAGAGGTGATGCTGTTTTAGCTTTTGTTAAAGGTGGTAACGCTATTGTCCATCATAAGCTTTGCGATAGAGCTGATAAAATGATAGATAATAATCAAGATATGGTATTTATAAAATGGGATTCTAACATCCCTAAATCTTATAAATTGATTTTTTCTTTGGAAAATAAAAAAGGTGTTTTAGCGGAATTTTTGGCATTTTTAGCTAAAATGCAGATAAATCTATTAACAATTAATTTATCAAGTGATTTAAATTCGGCGGTAGATTATTTTGAGATTACAATAGAATTTCCTGATAATATCAATCCAGATAGTGTCAAGGATAGGTTAAAATCTCGTTGCAAGATTTTAGATTTTACATCTTTAAATGATGCTTATAAAGAAGGTTAAAAAGGTTTATTATGGATATAAAAAAAATATTAGCAGAAGTTAAGCGTGGCTGTGCAGAGCTTATTGATGAAGAAAGAATAGAAAATTTAATTAAAAATTATTATGAAAAGGGTGAAAATTTCTTTATAAAGGCAGGATTTGATCCTACAGCACCTGATTTACATTTAGGCCATAGTGTGGTTTTAACAAAAATGGCTTTTTTGCAAAAACATGGAGCTATTGTGCAATTTTTGATTGGAGATTTTACAGGACAAATTGGCGATCCAAGTGGAAAAAGTGCAACGCGTAAAAAGCTGGATAAAGAGCAAGTTTTAATCAATGCTAAAACTTATGAAACGCAGGTTTTTAAGGTTTTGGATAAAGAAAAAACACAGATTAAGTTTAATTCTACTTGGCTTAATGAACTTGGAGCTGCGGGTATAGTAGAGCTTACTTCAACTTTTAGTGTAGCTAGAATGCTTGAGCGTGACGATTTTACCAAGAGATTTAAAGAGCAAAGCCCTATTTCGATTTGTGAGTTTTTATATCCTTTACTTCAAGGATATGATAGCGTGGCTTTAAAAAGCGATATTGAAATGGGCGGAACGGATCAAAAATTTAATCTTTTAATGGGAAGACAGCTTCAAAGAGTTTATAACATAGGAAAAGAACAAGCTGTGATTATGATGCCCTTACTCGAAGGTTTAGACGGTGTAAACAAAATGAGTAAGAGTTTAAATAATTACATTGGTGTTACAGAAAAAGCTAATGATATGTATGCTAAAATTTTAAGTATTAGTGATGAATTGATGTTTAGATATTATGAACTTTTAAGTCAAAAAAGCCTAGAAGAAATTGCGCAAATAAAAAAAGATATAGAACAAGGCAATTTACATCCTAAAAAAGCTAAAGAAAATTTAGCTTTAGAGATTACAGAGCGTTTTCACTCCAAAGAAGAGGCTAATAATGCTAAGTCTGAATTTGATAGAATTCATTCTCAAAATGCTTTGCCAAGTGATATGGCTGAGTTTGAAATACAAGGAAAAATTTGGCTTGCTAAGGCTTTGGTTGAATGTGGTTTGGAAAGTTCTACTTCTGCGGCAAGAAGAAGCATCAGTGCTAATGCAGTAAGTGTAAATTCTCAAAAAGTTAGCGACGAGCAAATGTATTTAGAACAAGGAGAATACATCTTACAAATAGGTAAAAGAAAATTTGCAAAATTAAAGGTAAAAGAATGAATTTACAACCCTTACAAATAGGAAAACATACTATAAAATATCCCATTTTTCAAGGAGGAATGGGACTAGGCATAAGCTGGGATAGATTAGCTTCTGCAGTTTCTTTAAATGGTGGACTTGGGATTATTTCTTCTGTGGGAACAGGATATTATGAAGAAAGAAAGTATGCAAGTAAAGAATTAAACGCTAAGCCTTATGGAAGTGAAAATTTTTACTCACGCAAGGGTTTGCAAGCTTTGATTAATAATGCAAGAAAAGTTTGTGGCGATGCACCTTTGGGGTGTAATATCTTATGTGCAAGTAATGATTATGCAAGAATAGCACGCGATGCTTGTGAGGTTGGTTTTAATGTGATTGTTTCAGGCGCTGGACTTCCTACAAATTTACCTGAATTTACTGCAGATTTTCCTGATGTGGCTTTAGTGCCTATCATTTCATCTGCAAAGGCTTTAAAAATTATTTGCAAAAGATGGCAAAGCCGTTACAATCGCTTACCTGATGCAGTGGTTTTAGAAGGGCCAAAAAGTGGAGGTCATCAAGGTTTTACTTATGAGCAGTGCTTAGATCCGAATTATCAGCTAGAAAAATTAATCGCTCCTGTGGTAGAAGAGGCTAAAAATTGGGGGTCTTTTCCCGTGATTGCTGCAGGTGGAATTTGGGATAAAAAAGATATAGAAAATGCTATTTCTTTAGGGGCTAGTGGTGTTCAAATGGGAACGCGTTTCATAGGAACTTTTGAATGTGATGCGAGTGAAGAGTTTAAAAGCGTTTTGCTAGCTTCTAAAGAAGAAGATATAGAGCTTATTAAATCTCCTGTGGGCTATCCTGCTCGTGGAGTTAGAACCAATCTTTTAAATTTAGTAGATAAAAGAATGGGTCCAAAGATTAATTGTATAAGCAATTGTGTAGCGCCTTGTGGACGTGGAAAAGAGGCGACTAAAGTAGGGTATTGTATAGCAGATAGGCTTTTTGATGCGTGGTCAGGCAAAAAAGAAACAGGACTTTTCTTTACAGGTGCAAATGGATATCGTTTAGATAAGCTTATCAGTGTTAAAGAACTTATGGAAAAATTGGTTAATGGTGAATAATGGCTAAAATTTTTGTATTTTTAGTATTTGCTTTCACAACTCTTTTTGGAGCTTATGAAAATGAACTTGCAAATTTTGATAAAAATTTTATCGGTTCTAAAAGTGAAGTGCAAGTAAAATTTCACCATCAGCTCAAAAGCCTTTATATACAAAGTGTTATTCATGAAGATGAAAAAACTAAAATTGAAATTTTAAAAAGATTGATCATCAGTTCAAATACTTTAAATTTAGATGACAAGTCATATGCTAATGAGTTAAAAGAAAGTGGTATAAGTGAAGCAAGTATTAATGCTTTAAGAAAGGCTGTTATTAAAGATATTAAGGTTCAAAATATTTCTCAAGACACTGAAAAAACAACTTTTGAACCTATAAAAACAGTTCAAAAAAATGAAAAAAAATCATCTAACGAACAAATAAAAAATACAGAAAAAACAAATTCTAAAACTTCGCAAGCACCAAAGAGCAGTATCGTTTCTAAAGCAAAAAGCGATGATAAAATTTATGTTTTAAAGTCAAGTAAAACAAACCAAGGTGTAGAGTTTGAACTAAATGCAGATTTGGATAAGGATCAATTAAAAAGTTTTGCTTTAGACGAAAAAGGAAACTATCGTTTTATTAGTGATTTTGATGGGGTTTTAGAAGGGGGTAAAAAAGAGTTTAAATTTGATGACTATCGTTTAGTGATTTCACAGTTTAATCCCAAAACCATACGCATAGTGGTTTATGCTAAAGAAAAAATTCCTATTGATATATCTTTTAAAGAAGAAAAAATAATTTTTTCAAAAGAAACTACTAGTCAAAAAAAGACTGAGCAAGTTAGTAAAATTTCAGAGAAAAAGCAAGATCAAAAAACAGAAATTAAAACCAAAGTTTTAGAAACAAAAAAACAAGATAAAAAAACCAATAATGAAAAAGAAAATCAAAAACCTTTATATGTTTTAGATGTGGATAAAATTTCTAATGCTGTGGTGTTAAATTTAAGCGATGATTTGGATGAAAAAGAAATAGCAGTATTTGATACCAAAGATCAAAAATTCCGATATGTTGTAAGTTTTAAGGGTGTGTTAGAAGGTAATAGAAAAAGCTTTACTTTTGGACAAAATGTGATTACAGTTACTCAATACAATCCAAAAACCGTTCGTGTGGTTTTGAGTGCTCCTAAAGAATTTAAACTTTTAAAGGAGTTGGATAATAATAATCTCACTTTAGGTTTTTATATACAAACTACAAATCAAAATGCAAACAAAAAAGCAACTCAAAGTTCTAGTAAAACTTTAAATACAAATTACAAATCAGGAAAGCTTGTGGTTATCGATGCGGGGCATGGTGGAAAAGATAGCGGTGCTTTAAGTGATAAAAAAGGAAGTTTAAAAGAAAAAGATATAGTTTTAAGTACGGCTTTAAAACTTGGAAATGAACTTAAAAAACGCGGTTATAAAGTGCTTTATACTAGAAGTTCGGATAAATTTATCAATCTTCGTGATAGAACCAAATATGCCAATGATAAAAGAGCGGATTTGTTTATTTCTATACATGCTAACGCAGCACCAAATGCCACAAAAGCCAAAAGTAGCGAAGGCGTGGAAACTTTCTTTTTAAGTCCTGCAAGAAGTGAAAGAAGTAAAAAGGCAGCAGAAAAAGAAAATCAAGGGGATTTTGAAGAGATTAATTATTTCTCAAAACAAAGTATTTTAAATTTCTTAAATCGTGAAAAAATCGTTGCTTCAAATAAACTAGCCATTGATGTACAAAAAAATATACTCACTCAAACACGCAAAAAGTATAAAATTGTAGATGGCGGTGTAAGAGAAGCACCTTTTTGGGTTTTAGTAGGTGCACAAATGCCTGCAATTTTGATTGAAATTGGCTATATTACACATCCAAATGAAGGCAAAAGAATCGCCAATAAAGCTTTTCAAGATTTATTGGTTAAGGGTATTGCCGATGGAGTTGAGAGTTATTTTTATAACAACCGATGAAAAAAGCTAAGCTAATTTTTAAGGATAATACTCCTTTTTCTTTGGATTTTGATGATTTTTATTTTAATTCCAAAGATGGCTTAAATGAAAGCAAATTTGTTTACACTCATTCTTTTGAATGGAAAAATCAAGAAAATTTTATTATCGCAGAGAGTGGTTTTGGTATAGGTTTAAATTTTTTTCTTACTTTGAAACGCCTTTTAGAAACTACCCCTTCTAAGCGTCCTAAAAAACTTTTTTATATTAGCGTAGAAGCTTTTTATATCGAAAAAGAACAATTAAGAGAAATTTATCAAAAACTAGAATTTTATGAAGAGTTTAAAGAGCTTTTAGAACAATTTTTAAAATTTTATCCTAAGGCTAAAGAAGGAATTTATCGTTTTTATTTTGAAGATTGTTTTTTAGATCTTGTTTTTGAAGATATAGCTGTTTTAAAAGAATTGGATTTTAAAGCTGATGTTTGGTATTTAGATGGATTTTCTCCAAATAAAAACTTGCAAATGTTTGATGAAAATTTAATCTTTGAAGTGGCAAGACTTTCTAAAAAAAAATACACAAATTTGCACCTTTTCTTCGGCAAGTTTTTTGCAAAAAAATTTAAAAAAATATGGTTTTAGAGTAGAAAAAACCAAAGGTTTTAGAAAAAGAGAAATGATTAAAGCTTATTTGGAAAATGAGCTTGAGTTTAAAGACAAAGAAGCGTATTTTTCAAGAACATTTTCATCTTTAAAAAATAAAAAAGTAGCTATTATTGGTGCGGGTATATCAAGCGCTGTTTTAGCTTATGAACTTAGTTTAAGGGGTTTTGAGATAGATGTTTTTGAAAAATATTTAGAATTAGGCAAGGGTGCAAGTGGAAATGAAAGTGGAATTTTAAGCTCTTTAATCTTAAAACCTAAGGTAAATTTAGGGGAGTTTTCAGAGCTTTCTTTTATAGAAGCAAGCCGTTTTTATAGACAAATTTTAGATTTAGAATTTAAGGGTGTGGTGGAGTTTGCACATAATGATTTGATGCAAGAAAGATTTGACACACAAAGAGAAAATGTTTTGTTTAAAATTTCAAAAAATCAAGCTTTTTTAGAAGAGGGTGGAGTGATTTTTCCAAAAAATTTGGTTAAAAATCTTTTTGAAAAAAGTAAAGCTTGTATATATTTTAATCATGAATTTCAAGCTTATAAATTTGAAAATGAGTGTTTTACTTTAAAATTTAAAAATGATATTGTTAAAAGTGATTATGCGGTTTTGATTTATGCTATGGGTGCAGATACAAAAGATTTTGTTTTTTATGATGAGATGAAATTAAGCAAAGTAAGAGGTCAAGTTACACATCTAAAACCTTTTTTAGATACCCCATTTCCTTTATCTTCTAAGGCTTATATTTGCCCTGTAAAAGATGATTTGCAAGTAATTGGTGCAAGTTATGATAGGCTTAATGCAAGTTTAGAATCAAAAGAAGAAGATGATAAACAAAATATAGAAAATATAGCCGATTTTATGGATAAAAATACAAAATTAGAAATCATAGGTTCTAAAGTAGGTTTTAGATCTTATTCGAGTGATCGCTTTATGATAGTTGGAAATGCTTATGATGAAGCGTTTTATAAAGAAGAATATAAAGCTTTATTATGGACAAAAAATAAGGAGCAAAAACCAGCTAAAATGTCTTGTAATTTGTATTTTAATTTTGCTCATGGGTCAAGGGGTTTTAGTACAAGTGTTTTAGCGGCAAGGTATTTGTGTGCATTGATAAATAATGAACCCTTGTGTTTAGAAAAAAAATACATCCACGCTATTCATCCTGCAAGATTTTTGATTCGCAAACTTAAAAAAGACTTATGATTAAGCTTTAATTAAGAGTGATGCTAATATTTGCTTATGATAGTAAGTTTTTAACTTTATTTTAACTTCCTTTATTTTATTATTATAGAGAATAAATTTCATGTTACAAAGGAAATATAATGATTGATTATCATCAAATAGAGTCGCGTTTATCGACTCTTGAAAAGCTTCCTTCTTTGAAAGACAATGATAGTATTACAAAAGCATTAGAAAAGTCAGGTTTTTCTAGAAGGGATTTTATGAAATGGGCAGGTGCTATGACGGCATTTTTGGCTTTGCCAGCGAGTTTTACTCCTATGGTGGCAAAAGCTGCTGAGCTTGCTGATAGGCTTCCTGTTGTGTGGCTTCATATGGCTGAGTGTACAGGCTGTAGTGAGAGTTTGTTAAGAAGTGATACTCCAACGATTGATAGTTTGATTTTTGATTATATTTCTTTAGAATATCACGAAACAGTGATGGCTGCAGCAGGTTGGCAAGCTGAAGAAAATTTAGAAAATGCCATTCAAAAGCATAAAAATAAATACATTTTAATGGTTGAAGGTGGTATCCCTATGGGTGATACGGAGCATTTTTTAACCATAGGTGCACATGGAAAAACAGGCTATGAGCTTTCAAAAATGGCAAGTGAAAATGCTTTGGCGATTTTTGCTATAGGAACCTGTTCTAGCTTTGGAGGAATTCAAGCCGCAAGACCAAATCCTAGCAACGCGCAGCCTTTAAGCAAAGTAACAAGTAAAACTGTGATCAATGTTCCAGGCTGTCCTCCAAGTGAAAAAAATATAGTGGGTAATGTACTTCATTATTTATTATTTGGTGAGTTACCAGCACTTGATGTGTATAATAGACCAAAATGGGCTTATGGTTTAAGAATTCATGATCTTTGTGAAAGACGCGGACATTTTGATGCGGGTGAATTTGTACATGCTTTTGGAGATGAAGGAGCAAAACAAGGTTTTTGTCTTTATAAAGTAGGTTGTAAAGGACCTTATACTTTTAATAACTGCTCAAGAGAGAGATTTAACCAGCACACTTCTTGGCCTATTCAAGCAGGGCATGGTTGTATAGGTTGTTCTGAGCCTAATTTTTGGGATACTATGGGACCTTTTGAAGAGCCTATGGCTAGTCGTAAATTTGATACTGTTTTTGGTTTGGGTGCGGATAGTGTTTCAGATAAAATCGGTATAGGTGTGCTTACACTCACAGGCGTTGCTATAGCAGCACACGCAGTTATATCTTCCATGCAAAAAGATAAGGAATAAAAATGAGTCAAAAAATAATCGTAGATCCTATTACAAGAATTGAAGGGCATTTAAGAGTTGAAGTTGTTGTTGATGATAACAATGTGGTAAAAGAAGCTTATGCGGGCTCTACTTTGTGGCGTGGTATTGAAACCATAGTAAAAGGGCGTGATCCAAGAGATGCGGGTTTTATGACGCAAAGAATTTGCGGAGTTTGTACTTTTTCACATTATAAAGCAGGTATAGTTGCTGTTGAAAATGCTTTGGGTATTACTCCGCCTTTAAATGCGCTTTTAACAAGAACTTTAATGAATGCGGCTTTATTTTTACACGATCATATTGTGCATTTTTATCAACTTCATGGGCTTGATTGGGCTGATGTGGTAAGTGCTTTAAATGCTGATGTTAAAAAAGCAAGCGATGAAGCTTTTAAATACACTCCAAATCCTTATGCAACAGGTTCGGATAAACTTCTTGAAGTGCAACAAAGACTTAAAACTTTTGTAGATAAAGGAAATTTAGGACCTTTTGCTAATGCGTACTATGGTCATCCAACTTATCGTTTAAGTCCTGAGCAAAATTTAATCGTTCTTTCTCACTATCTAGAATGTTTAAGAATTCAAAGAATCATTGCTCAATGTATGGCGATTTTTGGAGCTAAAAATCCACATCCACAAAGCTTAACCGTTGGTGGTGTAACTTGCGTTATGGATTTACTCGATCCTGCAAGAATGGGTGAATATATGGTTAAATTCCAAGAAGTGCAAGACTTTGTTAATCGTGCGTATTATCCTGATCTTGTGATGGCAGGAAAAGCTTATGCACATGAAGCAAGTGTTTTAAATGATATAGGGGTAAATAATCTTTATACCTTTAAAGAATTCCAAATCGGAAGAGATGAATGGCTTTTTGAAAGTGGTATTATCAAAAATGGAGATTTAAGCAAGGTTTATGAAGTAGAAGAAGATAAGATTACTGAAGAGGCAACTCATTCTTGGTATGCAGACAATGAACCTTTACATCCTTATGATGGCAAAACAAATCCAAATTATACAGGACTTGTAGATGGAGAAAGCGTAGATCATCATGGAAATAATGTCCATTCTAAAGTGTTTGATACTAAGGGTAAATATAGCTGGATTAAAGCTCCACGCTATGAAGGAAATCCTATGCAAGTAGGACCTTTAGCAAATATCGTTGTAAATTATGCTAAAGGTAATCAAAATGTTGTTCCTGTGGTAGATGAGTTCTTAAAAGAAACAGGACTTCCTTTAAATGCTGTATTTAGCACACTTGGAAGAACAGCTGCTCGTTGTATTGAAGCAAAAATCGTTGCAAATAATGCTTTAAAAGCGTTTAATAATTTAGTTGAAAATTTAAAAGTAGACCAGAGTACTTGTGCTCCTTATGTGATCGATAATTCTAAAGAATACAAAGGACGCTATATGGGGCATGTGCCACGCGGAACATTAAGCCATTGGTGTAGAATTAAAAATGGTGTTATTGAAAATTGGCAAGCTGTGGTGCCTTCTACTTGGAATGCAAGTCCAAAAGACGCAAATGGCGTAGGTGGAAGTTATGAGCAATGTTTGATAGGACTTAAAATCGCTGATGTAAAACAACCACTTGAAATCATTAGAAAAATTCACTCTTATGATCCTTGTATTGCTTGTGCGGTGCATGTAATGGATACTAAGGGCAATAATCTAAGTGAATATAAAGTGAATGTCAATTTATAAGGAGGCTTTCATGCAAAACAAAGAAGAAAAATTGCAAAGAAAAGCTGAATATGAATTTAGCATAGGTTTGCGTTTAACGCACTGGGTAAGAGCTATTGCTATAGTGATTCTTATTGGCACAGGGTATTATCTTTCCTATGTGTTCCAAAGCCCTATTAGTAACGGTGAGCCCGTAAATTTTATGCAAGCAAAATACCGCTTAGTACATCAAGCGGTGGGTTTTGTTTTAATCGCTTGTATTATTTTTAAAGTATATTTGTTTTTCTGCGATAAGGTAAGCGCAAAAGAACGCAGAAGTGTATGGGATATTTTTAATATCAAATTATGGATAGAACAAGTAAAATTTTACATTTTCTTAGGAAAACATCCGCATTTAAAAGGGGTTTATAATCCTTTGCAATTTGTAACTTATTTTTTCTTTTATCTTGTGATATTAGGTATCATTCTTACAGGGCTTATTCTTTATACTCATACTTACCATGAGGGCTTAGGTGGGCTTTTATATCATATTTTAAGACCGCTTGAAGCTGCAATGGGCGGTTTGGCCGATGTAAGAACTTATCATAGAATTTTGATGTGGGTAATTATGATTTTTGTGCCAGTACATATTTACATGGCGATTTTTAACGCAGTAAAAGGTAAAGATGGTGCTATGGATGCTATTATTAGCGGATATAAATTTGTAAAAGAAGAAAAGCATTGAAATTCTTAGTCCTTGGAATAGGTAATATCATGTTTGCGGATGAAGGCTTAGGCGTTCATCTTTGCAAACAACTTGAAAAAAACTACAAATTCACTCATTCTGAATTTACTTTAGATTTTGTTGATGGTGGAACTTTGGCTTTGCAGCTTAGCTATATCATCGCTCGATACGATAGACTTATCGTTTTAGACTGTATAGAAGCGCAAGGTGCGAGTATAGGAGATGTATTTTTCTTTCCTTATGATGCTATGCCTAATAAAATTAGCTGGAGTGGAAGTGCCCATGAAATAGAAATGCTTCAAACCTTACAATACATGGAACTTGCAGGAGATTTGCCTAAAACACACATCTTAGCTTGTGTGCCAAAGCGTATTGAAGCGATGAGTTTTAAGCTTTCAGATGAGCTTATACAAGGAGCTAAAATCATGGAAAAAACTTTACTTGATTTTTTAAGCAAGGAAGGTTTTGCTTATGAAAAGATTGCGGATTTTTCTTTGCAAGAATTAGCCGATATTTCTTATAAAAATTACTAAATTTTTGTTCTAAAATTCATAGCTTTATTTAAAGAGATTAAATCCACATTTTCTAAATTTACACCACTTGGAATTCCTTGAGCGATTTTACTAAAAGTTAGGTTTAAGCCTTTAAATTTATCCTCTATAAAAAAGATAGTTGCATCAGAATTAATGCTATGTGTCAATGCAAAAATGAGCTCAGAGATATTTAGCTTAAGTATGATTTGCTTTAGTTTTTCAAGTTTTTCTTCATTTAACTCATCTAAAACAAAATATAGCCCATTGTAACTTTGACTCTCTTCGAGTGTTAATATATCTTTTGGGCTTTCAACTATACATAAAATGTTTTTATTTCTTTCTTCATCGCTACAAATTTCGCAAAGCTCATTTTCGCTTAAAGCACCGCATTGCTCACAAGGTTTTATAAAGCGGATAGCATTTTCTATATTGTGTGCGAGTTTCATACCATCAATTTGATTATTTATGCAAAGGTGATAAGCAAGCCTTATGGCGGTTTTTTTTCCTATGGTAGGTAAATTTGCAAAACTTTCAACAAGTTCATTGAATTTTTCCAGGCCTTTTACCATTATTTTTCTTTATCTCCAAAGAAAATTTTAAAGCAATGCTTTCCATCATCATAAAAATAAATCAAATCAAAATTATGCAGTTTACATACCTCTGAAACTATATAAAGTCCTAGTCCCATACCTTTGACTTGATTGTGTTTTTCTCTTGTAAAAGCTTCAAGATAATGCTCTATAGGTTCTGCTAAAGGTTTGCCTGGATTTTTAATGGTAAAACATTCTTTACAACAAAAAAGCTCACAAGTGCCATTGTTTGAGTATTTTAAGGCATTATCGATAAGATTTTTTAAAATTACAGAGAAAATTTCCATATCAACATTGATTAAAGCGTCATATCTTATATCGACTTTTACAACTTTATTAAAATCATCTATCATAAGGTGTTCTTTAGCTTCTTCAAGTATAGTGCTAAAACGACTAGGTTTAAAGTGTAAGTTGTAGTTTTTTGAAAATAAATTTTCGATTTTGGCAAATTCATTGATCAAAGAATCCATGCGTAAAAATATAGCGATAAGTCTTTCTTTTTGTCTGTCTTCTTTGATCATTTCAGAAATGATTCTCCCTTTTCCTATAGGGGTTTTTAACTCATGCATGATTGTTCTTAGGAAAAGTTGTCTTGATTGGATTAATTCTTGGTTTTTCTTGAAAGCTTTTTGAAATTCAAAGGCGATCTTGCCTACTTCATCTTCTTGATAGTCTAGAAAATCAGGTTGTTCCCCATTTGCAACTTCGGCAACTTGTCTTCTTAATTTTTTTAAAGGTTCTAAGGATTTTAATACAGAAAAATACATAAAAACAACCAACAAAGAAAAAGAGAAAAATCCTATCAATAAAAGATTATAAACCCTATCACTAGTATTTTCTTCATACAAGCCATCAAAATCTTTACATTGAACATCAAAATAAAGATTGCTATGATATTTTAAAGAAGAAAGAGTACAAAGCTCTCCGCCTGCTTTAAAAAGTGATTGTCCATTATTTCTTATAGCTTTTACAAGATTGGGATTTTGTATAGCGTTAAAACCGCTGTTTCCAAGATAAGCTCCTATTTCAACACCTGAAGTGTTTTCATAGGAGATGAGTAAATTTTTTATAAGATTTTCTTGTTTTAAACTTTCTTCTTCATTATAGGTATTCCCTTCTATTTTTAAAAGAACGATAAAAAGCACACAAACCAAGAAAAAAGTAACAACAAATAAAATAATCAGTTTGGTATGAATAGAATAATTTTTTGTCATCCTATCAGTTTATATCCTATACCTCTAACAGAAAAAATATGTTTTGGAGATTTTGAACTATCTCCTATTTTTACCCTTAAGCGACCGATGATAACATCAAGGCTTTTAGAATCTTTATCTTTTAGATTTTTACAGCGACTTACAAGCTGTTCTCTTGAAACACTATATCCGTGTTGTTGGATAAGGTATTCTAAAATTTCAAATTCAGCAGGAGTAAGTGTTAAAACCTTATCTTCATAGGTGATCTCATGTCTTCTTTCATCAATTTTGAAAGCAGAGTTAATATTTTCATTATTAGTGTGTTCAACTCTTTTTGTGCGACGAATAAGACTCATAATCCTTGCATACATTTCTTTTGGATCGTAAGGCTTTGGTAGATAATCATCAGCACCGATTTGAAGCCCCACAACTTTATCGCTTAAGTCACCTCTAGCCGATGAGATGATAATAGGAATATTGCTTTTTTGTCGGATTTCTCTACAAACTTCAAGACCATCAATTCCAGGTAAAGTTAAATCTAAAATCAGACAATCATAGCCTTGAATACCCACATTTAAAGCATTTTTAGGATTTTCAAAATTTGTGATTTTAATATTAAATTGCGCTAAATATTCAGATAATAATTGTGCAAAGTCAGGATCATCTTCTATCATCAACACATTAATCATTCTAGTGTCCTTGTAAATTTTTATGTAGTCTTTAAAATCTTTACATAATTTTATTTAAAATTTGATAAATTATTGATTTTATTTTTGCTAAAATTATATTTTTGAATTTTTAAAATTAAAATTCTAGTAAAATTTTAAATTTTTTAAAGGAATAATGTGGAAATAAGTTATTATGAAATTCTTGAAATCACGCAAAATGCTGATAAAGAAACCATAAAAAAAGCCTATAGAAAAATGGCTTTAAAATATCATCCTGATAGAAACCAAGGTGATAAAGAAGCAGAAGATAAATTCAAGCTTGTTAATGAAGCCTATGAAGTTTTAAGCAATGATGAAAAGCGAGCTATTTATGATAGATACGGAAAAGATGCTTTAAAAGGCGGTGGATTTGGTTCTAGTAGCTCAGGTTTTGGTGGTTTTGAGGATTTAGGAGATATATTTTCTAGTTTTTTTGGAGAAGGCTTTGGCTCATCGCGTCGTAGAAAAAGTTCAAATGATGAGAAAATCCCTTCAGATTTTATCGTTAATTTAAAATTAAGTTTTAAAGAAGCGGTTTTTGGTTGTAAGAAAAATATAGACTTTACTTATAAATGCTCTTGTAAAACTTGTAATGGAACAGGGGCTAAAGATGGAAAGCTTCAAACTTGTCCAAAGTGTCAAGGTAGAGGACAGGTTGGGGTTTCTCAAGGTTTTATCACTTTTGCACAAACTTGCCCTGATTGTCAAGGAATTGGAGAAAAGGCTAGTGAAAAATGTAGTGATTGTAAAGGTTTGGGTTATAATGAAAGCAAAGATAGTGTCGAGCTTAATATCCCAGAAGGTGTGGATACAGGTATGAAACTTCGTGTCAATGCTAAAGGCAATATCTTAAAAAATGGCACTAGAGGGGATATGTATGTTAAGATCATCGCTGCTGAAGACGATACTTTTATAAGAGATGATGATGATATATATATAGAATTTCCAGTGTTTTTTACCCAGGCTATCTTAGGAGAGAGTATAAAAGTACCCACCATACGCGGTGAAGCGACTTTAAATTTACCAAAGGGTGCTAAAGATGGACAAAGATTTATACTTGAAAAAGAAGGGGTAAAAGATGTTCATAGTTCTCGCATAGGAAATCAAATCGTTCAAATTTCTATCAAATTTCCAACTTCTTTAAACGATGAACAAAAAGAACTTTTAGAAAAACTAAGTGAAAGTTTTGGTATCAAAGATGGTATGCATCAAGAGCAAAAAGGACTTTTTGAAAAAATCGCTAATTGGTTTAAGTCTTAATTTTCCTAAAGCTTTTTAGCTTGGGAAAATCTTTTTATATAAATTTAAGTTTTAAAAATCAGGCATAAAAAAAGGCGGAGCAAAACCCCGCCTTGAAGTTAGACTTAAAAGCTTCTTAGAATTTGTAAAGAGCTTGAAGTCTTACAGCATCATGATGAGTGCTTTCAGGATCTGTATCAACATTTACATAAGAGTAGAATGCTGAGAAGTTAAGTTTTGGAGAGTATTTGTAATCTACTCTTGCAACAGCTTCAAGTTTTTTACCACCTTGACCAATTATATTTGTTTTTGTTCCACCGTATACAAAATCAGCACCAACGCGAACTGCTTCGTTGAAAGTATATCCACCAGTTACATAACCGAAGATATTTCTACCTAAATCACCATTTAGGTTAGATCCTCTAGTATAGAAAATCTCCTCACCTGCTAGTAAAGAGCCAAGATTACCTTGATCTTCGATTGTAGTTACAGTAATTTTATCTTTTTTACCATAGTATAAACCACCAAGACTTGCATCCCAACCATTTACCTTAACAGTGCCTCTTAAAGCAAAGAAATTACCATTTGCTGCATCTAATCTATCTTTAAGTTTATTATCTACAGAATTTCCTAGGTAAGCACCTTCGATAGTCCAGTTAATTCCATCAAAGATAGTTGTGCTATAAGTTGCATCTAAAGCATATAAGAATGCATTATCACTCATATAAGCTAACCATAATTGTGGGTTGAATTGTCCGCCAGCGATATCATAAGAGCCGATAGCTGCAGCACCATAAATATTTTTGCTCCAATCTAAAGCACCACTTACATCACTATCACCTTTAGGATTTCCACGATTAAATTGAACTCCTGTAATTTTTTGAGAGCTATCTTGAGTAATTGTTACAGTAGTATCTGAAGCTTCATTGAAGCTATCCATTGCAAAAGCAGCTAAAGTTAAACCATCAATGCTGTTGTTTACTACTTTAATACCTGTTCCAACTAAACCATCAATAGCGTTATCTGTCCAGATGGTGTTTAATTGTTGTTTACCAGCGATTACGCTTGTAGCAACATCTTCATTTGTATAAGTTAAATATAATTGACGAACTGATAAAGTATCACTTGTGTTGCTGATGCTATCTGCGCCATAACCACCATCTTGTGAGTTGTAGTCAAATTGAACGAAAGCTTTAAAGTTGTCTGATATAGCACCGCTGAAGTTAACTTGTGCTCTGTATTTATGATCTTGTTTTCCAGAAATACCAGAACCAAAATTCGCATTGCTCCATGGATTACTACTTTCATATCTGTATCTTAATACTCCAGATACATCGATATCTTTGATCGCTTCTTCAAGTGGAGTAGCGTTAGCTGCTGAAAAAGCACTTGCAGCAAGAGCTGCAACTAAACTAAGTTTAACTAGTTTCATGAGAATTCTCCTTGTCAAAAATTAATAAAACATTGTAATTGTAGCACATAAATTTGGAGTTTTTTCTTAAGAAGCACTTAAAATAGTAAAAATTTTAAATCCGAAGGATAAAAACATCTAAAGAAAAGCCTAGCTAAAGGGATTTAAGCTAGGCGTGTAATTTTAAGGAGTTTTTCTTATGAATGTTTTTCGGTTCGTTTAGAAGTATAAGCCTAAAAAGTAAACGAGAAGTAATATATGTTGTTTTAAATTATTTTGATAAAAAAACAAGTAAATTTTTACAAGCTAGGGATAAAATTTTATAAGTTTCATCAAAATTCCCACTATACCAAGGATCAGGGACTTCATCGTAGTTTAGACTAGGACTAAAATCAGTGATTTTTAAAACTTTGTTTTGGGTGTTGGTGAAGTTTTTTAAAACATTTTTGAAGTTAGAATTGTCCATGGTGATTAAAAAATCGCTTTCATCGCAAAGCTTTTGAGTGAGTTTTTTGCTTGTGAAGTTTTTGTGTTCTATGTTAAGTTGAGCAAGTTTGTTTTTGGTGCCATAGTGCATACCTTCTCCATCGTGTTCTCCTGAAGTTCCAGCACTGCTTATAAAAAATTCTTTTTCTAAATTTGCTTTTTTGACAAGATCTTTCATGATAAATTCTGCCATAGGCGAACGGCATATATTGCCTAAGCATATAAAGAGTATTTTTTTCATTTTTATCCTTGAGTTTTAATTAAAAATTATAAAAAATATCATACAATAAATCCATGGAAAATTTCAATAGAACTTTGCTTGTGTGTTGGTTTGGTGTTTTTACCACAAGTATGGGGCTTAGTCAAATCGCTCCGATTTTGCCTTTTTATATCAAAGAACTAGGACATGTTGATACGAGTGAAATAGCGTTTTACTCAGGGCTTGCTTTTGGGATCACTCCACTTTTTATGGCTGTTTTTTCACCTTTGTGGGCTTTTTTGGGTGCAAAGTATGGTTATAAAAATATGCTTCTTCGTGCAAGTTTTGGGATGTCGGTTTTAACTTTATGGCTTAGCTTTGCTCATAGTGCTTTAGAAGTAGTTTTTGTGCGGGGTTTAACAGGGATAATTTCAGGTTTTACTTCTGCTGCTGTTGTGTTTATCACTGTGATAGCACCTAAAGAAAAAGTGGCTTATGCTTTAGGAACTCTTTCTACGGCTTCTATAAGTGGAAGTTTGCTTGGGCCTTTGTTTGGTGGCTTTGTGGCTGAATTTTTTAGTATTAGTACGGTTTTTGATATGGTGGCTTTTTTGATCGCTTGTTCTTTTGTGACGATTTATTTTTTCATCCATGAGAGAAAAATTCAAAAAGAGGCGAAGAAAAATACTCAAAAAGTGAAAGAAAACAAAACCCTTATTATCGTTCTTTTTATCACTACTTTTGTGATACAATTTGGTACTTTTGGAGTGATGCCGATTTTAAGTATCTATGTTGAGCAAATTCATCAAGGTGGAAATTTGGCTCTTTGGGCGGGTATAGTAGTGGCTGCAAGTGGGATTAGCAATCTTTTTTTCGCACCAAAACTTGGAAAAATCGCCGATAAGATAGGGCCTAGTAAGATTATTTTTGGAGCTTTGATATTTTGTGGAATTTGCTTTTATTTGCAGGCTGTAGTAAGTAATGTTTATACGCTTATTTTCGTGCGTTTACTTATAGGTGTAGGACTTGGAGGGCTTTTGCCTTGTGTGAATGCCTTGCTTAAAAAAAGTGTGAGTGCTAAAAATTTAAGTGTGATTTTTGGTTTTAATCAAACTTGTCAATTTTTGGGAAATTTTTGTGGAGCTTTTGGCGGAGGGATTATGGCTTCACATTTTAGCGTGGAATTTGTTTTTACTTTTGTGTGTTTGATTTTTATCATTAATGCTTTTATTTTCTTAGCGTTTGAGAAAAAATATATCTTTTCAAATCAAGGTTTATAAATTTAGAAAGGTTTAAAATGGAAATGATTTTATTTGTTTTAGTGATGATTTTACTTGTACTTTTGTTTGTAGTGCTTTTTAGGCAGTATAAAAGCCCTAAAATAGAAGAAAAAAGCACGCAAAGTTTTAGCGATATCATGCAGCTTAAATCCATAGGAGAATTAAGTGTTTTTCAAGTTTTTAGTAAAGAGATTGTCACTAAAAAAGATAGCGCTTTTAATGGAATTTGGAAAAATCTTTTAGGATGGTCTTTGAGTGAAAGACAGATTGCTTTGATTTTTGAATTTGAGATCACTTTCTTGTATGATTTAAGGGATAAAAACTTTGATATTTTGCCTTTAGGGGACGATGCTTATAAGATCATCATGCCAGAGTGTAGATACAAACACAGCATCATAGATATGAAATTTTATGATGAAAAAAATGCTAAATTTTTACCTTTTTTACTGCCTGATTCTATCAATAGTACGGGGATTAGTTTTAGCGAAAGTGATAAAAACAAACTCATAAAAGAAGCCAAAGATGAGGTTAAAGACTTGTCTTTAAATCTTATCCAAAATTTAGAAAGTAAAATTCATAAAAGTGCTAAGGATACTTTAGAAGCTATTGCTAAAGGTTTTGGAGCTAAGAGAGTGGAATTTGAATTCAAGGATAACACGCAAAAGCTAGATATTAACTAGCTTTTTTCTTGTTTTACTTGGGGGGGGGGTAATGCTTAGTTTGTTATTTTGTAAATTTTTTGATTATTTCATAGTTTTGTAAAAGCTGTTCAAAAGAAAAATTTAAATTTGCAGGAGAAGTTGAGGGTAGAGCTATGGCTTTTAAGCGAGGGTGGAATTTAACAAAAAATCTATAAGCACTTTGTCCAGTAGTAAAAATGGCTTGGATTTTGGTTTGAGAAAGGATCGGGCTTAAATCATTGGCTTTTGCATAACTTATAGTTTTATCATCTGAATTTTTTATCTTGCAACTTTGAAGTACATCCCAAAGAGCGATATGTTTTTTTCTTAAAAAGGCTTGTTGTTCTGTGATATTTTCTAATCTTACATCAAAAAGTGTTTCTAGTATAGGCCAAAAACGATTTCTTGGGTGTTGATAATAAAAGCCATCTTGTCTTGATTTTACCGAAGGAAAAGATCCTAAAATTAAGATTTTAGAATCTTTGTCAAAAAAAGGCTCAAAAGGATGAGTTAGAAATTCGCTCACTCACACAAATCCACAGAAATTTTTCCGTTTTTAATTTCGCTGATTTTAACTTTTAAGCTTTGGTTTTCGCTTAAATTAAGATGCTTGCTTTTTGAACTATGCAATAAACCATCAACACCATTTTTAAGTTCCACAAAGGCTCCAAAAGGAGCGATTTTTTTAACAATACCTTGAAATTCTTGCCCAAGTTCAAAGCCTGATATATCTTTGTCTTTAGAGCCTTTTTTAGTTCCTTTTTGAGAGCTTGTGATGTTTATGATGTAGTCTTTTGCGGCTTTGATTTGTTCGTTTTGACTACCTGCTATTTTTACTTCACCTTTTTCGCGATCTAAGTCTATAGAAACGCCAAATTTTTCTACGATTTCTTTGATGGTTTTTCCGGCTTGTCCTATGATATCAACGATTTTTGAAGGATCAACGCTAAAAAGCTCAAGTTTAGGTAAAACTTCTTCATTGACTATGATTTCTTTGGCGGCTTCTTCCATGATATTTAGAATGTGAATTCTTCCTTCTTTGGCTTGGTATAAAGCTTGTTTTAGTATTTCTTGATCGATTCCACCTAGTTTTATATCCATTTGAAGAGCAGTAACGCCGTCTTTGCTTCCTGCTACTTTAAAGTCCATATCCCCATCATGATCTTCAAGTCCCATGATATCTGTTAAAACAGCATACTTGTTATCTTCAAAGATAAGCCCCATGGCTACTCCTGCAACAAGTTTTAAGCTTGGCACTCCTGCTGCTTTTAAGGCTAAAGATCCGCCGCAAACCGTTGCCATAGAACTTGAGCCATTGCTTTCTAAAATTTCACTGACTAAGCGGATTACATAAGGATAGTTTTCATCCACACTTGGATAAAGTGCTCTTTTGGCTAAATTTCCATGTCCTAGTTCTCTTCTTCCTGGAGCTTTGATAGGACTTGCTTCGCCTACTGAAAAACCTGGAAAATTATAATTTACCATAAAGCGTTCGCTTATAGGATTTTTTTCTGTAAGCAAGTCTATCATTTGAGCATCGTTTTCTCCGCCTAAGGTTGCAACCACTAGGGCTTGAGTTTGTCCACGAGTGAAAAGACAAGAACCATGAGCGTTTGGTAAGATGTTGGTTTCTATATTAATAGGACGCACTTCGTTTAAACTTCTACCATCAGCTCTTTTGCCTTCATTTAAAATTTGCTCACGAATAAGTTTGCGTTTGACTTTAGCTAAGGTATTTAAGACACTTTCTTCGCTCCACTCTTTAGCGATTTCAAGATTTGAAATTTCTTTAGCGATTTTATTTAGTTCGCTTGCTCTTTCGCTTTTTGCCATTTGGTTGATGGCTTCTTTGATTTGTTTTTGGAAATTATTTTCTATAAAAGCTAAAATTTCAGGATATTCAATCTCATTTTTTAGTTCGATTTGAGAATTTTTTTCGTGTTTGCTAAAGGCTTCTTCATAAGCATTTGAACCATTTAATATAGCTTTTTGAGCTAAATTTAGAGCTTCTAAAATTTCATCTTCGCTAAGTTCATTCATATTTTGTGAAGTGGTTTGAGTTAAAACATCAGCATAAGGAGCTTCGATAAAGATTTCATTTTCTTTTTGATCAGGTAAGGCTCTCATTTCTATCATCAAAAGCTCATCTTTTACACCTGCTACATAGAGATCTAGGGTGCTATTTTGAAGCTCTTCATTGTTTGGATTGAGTATGAAATTTCCATCTATCTTTCCTATACGCACACCACATACTGGAGCTTTCATAGGTATATCACTAAGATAAAGTGCCACGCTTGCGGCATTTAAGCTCATTACTTGCAAATCTACTTTAGGATCAGCTGAGAGAACCATCACAACGATTTGAGTCGGATAAGCATAGCCTTTTGGAAAAAGAGGGCGTAAGCTTCTATCAATAATGCGTGCTGTTAAGGTTTCTGCATCGCTTGGCTTGGTTTCTCTTTTGACATAACCACCAGGGATTTTTCCTGCGGCATAAGCTTTTTCGATGTATTGGACGGTTAGAGGTAAAAAATCTTCTTCAACTTGTTTTTCTTCTCTTGCAACTGTAGCTAGAACAACGCTTTTGCCTTGTCTCATTAAAACAGCACCGGCAGCTTGTTTGGCGACTTTGTCTATATTAAATATTTCTGTATTTTTGTTAATTTCTATGCTGTATTGCATTATTTTTCCTTTTTTACCAGATAATAAATTCGTAAAATTTTTTAAAATATTTAGCAAATTTCATCCTTTTTAAATTTTGTTTTCACTTTCTGCTAAAGAGAAATCGTATTTTACTCCTCCTAAAGGATAGAAGTTGAAAATAAAATAAACTCCGCTTTGATTTTTAGCTGTGATACCACCACTTGTGAGTTGTGGATCGATTCTTTCTCTATACATTAAAGAATAGTTCCAACATTTTCTTTGGTAGGTATAGCCAAGTTCCCACATGTTTGCATGAGCTCTTTGAGTATCAAACCAAATTCCACCAAATAAATTGTAATTAGGTGTGGCAATATAATTTGCTCTTGTACCAATAAAGCTATATTTTCCATACTCATCGTTTTGATAAGCATGAGAAAACATCCAATTAAATTTTGAATTTGTATTGACTTCTATTTGGCTGATGACATTGGTAAAGCGACTTTGTTCATAAGAGTAAAGCACTTCGCTGTTGAGATTGATGTTTTCATTAAAATAATAAGTTAAAAGATTTTCAAGTTCATAGAATTCATTTTGTTTATTGAGATAGTCAAGCGAAATTCTGTGTTTGAGTTTTTTTTGTCCTTCGTTGTTATAGAAATATTGCACAGCATAAAGACTTGTATGCTCGTTTTCTTTGTCGTATTCTTCAAGATAATCTTGCGTGATTTTACCTGATTTTGCTCCTGGCAAAACGTAATTCACCCCTAAATTTAAAGTATGAAAGAAATTTTCATAAGCTTTTGAAAGATCGGTGTAGAGATTAAAATCATGAGTGTTTCTGAAATAATGCTCATGGTTTCTTTCGGGATCGTTGCTATAATTTACAAAAGAAGCATAAAATCTTTCTGTAAAAGTAAAGTGTAAAAAGTCTCCAAAAAAAGCGTTGTGATACGAGATAGGCAAGTCTAAATTTAGCTCATTTGCATAAGAACCAGCAGGTCGGTAAAAATTATGAAATGAAGCATCAAATGAATAACGCAAGCGTTCATCAAAAAGGTTATTTAAAAATCTATGATATTGAAAGCTTGGATATTCTTGTAAGGTTGTATTGTTGCTAAGTTTAGATGTGTCGATATAATATCTTGCATAAGCTCCGTAAAAATTGTTTTCATCAGCTAAAAAATAATTGATTTTGGAGGTTACAAGCGAGTTAAGATCTCGATAATCCCTACTTCCTAAATTTAAATAATCCACATCGTTGAGATAGGTTGCATCTATCCATAGACCTTCTTGAAAATTATCACTGAGTAAAGATTTGATTAAATCATCTCTTGAGTATTTTAGTTCTATTCCATAGTGGGTTTGATTTTTCAAATTTTCATCGTGAAAATAGGAGCTATTTTCCCTAAAAGCACCAAAATTTAATTCTCCTGTTGAATATGGAGAATCAAGAAATCTTAAAGTAGAATAAAGTCCAAAACCACGGTTTGTTCGAATTTGTGGATCAAGTTCTAAATCCCAATTTTCTTGAGTGGCTATATAAATAGGTTGTTCATAGTATAAGCCTTCGCTACTTTTTAAAACGATTTTTGGGATTAAAAGCCCGCTTTGTCTATGAGTATCAGCGCTAAATCCAAAATAAGGTAGATAAAAAACTGGGGTATTTTTAACATATAATCTTGCATTGTAAAGATGAACAAAATTGGTTTCCCGGTTAAGCCAGCCTTTTGAAAAACGAATTTCCCAATCAGGATCTTCAACATTGCAGCTTGAAACTGCTGAAACTTTGCTTTCAAAGACTTTATCATTTAGATGGCTTGTTTTGCTTTGAAACCATACTTCAAGATTGTTATTGGAAAAGAAAAAATTACTAAAATCGGCTTGATTGGAATTTAGGTTGATTTTAGCATAATCAGAATGTGATCTTTCGTTTTGTCCCCTTAGGATGTTAACATCGCCAAAAAGCTCAACATCTCCGGTTTTTTCATTGTAAATTGCTTTATTGGCAGTGATGAAATAAAAATCAGAAAAAATAATAACATCATTGTTCGCAGTAAGAATATCACCTTCTTTTTTTGCATCAAGAGCGTAAATATCAACTTGTGCTGCATTTAAAGCTATGCTAGTTCCTAGCAATAGGGAAAATTTACGCCACATCGACTACTATTGTCCTTGCTAGATAATCCTCCCAAGCTTTGCGTAAATCATTGCTTAAAGCCCAAGCAAATCCAAGCATAAACGCCATAGCACTAACTTGTCTTACGGCAGACCTGATGCAACTTTGAATGAGATTGGGTTTGTCAAGAAGATTTTCATCCAAGATGATAATTTTGCATAATATTTTTCCCAAACTTGCTCCATAAAGATAAGTAAAAATTGCTTGATAACTAAAATGAAGCAAGATGAAGCCAAGGTAAAAATTTCCTACAATTTGAGTTGTTTCAAATAAATCTTTTGCTTGGATTAGACGATCATAAAAAATGATAAACACAATCAAAGAAATAACCATATCATCGATTAAAAAAGCTAGAACTCTTTTTCCAAAACTTGCTATTTTTAGATTTTCACGCTCTAAGCGGTCTTGTAAATTTTCTTTCATTTCAGAACCTGATGAGCGATGTCTTTTCTGTATTGTTTTCCTTTGAAATTTACATTATCACAAAGTTTATAAGCATTTTTTTGCGCTTCTTCTATACTTTTTCCTGTGCCAACGCAAACTAAAACTCTTCCACCATCAGCCATTAATTTGCCATCTTCTAGGCTTACTCCAGCATAAGAAATATGAGAGTTTTCAGGAATGTTATTTACGGTAATTTCACTTTTTGGTGAACTTTTGTAAGGATAATTTTCACTTGCGCATACAACCCCTACTGCAAATTCTTTTTTGATTTTGATTTTTGAGTGTCTTAAGCGTCTTTGAGTAGCAGCTAAAATAAGCTCTAAAGGATCTTCGATTAAAGGCATTAAAACTTCACATTCAGGATCGCCAAAGCGAACGTTAAATTCTAATACGTAAGGTTTATTTCCAACGATCATAGCACCTATAAATAAAACACCACAAAATTCCGCTCCTTCTTTTTTCATACCTGCTAAAGTTGGTAAAATAATATCTTTTTGAACTTTTCTAAGCAAGCTTTCATTCGCCAAAGAGCTAGGAGCGTAAGCACCCATTCCACCAGTATTTGGCCCTTGATCATTATCGAGTAATTTTTTGTGATCTTGTGCTGCAGGAAGTAAAACAAAATCATTGCCATCACATACTGCAAAAATGCTTAATTCATAACCATCTAAAAATTCTTCAATTACAACGAGTTTTCCAGCATCTCCAAAGCTTTCTCCGCTCAGCATTTTAGCTGTTTCTTCTATGGCTTCTTCATGAGTTTTAGCTATGATAACACCTTTTCCTGCGCAAAGTCCATCGGCTTTTACTACTATAGGAGGGGTTAAACTATATATAAAATTTTTTGCTTTTTCAATGTCATTTGTGTTTAAAAATTTGGCTGTTTTGATACGGTATTTTTTAAGAAAGCTTTTCATAAAAGATTTTGAGGTTTCAAGCATTGCAGCAGCTTTACTTGGCCCAAAAATAGCAAGTCCTTGTTGTTTAAAAATATCTACAACCCCTTCAGCTAAAAAACTTTCACTTCCTACTATACAAAGATCAAAACCTTTTTCTTTTGCATAGGTTGCTAAAACTACTGGATCTTTTAGGTTTAAATTTGTTCCAAGACTTTCGGTAGCGCCATTTCCAGGAGCAAAATAAAACTCTAAATTTTTGTCTACTCTTCTTAAGGCTAAAGCAATAGAATATTCTCTTGCACCACTACCCAAAATCATTATTTTCATTTATATCTCCTTTTAAACCCAAACAGCCGTTTAACAAAGATTGACCCCAAAAAGTCAAAGAAAACCGCTAGGTAATTTTTAAAGGCTGCAACTTCTCGCTTTTTTCAAAGCTCAAACGATGCCACAGAACACGGTAAATCACACAATCGCAGTTAATAAAAATGTGTTGGATCACTTTAAATACTACAAACTGTTTAGGCAAGGAAATTATAACTTAATTTAGCTTAAATTTCTATGTCTTAAATCAGTTTAAATTTGGTTTTTCCTGATTTGTCAAAATGCTTTCCTTGTAAAATAATATCGGCAACATTTTCCCAAACATGTTTTTCATCAATATAGACTATATCAAAGGTGTTATCACGCATTAAAGATTGATAATTTACTTTTTTAGGTGCGTATTTTACTAAATAATACGGATTTTGTGAAAAGTTTTCAATTTTTAATTTGCATAATAAATCTAAATCCGATGTGACAACTAAAAATTTTTTTCTTTGTTCTTTTGTGATTTTTTGAATATACACTAAAAGTTTTTGATCAAAAGGATTTAGAGCGGATTTATTTAAGCGACTTAAGTAATGTTCTGCAAAAGAAAGAGAACAGAAAGAATTTTCTATATTACTCATAGTAAAATAAGAATTTTTAACCCCTGATGATTTTAAAGACAAGTGCCAAATTTTAACATCCATTATGGTTGCGCATAGATTTAAACCTGTGACAATTTTTTTAAAGAGCTTTTCTCGTGAAAGTTTAAAAGCATTTTCGAAAATATTGTAATTTTTCTTATAAAAATCTTCCCTTATAGCATCAAGTCTTTTTAGTGTTGTTCTGTAGTATTCTGCTTCTTTTTGTAGTTTAGCCAATCTTTCTTGTCGTGCTTTAAGTTTTTCAGGGTCTGCATCGGTCGCATTGCTTTTAAGATTTATTTCAGATTGTAAAGTTTTCATTTGTGCTTCAAGTGAGGCTAGACGATTGTTTCTTGTATCTATGGTGGCTACTAAAGCTTGGTAATGACACTGCAAAGATAAAAAAGTTTCGTTAAAAATTTTAGTGATATTTGGTTTTTGATCAGCCATCATTTGCTTGTATGAATTCTCTAAATGCATCATGATGCTTTTTAATGCGCTAAATTGGGTTTGGTCTATGCTATTATCCATAAAAATTAAAGTATCATAAGCTTTAAATAAAAATCTTTTAAGTATAAGATAATCAAGTATACAAGGAATTTCCTTTTCATCTTGTAGATTGGCTTGAAGCGTTTCTACGGATAAAATTTCATGGGCAAAATATTTTTGTATAGCTTGAGGTATAGTAAAAGAAAGAGGAATTTTTTCTATAGTGTCAAAGTCTGTTGTTCTATAGAGTTCTGTTATATAAGCACTTCTTCTTGAGTTTTGCAAGTCTTCTAATTCATCATCATTATCAGTTTTCCAAAAATCATGCTCAGTGATAAAATCCCCTTCTTTGAATTCTTGAAATTTTGAAGGTTTTATACCTGTTATGGTTTTGCTTGTTTGAACGAGTTTGCCGTCTTCTGCTTTTTTTTCGCTAGAAAGAGTTCTAAATTCCACAAGCATACCAACACTTGGCATACTTTTTTTATCATTCCAAATTTGGCGATTAAAGTCAAAAAAGGTATTTGCTGAGTTTGTAACGGTTCCACGTCCTGTAGAATCCATATAAATAGCTATTTTTCCATGCATATTTCTTCCTTGAAATTTCTTAAATAAATTCTAGCCTTATTTTTATAAAAATTTTATATTAAAAATAAGAGCTAGAAAAAAATGGATTATTCCCATTCTATAGTTGCAGGTGGTTTGCTTGAGATATCATAAACAACGCGATTTATACCTTCTACTTCATTGATGATACGGCGACTTATGTTTTCTAAAATTTCGTAAGGTAAATGCGAGAAGGTAGCTGTCATACCATCACTTGCATCTACAACGCGTATACAAACTGCATTATCATAAGTGCGGTTATCCCCCATAACTCCAACGCTTTTAACATTTAAAAGTACGCAAAATGCTTGCCAAGTTTTATCATACCAACCTGTACTTTTAAGTTCCTCAAGTAAAATTACATCAGCCTTGCGTAATAGTTCTAAGCTAGCGCGATTTACTTCTCCCATAATGCGTATAGCAAGACCTGGCCCAGGGAAAGGATGACGATAAACTACTTCTTTGCTAAGTCCAAGCTCAAGTCCTAAGGCACGCACTTCATCTTTAAAAATTTCTTTTAAAGGCTCTATGAGTTTAAGATTCATTTTTTCAGGTAAGCCCCCTACATTATGATGGCTTTTAATGGTTTTGCTTGCACCTACAACAGAACTTTCTATGATATCAGTATAAAGTGTGCCTTGGGCAAGATATTTTACATCTTTATGTTTTTTTGCTTCTTCTTCAAAAACTTCTATAAAGGTATTTCCTATGATTTTTCTTTTTTGTTCAGGATCTGTGACATTAGCTAAGCGACTTAAGAAAATTTCACTTGCATCAATGCTGATGAGATCGATGCCTAAAGTGTTTTTAAACATAAATTCAACTTGTTCTTTTTCTTCACTTCTTAAAAGTCCATTATCTACAAAAACTACTATAACTTGCTCTTTTATAGCGCTAGCTAAAAGTGCAGCAACTACGCTACTATCTACTCCGCCACTTACAGCACAAAGCACTTTATCATTGCCTACTTCTTCGCGGATTTTTTCTGCTTGAGTTTTTGCAAAAGAACCCATATTCCAAACACTTTCACAATTGCAAGCGTATTTAGCAAAATTTTTTAAGATATTTTTGCCAAATTCGCTGTGTTGTACTTCTGGGTGAAATTGTAGAGCAAAGAATTTTTTATCCTCATTTCCAAAAACACAAAAAGGGCTATTTTCACTTGTGGCTAAAACTTCAAAACCTTGAGGTAAATTTTCTACTTTATCAGAATGACTCATCCAAACGGTTTGTTTTTTTGGAAGATTTTTAAATAAAGCGCTATCTTTTTTAACTTCTATGTTTGCTTTGCCGTATTCTTTATGTCCTGCAGGTGCTACTGTAGCTTTGTAATGATGTGCCATGAGTTGCATACCATAGCAAATTCCAAGAATAGGTAGATTTAAGTCAAATATGCCTTTATCGCAAAAATACGCATCAGTTGCATATACGCTTGCTGGACCTCCGCTTAAAATAATACCTTTTGGTTCTTTCGCCTTAATATCAGCCAAGCTTACATTAAAAGGTAAAATTTCTGCATAAACTCCTTGTTCCCTTAAGCGTCTTGCTATAAGCTGAGTGTATTGAGAGCCAAAGTCTAAAACTAAAATATCTGCTTTTTTCATTATTTACCACCTATGTAATTGTTCGTATTTTTTAATGGTTTTTACCGAACCATTTTGTTCATAGCTTGTGTATTGAGGGTTGCCTTTATATCCGCAAGCACAGAAGAAAATTAAGAAAAGAAATGCTAAAATCATCTTATGGGAAAAAGAAATAATATTAAGATGACTAAAAACGCTAGTGCTGTTATTAATGAATTGATGGATAAACCTCATTATAAGCCTTTAAAAACCTTATTTTTTTGCAAAGATTTTTTAAGTTCTTTTCCGCTTGCTAAGCAACGTTTGATTGCTAAAATTTATGTAAAAAATCATATTTTAAATATAATAACCTTACATCCAGCAGCTTATCAAGAATTAAATCATGATGATAGCAAAATTTATATTAAATTTCTCATAAAAGCATATGGACAAAAATATCCTTTAAGCGGATTTGTTGATATAAAAGATATAAAAATCTTTTCTCAAAAATACACTTATACGGTAAATAAAAACAAAAATGATGAAAAACTCTCTAAAAATTCTTATTTGGAGCTTTCTAAGGGTGAATTTAAAAATTGCTTTGAAGATAAAAAATTATTTAAGAAATTTGAAGATTTAAGAGAGCTTATAAAAAAAGGTTCTAATCTTGATTAAAGAGAATTTAGAAAATGAGTTAAAAACTCTTCCCAATAGTGCTGGAGTGTATCAATATTTTAATCAAGAAGGAAAGCTTTTATATGTAGGCAAGGCTAAAAATCTTAAAAATCGTGTCAAATCTTATTTTGCCTTTACTCCAAATTTACATGCAAATCCAAGAAATTCTTTAAGAATTCAAAAAATGATTGAAGAAACAGTGCATTTGGAATTTATTGCTACTAATTCAGAGGCTGATGCTTTGATTTTAGAAAATTCTTTTATCAAACAACTGCATCCAAAATATAATATTTTGCTAAGAGATGATAAAACTTATCCTTATATTTATGTGGATTTTGAAGAAGAATTTCCACGCTTTGAGATCACTAGAAAATTAGTAAAAAAAAGCAAAATTAAATATTTTGGCCCTTTTTTTAAAGGCGCTAGAGAGCTTTTAGATGCGCTTTATTTATACTATCCTTTAAAGCAAAAAGCAAGTTGTAAATCCCCTTGTATTTTTTATCAAATTTCTCGTTGTCTTGCACCTTGTGATAAACTCATCAGCAGGGAAAAATACCTTGAAATTTTAGATGAGGCTATACACGCACTTTTAAATCCTAGTGTTTTGCTTAAAAACTTAGAAAAACAAATGCTTGTTTTAGCACAAAATGAAAATTACGAAGAAGCAGCTAAAGTAAGAGATCAGATTGCAATGATTAAAGATTTGGAAGTTAAGGTTGAAATAGATATTGCGAAATTAGAAGATTTTGAAGTATTTGCTTTAGCTTTTAAAAATTCCGTGCTTTCAACCTTGCGTTTTGTGGTGCAAAATGGAAAAATTATCAGTGCAAATTCTAAGATTACTCCTATAAGAAATGATATACAATGGGATCAAAATGAAATTTATAAGCAACTGATTTTAGAAAATTTTAGCATGGATATTCCTTTGCTTGCAAATGTTATTTATGTTTATGAAGAATTTGAAGATAGAGTGCTTTTAGAAGAAATTTTAAGCCAAAGGTTTGATAAAAAAATCAGTATTAAAATCCCTAAAATAGGAGAAAAAAGAAGAATTTGTGATTTGGCTTTTCAAAATGCCCTTTTAAATATAGAAAAAGAGCAAAAAAATCATGATTTTACTATACAAAAAGAATTAAAGTTTTATTTTGAGCTTGAAAATTTACCAAATGATATAGAAATTTTTGACAATTCTCATTTGCAAGGCGTGGCAAATGTTGGAGCTATGGTAACTTATAGAATAAATTCTTGGGATAAGTCAAAATATAGAAAATTTCATTTAAAACATAAAAATGACTATGATCAAATGCGTGAAGTTTTAACGCGTAGAGCTTTGGACTTTGATAAAATACCTCCTCCTGATTTATGGCTTATAGATGGGGGAAAGGCTTTGCTTGATTTGGCTAAAGAAATCATTGTAAGTAGTGGGGCAAATGTCGATATTTTAGCTATTTCAAAAGAAAAAATCGATGCAAAAGCACATAGAGCTAAAGGGGGTGCTAAGGATAAAATTCATTCCTTAAAAGGAGAATTTAGTCTAAGCATTAACGATAAAAAACTACAATTCTTACAGAAATTAAGAGATGAAGCACACCGTTTTGCTATCAGCTTTCATCAAAATACTAAGAAAAAACAGGACTTGAATAGTTCTAAGCTTGTAAATTTAGGACTTAGTTCAGGGGTTATACAAAAACTTTTAGCGTATTATGGAAATTTTGAATCTATATATAAGGCTGATTTTAAAGATCTTACAATGCTTGTAGGCAGGAAAGCGGCGCAAAAGATAAAGGAAAATTGATTTGATATTAGCAGGGATAATTTTTATTTTTAATCTAATTTTAGCGTATTTAAGTATTGATATCTCAAAGCTTGATAGTGTTACTGAACAACTGAAAATAGGTATGTTTTCTAGCATTTTTGTTTTATCTTTAACACTTTTTATTTTTGCTTTTAGGCAAAATAGAAATATAAACAAAATATATCAAAAAATTTTTTGCATGCAAAATGATTTTTTAAATTTTCAAAAAAAGATTGATGTTGATAGTGCGCTTGATTTGTTAAAGGAAAAATTTGAAACTACGAGCCAAAATTTAACTAAAATATCCCATGAAAAAGATAGATATTTGCATTTATTGGAGGAAAATTTATATCAGCTTGTAAATATATCTAATGCAATGCGTTGCTTAAATGAAGGGTATAATAAAGAAATTAATTCTTTGATTTTAAATGCCTTAAATTCTCAAAAAGATCAAATTAGATTAGAATTAAATGAGGCTTTAGAGCATCATAAAAGCATTATAGGAACATCTCATGGAAAGGTTTTGCAATTTGAAGCAAGTGTGGCCATAGTTAATAATGATGAGCTTGAGAATTTTTTACTTGCAAATTTACTTTCGTATTTTGGCATAGAAAGCACTTGTTTTAAAAATTTAAGTTTTGATGTTAATGACTTTCATTTGATTTTTATCAAGGATAAAATTTTCAATAAAAATGTAAAGAAAAATTATGATTTTATAGTGATGGGTCGGCATAAAAATACACATTATGAGTATTTTTTAACTTTACCTTTTGAAAAAAAAGATCTTGAAAATATTTTGCAAAACAAGCTTGATAAGGTTTGCACTTTAAAATTTAAAACCCCTTATCAAAATAATGTATTGCTTTTTAAACAAAATGATTTTGATGCAACCTTGTTTTTTAATATAATAGAAAAACAATGTGATAAAAATATATGTATAAATTCTTTTAGTCAATTAAAACAAGAATTAAGCAAGGAGACTTATCGTTTGATTTTACTTGATTATGAATTAATTAAATTTGATCTTGAGCAAATGAGAAATTTGCTAAGTGCTTATAAAAAACAGCATCCACAAAGCCATATCATCTTTTTTTCAAAGGAAAAAGTTAGGGATTTTGATTGTGTGAGCGAAGTTTTAAGTGATGTAAGTAGAAATGATCTTATAACTTTACTTAGAAAGTATTTGCCAAAGGCCTAAACTTTATAAAATTTAACTCCAGCTAAATCGAGAATTTTTACCTTTTTTTCTTTGATAAGTTGATTTAAGAGAGTTTTGGATTGTTCATCAAATTTCACTTCAATGTCTATTTCGCTTTGTGAGCGCAAATGAAGCATTTTTAATAATTCTTCTTCATTGAAGCTTAGTTTTTCACCTTCATAATGTCTTTTGGCTAAGAGTACGGGAGTAGAATCTATAAGTTTAGAAAGTTCTAAAAGTTTTTCTTCGCTTACTTTTTTAACAGCATAAGCAGGAGGTCTATCTATGGTGCTTAGATCAACTCTTAAAGGCATGATTTTTTTTAAAGCTTGATTAAGTGCTTCAAATTCTTCTTCGTTGTCATTAAGATCTTTAACAACTAGAATTTCCATAATCAAATCTCCATTAAACCTAGCTCTAAAATCTGCCATTTTTTCTATCATTTTTTCTAAGTCAATGTTTTTTAAAGCTCTATCAATACGATAAAAAGTTTTAGCAACTGCACTATCCAGGCTAAATTTGACCACATCTAGTTTTAGCAAAGCATTAAATTTGTCTTCATCTAATACAGCTGTACCATTGCTTAAAATAAGCAATTTTTTATCTTTAGCAATGCTGCGTAAAGATAAAATAAGCTCATTTAAATAAGGATAAAGACTAGGCTCTCCGTTGGCAGTAAGGGTAAGAAAATCAAATTCAACATTTTTTTCAAGCATAACTTTAACTTCGGAGATAATTTTATCTATGCTGATAATTTCATCCTGTTTTTCTTGGGCTTTTTTTGGATCAAGCTCGCAATAAACACAATCAAAATTGCATTGTTTTTTACTAGGGCTTAAATCTATACCCAAAGATCTTCCAAAACGCCTTGAGCTAACAGGACCAAAGAGTATTTTCATTTAGCTGAACTTTCTTGTACAAGCTTGATAAAATATTTTGCATTTTCAACAGGAATATCAGGCAAGATCCCATGTCCTAAGTTGAAAATATGAGCTTTATTTTGCATGGTTTTTAGTATTTTTCCGACTCCTTCTTTGATGGCATTTTTATCATAAAGTCTACAAGGTTCCATGTTGCCTTGAAGAGTGTATTTGTGCGATAGTTTATCACGTGCTAAATCAAGCGGAGTGCTCCAATCAACTCCAAAAACATCAAAATTACCATCGATTCTATCCAAATAACCGCTAATGCCTTTAGGGAATAAAATTACAGGTATATTTGGGTATTTGCTTTTAATAAAATTTGAAATTTCAAGCATATAATTAAAAGAGAATTCAAAAAACTTATCATATTCTAAAGCACTTGCCCAGCTATCAAAAATTTGTATAGCATTAGCACCTGCTTTAATTTGCTCTTCTAAATAAAGTTTTAAAACTTGAGTTAGTTTGTTTAGAATTTTATGTAAAAGTTCTGGGTTTTGATAAAGCATTTTTTTACACTTTGCATAATTTTTACTTCCACTTCCTTCTATCATATAGGTAGCTATAGTCCAAGGGCTTCCGCAAAATCCTATTAAAGCCTTGTTTTGAGATAATTTTTCTCTTGTAAGCTTTAAGGCATCATAGACATAATTTAATTTTTTATGTGCATTTTGATCGTCAAGTTTTTCTAAATCTTCTAGGGTTGAAATAGGATTATCAAAAACAGGCCCTTCTCCTTTTTCAAAACGTAAATTCATACCCATTTCAAGAGGAACAACTAAGATATCTGAAAAAATGATTGCTGCATCTACATCTAAAATATCAATAGGCTGTAAAGAAACTTCAGAAGCTTTTTTATAGTCTTTGCATAAAGAGAGAAAATCACCCGCTTGTTTTCTTACTTCCATATATTCTGGCAAATACCTTCCTGCTTGACGCATCATCCAAATAGGGGTGTAGGGTGTAGGTTTTTTAAAGCAAGCATCGATAAAAATCATTATTTTCCTTTGTTTTTAGCAAAATTATAACAGAATTTGATAAATTAAATTGGTCAATTTTTCTATATTTTCTTCATATAGAGGAAATAATAAATTTTTTCATTTTATCCAGAGTTATTAGAAATTTTACGAGAATTATTGGAATTCTCGTTTATGTAGTTTGAGTTTTGATTGATTTGTATATTAAGCCTTTGTATTGTTTGTGGCATTTCCTGCGTCAATTGTAGTAAAAAGCTTATTTAGCAAAGTTTCCTCATTTTTTTTGTATTGATCTTCTCTCATTTTTTGCCAAGCATAAGATCTAAAATCTTCTCTAACAGCACCAAGATCAATGTCTTCGTTAGTAAATTTGCTTGAGTTTGTTTTTTTATCTTCCTTTTCTTCTTTGTTTTTTACTTCATTTAATGTGGCTTGAAATTCATCTGCCGAAGTATTTTTTTCTTTAACTTTAGTTGTGGTGCTAAAGATAGCATTTGATGTTTTTTGAGTATTATCTACTACCATTTTCTCCTCCTTTATTTAACTTTACATTAAATAAGCAAGCAATTTCTATTCCAATTTATACCTTTGTAAAACTTTTTCTTTGAAATTTTTTATAATTTAATTTATCTTTGGCAAAAAGCAAGGCAAAAATCAAAGCAGGGCTTACAAAAAGTGCTGAAAATAAAGCATTAAATTCTATACCCAATCTTGCTAAAACAATCCCACCTAAAAAACTTGCTAAAGCTATGCCTACATTAAAAGCTGCTTCATTCACACTTACTGTACTGTCTATGACTTTATAAGTATGGCGTTTAGCTTTAGTAATGCTAAGCATTTTTAGTGCAGGTATGGTTGAAAAGGCAAAAAATCCTATCAAAGCTACGCTAAAAATGATTAAAATTTTAGAATGCATGGTGAGAAATACACTTAAAAATACTAGAACTTGTATGCTTAAAATAAGACGCAAAGAAAAAATAGCACCTTTTTTATCTACTATTTTTCCGCCCCATAAATTCCCACAAATTGCACAAATTCCATATAAAAGCAAGATATAAGCTGTATCTTGGACTTTAAAACCGCTTATTTCTACAAGTATTTTTTGCAAATAAGTATAAAGAACAAATTGAGCCCCACAACTACAAATGGTTATAGTATAAGTTTTTAACAAATTTTGATGAGAAAAAGCAGGGATTAGATTTTTAAGACTGGTTGGGCTAGGATGTAAATTTTTGGGCATCATATGCCATACTCCAAAAAATGCTAGGCTTGTAATGATAAAAATGAGTAAAAAGATAAATTTAAAGCCAAAATAATGCCCTATAAAAGTTCCAAGCGGCACTCCAGTAACTAAGGCTACAGTAAGCCCTGTGACCATTATAGCTAGAGCACTTGATTTTTTATCATCTGGAGTTATAGCACTTACAGCTAAGGTGGCAATGACAAAAAATACCCCATGTTGTGTTCCTGCTATAAAGCGTGCAAAAGCAGTAAGATAGAAATTTTGGCTAAAAAAGATGATGAAATTTGCTAAAGCAAAAATTCCAAGATTGATTAAAAGTTGTGTATGTCTATGAAAACGACTTAAAGGTATGGTGATAAGAGGAGCACCTATAACAACACCTATAGCATATAAGGTTGTAAGATAGCCCGCGGTTTTTGCATCTACGCTAAAATACGCTTCAACATCAACCAAAACTCCTGCCATAACAAATTCAGTTACGCCCATACAAAAAGCACTAAGAGCTAGTGCAAAAAGAGCTTTTTTGTAATTTTGCATTTTAAGTTCCTTATAAAAAATAAAAACGCATTATAATAAAATAAAGGCTTAATTTCCTTAAAAAATTCAAAATATTTTTTGTTAAAATAAAATAAAATAAAAATTTTAAAGGTAAATAATGAAAAAAATTATTTTATTGCTTGGTTTAAGTTTGGCGAGTTTAGGGGCTTTGAGTTTTGATGAGCTTATTTATAAAGATGAAGTAAAACCTAGTTTTGATTGCTCTAAAATCAAATATGATGGCAAAAGTGATGATGAACTTATGATATGCAATAAAATTGGTGTGCGTAATGAATTTGATAATAAAAAACTTGCTTTAGTAGATAACATCTATAGTAGTTTATATCAAAATATTTCAAAAAAAGCAGATAAAAAGATGAAAAAAGATTTTAAAGCCATTTCAAAAAAGATGCTTAAAGAAAGAAAAATTTGTATAAAAAATATGCAAAATACAAAAGCAGGGGAAAATCCTATTTTATCTTTACTCAATGCAAGTGATTGCATGCAAGAAGCTTATATTAAGGTTTTATTAGAACTTATGCAAAGAGCAAAAAAAGATACAAAGACTAAAGAAGTTTTAGAGCAAATTTTTAAAAATAAAGTTGATAAATATGAAAATTTACTCACTCAAAGTTTAAATACCAATAAAGATTTGCAAGATTTTATAGACAGCTTAGCTAAAGAAGATTTGATTGATTCTAGGGCTAAATTTAAGCTTTAGAATGTAAATTGATTGCAAATTTAGCCGCTTCAAAATAACTTTTAGTGTTGATTTTAGCATTTTTATAGGCCTTATCAAAGGCTGTGCCATGATCAACACTAACGCGTATGATAGGTAAATTTAAACTTACATTGATGCTTTTATCAAAATACAAGGCCTTTAAAGGAGCAAGGGCAAGATCGTGATACATAGCCACTAAGCGATTGCAGTTTTTTAAACCAGCCTTAGTAAAAGCTGTATCAGCTACTAAAGGATAGGGTAGATAAACGCCCTTGCCTTTAAAATTTAAAAGCAATTCTTTTTGTAAATTTTCATCTTTTAAGGCTTTTTTGAAAAATTTTTCATCTTTTTTAGAGTGTAAAAAGGCATTAACAAAGGCTATAGCTTTTTCCATGATCTTTTCTTCTTCTCCGCCTATAACTCCATAATCTCCAGCGTGAGGATTAAAACCTAAAAGCCCCATTTTTTTAAAATGCGTTTCTTTGTAAAAATCTTTTAAAAAGATACTTAAATTTTTAAAAGTGATTTTTTTACTCACCTTAGCTAAAGGTATATGTTCGCTAAAAAGCCCTACAAAAAGTTCTTTGCAACCTAACATCATAATGGCATTTTTTTTAAAAAAATCCCTTAAAGCATCGGTGTGTCCTTTGTATTTAAGTCCTGCATCTTCCCAAGCTTTTTTGTGTATAGGTAGAGTAAGCAAGGCATGGGCGTGTTTTTCATAGACAAAATAACTTGCCGCCTTAAAACTTAAAAAACCATAAAGTCCACTTTTTGTATCTATTTCTCCGGCTTTGATTTCAAAATTTTCATCCACTTTAAAGCCTAAAGGAAGGTAGAAAGAGTAAATTTCAAGAGAATTTTCTTTTTTTATAAAATTAAACTCATAGTCTTTTCCATCTTTAAAAGCTACGATTTTTGCATTAAAAAGTTTTAAATTTAAAAGTTTTGAAGCTTTATCAAGCAAGCTTTCGTGGATAAAATAAAAAGGTGTGCAGATTTTGCTTAGTTTTTCATGAGAACGCACTAAAATTTCAAGTCCTATGCCGTTTATATCGCCTATACTAATGGCTAGTTTTTTCATCTTTTAATAAGTTCTTTCATTTCCAAAATAGCGTTTTGAAGTCCTGTAAATACAGATCTTGCTACAATGCTTTGTCCTATATTTAGCTCGCAAATTTCTTTAATTTTTACTACGGGTTTTACATTTTTGTAATTTAAACCATGTCCCGCGGCTACTTTTAAGCCAAGTTCTAGGCCTTTTTTGGCACAGAGCTCTAAATTTTGTAATTCTTTTTCAAATTGAGCTTGCAAGGTTTTTTTATCTTGATCAAGTTCTTTTAAGGCAAAAGCAGTATGAGAGATATTACTAAAAAGTGCGTTGTGCAAATTCGCATAATGTCCTGTATGAAGCTCTATGAATTGGGCTTTTAAAATTTTTGATTTTTCTATATCTTCTAAACTAGGATTAATAAAAAGTGAAACTTCAATGTTTGCATTGTGAAGTTTTTCTATGCTTTGTTTTAATTTAGCATGATTTAAACAAAGCCCCCCTTCTGTAGTAAGCTCTTCTCTTTTTTCAGGCACTAAAGTAACGCGGTGGGGTTTGAGTTTAAGAGCTAAATTTAAAATTTCATCATTTAAAGCACATTCTAAATTGACAGGGCTTTTGCAAAATTTTATAATATTTTCCAAGTCAAAATCCTGAGCATGACGGCGATCTTCTCTTACATGCAAAGTGATTTGATCTCCGTGTCTAGCTACTATAAAAGCAGCTTCTAAAAGATCAGGATCATTTACCATTCTAGCTTGTCTTAACACTGCAATATGATCGATATTTACACCTAAAAGCATATTTTTCCTTTAGAACTTTTTTGCTATTATACTATAAAATCAAATAAGGAAAGTCATGTTAGGTATAGATCTTGGTTCAAATACTTTAAGAGCAGTACAAATGGACGAAAAATTAAATAAATTAAAAGAATATGAATTTGTTATTGGGGCAGCGAAAAATCTAAATCAAAGTGGAGAAATTTCTAAAGAAGCCATACAAAGATTAAAAAATACTTTGAGTATTTTAGCTAAAGAGCAAGATTTAAGCAAAGCGAGAGCTGTAGCGACTGCAGCTTTTAGAAAGGCAAGCAATACAAATGAAATTTTTGCCCATTTAAAAAAAGAATTTGGGATTGATTTTAAGCTTATAGATGCCAAAAGTGAAGCTAAGATCAGTGTTTTAGGTATGCAATCAGGTTTAAGAAGGCTTAAAATTTGGGGAGAGTTTGCATATTGTGATTTAGGAGGGGCTTCTTGTGAGCTTTCTTTTGGAAAAAGTTTTAAAAGTTTTGATTTTGGTATTATTAGTTTTTATGAAAAAAATTACCATTCTTATTATAAATCTTGTATTTCTTATAAAAAATTAATAAAAAAATATCCTAAATTTATCATAAATATTAAAGATAAAAAACTTAAAATTCATTTTTTAATTGCAAATCCCCATTTAAAGCATTTAGCTTTTAGGGCTTTTGATGAGGTGGCTATGATTAAAAAGGAGCTTCGTTCTTTAGGAGTTAAAACGGTGGTTTTAAATTCCGGAGTTCCTACTACACTTAGCGCATTAAAACAAAATATAAGCTATGAAAAGTATGAAGCAAGTAGAGTAAATGGCAAAAAACTTTACCATAAGGATTTTTTAAATTATGCTATTAAACTTTTTCATATGGAAGAAAAAAAGGCTATAAAAGAAGTAGGTGCGATGAGAAAAAATTATTTGAGTGCAGGTTGTTTGCTGTTTTATGCTTTGTTTGATAAACATAAACTTCTAGTCATTGATGAGGGTTTAAGGGAGGGGGTTTGTTTAGCGAGTATGAAAAATATAAAATTTTAGTTTTTTTGAAATTCGAAAAAATGAAATTTTTCATCAAAATTAAAAAATAAAATTTTAGCTTGAGATAAAAAACTTTCGTAAGTTTTAATGTTTTTATTTTTTGTGTATTCTAATAAATCTTCAAAACCAAAATCCATGAAAGCAAGACTTTGTTTTTTAAAAGCTAAAGGTTTAAAATCATATTCTTTGATGAGTTTTTGAAGATGAGTAAAATTGACATTATAAGTTAGATCGCTTTTGCCGAAAAAATCTTTTAAAGATACTTCAAAAGGGCTAAAAACTTCGTGCTTTTGATAGATTCTTAAGCTAAAACTTTGTGGATTTAAAGTTCCATAGTCAAATCCCGCAAATATAAATCTCTCACAAGTTTGGTTTAAATCTTTAAAAAAATTTTCAAGCTCTAAACTGAGTTCACCTTTTTTAAGATTTAAAGCTTTGCATTTTGTGATTAAATTTTCATCCATATTTTTAAAAATAAGTTTAAAATTTTCTACAAATGCCATTTTATCATGATCTATAAGTTCGCAAGCAAAACTATCAAAAAGTTCATTGCAAAAGAAAAAAGCGTTCTTAAAATGGCATTCTTTAAGACTATTTTTGTGAGTAAATTCCACTCCTTCTAAAGTCTTTTTTTGTAAAGTTCTTAATTTTTCATGCGGTTCTATGACGAAAAAAGAAATTTGAGAAAAAATTTCAGGTCTTAATTCAAGCAAAGCGGCTAAAAAATCACGACTTAAATATCCTTCATTAGCGCCTATTTCTACAAGTTCTAAAGGGAGTTGTAAAATTTTTTTATCTATTAAATTTAAAAAATGCTTGGCTAAAAGTGTGCCAAAAAGATTTCCTACGCTTACAGCAGTAAAAAAATCTCCGTTTTTTCCTATACTTACAGCATTTTTATAATAGCTTTCATGGAGCCAAGCATGGAAAAAGTCACTAAATTTCATTGAAAAATAGCATTAAATTTGGATACAAAATCCAAAGGATCAACTTGTTTGCCTCCAGCTAAAATTCCAAAATGCAAATGCGGCCCACTTACCCTACCTGTAGCCCCACTAAGTCCTATAAGTTCACCTTTTTTTATCTTTTGTCCTATTTTAACATCGATTTTAGAAAGATGATAATATTGTGAATAAATTCCAAAACCATGATCAATGACTACTGAATTTCCTGCGAAATAACGATCTTTTGCAATTTTTACTACACCTGAATTGGCTGCATAAATAGGTGTTCCTATGGCAGCTCTAAAGTCCGTTCCGCTATGATAACTTGCTACTTTTTCATTAAAAGTTCTTGCTTTGCCAAAATCACTTGTGATAAAAGAATTTAAAGGTATATTAAAAGCACCGTTAAATAAAGCTTTTGGAGTATAAGAACTATAAATCGCATTGGCTTCTTTTAATTCTTTAGTGATGCGTTCTTGTATGGTTTTTGGTGGAAAAATCTTTTTGTTTTCAACTTGCAATTTTTCACTTTTATAATTACCTTCTAAAGTTTTTATGAAAATTTCTTCTTTTTTATCTTTATAAAATGCGATAAGTTTTGTATTTTGCGGGGGATTTTTGTAAGGTAAGGAAAAAATAGCTAGAACTTTTTCTTGATTTTTAGGATGTGTAAAAGTGGGAATATTTTTACCATTATTTTTTAAAGATAAAAAATCTTTCTTATCTAGCTCCAAAAATAAAGCTTGACCTTTGATGAGTTCTAAATTTTGAGCTCCAAAAAGCCAAAGAGTAAGGCTTAAAAAAAGCCATAAGGCTTTCATAAGCTTAACTCTTTAAGATCGGCGATTTTTAAAAACTCCGCATAAATTTCATAAACCAAAGCTTGGCGATTATTTTTAAGTTTTTCATCTTCAGCATTAATCATCACTTGATTAAAAAACTCATCAATAAAAGGCTTAAGTGCAAAAAGATTTTCAAGTTTTTCTTGTAAAGAGTTGGCTTTAGTTTTTTCTTGAAAAGCTTTGTAAAGTTTACTTTCTGCTTCTTGAACAAAAAGACTTTCATCAACTTTATGAGGATTTTTAGTGGCGATATTGGCTAGTCTTTTAAAGGTTGCAAAATTTTCATTAAAATTATCTTTTTTGCTAAGTTTTATAAGAGCATTTACGCTTTGATTGATATGGATAAGATCTGTATTTTGTGAGCTTAAAACCGCTTTTACAAAAGAAGCATTGACTGTATAAAAAGTATAAAGTCTTTCAAAAATAAAATCTTTTAAAATTTGCATATCAAAGCTTTTATAATGATTTGAAAGTTTTTCTAATAAAATTTGGATATCAAATTTTTTATTTAAATTTAAAGCAATTTTAATGATCCCATTGGCAGCTCTTCTTAAGGCATAAGGATCCTTTGTTCCGCTTGGAATTTTTCCTATGCTAAAAAGTCCTATAAGGGTATCAAGCTTGTTTGCAAGGGCTACTATGCTTGAAAATTCTGTACTTGGAAGTGGAGCTTGTTCGGAATTAGGAAGATATTGTTCTTTGATGGCTAAGCAAATTTGATAATCTAAGCCCATTTTTTGCGCATAATAACTTCCCATAATGCCTTGCAAATCAGTAAATTCATAAACCATTTGTGTGGCTAAGTCTGCTTTGGCGTATTTTAGTGCTGTGCTGATATTTTCGATTTTATCATTATGGAGCATTTGACATAAAATTTCAGCAATTTTAATCTCTCTTAAACTTTTATCTTGCATTGTGCCTAAACCTTCAAGATAGGTCATTTTGGCAAGTTTTTCGGGTTTTAAGCCATTTTGTAAATCATTTTGATAAAAAAACATTGCATCGCTAAGTCTTGCACGCAAAACTCTTTCATTTCCATGTATGATTTTTGAATAATCCTTACATACTGCATTACTTACTACTATAAAATGATTACTTAAGCCTTTGTCGTTAAAAACTGCAAAATAACGTTGATTTTCTCTCATTGAAGTGATGATTACTTCGCTAGGAATTTCTAAAAATTCTTCTTCAAAACTTCCTAAAAGTGCATTAGGATATTCTGTGATAGCAACTACTTCAGCTAAAAGCTCTTCATCTTCTCCAATTTGTATATTTTTTTGACTTTCTATGAGTTTAAATTGCTCAAGTATTTTTTCCTTTCTTTTGATTGGATCAAGGATGATATAGTTTTTTTCTAGTAGTTCAAAATATTCTTTTGCATTGTTAAAATCTTGCAAATCATAACTTACGCTTCTGTGAATGAAAGTTTTTTTAGTACTTTTTACTCCATAGCTTTGAAAATTAACAAGTTCATCATTTAAAATGCAAGCTATAGAACGGATCGCACGGATGAATTCAAAAGAATTTGCACCCCAGCGCATACTTTTGCCAAAACTAAGACTTTTTAGAAATTTTTCTACCATTTCTCCTAAAATTTCTTGACTTTGCAAACCTTTAATAGCTTTTTGATGGTACAAAACTTCCTTGCCTTTGATTTCTTTAAAAGAGAGTTCATTTTCACTGATCCTTGCTTTTTGCAGGAAGCTTTGTCCCGCAGGAGTTAAAACTCCATCTTTATAAGCAACATTTTTAGGTGCTCCTATAAATTCAGCAAAGCTATCTTCTTGTTTGTCTGCAAAATTTTCATGAAAAAAAACTAAACGACGCGGAGTATAATAAAATTTAAAATCACTTACCAAGCGGTATTCTTCTAAAACATTGTTCCATTTTTTTTCTATATTAGCTAATTCTTTTAGCAAAGGAATAGCAGGTAATTCTTCTGTACCAATTTCTATTAATAATTCACTCATAATTTACTCTTTTTAAAATTTATTTCTAATTTTAACTAAAATTTCATTAAAAAACTTATAAATACTTTTGCAAAAAGCCTTTAAGTTCACTAGCGTTGCTAAATTCATTTTCTTTTAAATTTTTTTGATACCATTTGGCATGAAAATAAGGCAAATTAGCATTTTTAGCACATTCTTTATCTTTTTGACTATCTCCTATAAAAACGCTTGTTTTATATGGAGCCTCGCTTTTTAAAAGCTCTAGCATCATAGGATGAGGTTTGGGTTCTATGCCCAAGTTTACGCCTAAAATTTTATCAAAATAAGGAATGATATCGTGTTTTTTAAGTATGTTTGAAAGTGAGCTTTGTGGGGCGTTAGTAGCAATAGCTAAAAAACAATTTTTGCTTTTTAAAAATTCTAAAAGTTCTTTTACTCCTTCAAAAAGCACCACGCTTTGTTCATAGTGCTTGACAAAATATTTTTCATAGCCTTCTTTAAAATTAGAATGATGGAAATTTTCTATATTATAAAGTTCTTTTGCCCAGTCAATATTGGGAGTATTGATGGTTTGCATAATGATTTCTCTTGAAAGTGGGGCTAGATTTAAATCCTGTCTTATTTCATTGACTGCACAAGAAATGGCATTTGCACTATCGATTAAAGTTCCATCCATATCAAAAAATACATTAATCATTCATAATCCTTTAAATAATTTTTATGTTTTTCTTTTTTCCCACCTTGTTTTTTTTGCTTATCTAAAGCATTGGCAAGATTTAAAAGCTCGTTTTTTTCTTTGGAAAAATCTAAACAAGCATTGACAAAAAATTCAAGATTTTTTGCATAGGTTGAGTTAAGATTTACCGCGGGATTTTTTTCAAAAAATTTAGCATTTTTTAACATTCTTTCTTCAAATTTAGTTTTATCAAAATCTTCTTTTTTAAGTGCAGATATAGCGCCATTGAAAAATTTTTCAAGATTTCTTAGGTATTTTACGCGTAAGGCTTTTTCTTCATTTTTTGTCAAAATTCTTCCTTAGGTATTTTTGTGAATGCGGCATTCTAGCGCTTCTTGAACTAAATTTCTAGCGATTACTTTTTCAGAGCGAATGATGCGTATATTTTCATCTATGCTAGAAAAAAGCATCTTTTTTAAAGTTCCATTTACATGAATGATGGTGTCTATAGGTTTTGGATAATTAGCTAGCACTTGACATAAAATTTCAAGTTTGGCTTCATTTGTAACTGTGATAATAGCTACGGCACATTCTTCTATATTGGCAATTTTTAAGGTTTCTTCTTGAGCAGCATTGGCAAAAACGACATTTTCACCTCGACTAACTCCAAGTTCTACTAAATTTAAATCACTTTCTAAAACAAGATAAGGTACGCCTGTGTTTTTGATTTTTTGTACGACTTCTTGTCCTAAGCGTCCGTAGCCAAAAACAACAAGATGATTTTTAAGCTTGATATTGCTGTCAATATTTTGCACAGCGTTGGTATTAAGTGCTATATCTTCTACAACATTGGTAATTTTTCTTATATTGTTTAAAATAAAAGGCGTGATAATCATGGTTAAAATAGAAACAACAATTAAAATTTGTGAAGTTTTGATATCAAGCATATTTTTTGCTTGTAAAAGAGAAAAAATTGCTAGGGCGAATTCGCCAATTTGAGCTATGGCAAAAGCTGTTTTAAGCGCTACTCTTTTTTTGGTGTAAAGAAATAAAAAGCCAAAAACTATGCCAAATTTTAAAGCCATTACAAGAAGGGTTAAAACTATGATTAAAAACCAATTTTGTGCCACTACATCAAGTTGAATTTGCATGCCTACAGTTATGAAAAAAAGCCCTAAAAGCAAATCTCTAAATGGGATCAAGTCCGCTTCTATTTTGTGTTTATATTTTGTTTCTGCTATCAAAGCACCTGCTATAAAAGCACCCAAAGAATAAGAAAATCCAAAATAATTTGCTAAAAAACTTGCTCCAATAACCATAAATAAAACAGTACTAATAAAAATTTCCTGAGAAGAAGTGTGGATAATGAGTCTAAAAATTCTATCCACTAGATATTTACCTATGAAAAATAATAAAGTGATTAAAATAAGTGCTGAAATTAAAGTGGTAAAAAGGAGTTTTTCTATGTTTTGATTGTTGGATGAAAAAATATCTACAAGCAAAAGCAAAGGAATAACGGCTATATCTTGAAAAAGCAAAATTCCCAATGCTTTTCTACCATATTGCTCATTGATATCGCCATTATCATTTAAAATTTTAAGCACCACTGCGGTTGAAGAAAGCGCTAGTGCAAAGCCTACTATAGTAGCGCTTTTATCTCCAAGTCCTAAAATTCCTATAGCAAGTAACATAAAAACAAAGCCACAAGTAAGCATCTGCAAAGAGCCGTTTAAAAAAACTTCTTGTTTCATTGCCATTAAATGCTTAAAAGAAAATTCAAGCCCTATGGTAAACATTAAAAACACTATACCAAATTCGGCTATATGAGTGATTTCGCCTTTGCCACTTAAATGATAAATTTCAGAAATGATTTCTCCAGCAGCTATATATCCAATGATAGTTGGAATTTCAAATTTTTTAAATATGACATTTAAAACTATAGCTATAGCAACGGTGATTAAAAAAATTTCTAAAAAATTATCCATTATTTTTTATTTTTTCTCATAAAAAATCAAATCAAAGCTATTTTTATGCTTAACAACGGCTTTACTAGCCGCTTCTTTATTTTGTTGTTTGCTTAATTCTAAGCGTAGTTCATCAATTAAATTTTCAAATTCGTGAAGTTGGTTTTTCAATTTTAAGATAACATCTACTCCAGCAAGATTGATTCCCATGTCTCTTGTTAAACGCAATATAAGTTTAATACGGTCAATATCTCTTTGAGAATAAAGTCTTATTTTGCCATCGGTTCTACTTGGCTCTATCAATCCTTCTCTTTCGTATTGCCTTAAGGTTTGTGGATGTATGCTTAAAACTTTAGCCACAACACTGATTAAATATACAGGTTCATCATAATGCTGTTCCATATTTTATTCCTTTCTTTAAGGTAATTTTTCTTTTAAGAGTTCTATAAATTTTTCATCAAGGGTATCTAAATTTGGCAAAACAACATTTAAAATCAAATACATATCCCCATAAATATCACTTTTTCTATTTTGCACACCATAACCTTTTAAACGAATTTTTTGGTTATTTTTTGAATTAGGCGTTATGTTAATTGTCGCTTCTTCCTTGCCTTCTTTGAGTGTTTTTATATTTATTTTTCCACCAAAAAGTGCAGTTTTTAAAGAAATATCAACTTTTTGATATAAATCATCATCTTCTCTTGTGTAAATAGGACTTTCTTCTATTTTTACAATAATGATTAAATCACCTCTAGCTCCATTTCTGCTTTGTTTTCCTTTAGAGCGAATTCTTAGTTTCTCACCTTCTTTTATACCGTGTGGAATTTTAAATTTAATGGTTTCGCCTTGAAAATTAAAACTATGTTCCCCGCCTTTAACAGCTTTTTCGAAAGGAATGTGAAGCTCTAGATTGCTGTCTAAAATTTCTTCTTCAAAACCTCCAAATCCTCCAAAACCACTGCTAAAGCCTTTTGAAGAAAAGCCGTTAAAACCCCCTCTTGAGCGTCCACCAAAGCCTCCTCCAAAGAGATCTTTTAAAATATCGTCCAAATTTACCCCACCAGTATTTCTTGAAAAATCATGAAAACTTTGTCCACCAAACATAGAATCGCCGTATTGGTCATACTGAGCTCGTTTTTTTTCGTCACTTAAAATTTCATAAGCAGCATTAATTTCTTTAAATTTTTCTTCAGCACCTTTTTCTTTGTTGATATCAGGATGATATTTTCTAGCTAGGCGACGGTAAGCTTTTTTTATTTCATCTGCACTAGCGTTTTTGCTAACTCCAAGAGTTTCGTATAAACTATTCATGTTATATTTCCTTAAAAATTTTTACTTGATTATTATAGAGGATTAAATTATAACATAAACTTTAGCCTAAGTCAATCAAGTTTTATAAATTTTTATCACTCAAGGTTTTATTTACAATTTTGTAAATTTTCGGTTTTATACTATGAAGACAGTAAAATATTTTACGAGATAATTTATCTTTAAGAACAAAAGGAAATAAAATGAAAAAGATTTTTTTATCATTAAGTTTAGCAAGTGCTTTATTTGCTGCAAGTATTAATTTTAACGAATCGACTGCAACGGCTAATCGTGTGAATCCTGCTGCTGGAAATGCAGTGCTTTCTTATCATGATTCTATTAAAGATGCAAAAAAATCAGTGGTTAATATTTCCACCTCAAAAACTATTACAAGAGCAAATCGTCCAAGCCCTTTGGATGATTTTTTTAATGATCCTTATTTTAAACAATTTTTTGATTTTGATTTTCCTCAAAGAAAAGGAAAAAATGATAAAGAAGTGGTGAGTTCTTTGGGATCAGGGGTGATTATTTCAAAAAATGGTTATATAGTAACAAATAATCACGTTGTAGATGATGCTGATACGATTACAGTGAATTTACCAGGAAGCGACATAGAATATAAAGCAAAACTTATAGGTAAAGATCCAAAAACAGATTTGGCTGTTATAAAAATAGAGGCTAATAATCTTTCAGCTATTACTTTTACAAATTCTGATGATTTAATGGAAGGAGATGTTGTTTTTGCACTTGGAAATCCTTTTGGAGTTGGTTTTAGTGTTACAAGTGGGATAATATCTGCTTTAAATAAAGACAATATAGGTTTAAATCAATATGAAAATTTTATACAAACAGATGCTTCTATCAATCCAGGAAATTCAGGTGGAGCTTTGGTGGATAGTCGCGGATATTTAGTAGGTATTAATTCAGCTATTCTTTCTCGTGGTGGTGGAAATAACGGCATAGGTTTTGCCATACCTTCAAATATGGTTAAAGATATAGCTAAAAAACTTATTGAAAAAGGCAAGATTGATAGAGGATTTTTAGGTGTGACTATTTTAGCTTTGCAAGGTGATACTAAAAAAGCTTACAAAAATCAAGAAGGAGCTTTAATCACTGATGTTCAAAAAGGTTCAAGTGCTGATGAAGCAGGGCTTAAGCGTGGAGATTTAGTTACTAAAGTTAATGATAAGGTTATAAAAAGTCCTATTGATCTTAAAAATTATATAGGAACTTTAGAGATTGGTCAAAAAATTTCATTAAGTTACGAAAGAGATGGAGAAAATAAGCAAGCAAGTTTTATTCTTAAAGGTGAAAAAGAAAATCCTAAAGGCGTACAAAGCGATTTGATTGATGGTTTGAGTTTGAGAAATTTAGATCCAAGACTTAAGGATCGTTTGCAAATTCCAAAAGATGTTAATGGTGTTTTGGTTGATAGTGTTAAAGAAAAGAGCAAAGGAAAAAATTCTGGTTTCCAAGAGGGTGATATTATCATAGGTGTTGGACAAAGTGAAATTAAAAATTTAAAAGATTTAGAACAAGCTTTAAAACAAGTTAATAAAAAAGAATTTACCAAAGTTTGGGTATATCGCAATGGTTTTGCGACTTTGCTTGTGCTTAAATAAAAATAACGGAAGGATTTTCCTTTCGTTATAAATTTTAGTTTAAAATTAAAATTAAGTTTAAAATAAAGGAAAACTATGACAAATATTCTTATGATAGAAGATGATTTAGAATTAGCAGAAATTACAGCTGAATATTTGGAAAAATTTGATATGAAAGTTGATATAGCTCATGAACCTTATATAGGTCTTTCTAAGCTTGCATTAAAAGAATATCAGCTTATCATTTTAGACCTTTCTTTGCCAGGGCTTGATGGGCTTGAAGTGTGTGAAGAGATTCGTAAAAAGTATGATACGCCTATTATTGTTTCAAGCGCAAGACATGATATTACAGATAAGGTTAATGCTTTAGAGCTTGGAGCAGATGATTACCTACCAAAACCTTATAATCCAAAAGAATTACAAGCACGTATTAAAAGTCATTTAAGACGTATTTCAAATACAAAAAGCGCCATAGCAAAAAGCGTAAAAGATCTTGTTTATGATCAATATAAGCATATTATTACCATGAAAGGACAAGAGCTTACTTTAACTAATGCTGAATTTGATATTTTAAGCTATTTGATTAAAAAAGAGGGTGGAGTGGTAAGTCGTGAAGAGCTTGTTTATAATTGTTCTTCTATTAGTGAGGATTCTAGTAATAAAAGTATAGATGTTATTATCAGTAGAATTCGTCAAAAGATGGGAGATGATCCAAAAACTCCAAAATATATTCACTCTATACGTGGAATAGGTTATAAGCTTACTCAATGAATAAATCTTCGATTTTTTATACTATAACTTTTATTTTTATTTTTGCTGGGGTTAGTGTTATACTTGGCTTTTTGTGGCTTATAGAATACGATCAGCAAAATTATACTAGAGAATTAAACACAAAATATTCTTTGATAGCTAATGCAAGGCTCTTAAATTTTGCAGGAGTTATCAGTGAAAAAGAATTTGAAGAGCAGACAAAAAATTATAATAAAATGGATGAGATAACAGAAGCAAAGCAGATCCGTAAAATTCTTTTTAGAGGTGATGTTTTAGCTAGGGTTGAGGTTAACAATGGCTTAATCGAGATTATTTCTTATAATAGACAGGTGTATTTAAATATTATTTATGATGGAAAGGTTTATCTTTATAAGGATCAAGATTATCAAACCTATAGGTATTTTATTATCAAAGCTATAGCTGTAGCTGTGATTTGTATTCTTGTATTGCTTTATATTTATATATTTAAAAAATTAAAACCACTTAAAAGACTTAAAAAACAAATTGATAAATTTGCCCAAGGAAAGCTTGGTGATATAGAAGATGTAAGCACTGGGGTGGATGAAATTTCACAAGTAAGTGAAGCTTTTTATCAAGCTATTGTTCAAATTCGAAAGTTAAACCAATCTCGTCAGTTTTTTTTAAGAAATATTATGCATGAACTCAAAACTCCTATTACTAAAGGGCTCTTAACTTTAGAAATGATAGAAGATAATAAATATAAAGAGCGCTTAAATGGGGTTTTTACTAGACTTGAAATTTTAATTAATGAATTTGCTGCTATTGAGCAAATTACTTCAGGGGCTGCTTTTATAAATAGAAAAAAATACAATATTTTAGATGTTTTAGATGAAGCCAAAGAAATTGCAATGCGAGATGATAGCAATATACGTATTTTTATGGAAGAAAGTTTTTTTGTAAATGTGGATTTTAAACTTTTTACTACGGCGATTAAAAATATGATAGATAATGGTATTAAACATTCTGAAGATGGGTTTGTGCAAATTGATATTATAGATGATTATATTTGTTTTAAAAATCGTGGTCCTGAGCTTAACAATACTTTAGAATACTATACTCAAGCTTTTACTCAAGGATCAAAACAAAAATCAAGTTTTGGATTAGGGCTTTATATTGTAAATACTATTTTAGAAACACATGGAATGAAGCTTGATTATTTATATGAAGATGGGGTAAATTTGTTTTATTTTAGAAATTTAAAAAGTGTTATTGTTAAGGAGTAAATTAATTTTTTTACATAAAAAATGCATTTTTGTGAAAAAACCCTTGACAAAGTTTTTTAATTTCACTATAATCACATTTTACTTTTAAATATTCCGGATTAGCTCAGCGGTAGAGTAGTCGGCTGTTAACCGATTGGTCGTAGGTTCGAATCCTACATCCGGAGCCACTTTTTTAACTCCATTTTTAATATTCATAAATGTATTTTAATATAAAAAATTAATAAGTCTTTATCACAAAAAAAATTGTGATAAAGTTTTTTATTTTGTTTGTTTAAGATTTTTGACAATTTTATCTATTTTTTTACTTGCCTTTTGATAATCCCCATCTTTAAGTTCTTCTAGGGCATTAACAGCAAAAGAAAAATCTTCAACTTCATTAAGATAAGCCTCTATGGCTTCTTTTACTATGGTTGATTTTGGTTTAGAAAGATTTTTACTTAAATTATCCAAACGCTCCTTAAGCTCTAAAGGCATTCTAAAAGAATAAGTTTTTACATTGCGTTTCATTTTATCCTCCTTAAGAATATTTTTTGTAAAATTTTATAGCTTGTTTACAAGTTTTACAAGTAAATTTATGACCTTGTAATTCTATTTTTTGATGAATGCTATAAGGAACATCGTGAATTTTACCAGGACAATTACAGGTATAAAGATAAAATTGTGGATGCTCATTATCTTCATCTTCTGCTGCTTCAAAGCTAACATCGCCACCATCATCTGTAGACAAAGAAGAACTTCTCCATTTTTCAACTTTCATGTCTTCATATAGTATGTGTTCTAAAAGCCACTTTTTAGCCACTATATAAAGTTTTTCTTTAAGATCATTGGTTGATTTGATATCTTTGATTAAATTAATCATGGTTTGGATGATTTCTTTATGTATTTTTCGATGTTCTTCTAAATTTGGATAGCCTATTAGCTGCATGTATTTTTCTTCATCATTAAAGTGATCTTTCATATAATTAAAAAATTCAGCCAAAAGTTCTTTGACTTCATTTTTACTTACAGATCTATCTGATACAACTTCAACTTTTGCAGCAAGTTTAAAAAGCTTTTTATGCTGCTCATCAATTTTAGCATTGTGCACACTATAGCTGTTATCCCATTTTGGAAGCATTTTAACTCCTTAAGGAAAAATTTATTTGTATGAAAGGATTATAGATAAAAATAAATTAAATAAAAATGAAATTTTATTAAATAATTGATAAGAATTTTGATACAATGATATATATTTAAGAGATTTGAAGTTAGAAAGATTTAAATTATGGCTGCTAAAATTTTACTTTTAGAAGATGATTTGAGCTTGAGTGAGATCATTGAAGAGTTTTTAAACGATGAGGGATATGAAGTATTTTTATGCGATAATGCGCAAGAAGCTTTAGATATGGCTTATGAAAGATATTTTGATCTTTGGATTTTAGATGTAAAAGTTCCTTTAGGAGATGGATTTTCATTACTTAAAGAATTAAGAAAAAGCGGAAAGCAAACTCCAGCAATTTTCATGACTTCTTTAAACACAACAAACGATTTAAAACAAGGCTTTGACGCAGGTTGTGATGATTATATAAAAAAACCTTTTGAACTTGCCGAGTTATCTATCAGGGTTAAAGCTTTGCTTAAAAGAGCTTTTTCACATAAAAATGAAGATTTTGAAGATTTAGGAGATGGATTTAGATTTGAATTTACTACACAAATTCTTTACCATAATAATAAAGCCTTGACTTTACCGAGTAAAGAAATTAAGCTTTTGTCTTTATTACTTAAAAATAAAAACAACTTTTTAAGTACAGAGAGAATTTTTGAAGAACTCTGGGATTATGATGAGGAGCCTAGTGAGCTAAGTTTAAGGGCTTATGTGAAAAATTTACGTAAAATTTTAGGAAAAGAAAAAATTATAAATCAAAGAGGCAGGGGATATTGCTATGGCTAAAAAAGTCATTAGGCAAATTTTATTAATCTACCTAACAACTACAGGTATTTTTTTAACGATTTTTTTTGCATTATGGTATCAAAAATTATATGAAGAATTAGTTGTTTTAAAGGGTACCACTTTGAGAGAAAATCATAGAAACATTGTTATAAGCATCTTAAATTCTCGTTTTACCCCTATAGATATAAGTGCAAAAAATATTGCTCAAAGCACAGCACTAAAATTTGCTATATTTGATGCTAAAAAGATTGTTTTTAGTAATATAGATTTTGATTTAAGAAAGGCAAAGATAGAGCTTAAAGGTAGAGGTATTTGTGATAATAAGGTTTTTTTCCTTGCTCCTATGAGTGCAGATCATTATTTTTTAAGACATGCTAGCAATGAAGAAGTAAATACTAACGATGGTTTGCAAATTTTAATACAGGGTGAAGATGTTGGCAAAGATCTTTTTTGGATTAGAACGAAAGTTTTTAGTTTTGCTATTATGGCTTTTTGCATATTGGGTTTAATATCTTATATTTTAGTAAAAATTGCTCTAAAGCCTTTGGAGGATAAAATCAGCATACTAAATCGTTTTATTAAAGATTCAACTCATGAACTCAATACCCCATTAAGTGTTATTTTGATGAGTATAGAACAACTTGAGCATCAAAATTTAGGAGATAATACTAAATTTACAAGGATTAAGCTTGCTGCAAAAAGTTTGTCTCAAGTGTACTCTGATCTTGTTTTTTATAATTTCCCTAATACCTTAGAAACAGAAAAACAAAAATTTGATTTAAGAATACTACTTGAAGAAAGATTGGAATATTTTAAAGTATTTTTTGAGCAAAAAAAAATTACACTAAAGCTTGATTTAAATCAAGCAAATATTTTTGCTCCTAAAAGTCAAATTTCTAAATTGATTGATAATCTTATAAGCAATGCTATTAAATACAATAAAAAAGGTGGAGTAATTTCTATAATTTTAAAAGCCAATTTTTTAAGTATTGCGGATACAGGTTGTGGAATTTCAAAGTCAAATTTAAATCATATTTTTGATAGATATACAAGATTTAATACCGATCAAGGAGGATTTGGTATAGGGCTTTCTTTGGTAAAAAAAGTTTGTGATGATAATGATATTAAGATTATTTGCGAATCTGTAGAAAATCAAGGGAGTGTTTTTAAATTAAATTGGTAATCAGCAAGGAAAATCCTTGCTGATAAGAGGTTAGAGTAGATATTACATCATTCCGCCCATGCCACCCATTCCTCCCATACCGCTCATATCTGGCATAGTAGGTTTATCTTCTTTAATTTCACTAATTGTTGCTTCTGTGGTTAAAAGCATACTAGCTACAGAAACTGCATTGAGTAAAGCTACTCTTTCTACTTTAACAGGATCGATAATTCCACTTTCAAGCATATTAACATATTCACCTTTTGCAGCATCAAATCCTGTGTTTTCATCTTTAGCATTTTCTACGCTATTTACAACCACACCTGCATCAAATCCTGCATTTTCAGCAATTTGTCTTAAAGGTGCTCTTAAAGCTCTTTCAACGATAGCTGCGCCAATTGCTTCATCACCCTGTAAATCAAGTTTGATTTTAGCTTTTGCTTTGATAAGCGCTGCACCACCACCGATTACTATACCTTCTTCAACTGCTGCTTTAGTAGCGCTTAAAGCATCGTCAACGCGATCTTTTTTCTCTTTCATTTCAGTTTCAGTTGCTGCACCTACTTTAATAACTGCAACACCACCACTTAATTTTGCAAGTCTTTCTTGTAATTTTTCTCTGTCATAATCTGAAGTTGTTTCAGCAATTTGTGCTTTGATTTGATTGACTCTCGCATCAATATTTGCTTTTTCGCCTGCACCATTTACTATGGTTGTATTGTCTTTATCGATGATTACACTAGAAGCTTGTCCAAGATCTTGTATAGTCGCACTTTCAAGAGTTCTTCCAAGTTCTTCAGAAATCACTTCTCCACCTGTTAAAATCGCTATATCTTCAAGCATAGCTTTTCTTCTATCGCCAAAACCTGGAGCTTTCACTGCTGAAATATTAAGAACACCGCGAAGTTTATTTACAACCAAAGTTGCAAGCGCTTCACCTTCAATATCTTCAGCGATAATTAAAAGTGGTTTGCCTGTTTTTTGAATTTGTTCTAAAACCGGTAATAAATCTTTTAAATTTGTAATTTTTTTATCAAAAAGCAGGATATAAGGGCTTGAAAGCTCTACTGTCATTTTTTCTGCATTAGTGATAAAATAAGGGCTTAAATAACCTCTGTCAAATTGCATACCTTCAACTACATTTAATTCATCATTGATTGATTTTGCCTCTTCAACAGTGATAACACCATCTTTGCCCACTTTTTCCATAGCATCAGCGATTAAATTTCCGATTTTTTCATCAGAGTTGGCTGAAATTGTAGCAACTTGTGCAATTTCTTTTTTATCTTTTACTTCGCGAGAAAGTTTTTTAAGTTCTGCTACTATAGCTTCGCAAGCTTTATCCATACCGCGTTTTACTTCGATAGGATTTGCACCTGCTGTGATATTTCTTAAACCTTCTTTGAAAATTGCATGAGCTAAAACCGTTGCAGTAGTTGTTCCATCGCCTGCTTGATCAGCTGTTTTACTCGCTACTTCTCTTACGAGTGAAGCACCCATATTTTCAAGACTATCTTTAAGCTCTACTTCTTTAGCAACACTTACGCCATCTTTAGTAATGCTTGGAGCACCAAAGCTTTTTTGGATTAAAACATTGCGTCCTCTTGGCCCCATAGTTACTTTTACCGCGTCATTAAGTTTTTTAACGCCCTCATAAAGTTTATTTCTTGCTTCATCTGAAAAAATAATTTCTTTTGCCATTTTTTATCCTTATTTTATAAATTATTTTAAAATTCCTAAGATATCATCTAAATTTAAAACTAAATATTCATTATTATCAAGTTTAATTTCTGTTCCACCGTATTTAGCAAACACGATTTTATCACCATTTGCAATATCAGTGATTTCTTTACTTACTGCTACTACTTCACCCATTAAAGGCTTTTCTTTAGCATTATCTGGTATAATTATGCCTGAGGCTGTTGTTTTAGTTTCTTCTACGCGTTTGACTAGAACACGCTTTCCTAAAGGTTGAAAATTCATTTTTGTCCATCCTTAAAAATATTGATTTTAGCACTCTTTTATTTAGAGTGATAATATCATACTATAAAAAATGAATTTTGTCAATACTTTAAATTAAAATATTTATAAAAGTTTAGTTTTATAGACTAAAGTTATTTTATAAAATAAACTAAAGGATAAAAATGAAAAAGATTTTTTATGGAGTTATAGCTTTTGTTGTTGTGCTTTTGATTGCTATTTATACCATACTTTTCACAAGTTTTGGTAATAATATAGTGGCAAATATAGCGCAAAAAAAGATCAAAGAAAGTGCGGGATTAGATGTAAATATCACGCATTTTAATTTACGTTTTTCAAGCCTTGAATTGCAAGCAAATATCGCAAATATGGCAGATTTTAATCTTCAGGGAGCTTTGAGTCCTTTTAAGCTTGGATTTGATCTTGACTATCTTATTTCTTTAAAGCAAAATTATGCTAAAAATTTAGGTTTAAATTTAAATCAAAACCTTTCTTTTGGCGGTAAAATTCAAGGCAAGGCAAGTGATTTTACTTTAGATGGAAGGGGTTACTTACTAGGTTCAAATGTACTTTTAAATGTGAGAATGTATAATTACAGCCCTATCGCTTTAAATTTAGATGCAAAAAATCTTAAGATAGAAGAAATACTTCATCTTTTATCTTATCCTAGTTATGCTAAAGGTTTTTTAAATGCTCAGGCAAAAATTTCAGCACAGAATTTAAAACCTGATGGAAATATTATCATAAAACTTGATACAAGCTATATAAACTACGAGGCGATAAAAAAAGATTTTTCTTTAGACTTGCCTTTAAATTCTAATCCTAAAGCAGAAATTTTAGCCAATGTTAAAGAAGATAAGATTTATGCTGTAAGTAAAATTTACAATGATTATCTTAACTTACAAACCCAAAAAACTCTTTATGATATGAGTAAGAATATTTTAAGTACTGATTTTAATTTAAATATTCCTTCTCTTGCAAAGCTTGAAAAACTTACAAAAACTAGATTAAATGGTAGTTTGGGCGTGATAGGCGAAACAAGTGTTGTAAATAATGCCTTATCAAGTTTAAATGCTCAAGTTATCGGACTTGGTGGAGAGGTAAAGGCAAGTTTGAAACATAATAAAATTTTTGCAGATATTAATGAAGCAAGTTTGGAAAAATTATTAGCTCTTGCAGGATATGGAGCTTTAGTTTCTGGAAATTTAAATGCTAAACTTTTAAATGCGGATTTGGATTTTTCTAATTTCGATCTTGAGGCAAAAATAAACAATGCAAAGATTAACACCAATGAGCTTAAAAAAATTGCTAAAATAGAACTTCCAAATACAATTTTTAGTCTTGATGCTAAAGCAAATGCAAAAAATAGTAATATTTCTTACAATGCTTTACTTGCTTCAAATTTACTTAATATCAAAAAACTTCAAGGAACTTATAATTTAAAAAATAGTGAGTTAAATACAGATTTAAATGCTTTTATTGATGATTTGTCTCAGTTTAGTGCTATAGCGGGACAAAAATTACAAGGTAAGGCAGATCTTAATGCAAAAGCTCATATTATAGGTACTCAAATACAAAATTTAAATGCAAATGCAAATTTGGCAGATGGCGTAATCAAAGCTGATTCAAATGGTAAAAAACTTGATTTGAACATTGATAAACTTGATTTATCTAAACTTTTTGTTATAGCAGGTATGCCAAATTATGCCAGTGGGGTTGTTAATGCAAAAGTTAATTTAGATAATATCGATTTTAACAACCTTAATGGTAAAGCAAATTTAGAGGCTAAAGGCATTTTAAATGCTGCAACTTTAAGTAAAATTTTAAATAAAAATTTTCCAAACAATACAAGTTATGATTTAAATACCAAAATTAATTTTAAAAACAATATCGCTCAATTTGATTCTGTTTTAAATTCATCTTTAGCTGATCTTACAAAACTACAAGGAAGTTTTGATATAAGTAAGATGCTTTTAAATTCGGATTTTAATTTAAAGATAAATGATTTTTCAAAACTAGGCTTTTTGTTAGATAGAAAACTTAAAGGTAAGGCAGAATTTAATGGAAAGGTAGGTTTTGATAAGAGTTTAAATTTTGTTGTAAATAGTCCAAATTTATTTGAAGGAAAACTTCAAAGCACATTTAAAGATAACCTTTTACTTGCTGATTTAAACGGAGTGGATTTAAGTAGTCTAGCTCAGGGTTTGGATTTTATGGATATTTATCAAGGTAAGGCGGACATGAAGGCAAATTACAATCTTTTAAGCGAAGAAGGCGAGGTTAATTTGGATATGAAAGAGGGTAAATTAAAACCAAATCTTATTACCAATGCTTTAAAAATTTTAACATTAAAAGATATTACAGATGATGTTTATCGTACTGCTAATGCTAAAGCTTTGATTAAAAAAGAAAATATCAAGCTTGATCTTAATATGCAAGCAGATCGTTCTTATATTTTAGTACAATCAGGAGCTTTAAATTCTAAAAGTGGAGCTTTAAATTTGCCTTTTGATATTAAACTCGATAGAGCTAATTTTAAAGGAAGTATTACAGGAACTACAGAAAATCCTAAAGTAAATTTAAATGCAGGAAGTGTTTTAAATTCTATTAAAAATGTAGTAGGTGGCGGCGTGAGTGATGGTGCTAAAAATACAGGCAATAAAGTGGATAAAGCGGTAAATAAATTATTAAATAAGATTTTCTAAGGTAAAAAATGTTTAATGGACTCATAAGAGAAATTGCCAAAGTTCAATCTTATCAAAACAATACTTTAAGTTTAACAGCTAAGCATCGTCCAAATCTTGGCGATAGTATAGCTGTAAATGGAGCTTGTTTGAGTGTGACAAAACTTTATGAGGGAGGTTTTGAAGTGGAACTTTCTCGCGAAAGTCGCACTCATATAGCTATAGAGAATTTAAAAGATAAAGTTCATATAGAACCTGCTTTAAGATATGGCGATAGAATCGATGGACATCTTATGCAAGGGCATATTGATTTTATTGGTATACTTGAAAAGATTCAAAAGGATGAAAATGGAGTGGATTTTCATATAACTTTACCTAAAGAAGCTATGAAATTTATGGCAGAAAAAGGAAGTATAGCTGTTGATGGGGTAAGCCTTACTATCAATGAAATTTTAAAAAATGGTATTAGGCTTACTATTATTCCTATTACTTTTAAAGAAACGCTTTTTAAGGACTATCAAGTAGGTAGAAAAATAAATATAGAAAGCGATTTGCTTGCTCGTTATATTTATGCACAATTACAAGGTAAAAACAAAGGATTATCATGGGAAGAAGTGGAAAGAATTTCTTATCTTTATTAGAAAATGATAAAGTCGGTATTTTTTGTGCTTTTGATAAGGATTATAATGTTTTTAGGGCTAAAATTCATAATGAGAATTTATTTTCTCATTTAGGTTTTAAAGATATTGAAAAATGTGTTTTTATGGATCAAATTCACTCTCATAAAGTTATCATTTATGATGAAAATTTAAAAAATCTCAGTTGTGATGGACTTATAAGTAAAGAAAAAAATACTGCTCTTTGTGTCTTAAGTGCGGATTGTCTGCCTTTGATCTTATATCATGAAAGTGGCATTATAGCAGCTTTGCATTCAGGTAGAAAAGGAAGCTTTGAAAATATCCTAAAAGAATGCGTTGATCAAATTACTATGCAAAATTCACATTTAGATAAGAATAAATTTCATCTTTTTATTTTACCTGGAATTTGTGCTAAAAATTATGAAATAGATGGAGAAATTTTAGAATTTGCTAAAAAAGAATTTAAAGAATTTGTTCAAGATAATAAACTTGATTTAAAAGCCTTGGTAAAATTTCAAGCTCAAAATTTAGGCATTGAAAATATTAAAGATTGTGGAATTTGTAGTTTTGATGATGAGAGTTTTTTTTCTTATCGTCGCGATAAAACGCCTAAGCGTTTTGTGAGCGTGGTTTATTTAAAGGATTAAAATGTATGAAAGAAAAGATTTAAGAGTGTTAAAAATCATTCAAAAAGCTAGAGAATTTGGCGATGGGGATTTGTTAAATGAAGCTTTGGTGAAACAATTAATTGATGCAGATTTTTGTGAAATTAGTGAAAAAGAAAAAGAAGAGCTTGCAACTCTTCTAAATTCTTTAATCAATGCAAAAGATAAAGCGTTGTTGAGTAATTAAAATTCTATATAGTTTTCAAAATCTTCTTCTTTTGGGGGATTAGGTTGATTCGAGGCTAGGGCTTCTTTAACAACCTGCTCGTATCCAGCTATGATATGTTTAAAATTCTCTTTTGCTTTTCCACTAAGTTCTGATTTGGCGATTTTTACAACAGATGCAGGATTTATAGCTTTATTATTTAAATATACTCCAAAATGCAAATGAGGCCCTGTGCTCATACCTGTTGAACCAACATATGCAATTACTTGTCCTTGATTTACCTTTTGTCCGTTTTTAATTTTTGCAAAACGACTAAGATGAGCATATAAAGTCATATAACCTGAGTCATGCTTGATTTGAATTACATTTCCATAACCACCTTTTGTGCCTATAAAGGTTACTACTCCTTTGCCAGCACTTTTCACAGGAGTTCCAGTAGGTGCAGCATAGTCTATACCAAGATGGGCACGATAGCGTTTTAATATAGGATGATATCTTGCTGTTGTAAAAGGAGAAGAAATTCTAGTGTAATTCACAGGTTTTGTAAGTAAAAAAGATTCTAATTCTTTGCCATCACGATCATAGAATATATCATTATAAGAAAAGACTTCTCTAGCGCTTTTATTGATTTCTACCATTGCCATTTTTATATTTATATCACCCCAAAGTTTACCCATGCGTCTTTTTTGTTCATAATATAGGGTTACTTCATCACCTTTTTGGATATTGCGAAAATTTATACTTCCTCGAAAAGCACGAACCATAGCACGAGCTAAAGTACTGCTACCACTTTCTTCATAGACATCTTGATAAGCAGAGCTTTTAATGGTTAAATGTAAAATTCTATCTTCTTTTTGATAAGATACAGGAGTAAAAGCAAGAGTGTATTGTCCATCTTTATCTTTATAGATATGAATTTGTAAATCATCGCTAATTGGAATTAAAACTTGTTCTATGTTGTTGTTTTCATCTTTTAAAACTTGATATTTTATTTTATAGGCTATATCAGAAGCAAGTTCTTGATCTTCTCTATCAAGTCCATAATAAAGCGACATAGGTATGGAATTTCTTTGTAAGAATTTAAGCAAGGTATCTCCATTATCCCAAGTTAGCTCTTCAACACTTAAAGCTGCAAAACTTTGAACAACAAAAATAAATAAAAGCAATAATTTTTTCATGAGATAACCTTAATTTTTAAAAGAATTTTGAAATTTGAAAGCTATATTTTACTTTATTTTTCTTACAATTGCTTAACAAAAAAGGATTATAATTCTATAAATTTTTATTTAAGGAGCAAATTTGTTTAAAACTATAGTGTGTTTTTTAGCTTTAAACCTTAGCCTCTTTGCGGTTGGATTTGATTTAAAACCTATAAAAAGTGAACTTGTAAAAGTTGATGATATTTATGGTTATATTAAAGATAGTGATGATATAAAACTTTATTCAAGTGGCGTAGTAGTGCAACATTTTAGCAATTCGCAAAGTATCATCGCTAGAGCAAGTGTTATAGATAAAAAAAATGGTTTGGCAAAATTAGAATTTAGTGTTTTTTCAGCTCTTAAGCAAGATGCTTTGCCTTTACCAAATGTTTTACCTAAAGTAGGTGATGAGGTTGTTTTAAATTTTCTTTATGATAGAGGATTGGTAATTGCTCCTGATGAACAAACTTATAATGAACTTGTTAGAGAATTTCCGCAGATATATTTTACCCATATTGATATTTTTGGAGCACAATTAATTAGAACGGCTACTCTTTCTCCTAAGCGTTCAGATCTTAGGCAATTTTGTGATGATAATGCGGTTGGTATTTTGGTTGTAGCTTTGGAAAATCAAGCAGAAGTTGTGGATTGTCAAGATTTTAATAAGCTTTATGAAGTGCCTATAAGCAAACCAATTAGCGTTCAGGTTCCTTTTTATTCTCGTATAGGTGGATATAAAAGTAATTTTTTTGATTTTAACTCTCAAGAAATAGGAAATTATTATAGATATTATGATGCTTTGATTAATCTTCCTAAGGTGCAATAAACATGAAAAAAGAATTTGAACAATATTTTAAACGATTTTTAGGAGAAGAAAACGCTTATTTTGATGAAATTCACAAAAGAGCTTATAGCTATGATGCGACAAAAAAACATTATTTACCCGATGGGGTTCTTTTTCCAAGAAATGAAGAAGATATTGCTCAAATTTTAAAATTTTGCAATGAAAATAATATCATAGTCATACCTCGAGGCTCAGGATCTGGTTTTACAGGAGGAGCTTTAGCTGTTAATGGCGGGGTGGTGCTTGCTTTTGAAAAGCATATGAATAAAATTTTAGAAATTGATCTTGAAAATTTAGTGGCTGTTGTGCAACCTGGGGTTATTAATATACATTTACAAAAAGAAGTGGCTAAATATGGACTTTTTTACCCACCTGACCCTGCTAGCATGGAGTATTCAAGCTTAGGGGGTAATGTAAGCGAAAATGCTGGGGGAATGAGAGCTGCAAAATATGGCATTACAAAAGATTATGTGATGGCTTTAAGGGCTGTTTTGCCTAGCGGAGAAATCATTCGTGCAGGGAAACGCACTATTAAAGATGTAGCAGGTTATAATTTGGCAGGAATTTTAATCGCTAGTGAAGGTTCTTTGGCAGTTTTAAGTGAGCTTACTTTAAAATTAATACCTTTGCCTAAATTTAAAAAAACTGCTTTTGCTATTTTTCCAAGTGTAAAAAGTGCTATGAATGCGGTTTACAAAAGTCTTGCTAGCGGTGTAAGTCCTGTATCTATGGAATTTTTAGACAATCTTAGCATTAGAGCGGTTGAGAGCAAATTTAATAAAGGTTTGCCTATAGAAGCTGGAGCTATTTTGATTGCTGATGTGGATGGTAATGTTAAAGAGGCTATTGATGAGGATTTAAGAAATTTAGAATATTATTTTTTAGAAGCTGGCGCTAGCGAATTTAAAATAGCAAAAGATGAACAAGAAACCGCAGATATTTGGTTTGCTAGAAGAAATTGTTCTCAAAGCATTGCCATGTATGGAACTTTAAAACTTAATGAAGATATTACAGTTCCGCGTTCTAAACTACCTACTTTGCTTGAAGGTATAGATGAGATTTCTAAAAAATATGGTTTTAAAATTCCTTGTTTTGGACATACAGGGGATGGAAATGTGCATACTAATGTTATGGTTCCTGATAAAAATGATAAAGAGCAGGTGAAAAAAGGCTATGAAGCTGTGGAAGAGATTTTTAAATTAACAGTGAAACTTGGAGGAACTTTAAGCGGAGAGCATGGTATCGGACTCTCTAAGGCACCTTTTATGAATTTAGCTTTTTCTGAAGCCGAAATGAATTTAATGAGAAATATTAAAAAAGCTTTTGATCCAAATAATATACTAAATCCTTTTAAAATGGGACTTTAGAAGGTGAAAAATTTTTTTACTATTTTACTAAATTTGCGTGATAAGGAAATTTTAAATTATGCAGCAGCGCTTAGTTTTTATACTGTATTATCTTTAATACCTATTTTATTTGTATGTTTTTCTGTTTTTACGCAAATTTCCAGTTTTAAAGCTTATTATGAAAAAGCAAAGCAAGTAATTTTTGCTTTTTTAATACCAACGCAACAAGATGTTGTTGCTACCTACATCGATACTTTTTTAAAAAATAGTGTAAATTTGGGTATTGTAGGTCTTATTGCTATGGCATTTACTTCTTTAGCTTTTTTTTCAGGCTATGATTTTGTAATCAATCGCATTACTAAAAATGAACCTAAAGGACTTTGGCAAAGTATTAGTTCTTATTGGACTCTTTTAACTCTTGTTCCTTTGGGGCTTGGGCTTAGTTTTTATATTTCAGGTTTTATCCAACAAACTTTAGATGATTATAAAATAGGGTTTAATTTTTTTGAAATTTTACCCTTTGTAATTATTTGGGGTTTATTTTTTATATCTTATTCAAGTTCTGTTCATAAGGGAACTCTTAAAAGTTTAGCTTTAGTATCTTTTGGAGCGGGTACTATTTGGTATATAGGAAAAAATTTATTTGTATATTACGTGGTATATAATAAAACATACGCTAGCGTTTATGGATCTTTTTCTACTATTTTATTCTTTTTTATTTGGATTTATATTTCTTGGATTATTTATCTTTTTGGGCTTAAACTCTATTATTTTCTAAATCACAATCATAATGAAGGGAATAAAATTCGCAAAAATACAAAGAAAAGCTAGATATTTAAATCGCACAGAGATTAAAGAAGCAATAAGATAACTTATAAAAATCCAAAATGGGATATGGATATTAGTTCCATAAATTTTAAATTTAAAAAATTCATCTAAGATAAAATTGAGCAAATCTCCATAGTTTATAAGATGCAAAAATAATACTAAAGGATAAAATATTACAAAAATTCCACTCAAAATAATACCTAAAATTTGTTGGTAGCTTATAAGTGGAAAAAAATAAAGCACAGGTAAAACCATAGCAAAAAAAGTCCAAATATTAAGCAAAATAATATTTATAAGATTATTAAATTTATTTGCAAAATGATGCATATATAAAAAAATATAAAAAACACCTAAAATAGAAAATAAAAATCCAATACTAAATAAAAGTCTAGGGTAAAGAGAAATGCACAATAAAATACTACAAAAAAGCGTAACGAAATTAATGATTTTTATATTTTTACACAATAGATAAAAAATCCAAAAAGCCATAATCAAGGAGCGCACAAAAGAAGGGACAAATCCTATTAAACAAGCATAAGCTAAAAGTAGTGCAAAAATTAAAATACTTAAATCTAAACGTAAATTTCTATAAGGAAAATATCTTTTTTGGAAAAAACTATAAATTGGAGCTAAAATAAAGAAAATTAAACTAAAAAGTAAGCCTATGTGATAACCGCTAATTGCTATAAGGTGTGCTATACCGTAGTAATTTACATCGTTTCTAAGCTCTAAAGATATGGGCAGTGCAAAAAATAAAGCACCATAAAATTCTTTAATCTTTTCATTTGTATGTTGATTTAAGAAGTAAGATATAATGGGATTGTATTCTTTTTCTTTTAATTTTTCAAAATCATAAGAAGGTGCGTAAAAACTTTTACTCAGATAGTCTTTAAAGTTAATATTATGGGTGATAATTCTAAGGCTTAAAAATTGATTCTTGCTTAAATTTAAATCCTTAAAACTTGTAGTATAAAAAGTGAAGTTTTCAGTTTGTAACTTTAAAACCCAGTATTTTTTATTTTTTTTATTATATTTTATATATTGGTGCGTTAATAGAGCGTTGTCTATAAGGTAATGTTTTTGGTTTTTAAAGTTTAAAAAATTATTATATTCTAAAAGGATATTAAAAATAAAAATAACAACAACAGAGAAAAATAAATAATGAAATTCTTTAAAAGAGTAAGAAAAAGAATTCCATAGAGACATTATTTTTTAGAAAATTTACTTAAATAAAGCCAAATTATTCCGGCTAAAAATAATAAAAATAAAGGAGCAGCATAAGGATATAAACTCAGTTTATCAAAAATTGCTTCAATAACATACCCAAAAGTATAAGCAGCAAAACCTAGAACAATAGCCCATGCCAAACTAGCTAGAGTATTGATAATAAAAAATTTAATAAAATTATATTTTGCCATACCTGCAGCTATGGGAATGAAAGTTTTTAAACCATAAATAAATTTTTGAGTTACAAGTAAAATAATTCCATGTTGTTTTGTTTTTATCATAGCAAGGGCTATCTTGCGTCGGTGTTTTTTAAAATAAGGCATAATGTCTTTTTTGTAATATTTTCCAAGTATAAAAAGCAAAGTTGAACCTATGGTATTAGCAATAAAAGCAAGAGCAATGCAAAAACTAAGATCCATTTTTCCTTGAGAACTTAAAACTCCTGCGGCTAAAATTCCAACCATCCCGCCCCCTAAAGAGTAAAAGAATAAAACAATATAACCATATTTTATTAAAGTATCAATCATATCTTGCATAATAAACCTTATTTAGCGTATTCTACAGCTCTAAGTTCACGTATAACATTGACTTTAATTTCACCAGGATATTGCATTTTTTCTTGAATTTCAGCTGCTATTTCCTTAGCTAAAAGTACACTTTCATCATCATTAACAAGCTGAGCATTGGCTATGACGCGAATTTCTCTTCCGGCATTGATTGCATAGGCATTTTTAATTCCTTCTTTACTTTTAGCGATATCTTCTAGCTCACTGACTCTTTTTAAGAAAGCTTCTAACACTTCTCTTCTAGCTCCAGGTCGTGCAGCACTTAAAGTATCTGCTGCACAAACAGCTGCTGATTCTATGCTTGTAGCTTCTTCGTGTCCATGATGTGCGTAAATAGCATTGATTACTACAGGATGCTCTTTGTAGCGTTTGCAAAGTTCTGCACCTAAATCCACATGAGATCCTTCAAAATCATGGGTTAATGCTTTTCCTATATCATGTAAAATTCCCGCACGACGTGCTAAATTCTCATCTCCACCACACTCAGCAGCAATGATTCCTGCAAGGTGAGCCACTTCCAAAGAATGTGCTAAAGCGTTTTGTCCATAGCTTGCTCGGTATTTGAGTTTTCCTATGAGTTTTACAATTTCAGGGTGTATTTTATTTAAACCTAGATCCATAACTATAGTTTCGCCTTCTTCTAGAATGGCACTATCAAATTCTTTACACACTTTTTCGTGAATTTCTTCTATGCGCGCGGGTTGAATTCTGCCATCTTCAACTAAAAGTTCTATAACTTTTGTAGCAATAGCACGGCGATAAAGATTAAAACAACTTACTATAATAGCACCTGGTGTATCATCGATGATAATATCAACACCTAAAACCATTTCCAAGGTTTTAACATTGCGCCCTTCTTTACCAATGATACGTCCTTTAAGTTCATCGTTTTTAATGTTAATAACATTGATAAGTCTTTCAGCTGCAAATTCACCTGCAAAACGAGAAGTAGCTTGAGCAATGATGAAATTAGCTTTTCTTTTAGCTTCATTTTTTGCTTCTTCTTCATATTTTCTTACTATATGTGCAATTTGCTCGCGAGAATTTTCTTCTGCTTTTTTAAGAATGATTTCTTTGGCTTCATTTTGTGTAAGTCCTGTCGAATGTTCTAAAATTTTTAAAACATCGTCAAGTTTTTCTTGATATTTATTTTTTAATTTATCAACATCAGATTGTAAGTTTTGAATGTGTTTTTGTGACTTGCAAAGGTATTCTTTATCTTCTTTTAGTTTTTCTTCTTCTTGCTGAAGTTTTTGTTCTTTTTTAGAAAGATCATCAAATTTTTGATTAAAATCTTTTTGAATTTTGTGAGTTTTTTCTTCGTATTTTTTTTTAACTTCTAATTCTGCATTAAGAATTGAATTTTTTGCATCTTTTAAAATAAGCTCCGCTTCGTATTCTATAGCTTTGGCTTTAGCTTTGGCTTGTTCTACGAAAATTTCATATTTGGCATCATTGATTTTTTTTGCAACTAAATATCCTATACCGAGTCCGACTATAGCGGCTATAAGTGCGATAAGTGATTCTATCATTTTTTCTTTCTTTCTTGTAATATTTTTTATAAGGGTTTATGTATAATTTTCCTGAAATATCATGCTTTTGTGTTAGATTATTTTGACTTAAAGCATCTATACTTTGGACAAATATTATATGAGGTTTGTAATTTAAATTTTCAAAAAATCTATCATAAAAACCTTGCCCATGTCCTATTCTTTTTAAATTTTTATCGACGCCAATTACAGGCACAATAGCTAAATCAATTTTTGCTTTAAAAAAAGAATCTATAGGCTCTAAAACCCCAAACCTTTTTTTAATAAAAGGCAATCTTAATTTTACAATTTTTAAACTTTTATCTTGCATAAATGGAACAAAAAGTTTGTAATTTTTATTAAGAATATGGCGAAATTTTATTAAGTTTGGTTCATAATGCAAAGGAATAAAAATTAAAATATTTTTAGCTTTAAATAGTTTTATTATTTTAAGACATTCTTTAAATATTTTATAATCTTGTTTGAAATTTAGTTTTGAATGTTTGAAAAGGCGTATTTTTTGCAATGCTCTAAAATCTGTTTTTTCCATTAATATGTCTTTAAAAAAATATTATCTTATGTATGTTATAATTTTAGCATTTTTATAAAGAAGAATAAAGGATTGATAAATAATGAAGATTAAAAAAATACTTTTACTAGTGGCAATATCTTGTTTGTTTGTTGCTTGTAGCAATGATAAAGAAAAACAGCAAAATGATGTAAATTTAAGCACCGAGGCAAGTATAAATCAAAGTGATGATATGAATTTTAAACTTAATTTGATTGATGGAGGATCAATTTCAGTTAAAAAAGAAAATGTCGTTTTAAATTTCAACGATGAAGGTAAGGCAATTTTGTTTGTATTTTTTACCACTTGGTGTACCCCTTGCATTGCTGAAATCCCTCATCTTAATAAATTACAAGAAAAGTATAATAATGATTTTAATATAGTTGGGGTTTTATTAGAAGATAAATCTAACGATGAGATTCAAAAATTTATAGAACAGCATAAAATATCTTATAAAGTCGCTAATGGTGAAAATAACTATCTTTTAGCTAAAGCTTTAGGTGGGGTAAATGGAATTCCTACCATGTTTCTTTACAATAAGCATTCTAAATTGATTAATCAGTATTTAGGGCTTATTCCTGAAGAAATGCTAGAAATCGATATACAAAAGGCTATACTTTAATGTTTAATTTTTTTAAAAAAGGACTTGCAAAAACTCTTGAAAATATTGTTGGGATTAAAGGAGAGAATAAAAAGATAACCAAAGATTTGCTTGAAGAAATTTTGCTTGAAGCAGATGTAAGTTATGAAATAGTTGAAGAGATAATTTATTATTTACCACCTCAAAATGAAGTAAAAAAAGAAGATTTAAAGCGTGTTATGGGTTCTTATTTTCTTTATGAAAAAAAAGAAACCAATCAAGAAAAACCTTTTGTAGAGCTTATTTTAGGAGTAAATGGAGCAGGAAAAACAACAAGTATTGCCAAACTTGCTTATTTATATAAAAACCAAAATCAAAAAGTGATTTTAGGAGCGTGTGATACTTTTAGAGCAGGTGCGATTGAACAATTAAAACTTTGGGCGCAAAAAGTGGATGTAGATATAGTTTTAACTGCACAAGGGCATGATCCTTCAGCGGTTGCTTTTGATACCATTTCTAAAGCAAAAGCAAAGGATTTTGATAGAGTTATTATCGATACAGCAGGGCGTTTGCAAAATCAAAAAAATTTAGCCCATGAGCTTGAAAAAATTGTGAGAATTTCAAACAAAGCTTTAGAAGGTGCACCCCATAGAAAAATTTTAGTTTTAGATGGAACACAGGGAAATGCTGGAATTTTACAAGCTAAAGCTTTTAATGAGCTTGTAAAACTTGATGGTGTGATTATCACAAAGCTTGATGGGACAGCTAAAGGGGGTGCACTTTTTAGTATAGCAAGAGAGCTTGAGCTTCCTATTTTTTATGTAGGCGTGGGTGAGCAAATGACGGATTTGCAAGAATTTAATGCAAGTGCTTATTTAGATACTTTATTAGATCCTATTTTTGAATAATGGCAAAAAATAAAGCACTTTTTGAATGTCAAGCTTGTGGAAATCAACAAAGCAAATGGCTTGGAAAATGTCCTGATTGTGGAGCTTGGGATAGTTTTGTAGAATTAAAAGCTGAGCAAATTAAAGTTTTAAAAGAGCTTGCGCAAGTTAGTATGAAAACAAGTGAAGCTGTTTGTATTGAAGATGTGGAATTAGAACATTTTACAAGATACAGCACAGATGATAATGAGCTTGATTTGGTTTTAGGCGGAGGGCTTGTTGAAGGTTCTTTAGTGCTTATAGGCGGAAGTCCAGGTGTGGGAAAATCTACGCTTTTGTTAAAAATTGCTTCAAATTTAGCCAAACAGGGTAAAAAAGTGCTTTATGTCAGTGGCGAAGAAAGTAAAGCTCAGATTAAATTAAGAGCTGATCGCCTTGAGGCTAATACTCCGAATTTATTTTTACTTACTGAACTTTGCCTTGAAAATATTTTAGAAGAATTACATAAAAAGGATTATAGTATTCTTATCATTGATTCTATACAAACTCTATATTCAAATAAAGTCACTTCAGCAGCAGGAAGCATCACTCAGGTGCGTGAGATTACTTTTGAACTTATGCGTGTTAGCAAGGCTTATAATATCAGTACTTTTATCATAGGGCATATTACTAAAGAAGGTGCTATAGCAGGGCCTAGGGTTCTTGAGCATATGGTAGATGTGGTGCTTTATTTTGAAGGAGATGCCACTAAAGAAATCAGACTTTTAAGAGGCTTTAAAAATCGTTTTGGTGGAACGAATGAAGTAGGTATTTTTGAGATGACTGCTAAGGGTTTGATTAGCGCAAAAGATTTAGCAAATCGTTTTTTTACTCGTGGAAAGGCTATTTCAGGAAGTGCTTTAGGTGTTGTGATGGAAGGATCTCGTGCCTTGGTTTTAGAAGTTCAAGCTTTAGTGTGTGAAAGTTCTTATCCAAAACGCAGCGCTACAGGATATGAAAAAAATCGCTTAGATATGCTTTTGGCTTTGCTTGAAAGAAAACTTGAAATTCCTTTAGGGCATTATGATGTATTTGTAAATATTAGCGGCGGAGTAAAAGTAAGTGAAACTGCTGCGGATTTGGCTGTGGTTGCAGCTATTATTTCAAGTTTTAAAAATCGCCCTTTGAGCAAAGATAGTATTTTTATAGGGGAGCTTAGTTTAAATGGAGAAATTAGAGAGGTTTTTAGCCTTGATACGCGTTTAAAAGAAGCTAAAATGCAAAAATTTAAAAATGCCATTGTTCCTTCTAAGCCTTTGGAAGATATAGGGCTTAAGTGTTTTGTTGCTAAAGAACTTTCACAAGTTTTAGAATGGATGTAAATTTTCATTAAAATATAAGTAAGATTTTGCTAAAATTCCGAGTTTAGAATAAAATTTTTGAGGAAACCATGAAAGATTTATTTTTATTTAGCTCTTTGCTTGATGCAAGTCATACTTTTTCTTATTTTTTTCACATAGGTTTGGTAGCTTTAATTGCTGTTATAGTGGCTATGATGGCTACTCGTTCTATGCAACTTGTTCCACGCGGTATGCAAAATTTAGGCGAGGCTTTTTTAGAGGGAGTTTTATCTATGGGTAGAGATACCATGGGAAGTGAAAAAGGTGCAAGAAAATATCTTCCTTTGGTTGCAACTTTGGGGATTATAGTGTTTTTTAGTAATATTATAGGCATAATACCTGGTTTTCACTCTCCAACTGCAAGTTTAAATTTGACTTTGTCCTTGGCTATTATAGTTTTTGTATATTATCATTTTGAGGGTATTAGGGCGCAAGGTTTTGTAAAGTATTTTGCTCATTTCATGGGACCTATTAAACTTTTAGCTCCTTTGATGTTTCCTATAGAGATAGTCTCTCATCTTTCTCGTGTGGTTTCTTTGTCCTTCCGTTTGTTTGGAAATATTAAAGGTGACGATTTATTTTTGATGGTAATTTTAGCTTTAGTTCCTTATATAGCTCCACTTCCTGCTTATGTGCTTTTAACTTTTATGGCATTTTTACAAGCTTTTATTTTTATGATTTTAACTTATGTATATTTAGCGGGTGCAACTGTTGTTGAGGAAGGTCATTGATCTATATTTTAGAATTTTTCAAAGGTGCATCTTTAGCTTTAATGCTTTTTGGTGCACTTTTCTTCTTTTTTAAATATAATTCTTTTTTCTATCTTTGCTTGGGTATTATACCAGGTTTGCTTTTATCTTTAATTTTTGTTTTACTTATAGAAAACCATAAGCTAAAAAATGAAAATAAGTTAAGATAAAAGCAAAAAATAGTTTATTTTCTAAGCATGAAGCTCTTCTTTAAGCAAATGCTTTACAGCTTCATAAATTTTAATAGCCGCTTTGGATTTATTCATAGTATAAAGATGAATTCCATCTACACCACTTGTGATTAAATCGACAATTTGATCGCAAGCATACGCGATACCTGCATCTTCTAAAGCCAAAGTATTATTTTCATATTTTTCTAAAATTTTAACAAATTTAGGAGGGATTTTAGCTCCGCAAAGTTGAGAAATTTTTAAAACCTGTCTTTTGTTAGTAATAGGCATAATACCTGCGTAAATAGGTATGTCAATACCTGCTAAAGCACAATTTTGTTTAAAAGTATAAAAATCTTCATTATCGTAAAAAAGTTGAGTAATGAGCTTATCTGTTCCTGCATTTACCTTAGTTTTAAGATGGTGTATATCCTCGATGAAATTTTTAGATTCATTATGTTTTTCGGGATAGCATGCGGCATAAATTTCAAAGTATTCTTGTTTTTTTATAAAAGAAATTAAATCACTAGCATAAGAAAAATCTTTGCTTTTTTCTAAATTCTCACATATATCGCCTCTTAGGGCAAGAATTTGATTAAGATTTTTTTCTTTGCATTTTTGAAGTATCTGAATGATTTTTTCTTTACTAGAATGGATGCAAGGTAAATGTACTATGCTAGGAATTTGATATTCTTCCTGGATTAAGCTTGCAATTTCTAAAGTGTTTTGTGAGTTAATAGAGCCTCCAGCTCCAAAGGTTACGCTGATAAAATTAGGGCTTAATTGCCCTAAATCATCTAAGATAGCATGAAGATTTTTGATATTTTCATCCTTTCTTGGTGGAAAAACTTCAAAAGAAAAACTACACATGAAAACTCCTTATAATTGTTCTCGTATTTTTTGCGTAGCCGTAACTAAATTTTTAAGAGAGGCTATAACTTCTTCATAGGCTCTTGTTTTAAGTCCGCAGTCTGGATTGATCCAAATTTGCTCCTTGGGTAATTTGTTTAAAATTTTTTCTATAGTTAAACTTAATTCTTCTACGCTTGGAACTCTAGGGCTATGTATATCATAAACTCCTGGTCCCACCTCAGTTTTAAAACGAATAGCTTTTAGGGTATCTAAAAGACTTAAGTTTGATCTTGAAGCTTCAAAAGAAATCACATCAGCATCCATAGCGTCAATTTCTTTTAAGATATCGCTAAATTCACTATAACACATATGAGTGTGAATTTGAGTTTTAGCTTTTACCCCACTATGCACAAGATTAAAAGCAGGAATAGCCCAATCTAAATACTCACTATGCCAATCACTTTTCCTTAAAGGCAGTTTTTCACGCAAAGCCGCTTCATCAATTTGTATGATTTTTATACCTGCATTTTCAAGATCTAATACTTCATCTCTTATAGCTAAGGCAATTTGCTCAGTGCTTTCTTTTAGACTAATGTCTTCTCTTGGAAAGGACCAATTAAGTATGGTTACAGGTCCAGTTAGCATACCTTTTACGATTTTTTGACTTAAACTTTGTGCAAATTTAGACCAAGCTAAGGTGATAGGCTTTATGCGCGATACATCACCCCAAATCACAGGAGGTTTAACGCACCTTGTGCCATAGCTTTGCACCCAACCATTTTGAGTAAATAAAAAGCCCTTTAGATTCTCTCCAAAATACTCCACCATATCATTTCTTTCAAATTCTCCATGCACTAAAACATCAAGTCCTATTTCTTCTTGAATTTGTATGCATTCTTTGATTTTTTGTTGGTTAAATTCAGTGTAGTTTTGAGCTGAAATTTTTTCTTGCTTAAAGGCAAGGCGATTAGATCTTACATCAGCACTTTGAGGAAACGAACCTATGGTTGTGGTTGGTAAAAGAGGGAGTTTTAAAAATTCTTTTTGGATTAAGGCGCGTTCTTTAAAACTAGGCGTTCTGGTAAAATCTTCTTTTTTTAAAGCCTTAAGCCTTGCTTTGACTTTTTCATCTAAACGCTCTGGGATATTTTTAAAAAGCTCTTGATTGGCTCTAAAGAGCGGATTTTCTTCGCTAGAATTTAGAATTTCTTTTAAATCTTTAAGTTCTTGAAGTTTTTCTTTGGCAAAGGAAAAAAGTTTAAGATAGTTTGAATCTAATTTGCTTTCAAATTCAGTGCTATAAGGCACATGTAAAAGTGAGCAAGAAGTGTTTAAGATGATATTTTGTGTATATTTTTGAAGCTCTTTAATAAGCTTTAGGCTTTTAGCATAATCATTAGTATAGATATTTTTGCCATTAATAAGACCTGCAAAAAGGATTTTATCTTTAGCAAAGCCGTATTTTTGAACTAAGGCTAAGCTTTGTTTACCTTCGATAAAATCAAGACCCAAAGCATCAAATTTGCTTTCTAAAAGTTTAGGATAAATATCTCTTAAGTCTCCAAAATAGCTTTGAAGTAAAATTTTAAGATCTTTTTTGTGATTTAAAAGTTCTTGGTAAAATTCTTCAAACAAAGCGATATCTTCCTTGCTTAAATCATAAACCAAATAAGGCTCATCAAGTTCAAGCCATGTCACTTTAAGTTCATTTAGTTTATCAAAAAGCTCTATGTAAGCGTTTAAAAGCTTTTCTTTGGCGAGTTTTTGAGTTTTTTCATCTTTAAAGGCAATGAGCTTAAAAAGTGTGAAAATGCCTATTAAAACAGGCTTGCTTTCTATGCCAAGCTCTTTAGCTTCGAGATATTCTTTAAAAATTTTATCCCCTGTTAAAGCTATAATATCAGCATTATCGCACTCAGGCACCAAATAATGATAATTTGTATTGAACCATTTTTTCATTGCTAAGGCTGTAACATCTCCATTTTCTCCTTGATAACCTCGACTTTGAGCAAAGTATTCATCTAAAGCATCTAAATTTAAATTTTTATACTTTGTATGAACAATGTTAAAAAGCACAGCTGCATCTAAGACATTATCATAAAGTGAAAAATCATTACTAGGGATAAAATCAATGCCAGCTTTTTGAATTTCTTGCCAGTGTCTAATCCTTAAATCCTTAGCACTCTTTAAAAGCTCCTCTTTAGAACTTTGGTTTTTAAAGTATTTTTCAATAGCAAATTTTAATTCTCTATTTGCACCTATTCTTGGGTAAGAAATGATTGAATTTTTCATATTTGTTCTCCTTAAAATGTAGGGATTAAAGCACCCTGATATTTTTCTTCTATAAATTTTTTAACTTCATCGCTTTGCAAGGCCTTTACTAGGGCTTTGATTTTAGGAAGGTTTTCATTACCTTCTTTAATGGCGATGATATTGCCATATTCACTATATTTACTTTCTGTATAAAGCCCATCTTTTACAGGGTTTAAACCTGCTAAAATAGCAAAATTGCTATTAATAAGAGAATAATCTACATCATTTAAACTCCTTGTAAGTTGAGCGTCTTTTAACTCTACAAATTTAAGCTTCTTAGGATTTTTAGTGATATCTAAAGGAGTGATGAGCTCATTATCCTTAACTTCTATAAGTCCTTTGCTTGCTACAATGCGTAAAGCACGGCTTTCATTTGTAGGATTATTGGGTATAGAAATGCTTTGTCCTTCCTCTGGGTTAAATTCTTTATATTTTTTTGAATACACTGCCATAGGTTCTATATGGATACTGGCAACTTTTACAAGATGGGTGCCTTGCCTTTGATTGAATTCTTTTAAATAAGGTTCATGCTGAAAATAATTAGCATCTAACTCACCATTTTCAACCATTACATTAGGGATTACCCCATCATTAAATTCATAAATTTTTAAATCATAACCTTGTTTTTGAAGTGCTGATTTTATAAATCTTAAAATATCTGCATGAGGTGTTATAGAAGAGCCAACTTTAAGTTCTTCATCTGCCCATGCAAAACCGGTAAAAAGAGTAGCGACGCAAAAAGCTTTAGTAAATAAAGTCATTTTTTCTCCTTTATGCAAAACTAAATTTTTCTATCAAGTCACTATGATAAATACTTGCTACATCAGGATGAGAGCGTATCATTCTTTTAAAATAATTACTTGCAACATTTCTTAAAAGTGGATTTTTAGGATCAGTATCCACACCTTTGCTTTCTTTGGCAAGCTCTGGATTTAACTTAAAAATAGGTATATCCTTATCAAGTTGCACTCCAAGAAAATAAGCTATGCTAAAGCGTTCTTTTGGGCTTAAATTCACGCGGTGAATAGTAGCTTTTAAATAGCCATTGGTAGCTAGTTCTAAAAATTCTCCTATATTAACTACAACGCTATTTTCAAGTGGGGGTATACTAAGCCATTTACCATCTATAAAAGCTTCAAGTCCGCTTTGTTTTTCTTGAAAAACAAAAGTGATAAGCCCGCCATCTTTATGTGAACCCACGCCTTGAGTAGTGTTTTTTGAACTTTTAGGATAATGTATGATTTTACAATGTTCATAAGAATTTTTTCCATAAAGTTTATCAAAAGCATTGCTAGGTAGATCAAGAGCTTGAGCGAAGGCTTTTAAAAGCTTTAAACAAGCTTTTTTGGTTTGTTTGTGCCAAGTTAAGAAAGTTTTTTTAAGTTCTGGAATTTCACTAGGCCAAAGATTAGGACCTTCTAGTCTTTGCCATAAGGGTGAGTTTAAATTCCAGTTTAAAGCATCTCTTTCTGTGCCTATATCCAGTTGTTCTATATAATCCTTAGATCCTGCTGTGTATTCAAAACCTTCGCTAGTATAACCTCTAAATTGAGGAGAATGTACCATAGAAATAAGCTCTTTCGAACTTCTAGAAAGATTAAAAAATTCTTTGCCAAGTTTGAATAATTTCTCGTTTAAATTTTTATCTATACTGGTATTGATAAGATAAAAAAAACCTATTTTAGAAGCAATTTCTCTTAAATTTTTAAGAAAAGTGCTTTTATCTTTTTCATAAGCTTGTAAATCAAGTATAGGTAAGTTCATTTTTGCTCCTTAAATTAAAATTAAGGATAAGAAGATATTTTGAATTAAAATTTTATTAGAGAAATTTTTGTAAGTTAAGATTTTAAATGAGTATTTTGAAAAAATAAACTTTTTTGACTTTCTTACACATTATATCTCCTTATCCACTTTTTGGACCTTTGGAAACATAATGTTAAGCCAAAGGACGCACTAGATACTACACATCTCGCACATCAGTTTCATTTTTTCTCCTTATTAAAATAATAAAATTTCAAAATCATATATAAAAATATATTAATTAAAGCTTAATTGTTTAAAAAATAAAGATTCTTTTTAAGCATTCTCGAGTTTTAATTCTTTGTTATTCATTATGCTAATACCTAGATTTAAAACCTTTTGGGCAATTTGTTTGGCTTCATCTAAAGAATGCATTGCGCAAGTTCCGCATTGATAGATATTAAGTTCAGGAATTTTGCTTTGATCGCTTACGCTTAAAACATCTTTCATAGCTGCTTTCCAAGCTTTAGCAACACTTTTTTCATCTGGTGTTCCAATTAAACTCATATAAAAACCCGTGCGACAACCCATAGGTGAAATATCAATAATTTCAACTGAATTTGAATTTAAATGATCTCTCATAAATCCTGCAAATAAATGTTCTAAGGTATGAGTACCTTTTTCGCTCATAATGTCTTTATTTGGTATGCAAAAACGCAAATCAAACACGCTAATATCATCGCCCTTAGGTGTTTTCATAACTTTAGCTAAACGCACAGCAGGAGCTGGCATTTTAGTATGGTCAACTTTAAAGCTGTCTAATAATGGCATTTTAACTCCTTAAATATAAATTGTCTAAGAATTATAGCATTTAAAGTTAATATTTAAAGCCTTTCTAAAAGAAAAAAAGATAAAATAAAACATTTAAAAATTCAAGGAAATTTTATGTTTGAAGTAGTTATAGGTCTTGAAGTTCATACTCAGTTAAATACAAAAACAAAAATCTTTTGCTCATGTGCAACTTCTTTTGGAGAAGCTCCAAATACCAATGTTTGTCCCACTTGTTTGGCCTTACCAGGAGCTTTGCCTGTTTTAAATGAAGAGGCTGTAAAAAAAGCTATAGCTTTTGGAAAAGCTGTCAATGCAACAATTAATAAAAAAAGTATTTTTAATCGTAAGAATTATTTTTATCCAGATTTACCTAAAGCCTATCAAATTTCACAATTTGATATCCCTATAGTAGAAAAGGGTGAGCTTTTTATCAATGTAAAGGGTGAAAATAAACGCATAGGTATTACAAGAGCACACTTAGAAGAAGATGCAGGTAAAAATATCCACGAAAATAATTTTTCTAAAGTGGACTTAAATCGTGCAGGAACTCCTTTGCTTGAGATTGTCAGCGAACCTGAGCTTAGAAGTAGCGATGAGGCAGTAGCTTATCTTAAAAAACTTCATTCTATTATACGCTTTTTAGACATTTCAGATGCAAATATGCAAGAAGGAAGTTTTAGATGCGATGCAAATGTTAGTATAAGACCTAAGGGCGATACAAAACTTTATACTAGAGTAGAGATTAAAAATCTTAATTCTTTTCGTTTTATCCAAAAAGCTATAGAATATGAGGTAAAAAGACAAAGTGAGGCTTGGGAAGATGGAACTTACGAACAAGAAGTAGTTCAAGAAACTAGACTTTTTGATACGACAAATTTAGTTACAAGAAGTATGCGTGGCAAAGAAGAAGCGGCAGAATATCGCTATTTTCCTGATCCTGATTTATTGCCTGTTTTATTAAAAGATGAGTTTTTGGATATTAAAATCCCTGAACTTCCTGATGAGAAGAAAGCACGCTTTATAGACGAGCTTGGTATAAAAGAAAGTGATGCTGAGGTTTTAATCAGTTCTTTAGAAATGAGTCGTTTTTTTAAAAGTCTTATTTCTCAAAATTTAAATCCTAAACTTTGTGTAAATTGGTTAAATACTGAACTTATGGGACTTTTAAAAGGAGAATTGACTATAGAAAATTCTCCCGTAGATGCTCAAAAGCTTGGAGTTTTAATTAAACGCATAGAAGATGGCACTATCAGTGCAAAAGCGGCTAAAGATGTTTTGGCTTTTGTATTTGAAAATACTAGCGTGGAAATTGATGAAGCTATAGAAAAGCTAGGACTTAAACAAGTAAGTGATGACTCAGCCATAGAAGCGGTGATTGAACAAATTTTAAATGCAAATGCCGATAAGGTTGCAGAGTATAAAAGTGGTAAAGAGAAGCTTTTTGGATTCTTTGTAGGTCAAACCATGAAAGAAGGCAAAGGAGCTTTTAATCCTGCAAAAGTAAATGAAATTTTAAAAACAAAGCTTGGTTGATGCGTATAGCGGTTATTGGTGCGGGAAAATGGGGCAGTGCTTTACATCTAGCCTTAAAAGAAAATCACAATTGTTTTATCAGTTCTTTGCATCAGCGTGATTTAGAAGATTTTGTTAGCATAAAAGAAGCTTTAGAATGTGAATATCTTGTTTTTGCTTTAAGTTCTCAAGGGATGCGTGCTTGGCTTAAAGAAAATTTCATCAACAAGGGACAAAAAATTTTAATTGCTTCAAAAGGCATAGAAGATCAAAGTTGTCAATTTTTAGATGAAATTTTTTTAGATTTTGTACCAAAAGAAAATTTTTGTGTTTTAAGCGGTCCTTCTTTTGCTGCTGAAGTGATGCAAAAACTTCCTACTGCTTTGATGATTAGCGGGATAAATCAAGAGCTTTGTAAAAAATTTGCAAGTTTTTTCCCTGATTTTATTAAAACTTATATTGATAATGATGTTCGTGGTGCTGAAATTTGTGGTGCTTATAAGAATGTTTTAGCAATTGCAAGTGGGATTAGTGATGGGTTAAAACTTGGTAATAATGCAAGAGCAGCACTGATTTCAAGAGGACTTATAGAAATGCATCGTTTTGGTAAATTTTTTGGCACTAAAGAAGAAACTTTTTTAGGATTGAGTGGGGCAGGGGATTTGTTTTTAACTGCAACGAGTGTTTTATCAAGAAATTATAGAGTGGGTTTAAAACTGGCGCAAAATCAAAAATTAGATAGTATTTTAGCCGAACTTAATGAAGTAGCAGAAGGTGTAAAAACTGCTTATGCTATAGAAAAACTAGCAAAAATGAAAGGAATTTATACACCTATTGTAAATGAAGTAGTGGCAATTTTTAAGGGTAAAAGCGTGCAAGAAGCAACGCAGAATTTATTAAAGCAAAATGATTAAGGAAAAATCATGATAATTAAAAATGCAAAAATTTATGGAGATTCTTTACAAGATATAGAGATTAAAGAAGGAAAAATTACCAATATTGGTTCTAATTTACAAGGCGAAGAAATTTTAGATGCTAAAGGTATGACTTTACTTCCATCTTTTGTGGATTTGTGTGTGAGTTTAAAAAACGATAAATTTTCTTTAGCTAATTTAGAGCTTTTAGAAAATGAGTGTCTAAAAGGAGGAATTTCTAGTATAGTTTTGCGTGATTGCATGGATTTTGATGAAGAAAGTTTTGCTTTATTTTTACAAAATTTAGCTCAAAGAAAGATGCAAATTTTTTCAAGTGTGCGGGTTAAGGATACAAACGGCAAGCTTAAAAATTTAGCCACTCTTTTAAATAAAGGTGCTTGTGCTCTAGAACTTGACAGCTCTTTAGATGCAAATACTTTAAAAGTAAGTTCACAATATGCTTTTATGAAAGACTCTCCAATTTTTGTGCGTTGTTATGATAAGGATTTTGATGATAATGGAGTGATGAATGATTGTGAAATGAGTTTTGAGCTAGGGCTTATAGGCATGAGTAAAATCGCTGAAACTAGCCAGATAGCTAAAATGAAAGAATTGGCTAAATTTTATAAAAATAAAGTTATTTTTGATCTTTTAAGTTTGAAAGATTCTTTAGTATTATTAGATGAAAAGGATTTAAAACTTGTAAGCATTCATCATCTTATCAAAGATGATAGTGCTTGTGAAGATTTTAATACGGCTGCGAAACTTATGCCACCTTTAAGAAGCAAAGAAGATGTTTTGGCTTTAAGAGAGGCTTTAAAAGAAGGAAAGATTAGCTTTTTAACTTCCCTGCATAGTGCAAAATCAATTTCTTTAAAAGATTTAGCTTTTGATGAAGCGGCTTTTGGAATTCATAGCGTATGCGAATTTATAAGTCTTTGTTATACTTTTTTAATCAAAGAAGGATTTTTAAATTGGCAAGAGCTTTGTCGATTTACAAGTAAAAATCCTAGTGAATTTTTAGGTTTAAATAGTGGAGTTATAGAAGTTGGCAAAGAAGCTAATCTAGTTCTTTTTGATGAGAATGAAGAAATTTTTGCTCCAAAAAGTTCTCTTTATTCTGAGGATAAACTTTTTGGAAAGATTAAGATGCATATAATTAAAGGAAAAAATATTTTAGAAAAATAAGCTTTACTTAAATTCCTAAAGATAGTTTAAATCCTAAAAATACAAGTGCTGCCATAATACCAGCGGCTGGTAAAGTGATAATCCAAGCCAATCCTATAGGCTTCATCATAATCCAATTTGCGTTTTTATTATACACTCCTATACCCAAGATAGCACCTATGAGTATATGGGTGGAGCTAACAGGAATTCCAAATTGTGTAGCTAAGAGTATAACTATGCTTGCACCAAGTTCTGCAGAAAATCCAGTAGTAGGCCGTATGGTTGCAAGTTTTGAACCCACTGTAGTAATCACTTCTTTACCTAAAAACCAAAGTCCTACAACTAGAGCAACTCCAAACATAGCTAAAGCAGCAAAAGGTACAGGAGAAGTCGCGTTAATTGTGCCGTTTTTTAAGACATCTAAAATCGCTGCAAAAGGACCTATAGCATTGGCTATATCATTGGCTCCGTGTGAAAATGCAAAACTAGAGGCTGTAAATATTTGAAACCATGAGAAAATTCTATCAGTAGTTTTATTAAGTTCTGTTTTTTTAACGATTTTGACTATAGCAAATGTTACAACATAACTTATAGTTCCTATAATTCCGATAATCCAAAAGTTTTGTAAAATATCCAAAGTGCTAACATTATTTAAACCTTTAAATAAAAACATTGCCGAAATGATAGCAGCAGCAATACAAGCAATGATTGGCATATGAGTTTTTAAAATAGAGTAAATATCTATATCTTTTTCTTGTTCTTTAAATTCCTTCATTTTATTTCTATAGAAATTATTTTCTTGTTCTTCTTCATCCAAAGCTATAGCGGAAAGTTCTTTGATTTGTTCTTCTTGGGATTTTGTTTTTAAATTTAAAAAATATTCTTCTTTGAATTTTTTTCTTTCTTTTTTGATATTTTTCAAATCATCATTTAGTTTTTCTGATGGTTTTAAAATTTTCTTATCAATATATGAATAAATAATATAAGCTACAATACCCCCTAAAAGAGGCGAAGCTACCCAAGAAATAGCTATTCTTAAAATTTCACTCCATTTAACCATAGAGAGTGTTTGGATTCCATCAAATTTTAAAAGCCCCATCATAATACTAGCACCTACAATCCCACCAACTATACTGTGTGTGGTTGATACAGGTAAGCCTTTCTTGGTTGCAATAAAAATCCAAACCCCAGAGCTTAAAAGTGCAGCAAGCATAATGATAACAAAAAGCATAGGATCTAAAGAATTTGGAAAAATAACAATACCGCTGCGTATGGTCTTAGTAACTTCTGCGCCTGCGAAGATTGCCCCGCTTAGCTCAAAAACAGCTGCTATAATTAAAGCTTGTTTAATGGTTACTGTTTTTGCGCCAACGCTTGTTCCAAAAGAATTGGCTACATCATTTCCACCTATATTAAATGCCATAAAAATGCCAAATATAGAAGCAAGAATAAAAAGAATCAATTGATGTTGCGAAATATAACCAAATCCCCAAATAACAAATGCGATAGTACTGATAATAAAAATAACAAAAGCTATGAGGTTGTCTTTTTGCATTAATAACCCTTTTTTATTTTAATTATACACTTATTTACTTTAAATTTGCTAATTTTATTTTTTAGTCTTTGTGGAATTTTTATTTATATTATTTTTTTATAATAAATACTTAAACAAGAAATAATAAGGAATATAAGAATAATGAGGGGTATTTTTTATATAATAGCATTGTTTTCTTTACTCAATGGCGATGAACTTACAGAGGCTTTAGCAAAAAATAATAATCAAAATTCTTGGGAGCACTTTGATTATAAAAATACCAAAGAAGCTCCAAAAATTCAAGAAGAGAATGTGGATTTTAAAAGCACTTTTGATAGCTTACTTTCAAAAACTTTAGAAAATAATAATGGTATAGATAAAACAGATGGGAATTTAGATTTTCAAAATGAAAACGCGCAGGTTAAAAATTTAAGTTCTCTTTATGAGGGGGAGAATAATTCTTTGCTTTTTCAAAAAGAACTTTTTGTGGCTCAAGATAATTATAATTACTCAGGGGGTTTAATCAATCGTTATGAAAAAGATGATTTTTTATTTGGAGTTAATGGTTTTATTGATAAACAAAAAGAACAAAAAGATACTAAAAGCTTTGGTACAGAGTTTGGTTATAGTAAATTTATAAAGGCTTATAGTAATTATTATATACCCAATGAAGCAGAAAAAAAATTACAGCTTGGAATGAGTTTTGTAATTCCAACTTATACCGCTTTTGCTTTTGATATAAGTAAGGATAATGATAAAACTAATTATCAAGTATCTTACTCTCCTTATAGTGTATTTAGTTTAAATTTATTGCGTCGTGATTATAGTACAAGAGAGACTGTTGATGATACTGTTGTTCAAGTTGGATTTAGTTTTAATTTCAATGAAAGTTTTTTAAAGCAATTTAGAAAAAAAGATAATACTTTAGAGGAGGTTAATCGATATGATTTCCTCCAAAGAACTCATTAGTTCATTCCAGCATTATGAAATTTTTCTGGATTGTCCATAGCGTAGCGGAATTTTTCCCAATCAATTTGTTTATCCCAGATAGCAACGATTAAAGCTGCTACTGAATTTCCGCAAAGATTTCCAACCGCTCTCATTTCAGACATAAATTTATCAACACCTAAAAGAACACCTATAGCAGCTACTGGTAGAACTTGTGCTAAGGTTGCATTTGCTTCTGAAATTTCCATATTTCCTAGAGCCGCAAGCGTACTTCCAAGCACTATAAAACCTGATCCAGTTACACCTACTGCACCTTTTGAGGCTATCATTAATACTATTAAAATACTGATTTCGTGTGCTAAACTTAAATTTACATTGAAAGCTTGTGCTAGAAAGATTAAGCTCATAGCTAGATAAATATTTGTACAATCAAGATTAAAACTATATCCCGTTGGTAAAACAAGTCCGACTGTTGCTTTAGAAAGTCCTGCTTTTTCTAGTTTTCTCATTAAAGGAGCAAGTGCAGACTCGCTTGAACTGGTTGCAAAAACGATCAATACTTCTCTTGAGATAAATCTCATAAATTTGAAGATATTTACTTTTGCAAAATAACAAATCAGACCTAAGATTCCAAATATAAAAACAAGACATGAAATCAGCATTACTAAAAGTAAATATGCTAAGTTGATCAAAGAGCCAATTCCGTATTGAGCTATGAGTACAGCCATTGCTGAAAAGGCGGCAATAGGACTAAAATACATAATGATTTGTAGAATTTTAAAAACAAAATTTTGTACCACTTCAAAAACTCTTTGAATTGCCTGTTTGTCTTCTATTCTCATTAAAGAAATAATCAAAGCAGTAATTATGGCAATAACTAAAACTTGTATGGTTTTTCCTTCTGTAAAAGGTGTGATAATATCAGTAGGCATAGCATCTTTTAAAATATGCATAATCTCAGAGCTCGCACTTACTTCTGTGGTTTGAGAAATGTATTTTTGAACGCTTTTTGTATCAAGTTGACTTGGATCAAGATTCATTCCATGGCCTGGTTGCATAACATTTGCCATAAAAATACCTATAGCAAGTGCTAAAGTACTTACAACTTCAAAGTAAATAACCGCTTTAGCACCAATGCTACCTACTTTTTTTAAACTTTCAAGACTAATGATGCCCAAAACCAAAGTAACAAAAATAATAGGGCCTATAAGAACCTTTAAAGCACCTATAAAATAATCAACTCCTGGTTTGCTAGCAATGGCTAATTCTTTATCTGTATAGCCAAGTACAATACCTGTAATAATGCCTATAATCACCCAAAATCCAAGACTTTTTATAATACGTTTATATAAAGGCGGTTTTCTTTCAGCTAAAGTTTGACTTAAAGTTTCCAAGTTTATTCACTCCTTTTGATCTTTGTAAAATATAATTTTAACAATGTGTATCGTAAATTTTAACAAAAAAACAAATCTAGAAATACTTTCTTTTATATGATATGATAATTTTTTATATAAACGTTACAAAATTTCTCATTATTTGCATTATAAAATTTAAAATATTTTTGAAAATTTTATAATTTTGTAATTCAGTTTGCTTTTTGTTATTTATTATTGGTAATAATTCTATTTTTGATTTATTTGTTTTATTGGGATGTTTTAAATTATGAAAGAAATAGTTTTGTCTGAAAATGCTTTAATTACTTCTAAAACAGATCTTAAGGGGAATATCATTTATGCCAATAATGACTTTTTAAAATACGCAGGTTATAAAGTCGATGAGCTTTTATATAAATCTCATAATATAGTAAGACATGAAGATATGCCACGCACTGTATTTAAATGTCTTTGGGATTATATTCAAAAAGGAGATGAAATTTTTGCATTTGTGAAAAATAAATCCAAAGATGGTAATTTTTACTGGGTTTTTGCAAATGTAAGTGCTTCATTTGATGCTAATGGAGATATCATCAATTATTATTCTGTTCGTCGTGCACCCAATAGAAAATCTCTTTCTATAATTGAAGAAGTTTATAAAATTTTACTTGAAAAAGAGCAAAAATCAGGCATTAATGCTGGAGTTTCAGCTTTAATGGATATTGTAAGTTCTTATAAAATGACTTATAATGAACTTATTTTTAACTTACAAGAAAATAACTAAATAAGATATATTTAATCTTTTTTATTGTATAATTTTCGCCTAAAAATTAAAGTAATATATTATTAAAGTATTGTTTTGATTTATGATTTCAAAAAATTTTCAATAAAAGGGGTAAATTTATGGTGAAAAATGGATTATTATCAACTATTTTTCTAAGTGTTATCGGTGTTTTAGGTGTCATTTTTATTCATATTTTTGTTGGAGCGATAATTTTTGTTTTAATCGCTGTTTTAATGATTTATTTGCTTAGACAACACAAAGATGAGCAAATAATGATAGATAAACTTTTGGTTCTTTGTAGAGAGTTAAAAGAAGGAAATTTTGACAATAGAATTATCTATGTAAAAACAAAAAGCAAAAAATTAGCCGAAATAGCAGATAATCTTAACAATACTATTGATGGGCTAGAAGCTTACTTAAGGGAAATTAATACTTCTATTTCTTGTTCTCAAAAAGGTGAATTTTATCGCAAGGCTTTGCCTGAAGGTTTAAAAGGAATTTTTGCTCATAATATCGAATTTATAAATAAAGCTTTAGCAAACATAGAAGTGACAGCAAGATCTACTTTTAAAAATGCTTTATCAAGAACTTTAATGGATTTAAGCCTTGGAAATCAAAGTAAAGACATGTCTCAAATTTCTAGCTCATTAAATCAAGATATTAGCATGATGAAGAATGTATATGATACAGTGGATGCCATTTCTCATACAGCTACAGAAAATGGTTCAGAGGTGGATTCTCTTCAAAGTGCTATGGGTTCTTTAATGGATGTTGTAAATTCGAGCAAGGAGACAGTACAAACTTTTGTGGCTAATTCACAAAATATCACTTCAGTGGTTGAAGTAATACGCGATATAGCCGATCAAACCAATCTTCTAGCTTTAAATGCTGCTATTGAAGCTGCGCGTGCAGGAGAGCATGGTAGGGGCTTTGCGGTTGTGGCTGATGAAGTTAGAAAGTTAGCAGAAAGAACTCAAAGATCTACAAGCGAAATTTCTATTGCAATTCAGACTATGCAACAAGATTTTGTAAATATCCAAAGTGGCAGTGAGCAAGTTTTTAACATTGTTAGTGAATCTGAAGAAAGAATTAATAAATTTTCTCAAGCTTTTAAACGTCTAGAAGAAAATAGTAGTGCTCTTGGTGTTAATTTTGGATCCTTTGCAAAGAGATTGATTTTGTCTGTGGTTAAAATCGATCATATTCTTTATAAATCAAATATATATTTAAATTTAAATGGGGTTCAAAATTTCAATCTTGAAAGTGTAGATCCAATTTCTAATCTTTGTCAAGATGAGAGAGCTCAAGGTGTTATTAATGAGCTTAGTTCTGAAACTGAGTTAAATTTAGCTAAAGAATTTATAAAAGATAACGCTAAAAAAGCAATAGAAGAATCAAGTCAAGATTATATCGATCAAAAAGCTTATGATGCGATTGTAAATGATATTAAATCACTAGAGCAAAGAAGTGCTGAAATCTTAGCAAAATTAAAAATATAAATTAAGAGGGTGGGAAAATGTCAAGAGAAATTTTTTTACAAGAAGATAGTTTAATTACTTCTAAAACAGATTTAAAAGGTAAAATAGTTTATGCAAATGATGATTTTTTAAAGTATGCAGGTTATACCATGGGTGAAGTTTTAAATAAACCTCATAACATAGTAAGACATGAAGAGATGCCAAAAACTGTTTTTAAATATTTATGGGATTATATGAAAGAAGGCAAAGAAATTTTTGCTTACGTAAAAAATAAAACCAAAGATAACAATTACTATTGGGTTTTTGCAAATGTAACCCCATCAATAGATGTTAATAATAATATCATAGGTTATTATTCCGTTCGTCGTATGCCAAATAAAAGCGCTATTTCTACAATAGAAAGTCTTTATAGCGATCTTTTAAGAGCAGAACAGCAACAAGGCTTAAATAAGGGTGTTGAGATGCTTAAAAATTTCTGCAAAGATGCAGATAAAACTTATAATGAGCTAATCTTTTCTCTTCAAGAAGCTAAATAAATTTTTGTTAGACTTAAAACGAGTTTGTTTTAAGTCTAAATATTATATAATCTTTCTTTTAAAAATTCACATTTTTCAAGGCAAAATATGTTTGATGTCATTGTTATAGGTGGTGGACATGCAGGTGTTGAAGCAAGTGCTGCTGCTGCTAGAATGGGTAAAAAAACCTTACTTTTAACTACATTGATTGAGCAAATAGGAGCGGCAAGTTGTAATCCAGCCATAGGTGGACTTGCTAAAGGGCATTTGGTAAAAGAACTTGATGCCATGGGTGGTCTTATGGGTGAAATCACCGATGAAGCAGGGATACAATTTCGCATTTTAAATGAAAGTAAGGGTGTAGCCGTTCAAGGAAGTAGGGCACAAATTGATATGGATAAATACCGTATCATTGCACGTAATAAACTTTTAAAACTTCCAAATTTAGAAATTTCTCAAGAACAAGCGAGTGTTTTAATCGTAGAAAATGATGAAGTTAAAGGCGTAAAAACAAATTTAGAAAATATATATTTTGCCAAAAAAGTCATCCTAACAACAGGAACTTTTTTAAATGGACTTATTCACGTAGGTGAAAATAAACTTCAAGCAGGAAGGGTAGGGGAGCTTGCTTCGGTAAATTTAGGAAATTATCTGCAAACTTTGGGTTTAAAAATGGGACGTTTAAAAACAGGAACTTGCCCAAGAGTAGATGCAAAAAGCATTGATTTTAGTGTGCTTGAAATTCAAGATGGTGATGTAAATCCTAAAGCTTTTAGTTTTCGTTCAAGAAATTTTAATCCTACTCAACTTCCTTGTTATATTGCACGCACTAATACAACTACACATGAGATTATTAAGAATAATTTTTATCGTGCTCCACTTTTTACGGGACAGATTGAAGGTGTGGGGCCAAGGTATTGTCCTTCTATAGAAGATAAGATCAATCGTTTTAGCGACAAAGAAAGTCATCATCTTTTTATAGAGCCTCAAACTATCGATGCGACGGAGTATTATATTAACGGTTTTTCTACTTCTTTACCTTATGAAGTACAAACTCAAATGTTGCGTTCTGTAAAAGGTTTTGAAAATGCTAAAATAACCCGTTTTGGTTATGCTATAGAATATGATTATATAGAGCCAACTGAACTTAAGCATACTTTAGAACTTAAAAAGATTAAAAATCTTTATTGTGCAGGACAGATTAATGGAACTACAGGTTATGAAGAGGCTGCAGCACAAGGCTTTATGGCAGGAATCAATGCAAGTTTAAGCATAGATATGAAAGAGCCTTTGATTTTAAGGCGTGATGAAGCTTATATAGGAGTTTTAATCGATGATTTAGTAATAAAAGGTACAAAAGAACCTTATAGAATGTTTACTTCAAGAGCGGAATTTAGACTGCTTTTAAGGGAAGAAAATGCTATACTTAGACTTGGAAAATATGGCTATGATTTAGGGCTTTTAAGCGAGCAAGATTTTACTTATATACAAAATATCGCAAACAATCTTCAAAAAGGACTTGAATTTTTACTTTCTAAAGAATTTACGCCTAACAACCAAAATAATGCTTTTTTAGAGAGTTTAGGAGAAGATAAAATTTCTTCTATAGTCAATCTTCAAAAAATTGTTGCAAGAGCAAGTTTTGATATAGAAAAATTAAAAAAACTTGACCCTATATTTGAAACCATGGATCATTACTCCTTAAGAGAGATTTTAAATGAGGCAAAGTATTATCATTACATTAGTATGCAAAAAGCTCAAGTAGAAAAAATGAAAAATCTTAGTGAGCTTAAAATTCCTGAAAATTTTGATTTTAAAAGTGTAAGTGGTTTGAGTAATGAGGTTGTAGAAAAGCTTAATCATCATAAACCTCCAACCATTTTTGCTGCAAGTCAAATCAGTGGAATCACTCCTGCAGCGTTGGATATTTTGCAAATTTATATCAAAATGCAAAAGAAAAAAGCTTAAATGCTTGCTTTTTTTATTTTTTTATCTACTTTAGTTTTACTTTTTTGGCGTCCATGGAATTTACCTATTTGGGTATTTTCTAGCTTGGGGGCTTTTTTTGTTTTTATTTTTCAATTGGTAGATTTTAAAGATGCTTTTTTTGTTTTTTCTTTGGTTTGGGATAGTTCTTTAACTTTGGTTGGGTTGATTATCCTTTCTTTTAGCTTGGAAGCTTTGGGATTTTTTGATTTTATTGCGAGTAAAATTTTGTATTTTTCTAGAGAGAAAAATCAAGAAAAAATTTATATCAGTACAAAAAAAATGATGTTATTTTTGTTGATTTTTGTATTTTTTCTTTCTGCATTTTTTGCTAACGATGGAGCGATTTTAATCATTACACCTATTATTATAGCTTTATTTTCAACTCTTAAAGATTGTAAAAATCATGCTTTTATTTTAAGTTCTTTTTTACTTAGCCTTTCTTTTTTATGTGATGCAAGTTCAAACGCTTTGGTTATTTCAAATTTAACCAATATCATCACAGCAAATTATTTTAAGATAGAATTTTTAGAATTTGCTAAAAATATGTTTTTGCCAAATTTTTTTGTTTTGCTTTCTACTATAGTTACGGTTTTTGTGCTTTATGTGAGAGTTTTACCTAAAAGGCTTGAATTTAAATTAATCAAAAAAGAGCAAATTTCATTGAAATTGTTTTTTCTTTGCATAGTATTTTTATTTCTTTTTGTTATCAGTTTTTTTATAGGTGAAATTTTTAATATTAAAATAAGTTTTTTTGCTTTGCTTTGGGCGGGAATTTTTTGGCTTATTATTTTAAAAATTCAAGGTAAAAAAAGTATTAAAATTCTTTTTGAAGCACCTTATGGAGTTTTGCTTTTTAGTTTTGGGCTTTATATGGTGGTTTTTGCTTTACATAAAATAGGTGTGAGTGAAATTTTGGTTAAAAGCTATGCTTTTTTGATGCAAGATAAGAGTGGAATTTTTGGTGTGGCTTTGATTTCAGCTTTTGGATCTTCTGTGTTTAATAATTTGCCTATGGTTTTAATCGGAGATTTGGCATTAAAAGAATATTTTGAGAATTTTTCTTTTGATTCTTTGATGATTTATGCACATCTTTTAGGTGTAAATATAGGTCCAAAACTTACGCCAATAGGTTCTTTAGCAACTTTGCTTTGGCTTGGAGTTTTGGCTAGAAAAGGCATTAATATTTCTTTTTGGCAATATTGTAAATTTGGCTTTTTGATAACTTTACCTGTGCTTGTTTTTTCTCTTTTTGCTCTTATTGTCTAAATATCAAAACTTGTTAAACAAAGAAAAAATTTATTTTAATTTCGATAAACTTTTAACTTGGTTAAAAAATAAAATCGAAAGGAGCAAGTTATGGCTACATCTGAGAGTAGACGAAGCTTTATGGGCTTTGCATTTGGAAGCGTAGCTGCTGTAGGCGGTGTTTTCTCACTTGTTGCGATGAAAAAAACTTGGGATCCGCTTCCAAGTGTTAAAGCTGCAGGTTTTACTACAGTAGATTTATCAGGAATGCAAGATGGAGAGCTTAGAACTATAGAATGGCGTAAAAAGCCTATTTTTATATTAAAAAAAGATGCGAGTATGCCAAAAGATGAAAAACGTGATGTTGTGGTAGATAACGCAGCTTATACTGTGGTTATAGGACTTTGTACGCATTTGGGTTGTATACCTGCTTACCAACCAAGTGAGCAATTGTTTAAATGCGCCTGTCATGGTGGAGAATTTGACACAAGTGGAAAAAATGTCTTTGGACCTCCTCCAAAGCCTCTTGAAATTCCTCCTTTTAAAATTGATGGAACCAAGCTTGTTTTAGGTGAAGAGGGTCCTGAATATAAAAAAATGATAGCGGAGGCTTAAGATGGCACAAATTAGAAAAGCTAATGGTCTTGTAGATTGGCTTGATCAAAGACTTGCGGTACATAAACTGCTTGATGTTTTAATGGTAAAATATTGGATACCAAAGCAAATTAACTTTCTTTGGGCAATGGGGGTTATTTTAACCACTCTTTTTGCAGTGCTTTTTGTTACAGGACTTTTACTTGTGATGTATTATAAACCAGATACTGCACTTGCTTTTGATAGTGTGAATAAGACTATTATGCAAGAGGTGGACTATGGATGGCTTTGGCGTCACATGCATGGTGTTGCCGCTTCTGTTGTATTTTTGATTATATACATACATATGCTAACAGGAATTTATTACGGTTCTTATAAAAAAGGTCGTGAGATGATTTGGGTTAGCGGTATGCTTTTGTTTGTTGTATTTTCTGCTGAAGCTTTTAGTGGGTATATGCTTCCTTGGGGACAAATGAGTTATTGGGCAGCTCAAGTAATCACTAATCTTTTTGGAGGGATACCATTTATTGGCCCTGAGCTTGTGATTTGGATTCGTGGAGATTATGCGGTTTCTGATCCAACTTTAACAAGATTTTTTATGCTTCATGTGTGCTTGCTTCCTATAGTTATCATTGCTATTATAGCATTTCACTTCTATTCTTTAAGAATTCCTCATGTTAATAATGAAATTTCTGAAGAACTTGACTTTGATTTAGAGGCTGAAAAATACATGGCAGGTGACACAAAGGGTTCTAAAGTGATTCCTTTTTGGCCAGGATTTTTATCAAAAGATTTTATGTATATAAGCTTTTTTATGATTTTCTTCTTTTATTTGGTCTGTTTTAAATTTGAATTTGCAATGGATCCAATTAATTTTGATCCAGCTAATGCGCTTAAAACACCAGCTCATATTTATCCTGAGTGGTATTTCTTATGGAGTTATGAAGTTTTAAGAGGATTTTTCTTTGATATTGCAGGTATTAAAGCTTTTGATATAGGTTTGGCTGCATTTGGTATTGCTCAAGTGATTTTCTTCTTGCTTCCTTGGCTTGATAGAAGTGATGTGGTAAAACCAGCTCATGAAAGACCTTTATTTTTCATTTGGTTTTGGATATTGCTTATCGATTTAATTGTTTTAACAGTTTATGGAAAATTACCTCCAACAGGTGTAAATGCTTGGGTAGGATTTTACGCTTCTATAGTATTTTTACTTTTACTTATTGTAGTTTTACCGGTTATTACTATTATGGAGAGAAAAGGAGCTAAACAATGAGAGAAATAAAAATATTTTTAGTTGTAGTAGTTTTTACTGCACTTGTATATTGGGGGGTGGAGCCTTATGCTCATTCAGTGATGAAGCCTCATGTTGCTCCTGCAAATTTTGATTTTGCTGTTGAAGATACTACTTTTGCAAAAGGTATAGTTGAAGCTAAAGAATTAGCTCTAAAAGATGCACAAGCTTCAGGAGATGCTAAAAGAATAGAGAGTGCAAACAAAGAACTTGAAAAAGCAAAAGAAGAATTAAGCAAGGTTGAAACACTTTGGGCAGATGTTGCAAAAATCGATTTTGCTAAGGGTGATGCAAAAAAAGGTAAAGAATTTTTTGAAAATATCTGTTTTGCATGTCATGGTGTAAAAGAAGATGGAATAGCAGCTAATATTACTGATTCTTCTATGGGAGTAATACCGCCTGATCTTAGTGCAGCTGGTGCTATTTTTGATGAAAAATTTTTAGCAGCTTTGATTATGCATCCTGCGCTTGCTTTAAAAGTAGATCATAAATTTGGCGATGCTTTTATTATGACAGCTTACAATAAAGATACTTCAGGAGAAAGTGAAGAAGCTACAAATGCAAATATAGCCAATGTAATTGCTTATCTTAAAGATGTGAGTGTTAAATTTGAAGCCAATGAAGATGCTACTATTAAGAAAGATGTTGAGGCAAAATATGCTAAAATGGAAAATAGTGCTCAAAAAGCAGCTTTAATGGAAAAAGATATAAAATTTGCTAAAGATAAAGCAACTTTTATTGAGGCTTGCGGACGTTGTCATGATATGAAATACGATAGCTTTTTTACTCCATCAAATCAAAATGATTTAAAAACTTATTTAGGTTCTGTTCCACCTGATCTTTCTATGATGATAAGATCTCGTGGTGAGCAATATTTACATGATTTTATTAATAATACTCAAAAACTTCTTCCAGGAACCGCTATGCCAAGAGTAGGTTTAACAGAAGCTGCACAGGCTAAGGTTGTATCTTATATTGATCAAGTGGGTGATAGCAAAAAAGAAGAAAGAAAAACTACAGGAATTTATGTAATGATATTCTTTGTAATTTTAAGTATTTTTGCTATAGGTTGGAAGCGTTCTGTTTGGTCTAAATTACATTAGTATTATAAAATTTTTGCCACTATTTTATATCTGTGGCAAAAATTCTATCTTTTCTTCAATTTTATCAAATTTTAAACATAATTAAGAGATACTATCAAATAATAATTTTTATTAGTTGGAGTATGTCATGCTTGAAAAACAAATGATTAAATTTATTCTTTCAAAATGGAATTATGGAAATTTTAGAATTGTATTTTGGGATCAAGAAGAATTTCATGTGGGTAATCAGCCTGCTAAATTTTCTTTAATTTTCAAAGAAAAAATACCTTTTTTAAAATTATTTAGTGATACGAGTTTAGTTTTTGCAAAACATTATATGGAGTCTAAACTAGAAATAGAAGGTGATTATGATGAAATAGCTAAAGTTTTGTATTATTTTTCAAATAAGCGTTTTTTAAAAAATACAGAGGATATCTTGAGTAAAATAGCCCAAAAACAGGAAAGTAAAAATATCAAAAGTCATTATGATATAGGTAATGATTTTTATAAGCTTTGGCTTGATGATACTATGAGCTATTCTTGCGCTTATTTTAAAGAGCCTAATAATACTCTTTATGAAGCTCAAATTAACAAAATAGAACATACTCTTAAAAAACTTGATTTAAAAGAAGGAGAAAAGCTTTTAGATATAGGTTGTGGCTGGGGTTGGCTTTCTATTATGGCGGCTCAAAAGTATGGAGTTAAGGTTGTTGGAATTACTATTTCAGAGGAGCAGTGTAAAAAAGCTAAGGAAAGAGTAAAAGAACTTGGTCTTGAAGATAAAATAGAAATAAGACTTCAAAATTATCAAGATTTAGAATTTGAAAATTATTTTGATAAAGTTGTTTCTGTGGGTATGTTTGAACATGTAGGCAAAGAGAATTTAGGACTTTATTTCATGAAAGTAAAACAAGTGTTAAAACCTGGAGGTTCTATGCTTTTACATTCTATTTTAGCCATGTTTGAAGGAAAAACAAATGCTTGGATAGATAAATATATTTTTCCAGGAGGATATTTACCTTCTTTAAGAGAGGTTGTAAGTGCTATGAGTGAGTGGGATTTTCATCTTCTTTTAGCAGAAAGTTTAAGAATGCACTATGCAAAAACTTTAGATTTATGGGATGAAAATTTTAACAAAGTATTGGACAAGGTAAGGGAAAAATATGATGAAGAATTTATAAGAATGTGGGATTTATACCTTCGTTCTTGTGCCTCTGCTTTTCGTGTTGGAAGCGTGGATTTGTTTCAATTTTTAATCACAAAAGAAATCAATAATAATCTAAGCCTTACCAAGGACTACATATATAAGTAAAAACTAAACTTAAATTTGATAAAATCTTAGCTTCATTTCACACGCATCAATCCTTTTTAGCTTGTGTAAATTAAGGGATGTGGAGGAATAAAGCTAAATTTATAAGGAGAAACTCATGGTTAGTATGAGAGATTTATTAGAATGCGGTGTGCATTTTGGACACCAAACAAGACGCTGGAATCCAAAGATGAAAAAATTCATTTTTGGCGAGAGAAAAGGTATTTATGTAATTGATTTACAAAAAACTTTAAGATATTTTAGATATACCTATAATATCGTTCGTGACGCTGCTGCCGAAGGAAAAACTATACTTTTTGTCGGGACAAAAAAACAAGCAGGTGGAGCGATTAAAGAATACGCTGAAAAATGCGGTATGCCTTATGTAAATCATAGATGGCTTGGCGGTATGATGACAAATTTTGGTACCATTCGCCAATCAATTAGAAAATTAGAAGTAATTGAAAAAATGGAAGAAGATGGAAGTATTAAACTTTTAACTAAAAAAGAAGCTTTAATGCTTACAAGAAAAAAAGAAAAATTATTAGCTTATTTAGGTGGAATTCGTTATATGAAAACTCAACCTGATATGATTTTTGTTATTGACACAGTAAAAGAAAAAATTGCTGTTCAAGAAGCAAATAGATTAAGAATTCCTGTTGTAGCTCCACTAGATACAAACTGCGATCCTGACTTGGTAACTTATCCTATTCCAGGAAATGATGATGCAATTCGTTCAGTGCAACTTTTCTGCCAAGAAATGGCTGAAGCGATTAATGAAGGAAAAGCTTTAAGAGAACAAGATGGCGAAGCTTTAGCAAATGAAGAAAAAGAAATCACCGATGAAGAGAAAAAAGAAGTTTTAGATGAAGCGATGAGCGAAGAAGACTTCGGTGAGGAGCAAGAATAATGGCTGAAATTACTGCTGCAATGGTAAAAGAACTCCGCGAAAGTACAGGCGCGGGGATGATGGATTGTAAAAATGCTTTGAGTGAAACTAATGGAGATTTTGATAAAGCAGTACAACTTTTAAGAGAAAAAGGTTTAGGTAAGGCTGCTAAAAAAGCAGATAGACTTGCTGCAGAAGGTTTAGTAAGTGTAAAAGTAAGTGATGATTTTACAAGCGCAACTGTAAGTGAGATTAATTCCGAAACAGATTTTGTGGCAAAAAATGATCAGTTTATCGCTTTAACAAAAGATACTACAGCTCATATTCAAAGCAATAGCTTGCAAAGTGTGGAAGAGCTTCACTCAAGTACGATTAATGGTGTAAAATTTGAAGAATATTTAAAAAGTCAAATTGCAACTATAGGAGAAAACTTAGTTGTAAGAAGATTTGCAACTTTAAAAGCAGGTGCTAACGGCGTTGTAAATGGTTATATTCATACAAATGGCCGTGTTGGTGTTGTGATCGCTGCAGCTTGTGATAGTGCTGAAGTAGCTTCAAAATCAAGAGATTTATTAAGACAAATTTGTATGCATATTGCAGCAATGAGACCAAGTTATTTAAGTTATGAAGATTTGGATATGACTTTTGTTGAAAATGAATACAAAGCTTTGGTTGCTGAACTTGAAAAAGAAAATGAAGAAAGACGCAGACTTAAAGATCCAAATAAACCTGAACATAAAATTCCTCAATTTGCAAGTCGCAAACAATTAAGCGATGCAATTTTAAAAGAAGCTGAAGAAAAAATCAAAGAAGAACTTAAAGCTCAAGGTAAACCTGAAAAAATTTGGGATAATATTATCCCGGGCAAAATGAATAGTTTTATAGCTGATAATTCTCAACTCGATAGCAAACTTACTTTAATGGGTCAGTTTTATGTAATGGATGATAAAAAAACTGTAGAACAAGTAATTGCTGAAAAAGAAAAAGAATTTGGCGGAAAAATTAAAATTGTTGAATTTATTTGCTTTGAAGTTGGCGAAGGTTTAGAAAAGAAAACTGAAGATTTTGCGGCTGAAGTTGCTGCACAACTTTAAAAACGGTTAAAAATGGAACTCTTAAGAGCGGAAAATTTAAGCCATAGTTTTGATTATCCGCTTTTTGAGGGTTTAAATCTTACTTTAAATACCAAAGATTGCATTGCTATTCAAGGGAGTAGCGGTTGTGGTAAATCTACTCTTTTGCATATACTTTCTTCTTTATTGATTCCAAAAAAAGGTGAAGTTTTTTTTAAAGGTTCTAGTCTTTATCAGATAGATGAAAACGAAAGATTAAAAATTCGCCGTTATGATTTTGGTATTATTTTTCAGACACATTATCTTTTTAAAGGTTTTTCGGCTTTAGAAAATATCGAACTTGCTAGTGTTTTATCGGGTCAAGATTTAGATGAGAAAATTTTAAAAAGGTTAGGTATTGATACGCTTTTACATCAAAAAATAGGAAAGCTTAGCGGCGGACAACAACAGCGTGTGAGTATCGCACGTGTGCTTTGTAAAAAACCAAAGATTATTTTTGCTGATGAAGCAACTGGAAATTTGGATTTTGATAATGCTAAAAATGTTATCGAGCTTTTAATTTCCTATGTTAAAGAAAATGATGCAGCTTTATTTTTTGTAACTCACGATAGCAAGCTTGCAAGTTTTTGTGATAAAACTTATACTATAAACGCCAATGGAATTTGTTAATTATTTAGGTGATAAAAATGTTGTAACTTTTATGTTGCTTCTTGCTAGAATGAGTGGTCTTATAGTTTTTTTTCCTTTTTTTTCACATAATTCTATTCCTATGGTGATAAAAAGTACTATAGTTTTATTTTTGACTATGTATTTATATCCTTTGGCTAGATTAGAATCTTTGCATTTAGATAGTTTTTTTGTTTTACAGCTTATTAGTGAAGTGATTTTTGGAATGATAGCAGGATTAATGCTTCAAATTATTTTTGCTATTATTATGATGGCAGGTGAGCAGATTGCTTTTACTATGGGATTTACTATGGCAAGTATATTAGATCCAAGTTCTGGAACGAGTATGCCTATCACATCTCAAATTTTAAATTTACTTGCTTTGATGTTTTTTCTTGCTTTTGATGGCCATCATTTAATGCTTTTGTTTTTAAGTCATTCTTTGGGTTATATTAGTTTAGGTGGATTTTATCCGCATGAGAATTTAATGCATTATTTAAATATGGGTATGTTTAATATTTTCATCATAGGTTTTGCTATGAGCTTTCCTATACTTGGAATTTCACTTTTAGCCGATGTTATTTTTGGACTTTTGATGAAAACAATGCCACAATTTAATCTTTTAGTTATTGGCTATCCTATAAAGATAGCTCTAGGTTTTGTAGTTTTGATTGCTATTTTACTAGTTATGATGCAATATTTTAAAAATTTAATTTTAGAACTTTTTACTCATATGCAAACTCTTTTTTTCTCCTAAGGAAAGGATAAATGAAATTATCGTAAAATAGCGATTATTTTTTAAGGATTAAAGTGATGAAAATTTTACTTTTAAATGAAAACCCTGTAGTTTCAAGACTTGTAAGCCTTAGTGCTAAAAAAATGTCTTATGATTTTGAAGAACTTAATGCTTATAGTGAAAATTTGGGTAATTATGATGTGATTGTTGTAGATAGTGATACTCCAGCACCTTTAAAAATTCTTAAAGAAAAATGCGATAGATTGATTTTTTTAGCCCCGCGAAATCAAAATGTAGAAGATATAGATGCGCAAATTTTACAAAAACCTTTTTTACCTACAGATTTTTTAAATTTACTTAATAATAAAGATGCGAACAAGCATACATCTATTGATTTGCCAATGTTAAGCAATGATGAAAATCCTTATGCTGATATAAGCTTGGATTTAGATAATTTAAATTTAGATGATTTGCCTGATGAAAATTCTTTAGATATAAATTCAGAGGGAATGGAAGATTTGAGTTTTGATGATGATGCTCAAGATGATAATTCAAACAAAACTTTAGAAACTCAAAATTTAGAACATGACAATTTAGAACATGAAACAATTAAAGAACAGACTCAAGAAGACACTCAAATTGATTTAGATTTAACTTTAGAAGATGGCGAAAGTGAAAAAGAAGACTTAAGCCAAGAACATACAGCTTTGGATACTGAGCCTAGTTTAGATGAGCTAGATGATAAAAATGATGAAGATTTAGAAATCAAAGAAGATGATAAAAATGAAGAAATAGAAAAGCAAGAATTATTAGACGATTCTAAAACAAATACATTAGAAATGCAAGAAGAGCTTAGCGAATCTCAAGATGATAATTCAAACAAAACTTTAGAAACTCAAAATTTAGAACATGACAATTTAGAACAAGAAACAATTAAAGAACAGACTCAAGAAGACACTCAAATTGATTTAGATTTAACTTTAGAAGATGGCGAAAGTGAAAAAGAAGACTTAAGCCAAGAACATACAGCTTTGGATACTGAGCCTAGTTTAGATGAGCTAGATGATAAAAATGATGAAGATTTAGAAGATAATAAAGAATTACAAGCTAATATAAGCGATTTTGATGATCTTCCTGAGGTTGAAGAGCAAGAAAAAGAAATGGATTTTGATGATCTTCCTGAGGATGCTGAATTTTTAGGTCAAGCAAAATATAATGAAGAATCAGAGGAAAATTTAGAGGAGTTTGCTCCTGTTGTGGAAGAAGATATTCAAGATGAAATAGATGATTTTGCTTCAAATTTGAGTACTCAAGATCAAATCAAAGAAGAACTAGCTCAACTTGATGAGCTTGATTATGGTATTGATAGTGACAATAGTAGCAAGGTCTTAGAAGATTTTAAAGATGAACCAATTTTAGACGATAAAGAATTAGGAACAAATGAAGAGGAAGTGGTTGTGCCAAATTTAAATATAAGTGATTTTGATACATTGAAAGAAAGTGATATACAAGAAGCTCTTGGAGAGGAAATCTTAGAAAAAAATGAAGAGCCTATAGTAAGTGATGTAACTAAAGATGATAATAGCGAAGAGATAGTTAATGAGCTTAGCCAAAGCATAGCAGGAGCGATCACTTCAAGTATTAAAGATGATACCTTAAAAGCTGCTCTTAAGGGTATGAATATGAATATAAATATAAACATTAGTTTTAAAGAGGATTGAAATTGCAAGGTTTTGTTTTGTTGATTTCAGGTCCTAGTGGTGCTGGAAAATCAACTCTTTTAAAAAAACTTTTTGATGAATTTGAAGATGAGCTTTATTTTTCTATTTCTTCAACAACTCGCAAACCAAGAGAGGGTGAAAAAAATGGAATACATTATCATTTTATATCCCATGAAGAATTTCAAAAAGGTATAGATAGTGATCATTTTTTAGAATGGGCTAGAGTGCATGAAAATTTTTATGGTACTTCTTTAAAGCACACTCAAAATGCTTTAGATAATGGAAAAATAGTTGTTTTTGATATTGATGTGCAAGGATTTAAAATAGCCAGAAAAAAAATGGCTGATAAGATTGTTTCTGTTTTTATTACTACAAAAAATAAAGATGAGTTAAAAAAAAGACTTATTAAGCGAAATACTGATACAATAATACAACTAGAAAAAAGATTACAAAACGCTAGTGATGAAATGAAAGAGCTTAGCGAGTATGATTATCTTATCATTAACGATGAGTTAAAGCAAAGTTATGAAGCATTGCGAGCGATTTTAATCGCCCATAAATTTAGAACCAAAGGGCAGAATCTAGGGCAAATTCAGAATATTTGGAATGAAGGAGAATAAAATGGGTGGTTGGTCAAGTCCAAGTCATTGGTTGATTATTTTATTGATTGTTGTATTGCTTTTTGGAGCAAAAAAAATTCCAGAACTTGCAAAGGGTTTAGGCAAAGGTATTAAAACTTTTAAAGATGAAATGAATAATGATGATGAAGTAGCAAAAAATACTCAAAAAATAGAAGAAAACAAAAACACAACTAATAATACAAATGCTGATGCAAGTATAGACGAAACAAAAAAAGCTTAAGGTTTAGTCTTTTGAAAAGTATTATTTTTAATGAAATTAAAAAGATTTTAGAGTGTGATTTTGCGCTTGAAAATCCAAAGGATAAAAATTTAGCACATTTTGCTACCCCTTTGGCTTTTTCACTGGCTAAGGAATTAAAAAAATCCCCTATGTTGATCGCTAGCGACTTAGCGAGCAAATTTCAAAATCATGATTGTTTTGAATTAGTTGAAGCTGTAAATGGGTATTTAAATTTTAGAATTTCCAAAACTTTTTTAAATGAACTTGCAAATCAGGCTTTAACAAATCCAAATGATTTTACTAAAGGAGAAAAAAAACAAGAAAGTTTTTTGCTTGAATATGTGAGTGCAAATCCTACTGGGCCTTTACACATAGGACATGCAAGAGGTGCTGTTTTTGGAGACACCTTAACAAGACTTGCAAGACATTTGGGCTATAAATTCGATACAGAATACTATGTCAATGATGCGGGTAATCAAATTTATTTACTAGGGCTTTCTATTTTACTAAGTGTGAAAGAAAATATACTTCATGAAAATGTTGAATATCCAGAGCAATATTACAAAGGCGAGTATATAGCGGATTTAGCAAAAGAAGCTTTTGAAAAATTTGGTAAAGAATTTTTTAGCGAAGAAAATATCCCTAGTTTGGCTGATTGGGCAAAAGATAAAATGCTTGTTTTGATTAAACAAAATTTAGAACAAGCAAAGATTAAAATTGACAGCTATGTAAGCGAAAGATCGTATTATGATGCTTTAAATGCAACTTTAGAATCTTTAAAAGAGCATAAAGGAATTTACGAGCAAGAAGGTAAAATTTGGCTTGCTTCTTCGCAAAAAGGCGATGAAAAAGATAGGGTAATTATCCGTGAAGATGGACGCGGGACTTATTTGGCAGCAGATATTGTTTATCATAAAGATAAAATGAGTCGTGGTTATGGAAAGTGTATTAATATTTGGGGAGCAGATCATCATGGTTATATCCCTAGAATGAAAGCTGCAATGGAATTTTTGGGATTTGACTCTAATAATCTTGAGATTATTTTAGCACAAATGGTTTCCCTACTTAAAGATGGAGAACCTTATAAAATGAGTAAAAGAGCAGGAAATTTTATCTTGATGAGCGATGTGGTTGATGAGATAGGAAGTGATGCTTTGCGTTATATCTTTTTGAGCAAAAAATGCGATACGCATTTGGAATTTGATATTAGTGATTTGCAAAAAGAAGATAGTTCTAATCCTGTGTATTATATCAACTATGCACACGCTAGAATTCATCAAGTGTTTGCTAAAGCTGGTAAAAAAATCGATGATGTAATGAAAGCTGATTTACAAAGTTTAAATCAAGATGGCGTAAATTTGCTTTTTGAAGCTTTGAATTTAAAGGCTGTTTTAAACGATGCTTTTGAGGCTAGAGCTTTGCAAAAAATTCCTGATTATCTTAAAAATTTAGCTGCAAATTTTCATAAATTCTACAATGAAAATAAAGTTGTAGGCTCTGCAAATGAAAATGATTTGCTTAAATTATTTTCTTTGGTTGCTCTTAGTATTAAAACCGCATTTTCTTTAATGGGTATTGAAGCAAAAAACAAAATGGAACATTAAAACCGCATTTTGCTGTTTTAATAATTTAGCAAAAATACTGCTATTATCACGATAATGATACCTAAAATTCCTATTTTGTTTAATTTTTCTTTATATAAAATCCATCCACCAAGACAAGTTCCTATGATGCCTATAGCACCCCAAGTTGAGTAAGCTATGCTTAAAGGAACATATTTTAAAGAAAAAGAAAGTAGAAAAAAAGCAAGTATAGCATTGACAATCGCAGCTAAGCCCCAAATTTTATTCTTAAAACCATCTGATTTTTTTAGCAATAAATTTGCTACGATATCTAACAATGCCGATAGAACAATAATAAAAATATACATTATTCTTTAACCTCGCCTATATTAATCATGATAATTCCAACGATAGAAAGAACAATGCCTAAAATTTGAGTTAAGGTTAAACTCTCTTTAAAAACTATAAAAGAAACTAAAAGTATAAGAATAATCCCTAAAAGTTCCCATACGGCATAGGCTATGCCTACTTGAATTTTTTTAATCGCCTTGCCCATAAAAAAATAAGAAAAAGCTATAAATAAAGCCATAAATATATAGCCTAAAATTTGATTTTCCATTTTTAAAAAACTAGTACCTAAAACTTCAAATACAATAGCAGCAATCAAGAAAAACCAAGCAATAAAAAGTTCTTTTTTTGCGATATTCAAAAAGCTTCTCCCTAAAAATAAATGGTAAAATCATACCATTTAAAGCTTTAATTAGCCTTTTTAGTTTATACTTTTAAGTTTAAAAATCTTTAAAGAAAGTGAGAATTTATGGGACGAGCGTTTGAATACCGAAGAGCTTCTAAAGAGGCTAGATGGGATAAAATGAGTAAGCTTTTTCCTAAGCTTGCTAAAGCCATACAAGTAGCTGCTAAAGAAGGTGGCACTGATCCTGATATGAATCCAAAATTAAGAAGTGCTATAGCCACAGCAAAAGCAAATAATATGCCAAAAGATAATATAGATGCGGCTATTAAGCGTGCAAGTGGAAAAGATAGCGCAGATATTAAAAACATTCATTATGAAGGAAAAGCTGCACATGGAGCTTTGGTTATAGTTGAATGTATGAGCGATAACCCTACGCGCACCGTGGCTAATGTTAAAGCCATTTTTAGCAAAAATGGTGGAGAAGTTTTACAAAATGGATCTTTAGGCTTTATGTTTACTAGAAAAGCGGTTTTTCATCTTGAAAAATTTGCAGGAGATTTAGAAGAATTAGAACTTGATTTGATCGATGCAGGGCTTGAAGAATTAGAACAAAATGAAGAAGAGTTAGTAATTAGCGGTGATTATACTGCCTTTGGTGAGCTAAGTTCTGCTATAGAGACTAAGGGTTTAGTTCTTAAAAAAGCAGGACTTGAGTATATACCAAACAATCCTGTAAGCTTTAGCGAAGAACAGCTTAGCGATATAGAAAAACTTTTAGATAAGTTAGAAGATGATGATGATGTTCAAGCTGTTTATACAAATATAGATTAAGGAGAAATAATGATAAAAACAATTGACACAAGCAAAGTAAATGAATACAAATTTGCTCTTATAGAAACTGAAAAAGGCACAATGAAATTAAAACTTTTTGGCGATGAGGCTCCGCAAACGGTTTGTAATTTTGCTACTTTGGCTAATGAGGGATTTTATAAAGATTTAAATTTTCATCGTGTGATCCCAAATTTTGTCATACAAGGAGGTTGTCCACACGGCAATGGTGTAGGTGGGCCTGGATATGAAATCATTTGCGAATGTGATGATCAAGAGCATAAACATGAGCGTGGAACTTTATCTATGGCACACGCAGGACGCGATACGGGTGGTTCTCAATTTTTCATTTGTCACAGCCCTCAAGCTCATTTAGATGGGGTTCATACTGTTTTTGGGCAAATTGATCCAAAAGATGAAGAAAGTTTAGAAGTTTTAGACTCTATACGCCAAGGAGATAAAATTTTAGACATAAAAATTTGCGATAAAATTTAAAAATTTAAAATTTTAAAACTTTTTTAAAACTACAATATTTACAAAGCTAGTCATAAGTTTGACTAGCTAAAAATGATTAATGTATAATTTTTTTTTAAACTTTTTTTTCTATAATCACAATTTTAATTTGCTAAATGTAACAAAATTACAAGGAGTTATGATTATGAAAACTAAGTTTTCACTTATTTTAAGTGCTTGTCTTCTTTCATCTTCACTTTTTGCTAAAAATACAGATGATGAGATAACCAAGCTTCAAAAACAGCTTGCACAAATTCAAGCTGAACTTGCACAAATCAGAAAAGAAAGGGAAGCTCAAGCTAAGCAAAATGAAGCTGTAAAAGCTGAACTTGCTGATCTTAATGATAGAGCCGATGAAACAGAATTCCAAGCTGCTTTGAGCAAGGTTAAATTTGGACTTGAGTTTTCAACAGCAGTTTCAAATACAAACTATAAAGTTAGCGGACAAGATTATAGTGCTAATAACAAATGGATGAATGAGCTTCATTTAAATATGAATGCTGATATTAATGATAAAACCAAATTCTATGGTCGTTTATCTATGGCTAAAAATTGGTCTCAAATGGGTTGGAGTGGTACTCCTTATGACTTAGATGCAGGAAGAAACACAAGATCAAGCGGGCCTGTACTTTATGTAGATAGAGCTTATCTTGACTACTACATCACACCTGAATGGATTGCGACTGTAGGAAGACAACCAGGAACCGATGGCCCAGGAAGTAATCTTAGAAACAATGCTTTAAGACAATCAACTTATCCAGCCTTAGCGATTAATGCTCTAGGTGATGCAGCAGTGATCACTTATAAACCTGAAAGTTTGCAAGATCATAAAGTAGCTATCCGTGCAGCTTATGGTAAAACTTATCAATGGGATGAAGAAGGCAAGGTAAGAGACTGGATGAGCGATCAAAAAGATGCTGATGCAAATCTTTACTATGCTGCAGTAGAAGGAGAGCTTCCTATAGAAGGTATGGGAGATAATTTAATATTATTTAATATTGCATATTTAAGTGATTTTGCTTTACCACTTAACAATGGTCCAATTGGTTTACCTAGTAATGGTGTTACTACTATTCTTGATGATGATGGGGTGGTAAATTTAGGAGATTTAACTATAGCAAATCTTCATTTTGAAAATTACAAAGCTTTTGGAACGAATTTTAATTATTTTCTATCTTTAGGTTATTCTCACGGGAACAACAATCAATTAAGCCCTGTATTAAGTGGAATTCTTCAAAAGCAAGGTTATGGAAATGGTGCGTTCAATGAAGAAGATGGCTATGCTGTGCATGTAGGCGGACGCTATGATTTTACCAAGGCTTTAAAAGTAGGGTATGAGTTTTTCTGGGGAAGTAGATACTGGTATACTATGAGCCGTCCAAGTATCAACGATCCGCTTAATATAAGAATGACAAGAGGAACAGCACATGATTTTTATGTGATTTATCAACTTGATAGATATCAATTCTTACGCTTAAGTTATACTAATATCCAAAATATTTGGGGTAATCGTGGCTTACCATTTGGTGGAGCGAAAAAAGATAAAGCAAGAGCTGATAATATCATGTTAATGTATAATGTAAAATTCTAAGGAGCAAAAGATGAGAAAAATACTTTTTGCAAGTTTATTACCTATCATTGCTTTGGCTGATTGTGCAAGTTTGATGGCAAAATACGAAGCTCCAGAGCCAGAGTCAAAAACAATGAAACAAGTTGAACGCTGGATTAATAAAAAAGTTAGCGATCCAGCTGATGCTGCTGTTTTAAAAGAGTGTATGATCGCTCGTGCAGCGGACAATCCAAATCAAGTTTCAGTTGCAGGTAAATAAAAAAAGCGGTATAAAACCGCTTTTTACTGTTTAATCTTTTAAGCTACAATTTTTTAAAATTTTCTTCAAATAAGGCTAATATGCAAGAAATCATTTCTTTTATTGTTGAGACGGCTAGTGCTTGGGGGTATTTGGGTATTATTATCTTAATGACCTTAGAGAGTTGTTTTATACCTTTTCCAAGTGAAGTTGTTATGATACCTGCTGGATATTTGGCACATAAAGGCGAACTTGATATCACTCTTTGTATACTTAGTGGGACTTTAGGTTCTGTTTTAGGGGCTTTGATTAATTATTATATTTGCTTTTTTTGGGGTAAAAATTTTGTATTAAAATGGGGTAAGTATTTTGGTATAAACGAAGTCAAATTTGCTAAATTTGAAGAATTTTTTAACAAACATGGGGAATTTTCAACCTTTACTTGTCGTCTTTTGCCAGGGATTCGTCAGTATATTTCTATGCCTGCAGGTTTGGTAAAAATGAAACTTGTAAATTTTATACTTTTTACTGCACTTGGTAGTGCTATTTGGGTGGCTATACTTGTATTTTTGGGTTATTATATAGGACAAAATGAAGAGTTGATTAAAACTTATTTAACTCAAATTTTAATCATTATAATTGTTTTTGTGATTTTAGCAAGTTTAATTTATATCAAAATCAAAAAGCCTTTTAAAAAGGCTTAAATTTTATCTTTTACGCTTTGTATGGCGTTTTTGATTTGTTGTTTTGAATTTTCTAATTTTATTTTTTCTTTTTCATTGAATTTTAATTCAAAAACCTTTTCTATACCATCTTTTCCTATGATAGCGGGCATTGAAAAAGCTATATCATCAAAAACCACACTTACAGGATGTAAACTTTTTCTATCTTCTAGGATGGCTTTGGCCAAATTTACACAAGAAGTTCCTATGCCAAATTCTGTTCTTCCTTTGCGTTCATAGATGAAATATCCCTCGCTAATCACGGCTTTTTCGAGTTCTTGTATGTCTAAATCTTTGCCTAATTTTTGCTTATAAAAATCTAATAAATTTTGTCCTAAAATGCTTGCATTAGAAAGTGCTGCAAACTGAGAATCTCCATGTTCACCAATCATACAAGCAAAAATATCTTTTGAATTTATGTTTAAATCTTTGGCTAAAAATTTCTTAAGTCTTGAACTATCTAAATTTGTTCCACTACCAAAAACATGATTTTTAGGTAATTGGCTTAATACTTGAGTGTAGTAAGTTATGGTGTCATTTGGATTTGTTGCGACAATGTATTTGCCTTTAAAATTAGCATTTTTTAAGGTTAAGACAATGTCTTTAAGTTCGAGGATATTGTTTTGAAGTTCTACTAAGCGACTAGGTAATTCTTTTAAGCTTTCTTTTCTAAAAGCTAAAATGATAATATCGCAAGAAGCTAAATTTTCTAAATTTGGCACATGAAAAATTTTTGTATAAGAAAAATGAATGGCTGACATATCTTCCAAATCTCTTGCATGAGCTAGAGCTAAATCTTGTTTTATATCATATAAATAAAGTTCTGAGCAAATTCCTTGAGTAACTATGTTATAAGCATTAGCAGCTCCTACATAACCTAAACCAACTATACCGATTTTTGCCATTTTTTCTCCTTATTTATTTTAAAATTTGCTATAATTATAACAAATTCAATCAAAGATTATTAAAATATGGAAAAACCTGATATACAAAGATTAACTAATTTTTTAATCGTATATACTAAAACTTTACTAGGTGCTGGAACTTATACAGCTAGGGTGGCAAAATGCGTAGGAAGAATAGCTGAGGTTTATGGCTATGAGATAAATATCAATTTCTTTTTTCATCATATTACTTTAAATGTTGTGGATATGGATGATAACTCCATTCAAAGAACTTATGTTATACCTAATCATCATGCCCATGTTAATTTTAAGCTTATTTTTGATTTAAGTGCTTTAAGCTGGGCTATATATGATCACAAATACGATCTTGAAAAAGTAAAAGTTGTTTTTGGGCAAATTTCTCAACAAAAAAAGCATTCTTATTTGCTTAATCTTTTATTTGTTTCTATGGCAAATTCAGCTTTTTGTAGGCTTTTTGGTGGTGATTTTGGTGCTGGAAATTTAGTATTTTTTGCAACTTTTGTGGGATTGTTGTTAAGATATATTTTAACTAAAGCAAAGATTGATTTAAGAATTCAATACATCCTTTGTTCTTTTATCTCATCGTGGTTTGTATTTTTTGGACTGGATATGGGATATACCAATACTTCTGATGTGGCTTTGGGTTCTAGTATCTTGTATCTTATACCAGGGGTATTTTTTATAAATTCTGTGATTGATATATTAAAAGATCATATTTTAATGGGGCTTAGCCGTATTATCAGCGTGGCTATTTTGATTTGTTGTATAGCACTTGGAATTTACATGACGCTTAGTATTTCGGATTTTGGGATTTTAAGATGATTGAATTTATTTTAAGAGATATGTTTTTTGCTGCTGTGGCGGGATTTGGGTTTGCTTATGCTTGTAATCCACCTTTAAAAACCCTTATTTTATCTGCTCTTTTAGCGGCAATTGCACATGGGCTTCGTTTTACCTTGGTGGAATATTTTCATTTTCAAACTTTAGCAATTGCAACTTTTGTTGCTTCATTTTGCATAGGATGTTTAGGAATTGCTTTAGCAAAAATTATCAAAACCCCTGCTGAAATTATCGCTTTCCCTGCTCTTATTCCTATGATACCTGGAATTTATGCTTATAAAGCAATTTTGTATCTTATTTCTTTTATACGCAGTGATGATTTGAAGGCTAAGTCTGAATTTTTGGTTCAATTTTTTGATTATTTTTTTACAACTGTTTCTGTGACTTTGGCTCTAGCTATAGGAGTGAGTGTTACTTTGCTTATATTTTTTGAACAAAGTTTTATGATGACTAGACATGCAAAAAAACATTAAAACTTGTTGTAAATTTGTTTAATATTTCTTTTTATAATTTTAAATCAAAAATTTAAAAAAAAGGTATTGTATGTTATGTCCAGTTTGTAATGTAGATTTGGTTATGAGTGATAGGAGTGGAGTTGAGATTGATTATTGTCCAAAGTGTCGTGGCGTTTGGCTTGATCGTGGAGAACTTGACAAAATCATAGAACGCAGTGTCCCTAATACAGCAAATTTTAACCAAGCTCCAAGACAAGAGTCAAGATATAATGACTCAGCTTATCATCAGCACAATGACTATTATAAAAAGAAAAAGAAAGAAAGTTGGCTAGGCGAGCTTTTTGACTTTTAATTTTTATAAAAATAACAAATATTTATATCCTTTTTAGCTTAATATCTTAAAATGTCAAGCAAAAAAGGATATAAGATGTATAAATTTTTATCACACGAGCCTTTAGCTAACAAATCTTGTCATCATAATCACGAAGAACATTCTCATGAACATCATCATTCCCATGCTGATGCAAGGAGTGTGGATAAAAAGATTTTAAAAATTTCTCTTTTAATGACTTTTTCTATGATGCTTGTGCAATTTATTTATTCAATCCTTTCAAATTCTTTAGCACTTTTAAGCGATACTTTGCATATGTTTTCTGATGTTTTTGCCTTAGCTCTTAGTTTTTTAGCCATTATAGCTGTAGAAAAATGGCAAGATCATCAAAAGACCTTTGGGTATTTTCGTCTTGAAGTTTTAGTGGCTTTTATCAATGCTCTAACCATTATTTTATCGGCTTTATTTATCATTTATGAAGCTATAGAAAAATTTATTAATCCAAAAGAAATTGACGCTAAAACCATGATAATTGTAGCTATTTTAGGCTTTTTGGTAAATGGGATTAATGCTTTGATGATGTTTAAGGGTGCAAATTTAGAAAATGTCAATATGAAGTCTGCTTTTTTGCATATGATGAGTGATTTATTGGGTTCTTTAGCGGTTATTATGGGTGGGATCGTGGTGTATTTTAGCGGTATTGTTTATATAGATACGATTTTAGCTATTGTATTATCAATCTTGCTTTTAAGATGGGCGATTATCTTGCTTAAACAAAGCGCTAATGTCTTGCTTGAAAGTTCTCCTGTGGATATAGAAAAAGTAAGACAAGTTTTGCTTTTAAATCCTAGTGTGGATGAGGTAGTGGATTTGCATATTACTCAAATCACTAATAAAATGCTAGTAGCCTCTATGCATTTAAAAGTAAGAGTTTGCAATCTAAAGGAATTTGAAAAACTATCTCAGGATTTATCTCATAAGTTATTGCATGAATTTGAAATCGGGCACATTACCATACAACCTATAAGGAGTGAAAATGAAATTTAAAGTAAAAAATGTTAATTGCATGAATTGTGTAAATTTGATCAAAAATTCTCTTGAAGATGAATTTGGAAATATAGAAGTGGATTTGGAGCAAAAAATTTTAAGTTTAAATTTAGAAGAAAATCAAGTATCAAATTTTACAAAAGAATTTCAAGATTTAGGTTTTGAGATCGTAGAGCGTTTATAATGGAAGAATTGCGTATAAAAATAGGCAAAATGACTTGCGTTAATTGTTCTAACGCTATAGAAAGAGCTTGTAAAAAAATTGATGGTGTTAAAGATGCTAGTGTTTCTTATGTGAATTCTAGCGGGGTTTTTTTACTTAAAGATCAAGAAAAACGCAAGGATATCATCGCAAAAATTCAAAATTTAGGCTTTGAAATTTTAGAAGATGAACAAAGCTTGAACGCATACAAGGCAAAAAAACACTTAGAATTAAGAAAAAATTTGCTCTTAAGTATAGTTTTGAGTGTGATTATTATGTATTTTGAAATGTTTGTTAAAAGTTCTTTTTCTCAAAATATCCAAATGGCTTTGAGTTTTTTTGGGATATTTTATTGTGGGAGAGACTTTTTTTCTCATGCTTTTTTAGGACTTAAAAGTAAAAATTTAGATATGAATACCCTTGTAGCTTTGGGGACTTTGAGTGCTTTTGTGTATTCTTTTTTGGTGTATTTGCAAATTTTCAAAGAAGAAGATTTGTATTTTAGTGGTGCAATGATGATTATTTCCTTTGTGCTTTTAGGAAAATATCTTGAAAGTAAGGCTAAATTTAAGGCACAAGATTATCAAAGAATTTTAGAAAATATAGACACAAAAAAGACAAAAATTTTGCTTGAAGATGAAAGTATCAAAGAAATTTCAAGTTCTTTTGTCAAAAGTGGCGATGTACTTTTGGTAAAAGAAGGAGAAAGTATTGTTGCAGATGGAGTAGTGCTTTTAGGGAGTGCAGAGCTTGATATGAGTTTTTTAAATGGGGAGTTTTTGCCTGTTTTAAAAAAAGAAGGCGATGAAGTTCAAGCAGGAGCAGTAGTTTTAAATGGTGCTTTAAGGATCAAAGCAAACAAAAAGGCCATGGATAGTACTTTAGAACAAATCAAAAATCTAGTTTTTGAAGCAGGAAGTATCAAAAGTCCTTTGGCAAATTTAGCAGATCAAATTTCTAAATACTTTGTAGGGGGTATAATATTTTTTGCTTTTTTAGTTTTTGTTTTTTGGGTGCTAAAAGCAGATTTAAATACAGCTTTTTTACACTCTTGTGCTGTGCTTTTGATCTCTTGTCCTTGTGCTTTAGGTCTTGCAACGCCTATAGCTTTGGTTGTGGCAAGTGCAAATGCGGCAAAAAATTTCATTCTTATTAAAAATCCTGCTGCTTTAGAAAAATTAGCCTTAGTTAAGTATGCTTTTTTTGATAAAACGGGTACATTAACAAAGGAAAATTTGAGTATTTTTAAACACAATCTTTCTAAAGATGATTTTGATAAATTATGTCAAATTGAAAGTTTAAGCTCTCATCCTATAGCTAAGGCTTTACATAAAGATCATTTTTTTGATTTAAAGGGTGAGGGAAGAGTGATTGTGGGTTCTGGTATAAAATACAAAGAAGATAATGATAATTATCTCGTAGGCAATGCACAGTTTTTGCACGAAAATGAAATTGACACAAAAGAAAGTGATATCTTTTTTGATACTTTTAAAGAATATGTTAGGGTGTATTTTGCTAAGAATAAAAAGTGTTTAGGCGGTGTTTTGTTAAGCAATGCTTTAAAAGATGGAGCCAAAGAGCTTGTGTTAAATTTAAAAAAGCAAAATCTTAAAACTTTTATTTTAAGCGGCGATCATGTAAAAAATGTAGAAAAAATAGCCAAAGAATTACAAATAGACGAATTTCACGCTCAGCTTAAGAGTGAAGAAAAACTACAAATCATTCAAAAATTTAAAAAAACTCTTTTTGTAGGAGATGGGATCAATGATGCGGCGGCTTTATCTGCTGCAAGTGTGAGTATGAGTTTTTCAAAGGCAAATGAACTTGCTAAAAAAACAGGAGATTTTATCTTGATAAAAGATGATTTATCAGCGATTTTTAAATGTTTTAAACTTGCTAAAAAAACACGCGGTATTATTAAGCTAAATCTTTTTTGGGCTTTTATTTATAATGTACTTTGCATTCCTATCGCGGCAGGATTTATACCTTTTATCTCTTTAAGTCCTCATATAGCAGTACTTGCAATGTGTTTTAGTTCTATTACTGTAGTGCTTAATTCTTTAAGACTTAAAAGAATTTAAAAATTTAATTTTATTAATAATATATTATATATAATTAATATTACTAAAATATATTATTAAAAGAGTATAAATGCAACAAAAATGTTTTTGCATAAGCAAAATGATTAGATTTTCAAAAATTATTATTTTGCTTACCGTTGTATCGTTAGCAGATATAGTGGTTTTTGGAAATGTGACAGATTACAATTCTAATTTCCAATTTGTTTCGCATGTGATGAGTATGGATATAAAGCCTGATTTATTTAGGTAATGCTGTAGTTTATATGGCTATTACTTCTCCCGTGATTTATCATATAGGCTATATAGCAATTATTCTTTTTGAAACTTTTATTGCCTTAACAGCTCTAAAAAAGGTGCTTATGATATGTTTAAAGCTAGAAATTTAGATGCTCAAAGCTTTCATAATGCTAAGATTTTTTGGGATTATTTCTTTAACTTGTGTATTTTATGGTTTTTTGCCTTCCAAGTAGTTGTTGCAGAATGGTTTGGAATGTGGATGAGTAAGGTTTGGAAAGGTTTACCTGATACTACAAGATTGGTAACTTATATGTTTTTGGCTTTGATTTTCATCTCTCTTAAAAATGATTAATTTTCTATACTAGGCTCTCCAAAACAATCTTTAAGAGCCTCTTTAAGATCTTCTTGTGGGTCAAATTTTTTGGCCCCTTCTTTAAGCATATTAATAGAACTTTGAATATCTATGTTTTTATTTTCATTGTTTGGTAATTCTTGAGTTAAGGATTGAAGCTTATTTTCATCAATTGTTAGTACTTTTTGCACATTAATTTTAGCATTTTCCCCAAATTTAGCCTTAAAAAGTTCTTGTATGAGTTTAAAACCTTTATTGAGTGTATCGCGATTTTGTCCTTGTGCGTTTGAGTTTATATTTAAAGTATTGTTTTCAAAACTAATAAAATTTGTACTTTGTTTAAAGCATTCTGCAAGATCAAAATCCCTATCATAAATACTATCAAGTAAGATTTCATAAGCATTTTTTTCTGTTTTTTTCTCAAGATGAGGTATGATAGGAGAAGGTGTGATCCTAGGTATAATATTTGTTGTATTTTCTTGTTTGATTGCTTGGATTTGTGCGTCAATTTCTTTTAAATGACTTGCTTCCATCATCATAAAAGCCATAACACAAAGCGTAAAGCCATCATCATCGCAAAGCATATTCTTAGCTTTTGATAAAATACGGAAAAATCTTTCATAAATTAAAGTAGAAAATTCTGTACTTTTTGCAAAAAAACTTTCTTTTAAATAAAAAAGCATTTCATCAATCACGCTTGAGGCTTCATAATCTTGTAATTCCTCTAAATACGCAAAAACTTTTTCCTTGTCTTTTGTTAAGATAGCCTGATAAAAGGCTTTGATTTTTTGAGGATCTAAAAAGCCTAACATATCTGTAATTTTACTAATACTGATTTCATTTTGACAAAAAATAATAGCTTGGTCAAGCAAGGTTAAAGTATCTCTTAAAGATCCATTGCCGCTTCTTGCTATAAATTTTAAAGCTTCTTCTTCAAATTTAACATTTTCTTTAAGTAAAATTTCTTTAAGATGATTTAAAATTTCACTCTGCGGAATTTGTTTAAAGCGAAAATGTTGCGTTCTTGAAAGCACGGTAGCTGGGAGTTTTAAAGGATCAGTGGTTGCAAGTATAAATTTAACATAACTTGGGGGTTCTTCTAAGGTTTTTAAAAGTGCATTTGCAGCCTGTGGGGTAAGCATATGTACTTCATCAATGATGAAAATTTTAAATCTTGCCATAGAAGGGGTGTATTTGGTTTGTTCAATTAAGGCTTGTATATCTTCAAGCCCACGGTTGCTTGCAGCATCCATTTCTATAATGTCTATGTGTTTGCCTTCAAGTGCTGCAAGACAGTGTTTGCAAGTGCCACATGGAGTATCACTTGGTCCTTGTTCGCAAACTAAAGCACGAGAAAAAATTCTAGCACTTGAAGTTTTTCCACTTCCTCTAAGTCCTGAAAAAAGATAAGCATGAGCTAAGCGATTATGATTTAGGGCGTATTTTAAACTTACGCTAACTGTCTTTTGTCCTATGAGTTCATCAAAGGTTTTTGGTCTGTATTTAATCGCTAAAGCTTGAAGCATTTTCTACTCGTTCATTATAGATAAAAGTTCTACATTGTCTTTGGTTTTAAGCATTTTAGAATATAAAAATTTCAACGCTTCAACATCATCCATTTGAGAAATCGCTGAACGGATTGCCCAAATTTTTTGAAGATTTGCTACGCCTTGGAGCAATTCTTCTTTTCTTGTTCCTGATTTGATGATATTAATCGCAGGATAAATTCTTCTATCGGCGATATTTCTATCAAGAACTATTTCGCTATTTCCTGTGCCTTTAAATTCTTCAAAAATCACATCATCCATTCTTGAACCTGTATCAATTAAAGCTGTAGCAACTATGGTTAAAGAGCCTCCATTTTCTATATTTCTAGCTGCACCAAAGAAGCGTTTTGGCTTGTGTAGGGCATTAGCATCCACTCCGCCGCTTAGGACTTTTCCACTGCTTGGAGTTGCGGTGTTATAAGCACGTGCCAGTCTTGTGATACTATCAAGTAAGATGATAACATCTTTGCCTGTTTCTACCATTCTTTTGGCTTTTTCTATCACGAGTTCGGCTACACGCACATGATTATAAGCAGGTAAATCAAAAGTAGAACTAAAAACTTCGCCTTTTACACATCTTTGCATATCGGTAACTTCTTCAGGCCTTTCATCGACTAAAAGTACGATTAAATGCATTTCTGGGTGGTTTTTTGCAATAGCAGTAGCAAGTTCTTTCATAAGCTCTGTTTTACCTGTGCGTGGTGGAGCAACGATAAGCCCGCGTTGTCCTTTTCCTATAGGAGTAAAAAGATCCAAAACACGACCTGTAAGCTTCATTGCATCGTATTCGAGTTTGATTTTTTCTGTTGGAAAAATAGGGGTTAAGTTATCAAACAAAGGTCTTTCTTTGGCTTCTTGCAAAGGCAGATAATTGATCGCTTCGATTTTTAAAAGAGCGTAGTATTTTTCTTGATCTTTTGGTTCTCTAACTTGTCCTGTAACGATATCGCCTACACGCAGAGCAAATTTTTTAATTTGTGAATTTGAAACATAAGCGTCATTAACACTATCGCTAAGATTAGAGTCCATACCTCTTAAAAAGCCATAACCTTCGGAAGAAATTTCTAAAATCCCTGTAAAAAGTATAAAACCGCCTTTTTTTGTTTGTGCTTTTAAAATTTCAAAAATAAGTTCTTGGCGGCGAAATTCTCTTGGGTTTTCGATTTCACATTCATTAGCGATTTTAACTAGATTTTCTAAATCTAATAATTTTAATTCTTCGATTTTATAACCTTCCACTGGAACGTGGGTTCTTTGATGTTGTTTTTTTTCTTTTTCCATAAGTCCTCGTAAGATTTAGCAGAATAATTTTTGTAAAATGTGATTTTAATAAAAAAATGCACTTTTTGTCAAATTTGTTTATAATTATAAAAAATATTTTTTTAAAGAATGATTATGAAATGTGAACATTGCAAACTTGATTATAAACAAGCCCAAATGATAGAGTATAAGGGTAAATTTTTTTGTTGTAAAGGTTGTAAGAGCGTTTGGGAAATTTTACATGAAAGTGGATTAGATGAGTTTTATGAAAAGCTTGGAAATCAAACTTTAAGCCCTGTAAATTTTCAAAATGAAATGAAAAATTATGATGAGTTTATCACTAAAACCAAAGAAGGATTTAGTGAAATTTATCTCATGATACACGGTATAGAATGTGCAGCTTGTGTGTGGCTTAATGAGAAAATTTTAACCAAACAAGAAGGAATTTTAGAACTTGATATTAATCATTTAAACCATAAAGCACGCATTGTTTTTGATGAGCAAAGCATTTCTTTGGTGCAAATTTTAAGACTTATTGAAAGCATAGGCTATAAAGCGAGTGCTTATGATGCGAGCAAGGCTTCAAAAAAAGCGGATTTACTAAAAAGGGAATTTTATTCTAAGCTTGTTGTGGCTATAGCTTGTGTGATGAATATCATGTGGATAGCAGTGGCAAAATACGCAGGATTTTTTAGCGGTATGGATAAGGACACTAAGGATATTTTAAATTTTGCTGAATTTATCCTTTGTTCTCCTGTGCTTTTTTATACGGGATCTCATTTTTATAAAAGTGCTTTTAAAACTTTAAAAATGCATAGTTTAAATATGGATGTATTGGTGATTAGCGGAGCGAGTTTGGCTTATGTTTATTCTTTATGGGCCATGTTTTTTAGGGTAGGGGAAGTGTATTTTGACTCTGTGGCGATGATAATTTGCTTTGTTTTTATAGGTAAATATCTTGAGATGTTTAGCAAAAAGCGTGCTTTAGATACCATAGATGGGCTTAATGATTTTTTACAAAATGAAGTTTTAGTTTTCAATGGTAAAGAATTTGCTCCTAAAGAAGTTCAAAAGGTTTGTTTAGGGGATAGAATTTTGCTTAAAACTGGAGATAAAATTTTAATCGATGGGATTTGTAAAAGTGGTGAAATGAGTGTGGATACTTCTTCTTTAAATGGAGAAAATACCCCAAAACTCATACAAAAAGAAGATGAAATTTTTTCAGCTTGTATAGTGCTTGATGGAAGTGTGGAGTATGAAGCAACAAAGCTTTACAAGGATTCAAAACTCAGTCAAATTATCCAGCTTTTAGAACTTGCAAGTTCTAAAAAAGCAAAACTTGAAAGTTTGGTCAATAGTCTTTTGGCTTATTTTTCTAGAACGGTTTTATTGATCGCTTTTATTTGTTTTGCTTTTTGGTTTTTTTATAAAGAAGAGAGTTTCGAAATTTCTTTAGTCAATGCGATTGCAGTTTTGATTATCGCTTGTCCTTGTGCTTTGGCTTTAGCAACGCCAGTGAGCAATCTTGTGGCTTTAGGTAGGGCTTTAAAAAAGCATATTTTATTTAAAAGTTCTAGCGTGATAGAAGATTTAAGCAAATGTGATTGTGTGGTATTTGATAAAACGGGTATTTTAACCAAAATAGAGCTTGAACTTAAAGAGGTTTTTTTAGATAAAGCGCTTGATTTAAACGAGCTTTATAATTTTGTAAAACTTTCTAAACATCCTATCTCTCAAAATATTGTGTTATATTTAAAGCAAAAAGGAGCTAAGGATTTAAATTTGGATTTTAAAAAGCATTCGAGTATTCAAGCTAAAGGTTTAAGTGCTGAGTTAAATGAAGGGTTGCTTTTAGGCGGAAGTTCTAAATTTTTGCAAGAAAAGGGTATTGTGGCTAAAGAATTTGATAATACGCATTTTATTTTTGCCAAGGAAGGTAAAATTTTAGCTTTTTTTGAGTTTGATAGTGTTTTAAGAGAAGGTGCAAAAGAGCTTATCGCTTATCTTAAAAAAGAAAAGAAAGAATTAATGATACTCAGTGGCGATCATCAAAAAGCAGTGGAAAAAATCGCTAAAAAGTTAGAAATTCAAAATTATCAAGCTTCTTGTTTGCCTGAAGATAAGATGAAAACTATAGAAAATTTAAGTAAAAATTACAAAGTTTTATTTGTAGGTGATGGGGTAAATGATGCACTAGCTTTAAAATACGCAAGTGTTTCAATGACTTTAAGAGAAGGAAGTGATCTAGCTATAGAAAGTAGTGATGTTTTGCTTTTGAAAAATGACTTGCTTTCTTTAAAAAAAGCCATCAAATTATCTAAAAACACCTTTAAAATTATCAAGCAAAATCTTGCTTTTTCTTTGTTTTATAATGCTTGCACCATACCTTTGGCTTTTTTGGGTATGATAAATCCTTTATTTGCTGCTATTTCTATGTCTTTTAGTAGTATAATAGTCGTTTTAAATGCTTTAAGGATTAAAGAATGAATAGTATAATCATGATGATGATAGGAGTTTCTATCTTAGCGTTTTTTATCATTTTGGCAACTTTGCTTTGGGGGATTAAAAATAAGCAATTTGATGATGATTATAAATTTACTACTTTAAATGATGATGAGGATTCTTTGCGTGATGCTATAGAATTAGAAAGGCGTAAAAAAGAAGCTTTGGATAAAAAAAGGCTTTCTTAAAAAGGAAAGCCTTTTTTAGAAATTATTTTAAAGTTTCAATATGAGCTTCAATAGCTTTAAAATCTTCTTCAGTTAAACCTTTAAGGTTAAGTTTCATGATCGCACCTTGACCATAAGCATTTCTTTTGCCTTCTGAATATTCTTTCATGTATTGAAGTCTTTCAGCAGAAGAAAGAGTTTTTAAAGCTGGAACTTTGTTTAAGTAAACTTTGTCAGCATTTGCACCATGGCATACTGCACATTTTTTAAAAAGTGTAGCACCATCTGCAGCAAAAGCAGAAACACCAAGACATGCCAAAGCAGAAACTACTAATAATTTTTTCATTTGATTTCTCCTCAGTAAAAATTAGATTGCCAGATATTATATATCTTTATTTTTATAAAAATCTTAAGAAAATAAAGATAATGTTTATTTTCTTTTCAAAAAAGCTATATTATAATGTTTTTTATGAAAACAAAAGCATTATTTTTAGATAGAGACGGTGTGATTAATATAGATAAAAAATATGTCTATAAAATAGAAGATTTTGAATTTTGTGATGGAATTTTTGAACTTTGTAGATATTTTTTAGCTAAAAAATATTTGCTTTTTATAGCGACAAATCAATCAGGCATTGCAAGAGGATATTATAAGGAAAGTGATTTTTTTAAGCTTTGTGATTATATGCTTAAAGAATTTACTAAACAAGGTATAAAAATTGATAAAATTTATCATTGTCCGCATTTAGAAGGTTGTGAATGTCGCAAACCTAAAGCAGGAATGCTTTTAAAAGCAAAAGATGAGTTTAATTTAGATATGAAAAATTCTATTTTTATCGGAGATAATCTAAGCGATATGCAAGCAGGGTTAAATGCTAATATTGGCACTTTGATTTTGGTAAATGAAGAAAAAAAAGAAGGCGATTTTTTTAGACAATTTAAAAATTTAAAAGAAATTTTGAGTTTTTTTAAAGAAAAGGACATTTAAATGAGAGTAACAATCACAGGTGGTGCAGGATTTATAGGTTCGCAACTGGCTTTAAATTTGCAAGAAAAACATGAAATTTTAATCATTGATAAAATGCGTAGCAGTGCGACTTTTGAAAATGGAAATTTACAAAGTTTTGGACATTTTAAAAATTTACTTGAATTTGATGGAGAACTTTTTGCAGGCGATATTAACGATGAAAAAGTTTTAAAAAAGATTGAAGATTTTAAGCCAGAGATTATTTTTCATCAAGCAGCAATTTCAGACACTACGGTTTTTGATCAAACTAAGGTTTTGCAAACCAATTTAAATACTTTTAAAGATTTTATAGAACTTAGCATAGATCTTAATGCAAAGCTTATTTATGCAAGTTCAGCTTCGGTTTATGGTGATGCAAAAAGTCCACAAACTGTAGGTAAGGATGAAGAACCAAAAAATCCTTATGCTTTTTCAAAATTGATGATGGATAAGTTAGCGAAAAAATATTACGATAAAGCTCATTTGGTAGGACTTAGATATTTTAATGTTTATGGAAAAGGCGAATTTTATAAAGACAAAACCGCTTCTATGGTTTTACAATTTGGCCATCAAATTTTAGCAGGAAAAAATCCACGCTTGTTTGAAAGAAGTGATCAAATTTATAGAGATTTTACTTATATTAAAGATGTTATTAATGCCAATTTAATCGCCCTTGATTCAAAATGCGGGGTTTATAATGTAGGCAGTGGTAAAGCAAGAACCTTTCAAGATATAGTCGATATTTTGCAAAAAGAGTTAAAGACTGATTTGCCTTGTGAATATATCCCAAATCCTTATGTAAAATCTTATCAATTCCATACTGAAGCAAAACTAGATCAAACTTGGGATTATCAACCAAAATTTAGTCTTGAAGAGGGGATTAAAGATTATTTAGATGAGATAAAAAGACTTTTTGAAAAGGAAGTAAATGCTTGAGTTTTTAAGCCAGCAAAAACCTAAAATTTTGATTATAGGGGATTTTATGGTGGATAATTATACTTGGTGTGATTGTTCGCGTATCAGTCCTGAAGCCCCTGTTTTGGTAGCTAAAACTCTTAAGGAAGATAAAAGATTAGGCGGGGCTGCGAATGTTTATGCAAATTTAAAAAGTTTAGGGGCTGATGTTTTTGCGCTTGGTGTTGTGGGTGATGATGAGAGTGGGAAATTTTTACAAGAAAATTTAAAAGGAGAATTTTTGATCCAAAAAGAACGCAAAACCCCTTTTAAAAATCGCATTATGGCACACAATCAGCAGGTTTTAAGACTAGATGAAGAAGATACAAGTGAGATTTTGCTTGAAAATGAACTTATAGTTTTATTTGATGAAAAGATTAAAGATTTTAAAGCTGTGGTTTTAAGCGATTATGCTAAGGGTATTTTAACGCCTAAGGTTTGCAAGGCTGTGATAAAAAAGGCTAAGGCTTTAAATATTCCTGTTTTAGTTGATCCTAAAGGCAGTGATTTTAGTAAATATAGCGGTGCAACCTTACTCACGCCTAATAAAAAAGAAGCTTTAGAAGCTTTGAAATTTGAAAATTTAGAGGGTGAAAATTTAGAAAAAGGGATTAAAAAATTAAAAGAAGATTTTTCTTTGCGTTATTCTATCATCACTCTTTCAGAAGTGGGGATTGCGCTTTTTGATGAGGGTTTAAAAATCGCACCTGCTAAAGCCTTAGAAGTTTATGATGTAACAGGAGCGGGTGATAGTGTGATTGCCGTTTTGGCTTTTTGTTTGGCAAATGGGATTGAAATTTTTAAAGCTTGTGAATTTGCCAATGAAGCTGCAGCCGTTGTGGTAAGTAAAATAGGTAGTGTGAGTGTGAGTTTTGATGAGATTAGAAGTTTTAAAAGTATGAGTTTTGAGAAAAAGATCAAAAATAAAGAAGAGCTTTTAACGCTTTTAAAACAAAATGATAAAAAGATTGTTTTTACAAATGGTTGTTTTGATATCGTGCATTTTGGACATATAAAATATCTTGAGAAAGCTAAAAGATTAGGCGATGTTTTGATTGTGGGCTTAAACTCAGATGCGAGTGTGAAAAGACTCAAAGGCGAGAGTCGTCCTGTAAATTCAGAGTTTCAAAGAGCTTGTATGTTGGCAGCTTTTTATTTTGTAGATTTTGTAGTGATTTTTGATGAAAACACACCTTTAGAACTTATAAGCTTTTTAAAGCCTGATATTTTGGTTAAAGGAGCTGATTATAAAGATAAACTTGTTGTAGGTTCAAATTTGGTTTCAAGAGTTGAATTAATCGATTTTGAAGAAGGATTTAGTACGAGCAAGATTATAGAAAAGATTAAGGATAAAAAATGATAAATTTAGTAGAAAAAGAATGGCAAGAACATCAAAAAATCGTTCAAGAAAGTGAAATTTTAAAAGGACAAATCGCTAAAGTAGGTGAGCTTTTATGTGAATGTCTTAAAAAAGGTGGTAAAATTTTAATTTGCGGAAATGGTGGAAGTGCAGCTGATGCACAGCATTTTGCAGCTGAACTTAGTGGGCGTTATAAAAAAGAACGCAAAGCTTTAGCAGGCATAGCGCTTACAACAGATACTTCAGCGCTTAGTGCTATAGGAAATGACTATGGTTTTGAGTTTGTTTTTTCAAGACAAGTAGAAGCTTTAGGAAATGAAAATGATGTTTTAATCGGTATTTCAACGAGCGGAAAAAGCCCTAATGTTTTAGAAGCTTTAAAAAAAGCAAAAGAGCTTAATATGCTTTGTTTAGGGCTTAGCGGAAAGGGTGGTGGAATGATGAATAAGCTTTGTGATTATAATCTTGTTGTGCCAAGTGATGATACGGCTAGAATTCAAGAAATGCACATTTTAATCATACACACACTTTGTCAGATCATCGATGAGAGTTTTTAAGTAAATTTCTAGCCTCTTCTATAACCCTTTGAGGCTTTAGATCTTTCATGCATTTGTGGTGTTTTAAAGGGCAGGTTTTTTGCATACAAGGCATACAAGCTAGATCTAAATGCACTAATATTGCGTTTTCATTTTGCCAAGGTGAAGTTTGAGTAAATTTCGTAGGGCCAAAAATAGCTACGGTTTTTACCTTATAAACCGCACTTATGTGCATAGGACCACTGTCATTTGTGATGAAAAGATCGCAAAAAGCGATATTTTGACAAAGGGTTTTGATGGTGGTTTTGTTGCAAAGATTTTTTACTTTTATGTTTTGTTCTTTTAAAATTTGATAAATTTCATTACAAAGTTCTTGTTCGGATTTTCCTGCGCCAAAGATTAAAATTTCATGACTTTGGCTGAAATTTAAAGCCACTTTAGCAAAATAACTCGCATCCCATCTTTTTGCACTTCCAAAGCTTGCGCCAGGATTGAGTCCTAGAATTTTTTTACCATTTTTTAAGACAAGAGGGTCTTGAAGTTTTAGCTTAAAGGGAAGCTTTAAGTCTTTAGAATGAGCTTTTATACTAAGTGAGTTTTCTATAAAATAAAGGTATTTTAAAACTTGATGTTCTTCTTTGTGCTTGTTTTTGTCAAAAAAATATCTTTGTTTTGTTTTAAGGATATGCAAGATAATCTTAGAAGAAAACGCAGATCTAAAAGCAAAGCTAAGATCGATCTTACCAAGTTCTTTGCGTAAAGATAGGGCTTGTTTATAGCGAGATTGTTTATTTTCTATGATGATTTTAGAATTAGGAAATTCTTTAAAAAGTGCTGTGGAAACTAAAGAGCCATAAAGGATAAATTGGGCATTTTTAAAATGTTCTTTTATAGCGTATAAAGCAGGTGAAGCCATCACTGCATCGCCCAGCCAAGTGGGAAGATGTATAAAAATTTTCATAAATTTCCTAAACTTTGATAGAATTGTTTTTATTATTTTAACAAAATTTAGGAAAAATATGCCACAACTTTCGATCATAATCCCGCTTTTTAATTCTTGTGATTTTATTTCAAGGGCTTTACAAAGTTGTATAAATCAGACTTTAAAAGATATTGAAATTTTGATTATCGATGATAAAAGTAAAGATAATAGTTTAAATATGGTTTTAGAATTTGCTAAAAAAGATCCAAGGATAAAAATCTTTCAAAATGAAGAAAATTTGGGCACTTTTGCAAGTAGAAATTTGGGAGTTTTGCATTCTAGTTCTGATTTTATAATGTTTTTAGATAGTGATGATTTTTTAACTCTTGATGCTTGTAAAATAGCGCTTAAAGAGATGAAAAAAGGTTTTGATTTGCTTTGCTTTGATGCTTTTGTACATAGGGTAAAAACCAAGCAATTTTATCGTTTTAAACAAGATGAAGTTTTGAATCAAAAGGAATTTTTAGAATTCTTAAGCAAACAAAGGCATTTTTGCTGGTCGGTTTGGGCGAAGTGTTTTAGAAAAGATATCATCTTAAAAAATTTTGAAAAGGTTAAAATCGATGAGCGTTTGAGTTATGGCGAAGATGTGCTTTTTTGTTATGTTTATTTTATGTTTTGTGAGAAAATAGCTGTTTTTAAAACTTGCATTTATCATTATGAATTTAATCCAAATGGAAGATATGAAAACAAAAATAAAGAAATTTTATGGCAGAATTATCAAGATAAAAAGAAAAGCAATGAACTTGTAAAAAAGCTTTGTTTAAACTTTAAAAATAATGATTTTCATAAGAAGTTGTTTGAGGTTTTAGAGAAAGAAGAATTTGATTTACAAAGAAGGGTTGATGAAGCAAGAAATTAGTAGTTTTTGGTATACACCTAGAGGTTATAAAGGTATTGGTTTAATGGAGCTTTTATCTATAAAATCTTTTATAGATAATGGTTATAAATTTATACTTTATACTTATAATTTAGATGATAAAATTTTTAAAAAATTAGATGAATTATTTGATGATTTTGAATTAAAAGATGCAAATGAAATTGTTTCTTTTAAAAATTATTTTAGAGACGATAGGGGATCTGGAGTAGCAGCGTTTAGTGATTATTTTAGATACAATTTACTTTATCTTAAAAAAAAAAAGGGGGGGGGTATGGGTAGATCTTGATATGATATGTTTAAATTATATTGATTTAAATGAAGAATATATCTTTACACAAGAAGTGGATGAAGATAATAAAAAATCAAGAATCACAACATCCTTTTTAAAATTTTCTCGATATTCAGATTTTGGAAAAAATCTTATACAAGAAGCAGAAAAAATCATTAATAAAAGAAAAAAAATCTCGTGGGGTGTTATAGGACCTTGGTTTTTAGCTGATCATGTAAAAAAATGTGGTTTAGAAAATTTTGTTTGGGATTATAAAAGAACTTGTCAGATTCCATGGTGTAATGTAAAAATTTTTTTAGATAATACTTCAATAGATATCAGTCAACCTTTCTTACATTTATTTTCAGAAATGTGGAGATTAAATAATATGGAGAAAAATACTTTTCATCAAATGGGAGTTTATGGACAACTTTTAAAAAAACATGAGATAGAAAAATTATATAATCAGATAAATACTTGTTTAAAAACATCAATGCTAGATAATATAGCATCCTTTTTAACCAAGTTTTTTATAAAAAAATTATAAGAAGCTTATATTATTAACTCTTTTTAAATCCTCTGTTGTATCTATATCCAAACTAGCTTTTTCGTCCATTATATAGCAACTTGTTTTTTCTTGTAGAAAAGTTGGGTTATTTAAAAATAAATTTGACTTTACTATATAAATTGCACCATTACTCATATAAGTTTTTGGTAATTTTTGTCTAGGCATAAATGGATATTTGTTATCACAAATTCCTTTTAAGTTACCATTATCATCTATAAAAGCTTTTAAAATTTTATTATCACATTCTACAACACTTATTAATGCATTTGAGTTTTCATTTTTAAATTTTAAAAAAGCTTCATCTATATGTACATTTGTCCTTAAAGGAGAAGTGGGTTGTAATAAAACAATATTTTCATAATCTTTATAAAAACTCAAGGTATGCAATACAACCTTATCACTAGTTGTATCATCTAGCGCTAATTCTTTAGGTCTTTTTAACACATCTACACCTTGAGTTTGTCCATATTCTAATATATCATCGCCATCACTACTTAAAACAATTTTATCTACATACTTTGAATTTTTTGCTGCATTGATAGTATAATACAACAAAGGCCTATCATGCAAAAGAGCTAAATTTTTATTTTTTATACCTTTTGAACCAGCTCGAGCAGGTATTATAGCTAAAGTCATTTTTTTACCACTCAATTTAAATTTATCTAATATTTCACGAATTACTTTTTCATCAAGCATTGTATAATTTATTTTCTTTATTTTTCTATGTCTATAATGGATTTTTTTAAAATCTTCTAAAGTTAAAGCATCCAAATGTTTTTGATAATCATTTCTATGATATTTTAAAGCAGGAAAATGCCATTGAAGTAATTCTGCTTGTAAGATTTTTATATGTTTGGGTATAATTTGCTGTTCAGAATACAATTCTTTCACAGTTTTTTCAGGATCAATCCACTGACTTTGCTTTGAAACCATTCTTTCTATAAATACACTATTGCACTTTTGAATTAACAATTGATCCCCTCCATCGATAAAACCACATTCTCCTATATTTTGAATTACAATTTTATCTAGTATTAAAAAATTAATTCTTGGAAATCTAACAGCAGTATTTTTTGATGCCATATAAAAACTCTTATATAATTTTTTTGCATCATAGTAATGATCCACATCTATTTTTATAAGCCACTCATCTTGCGGTATAAAACTAGCTACATAGTTATAATAACTATGAAGTTTATTTTCTTCGCTTTGCGGATTTTCAATTTGCACCTCATGGGGATATTTTACTGGTATAAACGAAGGGTATTGTTTGCAAAATTCCAAAATAATTTCTTCACTTCCATCAGTACAATCATTATATCCTATAACACCTCTTTGTATGGCAGGTAACATACTTTCAAGTGATACTCTTAAAGTAGTGGCTTCATTTTTTACTCTTATAAAAGCCCATGGATTTAAAGGAGATTTTGTATCTTTTGAGTTTGGATCAAAATCAAAAAAACCTTTATGCTTTTCATTGTAGATTTTTTTATTTAAGTTTAAAAAATATTCATTATCAAATTTTAATTTTTTATCAATTTTAAGCAATCTTAAAAAAGCTATAATTTTATAAAACAAAGTCATTTTTTATCCATGAATATTTTTTGCTTGTTTATAGTAAATAAAATATTATTTTTCAATAACCTATAAAATTGCTCAGAACTATTTAAAATTTCTAGTCTTTTATTTGTAATATTAGTGCATTTACTAGTATTTAAAATCGCTTCCAATATATCCTTTTCCTCTGCATTTACTCTTATTGTTTTATTAATGTCAGTTCTACCATCTTGTCTTGAACCAACTAAAATTCCATTTATATTAAGATATAAAGCTTCTTTTATTATACAACTTGAATTTCCTATGATAAAATTGGCATTTTTTAGCAAACTTATAAAATACTCAAATCTTAAAGAAGGAAAAATTTTAAATCTTTCATTATTTTTTAGCCTTTCATAATTTTGCAAAATTAATTCAAATCCTAAATCATTATTTGGATAAATAACTATATAATTTTTTTCACTTTTTATAAGAGCATTTACAAATTCTTCACTTTGTTTATATAAAGAGTTTATTTCGGTTGTAATTGGATGAAATATAGCTATGGCATAATTTTTAAATTTTATATCATAATATTTTTTTGCTTCATCTAAAGATATAGTATTATTTAGCAATTCTAAATCAGGAGAACCTATAATAAAAATAGATTTCTCATCTTCACCCATTTGTATTAATCTTTTTTTTGCTATTTCATCATTTACTAAATGAATATGTGCTAATTTACTAATAGCATGTCTTAAACTCTCATCTATAGTTCCTGAAAGCTCTCCGCCTTCTATATGTGCCACTAAGATATTATTTAAACTTCCTACTATAGCAGCAGCTAAAGGCTCCACTCTATCACCATGCACTACTATTAAATCAGGCTCTATCTCATGTATAAATTTAGAAAAACCATCTATTGTTGATGATAAAGCCTTATCCATCTGATAATACTTATCGTGATTTATATATTTATATATATTTTTAAAACCACATTTTTCTATTTCCATATAAGTAGAACCAAACTTTTTACTCATATGCATACCGGTTACAAATATAAATAATTCAAATTCATTTGAATTTTCAACTTTCATCATTAGAGATTTTATTTTAGAAAAATCAGCTCTAGTTCCGCTAACAAAAACTATTTTTTTCATTCAAAATCATCCCATGTTAGTTGTATATTATTTTTTATATCTTTTTTTGCTCTTTTTCCAAGTATGGCTTCAAAATCCTTTGCACTTATACCACCTTTTGAAGGTCTTTTTACCCAAATATTATCCATAGATAAAATTTCACCCTTTTTTATATCTTTAATACTTACTACACTAGCAAATGCAAAATCAATGGTCACTTGCTCTTCTTTTAAAGGATTTTTATTATTATCGCCTCTTAAAAGCACCATTTCTTGTGTTTGATTTATAAGATCTTTTAAAGTGCTTTCATCCATAGAGCAAACTATATCAGGGCCTTTTCTGTCCATGGTATCTGTAAAGTGTCTTTCTAGTACACTTGCTCCAAGAGCTATTGCACCTATACATGCAAGATTGTTTGTGGTATGATCACTAAGTCCATAAAGACAATTAAACTCTTTATATAATTCTAACATAGCTTGTAATCTTACTAAGTGCGATGGAGTAGGATATAAATTTGTAGTATGAAGCAAAACAAAAGGTATTTCATAATCTCTAAGTATCTTAACTGTGGGTTTTATACTTTCTATGCTATTCATTCCGGTGCTTATAATCATAGGTTTTTTAAATTGTGCTATATGTTTTATTAAAGGATAATTATTACATTCACCTGAGCCTATTTTATAAGCACTTACACCCATATCTTCTAAACGATTTGCTGCAGCTCTACTAAATGGAGTGCTAAGATATACCAAACCTTGCTTCTCTACATACTCTTTTAAAGCTAGTTCATCTTTATAGTTTAATGCACATTGTTCCATAATCTCATAAATGCTAATATTTGCATTACCCGGTATAACATTTTTAGCCTCTTGGCTCATTTCATCTTCGACTATATGAGTTTGGTGTTTTATTATCTTAGCTCCTGCTCTTTTGGCCGCATCTACCATAAGTTTTGCTATTTCTAAACTACCATTGTGATTTATACCTATTTCAGGGATTATCAAAGGATTTTTCTGAGAAATAGTTAATTTATCTATTTTTATTTGCATATTTTTCCTTTAAGTAGTGTTTTATGTCACTTGGAAGTCTAATTAGATCTTTTATTAGCTTATAATGGAGATTTTCTTTTAACCTACTTTTTTTTCCATAATATCTTTCTTGTGCATACTTATCTGGTATCAATATATCATTTATATATTTTTTTGGTTTTTTACTCAATACAAAATCACTTCCAATATCCGGAGCCAATTTAAAATACTCATCTGAATTTAAACTATAAATATTCACATCATACCTTTTCATTAGATAATCTAAAGCTTGTAAATCACATGCCATTGAATGATTGATAAATTTGAATTTTTGATTTTTAAAACCAGTGCATTTATTTAATAAATTTTTTTTATTATTATCGAAGGCATATAAATTATTTGTATCTTGATAAAAATCAATACCACTTATATATATACTTTTATATCCCAGAGCCACAGCTGTAGCACACATATAAACTCCACTAGTAATTCTTTGCCTATTGTATATTTCATTATATTTAATATAGGCAAAAAAATCTTTAAGCTTTTTTATAATCTCATGACCTAAAAAAGCATCACTAAAGTATAATTCAAAATTATCAACAAATTGAAATCCATCTATGTATTCTAAATTAATAGTAGAACAAACTATATTTTCTATGTTATATTCTTCGTTTTGTATAAGTTTTTTACTAGTATAGTATTGTTCAAAAAACACAAAAGGATTAAAAAAAACATATTTTACATCTTTACCCACAAAATATCTATCTTCAAAATAAAACTGATTGCATCTAAATACATCAAATTGTTTTGGTAACCTTTTATAATCTATATTTTTTAAACTAGGTCCATTACCGCATACCAAAGCATTAATATTCATACTCATTTTATTACCTTAAATTTATAGTATAATTATATCAAAAAAAAATAAAGAGCTAAAATGAGTCAAATTTCCATCATACTACCAACTTATAATGTGGAAAAATATATTGCTAGAGCATTAGAAAGTTGCATTAACCAAACTTTTAAAGATATAGAAATCATTGTAGTAGATGATTGTGGTAATGATAAAAGTATAGATATAGCTAAAGAGTATGCTAGTAAAGATGATAGAATAAAAATCATACATAATGAAGAGAATTTAAAGCTTTTAAGAGCAAGATATGAAGGTGCTAAAGTAGCAACTTCACCTTATATCATGTTTTTAGATTCTGATGATTATTTAGAACTTAATGCTTGCGAAGAATGTATTAAAATTTTGGATATGGGTGGGGGGGGGTAAAATTGATTTGTTGTGTTTTGAAGCTTTTATTACCAATGCAAAAAAATCAATAAAAAAATTAAATATAAAACAAGGAAAATACAACAACAAAGAATTTACAATGCAAATACTTAAAACTAAAAATCCATTTTGGACAATGTGGGCTAAAATAATCAAAAAAGATATTTATTTAAAAGCCTTCAACATGTTAAATCTCAAAAAAGAAATCAAAATAAATATGGCAGAAGATGCCTTATTATATTATCCTTTGACAATATTATCTAATGAAATATTTTACTTAACACAACCTTTGTATACCCAGCATGTAAATAGCAATTCTATAACAAATAATATTAATTCTTTAGAAGCTAATATTCAAGAACATAAAATTGTTTTAAATGTTTTAAAATCAATTAAAAATAAAAAAACACCTCTATATTTTCTAATTATATATTTATTAAAAATTCAATTATTGAAATATGAACAAAATTTTAATAAAAGAAATATAAATCTTATTTATTATAAAATAAATATTTTATATCAAAAATATCAATTCAAATGGAAAAAATTTTTATATAATTTAATTCCGTAAAGATATTAAAAATTTCATAACTTTATATCTTATTTTTGAAATTTTATAGGGTTTTAATAGTTGCAATTTCTCTTTAATACACAAAGGATCTTTATCGAATTTTTTAATTTTAAATGCATTTTTGATATAAAAATACAAAATAGTATCTTTCAGCAACGAAGAAATTTTTTTATCATGATAATTTTCTACAAATCGCACTAATTCTAAACTGGTTTCCACCCAACTAACATATTTAAAATACTCTTTTGCTAAAGTTGCATTCTCTTCAAATGCAATAAATATATCTTTAAAATATGGAAGTATATTATCTTTAGTGATTTTTTTATCTTGATTTGTCAAAGAATTAGCTCGAATTCTATAATAATAAAATACTTTAGGATAGACATAAATATTTTTAGCTTGCGAAAAAAGCAAAATTCCAAATAAATGATCTTCAGCAAAAATAGCGTCTTTAAATTTCATTTTTTTATCTTTTATATAATCAAAATCAATTATGCCACTCCACGCAAATGCAAAGTCTTTAATTTTATTTTGCCTTAGAAGCTTAAGCCACTCTATAGGATTTATTCTACATTCTTTCTTTATATTAATATCTTTTAAACGACTATGATGCTTGAAATAACTTTTTTCTATATCATGATATTCAATACTATCAAACCAAACCACATCTACCCCATCCATTCTAGGTACACATTCTTCTATGCAGTTTAATTCCCAATAATCATCAGAATCTAAAAAGATGATATAATCTATAATAGGATAAGTAAAGTTAGTTAAATCTTGTTCATTATTAAAAGCTTTATAGCTTTTATATACAGTATATATTTCATAAGGATTATTACCTTCTATGTTAAATTCTATTAAAGAATTTTCTTTTATAGTTTGAGTTTTATTTTTGAGTTTATATTCTCCACTAAAATATTCTATACCTACATTTCTAGCACTACTTAAACCACCATTTTTTTTATCAAAAAGAATTATTCTTTTATCTTTTAAAGTATATTCTTTTGCAATATTAAGTGAGTTTTCATCTGTACTACCATCATTTACTAGTATGATTTCTAAATTAGTATAAGTTTGATTGATTACACTATCTAAACATTCTTTTAGATATTTTTCTACATTGTATATGGGGATTACTACACCTACGGTTTTCATATATACATAACCTTAATTATTTTTGATATTATATCAAAAAACTTTTTAGGAATATATATGCAAATACAACAAAACAATTCTTTAATTTATAATACTTTAACAAAAAAACTAAGCTCATTTATACCCATAAAATCAACAAGAAGAAAATTAAGAAATCATATTCAATATAAGCTAGAACACCCTAAAGTGACTAATTATCTTTCAAACAACTATATTAATCCTTTTTTAGAAGGGAAAATTCCTCATTTTGATTTTGAAAAAAAACATTATTTTAAAAACGATAAAATTATTTGGCAATTTTGGTATCAAGGTAAAAATCAAGCTTCACCTATGATACAACAATGTTTTAACTCTGTACAAAGTCAAATGAAAGATGACTACACAATTATCATTTTAGATAAAGATAATATAAAAGATTACCTTGATTTTCCACCATTTGTTATAGAAAAATTAGAAAATAATTTTTTTGGAGAAAAAACTATAACTTTTTTTTCAGATCTTTTAAGAGTATGCTTGCTTGCAACTTATGGAGGTATATGGTGTGATGCAAGTATATTTTTAAGTTCTAAAATTCCTAGTGAACTTTGTGATAAAGACTTTTTTACCTTTGAAAGATCAAAAATAAAACCTAGTAAAGAAAAATTGAAAAAATTTATCAAAAGTGGATATTTTTCTTATGGATACTTTAACTGGAATGATGATTTTAAAGTTAAAATGCTAAGTAGTTTTATGATAGCCAAAACAAACAATACTTTTATTCAAACTCTAAAAGATATTTTAATGAATTATTGGAAAAATGAGCAATCAAGTGAAAATCACTATTATTTTATACTACATATCATATTTGAACTTTTAAAAGAGCATGGCTTTGTAAATGATATCTATAAAAACATGAGCGATATAGAATGCCATTTATTACAATTTAGTGCCAAAGAAAAATTTAATTCAACTCTTTGGGAAGAAATTCAAAAACAAAGCTTTTTACACAAACTCACGCATTTTAAATCTATAAAAAAAGATTCAATGATAGATAAAATCATTTTGCAAAGTTGATTTTATCTAAAATACCCTTTATTTTTTGCCAAATTTTCCAAAGATCATAAGGAATTTTTGTTTGGATAAAAGGTTTAATTATAGGTAATTTTTCCTTTAAATTCAAAGGATCTTTTTTAAATTTTTTAATCATCAAAGCCTTTTTTACATAAAAAGGCAAAAAAGCCTCTTTTATGGCTTGAGAATTTTCATTTTTTTGATCTTTAAAAAATTCTATCAACTCCAAAGCTGTTATCATCCTACTTGCTGCTTTTAAATAGTTTTTTGCCTCTTTAGCATTTTCTCCAAAAAATTCATACAAGTCTTTAAAATACTCTGACACATTTGCCTTTGTAACTTTTTTATCATGATTTGATATACTATTTGCCCTCAAACGGCATAAGTACAATCTTTTTGGTAAAATATAGATACTATCAGCACTCGCAAACAAAACCATGCCAAAATGAATATCTTCATTGATGATTTTGTTGATAAATTTAAGTTTTAATTGTTTTAAAAATGAAAAATCTATCATACCACCCCAGCTAAACGAGATATCCCTCGAACCTACTTTTATAGCTTGCTTAGCATAGTCTCTTGGAGTGATAGTGCATTCTTGAGTAAAATTAAATACATTCATCCTTGTTTTTTGACCCTTATCTTCTATACCATCATCATAAATACAAGCATGGTCAAACCATAATACATCTACATTTTGCATTCTTACAACACACTCTTCTATGCAGTTTAACTCCCAATAATTATCAGAATCTAAAAAGATAATATAATCAATCTTTGAAATTTCTAGCTTATCACTCGCTAAAGCATTTTTGTACTTATAAATTTTATAAATATTTTGTGGATTATCGCCAATAATCTTAAAAACATTTAATTCATTTTCTTTTTCAATATATTGTGTTTCATATTCTCCACTAAAATATTCTATACCTACATTTCTAGCACTACTTAAACCACCATTTTTTTTATCAAAAAGAATTATTCTTTTATCTTTTAAAGTATATTCTTTTGCAATATTGAGTGAGTTTTCATCTGTACTACCATCATTTACTAGTATGATTTCTAAATTAGTATAAGTTTGATTGATTACACTATCTAAACATTCTTTTAGATATTTTTCTACATTGTATATGGGGATTACTACACCTACTTTTTTCATGTTTTATCTCCAAGTTGTTTTTTCATTTTTTATAGTTTCAAGATAAATTTGATGATTGATTTCGAGCATATTTTTGCTATTTTCTTCATGATAGATATGATAAGCCAGAGCATTAAATTTAAGCCTTTTAAACACTCCATCATTAAATAAAAATCTAGCTACAAACTCACTATCTTCCCTACCCCAGCCTATAAATTTTTCATTAAATCCCTCAATGGCTTCAAAATCACTTTTATAAAAACTCATATTGCAAGTTTTACTACCTTTAACAAGTTGTGATTTTTTAAAAAATTTCTTAGTTAGTTTTGAAAATTTATATACACATTTAGCTAAAAAAATACTTCTTTGATTTTTAAAACCTTTTTTATTAAAAGCTAAACTATAATTATTGTTTTTTAAGATTTCTTCGCTTTCATTTTTATTTAAAATTACTCTTGAACCTTGTAAAATTACTTTGCGTTTTGCAAATTCTAAATGATTTTTTACAAAGTCTTTTTCTAAAATCATATCACCATCAATTAAAATTATATATTCACTTTTAGAAGCTTTAATAGCATTATTTCTACTTTTTGCAGCACGAAAACCCTCATCTTCTTGCCAAATGTGTTTTAAAGGGCAAGGAAAATCTTTTTGATATTCTTCAATAAGCCTTGCTGTATCTTCTTTGCTACCATCATCTGCGATTAAAACTTCATTGGGTAAAAAGGCTAGATTTTTAACACTATCAAGCACTAATTTAAGGCGTTCTTTTTGATTATAAGTTGTTATTATTAAAGCGCAAGTTTTTGGCTTTTGCTTTTGAAGTTCATATAATTTCATGTATTTAAAAAAAGTCCCTAAGGCATTGCAAACGCTAATTATAAAACCCTTATAACCATATAAAAAGCCATTTTTTAAAAAATAATTTCTAAAAAAAGTCCAAAAAGCTCTTAAATTTGCTTTTAAAACACCACTTTTTTTGTGTATATTTTGTTTTGCCCAAAGGCTTGAGTAGTACTGCATTTTGTCAATTAGGTGGGAAATATCTCTAAAAGCATAATGCCTTAATCCATTTTTAAGATAAATTTTTTTAGCATTACTTGGCAAAACAAGGCTTTCATGTACTAAATTATCATTAAAACGAGTGAAATTTTTATTAAAAATTCTCCAAACATAATCAGGCCACCAACCACATGCCTTTATCCATTCGCCTTTATAGAGATTTTTACGACTAAGTGCGATGATATTATCTTCTTGAAGTTCTAAATTTTTAAGCTCTTTAATACACTCATTTTCAAGCACTTCATCAGCATCAATGCTTAAAATCCAATCATTTTTTGCATAACTTAAAGCAAGGTTTTTTAAAGCTCCAAAACCTATAAAAGCACTGTGGTAAATGTGCAAATTAGCAAAATCTTTTTTAAATTCATTAGCTATATTTAGGGTATTATCACTACTTTCATTGTTAAGTAAAATAATTTCATCAAAATCTTTTAAAGAATTTAAACATTCAAGCAAGGTTTGTTTTGCATTTTTTACGATGATAATAGCACTTATTTGCTTTAGATTCATTTTGCATCCTTGTAAATTTCCTTATTATAACTTGCAAAGCGTCTATGAAAAAAAAAGTATTCCCAAGGTCTTTTTTTAATCATTTCTTCGCAACTTTGTGCTTGATAAAGTGTCAGTTCTTCTAAGCTTGCATTTTGAGAATCTTTTACTTTAAAAAACTCTATGCAAAATTTACCATCTTCTTTATAGGCATAAACAGGGATGATCAAAGCATTACTTCTTTGTGCGATAAGGCTTGCTCCCATTTGATAATTCACTTCTTTGTTAAAAAATTTTAATCTTACGCTTTCGTTTTCTACACAGTCTTGATCAGTTAAAATTCCCAAAGTTCTCCCTTTTTTTAGAGCGCTTAGCATTTGTCTTATGCCGCCTTTTTTGTCGATAAGTTCTATGTCAAATTGGGTGCGACTTTGGCTTAAAATTTCATACATAATTTCACTTTTTAACTTTTTCCCTACTATAGAAATCGCACCATATTTAGCTGCATAAGCAAGGCTTAAAATTTCCCAGTTTCCATAGTGTGCAGTTGTGAAGATAATAGGACGATTTAAAGCTAGAGCATCTATAAGAAAATTTTCATTGATGAAATTTACTTTATTGAGAATTTTTTCTTTGGTGGTGTTTTGATTTTGCAAACAATCAATCCCAAATTGAGCAAAATTTTCATAAATTTTTAAAGACAATTTATCGCGTTCTTTTTGAGTGTATTGAGGAAAACAGATTTGCAAATTTGTATTGATGATTTTGCGGTGTTTTTTGTTAAGATAAAAAGCGATTCTTGCTACAATCAAAGCTAAAAAATGCAAGATACACTCAGGCATAAAAGTAACAAAAAATTTCAAAATATAATAAAGACTAAGATATATTCTATCACTATTTTTCATTAAGTAAGCCTTTGGCAAGTTTGAAGATATCTTCTTCTTCTATACGCGTGATACAAAAATCACTTTTATCGATATGCTTGGCATTTTGGATTTTTTTACCTGCATCAATGATTTTATTGATATGAGTTTGAAAAGCATTGCGGTAGCTTGGTGTTGCACCAAAAATCGTAATAGATGCCTTATTTAAAGCAAAAGCCAAATGTGTTGGGCCGCTATCATTTCCTATGATTAAATTCATCATTTTTGTAAAAGCCATTAGTTCTTCAAGATTGAATTTTGGCGCTAATTCTATATGTGTTTCATCAATACCACTAAGATTTAAAACCTCTTTAGCAAATTCGTATTCTTTTACATTTCCCCAAGCGAGCCAAATTTTTGTTTGTTGAAATTCATTGATTAAAAGCTTACAAAGTATAGCAAGTTTGGTTTTAGGATAGATTTTATTTTCTACACTTGAGCCCACATGTATGAGTATGTTTTTTTCGTTTTTGTCGAGTTTGAGTTTATTATTTAAGAGTTGTTTTAAATTTTCATCTACGCTAAAAATATCTTGTTTAAAGGCTAAATTTTTGACATTAAAATCAGTATTTAACATAAAGGAGGTAAGACTTAAGTATCTTACAAATACATTTTCATTGTAATCTAACTCAAGTTTTTGGTTGTAGAAATTATGAGCAAAACTTTCTTTAAGACTATTTTTATCAAAACCAAAATTATTTCTACTTAAAATTCGACTTACAATAGCAGATTTTATGAGCCCTTGTAGATCTATTACTGCATTATAGTTGTTTTTTCTTGCTTTAAGAAGAATTTTTAGGCTTTTTAAAATTTTTTTGTCTTTTAAGGGCAGGGCATAGAGTTTGTTTATTAAAGGATGGTTTTTAAGTATGCCTTCAAATTTTTCATCTACAAACCAATGAATTTCTATATCTTTTTTAAAATTTTTGATAAATTGCAAAACCACGGCACTTTGTATAATATCACCAAGTGCTGACAAACGAACAATTGCTATTTTCATTAAAAGCCTAATATTTTAAAATTTTTGCTATGATTTTAGCGAAATTATTTAAAAAAAGGTTAAAAATGGCAAAAAATGAAGGTTATATTTGTGTTTTTGATTGTGAGAGTGTGCCAGATGTTGAGCTTATCCGCAAAACTTTGGGTTTTGAAGGAAGTGATTTAGAGGTAAGTTTAAAAGCACTTCAGTGGCAAAAAGAACAAAGTGGGAGTGAGTTTTTGCCTTTGCCTTATCATAAAATTATCAGTATTTGTGCGGTTTTAAGTGATAATTTTGGAAAATTTATCAAAGTAAATAAAATTGATGGGCAAAATGAAAAAGAAATGATTGAGAATTTTTTCAATTTTATAGAAAATTATGAGCCAAAATTAGTCAGCTTTAATGGTAAAAATTTCGATATGCCTGTTCTTGTTTTAAGGGCTTTAAAATACAATTTAAAAGCAGCAACTTATTTAGATACTCAAAGCGATAAATGGAATAATTATAAAACAAGATTTTCAGAATTAAAACATTGTGATTTATTAGAATCCTTAGGATCTAATGGGCGTGGAATAAAGCTTGATACACTTTGCTCTATGGTGGGTTTGCCAGGAAAATATGATGTGCATGGCGATGAGGTGATGAAACTTTTTTATGAAAATGAACTTGAAAAAATTCACGAATATTGTGAAAGTGATGTTTTAAACACCTATATGCTTTTTTTAAAATATGAACTTATTAAAGCTAATGTTAGTGAAGAAGATTATGTTGATTTTCTTTCTTATATGAGAGATTTTTTGCGTGAAAAAAAATCAGATCGTTCCTATACAGAAGTTTTTGCAAAAGCTTGTGAGAGTGAAATTTCAAAAGTTCAATCTTAAGTATTTAAGAAAATATATTAAAATTTATTTTTGACATTTTTTAAAAAAAGGAATGATGATGAAAATTCTTATTAGCGGTGGTGCAGGTTATATAGGTTCTCATACTTTAAGACAATTTTTAAAAACAGATCATGAAATTTGTGTTTTAGATAATCTTTCTAAGGGTTCTAAAATCGCAATAGAAGATTTGCAAAAAATAAGAGCTTTTAAATTTTTCGAACAAGATTTAAGTGATTTTCAAGGCGTAAAAGCATTGCTTGAGAGAGAAAAATTTGACGCTATTGTGCATTTTGCAGCAAGCATTGAAGTTTTTGAAAGTATGCAAAATCCTTTAAAATATTATATGAACAACACTGTTAATACGACAAATCTCATCGAAACTTGTTTGCAAACTGGAGTAAATAAATTTATATTTTCTTCAACGGCAGCCACTTATGGCGAACCACAAACTCCTGTTGTGAGCGAAACAAGCCCTTTGGTACCTATTAATCCTTATGGGCGTAGTAAGCTTATGAGTGAAGAGGTTTTGCGTGATGCAAGTATGGCAAATCCTGAATTTAAGCATTGTATTTTAAGATATTTTAATGTTGCAGGTGCTTGTATGGATTATACTTTAGGACAACGCTATCCAAAAGCAACATTACTCATAAAAGTTGCAGCTGAATGTGCCGCAGGAAAACGTGATAAACTTTTCATATTTGGCGATGATTATGATACAAAAGATGGTACTTGCATAAGAGATTTTATCCATGTAGATGATATTTCAAGTGCGCATTTAGCGGCTTTGGATTATTTACAAGAGAATGAAAGTAATGTTTTTAATGTAGGTTATGGGCATGGTTTTAGTGTCAAAGAAGTGATTGAAGCGATGAAAAAAGTTAGTGGAGTGGATTTTAAAGTAGAACTTGCCCCACGCCGTGCAGGTGATCCTAGTGTGTTGATTTCTGATGCAAGTAAAATCAGAAATCTTACTTCTTGGCAGCCTAAATATGATGATTTAGAGCTTATTTGCAAATCTGCTTTTGATTGGGAAAAACAGTGTTAAAAAAACTTTTTTTTATTTTAAGTAAGGAAGATAAAAATTTTTTATTTTTTTTGCTTGTTTTTTCAGTATTTGTTTCTTTTATAGAAACTTTTGCGATTTCTTTGGTAATGCCTTTTATCACTTTGGCCAGTGATTTTTCTTATTTTGATCGTAATAAATATTTAATCAGCTTAAAAGAATATCTTAATATCCCTGTTTTTGAAATCATTGTTTATTTTGGGGTGGGGCTTATTGTTTTTTATGTGTTTAGAGCTTTGTTAAATGCGTATTATTTTCATCTTTTAGCAAGATTTTCTAAAGGGCGTTATCATGTGATCGCTTATAAGGTTTTTTCTAAATTTTTAAATATTAATTATGAAAAATTTACTCAAAAAAATCAATCTGAAATTTTAAAGTCCATTACAGGGGAAGTTTATAATCTAAGCACTATGATTTCATCATTTTTGCTTTTGATGAGTGAAATTTTTGTAGTGCTTTTGCTTTATGCTTTAATGCTTTTGATTAATTATAAAATCACTTTATTTTTAAGTATTTTTATGGTGTTAAATGCCTTTATTTTAGTGAAAATTTTAAGCCCTATCATTAAAAAAGCAGGAGTAAGACGCGAAGAAGCGATGAAAAATTTCTTTGAAATTTTAAATACAAATTTAAATAATTTCAAATTTATTAAGCTTAAAACCAAAGAAGATGGAGTATTAAGTCTTTTTAAAGCGCAAAGTGAAGCTTTTTCTAAAGCAAATATTACCAACGAAAGTGTAGCTGCGGTGCCTAGAATTTATCTTGAAGGAATAGGTTTTTGTGTACTTGTTTTTATCGTGGTATTTTTGGTGTTGAAAAATGAAAGTGATATTTCAGGTATTTTATCCACGATTTCTATTTTTGTTTTAGCACTTTATCGCTTAATGCCAAGTGCAAATCGTATTATTACAAGTTATCATGATTTGCTTTATTATCATTCTTCTTTGGATATTATTTATCAAAATTTAAGACAAGAAGAAGAAAATTTGGGCGAGGAAAAATTAAGCTTTAATCAAGAGCTTAAAATTTACAACCTTGGCTTTGGTTATGAGGGAAAAAAATATTTATTTAAAAATCTTAACTTAAACATTAAAAAAGGCGAAAAAATCGCTTTTATAGGGGAGAGTGGTTGCGGAAAAAGTACCTTAGTAGATCTTATCATAGGACTTTTAAAACCAAAAGAAGGGCAAATTTTAATTGATGAGCAAGAATTAAATGCAAATAATACAAAAAATTATCGCCAAAAAATAGGCTATATCCCGCAAAATATCTATCTTTTTAATGACAGTATAGCTAAAAATATCACTTTTGGAGATGCGGTTGATGAAGAAAAACTTAATAGGGTTATCAAACAAGCAAATTTAGAGCATTTTATAAAAAATTTATCTCAAGGAGTGCAAACAAAAGTGGGTGATGGGGGGAGTAATTTAAGCGGGGGACAAAAACAACGCATAGCTATAGCAAGAGCTTTGTATTTAGAGCCTGAAATTTTAGTGCTTGATGAAGCAACTTCTGCTCTTGATACTCAAAGTGAAGCAAAAATCATGGATGAAATTTATAAAATTTCTAAAGATAAAACCATGATTATTATCGCACATCGCCTTTCTACGATAACGCAATGTGATAAGGTTTATCGTTTAGAACACGGTAAGCTTAAAGAGGAGAAATGATGAAAATAAGCTTTATTATCGCAACTTTAAATTCAGGAGGCGCTGAGCGTGTTTTAGTAACCTTAGTTAATGTACTTTGTAAAGAGCATGAAGTAAGTATTATTAAATTTCATGCAGGAGAATCTTTTTATAAGCTTGAAAATAAAGTTAAAGTTACAAGTTTAGAACAATTTAGATTTGATACGCTTTATCATAAAATCGCAAGTCGTTTTAAGAAATTTTTTGCTTTAAGAAAGGCTTTGAAAGAAAGTAAGGCTGATGTTTTTATTTCTTTTTTGGATACGACTAATATTGCTTGTATTGCTGCGAAAATAGGGTTTAAAACTCCACTCATTATAAGTGAGCATAGCAATGAAGCGTATTTAAAACCTAAAATTTGGCGTTTTTTAAGAAGGGTAAGCTATCCTTTTTGTGATGCTTTAAGTGTGCTTGGAAGCAGTGATAAGGTGTATTATGAAAGATTTGTAAAAAGGGTTAGGCTTTTATTAAACCCTTGTCATTTTAGCGATGAAATTCCTTTTGATTCTAGTTTTGAAAAGGAAAATTTGGTTCTTTTTATAGGGCGTTTAGATCACAACAAAAACCCTGCAATGTTTTTAAAAGCTATAGCGCATTTGGATAAAAATTTGCAAGAAAATTATAAATTTGTTATAGCAGGAGATGGAGAGTTAAGGCAAGAACTTGAATACAAGGTAAAATCTTTAGGAATAAAAGTTGATTTTTTAGGACGAGTTGAAAATGTCAAGACTCTTTATGAAAAAGCAAAAGTGCTTTGTCTTTGTTCTTTTGTAGAGGGTTTGCCAACGGTTTTAATTGAAAGTTTGTATTTTGAGGTTTGTAGAATTTCAAGTTCTTATTATAATGGTGCTAAGGATTTAATCAAAGATAATCATGATGGGCTTTTGATAGGTTGTGATGATGAAATAGCACTTGCTAAAAAACTTGAACTTGTTTTAAATAATGAAAATTTTAGAAAAGAACTTGTAAATAATGCCAAACAAAGGTGTAAAGACTTTGAAATTTCTCATATCAAAGAAGAATGGCTTAAGCTTATAGCTGAGGTTAAAAATGCCTAAACTTTCTGTTATAGTACCAACTTTTAATCGTCAAGTTTTACTAGAAAAGGCTATTAAAAGCATACAAAATCAAGATTTTAAAGATTTAGAAATTATTGTAAGCGATGATAATTCTAGCGATGATACTAAAAGTGTGGTGCAAAATTTACAAAAAGATGATGATCGCATTAAGTATTTTTTAAATCAAAATTACAAACAAGGCCCAAATGGCAATAAAAATAATGGCTTAGATCAAGCAAGTGGCGAGTTTGTAACTTTTTTAGATGATGATGATGAGCTTTTATCTGGGGCTTTAAGTACCTTGATGCAAAAAGCAAATGAGGGTTATGCTCATGTTTTTGGAAATTGTTTGATAGAAAAAGAAGGAAATTTAAGCAAGGAATTTAGCGGTAAGGGCTTGGAAAAAGATAGTGAAATTTCTAAAAAAGATTTTTTAATGGTTAAATTTAGCGGAGAGTTTTTTTCTGTTTTTAAAAAATCTCTACTTGAAAACCAGCGTTTTAATGAAGAATTTTATGGCAATGAAGCCACGCTTTGGGTAAATTTATACAAGGAAAAAAGTTTTTATATCCATAAGGCTTTTAGGATTTATAGGATTTTTAGGCAAGATAGCGTGACTTTAGGGGCGAGTAAAAATGCTCATAGGGTATATTTGGGATATTTAGAGCTTGCTAAAATTTTAGAAAATGAACTTAGAATGAGTAAGGATAAAGATTATAAAAAAACTTGTGCGAGTTATTATAAAATGGCAGCTTATTATGCAAAACTTGCAAAAAATTATAAAGCTCTTTATAAGTGTTTGTTTAAAAGCTTGAGTATAAAAATCAACGCTCCTGCTTTGATATTACTCATTTTAAGTATAATTCCAAATAATATGATTGAAAAATTATCAAAAATTCGGGTGGCTTTATGCAAAAATTAGGCATTTTTATTTATTCTTTAGGAAGTGGTGGTGCTGAAAGAGTTGTGGCGACTTTATTGCCTATTTTAAGTTTGAAATTTGAAGTGCATTTGATCTTGATGAATGATAAAATTTCTTATGAAATTCCAGAGTGTCAAATTCATTTTTTAGAATGTTCAAAACCTAGTGAAAATCCTATTTTGAAATTTTTAAAACTACCTTTTTTGGCTTTAAAATATAAAAAACTTTGCAGAAATTTGGGCATTGATACAGAATTTGTTTTTTTAAATCGACCTAATTATATAGCCTTAATAGCAAGAATGTTTGGAAACAAAACTCGCCTTGTGATCAATGAATGCACTACGCCAAGTGTGATGTATGTAAAAAATAATTTTAATTCTTTGGCAAATAAATTTTTAATTTCTTTGCTTTACCCAAAAGCTGATTTAATCTTGCCTAATTCTAAAGGAAATTTAGAAGATTTAGTGCAAAATTTTAGTATAAATCCAAAAAAATGTGAAATTTTATACAATGCCATCGATTTAGAAAACATAGGGCAAAAAGCCCTTGAAGACATAGCTTTAAAAGATAAATTTATTTTAAGTGTAGGCAGGCTTGATAAAGGTAAAAATCATGCTTTATTAATTCGTGCTTATGCGAGATTGAAAACAGGTTTAAAGCTTGTGATTTTAGGTGAAGGTGTGCTTAAAGATGAGCTTTTAGCTTTGATTAAAGAATTAAATTTGGAAGAAAAGGTTTTGCTTTTAGGATTTGATAATAATCCTTATAAATACATGGCTAAATGCGAATTTTTTGCTTTTGCTTCTGTGTTTGAAGGTTTTTCAAATGTTTTAATCGAAAGTTTGGCTTGTTCTTGTGCGGTGGTTTGCACTGATCATAAAAGTGGTGCAAGAGAGCTTTTTGGCGATGATGAATTTGGACTTTTAGTAGAAGTAGATAATGAAAACTCTATGTTTCAGGGTTTAAAAACTATGCTTGAAGACGATAAATTAAGAAAAGCGTATAAAAACAAAGCTAAAACTAGGGCTAAAGCCTTTGATAAAGTAAAAATTGCACGCGATGCTTTGAAATATTTATTAGGATAAAAGATGTTGAAAAAAGAGTATTTAAAAAACCCTTATTTAGTTTTGTTTGCGATGATTATATTAGCTTATGTTTTTAGTGTATTGTGTAGATTTTACTGGATTTGGTGGGCAAGTGAGTTTAATGAGTATTTTTTCAATAATCAATTAATGATCATTTCAAACGATGGCTATGCCTTTGCTGAGGGCGCAAGAGATATGATAGCAGGTTTTCATCAGCCTAATGATTTGAGTTATTATGGATCTTCTTTATCTACGCTTACTTATTGGCTTTATAAAATCACACCTTTTTCTTTTGAAAGTATCATTTTATATATGAGTACTTTTTTATCTTCTTTGGTGGTGATTCCTATTATTTTACTAGCTAATGAATACAAACGTCCTTTAATGGGCTTTGTAGCTGCTCTTTTAGCAAGTGTAGCAAACAGTTATTATAATCGCACTATGAGTGGGTATTATGATACGGATATGCTGGTAATTGTTTTACCTATGTTTATTTTATTTTTTATGGTAAGAATGATTTTAAAAAAAGACTTTTTTTCATTGATTGCCTTGCCATTATTTATAGGGATTTATCTTTGGTGGTATCCTTCAAGTTATACTTTAAATGTAGCTTTAATTGGACTTTTTTTAATTTATACACTTATTTTTCATAGAAAAGAAAAGATTTTTTATATAGCTGTGATTTTGTCTTCTCTTACTCTTTCAAATATAGCATGGTTTTATCAAAGTGCCATTATAGTAATACTTTTTGCTTTATTTGCTTTAGAGCAAAAACGCTTAAATTTTATGATTATAGGAATTTTAGGTAGTGCAACTTTGATATTTTTGATTTTAAGCGGTGGGGTTGATCCCATACTTTATCAGCTTAAATTTTATATTTTTAGAAGTGATGAAAGTGCGAATTTAACACAGGGCTTTATGTATTTTAATGTTAATCAAACCATACAAGAAGTTGAAAATGTAGATTTTAGCGAATTTATGCGAAGAATTAGTGGTAGTGAAATTGTTTTCTTGTTTTCTTTGTTTGGTTTTGTATGGCTTTTGAGAAAACATAAAAGTATGATTATGGCTTTACCTATATTGGTGCTTGGGTTTTTAGCCTTAAAAGGGGGGCTTAGATTTACCATTTATTCTGTACCTGTAATGGCTTTAGGATTTGGTTTTTTGTTGAGCGAGTTTAAGGCTATATTGGTTAAAAAATATAGCCAATTAACTTCAAATGTTTGTATTGTTTTTGCAACTATTTTGACTTTAGCTCCAGTATTTATCCATATTTACAACTATAAAGCGCCAACAGTTTTTTCTCAAAATGAAGCATCATTATTAAATCAATTAAAAAATATAGCCAATAGAGAAGATTATGTGGTAACTTGGTGGGATTATGGTTATCCTGTGCGTTATTATAGCGATGTGAAAACTTTAGTAGATGGTGGAAAGCATTTAGGTAAGGATAATTTTTTCCCTTCTTTTGCTTTAAGCAAAGATGAACAAGCTGCGGCTAATATGGCAAGACTTAGTGTAGAATATACAGAAAAAAGCTTTTATGCTCCGCAAAATGATATTTTAAAATCAGACATTTTACAAGCCATGATGAAAGATTATAATCAAAGCAATGTGGATTTATTTCTAGCTTCATTATCAAAACCTGATTTTAAAATCGATACACCAAAAACTCGTGATATTTATCTTTATATGCCCGCTAGAATGTCTTTGATTTTTTCTACGGTGGCTAGTTTTTCTTTTATTAATTTAGATACAGGAGTTTTGGATAAACCTTTTACCTTTAGCACAGCTTATCCACTTGATGTTAAAAATGGAGAAATTTATCTTAGCAACGGAGTGGTTTTAAGCGATGATTTTAGAAGTTTTAAAATAGGTGATAATGTGGTTTCTGTAAATAGTATCGTAGAGATTAATTCTATTAAACAAGGTGAATACAAAATCACTCCAATTGATGATAAGGCTCAGTTTTATATTTTTTATTTAAAGGATAGTGCTATTCCTTACGCACAATTTATTTTAATGGATAAAACCATGTTTAATAGTGCTTATGTGCAAATGTTTTTTTTAGGAAATTATGATAAGAATTTATTTGACTTGGTGATTAATTCTAGAGATGCTAAGGTTTTTAAACTTAAAATTTAAGGGTTGAAAATGAGAATAGGATTTTTATCACATGCAGGAGCAAGTATTTATCATTTTAGAACGCCTATTATAAAAGCATTAAAAGATAGAAAAGACGAAGTTTTTGTTATAGTGCCACAAGATGAATACACACAAAAACTTAGAGATCTTGGCTTAAAAGTAATTGTTTACGAGCTTTCAAGAGCTAGTTTAAATCCTTTTGTGGTTTTAAAGAATTTTTTTTATCTTGCTAAGGTTTTGAAAAATTTAAATCTTGATCTTATTCAAAGTGCGGCACACAAAAGCAATACCTTTGGAATTTTAGCAGCAAAATGGGCAAAAATTCCTTATCGTTTTGCTTTGGTAGAAGGCTTGGGATCTTTTTATATAGATCAAGGTTTTAAGGCAAATTTAGTGCGTTTTTTTATTAATAATCTTTATAAATTAAGTTTTAAATTTGCACACCAATTTATTTTTGTCAATGAAAGTAATGCTGAGTTTATGCGGAATTTAGGACTTAAGGAAAGTAAAATTTGTGTGATAAAATCTGTAGGGATCAATTTAAAAAAATTTTTTCCTATTTATGTAGAATCGAAAAAAAAAGAGCTTTTTTGGAAAAATTTAAACATAGATAAAAAACCCATTGTACTTATGATAGCAAGAGCTTTATGGCATAAAGGTGTAAAAGAATTTTATGAAAGTGCTACTATGCTAAAAGACAAAGCAAATTTTGTTTTAGTTGGTGGAAGAGATGAAAATCCTTCTTGTGCGAGTTTGGAGTTTTTAAACTCTGGCGCAGTGCATTATTTGGGTGCTAGAAGTGATATCGTAGAACTTTTGCAAAATTGTGATATTTTTGTTTTGCCAAGCTATAAAGAAGGCTTTCCTGTAAGTGTTTTGGAGGCAAAAGCTTGCGGTAAGGCTATAGTGGTGAGTGATTGTGAAGGTTGTGTGGAGGCTATTTCTAATGCTTATGATGGACTTTGGGCAAAAACAAAAAATGCTAAAGATTTAAGCGAAAAAATTTCACTTTTATTAGAAGATGAAAAATTAAGATTGAATTTAGCTAAAAATGCCGCCCAAGATGCTTTACAATACGATGAAAATATAATCGCACAGCGTTATTTAAAACTTTATGATAGGGTAATTAAGAATGTATGAAAAAGTTTTTAAAAGAATTTTTGATTTTATTTTAGCTTTAGTGCTTTTGGTGCTTTTTTCTCCGGTGATTTTAATCACTGCTTTACTTTTAAAAATCACTCAAGGAAGTGTGATTTTTACCCAAAATCGTCCCGGGTTAGATGAAAAAATTTTTAAAATTTATAAATTTAAAACCATGAGCGATGAAAGAGATGAAAAGGGTGAGTTATTAAGCGATGAATTGCGTTTGAAAGCTTTTGGAAAAATCGTTAGAAGCTTAAGTTTGGATGAGCTTTTGCAACTTTTTAATGTTTTAAAAGGGGATATGAGTTTTGTTGGACCTAGACCTCTTTTGGTTGAGTATTTGCCTCTTTACAATAAAGAGCAAAAATTGCGTCATAAAGTGCGTCCAGGTATAACAGGATGGGCGCAGGTAAATGGTAGAAATGCTATTTCTTGGCAGAAAAAATTCGAACTTGATGTGTATTATGTGAAAAATATTTCTTTTTTGCTTGATTTAAAAATCATGTTTTTAACAGCCTTAAAGGTTTTAAAACGAAGTGGGGTAAGCAAAGAAGGACATGTTACAACGGAGAAATTTAATGGCAAGAACTGAAAAAATTTATATTTATGGTGCTAGTGGTCATGGGCTTGTTTGTGAAGATGTGGCTAAAAATATGGGTTATAAAGAATGTATTTTTTTAGATGATTTTAAAGGAATGAAATTTGAAAGTACCTTACCTAAATATGATTTTTTTATAGCCATAGGAAACAATGAAATTCGAAAAAAGATTTATCAAAAAATTTCAGAAAATGGCTTTAAAATTGTCAATCTTATCCATAAAAGCGCGCTTATAAGTCCTAGTGCAAGTATAGAAGAAAATGCAGGAATTTTAATCATGCCTTACGTGGTAATTAATGCTAAAGCCAAAATAGAAAAAGGCGTGATTTTGAATACTTCAAGTGTGATTGAACATGAATGTGTGATAGGGGAATTTTCTCATGTGAGTGTAGGGGCTAAATGCGCAGGTAATGTAAAAATTGGTAAAAATTGTTTTTTAGGGACTAATTCTTGTGTTTTGCCTAATTTAAGTTTGGCAGATGATAGTATTTTAGGTGGTGGAGCAACTTTAGTTAAAAATCAAGATGAAAAAGGTGTTTTTGTGGGAGTACCTGCAAAAAGAAAAATATGAAATGATTATAAAAAGATTTTTGTTTGATTCTTTGTAAATTTTTTTAGGTAAAATAGAGTCAATTTATAAAAATTTTGTTTTACACAAAGGATAAATCATGAGATTTTTTCTTTCTCCTCCGCATATGGGTGGTAATGAATTAAAATATATAGAAGAAGTTTTCAAAAGCAATTATATAGCACCTTTGGGTGAATTTGTAAATCGCTTTGAACAAAGTGTCAAGGCTTACAGTAAAAGTGAAAATGCCTTAGCTTTAAATTCAGCCACAGTGGCTTTGCATTTAGCTTTAAGGGTGGCAGGGGTAAAACAAGATGATATTGTTTTGGCTTCTTCTTTTACTTTTATCGCTTCAGTAGCACCTATTTGTTATCTTAAAGCAAAACCTGTATTTATAGATTGTGATGAAACTTATAATATCGATGTAGATTTATTAAAGCTTGCTATTAAAGAATGTGAAAAAAAACCAAAAGCATTGATTTTAACTCATCTTTATGGCAATGCGGCTAAAATGGATGAAATTGTTGAAATTTGCAAAGAAAATGAAATTGTTTTAATCGAAGATGCTGCTGAAGCTTTAGGAAGTTTTTATAAGAATAAAGCTTTAGGAACTTTTGGAGAATTTGGAGCTTATTCTTATAATGGCAATAAAATTATCACCACTTCAGGTGGAGGTATGCTTATAGGAAAAAATAAAGAAAAGATTGAAAAAGCAAGATTTTATAGCACTCAAGCTAGGGAAAATTGTTTGCATTATGAACATTTAGATTATGGTTATAATTACCGCTTAAGCAATGTTTTAGGAGCTATTGGCGTAGCGCAAATGGAGGTTTTAGAACAAAGAGTGCTTAAAAAAAGAGAAATTTATGAGTGGTATAAAGAATTTTTAGGAGAGTGTTTTAGCTTTTTAGATGAATTAGAAAATTCAAGAAGCAATCGCTGGTTAAGTACAGCTTTGATTGATTTTGATAAAAATGAACTTAATTCTTGTCAAAAAGATATAAATATCAGTCAAAAAAATATTACTTTGCATCCAAAAATTTCAAAACTCATAGAAGATTTGAAAAATGAACAAATAGAAACAAGACCATTATGGAAAGCTATGCACGCTCAAGAAGTATTTAAAGGAGCTAAGGCTTATCTTAATGGCAATAGTGAGTTATTTTTCCAAAAAGGAATTTGTTTGCCAAGTGGCACGGCGATGAGTAAAGATGATGTTTATGAAATTTCAAAACTGATCTTAAAGAGCATAAAGGCTTAAAATGATTTTTTATAAAAGCAAAAGATTAGCATTTTTTTTAACTTCAGATATTGTTTTAATTTTACTTAGCGTTTATCTGGCTTTTTCTTTGAGATTTAGTGGAGATATTCCGAGTATTTTTTATCATGGTATGATGGTTTCTGCTATTATTTTGCTTGTTTTAAAACTTTCATTTTTGTTTGTTTTTAGAATTTATAAAGTAGCTTGGAGATTTTTTTCTCTCAATGAAGCAAGAAAGATTTTTATCGCTTTGCTTTTAGCTGAGTTTTGTTTTTTTCTTATTTTTTATTTTTTTAGTGATTTTTTTAATCCTTTTCCAAGAAGTGCTATTGTGATAGATTTTGTTCTTTCTTATATGTTTATAGGTACTTTAAGAATTAGCAAAAGAATGCTTGTGGATTTTAAACCTTTTAGAATGAAAGAAGAAGAAACTCCTTGTATTGTAGTAGGGGCAACTTCTAAGGCTTTGCATTTGTTAAAAGGTGCAAAAGAAGGTTCTTTAGGGCTTTTTCCTGTAGGCGTAGTTGATGCGAGAAAAGAGCTTATAGGGACTTATTGTGATAAATTTATTGTAGAAGAAAAAGAAAAAATAAAATCTTATGTAGAACAAGGGGTAAAAACTGCCATTATTGCTTTAAGACTTGAGCAAGAAGAGCTTAAAAAACTTTTTGAAGAACTTGTAGCTTATGGTATTTGCGATGTAAAAATATTTTCTTTTACAAGAAACGAAGCAAGAGATATCAGTATAGAAGACTTGCTTGCTAGAAAACCAAAAGATTTAGATGATAGTGCTGTGGCGGCTTTTTTAAAAGACAAGGTAGTTTTGGTAAGTGGAGCAGGTGGAACTATAGGCAGTGAACTTTGTAAGCAATGTATTAAATTTGGTGCTAAGCATCTTATTATGGTTGATCATAGTGAGTATAATCTTTATAAGATCAATGATGATTTAAATTTATATAAAGAAAAAATTACTCCTATTTTACTGAGTATTTTAGATAAGCAAAGTTTAGATGAGGTATTAAAAACTTATAAACCCGAGCTTATTTTACATGCAGCCGCTTATAAACATGTGCCTCTTTGCGAACAAAATCCACATTCAGCAGTAATCAATAATATTTTAGGAACCAAAATTTTATGCGACAGTGCTAAAGAAAATAAAGTAGCTAAATTTGTGATGATAAGTACAGATAAAGCAGTGCGACCAACAAATATTATGGGCTGTACTAAAAGAGTTTGCGAGCTTTATACTTTAAGTATGAGTGATGAAAATTTTGAAGTTGCTTGTGTGCGTTTTGGTAATGTTTTAGGTTCTAGTGGTAGTGTGATACCGAAATTTAAAGCACAAATTGCCAATAATGAGCCTTTAACTTTAACGCACCCTGATATAGTGCGTTATTTTATGCTTGTGGCTGAGGCAGTGCAACTTGTTTTACAGGCTGGAGCTATCGCAAAAGGAGGAGAGCTTTTTGTTTTGGATATGGGTAGGCCTGTGAAAATCATAGATTTAGCTAAAAAAATGCTTTTACTTTCTAATCGCAATGATTTAGAAATTAAAATCACAGGTTTAAGAAAAGGTGAGAAGCTTTATGAAGAGCTTTTGATTGATGAAAATGATGCTAAAACGCAATATGAGAGTATTTTTGTAGCAAAGAATGAGAAGGTTGATCTTGATTGGCTTAATAAAGAGATAGAAAATTTACAAATATGTGAAGATATTTCAGAGGCTTTATTAAAGATTGTACCTGAATTTAAACACAATAAAGAAGGCGTATAATGTATATAAAAGATATACAAAGATTTGAAGATAATCGCTATCGTGCTAGGGCTTATATGAGTTATATTTTAACAAGAAATCTGCCCAATAAACTTCCTGACATTCACCTTGAAACGATTAAAACAGCTTTGGATAAAATAGCTCATGAAGTTGTTGTTTTTGATGCTTTGTATATTTTAGATATTTCAGGCATGCAAATAGAAAATGCGATTTCCTTAAATAAGGCTCATGAAATAGGACAGGGTGAGGATAGAAGTACTCGTTCTTATTTCTATAGAGCTGTAAAATTAAGACGATGTGTTTTGAGCGATCCTTATCCTTCGGTTTTAAATAATGAGCTTTGCGTGACAGCTTCTATGCCAATTTACGATGATAAAAATAACTTGCTTTTTGTTGTTTGTATTGATATAAAACTTGAAGATATTTTAAAGATTATTCAAGCAGGAAAATTTGAATTTGTTTTTACTCAATTTAGTCGTTCGGTATATTTTTGCTTCGCACTGGTTTTATTTGTGATTACTTGTTTTTTATTTCAAAAAGGTTTTTTTAGTCTTTTTGATAATCAAGCTATAGGTATAGAACATATGTTTGAAAGTACCATCGCTATAACTTTGGCTTTAGCTATTTTTGATTTGGCAAAAACTTTGATCGAACAAGAAGTATTAGGAAGGACAAAAAAAGAAGAAGGTGGAATTCAAAAAACTATGGTGAGATTTTTGGGTTCTATTATCATTGCTTTAGCTATAGAAGCTTTGATGTTGGTATTTAAACTTGCTATTGGTGATCTTTCTCAGATGATTTATGCGATTTATCTTATCGGTGGAGTGAGCTTGCTTCTTTTAGGTTTAAGTGTATATTTATTTACGGTTAAGTATAAAAATAATAATATTTGAGTAAAAATTTAAGTAAAAGATGATATAATGCTGTTTTTTAAAATTTTTTAGCTTGATTAATAAGGCTAAAAAGGGTAAAATAAAACTATAAAAACTTTGAAAGGACGAAATTGTGAAATTGTTAGTTGTTGATGACAGTTCTACTATGAGAAGGATTATTAAAAATACCCTAACAAGACTTGGACACGATGATGTTTTAGAAGCTGAGCATGGCGTTGAAGCTTGGGATTTATTAACTAAAAATGAAGATGTAAAAGTTTTAATTACAGATTGGAATATGCCAGAAATGAATGGCTTGGAGTTGGTAAAAAAAGTAAGAGCAGAGAAAAAATATGAAGATATGCCTATCATCATGGTTACAACTGAGGGCGGAAAAGCTGAAGTGATTACTGCTTTAAAAGCTGGCGTAAATAACTATATTGTAAAACCTTTTACTCCACAAGTTTTAAAGGAAAAACTTGAAGATGTTTTAGGAACAGGAAGTGGAGAAGGTGCAGCTGAGTAAAGGCTGATTTTTAAAATTCTAAATGCAAAAAAAATATTATGAATTGTTCTTTATCGTAGAAGAGCGGTATAAAAATTTATTTCTTGATTTTGCTTTTGATTTAGGTATAGAAGCCATAGAAGAGAAAGATAATGGTGTTTACATTAGATCCCATGAGAGTTTAGAAGAGTTTTCATGGGCACTTGAAATATTTGCTCAAAAACTTACAACTACTTTCAATTTAAACCATAAAATTATTTCTAATTTAAGTCTTGTAGAGAAAGAAAACAAGGACTGGATACAAGAATATAAAAAAGGCATAAAACCTATCTTAGTGGATAATGTTTACATCCATACAACTTGGCAAGAAGAAAAGAAGAATTGTATAAATATAAAGATTAATCCAGCCTTAGCCTTTGGCTCAGGACATCACGAAAGCACATATTCTTGTGTAAAATTTTTACAAAAATTTTCTAAAAGTAAATTAAGAGCTTTAGATCTTGGTTGTGGTAGTGGAATTTTGGGTATTATTATGGCAAAGTTTGGTTGTAATGTTGAAATTTGTGATACTGATGAGTTGGCTATTGATAGTTCTTTAGAAAATGCAAGATTAAATGGTGTCGATTTTCACAAGGCTTGGTGTGGATCTATAGATAAAGCAAATGGTTTATATAATCTAATTGTTGCAAATATCATTGCAGATGTGATTTTAATTTTAGAAAAAGATATTAAAAACCATTTAGAAGATAATGCTATACTTATTTTGTCAGGAATTTTAGATAAATATTCAACAAGAATTAAAGAAAAATTTCAAGATTTGGAACTCATTGATGAAATGCAAATCAATGAGTGGTGTAGTTTTGTATATAAAAATAATAAAAAAGGATAAGTAATGAATAATAATACCCAAAATAATAAGGGTAATCCGCAGGGTAATAATTTTTTTAACAAAAATCCCATTTTTATTTTTGCGATTTTTGCAATTGTAATGATAATTATTTTTAAGGGATTTTTTGATGGCAATGGTTCTTTTGGCGGGGCATTGAATGGCAATGAAGTAAATAAAAATGTCCCTTATTCTGAGTTAAAAAAGCTTATTGAAAGTGGACAAATCAATCAAGTTAGTATAGGACAAACAACAATCAAAGCGATTTCAAGCTCTCACAATACTGTTTATACAGCAAAAAAAGTTAATGATCCTGAGCTTGTGAGTTTACTAGATAGTAAAAATATCGCTTATGGTGCGTATTCTGAAACAAATTGGTTTACGGATATACTTTTTTCATGGGTTTTGCCAGTATTTATTTTCTTTGGTATTTGGATGTTTTTGGCAAGTCGTATGCAAAAAAATATGGGAAGTTCTATATTGGGTATAGGAAGTTCTAAGAAGCTTGTAAATTCAGAAAAACCTAAAGTAAAATTTAGCGATGTAGCTGGTGTTGAAGAAGCTAAAGAAGAAGTAAAAGAAATTGTAGATTTTTTAAAGTATCCTGAAAGATATATTAAATTGGGAGCTAAAATTCCAAAAGGACTTTTACTTGTTGGGCCTCCAGGTACAGGAAAAACTTTGCTTGCAAAAGCAGTTGCAGGTGAAGCTGATGTGCCGTTTTTTAGTGTTTCAGGTTCGTCTTTTATAGAAATGTTTGTGGGTGTAGGTGCTTCTCGTGTGAGAGATTTATTTGAAAATGCAAAAAAAGAAGCTCCTGCTATTGTTTTTATAGATGAAATAGATGCTATTGGTAAAAGTCGTGCAGCAAGTGGCATGATGGGTGGAAACGATGAAAGAGAGCAAACTTTAAATCAGCTTTTGGCTGAAATGGATGGCTTTGGGACAGAAAGTTCCCCAGTCATTGTTTTAGCAGCAACAAATCGCCCAGAAGTTTTAGATGCAGCGCTTTTAAGACCAGGAAGGTTTGATAGACAAGTTTTAGTTGATAAACCTGATTTTAAAGGTAGGTGTGATATTTTAAAAGTGCACATGAAAGATGTCAAAATCTCCCCAAAAGTTAAAGTAGAAGATATAGCACGCTTAACCGCAGGGCTTGCAGGAGCTGATCTTGCAAATATTATTAATGAAGCAGCGCTTTTAGCGGGTAGGGATTCTAAAAAATATGTAGAACAAAATGATTTAGTTGAAGCTGTTGAAAGAGCTATAGCAGGACTTGAGAAGAAATCACGTCGTATTAATGAAAAAGAAAAGAAAATTGTTACTTATCATGAATGTGGTCATGCTTTGATTGCTGAAACTACCAAAGGCGCAAAACGTGTAAGTAAGGTTTCTGTGATTCCGCGTGGTCTTGCGGCTTTAGGTTATACTTTAAATACTCCTGAGGAAAATAAATTTTTAATGCAAAAACATGAACTTATCGCTGAAGTAGATGTACTTTTGGGTGGTCGTGCAGCTGAAGAAGTGTTTATAGGTGAAATTTCAACGGGTGCAAGTAATGATTTAGAAAGAGCAACCGATATCATAAAAGCTATGATTTCTATGTATGGTATGAGTGAAATTGCAGGACTTATGGTACTTGAAAAACAAAGAAATACTTTCTTAAGTGGTGGACAAACTATCAAAGATTATTCTGAAAAGATGGCAGAATCTTTAGATGATTATGTAAAGAAAACCTTGGATGAACGCTATAAAGATGTTAAAGATACTTTAAATACTTATAAGGGAGCGATTGAGACTATGGTTGCAGCCCTTTATGAAGAAGAAACTATTGAAGGTAATAAAGTGCGCGAGATTATTAAAGAGTTTGAGGATCAAAATAGTCTACCAACTCGTTTACAAGAACTCGAAGAAGTTAAAACTGAAGTTAAAGTAGAAGAATGAAAGATTTTATTGCAAAAGATGGATATTTAAGTCTTATTATTTTAAGCTTAATTTTTATTTTTGTGTGGATTTTTTATTCTTTTTCCATCTTGCTATTAGCATTAATTGTAATTTGTATTTTTCTTTTTAGGGCGCCCAAAAGAGAACTTGTTTGTAGTGATGAAAAAGCTATTTTTGCACCTATGGATGGTAGGGTTACTAAAATAGAAAATATTCATCATAAAGATTTGGGTGAATGTGTTGAAATTACTATTAAAAATGCTCTTTATGATGCTGGGAATTTTAATACACCTTTTGCAATGTCTATAATAGATATTCGTTTACGACATGGGCTTTTTTTGTGCAGTGAATTAAAATCTGCAAAAATGATGAATGAAAGAGCTTTTATTTTGGCAAAAGTTAAAGAGAATAAAACGATAGCCTTGCGAATCTATGCAGGTTCTTTTGATAGAAAATTAAAGCTTGATAATATTTCTCATGATTTAAAAGCAGGAGATAGAATGGGTTTTTTAATTAATGGCTCTATAAGTTTACTTTTACCAAAAGATACTAGAATTCATATAGGCTTAAATGATGAAATTAAAGCAGGTTCATTGCTAGGCTATTTTGCGTAAGGAAAAATAATGAATAACAGACCGCAACTAATTTATATTTTACCCAATCTTTTTACAGCTGCTTCAGCTTTTTTAGGGGTTATTTCTATTATAGCTTCAATACATGGAAATTATTATACAGCTTTGATTTATATTATTTTATCTTTGATTTGCGATGGGCTTGATGGCCGTGTTGCAAGACTTACAAATTCTACTTCAAAATTTGGAGTAGAATTTGATTCTTTGGCTGATCTAGTAGCTTTTGGAGTTGCTCCAGCGGTTCTTTTTTATATGGCGATAGGTTATGATTTTGGAAAACTTGGATCTTTGATTACAGCTTTTTTTGTGGTTTTTGGAGCTATTCGTTTGGCGAGATTTAATGTTACCACAGGCACTTATGAACCCTCCGTTTTTATAGGTCTTCCTATACCTACTGCAGCAGTTGTGAGTGCTATATGGACTTATGCGTTTATCAGTTATGATTTTTTAAAGCCTTATGGCGTAGTTTTTTTGGTGCTTCAAGCAATTTTAGGGCTTTTAATGGTAAGTAATATACGTTATCCTAGTTTTAAAAAGCTTGATTTTAATCGTTCTAGTGTTTTAAAAGTTTTGATTATTTTAATTATAATATTTTCATTTTTATATCTTTACCCTCTTGAAAGTTTAGTAATTTTAGCAAGCTTGTATGTGCTTTATGGAATTATTCGGGTTTTATATACCATTATCGTTTCAAAATTTAAGATAAGAAATCAAGAGTAAAATTTTTCAATGACTTCGCATTCTTCTTGAGTGAAGCCAGCTTTGATTCTTGCTTGAATGTTAAGTTTTTTTCCCGCAAGAGAGAATTGTTTAAATGTTTTGCAAAGCTCAATAAAATCATACCTGTTTTGATTTGCAAATTTCCACCAAGTATCTCCTTTTTTAACGTGTTTTATTTCATCATTAAGTATAATTTCAAGATATTCCATTAGAAGATTTTTAATGGAATGATTGGAACTTTGAAGTTTTTGAACAACAAAGGGGTTGGCATCAAGCCCTTTAGCTTCTAAACCTCTATGAACTACTCCCATTCTAAAGCTTAAAGAGTCTTTTGTAGCTTCTAGAGCAGATTCTAAATTATCATGCACTGGAAAATTTCCATATTTGTAACTAAGTTCTTTAAGTGCTGAATTTAAAAGTTTGAAATGTTTAATTTCCTCATCTGCTACCTCCAGCCAATCGTAATAAAATTGCAAAGGTAGATTCTTAAAGCGATAACTCGCATCTAAAGCCAGGTTAATTGCATTAAATTCTATATGAGCGACTGAATGAATTATTTTAGCAAGCGCATGAGTTGAATTGACAAATTTAGGCCTTCTTATACGCGTAGGATGAAGCAAGGTAATTTGTTGTGATGTATTTTTTTTGAAAATGCTTTGATGCTCGTGATTAAAAATCAATTTGTGGCTTTTAAAGTCTTCATAAAAATTTTGAAAAGAGTGAAATTTTATAGTTATATTTTTTTCATATAAAATATCTTGAAGTTCTTGAAAAAATTCTTTTTGCATTTAAAACTTTCTTGAAAATTATAAAAATTTATCATTTAAAATTGAAAATTTAATTATATAATATAAAAATTATTTTACAAGGGTAGATCATGAAAGAATTAAATGAAGAAGAAAAAAAAGTAATTTTAAATAAAGGAACAGAAGCTCCTTTTAGTGGGAAATATAATGATTTTTATGAAAAAGGAATCTATCAATGCAAGCAATGTGGAGCTTCGCTTTATAAATCCGAAGATAAATTTAAATCAGGTTGTGGATGGCCTAGCTTTGATGATGAAATAAAAGGGGCTGTTAAAAGAATTCCTGATAAAGATGGGATTAGAACCGAGATTGTATGTGCAAATTGCAATGGACATTTAGGTCATGTTTTTGAAGGAGAAGGATTTTCTGCTAAAAATGTAAGACATTGTGTAAATTCTATTTCTTTGGAATTTGTAAAAACTAAGGATTGATAGTGTTTTCTAGTATGGGTTCTGAGCTTTATTTGATGTTTTTTGCTGCAATTACTTTACTTGCTATATTAAATCCTTTTGGTAATTTAACTCAATTTTTGGCTATGAGTGATGGATTGCCTTTAATGTTTCGAAAAAAACTTTTTAGAACTATTCTCTATACAGCTTTTACTATAGTTTTGGTGTTTTTATCATCAGGACCTTTATTTATGAACTATATTTTTAGAGTTTCATTGGATGATTTAAGGGTTTCTGGTGGTTTGGTTCTTATTATAATGGCTATTAAAAATTTACTTTTTTCAACAAAAATTGCAACTAAGGATTTTAGTTCTTATCAAGATATGGATGATAAGGAAATTTTAAGACAGAGTTTAATACCTATGGCATTTCCTATGCTTGTTGGGCCTGGAACTTTAGCTAGCGTTATTGTTATAGCCGAAGATGGTGGGCTTGATGTTGCTCTTGGCGGAGTAATGATAGCTTTTATTTTTATGTTTATACTTTTTCATTTTGCAGCTACTATAGAAAAAATAGTTGGAAAATTGATTTTACATGTTTTTTCTCGTATAGCACAAGTATTTATTGTTGCTATGGGGTTTAAGATGATTATTGTAGGTTTAAAGGATATATTTAACTTATAAATTAATATAATTTTAAGTAAATAATACTATATAAATATGATATAATTTTAAAATAATTTATTATTAAAAAGGTGAGTTTTATGTTTGGTGCTAAGAAAAATAATACTAAAATAATTGAACAACTTGAAAAAAAATGTAATGGTTTAGGAGATATTTTAAGATCTATTGGGAATACCATGGCGGTAATTGAATTTACTACCGATGGCGTTATTTTAGAGGCAAATCAAAATTTTTTAACAACTATGAAATACTCCCTTTCAGAGATCAAGGGTAAGCATCATAGTATGTTTTGTTTGCCTGAAGTTGTTAATTCTTCAGCATATAGTGATTTTTGGAAAGATTTAAGAGATGGAAAAGCTAGAAGTGGTCTTTTTAGACGTATAGCTAAGGGAGGGATAGATGTTTATTTAGAAGCAAATTATCTTCCAATTAGTGATAATAATGGTTATGTTTATAAAATTATTAAATTTGCCAATGATATAACTCAAAGACATTATGAAATGCTTGATCTTAAAAATACTATTGCTGCTGCTAATCGTTCTATGGCTATTATTGAATTTAAACCTGATGGGACTATTATTACGGCTAATGAAAATTTTTTAAGAACTATGGATTTTAATATTGATGAGATTAAAGGAAAGCATCATAGTATGTTCTGTGATTCTAATTATAGACACTCTAAGGACTATGTTCAATTTTGGGAAGATTTAAGAGAGGGTAAATTTCAATCAGGTAAATATATAAGATACGGAAGAAATAATAAAAAAGTATACCTTGAAGCAAGTTATAATCCGGTTAAAAATGATGATGGAAAAATTTACAAGGTTATTAAATTTGCTACAGATATAAGCGAACAAGTTAAAAAAGATCAAGAAAAACTTCGTCTCATAAGCGAACTTGCAGAAAAAAATGATAATCTTACTCAAGATGGAGATCGTGTAATTGAAAACACTGTTTCAAATGTTCAGAATATTGCTGATATGATGTCTCAAAGTTCAAATCTTGTTTCCTCTTTAAATCAACAATCAGATGAAATTAAATCTATTATTCAAACTATTAGTGATATTGCTGATCAGACTAATCTGCTTGCTTTAAATGCTGCTATTGAGGCAGCACGTGCTGGTGAACATGGTAGAGGTTTTGCTGTTGTTGCTGATGAAGTAAGAAATTTAGCTGAAAGAACAGGGCATTCGGTTAATGAAATTACCACTACGATTAATTCTATTCGTAATGTTACATCACAAGTGGTTGAGAGTATTAAAAGCGGTTTAGAGGATGTTAATCAGAGTGTTGAACTTGCAAAAGAAGCAAGAGAGTGTATGGAGAAAATTCGTGAAAGCTCTGCTGAAGTTGCTAAAGCGATGTCATAAGCGTGATTTTCACGCTTATTTTTAAGTAATTAAATCTTTAAAATTTTTAAAACCACTTTCTTGATTGCATTTTTCTTTTAAAATATTTAAAAATTCTTTCCTAGAAATATTATGAGCACCCATAAATTCTAAATGTTGGTTATAAACTTGACAATCTATGATAAAATCATAAGGTTTTAATAAATCACAAAGTTTAATCATGGCAACTTTAGATGCATTTTTTTTAATGCTTACCATGCTTTCACCAAAGAAAACCTTGCCTAAAATTAAACCATAAATTCCACCTATAAGTTCATTATTTTCATAAAGTTCAAGGCTATGCGCATAGCCTTGGGTAAATAACTTATAATAAGTGGTAATAAATTCATCATCTATCCAGCTTTGAGAGCGTGTATCGCGACATAATGTAATTAATTTTAAAAAATCATAATCAAGTTTAATTTGATAGAGATTAATAAATTTTTTCATATTTTTTTGGATGTGAATTTGATTTGGAATTAAAATGCATCTAGGATCTGGACACCACCAAGTTACAGGTTTACTTGTCCATGGGAATAGACCAAAAGTATAAGCTTTTACAATAAAATCAGCTTCTAAATTTTGACTTAAAAATACAGGAGCATTTTTAGGTGCATTGAGTAATTTAGAATATAAATTCGAGCTTTCCATTTTTACCAAGTTTGATTTTAGCTATACCGCCTTTTTTAAGCTTTCCGAATAAAATTTCATCACTGATTTTTTCTCCTATTTCCTCAGAAATTATGCGTTTTAAAAGCCTTACTCCAAATTCTTTATTATAGGCTTTTTTAGCTAAATAAATTTTGGCTTTATCATCCATTGATAATTTTATATTATTTAAATTTTTAGAAATTTCATCAAGTTCTTTTTCGATAATTTTAACAAGTATAGCATCGTTTAAATCATTAAAATGTAAAATTTTATCAATGCGATTAATAAATTCTGGAGCAAAAAAATCTTTGATAGCACGATTACTTTTTTCTTCATTTTTACTTAAAAAACCAAGCTCATTGCTTTCTTTAAGTCCTAGATTAGATGTCATAATAATGATTGTATTTTTAAAATCTACTTTAAGACCGCTATTGTCGGTGAGTTCAGCATTGTCAAAAATCTGTAAAAAGGTATTGCTTAAATCAGGATGAGCCTTTTCTATTTCATCAAAAAGAACAAGACTGAAAGGATTTTTGCGAATAGCATTGCTTAAAAGTCCACCCTCTTCAAAACCTATATATCCAGCTGGAGATCCTATTAGTTTACTTATAGTATGTTTTTCTGCATATTCACTCATATCAAAGCGTTCTAAATTTAAACCTAAAAATTCAGCTAAAGCTTTGCAAAGTTCTGTTTTTCCAACTCCACTTGATCCAGTAAACAAAAACACTCCGCGTGGTGTATTGGAATTTTTAAATCCCGCAAAACTTTGCTTAAGTGATGAAACAAGGCTATCTATAACTTCATCTTGGCCAAAAATTTTTGCTTTTAAATTTGTTTTTAAATTCATTAAAGCTTTATTTTGATCGAATTCAAATATTTTGTGATGGTGGGTCATTTTTGCTAAAACATTTTCTAAATCTTTTAAATTGGCATTTTTTTTAGCTTTTGGATTTAAAGCAAAAGAAGCGCCAAGTTCATCGATCAGATCTATAGCACAATCAGGTAAAAATTTATCATTAAAAAATTTTTTACCCCAAATTACAGCATATTGAAGAATTTCATCGTTTAATTTTATATGATGAAATTCTTCATATTTGTTTTTTAATCCTTTAAGAATTTGCAAGCTTTCTTCTTGGCTTGGTTCATCTACATTTATTTTAGCAAAACGGCGACTTAGGGGTTTATTTTTATCAAAAGTATTTTTATATTCCATAAAAGTTGTTGCACCTATGCATTTTAAAGTTCCATTACTTAGAGCTGGTTTTAAAAGATTGGAAAAATCAGTATGAGATTCTCCTGTGCTTCCAGCTCCTACTATAGTGTGAATTTCATCAATAAATAAAATAGCATTGGGTATTTTCTCAAGTTCATTTAAAATTTCTTTAATTCTTTTCTCAAAATCTCCACGGTATTTTGTTCCCGCAAGTATACTAGCCATATCAAGACTAAAAATTTTTGCATTTTGTAAGTTTTTAGGCACCTTTTTTTCCGCAATAGCTAATGCTAATCCTTCTACAATGGCCGTTTTGCCAACTCCTGCTTCTCCTACTAAAATAGGATTATTTTTCTTGCGACGTGAAAGAATTTGCATCATTCTTTCAAGTTCAAATTTTCTTCCTATTAAAGGATCAATCTTGCCATTTTGAGCCAAAAGTGTTAAATCACTTGTGTGGTTGTTTAAATTTTGTATATTTTCATGATTTTGAAGTTCTTGAATTTTGTTAAGATTTATGTTGTGTTTTTTTAAGAGATAGCTAGAATAACTTCTTGAATCCTGTATGAGCTTTTCTAAAAAATCTATAATTTTAATTTCATTATTTTTATTTTTAGATGAAAGTAAGATTTCATCTAAAACAACAGATATTGTAGGTTCTATTTCTTGTTTAATAACTTGATTGTTTTGAGAAATGTAATTTTTTAATTCAGTTTCTAGAAGTTCAAGATCTCCATCTGAAAATTCTTCAAATATATCCTTAAAATCAGTGCTTAGTTTTAGTAATGCAAACAGTACATGCTCACAGGTAACAAATTCATGGTGATTTATTAAGCTTAGATTTTTGGCATTATCAAGATATTTTTGTAAATTTTCTTGGTATTTCATTCTTCTTCCACCTTTGCTTGTAGTGGAAAATTAGCAAGTTTAGCCGCATCCATAACTTTTTTTTGTTTTGAAAGAGCTATTTCCTGGGTGTAAATGCCACAAATTCCAGAACCATTGTGATGAATTTCTAACATTGTTTGACTTGCTTTCTCAAGGTTTTGATGAAAAATATTCATCAAAATTTCTATAACAAAATCCATGGTTGTTACATCATCATTTAAGAGTATAACTTTATACATTTTTGGTTCACTAAGTTTTGTTTGCTCTAGAGTTTGGGTTTTTGGCATTATTTTCCTTTGTAGATTTTATTTAAATCTTCTTGCATGAGTTCTGTTGGAATTTTACCAAGATAAAAATTTGTTGGAGTATTATTATTCCAGTAATCGCTTATTTTTTGATAAATTCCATTTTTTAAAACAACTTTAAAAGGAAGTTGCTCCATATTTTGATAGTCTATATCTTTTAAAATTTGAGCAATAATACGATCATTAGAGCTGTCATTGCTTAGAAAATAGTAAGCACCATAATCATCCGCGAATTTTTTAACTGTTTCATCGCTAACATCTTCAAAATGTGTAAGTCCTATAATGATAAATTTGCTAGAATTATTTTTCCAAAGTTTGCTAAGATCTAAAGCTTCTTCTTTACATGGGGTGCAAAAAGTGCCAAAAAAATCAAACATTAGAACTTTTCCTTCCTCTCCTTCCACCACAAAACCTTTATCTGTTCTTATTAAAGTTTTGCTTCCACCATTTACACTATTTAAGACTATTTTATCTCCTTTGTGATACTCTTCAAACATAAAATCATTTTGAATTTCTTCTTCCTTGGAGCAAGCATTAAGAAAAAATGCTAAACTTATTAAAAATAGGGCTGAAATTTTTTTCATTTATTTTCCTTTATTTGTAATTTTTCATAGCAGCTTTAGCTTCTAAATCGGCTTGCTTTTTCTTTAAAGTTTCACGCTTGTCGTGCAAATTTTTCCCTTTAGCTAAAGCAAGGGTAGCTTTTACTTTATTTTTTGTGTTAAAATAAAGATCTAATGCAACGATAGTATATCCTTCTATACTTACTTTACCTAATAATTTATCAATTTGCTTTCTATGCATTAAAAGCTTTCTAGCGCCTCTTTCTTCGTGTTTATAGAAAGAGTGTGTAGTATGAAGTAATGAAATATGAGAATTAAGTAAAAAAATCTCATTTTTTATAATGCGAACAAAAGAGTCTTTAAGATTTGCTCTTCCTGCCCTTAAGGCTACAACTTCACTTCCTTTAAGGACAATTCCGGCTTCAAAGCGTTCTATGATGCTATAATCAAATAAAGCTTTTTTATTTCTCGCAATAATTTTCATCGATCAACCTTAAAAACACTACTACCGCTACCGCTTAGAAAAAAATCTTCTTGTAAGTAAGACTTCATTTTAGGATATAAAGTTGCACAAGGAGTAAATAAATCATTTAATTCTTTGTTTTTAAAATTTTGTAACAACTCTTTTGTGCTGAGTTTTTTGTATATTTGCGCTTGATTATTGTTTTTTTGAAAGTCAAATATTCCTCTATCAAATTCATCATAAACAGCTTTAGTTTGGCAAGATATTTGTGGAAAAGTCCATTTTAAATTAGGTATGTCATCTTCAAATTCTTCTATAATTTCGCCACAGCTACTTACATTAGCAGAGTGAAAGCCACTTAAAAAAAAGGCAATATCACTTCCTAGTTGTATGCTTAAATTTATAAGTTCTTGTAGGTTTAATTTTAAATTTAGGGTTTCATTTATTAGTAGTAAAAAACTCGCACAATCGCTACTTCCACCACCAAGCCCAGCACATACTGGGATATTTTTTGTGAGTTTTAGACTTTTTTTGCTAAATAATTCTTTTAATTCGTTATTATATCTTCTAGAAAGTAGCAAATAAGCCTTTTGAATAATATTATTTTCGCATTTAAAATTACTAATGATTTCAAATTCTTTTTTAGAATCTGATTCTTTGTCAACAAGCTCAAGCTCATCAAAAACATCTTTTAAAAGTATAAATCGTGATTCTAAAAGATGATATTTTCTTGAGTCAAAACCGGTAAGTTTTAAAAAAATATTTGCTTTAGCGTAAGCTTTCATTTGATTAGTTTTTTGCTTAAGTCATCAAGTTTAATATCATTCTGAACAACAGAATGCAAATTTTCATCCTTTACTTGTTGAACAAGTTCTTTTCTAAGTATCATAAGGGATTTTGGAGCTTCTATACCTATTTTGGCATATCCTTTCCCTGTTTGAACGACTTTGATTTCTATACCTTCTCCGATAATTATACTTTCATTTTCTTTTCTTGATAATATTAACATTTTTCAACCTTATTTAGAAGATATTTTACTGTATTTTCTTTAATATTAATTATGCTAAAATATTTTTCTGTTTCAATATAATAATCTCCTTCATCATGAAATTCTAATTCTTCGACAAAAATTTTAGCACCATTTTCGAGTTTATTTAAATCCTTGATAAAATTTGGCTTTAGGTTAATGTATTTTAACACATTTAAGCTTTTCTCATTATTATAAACAAATTTGCCTTCTTTAATGCGCTCTAAAGAGCTTAAAGTCGCATTAATACCTAGTTTTCTAGCAAAAAGTTCACAATAAGATCTTATGTAAGCACCTTCACTGACTGTGATTTCAATATTTAAAAAAGGATGATTATAGCTTAAGATCTTACAATCAAATACTTCCATTTGACAAGGTTTTAAATTTGCTTCTATACCTTTTTTTGCAAGTTCATAGGCGCGAGTTCCATTGATTCTTTTGGCGCTAAATTGAGGTGGTGTATAGGAGATAATTCCTTGCATTTGATCAATGATTTGTTTTAAATTTGCAAGATCAAATTCTTTTATATTTTGAATTTCTTTTATATTTTGATCATCAAGACTTAAGGAGTAAACTCCAAGCCATAAAGTAGCTTTATAGGTTTTTGGGGTTTTTTTTAAAAAACGGAAAAGTTTTGTGTATTGTCCAAATGCAACGATTAAAACCCCTTTGGCGAAAGGATCAAGAGTGCCAGAATATCCTGCTTTTTTATTTTTATATTTTTTCTTTAAAGTGCTTAAAAAGGCGTTAGAGCTCAAACCCCTTGGTTTAAAGGCTGCAAAGATCTTGTTCATACTGCTTTTTCCACAAAGCTTGCCATGATTACACGCATTATGCCACCAAAATTAATATTAAGCTTTTCCTCTTTTCCGCTTTTATTAACTTCAACAACCCTGCCAATGCCAAAAATTTTATGTTTAACTAGATCTCCTTTGCAAAAACTAGTTTTTTGTATATTTTGATTTTTTGATTTTTCATTGATTAATTTACTTTCTTCTAAGAAGCGACTAGGATTGATATTTGCTCTTGAACCATGATAAAAACGAGAATTTGCAACACTTATTGTGAGAAATTTCTTGGCGCGAGTGATGCCAACATAAGCAAGACGGCGTTCTTCTTCGAGATTTTCTTCGCTATTTAAAGGAAAAAATCCTTCGTCAAAGCCTATTATAAAAACATAATCAAATTCCAAACCTTTGCTAGCATGAATGCTCATCAAGCAAACACATTCTTCATCTAAATTATCTTGATCGCTTAATAAAGAAATTTCACTAAGTAGATCTTCTAAAGAAGCTTCGGGATCTTCTTTGAGTTTTTCTCTTAGATTAGCATAAAACTCATCAAGATTTCTGATTCTTTCATCTCCATCATCTTGCTCTGAAAAATAATCTTTAATTTTAAATAATTCTTCTATATTGTCAAAAACCTTTTTTGCATTATCGTAGCTTTTTAGAGTGTGAATATTTTGTATAAAAATATTTGCTTCATTTTGTGCTTTTTTTGTTGTTAAAATTCCTACACCACCATCGCTTTCGCATAGGGCATCAAAAAGTGAAATTTGACGTTTTTTTGCATATTCTTCTAAATTTTTTAGGGCTTTTTCTCCTATGGATCTTTTGGGGCGATTAATAATACGTTTAAACGACAAATCATCGCTTGGATTTAAGATAAGTCTAAGATACGAGATTAAATCTTTTATTTCTAATCTCTCATAAAAACGCATACCACTAAGTAGTTTATAAGAAATTTGTTTCTTCATAAATGCTTCTTCTATTGCTCTTGATAGTGCATTAACTCGAAATAAAATGGCGATCTCTTTAGCTTCTACTCCAGAATTTAGCAATTTTTTCACTTCTTGAGCGATATATAAACCTTCATCTTTTTCGTTTTCGTTTTTTAATATTTTAATATTTTCCCCTGTATCTTTAGTGCAGATTAAAGTTTTTCCAAGTCGTTGCTCATTGTGAGATATGAGATTATTTGCTGCTTGTAAAATAGTCCCTACTGAACGATAGTTTTGTTCAAGTTTTACAAGTTTAACATTTTTAAAATCATTTTGAAAATTTAAAATATTTTCAATTTTTGCTCCACGCCAACTATAAATACTTTGATCATCATCACCAACAACTGTGATATTTTCATGCATACAACATAGATTTTTTAGAATTTTATATTGCAAGGTATTAGTATCTTGATACTCATCAACTGTAATGTAATTATAAAGTAAGCTTTGTTCTTTGGCAAAATTTATATCATTTTCTAAAATGAGATTGCTTAGCAATAAAAGATCATCAAAATCTACAAAATTTTGTTTTAATAAGTATTCTTCATAAGCACGGTAATAGTTGGCAAATTTGTATTCATTTTGATATTTTTCAAAATTATGTTCTTTTAGTAAATTTAAATCTTCAAAGACATTGCTTACTCTTTTGCCTTCATTTTTGCAATAAGATATGTATTGGATAATATCATAGACATTATCTTTGTTTTTATCATGGATTAAGTCTTTAATTATTTTTTTTGTATCATCTGTATCGATAACAATAAAACTATTTTTACGCTCCAATCTTTCAAAATGGAGTTTTAAAAATAAAAGTCCAAATTTATGAAAGGTGCAAAGCAAAGGATTGTGATTGCCTTGTAGAAAATTTAATGCTCTATGACGCATAACACTAGCTGCTTTATTTGTAAAAGTAAGAGTAAGAGTGTTATGTGAGGGGATGCCTACTTCACCGATAAGATAAGCAAGACGAGTGGTGATAGTTTTGGTTTTTCCACTACCTGCGCCTGCTAGGATAAGCATGGCTCCATCAATGTGGCTTACCGCTTGTTTTTGACTATCATTTAACTCTTCAAATAGATTCATTTTTTGAAAATATCTTTATTTTTTGGATTATTTAAAAATATATTTTTAGATTTTTGTAAATTTTTGCTATCTTCACGTTTATAAAGACTAAAATTAACGAATAAAATGCTATTTTCTACTTGAATTTGCGTGATAGCTCCTAAATCAACCTTTACAAAACTATCAAAATCATCATTTCCAAAACCTGCGTGAAATTGAATGAAATCTTTATTTAGTTGTATGGATTCAAAGGTGTATCCTCCAAGAGCAAAAAGAGCATAAGGATTTTGTTTAATATCAAGCTCTTTGGGAAGTTCAGGGTTAAAATCTATGAAATTTGTATTTGCAACTATGGAAAATTCTATATTTTCTTCTATAAGGTGTGAAATAACTTCATAACAATGCTTTTGCATGGTATGGATAAAATTTTCATTTTTTAAGATTGTTTCTAGCATGATTGTAACTCCATGAATTCATTGATGAGTTTTTGAATTTCTTTTATGCCTATTTCCCAAAAATTTTCATCTTCTATATCAAATCCAAACATTCCTACTAGTTCTTTTGGACTCACGCTTCCACCTAAAGAAAGCATTTTGATATAAAGTTCTTTAAAATTTTCACATTTTTTACTTTTGTAAAGTCCATAAAGAGCTAAAACTAAAAGTTGTGCATAAGCATAAGCATAGCAGTAAAAAGGAGAATGGATAAAATGAGGAATATAACTCCACCAAGAAGCATAATTTTTTGTAAGTTTTACGCTGTCTTGAAACATCTTTTGAGATTCTTCCATCCAAATTTTATTGATTTCTTCAGTACTAAGTTCATTTTCTTGAGCATGTAAGCGTCTTTCAAAACAAGTAAAATTAATTTGTCTATAAAAAGTTGCAAAAATATCTTCGATTTTATTTGCATATAAAGATAAGAGTTCTTCTTTTTTTAACTTATCTTTAATAAAATCAAATACGAGCATTTCAGCAAAAACTGAAGCTGTTTCTGCGGTGGTTAAAGGTGTATTTTGATTTAAATAGCTTACATTATAAGAAAGTTTTTGATGGATAGTGTGTCCTAATTCATGTGCAAGTGTAAAAAGATCGCGTCTTTTATTGGTGTAGTTTAATAAAACAAAAGGATGTGCATCAGAAGTTGCAGAATGCGAAAAAGCACCCCCTTGTTTATTTTCTTGCGGATAAACATCAATCCAACCTTGATCAAAAGCATTTTTTGCTATATCATAAAATTGAGGAGAAAAAGCTTGAAATGCCTCTAAAACAATATTTTTACTTGTTTTAAAATCAAAACTTGCTTCTTTTCCTATGGGTGCATATCTGTCATAGTCTTTAAGCTCATCATAGCCTAAAATTTGTTTTTTTCTTTTGTAAAATTGCGATACTAAGTTAAAATGTTTTTGCGCACTTGCTATCAAAGAATCAACGCTTTTTTGTGAAATTTGATTGCTGATATGTCTTGAAATTTCAGCATTTTCATAACCTCTTAATAAGCTTATGTTTTTTCTTTCTGTTTTTATCATATTAATAATAAAACTTAAAAGTCTGCTATTTTTTTGCAAAACTTTACTGAATTTTTTAGCAGCTTTTTTGCGTATTTTTCTATCTTCATCATACATTTTGCTTAGAACTTCTTCTTCGCTAAGTTTTTTACCTTCAAAAGGGATTTTTAAAGCGCTCATACTTTCATCAAAAAGTCTACTAAAAGCATTTGCACCTGTATTGGAAAGATAAAGCATAATGCGTTCTTCGTTTTTGCTAAGATTATAGCGTTTGTTTTGCAATAAATTAGAAAGATAAAAATCATAATCTTTGCAAAAAGTTGTAAATTCTTGACTTTTTTCAGGAGTTAACTCACAAAATTCAAGCTCGAAAAAGAGTAAATTTTCTTCTATTTTTTTGCACTCTTCTTCGTATTGTGCGTAAAAAGAACCATTTTGAGTGTTTTTAGCAAAAAGCAAATAAACATAAGTCATGATTTTACCAAGAGCTTGATTTAAATTTTCATAATCTTTTAAAGCTTGCAAAAACTCATTAGTATTTAATGTATAAAGTTTATTTTCATAGTTTTTTTTGAAATTTAAACTTTGTTGGATTTGATCTTGTGTAAAATTTTGCAATGCTTCTTTATCGTGAAATAAAGCACTTAAATCCCATTCTAACATTTTTTATCCTTCATTTTCTAGTATGAGTTTTTTAAGAACAGCCATTCTAATAGCCACTCCATTTTTAACTTGTTTTAAAACTAAAGTCCTTTCATCGCTCATCATTTCATCGCTTATATCAATATTGCGATTAACAGGGCCTGGATGTAGTAAAATAAGCTTTTTATCCTTTACTAAGCTTTTTTGAATGCAAAAATCATTTGCATAGTCTTTAAGTGAAGCATAAACGGTTTTATTATGTCTTTCTGTTTGTGTTCTAAGACTCATGATGATATCTGAATTTGCTATAATATTTTCATCAAGTTTATAATGTTTTTTAAGATGGGTATTAGGCATAAAATGCGGTGGAGCTACTAGGGTAATATCAAGATTAAATCTACTTAAAAGTTCTATATTGGACGCTGCAACGCGGGAATTTTTAATATCACCTACGATGCAAATTTTTTTACCTTCAACACTACCTTGAAAATGATTATAAATCGTAAACAAATCGAGTAAAGCTTGGGTAGGATGGGCGTGTTTTCCATCTCCTCCATTAACAACAGGACAATGCATATGCTTTGCTAATATCAAAGGAACTCCTGAGTTTGCGTGTCTTACAACAATAGCATTAGGACTCATGGCATCTAAATTAGCAGCAGTATCATAAAGAGTTTCTCCTTTGCTAGAGCTTGATCTTGAAACATCAAGGCGTAAAACCCTAGCACCTAATCTTCTTGCAGCGCTTTCAAAAGATGAAAGGGTGCGTGTAGAGTTTTCAAAAAAAATTGTCGTGATGCTTTTTCCTTCAAGAAAAGTCCTAGGTTTTTCATCTAAGAAATCACTTGCTTCTTTAAAAAGCTCCATAATTTCGACTTTATTAAAATCCTTTGTAGTGATGAGATGACGCATGTTTTTACCTTATTTGATATTGTAATTTAATTCATTTTTAGAACAAATTGCTGTAAAAAGAACATCTGTAGAACTATTTAAAGCAGTTTCAACACTATCTTGAATAACCCCTATAATAAAACCTATGGCAACTACCTTCATAGCAATATCATAGTCTATATTAAATAAAGAACAAGCCAAAGGTATAAGCAGTAAAGATCCGCCCGCAACTCCGCTAGCCCCACAAGCTGCAAAGGTGGCAATAATGCTTAATAAAAAGGCTTGTAAAAGACTGATTTCTATACCAACGGTATTGGCTGCAGTAAGACTTAAAATAGCTATAGTAACTGCTGCTCCTGCCATGTTGATAGTAGCTCCTAAAGGTATAGAAATGCCATAAAATTCTTTATCTATGCCAAGTTTAGCGCAAAGTGCCATATTTACAGGAATATTTGCCGCTGAACTTCTTGTAAAAAAGGCAAAAAATGCACTGTGCCTTAAGCAGATAAAAATTAAAGGAAAAGGATTTTTTCTTGTATAAAAAAAGACTATTAAGGCATTGATAACAAAAGTAACAAAAAGCATAGTAGCTACAAGTAAAATTAAAAGTTTTACATAACTTAGCAAACCTTGTGCTCCTGTTTGTGCTACAGAATTAGCCACAAGTCCAAAAATTCCAAAAGGGGCAAGTTTTACTACAAATTTAACGATTTTTAAAACCCCTTCATTGATATCTATAAAAACTTGTTTTGCTTCGTTAGAACAGTGTTTTAATGCTATACCTCCAGCTATTGCCCAAGTTAAAATTCCTAAATAATTTCCGCTTGAAAGAGCATTTATGGGATTATCGACAATTTTAAATAAAAGATCTTTGAAAATATCACTCATGTGGGTTGGAGATGAGTTTGTAGCAGTTTGAACTCCATCTAAAACAAGCTTTACAGGGAAGAAAAAATTAGCAAGAACTGCACAAGCTGAAGCAAAAAAGGTGCCTACTATATATAAAATGATAATATTTTTGATCTTAGCACCACTTTGAGAAAAATCTTTAGTGCAAATTGAGGTTAAAATTAAAATAAAAACAAGCATAGGAGCGATAGCTTTTAAGGCACTTGTAAAAAGTATTCCAAGTAAATTTGCAATTTCAGATATTTCTTTAGAGCTAATGCCTATAAGTATTCCTAGTGCTATACCTATGCAAATTTGAACTATGAGGTTGCCTTTAGCGTAGCTTTGAATGATTTTAGAAAACATAAAAACCTTTTAAATATTTTTTATATCAAAAGTTGATTTTAACTAACTTTTGCTTAATTTTAGAGAATTTTTAATTTATCAAGCTTTGATAAGTTTATTTGGATACAATTGTGGTTTATTTTAAATGAAAGGACTTTTTATGTATCTATTCACTTCAGAAGTCGTAAGTGCAGGTCATCCAGACAAGTGCGCTGATATAATCGCTGATACGATAGTGGATATACTCTTGAAAAATGACAAAAATTCAAGGGTGGCGAGTGAGGTTTTTGTCGCAGGAAATAAGGTTGTGATAGGAGGCGAAGTTAAGTCAAATCACAAACTTAGTAAAGCTGATTACGATAATTTAGTTAAAGATGTTTTAAAAAACATTGGTTATGACGGAGCAGGCCATTTTAGCAAAGAGCAGTGTTTACATCCTGATGAGGTTGATGTTATGGTGTTTTTAAATGAACAAAGCCCTGATATCAACCAAGGTGTCGATCAAGAAGATGGCGAAACAGGAGCAGGTGATCAAGGCATTATGTTTGGTTTTGCAAGTTGTGAAGCTGAGGAATATATGCCAGCAGCTATTAGTTATGCAAGAATGCTATGTGATAGAGTTTATGCTTATGCAAAAGCAAATCCACATGAACTTGGAGTGGATATTAAAACTCAAGTGACTATAGATTATGGCACTAAGGCGAATTTTGAAAATTGCAAACCGCAAAGTATTCATACTATAGTAGTTTCTGCACCTTGTGTTGAAAGTATGAAAATAGAAGATTTAAGATCTTTAGTGATGAAACTTATCTTAGATAGTAATTTACCAAAAGAACTTTTTGATCCTAATAAGACTAGAATTTTAATCAATCCAACTGGTAAATATGTTAATCATTCTTCTTTACATGATAGTGGTTTAACAGGAAGAAAACTTATAGTAGATAGTTTTGGAGGTTATTCTCCAATAGGTGGTGGTGCGCAATCGAGCAAAGATTATACTAAAGTTGATAGAAGTGGACTTTATGCAGGTAGATGGTTAGCTAAAAACATAGTTGCAGCAGGGCTTGCTAAAAAATGTATAGTTCAACTTAGTTATGCTATAGGTGTTGCAAAACCTACTTCGGTAAGCGTGGATTGTATGGGCACAAATACCAGTGTAAATGACGATGTTTTAAGTGATTTTGTAATGCAAAATTTTTCTTTAACGCCAAATTGGATCCGTGATAAATTTCATCTGGATAAACCAAGTAAAGAAACTTTTCTTTATGCGGATGTAGCAGCTCGTGGGCAAGTAGGACAAAAGGACTATCCTTGGGAAAAACTTGATGCTCTAGAACAGTTTAAAAAGCTACTTTAAAAAATTAACAATATTATACAAGCTTAAACAAGGCTTGTATAATTATAAAGAATTAATAAAGTTATATTAATTTTTGACTTAGAGGGATATTTTTCAATATCCCTCATAAATATAAAAGTTAGGAAGGAAGCTAAATTAATTTAGCTTTGGGGTAAAAACCCCTCTAAGTCAAAATATTGTTTGACAGAATTATAATATAAAATAACTTAAATTACTTTAAAATTAAAATTTTAATATTATTTTTTATCATTAAATATTTCTTTGGATAAATTTTTCCAATCTTTGCTTAAAAGCTTTTTAGGGAGTATAACTATATTCTCTTTGCCATTTGTAGCATGATAAACACTAACCCCATATTTACTTGCATAAAATTTCATTAAGAGTTGCTGGAGTTTGTATTCGCTACTATTATTAAACCAAGCATTGTTGCTTAGGGCTATAATAATTTGTGAATTTTGATAGTTTTGTTCTTTGGTAGCTTCATAACAAATTGCATTTGTGATAATTTGATTATCTAATTTATATTTGCTTTGTATAGGACCTTTGGAAAATTCTTCAATATTTTTGAGAAAATATTTTTTTGTTAAGTCTTTAAAAAATGGAATTTCTTCACCAAAGGGAACTAAAAAATGCTTATTTAAAATATAGACATTGCCTTTTTTAAAGATATAAGTGCTATTGTAAGTATGCTCTTTTTCAACATGAAATGCTCCTGTAATAATGGTGATTTTATAAGATAATTCTTTAAGCATGAGCTCATATTTGGTATTTTTTAAATCAAAAGCAAAAGCGGTTTCAGGCAAGATTACAAGTTCTTTTTTTTCATTTATAGCTTGAAGTATATCTTGAATTAAGATATCAGAATTTGATTTTAAATTTTCTTGTAAAAATTTTTGATTTTGAGAGATATTAGTATTGATGAGTTTGTAGTTTAAATTAAGAGTTTGAGCTTGTTTTTCATTATATTGAAATCCACTAAAGAATAAAATAAGAACAATCGCTATTTTATAATATCTTGATATATAACCCTCATAGATGAAATATGCTATTAAAAATATGCAAATAATACCACGATAACTTGGGTCAAAAAAACCATAAACTGTAAAAATTCCCCAATTAAGCCAATCAAATCCTAAAGGATGGATAAAACTTATGCAAAAAATTCCACAAAGCCTTAAAAAATCAAATTTTAATAAATAACATAATCTAAAAAGTAGTCCATAAATAAAACCAATGATAATTGGTATAATTGGTACTAAATAGTTTAGATTAAAATAAATTGAAGATAAACCAATCCACCAAAACCAAAGAATCCCTACAAAAAAACCTATCCAAAAATATTGTTTAGAATTTTTACTTTTTAGAAGTAAAACTAACCCCCAAATAGCTAAAAATGGGCTAATAGTTTGTGTAAAAATATTTTCAAAAAATGATAGATAAATAGAATTTGAAAGTAAAATTGCAATAAAAAAGACTTTTATTATTTTAAAAATGATAGAATTAGTGTTTAATTTTTTTGGAATAAAGGAAAAATATGGCAGAAAATTCAATTTTAACTTCATTGTTACCTCTTGTAGTGTTATTTGCAATTTTTTATTTCTTGGTGATCAGACCGCAACAAAAACAAGCAAAAGCACATAAACAAATGCTTGAGTCTTTGCAAAAAGGAGATAAAATCATCACTAATGGCGGACTTATTTGTGAAGTCGTAAAACCAGAGGAGGATTTTATCAAAGTTAAGCTTAATGAAGACAATGTTACTGCAAAAATTTCAAGAGAATTTATAGCAAAGAAAATTGATGCGTAATTCTAAAATCAATTATCGCTTGATTATTTTTATAGCGGTATTTATTTTTGGAGTGGCTTTTTCACTCCCTTCTTTTTTACAGTCAGAACGTGGTGCGAAGATTAATTTAGGGCTTGATTTGCAAGGTGGGCTTTATATGCTCTTAGGTGTAGATAATGAAGAAGCTGTAAAATCTAAAATAAAATCAATTGCATCTTCATTGAGTTATTCTTTTAATAAAGAAAATATTTTAAATGATGGCTTAAATACCCATGATGATATTTTAGAATTTACTTTGCTTGATAATGCAGATATTGCAAAAGTTGAAAATTTGCTTAAAGAAATAAAAGGAATTAATATACAAAGTGAAAATATGCACTATAAAATTTCTTTTACCTCAGAAGAAGTAAAAAATATAGAAAATTTTGCACTTTTGCAAGCAGTTGAAACCATAAGAAATAGGCTTGATCAATTTGGTTTAGCAGAGCCAACAGTTGCTAAACAAGGTGATGATAAGATTTTGGTTGAACTTGCAGGGATTAAAACCAAAGAAGATGAACTAAGAGCAAAAGAACGCATCACAAAAGCAGCACATTTGCAACTTATGGAAGTTGATGATTCTAAAATGGGTCAAGCTTCTACAATGAGCGATGCTGAGGCTGCGAGTTATGGACTGATTTTAGTGCCTGATTCTAGAAATCCAAATTTAAAATATACCTTAAAAAGTATACCTATTTTAGATGGATCTATGCTTACTGATGCTAGAGTAGGGATTAGTGATAAGAGTAATTATCCTGTGATTAATTTTACTTTAAATGCCGAGGGTTCTAAAAAATTTGCTGATTATACAGGAGCAAATGTTGGAAAGCGTCTTGCTATTGTACTTGATAATAAAGTATATTCTGCTCCATCTATCAATGAACGCATAGGCGGAGGTAGTGGGCAAATCAGTGGAGCTTTTACTCAAGAAGAAGCACGCGATGTGGCGGTAGCTTTAAGAAGTGGAGCTTTGCTTGCGCCTGTAAAATTACTTGAACAAAGAAGCATAGGACCATCTTTAGGTGCTGATAGTATTAAAATGAGTATGATAGCCTTAATCGGTGCATCGGTTTTTATTGTAGTATTTATGATGATGTATTACGGTGTGGCAGGAATTTTTGCAAATATTGCAATGCTAGTTAATGTTTTGGTAGTAGTTGCCGTTATGGCTATGTTTGGAGCAACTTTAACTTTACCAGGGATGGCAGGACTTGTTTTAACTGTGGGTATGGCAGTAGATGCAAATGTGATTATCAATGAGCGTATACGAGAACTCTTGCGAGATGGAGTAAATATAAGAGTTAGTATAGAACAAGGTTATAAAAATGCTATGAGTGCGATTATAGATTCAAATATCACTTCTTTAGTTACTTCGGTAGCACTTTATGCCTATGGAACAGGAGCAGTTAAAGGTTTTGCTGTGACTTTGGGAATTGGTATCGTTGTTTCTATGATTACAGCTATTTTAGGAACTCACGGAATGTTTGATTATTTTATGCAACGCATAGAAAAAAATAATAATACAAGATTTTGGTTTGGCTATAGGAGAAGATAATGCAGTTTTTTAGCGAAAAGAAAATTTATGATTTTATGAGAATGCGTTTTGCTGCTATTTCTCTTTCTTTTATTTTGTTTTTTGGTTCTATTTATTTACTTTGGGATAGGGGTTTGCAATATGGCATTGATTTTAGCGGAGGAACTTTAGTTCAGCTTAAATATGAAAATGCAGCTCCTATAACACAAATTCGAGAAATTTTAGAAAAACAAGGAACTTTTCAAAATTTATCTGTAACTGAATTTGGAAGTAATGAAGAAGTAACCATACGCTTTTTAGGAAGTAATGATAATGTAAGCAATGATATAGGCGAGCATATAAGCACTCTTTTAAAGGATACGGGAAAATTTGAAGTGCGTCGTGCTGATGTGGTAGGTCCAAAAGTAGGTGATGAACTTAGAAATAAAGGACTTATGGCTATAGCTGTATCTTTGATAGCAATTTTAATTTATATAGCGTTGCGTTTTGAGTGGCGTTTTGCTCTTGCGGCTATAATCAGTGAAATTCATGATGTTGTGATTACTTTAGGGGCAATTTCTTTATTTAAAATTGATGTCAATTTAGATACTTTGGCTGCTGTTTTAACTGTGCTTGGATACTCTTTGAATGATACAATTATTATTTTTGATAGAATCAGAGAAGGTATTAAAACAAGTAAAAAAACCGAACTTGCACCTATTATTAATGAAAGTGTTTCAGCAACTTTATCAAGAACGGTTTTAACTTCAGGGTTGACTTTAGCAACCGTTGTGATACTTTATTTCTTTGGTGGGGAAATGATACAAGGATTTTCTTTGGCTTTAATTGTAGGTATTATAGCGGGAACTTTAAGCTCTATCTTTGTTGCAAGTCCGACATTATTATGGTTTAAATTTAGTGTGCTTGAGTTTAGGAATAAAGAAATTGAAAAAGCAAAAAGAAAACAAGATAAAGAACGCAATCGTGCAATGTATGAAAAAGGAACAGTGTAAGGAGAATTTATGGCTTATGAAGCAAGTTTAATAGAAAAAAAATGGCAAAAAATTTGGGATGAAAATGAATATTTTGAGCCAAAAGATGATTTAAATTTGCCTAAAAAATATATTTTATCGATGTTCCCTTATCCTAGCGGACGAATTCACATGGGGCATGTAAGAAATTATACTATAGGTGATGCTTTGGCAAGATATTATCGCAAGATAGGTTTTAATGTTTTACATCCTATAGGTTTTGATAGTTTTGGTATGCCTGCTGAAAATGCAGCTATTAAACATAAAATTCATCCTAAGTCATGGACTTATGAAAATATAGCTTATATGAAAAAAGAACTTTTTTCTTTAGGTTTTTCTTTTTCTAAAAAAAGAATGCTTGCTACTTCAGATCCACTTTATACAAAATTTGAGCAAGAATTTTTTATTAAGATGTTTGAAAAAGGTTTGATTTACACTAAAGAAGCAAATGTAAATTGGTGTGAACAAGATCAAACGGTTTTGGCTAATGAGCAAGTTGAAGACGGAAAATGTTGGCGTTGTGGTCATGAAGTAGTGCAGAAAAAAATGCCAGGTTATTATGTAAAAATCACTGCTTATGCTGAGGAACTTTTAAAAGATTTAGAAGAATTAAAAGATAAATGGCCTAATCAAGTTTTAACTATGCAAGAAAATTGGATTGGTAAAAGCGAAGGTTTGGAATTTTCTTTAAATTTAGACGAAGAAAGCAAGCAAAAAACCAAAGAAAGTTCTTTAGAAGTTTTTACTACAAGAGCAGATACAATTTATGGAGTTTCGTATATCGCTTTAGCTCCAGAACATAAGATTGTTCAAAATTTGCTTTCACAAAATTTATTAAATCAAGATGTATTAAATAAAATCAAAGTTATTCAAAATCAAAGCCCAAGAGAAAGACAAAGTTCTGAAAAAGAAGGTTATTTTTTAGGAATTTATGCCATTCATCCTTTAAGCGGAGAAAAAATTCCTTTATGGGTGGCTAATTTTGTCTTGGCTGATTATGGTAGCGGAGCGGTTATGGCTGTTCCAGCTCATGATGAAAGAGATTTTGAATTTGCAACAAAATATAATCTTGCTATCAAACAAGTTATTCAAACTCAAGAAAATTTACCTTATACGCAAAAATCAGGAAAGTTAATCCATAGTCAAGAATTTGATAATCTTGATTGTAATGAGGCAAGATTAAAAATTATTTCTCAGTTTGAAGCTAAAAATATAGGAAAAAGGGTTGTAAATTTTAAAATTCGTGATTGGGGTGTTTCACGCCAAAGATATTGGGGTGCGCCTATTCCTATGATTAAATGTCAAATTTGTGGTATAGTGCCTCAAAAACTAGAAAATTTACCTATTACCCTACCTGAAGATGTGCAAATTACAGGTGAGGGTAATCCACTTGATAAACATCCAACTTGGAAAAATTGTATTTGTCCCAAATGTGGCAAAGAGGCTCAAAAAGAAAGTGATACTTTAGATACTTTTTTTGAAAGTTCTTGGTATTTTGCACGTTTTGCAAGTGATGAGAAAACTTGGCAGGAAAAAGCTTTAGATGAAAAAAGTGTAAAGTATTGGATGAGTGTGGATCAATATATAGGTGGTATTGAACATGCAATCTTGCATTTGCTTTATGCGAGATTTTTCCAAAAAGTTTTAAGAGACTTGGGTTATTTAACACAAAATGAACCTTTTGATAGACTTTTAACTCAGGGTATGGTGTTAAAAGATGGAGCTAAAATGTCAAAATCAAAAGGCAATGTTGTAGATCCTGATGAGATTATAGAAAAATACGGTGCTGATACCGCAAGACTTTTTATACTTTTTGCTGCGCCTCCGGCTAAAGAGCTTGAATGGAATGATGATGCGGTTGAAGGGGCTTATAGATTTATTTGTAAACTCTATGATAGGGCGCAAAATGTTAAAAAAGGTGAGCTTGTAGAATTAAAACAAGAAAATTTAAATAAAGAAGAAAAATATGCAAGATTAAAGGTATATGAAGCTTTGAAAAAATCTTTTGAAGTTTATCATCAAAGTTTTGCTTTTAATACTTTAATTGCAGCTTGCATGGAAGCTTTAAATGCTTTAGCGCTTTGTAAAAATGAAGCTTTGGAGCAAGAGGCTTTTTATATTATTTTAAATATTTTAGAGCCTATTATTCCTCATGTTTGTTTTGAGCTTAGCGAGGAGCTTTTTAAATGTAAAAATTTCAAAAAATTAGAACTTAAGGAAGAGGTTTTTGTAAAAGATACTTTAAATTTAGCTGTAAGTATTAATGGTAAAAAAAGGGCTGAATTTGAAATTTCAAGTAGTGCGAGTAAAGAAGAAATTTTAGCTTTTGCAAAAGAAAATACTGCTAAATGGCTTGAAGGTAAGAGTATAGTTAAAGAAATTTATGTGGAAGGAAAGCTAGTTAATCTAGTGATTAAATGAAAAAGATTTTAATTTTTTGTATAGGTTTATTTTTAGGTGCTTGTGGATATGTTCCTACATCAAAAATCGCTAATAATATTTTCGATGAGAAGGTTTATGTTAATGTTGAATTAAGTCAACAAGATCCAAAAAATAGTATCTATGTTGCCGATACTTTAAAAGAAATGGTAATTTCAAAATTAGGGCGTAAACTTGCTTTAAAACATGAAGCTGATGATGTAATCAATGTTAAAATGAATAATTTAGAATTTATTCCTTTAGCTTATGATAAAAATGGCTATGTTATTAGTTATAAAGCTAAATTAAATTTAGATTTTAATGTTGTCTTTAAAGATGGTTCAAGTCAGGCTTTTAGTACAAGTGGAAGTTATAATTTTGAAATTTCTCCAAATAGTATTATTAGTGATTCTGCAAGGTATGAGGCTATTCGAGCAGCTTCAAGCGAGGCATTTGATGAGTTTATTTCCGTAATTGCTATTAAAGGGCAAAAACGTGATTCCAAATACTAATGAAATAGCAAAGCAAACTTTAATTGCATTAAAAGAAAGAAAACTAAAACCAACTCCTGAAAATTATACGGAAATTTTTGAAGAATTATCTTTAAAATATGGTATTACAAGTTCAAATAAGGCTAAACTTGATAAATACAAAACCTTGCTTTTACCGATTTATCAACAAGAATTAAATTCTAAAACTATAAGAAGTTTAGAAGAACTAATTAGTTTTTTAATTTCTGTTTTAAATAGACAAAGTGGAAAACAATTTAGTGAATTTTTTGATTTTTTATATACTATATCTAAAACTTTGCAAATAAGTAAGGATAAAAAGATAAGAGATTTGGCTAAGGTGACTTCGATTAGAATTTCTAAAACTATGGATAGTGAAAGTATTTACTTGCTTACTAAAAAATGGAAAGAGCTTGAAAGAAATTACGATGAAAATGACTTAGAAGAACAAGCTCGCAAATATGGTATTAGTAAATATGATGATTATGATAGCGTGATTAAAAAACTCTTAGTTAAACTTGAAGAGCGTAGTTATGAGCACTTTAGTGAATTATTATGCTTGGGTTTAAATCCTTCATTGGTAGAAGATTTAAAAATTCAAGGTTTTATACAAAATTTAACACAAAAGCCTTTTGTAATAGGCGAAGAAAATTTTAAAAATGAACTAATGGAATTTATAAATCATCGTATAATGGTTGATAATATGTATGTCCAAAAAAATTTAAATTTTTTTAATGATAATCTAAAAAAAATCTATGAATTGCTTGTCTTACTTAATAAATCGAATGAAAAAAATATGGATTTTATCAATACTTTAAAACCAGATGAAAATGGGGAAGTAAAACTTAGTTTTGAGGATTTAAAACTAAAATTTAAACAACTTGGAGAAAAAATTACATCTTTAAATAATCAAATTGAATTCACGCAAAGCTTAGAAGAGAGAGAGGCTTGGAGTGTTCTTAAAGAGCTTGATAAAATGGATGAAAATTTTAATAAGTATAAAGTTAATTATTCTTTAGCTTTATTTTCTATAGTAAATTACCGTTTCATTATGGAAAAATACGGTATGGGAAGTTTGAATGAAATTTTTGTTCGATTTAAAAAAATTTTAAAAGATTCTTGTAGCGAATTTGATGAACTGTGGATGATAGATGAAAAGAGTTATTTGATTGTTTCGCCAGGAAAAAGCAAAGATGAAATTACACAGCTTGTAAATACAAATCTTAAAACTATAGAAAATTTTAGATTTATTTATAAGCAAGATATTATAACTCCTAAAATTCACGTGGCTTATCTTGATAAGCAAAGTAAGCCAAGTATTAATATTTTAGATGAGTTAATAAAGCAAATTGCAGCGGTTAATGAACAATATAATGAAAGTTGAGAATTTTTTAGCTCAAAAAAGTATAAATTACGATAAAATTGATCGTTTTTTGATGTTTAGAATGTATGAAAAATATAAGAAATATTTTAAAAATATTCCCATAATTCAACTTATAGGCACAAATGGTAAAGGTAGCACGGGTAGATATTTAACCCAACTTTTAGAAAATTTAAATTATAAAATAGGGCATTATACTAGTCCGCACATTTTCAGTTTTAATGAAAGATTTTATCTTGATGGTAAGATTGCAAACGATGAAGAATTAGAACAAGCTCATATAAGACTTGAAGAAATTTTTAAACAAGACTTGCAAAAATTAAGTTATTTCGAATATGCTACTTTTTTAGCTATGATTTTATTTCAAAAATGTGATTTTATTGTTTTAGAAGCAGGAGTGGGTGGAGAATATGATGCTACTTCTGTTTTTGAAAGAAGAATGAATATTTTTACAAGAATTGGATTTGACCATATTCAAATTTTGGGCAATTCTTTAGAAGATATTGCAAGAACCAAGCTTAAAGTTATGGCGCCTATAGCACTTATAAGTGATGAGCAAGAGCAAAATGTTTTAAATTTAGCAAAAAAAATTGCTTTTTTAAAAAAAGCTAATTTGCAAGTTTCTTCCTTAAATCCTTTTTTGAAAGAAAAATTTGAGATTTATTGTGAAAAGTTTGTTTTACCTTGTTTTTTAAAGCATAATTTAAAGCTTGCATTAAAGGCTTGTGAAATTTTAACTTCACAAGAAAAAACCTTAGAAGCTTTAAAAAAGTTACAAGAGTTAAATTTACAAGGAAGATGCCAAGAAATTTCTCCAAATTTTTTTGTTGATGTGGGTCATAATCCCATGGCTGCTAAGGCTATGCTTGATAAATTTCAAGGAGAAAAAATAAATCTTATTTATAATGCTTATTTGGATAAGGATATTTTTCAAATTTTAAATACATTAAAGCCTATTATTGATACAATACAAATATATAAATATAAAAGTGCAGAACGAAAGCTGGCCGATGATGAAATTTATAGTATTGCATCAAAGCTAGGTATACAATGCAAAGAATTTGTAAAATTAGAAGAGAATAAAAAAAATCTAGTTTTTGGTTCTTTTATGCTGGTAGAAAATTTTTTAAAGGAGTGGTGTGGTAAAAAATAAATTCACTATTACCATTACAGATATTAACGGTTCAAGACATTTTTATTTAAATCAAATAATTAAAAAAATAGTTTTTTATACTATTGCTTTTATTGTTTTATTTTTAGTTTTTAGTGGTTTTTATATCAAATATCTCGATAGCAAACTTAGCGATATCAGTGAAAAGCGTGAGGAGCTTTTGAAAAAAAGCAAAGAATTGGAATTATCTAATTCGCAAATGCAAAAAAGCATAGAAGAAAAAACTCAGCAGTATGCAGCTATAGAAGATAAAATAGCTTCTTTTGAAGAGGCTTTGGGCTTAGAAGTAGAAAATAATCTTACAATTAGTGCAAGACTTGATAATCTTCAGCTTACCAATGAGCAGCAACTTGGAATTTTGGGACAAATTCCTAATGGATGGCCTATTGAAAATAAAGGCATTACAGGAAATTTTGGCTGGAGAGAGCATCCGCTTTTAAAAAGAAGGGAATTTCATCCTGGTATTGATTTAAGAGCAGAAATTGGTACCCCTATTTATGCACCAGCAAGTGGAGTAGTGGAATTTTCAGGTTATAGTGATAATGGCTATGGCTATAATGTAATTTTATTGCATAATTTTGGTTTTAAAACAGTATTTGCTCATATGATGCGCAAAGAAGTGGTCAAAGCAGGTCAATTTGTTAATAAAGGGCAGTTGATAGGTTATAGTGGCAATACAGGTCTTTCTACGGGGCCGCATTTGCACTATGAGGTAAGGTTTATTAATAAAACTTTAGAACCTTTGTATTTTTTAAATTTGCAAAGAAAAAATATGAATGATTTTTTTAATCAAGAAAGGAGAGTTCCATGGCAATCTTTAATAAAGGCGGTATCAGCCCAACATCCAGCTCTAGCTCAGAAACAACAGTAATTTCTTCAGGTGCGAGAATTGAGGGTAAATTTTATTTTGCTTCTATGCTCCATGTTGATGGAGAGTTAAGTGGCATTATTCATTCTGAAAGCATTGTGGTTATCGGAAAAAATGGAAATTTAAAAGGTGAATTACAAGCAGATAAAATTGTAGTAAATGGGTGTTTTGAAGGGCAACTTGAGGCTAATAGTTTAGAAATTTTAGCGGGCGGAGTTGTTAATGGTGATATTTCAACACAAAAAATTTCTATAGAAAATGGCGGTCGCTTTAATGGAACTAGTAAAATTAAAGAAGATACTATCAAACTTATTGAAAATAACAACGAAGAATAATGCAAGCTTCATTTTATGAATACTTACAAAATCCAAAAATTTGTGAACTTTTTCTTTGTAAAGATGAAAAACAAGCAGATTTACTCGCTCAAGTTTCACGATTTAAGGGTTTAAAAACCTTTGTTTTACCTGATTTTAGAGCGCAGTTTGGAGATGATTTAAGGGCTTTTTCTAAAGAACTTTTTGATCTTTGTAAGATTTTAAATGCTTATCATAAAGAAGAAGAAAAAAAAATCCTTATTTCTCCTTTAAATACTGTTTTAAAAAAACTTCCTTCAAAAAAACATTTACAAAATTATCATATCGATAAAAAACAAAATTTTGATTTGAAATGTTTTGAAGATGAAATTTCAAGATTGGGATACGAATTTGTAGATATAGTTCAGGATAAAGGTGAAATTTCAATTCGTGCGGATATTATTGATATTTTTTGTATCAATGAAGAAAATCCTATTAGAATTTTACTTTTTGGCGAAGAGATTGAAAGTATAAGATATTTTGATTTGCAAAGTCAAAAGTCTATTCCTAACGAACTAGAACATTTTGAAATTTGTCCTTTTTTAAAATATTTTGACAAAGAAAATTATGAAATTTTTAAGGACAAATTAGAAGATTTTCAAAGCGATACTTTAATACATGATATCAATTCTTTAGGCTTTTGGTGTATTGATGATTTTTTTGATTATTTAGAACTTGATTTTTTAGCTTGTGAAAAGTTTGATATTAATGAATATGAAAAAGATATAAGTTTTGTGAATGCAAAAATTTTACCTCAAGCTAAAAAATTTAAAGAATTGCAAAGTTCTTACAATAAAGATTTTTTTGAATTTCATAAAAATAAAAAAATCACACTTTTAGCTAAAAACGAAGCTTTATTTAAAGCTTTAGAGCTTGAAGATACTCAAAATATCCATTTTGTAAAAAGTGATTTAAGGCTTAATCTTATTAGTCCTGAAGAGCTAATTATTTCTTTAAATCAAAAAGAAAAACAAAAAACAAGAAAAAAAGCTAGTTTGATTATAGATGAGCTTAAAAATGGGGATTATATAGTACACGAAGATTATGGGGTAGGTAAATTTTTAGGTCTTGAGATGATAGTGATAAGCGGAGCAAAAAAAGAGTTTGTTGCTATAGAGTATCAAAATTCTGATAAGCTTTTATTACCAGTGGAAAATCTTTATTTGATTGATAAATATTTGGGCGTGAGTGGATCTATTCCAAGCTTAGATAAACTAGGTAAAACAAGCTTTATTAAACTTAAAGAAAAATTAAAGACTAAACTTTTAGCCATAGCTTCTGAAATTGTTATTATGGCGGCTAAAAGATCTTTGGTGCAAGCAAAAAAAATTACAGTGGATTTAAATAGACAGACTGATTTTATAGCTAGTGCGGGTTTTATTTATACAAGCGATCAAGATAAAGCCTGTCATGAAATTTTGCAAGATTTTCAAAGTGGAAAAGTCATGGATAGGCTTTTAAGCGGTGATGTGGGTTTTGGAAAAACAGAAGTCGCTATGAATGCTATTTATCCAGTAGTTAAAAGTGGATTTTGCGCATTTTTATTTGCGCCTACGACTTTGCTTTCTCATCAGCATTATAAAACCTTAAAAAAGCGTTTTGATCCTTTTGATATAAAGGTTTTTAAACTGGATCGCTTTACAAGTAGTGCAGAAAAAAAACAAGTTTTACAAAATTTAAAAGAAAATAAAGCTTGTGTAGTTGTAGGAACTCATGCACTTTTAAGTGTAGAATGTGAAAATTTAGCCCTTGTTATTATTGATGAAGAGCATAAATTTGGAGTGAAGCAAAAAGAAAAGCTTAAAGAAATCACTCAAAATTCACATATTTTATCCATGTCAGCAACCCCTATACCAAGAAGCTTAAATCAAGCTTTAAGTTCTATAAAATCTTATAGTGTTTTGCAAATTCCACCAGAAGATAGAATGGATGTAAGAACTTTTGTCAAAGAAAATGATGACGCACTTTTAAAAGAAGCTATAGCAAGAGAGTTAAGACGTGGTGGGCAAATTTTTTATATTCATAATCATATTGCAAGTATAGAGCAATGCAAAAAACATTTATTAGAACTTTTTTCTACTTTGCGTATTTTGATTTTACATTCTAAAATCGATGCTAAGGTACAAGAAGAAGAAATGTTGAAATTTGAAAACAAAGAATATGATTTGCTTTTAAGTACCTCTATCGTAGAAAGTGGGATTGATTTACCAAATGCAAATACTATCATAGTAGAAAAAAGCGATCGTTTTGGCATGGCTGATTTGCATCAATTGCGTGGACGTGTAGGAAGAAGTGATAAGCAAGGTTATTGTTATTTTTTAATCGAAGATAAAAATGCTATCACAAAAGATGCTTTAAAGCGTCTAGTTTCTTTAGAAAGTAATTCTTTTTTAGGCGCAGGTTCTGTTTTGGCTTATCATGATCTTGAAATTCGTGGCGGTGGAAATTTATTAGGCGTGGATCAAAGTGGACGTATCGAGCAAATTGGATATAGTTTATATCTTAAAATGTTAGAAGATGAACTTAATGCTTTAAGTAAAAATGAAGTGGATCAAAAAGAAAATAAACTTGATTTAAAACTCAATGTTAATGCCTTTTTAAATAGTGAGCTTATCAGCGAAGATCGCTTAAGATTAGAACTTTATAGAAGACTTAGCAAGTGTGAGCAAGTTTATGAGGTTTATGAGATTGAAGGTGAAATTGAAGATCGCTTTGGAAAACTTGACATTTATACTAAGCAATTTTTATCTTTGATTACTATTAAAATTTTAGCTTTAAATAAATTTAAAAGCATTAGTAACTATGAGCAAAATATTCAATTTACTGCTTTAAATGATGAAAAAGAACTCATCAAGGCAAAAAGCAAAGATGATGATGATATTTTAGAGGCAATTTTAACGCATTTAAGAAAGGCTTAAAATGGATTGGAATAAAACTTATGCAGCAATTTATAGAGCAAGAAAAGATTATTTAAAGCCTATTTTTGAAATCGATCCTATTGCTTTAAAAGATTTAGTAGGTATGGAAAGTCAAAAAAAAGCACTTTATGAAAATACTTTAAATTTCATTCAAGATAAGGGAGCAAATCACGCACTTTTATGGGGATCTAAGGGCACTGGAAAATCAAGTTTAATTAAAGCTATATTTAATGAATTTAAAGAACAGGGCTTAAGACTTGTCGAATTAAATAAAGAAGATTTATTTGCCTTAGCAGATATCATCGATGAAATCAGATTAGAAAATTTTAAATTCATACTTTTTTGTGATGATTTTTCTTTTGAAAAGGGAGATGATAGTTATAAATTTTTAAAACCTTTACTTGAGGGAAGCATAGAAAAAGCCCCAAATAATGTAATTATTTATGCGAGTTCAAATCGTAGGCATTTATTAAGTGAAAGCATTACTGATAATCTTGATACGCAAATCACACATACAGAACTTCATTTAAGCGATGCTGCTGAAGAAAGATTAAGTTTGAGTGATAGATTTGGTTTGTGGTTAAGTTTTTATCAGGGAAATTTAGAAGAGTATTTAAAGATGATAGATTTTTATTTTAAAGATTATTCTTGTGATAAAGAGCTTTTGCACGCTAAAGCTAAAGAATTTGCTACTCTAAGAGCAAGTAGAAGTGGTCGTACCGCAAAGCAATTTTATTTAGCTTTTAAGGAGAATTTTAAATGACTGGAGCACAAATTTTTACCAAGCTTTTAAATTTGGATTTAAATTATCATGATTTTGATTGGCTTGAAAATCAAGGATTGAGTGAATTTGAGCTTTTAATTTCTGTCGTTTTAACTCAAAATACAAATTGGAAAAATGTCTTAAAAGCTTTAGAAAATTTAAAAAAAGAAAATATTGCAAGCTTAGAACAAATCAATACTTTATCCAATTTAGAACTTGCAACTTTAATTAAGCCTAGCGGATTTTATAATACCAAAACTAAGCGTTTAAAAGGTTTGGTAGAAAGTATCATAAACACTTATGAAAATTTAGAAAATTTTAAAACAAATGCAAGCAGAGAATGGCTTTTAAATATCAAAGGTTTAGGTTTTGAAAGCGTTGATAGTATTTTAAACTATCTTTGCAAAAGAGAGATTTTGGTTGTAGATAATTATAGTTTGCGTTTGGCTTTTTACTTAGGTTATGAGTTTGAAAATTATGAAGAATTAAGAGAATTTTTTCAAAGTGACATAGAGAGTGAGCAAGAAAATTTGTATAAAATTTTAGGAAAAAAATGCGAACTTTACGAACTTTATCAAATTTTTCATGCTTTGATTGTAGCTTTTGCAAAACAGAGTTTTAAAGGACAAAAATTAAGCCCTAAGGGTGAAGAATGGATCAAAATTTTAAAGGAAGATTTATGAAAGCAAAAGGAAGTGAACTTATACCTGTTTTAACTATAGCAGGGAGTGATTGTAGTGGTGGAGCAGGGATACAAGCCGATCTTAAAACCTTTAGTGCACACAATCTTTTTGGTATGAGTGTGGTTTTAAGTGTGGTAGCTGAAAATACCGCAAGGGTGATTTCTGTACACGATATACCTACTCAAAGCGTGGATGAACAAATGCTTGCCGTGTTTGAAGATATAGTGCCAAAGGCAACTAAAATCGGAATAATAGGTTCTTGTGAATTAATGAGCTGTGTAGCTAAAAATTTAAGCGAGTTTAAACCTCAAAATGTAGTTATTGATCCTGTAATGTTTGCCAAAAATGGCTATGCTTTAATGCCGCAAGAAAATTGTGATTTTTTCAAACAAACTATAATAAAATTTGCAGACATTCTTACTCCTAATATTCCTGAAGCAGAGTTTTTATGTGGTTTTAAGATCGCTAATGAAGAGCAGATGATAAAAGCAGCTAAGCATTTATGCAGCTTGGGGGCTAAGGCAGTTTTACTTAAAGGCGGACATAGTGAAGCAAATGCCAATGATGTGCTTTATAATGGAAAAGAAATTTATATTTTAAAAGGCGAACGCATAGAAACTAAAAATACTCACGGTACAGGTTGTACGCTTTCTTCGGCTATTGCTAGTAATTTAGCTAAAGGCAAGGATTTATTTCACGCTGTTAGTGAAGCTAAAGAGTATGTAAGAAATGCGATTTATTATTCACTTAATCTTGGAAAAGGTTGTGGTCCTACAAATCATTTTTTCAAGTTTCTAGATGAAAAATAAATTAGATCTTAGCCTTTATTTGGTTGCTACTAAGGGAAATAAAAGCGAGGAGTGTTTTTTAAATACTTTAGAAAATGCTATAAAAGGCGGAGTAAGTATCATACAACTTCGTGAAAAAGAGCTTAATGCAAGAGAATTTTATAAACTAGGCTTAAAGGTGCAAAAACTTTGCAAGTCTTATAAAATACCTTTTTTGATTAACGATAGGGTGGATATAGCTTTAGCCTTAGATGCTGATGGGGTGCATTTAGGACAGGAAGATTTAGAAGCAAAATTAGCTAGAAAGCTTTTAGGAGATGAAAAAATCATAGGCTTAAGTCTTAAAAAGTTAGAACAACTTGAGTTTATACAAGGAGTAAATTATCTAGGTTGTGGAGCTATTAAGGCAACGCCTACTAAAGAAAGTTCGCTTTTAAGCCTTGAGCTTTTAAGTCAAATTTGTGATAAAAGCCCTATAGGGGTTGTAGCCATAGGTGGGATTGACAAAGAAGCACTTGTTGAGTTAAAGGGTATAAATTTAAGCGGTGTGGCTGTGGTTAGGGCGATCATGGATGCTAAAGATGCTTTTTTGGCAGCTAAAGAGCTAAAGCGTAAAATCTATGAAAATTTATCTCTTAAATGAAACTCCTTTTGAAGGGGTGGAAAATCTTATTTTAAATGAGATTGTTTTTTATGATTTTAGTGTGGATTTGAGTTTGTATGATGCTTTAATCTGCACTTCAAAAAATGCTTTAAAAGCTTTACAACATGCAAAAATCACTTTAAATTTCAAACTCAATTTATACGCTGTGGGACAAAGTACAGCTCAATACGCTAAAAATTTAGGTTTTAAAAAGATTAAAATTCCATCAAAGGCTTATGGAAAAGATCTTTTTCTTGAATTTAAAGAGGAGTTAAAAATGCAAAAATGTTTGTATTTAAGGGCTAAAAATATTGTTTCAACTTTAAATTTGGATCTTAAAAATGTAGGTGTGGATTTAGATGAAATGATTGTTTATGAAAATGTTTTTAAAAAAGGCGACAAAAAGCTTATCTATCCTGCTATTTTTATATTCACCTCTCCTTTAAGTGTAGAAAATTTTTTAAAATTTTATAGCTTAAAAGAAGAAGATAAGGTTGTAGTTATAGGGCAAAGCACAGCAAAGAAGCTTTTAAATTTTAAAAATCTTTATATATGCGCAAATCAAAGTCTTTTAGACTGTGTTAAGCTCGCTAAGACTTTGGTTTAATTTTTTAAATTCCAAAAATTTTCTTTGGGATAAATAATAATGCTTTTTGTGAGTAAAATTTCATCATTGACATTTTTATCACGATTTAAAGCAATGCTAATGTGGGCTATAATAACACCATCTTTGCTTAAATTTGCATCGGGATTGAAGTTGGAAAATTTAAAATTAACACATTGTGCAATAGGATAAAAATATTTTATTTTAATCAAAGCTTTTGTGTAATTAAAATATATATTGTCTAAACATTCTTTATTTTCTTGCTTTGCTTGATATAAAAAATATTTAGAAAATTGCGTTGCATTGTGACTTAAAATTTGAGCTTGAAGGTAGTAATAACTATCTTGGATTATTTTTGGAGTATAGCTGGATATGTTTAAGGTCAAGCTCATCCATAGACTTATTAGTAGTATTAAAAAAATTGTCCAAATTAAAACATAAGCTTTTTTCACAGTAAAATTCTTTTTTCAAGGCAATGTTTTGTTTGTCTTTTTAGGCAAATTTTTAATTTATTGTTTTGCAGGTTAAATGAGCTTATGTTTTTAGAAATTAATCCTTGTTGGTTTAATTGTTCATTAAATTTTGGCTTTATTTCATATATAAGTTCTTCATTTTGCAATTTGATAACTAATTGAGCTTGCAAAGGAATAAAACTACCTGTAAAATTTGCAGATATACCATTTTCCAAGATAGATATTTTTTCAATCTTATTAATTTTATAAGCATAGCTAATATGTTCATTGTCGTTATATAAATCTTTTCTATTTTGGAGTTGTGTTTTAAAATCAGAATGAGGTGAATAAAGTGTATGATTATTTTCTAAAATAAGAGCAGAATTAATAAGATAAAGTTTATTATCTTTTAGGCTAATTAACTCATCTTTTAAAAGACATTTTAATGTATTTTGTGAAAATGTAATATTAATACAATTTTGTATTAATTTTTCTATTTTAAGCAAGTTTAAATGTGCTTGAGTGATAAGATTGTTTGTATGTAAAGCAGTAAAATTTAAATGATAAAAATCCATTAAAGGTTTTGAAAGTAAGCTAGTTATAAAAGTAAAAAGTATTAGTGATATTATAAGTTCAAAAAGTGTAAAAGCTTTGCTCATTCTTTAAAATAAACGCTATAATTTTGATCTTGAAAGTATAATTTTTGAAATTGAAATATACCATCATTAACAAACTGTTCTTGTAAAACTATAGGTTTTAAGGCTGAAGTTTGAAGTATGATGGTTTTAAAAATAGGCTTTTCATATAATTCTTCTTGAAGTTTATAGAGTCTTTTAAAAATATTTAAATTTTCATAGTTTTTGTAAAGTTGAATATAGTAATAAAAAATGCCAATGAAAATTAAAGATATGATCGTTATAGCACTAATGCTTTCTATAAGTATGAAAGCCTTTTTCATTTAGCGCTGCTAGCATTTATGGCTTCAAAAAAACTTCCGCGAATTCCTTTTTGTTCGAGTATTTTTATGCCTTTTATTGTAACTCCTCCAGGGGAGCAAATATTTTCTTTGATAATAGCTGGATGCTCATGTTCTAGTAAAGCACTAGAGCTTTTAAATAAAGAGCGCGTAAGATTGAGACTAAGTTCTTTTGACAAACCTTCATAAACTCCAGCATTAGCAATGCTTTCTGCTATAAGTGCTAAAAAAGCAGGAGCGCAGCCGCTAATCGCCATAGCTGCATTCATTTGTATTTCATTATCTAATTTATAAGCCGAGCCAAAAGTTTTTAAAATGTCTAAAATTTCATTTTCAAAATGAGAGTTTTTAAGTATATATGGTGTGGTTGAAGCCTTGTATTTAGCTGCTGTATTGGGTATTATTCTAACATAATTTTGAGCTTTGATGGTTTGTAGTTTTTCAAAATCAACATTGGCTAAAACAGAGATTAAGATACGTGCTTGTCCTTTTAGCATTTGAGCAATATTTTCTAAAGCATAAGGTTTAAATGCTAAAATAACATCTTTACCTTCTATGTTAAAATCTTTGTAAAGTAAGGTTTTAAAGCCTTCTTTGGCGAGGGCTTGAAGTTTTTCTATACTTCTTCCTACTATACAAATTTCATAATCATCTTTTAACCCATAGGCTAAGGCTGTTGCCATAGATCCATTTGCAAGTATATAGAGCATTATTTTTTAATATAATTAGCAATTTGATCAGCTTGAAAAAAGTCGGGATAATTAACTGTATCTAGTATCACTTGTACCATAGTATTATTATCAAGATTAATGACTACTGGAGCTAGAAAATTCACTGTCGATTCTTCAATGCTTTTTGCTATGGCTACTATATTAAAAATTTTCATATTAGATTCAGGTGTTAAAGAAAGAAGCTCTTGATAATAAGTTGGTATATCAAATTCATAATCAGGTCTAATCAAATAAGGATTAATTAAAACAAAAGAAAAGTCTTTACCATCAAGACTTTTAAGTCTTACAAATACTTCATCGATAGTTGAAAATTCCATATTTTTGGTTTCTTCAAAACCTAAGATAGGGCATTTAACAGCTAGGGTCATGTTTTCTCCTCAAGTTATAATGTTTAATATTTTAACATAAAATAAGCAATAATCATTCCAAAATTTTAAATTATTTAATTAATTTTATTATAATTTTAGAAGAACATAATTATAAAATCGTTAAAATATATATTTTTGAGAATATAAATCAAGGTGAAGTATGAAAAAAGGTATTTTTTTATTGGTTTTTTTAAGTGTTTTTTTTAGTGCGTGTAGTACGAAAAATGATGAAGGTTTATACAATCTTAGTGCTAGTGAGTGGTATAAGCAAATTATTAAAGATTTGCAGGACAAGGATTTGGAAAAAGCTGATGATCATTATAATGGTATGGCAAGTGAGCATGTTGCCGATCCTTTATTGGAAACTATTTTAATTATTTTAGCACAAGCTCATATGGATGAAGAGGAATATAAGTTAGCTGAATTTTATTTAGATGAATATAATAAAAAATTTGGAAATTCACGCAATGCTGATTATATTCGTTATCTTAAAATTAAGGCAAAATTTGATGCATTTGCAGTGCCAAATCGTAATCAGGCTTTAATGCTTGAAAGCCAAAAAGAAATAGATACTTTTTTGAAAGATTATCCTTATACAGAATATGAACCTTTGGTTCAAACAATGCTTACAAAATTTAATTTAGCGGTTTTTTATCTTAATAGTACTATAGAAAATCTATACCAGCGCATAGGGCATGATGAAAGTGCACAAATTTATAAACAAAGACTTCAAGAAAGTGAATTTTATCAGCAAAGTATTATCAAACCTGAGCTTCCTTGGTATAGAAGTATATTTGAAAGATTTTAATAAACAAGGAAAATAAATGCAGATTGAAGAGATACAAAATTATCCAGCAAATTTACCAGTATTGGTTGAAGATGAATTATTTTTATATCCTTTTATGATAACTCCTATTTTTATTAACGATTCATCCAATATGAAAGCTTTAGATCTTGCGATTAAAAATGATAGCATGCTTTTTGTTGCACCTTCAAAGTTGGAAAATGGAAGAAATTTTGATGAAATTTATAATTGCGGAGTGATTGGGACTATCATGCGAAAAGTTCCTTTGCCTGATGGAAGAGTGAAAATACTTTTTCAAGGATATGCCAAGGGTAAAATTATAGAGCAAATTTCTAATAAACCTTTAGAAGCCAAGATAGAACTTATAAAAGAAGACTTTTTAGAAGGAACTAAAAAAGAAGCACTTCTTGAAGTTTTAAAAGAGAAAGTAAAAAATTTGGCAAATATTAGTCATTATTTTTCTCCAGATCTTTTAAGAACAATTGAAGAAGGTTTTGATGCATCTAGGATTTGCGATTTGATTTTAAATACTGTGCGTATTAAAAAACAAGTTGCTTATGAGTTTTTTATTTTAACAGATCTTGAGCAAAAATTAGTAAAATTAATAGATTTAATTGCTCAAGAAATAGAAGCTAATAAAATTCAAAAAGAAATTAAAAATAAAGTACATTCTCGTATTGATAAGGTAAATAAAGAATATTTTTTAAAAGAACAATTAAGACAAATTCAAAAAGAGCTTGGTTCTGATACGCAAAAAGAAGATGAGGTTAGAGAGTATCAAAAGCGTCTGGAGTTAAAGAAGAAATTTATGCACGAAGACGCTTATAAAGAAATCAAAAAACAAATTGAAAAATTCGAACGCATTCATCAAGATAATTCCGAAGCATCGATGATTCAAACTTACATAGAAACAGCATTAGATGTTCCTTTTGAAAAAATTTCTAAGAAAAAACTTGATATTAAGGAAGTTTCAAAACAGCTCAACCATGATCATTATGCATTAAATAAACCAAAAGAACGCATAGAAGAATATTTTGCAGTTAGGGAACTTTTAGAAAAAAGAAAAATAGCAGAAAAAGATGGTGCTAAAGTTATACTTTGTCTTTATGGGCCTCCTGGTGTTGGTAAAACTTCACTGGCAAATTCTGTTTCAAAAGCTTTAAAAAGAGAGCTTATTCGTATAGCCTTAGGTGGACTTGAAGATGTTAATGAGCTGCGTGGTCATCGTAGAACTTATATAGGCGCTATGCCTGGACGTATTACTCAAGGACTCATAGAGGCAAAACAAATTAATCCTGTAATTGTATTGGATGAAATTGATAAATTAAATCGCAGTTTTAGAGGCGATCCAAGTGCGGTGCTTTTAGAAATTTTAGATCCAGAGCAAAATTCTAAATTTAGGGATTATTATTTAAATTTTAATATTGATTTAAGTAAAGTCATTTTTATAGCAACGGCAAATGATATTAGCAATATTCCTGCACCTTTAAGAGATAGAATGGAATTTATAGAACTTAGCTCTTATACTCCAAGTGAAAAATTTCATATAATGAAAAAATATTTAATTCCAGATGAGCTTAAAAAACATGGCTTAAAATCCAATGAATTATTTATTGATGATGAAACTATAGAGCTAATCATTAGCGATTATACTCGTGAATCAGGAGTTAGAAATTTGCGTCGCAAAGTGGCAGAGTTGTGTCGTAAGAGTGCTAAAAAACTACTTTTAGAAAATATTAAAAAAGTCATTATTAATACAAAAAATTTGAATGAATTTTTAGATAAAAAAGTTTTTGAAATAGAAAAAAATAATGGAGAAAATCAAGTAGGTCAGGTCAATGGTTTGGCTTGGACAAGCGTAGGTGGAGATGTTTTAAAAGTAGAGGCTGTAAAAATTAAAGGTAAAGGAGAATTAACGCTCACAGGAAGTTTGGGTGATGTAATGAAAGAATCAGCTAGAATTGCTTTTAGCATGATAAAAGTTTTAATCGATGAAGGAAAAATAAAAATACCTAAAAAAATAATTATTGATCCTAAAGTTAATGTTTATGATAGTTATAATATTCATATACATGTGCCAGATGGAGCTACTCCAAAAGATGGCCCAAGTGCAGGTATTACGATAAGCACAGCTATTGCTTCTATTTTTAGTGATAAAAAGGTTAAAGCAGATGTTGCAATGACGGGTGAAATAGATTTAAAAGGAAAAGTTTTACCAATAGGCGGATTAAAAGAAAAATTAATTGCAGCTTATAAAGCAGATATAAAAACAGCTTTAATTCCAAGAAAAAATTACGAAAGAGATTTAAAAGATATTCCTAGTGAGGTTAGAGACAATATGGAAATCATTGCTGTTGATACTTTCAGTGATGTTTTAGAATATACTTTGGTTTAACTTTATTTTGAGAATAAATGTATAAGAAAGCAAACTTTTTACAAGTTTGCTTTAAAAGATTATAGTCCTTCAAAAGGATTATTGATTACTTCTTTTCTATCCACTATATAAGGGATAAGGGCTACATGTCTTGCGCGTTTGATTGCAACTTCTACCATTTCTTGGTATTTTTTGCTTGTGCCTGTTAAACGGCGTGGCATGATTTTAAATCTTTCAGATAAAGCATGTTTTAACATTGCTGTATCTTTATAATCAATAAATTCAACTTTTGCTTCAGTGTATTTGCAATATTTGCGAGAGTATTTTCTTTTTTCTGCCATAGTTTATCCTTTAAAATGGTAAATTAGTATCATCGCTATCATAAGCATCGATATCAATTTCTTTTAATTTTTCTTCGTGTTGTGGGTTTTGGTTTCTTTGTGGAGCAGGGTTTGCTTTTGCTTTATTAAAATTTTGATTTTCACTCATATAAGGATCATAGCTTTGATTTTCATAGTTTCCACTATAATTGTTGTTTGAAAAGCTATTATTGCCAAAATTTCCGCCTTGTTGTGGAGCATTGGAATTGCCAAGCATTTCCATATTTTCAACTTGAATGCTATGTTTAGAGCGATTTTGTCCATTTTGATCACTCCATTGTTCAAATCTCAAACGTCCTTCTATGAGTACTTTTGAACCTTTTGTAAGGTATTGGTTTGCAACTTCTGCGGTGCGACCATAAAAGCTTATATCAATAAAGCAAGTTTCTTCTCTTTTTTCTCCATTTGCGGTAAATCTTCTTGTTACTGCTATAGCGGAAGCTCCAATAGCACTACCGCTTTGTGCATAACGCATTTCTATATCACGTGTAAGATTTCCAACCAAAACAACTTTGTTAAACATCTTTTTCCTTATTGAATTTCAGGAGCATCTAAAGGTTTAATTTCTTTTTTAGATTGCTTAATCCCGTGGCTTAGTTTTTCCCAAGCTGCAATTTCTTTTTTATTTTCATATTTTACGATTAAAAATCTTATTACTTCTTCAGTGATTCTTAACACCCTTTCAAGCTCAGCGATCAAGTTTGTAGGAGCTTTGAAATAAATCACAAAATAAGTTCCTCTTTCGTATTTTTTGATTTTATACGCTAATTTTCTAGTACCCATTGGAACAACAGTTTCAATTTCTGCACTATTTTTGGTTAGGACTTCTTTAACGAATTCCAACTTCGCATTCACTTCCTCTTCAGTAAGTGTTGGTTTTAAGATAAATAAAACCTCATAATGTTTCATCTTTTCTCCTTATGGATATTAAAGCCCATTTTTATGAGCAAGGATTTTGCATAAAGCAAGACTAGATTATATCAAAATATACTTAATTAGTCTTGAATACTTAAGGTTTTATCTAAATTTGTTTTGATTTCTTCAAGCATAGCAAAACGTTTTTTATACATGGAGCGTTTTTGCGAAGGGATTTCTTCTAGGTTTTTTTGAGAGTGGTGGAGTTTATAGTATTTGTGTTTATTGATTTTTATTAATTCTCCACCATTTTCTAGCCAAATTTTTTGATAATCTACAAAATAGCCTTTTTCTTTTCCTTTTTGAGAACGGATTTGATTTTTTTCATGTACACCTAAAGTAGCTTGAAGTTTTAAAATTTCACAAAGCATCTTAGAGCATTCTATAAGTAAAGCAACAGGGCGCAAACCATGACATTTTTTAGTTAAAATTTTATTAATTTCTAAAATATTAAAATCTTTGTATTTATGTCCTTGTATACAAGAAAGTAGAAGATTGTTTTCTAAAGTAAAGCAAAAATTACATTGTAAGATTGTGTATTTTTTAAATTTTAAAAAAAAAGCCCAAAAACCTTCTTCGCAAACATTATAGTTATATCCTAAAAAAAGCTCAAAATCTTCATCAAAAGAAAAAATTATTTGTTCCTCGGGAAGAAATTTAAAACAAGCGAGTCCCTTATCAACATCATAAATAAGTGTTTTAACACGTTCATTTGCTTTAAAACTTTTATCGCAAAATCTTCTTGTAGCATTGTAACAAGCATAGGGTCTTTGAGAGAAAAAGTCTTTTAAATGTTTATTTTTTTCTTTATTAAGCGTTTTTTCTAGAAGTCTTACTTGAGGAAAATATAAAATTTTTCTTGCTTGAAAACGCAAATAGCGCCAAAAGATTATACTTTTTCTTCTATCAGTAAAATTTGGAATAGGGTAGGAAAATTTTTTATTCACCTATAATCCTTGATATATCATTATAAGTTGCAAAGAGCATTAAACTTAAAAGTATTGCCATGCCTGTATAGCTTAAATATTCAAAAGTACGCTGTGGAACTTTGCGTCTAAAAATCATTTCATAAAGATTAAAAAGTATATGTCCTCCATCAAGCATAGGAATAGGTAAAAGATTTAAAATGCCTAAATTTATAGAAATTAAAGCAGTGATAAATAAAAGCAAAGTAAAGCTATTTTGTGCAGCCTTTGAGGTAATTTCAGTCATGGTGATAATACCGCCTAAATTTTTTGCTTCAACTTCACCACTTATGAGTTTTACAATACCCTTGATGATGAGTGTAGAAGCTTGAAAACTTTCTTGTGCGGCATATTTAAAACTTTCTAAACCTTGGTGTTTTACAAGAGTGCTTGTCCCATTTGGACTGACTCCAAGTTGAGGTTTTTCAACGATTTGTCCAAAGTCATTGTATCCTTGTCCTATTTTTGGAGTTAAAATAAATTCTAAATTTTTTCCTTCTCTATTGATTAGTATTTTCAAAGGATCTAAACTTAAATGCTTTGAAATTTCATCAAAGGTTTGAATTCTTATACCGTTAATTTCTAAGATAGTATCATTTTTTTGAAGTCCTATTTCTTGTGCAGCAGAGTTTGGCGCTATGTTTCCTATTTGCGGAGCAAGTTTGTTTAGACCTAAATTTCCTATGATAATATAAAGAAAAAAAGCTAAAATTAGATTAAAAAATGGTCCAGCAAAAAGAATATAAATCTTTTTTAAAGGACTTAAAATGCTATAGCTATCTTTGTCTAGATTTTCAAAACCAGGACGCATATCATCTTGTCCTTTAAGTTTAACATATCCTCCAAGTGGTAAAGTGCTTAAGCGATAGTTTGTGCCTTTAAATTCACGCTCTATAAGACTTTTTCCAAATCCTATACTAAAAACTTCAACTTTTACACCCAAAGATCTTGCAGCCAAAAAATGTCCTAATTCGTGAAAGAAAATTAAAAATGAGATGACTAAAACAGTTGCTAAAAATTCAATAGAATAAAATTTAATTCCCAAAGTCAAAATAACAATTAAAAGCAATAAAGATCTCATTTTTCTCCTTTTTTTTGAGCTTTTATATAAGTATAGATGTATTCAAATCCAGAACAAAGAGTTAAAAACAAAGCTATGTAAAGTAGAATTTCACCGCCTATCCACTCCATGATTAAAAATCCTATCGCAGTCATTTGAAAAGCGGTTTTAAGCTTGCCTGCAAAAGAAGCATTGACATTTAAATTTTCACTGATCATTACAACTCTAAAACCCGTGATAAAAAATTCCCTTACTAGTATAATATAAATTACCCATTCATTAGCTTTTCCTGTAAGTAAAAGCCCTAAAAAAGCTGCTAAAACAAGCATTTTATCGGCTAATGGATCTAAGATTCCACCCAGTTTTGTAGTTTGTTTCCAAGTTCTTGCGATGTATCCATCAAAAAAATCACTTAAAGCTGCTAATGAAAAAGTTAAAGCAGCAAAATAGTTAATCCAACTTTGATGAATATTTTCAAAATGATGAATTAATAAAAAAAATAGCAAAGGCGCTAAAACCATTCTAAAAATCGCCAAGATATTGGGTAAATTCATAACAAGCCTTGTGAAATTAAATGTAAAATTATAATCAAAATTGTATAAAATTTAAGCAAAGACTTAGTAAAAATACAAAAAAAGAATCAGTTTATTTTTATTTAAATTTTGCTTAAAAGCAAAATTTAAATAAATTTTACAACTTCATCAAAACTAAAACGATTTTTTTGAGGATTTTTTTCATCGTTGCAATATCCTAAAGCTACCACCAAACTTGATCTTTCTTTTTGAATATCAAGTGATAAATAAGAATCAAGCTTTTCTTTATCAAAACCACCTATAGTGCAACTTGCTATATTTAAAGCATTAGCACTGTAAAGTATGCTAGCTAGAGCTATATGAGCTTGTTCTCTTGCATAAGATATTTTTTGTTCTTGATTCAGAGATTTTAAAAAAGGCATATAAGCATCTAAGCGTTTTTGAATTTCTGTTTCACTCATATCTCTTTTTCTAAGTTTTTCTTCAAAATAATCTAAAAAATCAAGTCTTGAAATGATGATAATTAATGCAGCGCAATCTTTTACATGTTTTTGTTGGTTGCAAATTTTAGAAAGTTCTTCTTTTCTTTTCTCATCTTGCATTACTATAAATTTCCAAGGTTCCAGTCCTAAGGAACTGGGGCTTAATCTTGTTATTTCTAAAATAGAATTTAAATCCTCTTTTTTGAGTTTTTCATTTTTAAAATTTCTACAAGAATATCTTGTGCTAAAAATTTCAAGTTCTTTTTTCATTATTTTTCCTTGTAAAATTCGACGACTTCATTAAAATTTAAGCGTTGAGTAGAATATTTTGGTTCGTGGGCTTTATATCCTAAGGATAAAATTACGGCAGTTTCAAAAGGATAAGTTAAATTAAGAAAATCATCAACCTTAGCTTTTTCAAAGCCACCTATCATGCAAGAATCAATACCTAAGCTCATTGCAGCTAGTGACATTTGCATCATAGCAAGATAGCATTGAAGTTGTGCATAATGATAGAGTTCATTATCATTCATTGCATTGGTTTTATGAGTATAAATTTCTAAAATTTTTTGAAAATTTTCTTCGCTAGAACCTGAGAAACGACGCACTTGTTTTTGTGCAAATTCATCTTTGCTTTGAAGATCTTTTCTTGCTAGAAAAATAATATTATGACTTGCACTTGCTACATTTTGTTGATTGTAACATAGGGTTGAGAGTTTAAGATTGTGTTCTTTTTGTTCTAATACTACAAATTTCCAAGGCTCAAATCCATGTGAGCTTGGGGCTAAGACTCCACTTTCTAAGATAAAATGCAAATCCTTTTCATTGATTTTTTTATCATTAAAAAGTTTACAAGCTCTGCGTTTTGAAATTAGTTCTTTAAAATTCATTTTATTCCTTAAAATCAAAAATAATAATATTAATTATAAAATGCAAAGCTTAATCAAAAAATATTATAGTTTGATATTTTTCTTAAAAACAAAACCGGATTTTTCAAAACCCATTTTTTGGATATAAAATTCATGAGCTTGTGTTCTAAAAAAACTTGAACTTAGTTCTAATTCTTCATATCCTTGATCTTTTGCCCAAATTTGGATTTTTTTCAAAAAAGCTTGACCTATACCTTTTCCTCTTAAAGCTTCATCTACGACAAAATCACAAATATAAAGACAATGATTATGATAAAGTACATTAAAGGGCATGACTCCACAAGCTGCTTTGTAGCTTCCCTCATTTTCATAGGCAAAAAGTTTATAATGTTGAGTTTGTGTAGCAAGTTGGATTTTGTCTAAAAAATCTTTCAAAGATAGGTTATTTCTTAATTGTTTTATCAAGGGATAAATTTTTTCCAAGTCTTCTTTTAGCTTAATTTCTTTCATTTTTAAATCCCTTAAATTTCAAAAATTTCAGGTTTTAATTTTAAAAGTAAGCAAAAAGTTGCCAAAACAGCTTGTTCTTGCATAAATTCACGATCTCCATCTAAATAAAGCGTTTCTTGGATAAAAGTTCCATCTCTAAACATTGCACCTATATAAATAGTGCCTGATTTTATTTTTCCCTCATCTTTTTCGCCAACTACTCCGCTAACAGCTAAGGCAAAATCAGGATTAGCTGTTTTAAAAATACCTTTTAGCATAAAATAAACACAACGTTCACTGTATTCGCCATTATTTTCTAAGACGCTTTCGCTAATTCCAAGCCATTCGTGTTTGATGCGGTTGGAATAACTTACAATAGAACCTTCAAAAATTTCACTTACACCTGAAATTTTGGTTAAGGTACTTGCACAAAGTCCACCTGTGCAACTTTCAGCAAAAGAAATTTTTAATTTTTTTTCTAAAAGTTTAGAGCTTATAAAATGTATGGGATCTTTACCTAAAAATACCTTTTGTCCAAAAAGATTTTTTACGCTATTTAAAAAACCATCAAGTTTTCCAAAATTAGCGCAAGTGGCCTTAATAAGCACAAGATTATCTAAAAGCTTGGTTGATTTTATACTTATCTCATAAGATTTTGTTAGGGTTTGCAGTAGCAATATAGCGCTTTCATCATCCATGCCAAAAATGCAAAAATATGCAAAATTTAATTTTATATGTCCAAGAAGATTGGGTAATTTTTCGCTTGGATTTATTTTAACGACATTAATTTTTGAATTTGAAAAATTACACACAAAGCTATTTTTACTAAATTCTGCTTTATCTGGAACCAAGGTATCATCTTTTAAGATAAGATTATCATCATTTAAAGTTGCTAAAATTTTAGCAACAGTCGCATAATGCAAAGAGCTTGTAAATAAAGTGATAAAATCATACTGATTTAAGAGATTTTCAAGTAAAAAAGGTAAATCTTTATCGGTTTTATTTTGTATGCGAATTTCGTTGATTTCTTTAAATTTTTCTTCATAAGTTCTATAAATATAATTTTTGAATTTTTCGTTTATAGTAAGCTCATCTCCTATAAGATAAAGCAAATGTTTCATAAATTTTCCTTTTTTTCTTATAATTATAGCCAAAAACAAAGTAGAAATTAAAGCTAATTTGAGTAGAATTTAAGATTATTAAAAATTAGGTGGAAAAAATGGACTACAAAGAAACTCTACTTTTGCCCAGTACTAGTTTTGCTATGCGGGCGAATTTAGCGGAACTTGAACCGCAAAGATTTAAAAAATGGTTTGAGCAAAATTATGCTTATGAAAAAATGAAAGAAAATCGCAAAAATGCGAAAAAAAGTTTTACCTTACACGATGGCCCCCCTTATGCTAACGGACATATCCATATAGGACATGCTTTAAATAAAATTTTAAAAGAAACTATTATCAAAACGCATTATTTTAAAGGTGAGAGTGTGCGTTTTACTCCAGGGTGGGATTGTCATGGTTTGCCTATAGAACAACAAGTAGAAGTAAAGCTTGGAGAAAAGAAAAAAAGCTTAAGTAAAAAAGAAATTCGTGAGTTTTGCAGACAACATGCGAGTGAATTTGTAGATATCCAAAGAGAAGAATTTAAAAATTTAGGCATTATTGCAGATTGGGATAAGCCTTATTTAACTATGAAATTTGAGTTTGAAGCAGCGATTTATAGAACTTTATGCGAGATTGCTAAAAAAGGCTTACTTTGCGAGCGTTCTAAGCCTGTTTTTTGGAGTTGGGCGGCAAAGTCAGCTTTAGCGGAAGCTGAAGTAGAGTATCAAGATAAAGAAGATTATTCTATCTTTGTGGCTTTTGATTTAGATGTAAAAGCTTGCGAAAAATTAGGCGTTTCAAAAGCAAGCACAGTGATATGGACAACTACGCCTTGGACTTTGGTGGCTAATCAAGCTATAGCTTTAAATCCTAATGAAAATTATGTGATCACCAAAGAGGGTTTGATTTTTGCAAGTGCTTTACTTAAAAGTATGGTAGAAAAAGGACTTACAAGTGGAGAAATTCAAAAAGAACTAAACGCAAAAGAATTTGAAAAACTTGAAGCTATCAATCCTTTAAATGGAAGAAAATCTGTTTTAATTATGGGCGAGCATGTATTGATGGATGGTGGAAGTGGACTTGTACATACTGCACCAGGACATGGCGAAGATGATTATTATGCTTGTTTGAAATATGGCATTGAGGTTTTAATGCCTGTTGATGATAGTGGATGTTATGATGAAACTTTAAGAGCTAAAGGGCTTTTGCCTTCTCATTTGCTTGAAGAGTTTATAGGTCTTCATATTTTTAAGGCCAATGAAAAAATTTTAGAACTTTTAGGCGAAAAACTGTTACATTCTTCTAAATTTATACACTCTTATCCATTTTGTTGGAGAACGCATAAGCCTGTGATTTATAGAGCTACTAAACAATGGTTTATTTTAATGGATGAACCAAAACTTCAAGGAAAAACTTTAAGAGAGTGTGCAAAAGAACAACTTTTAAAAACAACCTTTTATCCGCAAAGTGGGGTAAAAAGAATAGGTTCTATGGTGGAAAATCGCCCAGATTGGTGTATTTCAAGACAAAGAGACTGGGGAACGCCTATAGCCTTTTTTAGAGATAAAAACACTAAAGAAGTGATTTTTGATGATGAGCTTTTTGACTTTGTAGCAGCTATCTTTGAAAAACATGGCGCTGATGCGTGGTGGGAGTTTGAAATCAAAGATTTAATTCCTACAAATTCAAAATACAACGCTGAAAATTTAGAAAAAGTATATGATATTTTAGATGTTTGGTTTGATAGTGGAAGTACTTTTAATGCGGTTTTAAATAGCGGACTTTATGACGCAGGAGAAAAAAGAGCAAGTATGTATTTAGAAGGAAGCGATCAGCATCGTGGTTGGTTTCAAAGCTCTTTGCTTGTAGGTACAGCGATCAATGAAAGTGCACCTTATGAAAGCATTTTAACTCATGGTTTTACCACTGATGAAAAAGGGCAAAAAATGTCTAAATCTAAAGGCAATGTGATTGCTCCTGAATATGTAGCAAAAACCTATGGAGTTGAAATTTTAAGACTTTGGATACTTTTAAGTGATTATTTAAGTGATTTAAAAATTTCAGACAATATCTTAAAACAAGTGGGTGAACAATATCGCAAAATAAGAAACACTATAAGATTTTTACTTGCCAATACAAATGACTTAAAAGATTTAGAAGTTAAAGAATTTAGCTTTATTGATAAATGGATATTAAGCCGTGCAACTAAAGTTTTTAAAGCAAGCAAAGAGGCATTTTTTGCTTATGAATTTGCTAAAGGTTTTAGTTTGCTTTTAAATTTCTTAAGTGCGGATTTAAGTGGGATTTATCTTGATATCAGTAAAGATAGACTTTATTGTGATAGCGAAAATGCTCAAAGAAGAAAATCCGCTCAAGTGGCTATGGCTTTGATAGCAAAAGAGCTTTTAAATTTACTTGCTTCAAATTTAAGCTATAGTGTAGATGAGGCTTTAGAACATGCTAATGTTTTAATCAAAGGTGATGCAAAAGATGTATTTGATCTAAGTTTAACTCAAGATTTTGATTATGATTTTGGTATAGATGATACATTTTTAATGAGTGCTAGAGAGAAATTTTTTGAACAAATTGATATACTTAAAAAAGATAAAATCATCAAATCTACTTTGGAATTAAATTTAAACATCAGTTTTAATAAATTCCCAAATGAGGAATTAGCCGATTGGTTTATGGTAAGTCAAATCAGCAATGAAAATGAAGAAATTTTGGCTGAATTTGAAGTAGAGAATGAGAAATTTAAAATCACCAAAGCTTCGCTTTGTAAATGCCCAAGATGTTGGAAACTTCAAAGTAAAGATGAAGAAACACCTTGTTTAAGATGTGAAGAAGTTTTAAAAGGGATTCAATGCTAGAAAATCCTATTCCAAATAGCATTATCATCACAACTGTAGCGGTGGTTTTGGCTTTTAGTGCTTTAGCAGTATTTTTGATCAAAAAAACAAAGGAAAATAAATGATAACTTTAAAAGAAGCTTTAAAATACTCCAAAGAAGAACTTGAAAATTTAAAAAAAGAACTCAATGAAAAAGCAAAAAAAGAAAAAAAAATAGGTGCTTATATCGAACAATTTTTAGATAAAGACTTAAGTGTTTCAGGTGAAGGTGTGCCTGTAGCTATAAAAGATAATATCAGCGTAAAGGGCTGGGAGCTTACTAGTGCGAGTAAGATTTTACAAGGTTATATCGCCCCTTATGATGCAAGTGTGATTGTTAATTTAAAAGCTAATGGTTTTTCTCCTTTTGGGCGTTGCAATATGGATGAATTTGCTATGGGAAGTTCAACAGCGAGTTCTTATTATGGCAAAACTTTAAATCCTTTAAATTTTGAGCGTGTGCCAGGTGGTTCAAGTGGCGGAAGTGCTGCTGCGGTAGCGGGTGGCTTGGCTTTGGCAAGTTTGGGTTCTGATACAGGAGGATCTGTACGTCAGCCTGCAGCTTTTTGTGGTTGCGTAGGATTTAAACCGAGTTATGGAAGAGTGAGTCGCTATGGCTTAGCTTCTTATTCTTCAAGTTTGGATCAAATCGGGGTTTTAACGCAAAATGTAGAAGATGCGGCAATTTTATATGATGCGATCGCAGGATATGACAAAATGGATAGCACGAGTGCAAATATCGAGTTTATCAAAACCGCTCCAAATTTAAATGCAAATAAAAAATTAAAAATTGCAGTGATTGAAAATTATGTCAATGATGCAGATAGTGAAGTAAAAAATGCACTTTTAAAAACCATAGATATGTTAAAAGCTAATGGACATGAGATTGTATATAAAAATTTGCTTGATTCTAAGTTTGATATTGCGGCGTATTATATCATCGCAACAGCTGAAGCAAGTACAAATTTAAGTCGTTATGATGGGGTGCGTTATGGCAAGCGTTCTGAAAATATCCAAAATTTAAAAGAAATGTATGTAAATACACGCAGCGAAGGTTTTGGAGAAGAAGTAAAAAGAAGAATTTTGTTAGGAACTTTTGTTTTAAGCAGTGGATATTATGATGCGTATTATATTAAAGCACAAAAAGCTAGAGCTTTTATTAAGGCAAAATATGAAGAAATTTTACAAGATTGTGATCTTATTTTTATGCCTGTAACGCCTACAACGGCTTTTAAATTTGATACTCAAAAAAGCCCTATACAAACTTATTTAGAAGATGTTTATACTATCTCTGTAAATTTAGCAGGGCTTGGAGGCATTAGTGTGCCTGTTGCAAAAGATAAAGAAGGGCTTAATATATCAGCACAACTGATTTGCAAAGCTTATGATGAACAAACCTTGTTAGACGGGGCTTTAAGTTTAGAACAAATGATTAAAAATTAAGGATGAAAGATGAAAATTGTAAAAAGAGCTTTAACTTTTGAAGATGTATTATTGCGTCCTGGGTATTCTGAAGTTCTACCTAAGGAAGTAAAAATTCATACTAAACTGACAAAAAATATCACTTTAAATATGCCTTTAATCTCTGCGGCTATGGATACAGTTACTGAACACAGGGCTGCTATTATGATGGCAAGACTTGGAGGGCTTGGAGTGATTCATAAAAACATGGATATAACCTCACAGGTTAGAGAAGTAAAAAGAGTGAAAAAAAGCGAAAGCGGGGTGATTATCGATCCTATTTTTGTAAGTCCTAAGGCAAGTGTTGCGGAAGCTTTAGAAATTATGGCAGAGTATAGAATTTCAGGTGTTCCTGTAGTAGATGAAGATAAGAAACTAATAGGCATACTCACCAATCGTGATTTAAGATTTGAGAGTGATTTTTCAAATTTGGTTGAAAATGTTATGACTAAAATGCCTTTAATCACTGCTCCAAAGGGTTGTACTTTAGATGATGCGGAAAAAATTTTCAGTACCAACAAAGTAGAAAAACTTCCTATAGTGGATGAACAAGGACGCTTGGAAGGACTTATCACTATAAAAGATCTTAAAAAACGCAAAGAATATCCTGATGCCAATAAAGATAATTTTGGAAGATTACGTGTGGGTGCGGCTATAGGAGTAGGACAAATGGATCGTGTGGATGCTTTAGTTGAAGCGGGCGTTGATGTTGTTGTGCTTGATTCTGCGCATGGACATTCTAAGGGTATTATTGATACAGTAAAAGCGATTAAAGCTAAATATCCAAATTTAGATCTTATCGCAGGAAATATCGCCACTGCAGCTGCAGCAAAAGCACTTTGTGAAGCAGGAGTAGATGCGGTTAAAGTAGGTATTGGGCCAGGAAGTATTTGTACCACACGTATTGTTTCAGGTGTGGGTGTGCCTCAAATTTCGGCCATTGATGAGTGCGTGGAAGAAGCAAATAAATTTGGCATTCCTGTGATAGCTGATGGCGGGATTAAATATTCAGGTGATATTGCAAAAGCTTTAGCCGTAGGTGCGAGTTCTGTTATGATAGGATCGCTTTTAGCTGGAACAGATGAGAGTCCAGGAGAGCTTTTTACTTATCAAGGAAGACAATATAAGTCTTATCGTGGTATGGGCTCGCTTGGGGCTATGCAAAAGGGAAGTTCGGATAGATATTTTCAGCAAGGTACCGCTCAAGATAAACTCGTTCCTGAAGGTATAGAAGGGCGTGTTCCTTATGTGGGAAGTATAAGAAGTGTGGTGCACCAACTTTTAGGAGGTTTGCGTTCTTCTATGGGTTATGTTGGGGCTAAAGATATAGAAGATTTTCAAAAAAGAGCCGAATTTGTTGAAATTACCACTGCAGGACTTAAAGAAAGTCACGTGCATGATGTTACTATCACTCATGAAGCACCAAACTACAAGGTTAATCATCAATGAGTTTTGAAGAAAATTTAAAACACGCTAATGAATCTTTGGAAAAATTAAATAATCAAGAGCTTGCCTTAGATGAAAGTGTAAAAATTTATAAAGAAGGTTTAGAGAGTATCAAAAAAGCAAGACTTGAGCTTGAAAAAGCAAAATTAGAAGTGGAGCAAATCGATGAGTAAAATAGCAGCTTTACAGTTTCCAACTTTAGCTTTAAGTGAATCAAGGCTTGATTATTATCTTAAAGCTTCAAAAGACAATGGAGTAAATTTAGTAGTTTTGGGAGAATATGTGATCAACAGTTTTTTTACAGAACTTTTGCATATGCCAAAAAATATGATAAAAGAACAAAGCGAAGCTAAAAAAGAAAGCTTGATTAAACTTGCTAAAAAATACGAATTAGAAATCATCGCTCCTTATGTAAGCGTTGAAGCTAAAAGTTATAAAAAACTTTGCTTAAAAGTTACTCCAAATGGTGTGAAAAGTTATGAACAGCAAATTTTAATGCCTTATGAACATTGGAATGAAGAAAAATTTTTCAGCAACAAAACTCCATCAGAATTAAAAATTTTTACTTTTAATTATGAAAAATTAAAATGTGCTTTGCTTTTTGGTTTTGAGACACATTTTGATATTTTTTGGCAACAGATTATGGCGAAAAAAATTGATTTGGTTATCGTTCCTAGTGCTTGTACCTTTGAAAGCAAACAAAGATGGGAAGAACTTTTAAAAACAAGAGCTTTTTTAAATTCTACAAGCATTTTAAGAGTAAATCGCATAGGCAAAACAAAAGATGAGTGGAATTTTTACGGCGATACTTTGTTTATTAATGCTTTTGGTGAGATAGAAAGTAAATTGGGTTCTGAAGAAGAAATGCTTATTATAGAGCCTAAAAAAAGTGATGAAGCAAGAAAACTTTGGGGTTTTGATAAGATAATAAAAGAATTTAAAAATTAAATTTATACTTATAGATTTATAAGTTTATAAAAGTTATCTAGAGCTGATAGAAGCTAAGGTTTATATTTTCTTTTTAGTAAAAAAGTGCTAAAATTTAGCCTTTAAGGTATAAAGGTTTAAATGATGCAAAATATCCATTTTATCGGCATAGGCGGTATAGGAATTTCCGCTTTAGCAAGATTTTTAAAAGAAAAAGGCTTTGAGATTAGTGGGAGCGATCTTAAAGAGAGTAAAATCACTAAAGAACTAGAAAAAGAAGGGGTTAAGGTCAGCATCCCTCATCATAAAGACAATATTTTAAACAAAGATTTAGTTATTTATTCTGCTGCTATCAAAGAAGAAAATCCTGAATTTAAACACGCTAAAGAATTAGGCATTAAATGCCTTTCACGCAAGGAGGCCTTACCTCTTATCTTAGAAGATAAGCGCGTTTTTGCAGTTGCAGGAGCACATGGAAAAAGCACAACTTCAAGTATTTTGGCTTCTTTGCTTGATGATGCTTCTGTGATCATCGGAGCGATTTTAAAAGAATTTGGTTCAAATATGATTTATAAAGAAAGCCAAAACCTTGTTTTTGAAGCTGATGAGAGCGATAGTTCTTTTTTAAATTCAAATCCTTATTTGGCTATAGTTACTAATGCAGAAGCAGAGCATTTAGATCATTATGGCAATGAAGTTTCAAAACTCCATCATGCTTATGCGGAGTTTTTAGATACGGCTAAAATTCGCGTGATTAATGCTGAAGATGAGTTTTTGAAAAATTATAAAAATGAGTCAACCAAGCTTTATCCGAACAAAGATATCAAAAACTGCACCATGCGTATAGAAAATTTCAAACCTTTTACAAGCTTTGAGTTGAAAGATTTAGGTGAATTTAAGGTTTTTGGCATGGGATATCATTTAGCCCTTGATGCGTCTTTGGCGATTTTGGCGGCTTTAAATTTCTTAGATATAGAAACGATAAGAACTAGGCTTAAAAATTATCAAGGTATTAAAAAGCGTTTTGATATTTTACATGCTGATGAAAATTTGGTTTTAATCGATGATTATGGTCATCATCCCACCGAAATAAAAGCGACTTTAAGTGCAGCACAAGAATACGCAAAATTAGGCGGATATAAGAAAATCACAGCTATCTTTGAACCCCACCGCTACACGCGTTTGGCTGCAAATTTAAAGGAATTTGCAAAGGCTTTTGAAGGTGTAGACGAGCTTATAATTTTACCTGTTTATGCTGCAGGAGAAGAGCCTATAGGGCTTGATTTAAAAGCGGTTTTTCCTAAGGCTTTATTTGTAGAAGATATCAAAAGAGAGGGTAAATTTTTGGTGGCTTCTAAGGGGCAAGTTTTTGAAGAAGGGCTTATTATAGGTTTTGGTGCAGGAGATATCAGTAATAAATTAAGGCAAAAAAATGAGTAGGTTTTTTTTATATTTTTTAATTATTTTAATTTTAGCCTTAATCACTTTTGCTTTGCGTGAAAAATTAGGCAAAAAAACTAAACCTTTTTTTGGTATTTTGCTTGTGATTTTTATTGTTTTAGCAGTATTTTTTGAATTTGAAAACACACAAAAAAGTCATTTAAGAACAGATATTATCGTAGCTTTTAATCAAAATAAAAATATTTTATGTAAAGATATCAATGTTTCTAAGGCGTATTTTAATTATGAATTTGGTACAGGAAGTTTTATTTCAAAGGATAATAATCAAAGTTTTAATTCTTTAATCATAGATATTAAAGATTGTAGGTTAAATGATGAATGATACAAAAGAAGAATTGATCTCAAAGCTTGATTTAAACAGCTATTTAGAAGAGTTTAAAGCCCTTTTTGCAAGAGATAAGGAGATTTTTTTGCAAGGAGATTCTAATCTTCATTTTAAACGTATACATGAGCTTTGCGAGGTGGAATTTCCTACTATACCAGAGCTTAGCAATCTTGATAAAGCCTTGGTTCATTTAAGTAAGCAAGGAATTTTACATTTAGATGAAATTTTTGAATTTGTAAAAATTTTTCGTTATTTTGAAAAGTTAAAAAAAATAAAACTAGGAACAAATTTAGACTCTTGGCTACAAAAGATAGAATTTGTTAGCGGGGCTTTGGAGCTTTGTTTGAATTTCGATGAGAAAGGAGAATTAAAAGAAAGTTTAGATGAAAGACTTGTAAATCTTAATGCCGCTTTAAGATTGAAAAACGAAAGCATAATAGCTGAGTTTAAGAAATTTTGTTATACAAAAGCTTTGATGCCTTATCTTATCGATACACAAATCCATCTTATAAACAATCTTGAAGCCTTGCTTGTAAGAGGTGGGTTTAATCACGCCATTAAAGCAAAAATCATAGGTAGAAGTAGTGGCGGTGGCTTTTATATCGTGCCTTTAAGTGTTGAAAATTTGCAAAATGATATAGAAAAAATCAAAAATCAAAAAGAAGAAATTTATTATGAATACGCTAAAAATTTCTCAGCTTTTTTAGCAAAAAACCTACCTTTTTTAAAATTTATCAATACAGCCTTTGATCTTTTTGATCATTATAGTGCTAGGGTTTTGCTTGCTAAAAAAAAGGATTTTGAATTTGTTTTGTGTGATCAAAGTACAGATTTAGTGCTTAAAAATTTCGCTCATCCTGCCTTAAAAAATCCAAAAAGCGTGAGTTTGGAATTTAAAAAACAAGTTTTAATCATCACAGGGGTAAATGCAGGCGGAAAATCCATGCTTTTAAAATCCATGCTAAGCGCAGCATTTTTAGCTAAACATCTTTTGCCTATGCATATCAAAGCAAGTGAAAGTAAAATTGGTACTTTTAAAGAATTTGATGCCATCATAGAAGATCCGCAAAATGTTAAAAACGACATTTCAACTTTTGCAGGAAGAATGTTGCATTTTTCTAGACTTTTTTCTAAGAAAAATTTGCTTTTAGGTATCGATGAAATAGAGCTTGGAACAGATTTTGAAGAAGCGGCTTGTTTGTATAGTGTGTTAATTTCAAAACTCATAGCTAATAATCTTAAAATCATCATCACCACGCACCACAAACGCCTTGCTATGCTTTTAGCAAAGAATGAGCAAGTTGAACTCATTGCTGCTTTATATGATGAAGAGCTTTCACGCCCAAAATATGAGTTTTTAAAAGGTACTATAGGAAAATCTTATGCCTTTGAAACCGCTTTGCGTTATCAGATTCCGCCGAATTTAGTTAGCGAGGCTAAAAAGCTTTATGGCGAGGATAAAGAAAATTTAGAAGAGCTTGTGGGTAAAAATATCAATCTTGAATTAGAACTAAAAGCTAAGCTTGAAAATGTTGAGAAAAAAGAGCAAAAAGTCGATGAAATTTTACTTTCTTTAAAAGATCAAAAAGAAAAAAATGAACAAGAATTTCGCACGAGTTTGAGAAATTTAGAATTTAAATTTCACAAAGCCATAGAAGAAGCTAAGAAAACCATACAGCTTAAAGACACAAAAGATAAGCAAAGAAGCCTTAATAAAGCCAATGAACTTAAAAAAGAAATCATCTTGCCAAGTATGGAGCAAAACGAAGAATTGCGTGTGGGGGATTTTGTAAAATATGAAAAAATTAAGGGTAAAATCATAAGCATTTCTAAAAACGATGCTATGGTTGAAAGCGATGGGATCAAACTTCGTGTGCCTTTAAAACTGCTTAAAAAAAGTGGCGCAATGCCAAAAAAAGTAGCAAAAACAAGTATAAGCATAAGCAAACCAAGCAATCTAAGTGTAACTTTGGATTTGCACGGGCTTAGGAGTGATGAAGCTATTTCAAGGCTTGATAAATTTATTTCAGATGCTTTGCTTGCAGGCTTTGATGAAGTTTTAGTTTACCATGGTATAGGAACAGGAAAGCTTGCCTTTGCTGTAAGAGAGTTTTTGAAAACTCATAAAAGTGTCAAGGGCTTTAATGACGCACCGATCAATCAAGGTGGTTTTGGTGCTAAGGTGGTGAGATTATAAGGAAATAAATGATTACAAAAGATAATTTAAAACAAGTTTTAGAAAACTTAGGCTTTAAAAATAAAAATGAAAATTATGTAAAAACAATCAATAATTACACTCTTTTAATAGATTATAAAAACCAAAGTATTAATTATCCAAAAGAAATAAAAATTCACGATAAAACTACTTCTAATTTTTCACACCCTGAAAATTTTGTAGTTTTTGAATGTGTGCATAGACTTTTAGAAAAAGGTTATAAGGCTGAACATTTAGAGTTAGAGCCAAAATGGAATCTTGGCAGGGATAAAAAAGGTGGTAAGGCTGATATTTTAGTAAAGGATAATGAAAACAATCCTTATTTGATTATAGAATGTAAAACCACAGATTCTAAAAATAGTGAATTTATAAAAGAATGGAATAGAATGCAAGAAGATGGCGGACAGCTTTTTTCTTATTTTCAGCAAGAAAAAGGTGTAAAATATCTTTGTCTTTATACAAGTGATTTTAGCGATAAGTTAGAATATAAAAATTACATCATACAAGCTTACGATAACGAAGAATATCTAAAAGAAAAGGAATTACAAAATTCTTATAAAAAATCTAATAACAATATAGAACTTTTTAAAACTTGGAAAGAAAGTTATGAACTGCAATATTTTAAACAAGGTATTTTTGAAGCAAATGTCAATGCTTATAAAATTTTAGAAATTACTCCAACTTTTGATAATCTTAAGGAACTTAAAGAAGAAGGTAAATATCACGAATTTGCAAAAATTTTACGCAAGCATAATATATCAGGCAAGGAAAATGCCTTTGATAAACTTGTAAATATTTTTCTTTGTAAAATCTATGATGAAACTTTTAATAAAAACAATCTCAAATTTGGATATTTTGGTGTAATGGCAGATACTTATGCAAATATGCAAGATAGATTAATGTGGCTTTATAAAGAAGCTATGAAAGAATTCTTAGGAGAGAAAATTACCTTTGTATCTAATGAAGATATAGAAAAAGACTTTAAGCAATTAAAGATAAAAACTTTAAAAGAAGTAATGCAAAATTACATCAAAGAATTAAAATTTTATTCAAATAATGATTTTGCATTTTTAGAAGTGCATAATAAAGAATTATTCTTAAAAAATGCACTTGTATTAAAAGAAATAGTAGAGCTTTTTGCAAATTACAAGCTTACCCAAAACTCTACAAATCAATTTTTAGGCAATCTTTTTGAACTTTTTTTGCAAAAAGGTATGAAGCAAGATGAAGGGCAGTTTTTTACCCCTATTCAAATTTGTGAATTTATTATGTATTCTTTACCGCTTCAAGAAATGTTAAGCAAAAACTCTAAAGCTTTAAGAGTGATTGATTATGCTTGTGGTGCTGGACATTTTTTAAACACCTATGCCAATGAGCTTAAGCGTTATCTAACAGAAGATGAGCTTAAAGAGCATTATAAAAATATTTATGGTATTGAAAAAGAGTATCGCTTAAGTAAGGTTTCTAAGGTATCAAGTGCAATGTATGGGCAAAATGAAATCAATATTTTATATGCTGATGCACTTGCTTCTTTTGAATTAGCAAATACAAATAATTTAGAAGGAGAAAAAGCAAAACCACAAATAGAATCAAATAGTTTTGATTTGCTTATAGCAAATCCGCCTTATTCTGTAAAAGGATTTTTAGAAACTTTAAGTGATAAATCTAAGAATACCTATAAACTTTTTAACGATGATATAAACATAGAAACAAATAATTCTATCGAATGCTTTTTTTGCGAGCGAGCAAATCAAATTTTAAATGATAATGCTAAAGCTGCTATTATCTTACCAAGTTCTATTTTAAATAAAGATTCTATTTATAAAAATACAAGAGAAATATTATTTCAAAATTTTGATTTTATTGCCATTGTAGAGCTAGGTAATCAAACATTTGGAGCAACAGGGACAAATACGATTATTTTATTTTTACGCAAAAAAGAAACTTTTAAACAAGAAAATCATCTTATTTCTCAAGATTATAGTTTGATTAAAGAACGCATAGAAGCTGAAAATTTAAAAGACAATGAAAACTTTTATCAAAATTATCTAAGTGCGTATTGTGATTTTAGAAAATTTGATAAAGAGCTTTATAGTAATTTTTTAAATGGAAACTTAGATTCTAATCTTGTAGAGTTAGAAGCCTTTAAAGATTATCGCAATGCATTTAGGCAAACAAGTGATTATAAAAAACTTAAAGAATCTAAAATTTATAAAGAAAGTAAAGATAAGCAAGATTTAGAAGATAAAGCCTTTTTAGCTTATGCTCAGGCAATAGAAAAGGATAAATTGCTTTATTTTAGTCTAAGTCTTAATCAAGAAGTTTTAATCATAAAATCCCCAAGTGATATAAAAGAACAAAAGAAATTTTTAGGTTATGAGTGGAGTAATAGAAAAGGTGATGAAGGTTTAAAAGAATTGCACGAGCCTTATTTGAGCCCACTTTTTGAAAGAGGCAATCCACAAAATGAGACTAAGCTTAATACTTTAATCTACAAATCTTTTTTAAATACGCTTGATGTTATCCCGCAAGAATTGCAGATTTATGCTACAAAAGCAAGGCTTGTTGATATGATGGATTTTGAAAAAGTGGAATTTAATAAAGCTATAAGTTTAAATCCAAAAACTCAAAGAGAAGAAATAAAGTCTCAATACCCATTGGTTAAATTGAAAATTTGTGGAGATTTTTTCATGGGAGGAACACCATCAAGAAAAAATATAAATTATTGGAATGGGGATATTAAGTGGCTAACAATTAGCGATTACTCTAATCGTCAAGTTATTATGGATACTAAAGAAAAAATTACAAGAGAGGGTTTTAAGAATTCTAATGCAAAAATGATACAAAAAGGTGCTGTTGTTGTTTCAATTTATGCAACTATTGGTAGAGTTGGAATATTAGGCGAAGATATGACAACAAATCAAGCTATAGTAGCTATTATTCCAAATGAAGAATTTATAAATAAATATCTTATGTATGCTATTGATTATTTTAAATTTCAATTATATAACGAAGTTATTACAACTTCGCAACAAAATATAAATTTAGGAATCTTGCAAAATATGGTTATTCCAAAACCACCGCTTGAAATTCAAAAACAAATCGTAGCAGAGTGTGAAAAGATAGAAGAGCAGTATAATACTTTAAGTTTGAGTATAAAAGAGTATCAAAACCTAATCAAAGCAATGCTTCAAAAATGTGGTATTATAGAGGACAATCAAGAATATGAACTAAATTCTATTTTAGATAAAATTAATAATTTGTGTAAAATAAATTTGGATAGTGAATTTTTATCATCATTTAATAAAACAATTAAAGAATATGCTTTATCAAATCCAATTTTTAAATTAAGTATTGGAAAAAGAGTTTTAAATAATGAGCTGCTTGAAAATGGACAAATTCCTGTTTATAGTGCAAATGTGTTGGAAGTATTTGGATTTGTTAATAAAGAAATTTTGCAAGATTATGATAATGATTCTGTTTTGTGGGGTATAGATGGAGATTGGATGGTGGGATTTATACCAAAAAATAAAAAGTTTTATCCAACTGATCATTGTGGGGTATTAAGGGTTGATGATACAAAAATAAATGCTAAATACATAAGTTTTATTTTAAATGAAGCTGGTAAAAAACAAGGATTTTCAAGAAAACTTAGAGCTTCAATAGATAGAATAAAAGCATTAAGAGTTAAACTTCCTTCTTTAGAATTTCAAGATCAAATAGCAGATATAACTGACAAGATTGAGAAAAAAATCAATGAATATAAAATAGAACTTGATAGATTAGAAAAAGAAAAAGAAAAAATCTTGCAAAAATATTTATTTTCTTAAAGCATTTTTCGCTAAACTTTGTAAATTTTATAAGGTTTAGCTATGAAAAACATTATGATATTAAGCGGAGCGGGTTTGTCTGCTCCAAGTGGGCTTAAAACTTTTAGAGATAATGATGGACTTTGGGAAGAATACGATGTGATGGAGGTTTGCTCTGCAACAGGTTTTAGAAAAAATCCTAAAAAAGTACTTGATTTTTACGATGCAAGAAGGGCACAACTTCAAAATGTAAAGCCAAATCATGCTCATGAAAAAATCGCACAGTTAAAAGAAAAATGGGGTAAAAACCTTTTTGTCATCACGCAAAATGTAGATGATTTGCTAGAGCGTGCAGGGTGTAAAGATGTAGTACATTTGCATGGCTTTTTGCCTGAACTTCGCTGCTTAAAATGCGAAGGAATTTTTAATATAGGTTATGAAAAAATCACAGATAAACAATGCCCAAAATGCAAAAGCAAGGATTTAAGACACAATATAGTCATGTTTGAAGAGCAAGCCCCTGCTTATGCTACGCTTTATTCTTTGCTAAATCAAACTTCGCTTTTTATCAGCGTAGGCACAAGTGGGGCGGTTTTGCCTGTAGGGCGTTATGCTTCAATGTGCGAAAAAAGTATTTTAAATATCTACGAAAAAGATGCGAATTTAGAGTGGTATTTTGATAAAATCTATATAGAAGATATTATAAGCGCTATTGATAAAATCGCACTTGATATAGAAAATTTTATGAAAGATGGTAATGTTTGATTCTTTTTTAAGTGGAGTTTTTTTGGGTTTTGGAGTGAGTGTGCCTTTTGGGCCTGTAAATATTTTGATTTTAACTTATGCGCTAAAAGCTTTTAAAAATTCCATAGCTGTAGGACTTGGAGCATTTAGCATAGATATGCTTTATCTTTTTTTGCTTCAATTTGGGCTTTTAAATTTTTTAGGTAATGTTATTTTTATGCGTTCTTTGGCGATTTTTGGTTTTTGTTTTTTAACTTATATGGCGTATTTGATGCTAAGAAAAAAGAAAGAAAGCTTAAATTTAGAGCATAAAGAATTTAAAGAAAGTCTTTTGAAAAGTTATATTAAGGGAGCTTTTTTAAATGGTTCAAATCCTTTTGTGATAGGATTTTGGCTTAGCGCTGCAAGTGTGGTTTTAAGTAGTGATCATGCTTATTTGATGACTTTAGGGCTTGTTGTGGCTATACTTTTTTGGGTAAGTGCTTTAGCCTTTGTGGTGGCAAGATATAGTCATGTTTTTAGTGCAAAAGTTGTTTTTATAATCAATATAATTTCAGCTATAATTATAGAGTATTTTGCTCTTAATTTATTATATAAAACTTTTATAGGATAAAAAAATGAATGCAAAAGAATTTTTAATCGAACTTTTAAAATTTAAATCTGTTACGCCAAATGATGATGGAGCTTTAAATTTCATCGCTATGGAACTGAGTGATTTTGAAGCTTTTTTTATAGAAAAAGAAGGCATTAAAAACCTTTTACTCACTAAAAAATTTAAAGATGAAGGCGAGCATTTAGCTTTTGGTGGGCATGTAGATGTGGTGCCTGCAGGTGAGGGTTGGAGTAGCGATGCTTTTGTGCCTATGGAAAAAGAAGGCTTTATCTATGCAAGGGGTGCTCAAGATATGAAAAGCGGAGTAGCAGCCTTTGTAGATGCGGTAAAGAATGCGGATTTTAAAGGAGCTAGACTTAGCCTTATTTTAACAAGTGATGAAGAAGGCGAAGCTATATATGGAACTAAGGCTGTTTTAGAATGGATGCAAGAAAGAGATATGCTACCTGATTATGCTGTGGTTGCCGAGCCAACCTGCGTTAAAAAAATCGGCGATAGTATTAAAATAGGGCGTCGTGGTTCTATCAATGGAAAACTTTTAATCCGTGGAAAACAAGGGCATGCGGCTTACCCTGAAAAATGTATCAATCCTGTGCATGATTTTGCGCCAGTTTTAAAGCTTTTAGCGGGTTTTGATCTTGATCCTGGAAGTGCTGAATTTAGTCCTTCAAAAATCGTTATAACTGATATTCGCGGAGGTATGGGGGTGTGTAATGTTACGCCAAATGATTTAAAACTTATGTTTAATGTTCGCAATTCCCCTGATACAAGCTTAGAAGATGTAAAAAGTTATGTAGAAAAAATTTGTCATGGTTTAAACTATGAGTTAGAGCTAAAACAATCAAGCGAAGCTTTTTTGACAAATATCGATAATAAAATCGTTCAAAAAATGAATGAAAGCGTTCAAAAAATCACCCATGAAGTGCCAGAGCTTAATACTAAAGGCGGCACAAGTGATGCAAGGTATTTTGCAAAATACGGTGTAAAGGTAGTGGAATTTGGGGTTTGTAATGATAGAATTCACGCTATTGATGAAAGAGTAAGTATAGAAGAATTTGAAAAACTTTGCCTTGTTTTTAAAGACTTGATAGAAAATTTTTAAAGGTTTAGAATGATTATCAATGGACAAAAGCTTGAGTTAAAAGAGCTTAAATTTATGGATTTTATCAAAGAAAAAGGTTTTAAAATCGAACTTATCGCCTTGGAATTAAATGGAGAGATTGTACCTAAGAGCGAATTTGAAAATTTGATTTTAAAAGAAAACGATAAAGCTGAAATTGTAAGTTTTGTAGGAGGTGGATGATGAGAGTAAAATTTAATGGCAAAGAACTTGATACAGACTTTAAAACAAGTTTGGAATTTTTTGAAAATATCAGCAAAAATGAAAATGATGTATGGATTATCAATGGTTTTGCAACAAAAGAGAATATCGCTTTAAACGAAGATGATGAGCTTTTTTGTATAGAAAGAAATACTTTACCTCCAAAAGATGCGCTAGACGCTATGATGAGAGCAAGACATACACCAAAGCTTCACGATAAACTTAAAAATGGGCGCGTGGCGGTGTGTGGTTTAGGCGGACTTGGATCACATATAGCGATAAATTTGGCAAGAAGTGGAGTGGGGTATTTAAAGTTGATTGATTTTGATGTGATTGAGCCTAGCAATTTGAATCGTCAAGCTTATCGTGTAAGTGATTTGGGTAAATTTAAAACCGAAGCTTTAAAAGAGCAAATTAGCGAAATTAATCCTTATATCAGCATTGAAATTTGCACTTTGAAAATCAATGAGGATAATTTAAAATCTTTGTTTAAAGATATAGATATAGTTTGTGAAGCCTTTGATAGTGCTATCGCAAAAGCAATGATGGCACAAAATTTTCATAGATTTTACAAAGATAGTATTTTAATCTGCGCTTCAGGGCTTGCGGGCTATGGTGATAGCAACAGCATACAAACAAGAAAAATTGCTAAAAATTTCTATGTGTGTGGGGATTTGGTAAATGGTGCTAAGCTAGGAAATGGACTTATGGCGCCAAGGGTAAATATTTGCGCAGGACATCAAAGTAACCTTGTTTTAGAACTTTTAGCAAATAAGGAGTAAAAATGCAAGAAAAATTAAAAAATGATAAATTAAAAATAGGCAAATACGAGTTTGATTCAAGATTTATTTTAGGTTCTGGAAAATATTCGCTAGAGCTTATAAAATCAGCTATAGAAGAAGCTAAAGCGCAGATCATCACTCTAGCCTTACGCCGTGCAAATACAGGGGAAATTGCTAATATACTTGATTATATCCCTAAAAATATCACACTTTTACCCAACACTTCAGGCGCAAGAAACGCCGAAGAAGCCTTACGCATTGCAAGGCTTTCAAGAGAGCTTGGTTGTGGAGAACTTATCAAGATAGAAGTGATAAGCGATAGTAGGTATTTATTGCCTGATAATTATGAAACGATTAAAGCTTGCGAGCTTTTAGCTAAAGAGGGTTTTACACCCTTACCTTACATGCATGCTGATCTTTACGCAGCTAGAGCTATGCGTGATGCTGGAGCTGCGGCTATCATGCCTTTAGCAGCGCCTATTGGGAGTAATAAAGGCTTATGTGCTAAGGAATTTATACAAATTTTGCTTAATGAAATTGATTTGCCTATTATTGTAGATGCGGGTATTGGAAGTCCTTCACAAGCTTGTGAAGCTATGCAAATGGGAGTAAGTGCGGTGATGGTAAATACAGCCATAGCTGAAGCAAAAGATATAGCCTTGATGGCTAGAGCTTTTTCTTTGGCGGTAAATGCAGGAAGAGCGGCTTTTTTAGCAGGTTTGGCAAGTGTGAGTGAAGCTAAAGCAAGTTCCCCATTAACAGGCTTTTTAAGGGATTGATTATGCAAGATTATATGCAGTATTTACCTCACATGCAGGAAATAAAAAGCGAAATTTTAAACAAGGTTTTAACTCAAGTTCAAAGCTATGATGAGAGTCAATTTAGCGCCAAGGATGTTAAAAATGCTTTAAATCAAACGCATTTAAGTATAGAGCATTTAAAAGCCTTGCTTTCAAGTGCAGCAGAAGATTTCATAGAAGAATTAGCCTTTAAATCCGCCAAAGTCAAGCAAAAATATTTTGGAAATTCTATCTCTCTTTTTACTCCGCTTTATTTGTCAAATTATTGTAATTCTAAATGTGTTTATTGTGGTTTTCAAAAAGGCAATAAAATCGCAAGAGCTAAGCTAAATGAAGCTGAAATTCACGAAGAAATGCAAGCCATTGCTAAAAGTGGTTTAGAAGAAATTTTAATGCTAACAGGTGAGGGTAGGGAGTTTGCAAGTGTAGAATATATAGCAAATGCTTGCAAGATTGCTAGAGAGTATTTTAAGGTTGTAGGTGTTGAAATTTATCCTATGAATGAAGATGAATATAAAATTTTGCATGAAAAGGGTTGTGATTATGTGACTGTTTTTCAAGAAACTTACAATCCTCTAAAATATTCTAAAATTCATTTAGCTGGTGAAAAACGCATTTTTCCTTATCGCTTTAATGCTCAAGAAAGAGCTTTAAAAGCGGGTATGCGTGGAGTGGCTTTTGCGGCACTTTTGGGTATAGATGATTTTAGAAAAGACGCTCTTGCTACGGCGCTTCATGCACATTTTTTACAACAAGCTTATTCGCATGCTGAAATTTCTATTTCAGTGCCGCGTTTAAGACCTATTATCAATAATGCCAAAATCCATCCTAAAGATGTAAGTGAAAAACGCCTTTTGCAAGTACTTTGTGCTTATAGGCTCTTTTTGCCTTTTGCGGGCATTACCATTTCAAGTCGTGAAAGAATAGGTTTTAGAGATGAGGTTATCAAGCTTGGTGCTACTAAAATGAGTGCAGGAGTGAGTGTGGGTATAGGTGAGCATAAGGGTGAGAAAAAGGGTGATGAGCAGTTTGAAATTTCAGATGATAGAAGCGTAGATGAAATTTTAGCTATGCTTAAAAGATCCAATTTACAAGCTGTGATGAGCGATAGTATCTATGTGGGATAAAAAAATCATCGCCATAAGCGATAGAAAATGTGTAGAAATAGACTTTTTAAAGCAGATTGAAAAACTTGCTAAGGCTAAGGTAGATGCTATAGTTTTAAGAGAAAAAGATTTAAGCGAATTTGAGTATTATGACTTAGCAAAAGAAGTTTTAAGCATTTGCGCAAAGCAAAAAGTGACTTGTTTTTTGCATTTTTTTGATAGGGAGTGTTTAAAATTGGGACATCGTTATTTTCACGCACCGCTTTCTTTGCTAAGAAAAGAACCTAAATTAACAAAATATTTTCATATACTTGGTACTTCAGTCCATAGCAAAGAAGAGCTTTTAGAGGCGATGAGCTATAAGGTAAATTATGCTTTTGTAGGGCATATTTTTGAAAGTTCTTGCAAGATGGGTTTAGAACCTAAAGGGATTGATTTTTTAAAATCCTTGCTTGAATTTAGTCAAATTCCACTTTATGCTATAGGCGGTATCAATGCTCAAAATATAGAAAATTTTAAAGATATAAATGTAGTAGGTGTTTGCATGCGTGAAATTTTAATGAAAGAAAAAGATCTTAAAAAGTATCTTTTAGAATGTAGGCAAAATTTACGATGAATAAAATTCTTTCTTTACCAGAAGATTTAAAGCAATTAAAAGGTGTCAATTATAAAAAAATTAAATCTTGCACTTTTGCTAAATATACACAAACGGATACTTCGCATTCTACTTTTGTTAATGTAGGAAGTCATCTTTTAACTTTTGTTCGCAAAGGATATAAAATTTTACACACTGCATCAAAAGATTATAAGATTAACTCTTATGAAACTTTGTTTTTAAAAGCTGGGAGCTATACTTTAAGCAATGTAGGACTTAGTAAAGGAGTTTATGAAGCTTATTTATTTTTTTTTGACAATGCATTTTTAATTGAGCTTATTTATAAGTATAAAGATTTTTTTAAACTAGATCAAAAGTTTCAAAACTATGAAATTTTTTGGGTAAAAAATGATAAGATTTTGCAAGGAATTTTGGAAAGTTTTTCACCGCATTTTGAAGAAAATACGCAAATTTTAGATCCTATAGTGAGTTTGAAATTTGAAGAGATTTTTTTACATTTGCTTTTAAATAAGAATATTTATTTTATTAGTTTTTTATCAGGAATTTTAAAAGAATTTCGCCTTGATCTTTCCCAGCTTTTTGAGTATTGTGGTAGAGAATTTTTAAGCGTAAATGAAATGTCTAATTTTGCGAAATTAGATTTAGCAACTTTTTCTAAAGAATTTAAGAAATGTTTTGGACAAAGTCCTAAAAAATGGTTAGATGAAAAAAGGTTGCAAAAAGCAAAGATTTTACTTAAATTTTCTAAAAAAAATATCAATGAAATAGCTAATGAGTGCGCTTTTTCTTCGGTAGCTTGGTTTATTGAAAGATTTAAAGAGAAATATGAGCAAACTCCTAAGCAATATCAAAAAACAAAAAACTTGTATTTTTTATCAAAAAACTAGCACATTTTTTTTATCTAAATAAATATAATTCAATGAAAATATTTTTAAATAAAGGAGAAAATATGAAAAAATATGTTTTAAGTTTAGCGCTTCTTGGAAGTTTGCTTGGTGCAAGTGAATTAAAATATCAAGAATTTGATGGTTTTAAAAGCCCTGAAAGTATTTTTGTAGATAAAAACTATGTTTATGTATCTAATGTAGGAGAAAAACTTGAACCTTTGGCGAAAGATAATGATGGATTTATTTCTAAGCTTGATAAAAATGGCAAAGTGCTAGAATATAAATTTTTAACCCATCTTAATGCACCAAAAGGCATGATGGAGATTGGAAAAACTCTTTATGTGGTAGATATCGATGTTTTACGCGGTTTTGATCTTAAAACTAAAAAAGAAATTTTTAATTTACCTATTAAAGGTGCAATCTTTTTAAATGACATAGAAAAATTAGACGACAATACGCTTTTGGTTAGCGATACTGGCACAGGGCTTATTTTAAAGGTTGATTTAAAAACTAAGCAATATGATGAATTATTAAAACTTGATTTAGCAAAATTTGGCGGTCCAAATGGGTTATATCTAGATAGAAAAAAACATAAGCTTTTTATAACTGGTTATCATCCTGATGGTGTAAGTGGCGGTGTTGTAATGGCTTATGATTTAAATACAAAAGAACTCAGTATAATTAAAAATGAAAAAGAATCTTATGATGGAATAGTTCCTTATAAAGATGGTTTATTGGTAAGTTCTTGGGGAAATAATCTAAATGGATATATTTATAATTTAGATAATGTTAAATCTGTAAAACTTGAACTTCCTTTGATGAAAGGTCCTGCAGATATATTTATTGAAGGTAATATTTTATGGATTCCTAAGATGGCAGAAGGTAAAATATTCAAAGTAGAACTTAACAAATAAGGCTTTTATGGCTTCTTTTAAAAAGATATTTTGGATTAATGTTATTATTGTTATTATTGTAGCTTTTAATCTTAGAGCCCCAATTACTGCAGTGGGGCCTATTATTGATATTATTAAAGATAAGTATTATTTAAACTCAACCGTAGCAGGCATACTTACAAGTCTTCCTTTGATAGCTTTTGGAAGTATTTCTTTTATTATGGGGTATTTTTCTCCTATTCGTGCTATTGTTTTTGGAATTTTTTTAATTTTTTTAGGCGAAATTATTCGTTCTTATTTTGGTGTATATGGCTTATTTTTAGGAATGTTAGCAATGGGCTGTGGTATAGCAATTGCAAATGTTTTACTTCCTAGTTTTATTAAAGAAAAATTTCCAAAAAAAATGGCAAGTATAATGGGAATTTATAGTCTTGTTTTGAGTATTTCTTCGATTATGGGTATTGCTTTAGCTATACCTTTGCTTAGTGTATTTGATTTAGCTGGAGCTATGTTTTTCTGGGCTATTTTTTCTTTTGTAGCTTTAGTAGTTTACTATCCTCAAGCTAAAAATGGTAGATTTTTTCGTATTAAGAAAAAAGCTCATAAAAAAATCAATCTTTTTATAAATTTAACAACTTGGAAAATTACTCTTTTTATGGGATTTCAAAGTTTTTTAGCTTATTCTTTGTTTTTTTGGTATGTTCAAATTGTTGTAGAAAAAGGATTTGATAAAGAATTTTCTACAAGTATGGTTTTATTTGCTCAACTTGTTGCAGCTCCAGTGTCTCTTTTTGGCCCTTTACTTTTAGGAAAATTAAGACAAAATTTACATACTTTTTACATAGCAGGTTTGTGCAGTATGTATGTGATCGCTTTTGGTATGCTCTTTATTTTTGATAGTAAAATTTCTATTATTATCAGTGCTTTTATCATGGGTTTTCCATGGGGTGGAGTTTTTGGCATTGCGTTGCTTTTTATTGCACAAAAAAGCTCTAATGCTAAAATAGCAGCGAGACTTTCTGCTTTAGCTCAGGGTTTTGGATATTTAATTGCAGCACAAGGACAATGGATTATAGGTTTTTTGCATGACAAATTTGAAAATTTTTCATTTGCTATTTTGATGTTAGTTTTTGTTGGAATTTTAGTAAATATCTTTGGATATTTATCTTATAAAAGTCAAATTATCAAATAAAGCTTTTTGGATTAGCATATCTGCGCCATTTTTTTGGGTTATATTTTGCAATCTTGTAGAAATATTTTCTAGATTTAGTTTTAATATTGACTTAAAAAATTCATCAAGATTAATAGAGTTTTGCATAAAAATTTGACATAAAGCTTGATCTTGTAAAAATTTAGCATTAAAGTATTGATGATTTTTAGCTGCATAAGGATAAGGTATAAAAATAGCGGGCAAAGTATTAGCACAAAGTTCAAAAAGAGTACTTGCACCTGCTCTTGATATAGCTAGATCTGCATTTTTCATTTTTTCTTCCAAATTTAAACTAAAATCAAAAATATCAGCTTGGATATTTAAGCTTTGATAATGTTTTTTGCACTTTTCAAAATCATTTTTTCCACATTGATGGATGATTTTGATATTTTGTTCTTGAAGTTTTGGTGCTAAATTTAAAGCTAGTTCGTTGATAAATTGAGCTCCTTGTGATCCTCCTAAGAAAATAATATTTTTTAATTCTTTGCGAATCCTAGCATTATCAAAAAATTTATCTGCTACAGGATAAGGGCTAATTTCTTTTTCAAAGGCGCTAAAAAATTTTGTAGCGAAAGGTTTTAAAAGCATATTTAAAGAGCCGCTTTTTGAATTTTGTTCATGTATAAAAAGAGGCAAATGTGAGAATAAAGCCGCAAAAGATGCAGGAGCTGCACTGTATCCACCTACACTAAAAACGGCTTGGATGTGGTATTTTTTAAAAATTTCTCTACAATCTTTGGAGAGTTTTAAGGTGTGGAGTAAAGAACTGATTTTGTCAAATTTGCTTTGATTAACCACTCCTTTAGAGCTTAAAAAAAATTTTTCCTTAAAGCGTACTTCATTTTCAAACCAAGCTTTATCTTGACCATTTTGACTGCCTATGTATACACATTCTATATTTTTTTTAATCGCACTTTCTAATAAGCAACGCACTATGGCCAAATGTCCTCCAGTTCCACCACCTGTTAAAGCTATTGTCATAATTTAACCTTTTTTGAAATCATTAATACATATCCTATGCCTATGCAAATTGCCCACATTGAACTTCCTCCATAGCTTAAAAGTGGAACCGCTACACCTTTTAGTGGAGTAAGAGAAATAATACCAAAAGCATTCATAAAGAAAGAAAAAAGTAAAAGTAAGGCTATGCCTGAACAAAAAATAAAATCTTGTTTAGCTTCACATCTTCCTGCAATTCTAAAAATTCTTAAAATCATCCAAAGATAAATATAGCAAATAACCCCAAGACCTAAAAGTCCTATTTCTTCAGTAATTCCTGAAAGAACAAAGTCAGTATGCACTTCACTTAAAAAGCCTAATTTAAAAGTTCCAAGTCCTAGGCCTTCGCCAAACATTCCTCCATGGGCTATAGCATTTAAAGAGTGTGAAATTTGATAAGGCTCGCTGTTGCTACTTACTCTTAAAGCATTTGCCAGCCAATCAGGAAGCATAGGTAAAAAAGCATCTTGTATATTCCCCCACCAAGAAGCGATTCTTTGAATTCTTCTTTGGTTACTAAAAATTACCATTATACCTATCATCATAATGATTAAAGTTCCAAAAGCAAAAAGTCTTTTACTAGCTCCTGCAAAAAAAGCTAAAGCTAGAATCAAAAAGAAAGAAATTACACTTTGTCCTAAATCGTTTTGAGTGATATAAATATATCCTATAACTATAGAAGCTAAGATACAATAAGGCAGAAGAATTAAAGCCTCGTGTCTGATAGCTTTTTTACTATCATCAATACGCCTTGTATAGCTCCATGCTAAAAAATAAATCAATCCTATTTTAAAAAATTCCACAGGAGAGATAGAGAGTGGGCCTAAGCGTATCCAGCGTTTAGCTCCTCCGCTAGCTGTTGCTAATGCAGAAGGTAAAAATGGCAAAATGATGATAAAGATAAAAGAAATAATCAAAATAGCTAAAATAATTTTTTTAGAAAGTGCTTTATCAGAATCCAATCGAGAAATAAAAAACATTATAAGTATGCCACTAATTCCAAAAAAAAGCTGACGAATAAAAAAATGAAACTCGCTATAGTCAAGAAAAAGAACAGTAAAAGCTGTAAGAGAGTATGAAAATACTATTCCTATGGTGATTAAAATACAACTTAAATAAAATAATCTTTTATCAGCAACCATTATAATTATAACTTTTCTTTATTGGAATTAAAATTTTAAAAAGTTTTATTATAACTAAAATAAATTAAATTTTTTGCTAAGTTTTTGTAAGGAAAATTTGCTAAAATTAACAATAAAAATATAACAAAAAAGGCAAATTATGAATCAAATCCATAAAATTCTCATAGCAAATAGAGCTGAAATAGCTGTTAGAGTAATCCGTGCTTGTAGAGATTTACATATTAAAAGTGTTGCAGTTTTTACAGAGCCTGATCGTGAATGTTTGCATGTAAAAATCGCAGATGAGGCTTATCGCATAGGAACGGATGCTATAAGAGGATATTTAGATGTTGCTCGTATTGTCGAGATTGCTAAGGCTTGTGGTGCTGATGCGATCCATCCTGGTTATGGATTTTTAAGTGAGAATTACGAATTTGCTAAGGCTTGTGAAGATGCTGGAATTATTTTTATAGGTCCAAAATCTGAAGTAATCCATAAGATGGGAAATAAAAATATCGCTCGTAAGTTAATGGCTAAAAATGGCATACCTATTGTTCCAGGGACTGAAAAATTAAATTCCTATAGCATGGAAGAAATTAAAATTTTTGCTGAGAAGATTGGTTATCCTGTTATTTTAAAAGCTTCAGGTGGTGGAGGTGGACGCGGAATTCGCGTTGTTCATAAAGAACAAGATCTTGAAAATGCTTTTGAATCTTGCAAAAGAGAAGCTTTAACATACTTTAATAATGATGAAGTATTTATGGAAAAATATGTAGTTAATCCCAGACATATAGAATTTCAAATTTTAGGAGATAACTACGGAAATATTATCCATCTTTGTGAAAGGGATTGTTCTATTCAAAGAAGACATCAAAAGGTAATTGAGATAGCACCTTGCCCTGGAATTTCAGATAATCTTAGAAAAACCATGGGTGTTACAGCTGTGGCAGCTGCTAAGGCTGTAGGTTATACAAATGCTGGAACTATAGAGTTTTTGCTTGATGATTATAATCGCTTTTATTTTATGGAAATGAATACAAGAATTCAAGTTGAGCATCCAATTACTGAAGAAATTACAGGTATTGATCTTATTGTAAGACAAATTCGTATTGCAGCAGGAGAAATTTTGGACTTAGAACAAAGCGATATTAAACCTAGGGGTTTTGCTATTGAAGCTAGAATTACTGCTGAAAATGTATGGAAAAATTTTATTCCAAGTCCTGGAAAAATAGGAGAATACTACCCAGCTCTTGGACCATCTGTTAGGGTTGATAGTCATATTTATAAAGACTATACTGTGCCGCCTTATTATGATTCCATGCTTGCAAAGCTTATTATTAAAGCAACAAGTTATGATTTAGCGGTTAATAAACTTGAGCGTGCTTTGAAGGAATTTGTGATTGATGATATTAGAACAACAATACCATTTTTAATTGCCATTACAAAAACAAGAGAATTTAGAAGGGGGTATTTAGACACCTCTTTCATAGAAACACATATGCAAGAATTATTAGAAAAAACAGAAGATCGTCATCAAGAAAATAAAGAAGAAGTTATAGCTGCAATAGCTGCTACGCTTAAAAAAATACGAGAAAGTAGGGAATAATAGATGGATTTTTTAGACAGTCTTAAAAGTATTAAAAAAGAAATGCAAGCTAACACCAATACTTCAAAATTAGCGAAGAAATCAAGCAAGAGTGGTGCAAGTGTAAAAAATTTAGAAAAACTAGCTAAAGATATTCGCGAAAAAAATCAAGAAACAAACATAGATAAGGAAATGCAAGAAATTTTCTTAAAGCAAGAAAAACTACAGGATGAATTTTCCGAATTTATCAAAAATACAGATATTAAGAAAATTTAATGCTTGAGATTGGTTTTTGTACTCTTGAAGATCAGTGTCCTTACTTAAAGGATAAACGTTCAAGAATAGAGTATAAATACATTGAAAATTGCCCTAAAGAAATCAATAATGAGCTAATAAAACGAGGTTGGCGTCGTTTTGGTAGGTATTTTTCACGCCCTATTTGTAAAGATTGTGATGAATGTTTAAGTCTTAGAATTTTAGTTAATGAATATAATTTTTCAAGAAGTGAAAGAAGGGTTGTAAATAAAAATATTAACACCAAAGTTATACTTAGAACACCCAATTTAAGCAATGAACATTTGTTTTTATATGATAAATACCATCGTTTTATGGAAGAAAAAAAGAACTGGAAGCGTTATGATTTAAGCTTTAAACAGTATTATAATCTTTATGTCGATGGTTTTATGAATTTTGGATATGAGCTTGCATTTTATATAGAAGATAAGCTCGTTTGTGTTGATTTGATTGATATTTTAGAGGATGGAATTTCAAGCATTTATTGTTTTTATGATCCTGATTTTTCGTATTTTTCTTTGGGTAAATTTTCTTTGCTCAATGAAATACAAATAGCTAAAAAAATGAACTTAGATTATATTTATCTTGGGTATTTTGTAAAAAAGTGTCAATCTTTATCTTATAAAGCCGATTATACACCCAATGAAATTTTAAAAGGCACTAAAGAGCTTTTTGAAAATGAGGTTTTATGGGAGAAATAGATGCAAATCGTGCAAACTTTAGAAACTATCAATGTTAATACAGATGATATTAGCGTATTTCAGTATTTTAAAGACTTGATTACCAAAAATTTCACAAAGGTCATAGGACGAAAAAATAAAATTTTTTCTTTTTTTGAAGAAAATGAAATTCCACAGCGCCGTTATTTCTTAAAAGTTTTAGATCAAAAATATCGTAAAAGCACAAATGAAGGTATAGAGAATTTACAAGATGCTTATTTTAAAACTTTTAGATTAATTTTTGAGCAAAATAATATGCTTAAGCCTATGTTGTTTATCAAGATTGATTTTGTTGCGGGTAGAATTTTGATGAAGTTAAGCTCTAATGAAAAATTATTTATTACTTATATAAGAAATTATTTTCAAGATCATAATATAGAATATAATGAAATGACAAATATTCTAATTTTAGAATATAAAAACGAGAATACCCTTGAACTTTTTGAAGCTTTTGCAGATGAGAGCGAGCATTTAAAATATTGCGTGAATTTTGAAGTTGACCGCGAAGAGTATAAAAAATTTCGCCAAAATATTCACAATAAAGAAAATATGAAATGGAAATTTAATGCTTTAGCTAAGCTTTTTAGTAATTATTTTAATACTTTAGAATGCACTCCGCAAAATGATCTTAGTGAAATCAGACAAAAATATTTGATTTTGGTAAAACTTTATCATCCTGATTTTCATCAAGGAAAAAGTGCAATAGAAAAAGCTTACGCAAGAGAACAGTTTGAAAAAATACAAATCGCCTATGATAACTTAAAAGCACTTTATAAGAATAATACTTAAAAAAATTAAATTAATCATTTTGGTTAATTTAATTTTTCTCTCTCATAAATTTTTCTTAATTTGCTATCTAGTTTAAAACAAAATTTAAAAAGTGCAGGTACTACGAGTAAGGTAAGCAAAGTCGAACTTATAAGTCCAAAGATAATGGCTATTGCCATAGGAGAATTAGCTTCATAGCCCGCACCCCTTGAAAGAGCAAGTGGGAGCATAGCAAAAATCATAGCAAAAGTTGTCATCAATATAGCCCTTAAGCGCGATTTTCCAGCGATTAAAAGAGCTTTATCGGGATCTAAACCTTCATGGCATTTTTTATTAGCTACATCTACGAGTAAAATAGCATTTTTCCCCACCATACCAAAAAGTAAGATGATGGCAATAAGTACAAAAAGTGAAAAATTATGCCCTGTGATAAAAAGCCCTATAGAAGCTCCGCCAAAGGCTAAAGGCATGGTTATCATGATGATTAAAGGCAGAATAAAACTTTCATAAAGTGCGGCTAAAACAAGATAAATTAAAACAAAAGCAAGTGCTACTGCCATAGCAAAACCTTGCACGGTTTCACCTAAAAGATTGATAAAGCCTGAAAAAGCATAGCTAAGACTTGGATTGTTATTTAAAATTTTATCCATATTATCTAGTAAAAGTTTTTGCACCGCTCCTAAGGAAAGATCATTCACTCCAGCTGTGATTTTCACAGAGCGGTTTTTATTGTAACGATTGATAGTTTTTAAATCTTTACTGTATATAAAATCCACCACGCTTGAAAGTTCTAAATTTATACCTTGGTTGTTTTTAATGCTAATGCGCTTTAAAGCTTCTATGTCTTTTTTAAATTCTGGAGCAAAACTTAGGATAATATCATCTTTTGAATTGCCTCTATCCATGCTTCCTACGCTAAGTTGCGAGAAAGAATACCCTAAAACCCCAGCGATATATTGAGGATTGACATCTAAAAGTTTGGCTTTTTCTTTGTTGATGTGTAAGGCTACTTCATCTTTTGTAGCATTAGCATTATCACTTATATCTACAATGCGTGCATTAGTGCCTAAAATTTCTTTTGCCTGAGAAGCAGCTTCTTTCAGAGTGTTTAAATCATCTCCTAAGATTAAAAATTGCACGGGATCATCAATGCCTGCACCCTCTATCTTTGGAAGTTCTAAAATTTTGATTTTTAAACTTTCATCTTGAAATTTTTGACGATATAAACTTACTATGGCACTTTGTCTTAAATTTCTTTCGTCTAAATTTTTAAGTTTAACATAAATTTTAGCCTTTGTAGCATCTTTGGCATCATCATAGCCTACAAGTAAAAAAGCGTATTTGACATTGCTATCATTTTTGATTTTTTCAAGCAAATTTAAACTTTTTTCTTTCATGGCTTCTAAACTTAAATCCTTTTTGCTTTCAAGCAAAACTTGAATTTCACTATCATCTTCCATAGGTAAAAAATCAAGCCCTATGCGAGTGGCTAAAGCAAAAGAAAGCCCTATAAAAACAAGAGTGGCTAGGATAAATTTTACTTTATTTTGTAAAATTTTATAGAGTAAATTTTCATACTTTTGCTCTATTTTTTCAAAAAAAGCTTCTGTTTTTTCATAAAACTTGCTTTCTTTTGGATTTAAAAATCTTGCCCCAATACTAGGTATTAAAAATACAGAAACCAAAAAGCTTATAACTATCCCACTTGCAACGCTTATGCCTAAGGCATTGAAAAAAAGCCCTGATATAGAGTTCATATAAGAAATAGGGATAAAAACACAAAGTAAAACTATACTTATGCTTAAAACGCTAAAACCTATTTCATTGATACCTAAAAAAGCAGCTTGTAAAGGCGGATAAGTTTTTAGTTTTTTAGCAATATTTTCAATCACTACTATAGCATCATCGATAAAAATTCCTATGCTTAAGGTTAAAGCTATAAAAGTTAAGCGGTTTAAATCATAGCCTAAAAGATCGATAATAAAAAAAGTTGAAATGATAGAAGTAGGTATAGCTATGCAAGCAATGAGAGTTGCACTTAAATTTCTTAAAAATAAAAACACGATAACAAGGGTTAGAAAAATCCCCAAAACCATATCAAAAATCACTTGAGAAAGGTGCTTGTGGATATTTAAGCTTTTATCATAAAGCATATTAATGCTTATATCTTTTGGAATTTGTTTTTCTAAAATAGGCAAGGCATTTTTGACATTTTTAATCATTTCAAGGGTGTTATAATTTGTGATTTTTCCGAGTTCTAAAAGCACCCCTTCTTTACCTTCGTATAAAGCACTTTGTTTTTCATCTTCATAAAGGCTTGAAATATTAGCAATATCACTTAAAAATACTCCTGTTTTTATGCGAAGATTGCTAAGTTCTTCTAAATTTGTGGCTTCAAAATAGCCTTTGATGATATAGTTATCTTGATTGTTGTTAAGTTCGCCTAGAGCTTGTTTAAAATTTTGACTTTTGATGATATTTGCTACATCAAGGGCGTTAAGATTGTATTTTCTAAGTTCGTTTGGTTTTAATTCTATGCGAATTTGGGGTTCTAAAAACCCCTTAGCTTCGATTTTACCTACTCCTTCAACTCTTTGCAAAAAAGGTTTTATTTTGTCATTGATTTCACGCATGAGTTGTAATTTATCTTTAGAATATAGAAAAAGTGAAATAGCAGAACCAGAATCTGAACTGATTTTTTCAATTTCAGGCTTAGAAGGTAGGCTTAAAGTTCCTATTTTATCACGCACATCATTGGCAGCTACTTCAAGATTTTTACCCAGTTTAAACTCGACTACACTTACACTAAAATTATCATATGCAGCTGAGGTTATGGTCTTTACTCCATCGATTTCACTTAAAGCATTTTCTATTTCTTTAGTGACTTTTGATTCTACGAAATTTAAATCCCCATTTATCTTGCTTGTGATTTTTATAAGAGGTATGGAAACATTAGGAAATAAATTTACACTCATGCTAAAAGCAGAGATTAGCCCAAAAATCATAAGAGCTAAGAAAAACATTAGCACGGTAATAGGTCGGTTTATAGCCAGTTTAAACATTTTTAATCTTTAGTGATGATTCTACCTTCACCAAAAAGCCCTGGTGTTAGATTTGTGGTTTGCACTTCAGCATAAATTTTTCTTGTTTTTACTTCTATACTTGGATAAATAAGGCTGATTTTTCCTTTCAATTCTGTACCATTTTGATCGATTTTATAAAAGAAATCATCGCCTAATCTAACTTTATCTTTATATTTTTCATCAAAACTTAAAATCAGTTTGCTTTGTGGATAGGAAAAAATTTCTATTAAAGGTTGAGCTACTCCTCCTACTCCTTCGCCCACTTGTATAAATTTGTTTGCGATAATAGCATCATAAGGTGCGCGTAATTCTTTTTTTGCCATGATATTTTTATAATAAGCTATATTGATTTTTGCTTTGTTTAAATTTAAATTAGCAGCATCAAACTTAGCTTTCATATCTTCATAGCTTTGTTTGTCTATAACATTTTCTACAGCTTTGATTTTTTGCATCCTACTTTTGGTATTTTCGTATTCTACAAGGGCAAGTTGATAAGAATTTTGAGCATTTTGAAGAGCTATTTTTTCACTTTCTTGATCAAGAGCAAGTAAAAGTTCTCCTTTGCTGACTTTTTGTCCAATTTCTACAGGAATTTTTTGAACCAAACCTATGCTTTCAAGGGCAAGTTTGCTTTGTTTTGATGCTTCTACATTGAAACTTGCGTAAATTTCTTCGCCAAAGGCGCAATTAAAAACAAGAAGTAAAAATAGAATTTTTTTCATTCTTTAACCTTTGAATTAAGATCTATACCCGCATTAAAATAATAATTTGCTTTAGTAATTTCAAATTCATTTTTAGCAAGCTCTAAATCGCTTTGTGCTTTAAATTTAACCTCTAAAGCTTGAAGATATTCTACATAAGAAACAAGTCCTGCTTGGTATTTTTTATCTACACTTTCAAAAGCTAAATTTGCAGCATTTAAGCTAAGATTAAGAGCTAAAATTTGTTCTTGTAAAACTTTTAAACTTTTGTCTAAATAATTTAATTCTTCTTTATTTTTTCTCTCGCTAAATCTTGCATTTGCATTGGCTATTTGAACATTTAAACGCTCTTTTTCAACTTCTTTCGCCCTTGCATTGAAATCAAAAATTTTCCATTCCATACCTAAAATAAATTGATTACCTTGAGAATATTTTTCTAAGAATTGATCCGCTAAATTTGCAAAAGGAGCTGGAACTTTTGGATTATAATTGTTTTTATAAAAGTTAAAATTATCTTGAATATAAAATTTTGGAAAATATTCAGCTTTTGCTAAATTTACACTTTCTTTAGCAAGATTGATTTGTTCTTTAGCTATCATTACTTCATAGTTTTGACTTTTTTCTTGTTGCGGATTTTCTAAAAAAGCATTCCCTTGCACTTTAAAATCTGTATCGCTTAAAATTTTAATCTCTTTTTGTATATTGGCAAGTTTTAATTCATTTTGACTGAGCTCTAATAAGCTTAAATGGTATTTAGCCTTAATGCTTTCAAGTTCATCTTTAGGGCTAAGTCCTGCGTCGTAAAATTTTTGCAATCTTTCAAAAGTTGATTTTAAAAAAGATACTTTTTGTTGATTGGCTAGTAAAATTTTTTCAAGACTTAAGGTGTTAAAATAAAGTGTGATTGCATTTAGGGCAAGGTAATTTTTATTTTGTTCTTTGTCTAAAAGGCTTAATTTTTCTCTGCTTTCTAAAGCTCTTAAATTAGCCTCTCTAGCACCCCCATCAAAAAGCAAAAAATTAAGAGAAACTTTAGCAAATAAACTTTCTTGTGGATCGATAATGAAGCGATCTTTATTGTTGGCTACATAAGCTGAGTTTAGACTAAGAGAGGGTAGGTAATTTCTAAAAGCTTGTTCTTTGTCTAAATTTGCTTGTTCGCTTTGCATTTGCTTAATGAGATAGGATTCATTATTTTGACTTAGTGCTATAAATTCGTGCAAATTAGAAGCTAACATTGCTAAGGGATAAAGAGCTAAAAATATAGCTGATTTTAAATATTTTTCAAACATTTTGATATTTTAATATGTTTTATATAAATTTCAATTGAAGTTTTTTATATAAAATAAAATTTATTTGTTTTAAACATAAATTTTGTTAAAATCCTAGCTTTAAAATTTTATATTTAGGATGAAATTTTGTCGGTAAAAAATATTAGAAATTTTTCTATTATAGCTCATATAGATCATGGAAAATCTACTCTTGCAGATAGGATTATTAGTGAGTGTGGTGCTATTAGCGATAGGCAGATGAGTTCACAAGTTATGGATACTATGGATATAGAAAAAGAGCGTGGTATCACCATAAAAGCACAATCAGTGCGTTTAAATTATAAATTTAATAATGAAAATTTTGTTTTAAATCTTATTGATACTCCTGGCCATGTGGATTTTTCTTATGAAGTGAGTCGTTCTTTGGCAAGTTGTGAAGGAGCTTTGCTTGTAGTAGATGCTTCTCAAGGTGTTGAAGCACAGACTATAGCTAATGTTTATATAGCGCTTGAAAATAATCTTGAAATCATTCCTGTGATTAATAAAATCGATTTACCTAATGCTGATGTTGAGAAAGTAAAGCATGAAATCGAGCATATTATAGGTATAGATTGCAAAGATGCAATTTGTGTGAGTGCAAAAACAGGAGTGGGTATAAAAGAGCTTATAGAAACAATTATTACTAAAATCCCTGCACCAAAAACAGATGATGAAGCTCCTACTAAGGCTTTAATTTATGATTCTTGGTTTGATAATTATTTGGGTGCTTTGGCTTTGGTTAGGATTTATGAAGGAAGTATTGCTAAAAACGATGAAGTTTTAGTCATGAGTACGGATAAAAAACATATAGTTCAAGATCTTTTTTATCCCCACCCTTTAAGTCCAATTAAAACTCAATCTTTACAATCAGGCGAAGTAGGTGTGGTGGTTTTAGGGCTTAAAACCGTAGGTGATGTACAAGTAGGCGATACCATCACTTTGGTAAAAAACAAAGCTAAAGAAGCCATAGGTGGTTTTGAAAAGGCTAAAGCTTTTGTATTTGCGGGACTTTATCCTATAGAAACGGATAAATTTGAAGATTTAAGAGATGCTTTGGATAAATTAAAGCTTAATGATAGTTCTATTACTTATGAGCCTGAAACTTCTTTGGCCTTAGGCTTTGGTTTTAGGGTAGGATTTTTAGGGCTTTTACATATGGAAGTTATCAAAGAAAGGCTTGAGAGAGAATTTAATCTTGATTTGATTGCTACAGCTCCAACTGTGACTTATGAAATTTATCAAACCGATGGAGAGTTTATTAAAATTCAAAATCCTAGCGAGCTTCCTCCTGTTAATAAAATCGATCATATAAAAGAGCCTTATGTTAAAGCTACTATCATTACTCCAAGTGAATTTTTAGGGAATTTAATCACTCTTTTAAATCGCAAAAGAGGAGTACAGGTTAAAATGGACTATATCACACCTGAGCGTGTTTTGCTAGAATATGATGTGCCTTTAAATGAGATTGTGATGGATTTTTATGATAAATTAAAGTCCTTAACAAAAGGTTATGCGAGTTTTGATTATGAGCCTATAGAATTTAGAGTAGGGGATTTGGTAAAACTTGATATTAAGGTAGCGGGTGAAAATGTTGATGCGCTAAGCATTATCGTGCCTAATGAAAAAGCGCAAAGTAAAGGAAGAGAACTTGTTAGTGCTATGAAAGAAATAGTTCCTAGACAGCTTTTTGAAGTGGCCATTCAAGCAAGTATTGGAAATAAAATCATCGCAAGAGAAACTGTTAAATCCATGGGTAAAAATGTGACAGCAAAATGTTATGGTGGGGATATTACTAGAAAAAGAAAGCTTTTAGAAAAGCAAAAAGAAGGTAAAAAAAGAATGAAAGCTATAGGTAAGGTAAATTTACCTCAAGAGGCTTTTTTGAGTGTTTTAAAGATAGATTGATGATAAATTTAAAACTTGGCTTGAAATTTGCTTGTATTTTTAATACAATTTTAAAATAATTTTCTAAGGAGAAAAAATGTTTAAAAAATTTTTGATTTTTATAGTGCCTATTTTATTTTTGAGTGCTTGTGCAACTAAACAAGATACTTTTGCTCAAGTTAATCAAATTTCTAAAAATTCTCAATGCAGTTCTTGTGAAAGTCCTGGTGGTTTTGAAGCAAAGATTAAAGGGCTTTTATACATTAGCGATGTTGGAATTCAATGTTGTGCCAATAAACGCACTTTAGACACTGGTATTGCTTTGAAAAAGGTTTATTTACATAGATTTTATGATTTAAAAGAAGGGCAAAAGGTTTTAAATGCTAAAGGGAAAAAGTTATTTGTTGATGTGAATTTTAATGCGGTATTTTATACTTATTTAAAACAAGAACTTGAAGCTAGAGGAATAGTTGTGCTTGACAATAACGATCAAAATTCACCTTATGTGAGTAAGATTGATTTAGAATTTATATCTTATGGAGCAACTCAAGATGCTATAGGATTACATTCAAAACTAGTAGGAGTTTTACAAGTTAGTGATATAAATAAAAATAAGAAATTTACAATCCGTACCAAGCAAGATGTACAAGGTTTTGATGATTTAAAAGAAACAACTTTTTATACTCATTTGTTAATAAAACAAATGGCAAATAAAGCAGCTAGTTTAATCTCTGAACTTTGAGGTGTATAAATTGCGGAGCTTTTGCTCTGCTTTGCTTTTGTGAATTATGCGAGCTAGAGCTTTCTGAATTTTCCTTAAATGTAAGAAAGCTTGATAATAATTTCAAAGTCTATTCTTTTTATAAATACCATGAAATACAACACTTGCTTCACTCTAAACATTATTTTTATGGTTATTTTGTTTATAAAATGCTTGCTAAATTAAGTTTTGCAAAATTTAAAGATTTTTTTGATCCTAGAATGACAATTAATGTTATAGCTTTAGATGATAAGGTTGAAGATATGCTTTATTCGCATTCTGCTATTTTAGCTAGATATCTTAAAACAAAATTTGTAAAACCTGTTTTTAATGTTTTAAAAGCACAAAATCATATTAAATATTCTGGAAAAAGTTTAGAATTTCGTCAAAAACATAAAAGAAATTACAAACTCTTAAAAACCATTCACGAACCTGTAATTTTAGTAGATGATATTGTAACGACTGGTTCTAGCCTTTTGGAAGCTAAAAAAGTTTTAGAAGAAAATAAAATTTCTGTACTTTTTGCTCTTGTTTTAGCTGATGCAAAAGTTTAATATGCTATAATCAAAACTTTGAACTAATAGAAGGATTTTTATGGAGAATATTTTTAGCAAAGATTCTGATATTGAACTTGTAGATATAGAAAATTCTATAAAAGGTAGTTACTTAGACTATTCTATGAGTGTTATTATAGGTCGTGCTTTGCCTGACGCAAGAGATGGTTTAAAGCCTGTTCATAGAAGAATTTTATATGCTATGCAAAATGATGAGGCAAAAAGTAGAACAGATTTTGTCAAATCAGCCCGTATAGTGGGTGCTGTTATAGGTCGTTATCATCCACATGGAGATACAGCAGTTTATGATGCTTTGGTTAGAATGGCTCAAGATTTTTCTATGAGATATCCAAGTATTACAGGACAAGGCAACTTTGGATCTATAGATGGTGATAGCGCTGCTGCGATGCGTTATACTGAAGCAAAAATGAGTAAACTTTCTCATGAGCTTTTAAAAGATATAGATAAAGATACGGTCGATTTTGTTCCAAATTATGATGGTTCAGAAAGTGAACCTGATGTCTTACCTTCTAGGGTTCCAAATTTATTATTAAATGGTTCAAGTGGTATAGCTGTAGGTATGGCGACAAACATCCCACCTCATAGTTTAAATGAGTTGATAGATGGACTTTTATATTTGCTTGATAGTAAAGATGTAAGCTTAGAAGAGATTATGCAGTTTATCAAAGGTCCAGATTTTCCAACAGGTGGAATAATTTATGGTAAAAAAGGTATTATAGAAGCTTATCGCACAGGGCGTGGTCGCGTGAAAGTGCGCGCTAAAACTCATATTGAAAAAAAGACAAATAAAGATGTTATTGTTATAGATGAGCTTCCTTATCAAACCAATAAAGCTAGGCTTATAGAGCAGATTGCAGAGCTTGTTAAAGAAAAGCAAATTGAAGGAATATCTGAAGTAAGAGATGAGAGCAATAAAGAAGGAATCCGCGTTGTTATAGAGCTTAAACGTGAGGCTATGAGTGAAATTGTTTTAAACAATCTATTTAAATCTACTACTATGGAAAGTACTTTTGGTGTGATTATGTTGGCAATTCACAATAAAGAACCTAAAATTTTCTCTTTGTTAGAACTTTTAAATCTTTTCTTAACCCATAGAAAAACAGTTATTATTAGAAGAACGATTTTTGAACTTCAAAAGGCAAGAGCAAGAGCTCATATTTTAGAAGGTCTTAAAATTGCACTTGATAATATAGATGAAGTGATTGCTTTAATTAAAAATAGTTCTGATAATAATACCGCAAGAGATTCTTTGGTAGCTAAATTTGGTCTTAGTGAGCTTCAAGCGAATGCTATTTTAGATATGAAACTTGGTCGTTTAACAGGACTTGAAAGAGAAAAAATCGAAAATGAACTTGCAGAATTAATGAAAGAAATTGCAAGACTTGAAGAAATTTTAAAAAGTGAAACCTTGCTTGAAAATTTAATTCGCGATGAATTAAAAGAAATTAGAAGTAAATTTGATGTGCCACGTATTACTCAAATTGAAGATGATTATGATGATATTGATATTGAAGATTTGATTCCTAATGAAAATATGGTTGTAACTATTACGCATCGTGGTTATATTAAGCGTGTGCCTAGTAAACAATATGAAAAGCAAAAACGAGGCGGAAAAGGAAAATTAGCCGTTACGACTTATGATGATGATTTTATAGAAAGTTTCTTTACGGCAAATACACATGATACACTTATGTTTGTAACAGATCGTGGACAGCTTTATTGGCTTAAAGTTTATAAAATTCCTGAAGGCTCAAGAACGGCCAAAGGAAAAGCAGTGGTAAATCTTATTAATTTACAAGCTGAAGAAAAAATCATGGCTATTATTCCAACCACGGATTTTGATGAGAGTAAATCTTTATGTTTCTTTACTAAAAATGGTATTGTAAAGCGTACAAATTTGAGTGAATATCAAAATATCAGAAGTGTAGGAGTTAGAGCGATCAACTTGGATGAAAATGATGAGTTGGTAACTGCTATTATTGTTCAAAGAGATGAAGATGAAATTTTTGCCACTGGTGGTGAAGAAAATTTAGAAAATCAAGAAATTGAAAATTTAGATGATGAAAATCTTGAAAATGAAGAAAGTGTAAGCACACAAGGTAAAATGCTCTTTGCAGTAACCAAAAAAGGTATGTGTATCAAATTCCCACTTGCTAAAGTGCGTGAAATCGGCCGTGTAAGTCGTGGGGTGACGGCTATTAAGTTTAAAGAGAAAAATGACGAATTAGTAGGTGCAGTTGTTATAGAAAATGATGAGCAAGAAATTTTAAGCATAAGTGCAAAAGGTATAGGAAAACGCACAAATGCTGGAGAATATAGATTACAAAGTAGAGGTGGTAAGGGTGTAATTTGTATGAAACTTACAGAAAAAACCAAAGATCTTATTAGCGTAGTTATAGTAGATGAAACTATGGATTTGATGGCTCTTACAAGTTCAGGCAAGATGATACGTGTTGATATGCAAAGCATTAGAAAAGCAGGGCGTAATACGAGTGGTGTCATTGTAGTTAATGTGGAAAATGACGAGGTGGTTAGCATCGCTAAGTGTCCTAAAGAGGAAAATGATGAGGATGAGTTAAGCGATGAAAACTTTGGTTTAGATTTGTAATAAGTTTAAAGTTGGAACGCTTATTGCTTTTTATTTTACTAATTACAATATTTTGAAGGTGTAAAAATGAAAAAAATTTATTTTATGCTAGCAATAGCAGGAATTTTCGCTGGTTGTGTATCAAGTGCAAACAGTGCAACTAAAAATTCAAGTGCAAATAGCACTGCCCCATCTCAAGATGTTATCGTGCAAAAAGTCGATAAAGATGATGTGCGTGATATTATCAGAGAAGAAAAAATGTTGGCTCCAGATGCTAGCGAAACGGAACTTAGTTTTACAGCAGTTGGTGAAGGGATTGCTCCGATGAATACAGTTTCTACTGCTCAAGCCCTAGCTTTAGCAAAAAGAGCAGCGATTACAGATGCTTACAGACAGCTTGCAAGTAAGCTTTATGGTGTGAAAGTGAATGGTAAAGACACCGTAAAAGATGCAATGCTTAGAAGTTCAACTATTACTGCGCAAGTAAATGGTTTGATAAAAAATGCAAGTATTATTGATCAGAATTTTAATCAAGGGCTTTATAGGGTAAACTTAGAACTTAAAATCGATGCAGACAAGTGGAAAGAATTGTTTGCTTATTAATCTTTCTTAGCTTTAAGCTTTTTGCCCAAGATGAATTTATTTTTTGGGCAGAGCTTTCTAGTAAAAATTTCATTCTCTTTCATCAAAATCAAAATTTATCCTTAGCAATGACGCAAAGCGAAAATGTTGAAGAACAATGGGTATGTGAAATTTCTTATAGTGATCAAGATTTAAAAGTTTTACCTCGAACTTCTTTAGGATTGATTGATGATAATATGCCAAAAACAATTAAATTTAATTTTTTAAATTCTCATAAAGATGAGTTAAGCGATTGCTTTATAGGGGCTAGAATCAGTGTTAAGGATATTGTTAATACTGACTTATTACGTGCTCAAAGTGAAACTTATGTTAAAATTTTACCCTTGCGTTTTACCGTGGAATTTGGCGAACAAAATGCGATAATTTATTATCTTAAAAAAAAGTAAATTCAAAATTAAGCGCAAATTGGATACTATAGTAGAAATTTTTTAAAAGGCTTAGGATGAATTTAGTCATAGTAGAAGATGATATTAATATGCGCAAATCCTTAGAAATTGCATTAGCAGAGTATGAAGAATTTAATATTAAATCTTATAAATCTGCTACTGAAGCTTTAAAAAAAATAGATGAGAATACAGATTTGATTATTACAGATATTAATATGCCAGGAATTGATGGTATAGAATTTGTTAAAGCCTGTGAAAATAAATATGATTTTATTATTATGACAGGAAATGCTACTTTAAGCCGTGCTATAGAAGCGGTTCGTTTGGGAGTAAAAGATTTTTTAACCAAGCCTTTTGATGTTGATACTTTAGTCGAGGCTATTAAGCGTGCTAAAATCATAAGAGAAAAAACAGCCGATAAAAAAAGCAAAAAAAATGAAAAAAAAGAAGAAAATAAAGATTTTTTTTCAACTTCTCCTAATTTAGAAAAAACATTAAATTTAAGTCAAAAAGCGGCTAAAACTGATGCCTCTGTAATGTTTTTTGGAGAGAGTGGAGTAGGAAAAGAGGTATTTTCTCGTTATATTCACACTCATTCTAAACGCTCTAATAAGCCTTTTGTTGCTATTAATATGGCAGCCATTCCTGCAAATTTGATTGAAAGTGAGCTTTTTGGTTTTGAAAAAGGTGCTTTTACTGATGCTAATGCAACTAAAATAGGGCTTTTTGAAATGGCTAATGAGGGCACTTTATTTTTAGATGAAATTGGCGAAATGCCTTATGAAATTCAAGCCAAACTTTTAAGAGCTTTGCAAGAAAAAGAAATTACGCGACTTGGAAGTACAAAAAGCATCAAAATAGATGTAAGAATTATCAGTGCAACTAATGCAAATTTGGATGAAAAAATAAAAAATGGCGAATTTCGTTCAGATTTATATTATCGTTTAAACACTGTTCCTATTAATATCCCGCCTTTAAGAGAGCGTAAAGAAGAAATTTTAGGTATAGCTCAAAAGGTTTTAGAAGATACTTGTAAAGAATATGATTTTAAGGAAAAACAGCTCAGTCAAGAAGCTAAAAATGCTTTACTTGAATATGATTTTCCTGGTAATATTAGAGAATTAATATCCGTTGTACAAAGAGCTTGTATTTTAAGTGAAAATGATGAAATTTCAAGTGAAGATTTGTTCTTAGAAGCTAGAAGTATAAAAAAAGATGTAAAGAATTTAGAAAAAGAATTGATTTGTGAAGTTCTTTTAAGTGTAGATTATGACAAGGATCAAGCTTCTCAAATTTTAGGTATGGATATAAAAATTTTAAATGAAAAAATTAAAAAATATCAAATAAAGGATAAGTAATGTCAAAAAAACAAAAAATAGCCATTGTGGGTGCTACTGGTGCGGTTGGGGAAGAGCTTTTAAATGTTTTAGATGAACTTGATTTCCCAGTGGAAAGTATTTTACCTTTAGCAAGTGCAAAAAGTGTAGGTAGTGAAGTAGAATTTAAAGGCAAAGCTTATAAAGTCAAAGAACTTACCGAAAATGTATTTAAAGAAAATCCTATTGATATTGCTTTTTTTAGCGCAGGTGGAAGTGTGAGTGAAAAATATGCTAAATTTGCAGTAGAATCAGGTGCTATTGTAATTGATAATACAAGTCATTTTAGAATGGAAAAAGATGTTCCTTTGGTGGTTCCTGAATGCAATCCTGAGGATATTAAAGATTGGAAAAAAACAGGGATTATTGCTAATCCAAATTGTTCTACTATACAAATGGTGCAAGTTTTAAAACCTTTAAATGATGCATTTAATTTAAAGCGTGTTGATGTAAGTACCTATCAGGCTGCAAGTGGAGCAGGAAAAGAAGGAATGCAAGAATTGGTTGAAGCCATGCAAAGTTTTTTTGCTTTTAAACTTGATGAATTTGAACCTCAAACTTTTCCTTATACTTTAGCACTTAATCTTATTCCACAAATTGATGTTTTTATGGATAATGATTACACTAAAGAAGAACTTAAAATGGTCAATGAAACTCAAAAAATTTTACATAAAAATTTAGAAGTTTCGGCAACTTGTGTAAGAGTGCCTGTTTTAAGAAGTCATAGCGAAGCCATTACTATGCATTTTGAAAAAGAAATAGATGTAAAAAAAGCTAAAGAAATTTTAGAAAAAGCACCAAGTGTTATTGTCATAGATGATCCTAAAAATAAAAAATACCCTATGCCCTTAATGACTAGCGATACTAATGAAACTTATGTAGGAAGAATTCGTGCTGATGTGTATGATAAAAAAATACTCCATCTTTGGTGTGTGGCGGATCAAATTCGTGTAGGTGCTGCAACAAATGCTGTGCGTATTGCGCAAAAATGGTTAGAATTAAAAAATAAATAAGGAAAAAAATGTTAGAGAAAATATTTGAATCTTTACTTGTTAGAAGTCGTATTGTTACAATTTTACCCGTAATTTTTGGTTTAATTGGAGCTTTTGTATTGTTTTTTATTGCAAGTTATGATGTTTTAAAAGTTATATTTTATACTTATAATTATTTTTTTGATGCAGGTTCTAATGTGGATTTGCATGAGGATGTGGTGGCTTTAATTATAGGAGCTGTTGATCTTTATCTTATGGCTTTAGTTTTGTTTATTTTTTCTTTTGGAGTTTATGAGCTTTTTATCAGCGAAATAGAAGAATTTAAACAAACAAAACAAAGCAAGGTTTTAGAGGTGCATAGCTTAGATCAATTAAAAGACAAGCTTGCAAAAGTTATCATTATGGTCTTAGTGGTAAATTTCTTTCAAAGGGTTTTACAGATGAAATTTGCTACTCCTGTGGATATGGCTTTTCTTGCTGGATCGATTTTAGCTCTTTGTGTAGGACTTTATTTTTTACACAAAGGTGGTCATTAACAAGGATTATCTTTTTTTGATATAATCGTTTTTTTGTGTTTAAAGAATAAAAATGAAAAAAATATTTTTAATTGGTATGATTTTAAATCATTTTGTTTTTGCAGCTCCGTTAGATGAAGTCTTTAAAGATATAGAAGTTTCAGGGACTGTTCGTTATCGCTATGATATTAAAAAAGAAAAAAAATACAACAAAAAAACACATAGATATCAAAATAAAACACAAACAGAAATTACAATAAAATAAGGAAAATCATGATTGCACGCTGGTTGTTTATTAGTTCAATATTTGTTGTTGCGCTTTTTGGTATTAACTTGAAATCATTTTTTACTTATACCTTTGATGCAAATAAGCAATATGATATGGAAAAAGCGAAGGCTTTGTATTTTCAAAATAAATGCAATACTTGCCATGGAGATAATGCTGAAAAGAGTGTTATAGGATCTAGAATTTTAAAAGATATGTCTCCTGAGGATATTAAAGGAGCTTTGATAGGTTATACTCTTGATAGTAGCAGTTCTACAACAGCTTCTCAAATGGCTTTTTATGCTAGAAATTTAAGCCACGAGGATATAGATAATATTATTGCTTATATTAAAGGTGGAAATTTTGCGCTTGATTTGCAAGTAAAAGATCTTCTTGAAGAAGAACCTGCGCAAAAAACAAAACATAATATATTTCTAAAATAAAATGTAAAAACTATAATTAAAAGGAATGCTATGAAAAAACTAACTTTAACTTTAAGTGTTTTAACTATGGTAAATTGCTTATATGCTAAGGATATTAATATAGGAGTAGTTTTACCTTTAACTGGAACTGTGGCAGCTTATGGGCAAGATGTTTTTAACGGAATTGAACTGGCTAATAAGCTACAGCCAAAACTTTCAAATGGAGATGTTATTAAACTTATCACAATAGATACAAAAGGAGATAAGCTTGAAACTTCAAATGGAGTTAATCGTTTAATAGCAACAGATAAAGTCCTTGGGATTATTGGTGAAGCTACAACTCCAAATACCATTCAAGCTATTTCTATAGCAGAAGAGAAAAAAATTCCCCTAATAGCTCCAGTGGCATCTGGAGATAAATTGCTAGATAAAAAGAAATATGCAAGTAGAGTTTGTTTTAAAGATAGTTTTCAAGGAGATAAATTTGCTACTTATGTATCTAAGGATTTAGGACTTAAAAATGCTGTTATCATCATAGATCAAAGCAATGTTTATTCTTTAGGTTTGGCAAGAGCTTTTGAAAATTCTTTTAAGAATAATGGTGGGAAAATTATAAAAAAACTTGTTATTAATTCAGGAGATAAAGATTTTAGAGCTGTGGTTTCTCAACTTAAGAGTTTAAATCCTGATTTTGTTTATATGCCTATTTATCATCCTGAAGCTGCTTTAATTGCGAGACAAGCAAGACAAATTGGTTTTGATAAACTTTTAGCAGCAGGAGATGGTGTTAACAATCAAACTTTTATAGATCTTGGCGGAAGTGCTGTTAATGGAGTAATTTTCACTGATAGTTTTGATTATAACAATCCATCTACACAATTAGGAAAAGATTTTGTTGCAGCTTATGAGAAAGTTAAAGGAACAAAAGAACTTCCAGCATTTTCGGCTATGGGGGCTGATGCGTATTTTGTAATGTTAAATGCTATGAATGCTTGCGTTGGTAATCTTAGCAGCGAATGTATTAATAGCAAAATTCATCAAGCTAAAGATTTTCAAGCTGTTGGTGGTGTGATTAGCATAGATGAAAGCGGTAATGCCATTCGTTCTGTTGTGATTAAAGAAATTCAAAATCAAAAACAAAATTATAAAACAATTATAAATCCATAATTACTAAAATAAAGGTAGAGAATGAAAAAAAGTTTAATTTTAGCAAGTATTCTAAGTTTAAGTTTAAGTGCTGCGGAAGTCAAAATAGGAGTTGTTTTACCGCTTAGCGGAGCTACTGCAGCATATGGACAAAGCGCACTAGAAGGGATTAAACTTGCAAATTCAATGCAATCAGCTTTAAGTAATGGAGATAAGGTTTCTCTTGCTATTATTGATACTAAAGGTGATAAATTAGAATCTTCGAGTGGAGCAAATCGTTTAGTTTCTCAAGATAAAGTTATAGGCCTTATAGGGGAAATGGTTACTGCTAATACATTGCAAGTTATGCGCGTAGCAGAAGATAATAAAATTCCATTGATCGCTCCTGCTGCAACTGGTGATAGATTGCTTGATAAAAAAATATATTCTTCTCGAGTATGTTTTATGGACAGTTTTCAAGGTTCATCTTTAGCAAAATATGTTTTTTCAAAACTTAATTACAAAAGTGCTGTTATTGTAGTAGATCAAAGCACTGACTATTCCTTAGGTTTAGCAAAAGCTTTTGAAAAACAGTACAAGTCTAATGGTGGTCAAATTCTTAGAATTTTAAGAGTTAATTCAGGTGATAAAGATTTTAGAGCTATTGTAGCTCAAGTTAAAAGTTTAAATCCAGAATTTATTTTTTTACCGCTTTATTATAGCGAAGCTTCTTTATTTGCAAGACAATCAAAACTCGCAGGTTTAAATATTCCTATGGGTTCTGCAGATGGAGTTGCTGATCAAACTTTTATTAGTTTAGCTGGAGATGCAAGCGAGGGGTATATTTTCACAGATAGTTTTGATGCTAATAATCCAACTACAAAATTAAGCAAAGAATTTATCAGTGTTTATGAAAAAGCTAAAGGAACAAAAGAAGTTCCAAATTTTTCGGCTATGGGTGCTGATGCGTATTTTGTAATGCTAAATGCTATGAATGCTTGCGTTGAAAATCTTACTAGTAAGTGTGTCAATGAAAAAATTCACCAAACTAAAAATTATCAAGGTGTTTCTGGTGTTATCAGTATTGATCAAACAGGAAATGCAACTCGTTCTGTAGTGGTTAAAGAAATTAAAAATCAAAAGCAAAATTATAAAGATATTATCAATCCTTAAAGGAAAAATAGAAAGATTATGGATTCTACTTTATTTTTACAACAACTTGTTAATGGACTTAGTTTGGGCAGTATGTATGCCCTTATTGCTGTTGGCTATACTATGGTTTATGGCGTGCTAAGACTTATTAATTTTGCTCACGGCGATATTATGATGGTTGGTGCTTATGCAGCTCTTTTTTGCATGACTAATCTAAATGTTCCTTTTCTAGGAGCTTTGTCTTTGGCAATGATTTTTGCTGCTTGTGTTGGAATAGCTACAGATAGAATCGCCTATAAACCTTTAAGACAGGCTCCTAGAATTTCATTGTTGATTACAGCAATTGGTATTAGTTTTTTCTTGCAAAATCTTTTTAATATGCTTTTTACTTCAACACCTAGAACTTTTACACCGCCAAGTTATTTTGAGGAAAGTGTTAATTTTGGCGGAGTGATAACAACTTATGGTTCTTTAATGGTTCCTGCTCTTACATTTGTTATTTTAATAGCAGTGTTATGGATTTTGTATAAAAGCAAATATGGTATAGCTATTCGTGCTTTGGCATTTGATATACAAACAGTAAATTTAATGGGTATAGATGCAAATCGTATTATTGCTATAGTTTTTGCCCTAGGTTCAGCTTTGGCAGCAGTTGGGGGTGTTTTTTGGGCTGCAAATTATTACTCTGTTGAACCTACTATGGGAACTTTAATAGGTTTAAAAGCTTTTGCTGCTGCAGTTTTAGGAGGTATAGGTTCTGTAGTAGGTGCAGTTTTGGGTGGACTTATTATAGGATTTACCGAAGTTGTTGTTGTGGCTTTTTTTCCAGATTTATCAGGCTTTAAAGATGCATTTGCTTTTATTTTTTTGGTGTTTATATTGTTATTTAGGCCTACGGGAATTTTAGGTATAAATTTTGAAAAGAGTAGGTTTTAATGATGGTTAAAATTAAGGTTTCACATTTAATCTTTTTAATTGCTTCAATTATTTTTATTTTCATTTCTCCTTATATTTTTGGGGACTATGGATTAAACATTGTTAATCAAATTGCTATTTTTATTATTTTGGCTGTGAGTTACAACCTTATTAATGGTGTAACTGGACAATTTTCACTAGAACCCAATGGATTTGTTGCGATTGGAGCTTATGCGGCTGCTTTAGTTCTTTTAAGTGCTGATGCGAAAAATGATCAGTTTTTTTTAGATGGTCCTAGTTCTTTTATTTTAGCCATCCATTCAAATTCCTTTATTCTAGCTTTAATTGTGGCTGGAATTTGTTCATCTTTACTTGCTCTGATTTTGGCTTTTGCTGTATTTCGCGTGAGAGGGGATTATTTGGCTATTGTAACTTTAGGCTTTGGAATAATTATTAAAATAGCTGCTATTAATTTTCCTTCTATTACTAATGGCTCAAGAGGACTGGTAGATATTCCACAATTTTCCACGATCTATTGGACAGGTGGTATTGCTATTGTAGCGGTTATTTTAATTTTAAATATAGTTTATTCTAAATATGGTCGTGCAATGAAGGCTATAAGAGATGATGAAGATGCTGCAAGTGCTATGGGAATAAATACTTTTTGGATAAAAACTTTAGCTTTTAGCACTTCAGCATTTTTAGAAGGTGTAGGTGGCGGACTTTTAGCTTGTCTGTTGACTACCGTATCTCCAACTCAATTTGATTTTTTACTTACTTTTCAGCTTTTGATTATTATTGTTTTAGGTGGACTTGGTTCTACTACAGGTGCTATTATAGGTGCGATATTGGTTATTGGTGGAAGTGAGTGGCTTAGATTTTTAGATGAGTTAAATATAAAAATAGATTCTTTAAATCTTGATATCCAATCAACGCCAGGGCTTAGAATGGTTGTTTTTTCTATTGTTCTGATTTTAGTAATGCTTTTTGCAAGAAAAGGCATAATGGGTTATTATGAGTTGAGTGATGTGATTAGAGGGATTAAAAAGCGTTTTAAAAGGAGCAAAAAATGATTTTGGAATTAAAACAAATTTCAAAAAGTTTTGGTAGTGTTAAGGCTATTAATGAAACTTCTTTTAAAATCAATGAGGGTGAAATTTTTGCTTTAATTGGACCTAATGGGGCTGGCAAAACAACTCTTTTTAATATTATAACAGGTAACTATAAACCTAGTTCAGGTTCGGTTGAATTTCTAGGAGAAAGAATTGATCACTTAAAACCTCATAAGATTGTGCATTTAGGAATAGCTAGAACATTTCAAAATATTAGGCTTTTTTCAAGCATGAATGTGCTTGAAAATGTTCTTATTGGTTTTAATAAACAAATGAAATATAATATTTTTGAAGCCTTTTTGCATTTAGGGCGTTTTGGAAAAATAGAACAAGTATTTAAAGAGAAGGCTTATGCAATATTAGAAGAACTTGGTATTGCAGAATTTGCCTATGAAAAGGCTACTAGCTTGAGTTATGGACAACAAAGAAAAGTTGAGATTGCAAGAGCAATGGCTACTCAACCAAGATTATTATTGCTTGATGAGCCAGCCGCTGGGATGAATAGCTCTGAGAGTGATGAACTTGCTGAGCTCATTTTTAAATTACGAAAAGATTATAAAATTAGCGTTTTGCTTATAGAACATGATATGAAATTTGTAAATAAATTGTGTGATCGCGTATTGGTACTTGATTATGGAAAAACAATTTTTGAAGGTAAACTTTGCGATGCTGTAAATCATAAAGAAGTAATTGCTGCGTATTTAGGGGATTTTGATGCTAATAGTTAAAGATTTGCATGTTTATTATGGATTAATTGAAGCTGTTAAAGGGATTGATTTTAAAGTGGAAACAGGTCATATTGTTTCTCTTATAGGTTCAAATGGAGCAGGTAAAACTTCAACTTTAAATGCGCTTTTAAACTCAGTTAAAAGAACTGGTGAGGTTAATTTCTTAGGTTATGATACTAAAAGGCATTTAACTCATACTTTAGTTCAAAAAGGTATAGCTTTAGTTCCTGAAGGAAGGCGTGTTTTTATTAATTTAAGCGTAGAGGAAAATTTAAAAATAGGTGCTTTTAATAATGCTGAAAATTATGAGCATTTAAGAGAGCAAATGTATAAACTTTTTCCAAGACTTGCAAGTAAAAAGCATGCTTTAGCTGGAACATTGAGTGGAGGGGAAGCGCAAATGCTTGCGATTTCAAGGGCTTTAATGAGTGAACCAAAACTTTTGATGTTGGATGAGCCTTCTTTGGGACTTGCTCCAAAGATTGTGGGTGAAGTTTTTGATATTATTGTGCGTTTAAAAGAAGAGGGTATAACTATTCTTTTGGTAGAGCAAAATGCTTATTCTGCATTAAAAATAAGTGATTATGCTTATGTTTTGGAAAATAGTCGCATTGTAATGGAAAACGAGGCTAAAAATTTAATAGGTGATGATGAGATTAGAAAGAAATATTTAGGGCTTTAAAATTTAAAGGAAAAAGAATGAAAAATATAATAAAAAGCATAGGGTATTTAAGAGTTTCGGTTGTATTGTTTTTGCTTTTTGCGCTTTTTTGTGCTTTGGCAACTTTTATTGAAAGTGCTTATGGAACTCCTACGGCTTGGGCAATGGTTTATGATACTTTTTGGTTTGAATATATACAACTTTTACTTGGTATTAATTTGCTATGCGGGATGTTTCGTTATAAAATGTTTGGGCTTAAAAAATTACCTTTAATGATTTTTCATATTTCTTTTTTATTTATTTTAGTGGGTTCTGCAATGACAAGATATGCTGGTTTTGAAGGTATTTTACCTATTAGAGAGCATACTCAAAATTCACTTATAGAAAGTTCTAAGACTTCTTTGCGTATTTCTGCTATAAAAGATGGAGAACGCTATAGTGCGGTTAATGATCGTTATATAGGAAATTTGCCTTTTGCTAATTCTTTTAAACTAAAACTTAATTTAGGTGATGATCAAGCTGTATTAAAATATAAAGATTTAATCTTAAATGCTCATTATACTTATAAAGAAAATAATAATTCTGATCCTTTATTGGTTTTGATGCTTTCTCAAAAAGGATCTCAAGGTGTTGATGTTAAATTTGAAAAAGGTGAAGTTAAGAATATAGAAGGGGTTAACTTTGCTTTTATGAATGATAATGTTAAAGCACCTTTTGTAAAAATTGATGAAAATTTAACTTTAAGTTCAAGTGAAAACTTACATTTTCTAAGTATGCTAGATGGACAAAATTTAGACCTTAAAATTGGAGAAAAGGCAAATGCTAAGGAAAGAAGACTTTATGAAATTAATGATATTAGTTTTGTAGTTAAAGCTGCTTCTTTGCATGCGCAAGAAGCTTTAGAAGGTTCCAATAGACCTCAAGATGAAAGTTTTTGGTTATGGTTTAAATCTGCTTGGTTAGAAGTGGGTAGAACTATGTTGATTTCTACTTTTGGCGAGCCTCAAAATTGGAAAAATTCTTTATTATTGCATTTTAAAGATTTTGCCTTAAGCAATAAGAATAAAAACTTAGAATTAACTGGCTCTAATGCTTTAAAATTAGAATTAAGCTATAAAAATGAAAGTAAAGAATTTTATATTTTTGAATATAATAAACCTATTATGATAGAACTTGCAGATCAAAAATTCTTTATTTCTTGGGCGCTTTCTTATGAACAATTGCCTTTTGATATTTATTTAAGAGATTTTGTATTAGATCGTTATCCAGGTTCTATGTCTCCAGCTTCTTATGCAAGTGAAATTACCGTAAAAAATAATAATGAAAATTTTGATTATAGAATTTTTATGAATAATGTTTTAGATTATGATGGCTATAGATTTTATCAAAGTTCTTATGATCAAGATGAAAAAGGGACTGTTTTATCTGTAAATAAAGATCCGGGCAAAATACCAACTTATATAGGTTATTTTCTGCTTTGTCTTGGAATGTTTATGAATTTTTTAAATCCACATTCTAGATTTAGAACTTTGGCAAGATTAATTAATAAAGACACTTTAAAACATACAAGTGTGATTATTTTTATTTTATTGTTATCTTTTGGTTCTGAAAAGACTTTTGCTCAAGATTTAAATTCGACCTTACCTGTGGTAAATACTAATCATGCTAAAGCTCTTGCCACTTTAATAGTTCAAAAATCAGCAGATGGAAGAATGGTGCCTTTTGATACGCTATCAAGAGAAATTTTAGAAAAAATTCATCAAAGTGATAGCTATAAGGGTCAAAATTCTAACGCTGTTATGCTTTCCATGCTCGTTGATGTAGATAAATGGCAAATGGAACCTTTTATTTTAATGCCACAAAATCAAGCAGTTCGTGATGCTATTGCAAATATTTTAGAAATTCCTAGTGCTAAATATATTTCTTATAAAGATTTCTTTGATGAGAATAACCGATATAAACTTCAAAAATATGTTGAAAATGCAAATCGTAAAAACCCAAATGCAAGAGGAGTTTTTGATAAGGAAATTATAAAACTAGATGAAAGAGCTAATGTTGTAAATTTAGTTTTTAGTGGTGAATTATTTAAATTTATTCCTGTTCAAAATAATCCAAATAATGTTTGGCTTGCACCTTTTTCTGCTGTAACTACTCTTAAGGGGGATGAAGGGCATATTGTTTTGGCTTTAATACAGAATTATTTTAGTGCCGTGGAAAATGCTTTTAAAGATGGTAATTGGACTAGAGCTGATGAAGGCTTGAAATTTATCAAAGAATATCAAGAAAAAATAGGATATAAAGTCATGCCTAGTAAAACCAAGGTTGAAATGGAAATTTTTTCTAATAAGGCTGAAATTTTCGTTAAACTCGCTCCTGTATATTTAATTGCGGGTTTTTTACTTTTGATTCTTGTTTTTTCTAAAATGGTCGTACCGAATTTAAAAATCTCTTTTATATTTAAAGTGGTATATGTTTTAAATGTTTTAGCTTTTGTAATTCATACAGTAGGTCTTGGACTTCGTGCTTATTTATCAGGTCATGCTCCGTGGAGTAATGGCTATGAAAGTATGGTGTATATAGCTTGGGCATTGTCTTTGTCGGGTATATTTTTCTCTAGAAAAAGTCCTATAGCCTTGTCATTAACTTCTATTTTATCCGGTGTTGTATTAATGGTTGCACATTTAAGCGAAATGAATCCGCAAATTACAAATCTTGTTCCTGTGCTCAATTCTTATTGGCTTAGTATTCATGTATCTGTTATTACTGCTAGTTATGGATTTTTAGGACTTTGTGCCTTACTTGGTATCTTTACACTGTTCTTAATGTGTTTTCTTAAGAAAGATGGAAAATATAATCTTAATATTTTGAGAAATATTACAGAGGCTACAAGAATTAATGAAATGGCAATGATTTTTGGACTTTGTTTGCTTACTGTAGGAAATTTTTTAGGTGCAATTTGGGCAAATGAAAGTTGGGGGAGATATTGGAGTTGGGATTCTAAGGAAACTTGGGCTTTAGTTAGCATTTTGGTTTATGCAGCAATTTTGCATCTTAGAATGATTCCAAAATATTGTAATCAATTTGTGTTTGCTTTATGGAGTATGTTTGCTTATTGGGTTATTATTATGACTTATTTTGGAGTAAATTACTTTTTAACAGGACTTCATTCTTACGCTGCAGGCGAAGCGGCTCAAATTCCTAATTATGTTTATTGGGGATTTGCATTGATGGTGGTTTTAGCTTTTTTTGCAAGAAGGAAGCGAAATTTTGTGGGCAAACTTTAAATGAACCATATTTTTTTGGTTATTTTTTGTGCTGCTTTAGCGCTTTTATTGTTTTTAGGCGTGATTGCTTATCTTATTACAAGTGATGGCAAAAAAACAATTAAAAAGCAAAAAACTAGCCAAAAGCAGCATGTAGCTGAAAAGACTAAAAAATTTGATACAGACTTAGATAAAATGATAATTGTTGCTTCCGATGTTAAACTAACGGATATTGAATTAAAAGAACTTGCCAAACTTTATGTGCAGACACATAAACTTGGTTCAAAAACTTCTAAAGAATTAGATGAAGCAGCAAAAAAGAAACTAGAATTTGTTTCTGCTTTGGCTGCAAATATTAATGCAAGTGCACAAACAGTAAGTTACTTAAATAAAGAACTTAAGAAAATTTCTGGATCTTACAAAAAAGAAATTGATGCTTACGAGCATATGGGATTAGCTAAAAGAAAAATTAAAGAAGATAAATAATATGGTGCGCTCAAGAGGACTGTGATTTATAGTTAAAATAACCAAAAGAACATACTTGAAAAATTAATAATACAAAAAACATATACTTTAACATATACTTTTTAAAAAATAAAATTTTTCAAATATAGAAAATCAATAGAAGAAGAGAAGTTTAGTTAAAAGTTTGTTTGGTAAGCCAAAGGGAAAATTATAGCTCCCCTTTAAAAAATGGGAAATCAAGTATTAATAACACTTGACTATAATTATACAAAGTAGTATAATTATTACTATAATTTTGTTTAGCAATTTAATCACCTCCCTTCTGGGCGGTAAATTAACGCTAAAGGGTTGCAGCCCTTTGGCATCTACCTTTTATAATTATACCAAACAAACTCTTTAGCTTCTTAATACATTTTGTTTATAATTGAATCTTATCTTTTAGTATAAGCAAGAAAAATATAAATTAAAAAATAAAATAATTCAATATAAAGGAGATAAGCTTGGTTAAAAGTTTGTTTGATACCGCAGGTAACCCACTCCAGTTTCCCCAAAATGGCGCTTGGTTAATATGCCTTGACTATAAATAAACAAAGCAGTATAATAACCACTAGAATGAGTTTTATGAGCCTCATTGAGTTACCTCCTTTCAGGGGTTTCACAATTTAGCCGTAGGGGGTCAGCCTGCGGCTTAAACCCTTAATGTAATTTACCAAACAAACTCTTTAACTTCTGAAACAATTTATGAAAGATTTTTGTATAAGTTTTAATATTTTATATGAAAATTTAGGTGTAAGCTATAAACAAGAAGCCTTTCGAGCTAGCTAAGAATACTTGGCTTTAGTTAGGAAGCTCCTACTTCTAAGCGTTAGCGAAAGTAGGAGTAATTCACAGTTTTCATTGTTTTAAAATTTTTCTCTTCGTTATTAATAGATAATTTCGATATATCATATCTATCCCAAAAGATAAGCTCTAAGGGTCGTTGTAAAAAAATGATAAGTTAAGCTTATAAAAATAATCAAAACTACAAGCACACCACAAGGTATATAAAATCTTTTAAGTTTGTAAAAAGGTTTTTTCATGGATGCTCATATTTATTTTAAATTAGCTTTTTCTAGCATTTTATTGTCCCAACCTTCTGGTAAATCTTTTATGCTTGGATAATAAGGGCGTAAAAGTTCTATATAAATTCCTTTCTGATAGGAAAGCTCAAAATAATACTTTCCTAAAGCAGAAGGGATAAGCTTTGCATCTCCGTGATAATTTCCATCAGAATAGACAAAATTAGGGCTATCAAAAGGGCTTCTAGGAGAAACATATGGGCTTTGTTGAATTGGTTGCACTCCTATTTCATCATAAGCAAAATAATCATATATGTTAAATTTAAAAATACCATTATTGCCAAAGCCATAATCATAATAATCATTAAAATAACCATTTTCTCCTTCAAATCCCATATCAAGCAATATTTTTTCATAACGCTTATTTATTTCTTCGTTTAAATTTTTATAATCTATTTTTGTGTCATCCATATAAGCTGCAGGATTAAAAAGAAGCTTGGTTTCATCTTGAAACAAACCATAAGAAAGCTCTAATAAGAAATCTTTTAAACTCCAAACCAAATCAGCATAAAAATACTCATCATCAAAAGTGATTAAATAATCTTCATCTTTTTTATTTTGTTTTGCTAAATAATCAAGCATAGCAAGCAATATTGGATTTTTTTTAATATAACTTTTATCTTTAAAATTATTAGCTTGTTCTTTTGTAAGAATGCCAACTTCTCCTAATTGATCATAAATTTCATCACTAAATACGAAAGGTTTTATGCCATGGTTTTTATTGATTGTATCAATATAATTTTTTATTATCATTGTGTTTTTACTATAAAGTTCTTTCACATAGGAAATGATTTGTTCTTGGCTTAAAATTTGAGTGTCTTTTTCTATTTTACATTGATACTCTAAATTATTTGGACTTTCAAAATAATAACCCCCACCCATACCATCATAAAATTTAGGTTTAATATAATTAGGATTTTTATTAGCAAGCCATAAAGGATTTTTTATCTTTTTAACTTCTTCTTCTAAATTTTCAAATTTAGCGGGTATGTATTTTGGGATGAGTTTGTTGCCTTTTTTATCAAAAACAATTTTACCAAGATATATGCCAAATTTTGGATTATAGCATTCAAGCTCATTCATATCATTAAATTTCCAAAAATATTTCTCGCTAGGACAAATATTATTATAACTTTTTATGTTTGTATTTATGGCTAAATAAATAGCATAAGGTTCTTTTCTGGTTTGTAAGAAATCTTTATGTTTAAATATATTCTTTATGGCTACTTCTAACATATCAACCTCTATATTTTTCAAAATAAAATGTGCTTATTCTCGCATCTCTTTCACTTGGAGAAAACCAATAAATTGCAGGCTTATCTGAAAATATACTGTATTTATAAGGTTTAACTCCGACACAATCTGTATAATTATTACTAATTATGCATTTTTTATCATACGCCCAAAACATAACAACATTTTCAAATTTAAAATATCCATTAGAATATATGAGTTTAAAAATGCTTTCTGTATGTTGATTTTTTATTTCTTTAGAATTATTTTTATCAATATAAAAATGTCTAAATTCGTGAAAAAAAGTTGATAATATCTGTTCTTTTTTGTTTTTTAAATTCAAATATAATGCTTTTTTTCCTACACTATTATAAGATCCGTTATTGTATTGTTTAAACTCTTTATAAATAGTTGGAATTGGTGGTTCTATGTCAAAAGCTTTTACCAAATCTTCAAGAAATTCTTGAAAAAACATAATTTTTTCCTCATCACTTTTGTTTGAAAATTCACTAAATTTTGCTTTATAGCTTGGTATGATAAAAAATTTCTCATCAGAATAAACATCTATAAATTTTTTAACAAATTTCTCTCTTTCTTTTAAATACTTATCTCCATCACTTACACTTTTAATAAATTTTTCATTAGCTAAATCAAATCTATAATAAATATAAGCAATTTTTCCTGCAAGTTGGGGATAATTTTTAAAAAATTCATAATTATTTGTTTCTTTTGCTTTTTCTTTAAAACTTTGGCAAGCTTTTAAAAACTCTACAGCCTCAAGAACACTAAAAATACAATTTGTTTGAATTATATCACTATTAAAATCATTCCTTAGTTTGCTTTCTTTTACATCCTCATCCCTTCCAACTCCTACTCTAAAGCTCATATCTATAACTATATGAAAATCTTCTAAACTAGGTATAGCCTTTTTTTCATCATAAGCAAAGACTATGATGTAATATTTATAATCTTTTATATCTTTTATTGGTTCATTATCTCTACTTATAGGTAAATGAAATCCACAAATATTACCTTTAAAACTCGCTATAAATTTAAGATCTTTAGCCTCAATAGAACGACAATCAACATCCAACAAAGATCGCATTTTTTCTCACTATTGCACTCTACATAACTCCAATTTAGCGTTTTATCGCTTTCTTTTTCTAATTGCAATTCTATATAAGTCCCTGGTGCAAAAGAAGCATTTAAATCAATATGGGAATTTTCATGAAATATTAGTGTTTTATTCATAAACTTTTCCTACAAATATAATTTTATTATCTATTTTTTCAGGGTAAGCCACTTTGAGTGAGATTATATTTTCCCCCTCACTCTGCACAAACTTAGCTTGCTTACTTAAATCCTCTAATAACTGTGCTTGTGCCATACCTATGCTACCATTACTGCCAAATTCTCCCTTTTCATTGATAGAGTAAAGATATAGATTATCTTTTATTATGCTTTGCTCTTTTTTATCTTTTTTGCTTGTTTTGTTTTCTTTTTCATTACTTTCTTTTATTTTTACTTCTTTAAAAGTTTTAGAACATTCTTTATTGGTATATAATCTTACACAACATTTTCCCCAAGTTTTTCCTATTTCAAAGGGATAATCTTTTAAAAAGCTAGGGTTAGTATCTTTAGCTATTTCATTAATCTTTAAATAATATTCTCCTTCAGGCAAAGTGCCAAATCTATCTTTAATACTTTCATCATCATAATAAAAATAAGCTTTTTTACCTTTACTTGTATCTTTTTCATCTTGGTAAAAATAATTTGCAATTTGCTTTTTACTTCTTTTTTCATTATCTGCCTTAGCAGTACCACTTCTTGCCATATAAGAATTAATTAATTCATTTCCTTTATAATGATAGAGATTAAATCCATCATAAACTAAATGATCTTTTGCTTTAAATTTAAGTATGAGTCCAACTTTGTGATGGGTATAATTATTAAATATCCTTTTAGCATTTTGCAAAGGAGTAGGAAAATAAGCTTCACTTTCATCAAGCTTTACTTTAAAGCTATAACAATCACTAAAATACTTTTCTTTATCAAATCTTATTTTACCCTTTTCATCACTGCGTCTTTTTAGATTAACTACTCTTAAAGCTTCATCATGTTTAAAACCTTTGATAATGATTTTAGCATTAGCAATGGGTTTATTGTGTTCATCTTTTAAATATAAAGTGATAAAGCAAGGTTCTTTAGCACTGGATGAGGATTCATTTAAGGGTTCTTTTGAAATTTTGTTAAAACTTGTATTGTTGTAGAGGATAGTCTGTTCTAAATTGGTTTGAGAGTTTGTATTGTCATCTTGCAAATATAATACCCCAGATGGCAGGATACGGGTTTTATAATATTCACGAAGTGAAGTTATAGAAGGAGTTAAAGAATTAAAAGATTGGTTTTGAAGTATTTGAAATACTCTTTTATAAATAACCATAGGTGTAATCTTTTCTTGATCTATAAAATGAATATTAACCGTTCTACCTATTTTTAAGGGATCTAATTCCTTTTCTAGAAAGAAATTTACAAATTCTGCAAGACTGCTATCACTTTCAAAATCAAAATTATCCTTTAAAGGATAAAGTTTTAGATTGGAAATACAAACAGGTTCATAAGTTTTAGCACTAATATGAAATTTTACATCTTTATTAAATGCTATACTTGTGCTTCCAAAAGCAAAAGCTCTTTTAGCATAATTGCCTGAATTTGTATCTAAATAATAATGAATTATTCTAACTGCCATTTTATTTTCATCGTATTTTTCGTATTTATTTTCTTCATTATTTTCTTTATCTTTAGTGCTTTTATCTTTATTCTTATTATCTTCATCAAGAAACGGATTTACACCTCCATATACCTTAGTTTTTATGATATCGTCTAATTCTAAAATATATGTTTCATTTTCTATTTTATCTTTAAATTCCCCAAGTTCTTTTTCACTAAAAACACTTTTGAAAAAATTTTGAAATATCCCAAAATTTGTAGCATTGGTATATCTATCTACATATTTCATATAATCAAGTGCTGAAGCTTGTATGATTATTTCTTTTTCATCTCTTGCTTGATAATCTTTACCTATAAGCACACGGTTATCTTTTCTGGCTAAATCACTTGGCGGTGTGCTTTGCCCCCAAAGATAATAGGATAAAATTTCTACTCCATAATCGCCTTTTAAATTTAACGATGCCATTCATCCCTCCATTGCATATCATGAAATAATTGATAATATAATCCAGGAGGATCAAAGTCATAACGCATTTCAACTTCGCCACAATTTGTAATGGGATAATATATGTATTCATGATTGTTTTTATTATCTTTATTTTTCCAATATTCTACAGTGCCTTTTTTAAATTTAAAGTCATGGTCGTTTCCAATAAAATATTTTTGTATCATTAAAGCAAAAACAGAATAACCAAATTTTGAATAATAACCAGTATCACCACCAACGACAATAAATCTAATATCATAAGGCATAAAAGTAAAATCACCTAACCTATCTTGTAAGAGTAAAGAATATTTAAGCTCTAAATCATCTGTTAAAATTTTTTCCTCCTCAAAAGGTCTTACAATGCTAAAGCCTTGCATTATTTTTTGCATATTTTCTTCTTGGCTTTTATTAAGATCAATTTGTTTTGCAATATCATCGATACCAAATTGTTTGCCGTTGCTGTAAAATTGACAATTTAAACCTTTCTTTGCTTTTTCTTTGCTTGAATAATAGCAATTAGTGATATCAAGCCAATCTCCATCTGCATTCATAACTAGTGGATCATGTGCTTGGTTATAAAGTTTTTCAAGCCAATCTTTAGTAGCTCTTTCAAATAATTCATTTTGGCTTAATCTTCTACCTTCTTTTATGCAATAACCCTCTTGATTAAGTGTTACTATAGGACGTAAAGTCACTTTTACATAACCATTTTTAATTTCGGTATAAAAAAGTAATTTATATCCGATAAATAATATAGCTACAATCCAAGTTAATTTTTTTAATTTTGTATTAAATAAAAAATTAAGTCTATAAAAAAGTTTTTTCATTTATAATCCTAAAATCTAAGCTATTTTACAATAATACTTACAATAACCACTAGAATAATTTTTAATCTTTGCATTATGATTGTTATATTTTATATTCAAATCGCCTAGAAAACTTATCGTATTTAAAATAATAAGGTAATTTTCTATACCTTGTCTATCTTCAGGACTTAAATTATTTTCCACATGCATTTAATCTTCCTTTGGCAATATCTATGAAATGATTAAGTTTTTTTGTTGCATATATCGCTGGGTATATCATTTCTTGAATTTCGGTTTTTAGTTTTGTTTTGTATAATAAATCCATTTTTTCATAAGAATTTATCATATTTTCTAATAATTGTTCTTTTTGCGGTATAGAGCAAATAAAGTTTTTATCTAGGCTTGAAGCAAATGGGACGAGATTAAAAAGAAAATAATCAGCGTTAAAGGCTATTTTCATGAGTGTATAAGTGTCAGGCAATGTATCTATTTTATTGATAAAAATGATATATTTATCTATAATGCTTATAAAATTATTCATTTCATCTAAATTAGTAGTGCTATTAGAAGCAAGATAAAAATAATTAAGATTATTTTCACTTTTTCTTCCAAATATACTTGTCTTATCTCTAAGAGCTTTAAGATAAGCATTATCCAAACCTAAAATTTGCATAAAATTAGAATCTCTTTTGAAATGATGCATATAATTTAACAATTCTTTTTGATTTGTTTTTAATTCTTCATTTAAGTTTTGCTCTTTAAAAACTTTTTTAAATTCTTCTTCATTACTTTTAAATAGTTTATACATATCTTTAGCATTTTGATATTCTTTTTCATAATAATATCTATCCCAAAAGATAAGCTCTAAAGGTCGTTGTAAAAAATGATAAGTTAAGCTTATAAAAATAATCAAAGCTATAAGCACACCACAAGGTATATAAAATCTTTTAAGTTTGTAAAAAGGTTTTTTTATTGTTTATCCTTTACTCTGCTTTAAGCTCTCCACTTTTAACCACAAGTCCATTAGAGTCTATAATTACTTCTACTCCACCTGCTTTAATGATAACACAATCAGGTTTTGCATTAATAATTGTTTCTCCTACCTGTATAGTCGCTTCGCTATCGGCTTTTAACTCATGAATAGTTGTGATATTATCAGCTACCATGCTTGTATTTTTATCACTTTCAAATCCTATGGATTCATTACTTGTAAAAAGAATATTGTCTTTGCTTTTATAATCCATCTCTTTCTCGCTTAATACTTGCATTTTATCGCTGATATTAATATTATAATGTCCCTCAACCACCTCCTTTTTATTTCCCTTCACATTTCTTATCTCATCCTTATGGATAATAGTGTTTTGATTAGCACCTATTTCTATATCTTTGTTTTCTCCTACAAACTCATGAGAGTTTTTAGCTATTCTTACTTTATTATCTACTCCTACATTTAAGGTATTGCTTAATCCTACTATGGTATCTTTAGATAAGCCTACATTAGTTAAGTATTCTCCTCCTACATTGACATTTTTAGCTAAGTCTATGGTTTGAGTATGAACCTTTTTAACTTTCATTATAAATTCCATCCACTATAGAATCTTTATCATTTAAAATTCTTTGAGTGAAATTATGTTGTACTAATTCATCATAATCCTTTTGCGCTTTTAAATAAATTTGTTCTTTATCTTTTATATTTGAGAGGGTAAGTTCAATGGCTTTGTTTTGTATAGTTTAAATCTTTAGTCATTTTAACACTAAATGCGTTATTCCTTGTGTTGTTTTAAATGCAGGTGCACTAAAATAAGCAAATAAGATTAATTGATATTTTTCATTCATATTATAAAGTTTATTCCTATCATCTTGTGAAAGCATAGAAGTATTAAAGGTTATATCATTTCCTTGAAGATTTTCTAAAATTTTAATTTTAGATTGATTACATTCTAATTCCTCTTCTTTTTTTATACAATATGCCCATTTAATTGTCTCATCGAAGAAAAATTCTCCTCATTATTTAAGTAGGCTCTAATAAAAATAGTTTCATTGTAAGGGATTTTATCAGTAGTATTTTGCTGTTCTTTTTCTTTATAAGCTTTCAAATTTGTGATATATAAATTCTCTCTTGAATTTTTTATTTGTTTTTCATACCCATTTGCCTCAGTATCTAAATAAAGATTTTCTCCAAAATCTTGCATGCTTACCTTATTTGTAAAAGTATAGCTTCCACCTTTCTTATCTGCAGAACTTAAAGAGACTATTGCCACATTTCCAATTTTATGCATTTGACTTGTGCTAAAGCCTTCTAAGGTTTTTGTAGCTATAATACATTTTGTAGCCCTTTTAAAAAAAGAAGAGTTTGTATCTAAAATTAAATCAATCTTGAAACTGCTCTTATAAATGCCTTCTTGATGTTCTAACTTTAAACTTTCATAAATCCTTCTATTCTCACAATTATGAAGAAATACTTTAGTGATGGTTTCATAATTGTTTCCATTTTCATCTAAAATCTTAAGATTATTAAGTGTTAATTCAAAATTCCCCCTCTATGCGATAAAATCTCTTCGCTACTATATCTTTCTAGTTTTAAATAGATTTTTAGCATCTTTGAGGTTTTATCTTGCAAAATTTTAAATTGATTTTCTTTAGCAAAACTGTATAATTCTATAGCATTTTCTTCATTGCCAGCAAGAGCAACTTTTAAAATCCCATCGTTTTTATTAATAAAATATGATATATTGTTTTTTACTGCTTTAAAGTATATTTCATTTTCTTTTTTTTAAATAAGTTCTTCTTGGGTGCTACAAGAAAAAGCTTGCGGATTGCTTGTTTGTTGTTCTTCTTGCGTTGGATCATATTTTAAATACATTAGCTCGCATTGATCTTCTATCAATTTAGTGCAATCTATTTTTGCTTTTGCTCCTATAAGTAAAGTAATAAAAGTATTTTTAGGTTGTTCTATTTGTATAATAGATGGAGTGGGATTTGGATAGAGGATAAGAATATTATGGGGTGTATTTGCTTCTAGTTTTTCAAACTTTTGTCTTAAAGTTTTATTAAGCAAGGCAACATTATCCAATTTATTAGCGCCTAAATTCTCACAATAATTAGCAATACAATAAATATTATCTAAGCTAAAATTTTTTTGAGTGAGGGTGTTTAGGTAATTAAGATAGGGAGCGAGAATATCAGCTATACCCTGAAATTCTTCTTTAGCAACATAAGAATAATAGTGTTTGTCTTTAGTATAATATGTATTGTATTCTCTTAAGAGATACTCTGTTTTTTCATCAACTTCTTTGCATTTCTTATAAGTTTGCATAAAAGAAAGATAAGTGTATTTATCTGGCAGCTTCAGTCCTTGCTTGGTATTGGCTTCTCTAAAGTTAGATTCTTGGATTCTGCGAGAATAATAAGGGTTTTTGAATTGTCGTATATCAGCATAATAACGCACAGAAAACCACACTAAAAATCTATTCTTATCTTTAAGGACTTTTTGAAGCAAGATGAGTCCACTCTCTGGGTTAAATCTTGCTGGACGCTGATAATAAATAGACAATAAGGGAATAAACTCTTGTGGATTGGTTAATTCTATCTTACTAAAAGAAGTAAGATAGTTTGCATTCCATTTTTGAAGTTTTTTTCTTAGATTATGTATTTTCTCAAAAGAAATGATTTTTTTAACTTCTTTTGCTTCATTATCTGCAAGCTCAAAAACCATATTTTCATTAAGTTTTTGGTTGATATTTTCAGGATTTTGGTTGTAGATTTTTATATTATTTTGCAAAATAGCATTGAAATATATTTCTATTACTCATAACAGGATGATTAAAATATTTCAGTTTTTCTCTTGTTTTTTGCCCCTTTTTGTATCTTTAGGGATACTCTTTAGTATTGAAAAATAGAGTTTAGAATATAATCTATCAAGTTTTTGTAACTCCCCACTTTTATCACTACAAATCATCTTTTCAACCTTGCTTTTTGCTTTAGCACAATCAAAACTAGGTTTGGCTTCTTTTGGGGATTGTGCATTAGCACTAATGGCTAACATTAAACACAATCCTAAAACTATTAAAAACTTTTGCATAAGAACTCCTTTAATTTACTCTGTATTTTTTGTCGCTTCAAACATAATAACTACTCCTCTAGCACAATATCTAAAAATATAGAGCTATATAAAAAGAAATCTAAGCCAAGATTGAAGTGTTTGGGTATCATAATTTGTTTGAAAAAATATTAACATCCATGCAATAGCAACGCACAGGCTACTATGAATACAAAGAGAGAAAATACTCATTGGGATAATCCATAATGAAAATTCGTTTAGAGCTAGATTTGAATGTGATTGCATAAAAAATTTTCTTAAAAAATATACCAAAGGTAAAGAAATACCACAGATATACATTATTAATAACTCCCATTCACAAGTAATGCAGATAATCAAAAATAATAAATAATATGAAAAAAGCCAAGCAATCCAAAAACTTTTTGAACATACAAACCCACAAAAGCTTTGAAATCTTATCAAAAATACTATACATACATAAGATATACCACCAAGAATCAATACAGGCAATGTAAAGACATATGCTAAAAACCCAAATCCATCAGTCATTATCTCGCCTCACTTTTTACTATAATCCTCAATAGATTCTTTGTATCCAAATTATTTGGAATCTTAATATTTTTAAAACCTTTGCTTGTAACTATAAAATCACAACCAAGATTGAAATGTTTCTGTGTTTGTTGGATTTGTATTTGTTGGTAGTCGTGGTTTTGATATATAAGTTTTTGCATTATGGTTTGTCCTTGCCTATCATAGATAAGATTCTATATAGAATCTTAGTAAAAAATGACTTATGATTTTTATAGAGGATATAGCTAAGGAGTAGTGCAATTATACTGGGAAAAACCACAACAAGAACATAAAAAGTTATAGTGCGAATCGCCTCATTTCTCTCATCGATTTTAAGATAATATCTATCACACCATGAGCTGATATAATATCCAATAGCATACATCATTACAAAAGAAAGGATAAGTAGTCCAATCCCAATAAAAAATGAAACGATATATCTGCCTAGTCTCTTTGTAAATGAAATCTTTTGCATATCAAAATAAGTATAGATAATAGCATAGAGTATAAAGGTAAGATGTATAATTTGCAAGATAATGGGGATTAAAAACATTTGAAAAATTTCAAAAAGGCTGATAATAGTTGTATCGACAAATATTACCCACATAGCTAAGTATAACAACACTGAAGCTCCAATATGTAGAGTAAGATTCACATATTGAGGCTTATATTTATACAATAAAAGCGTCAGACAATAAAGGGGTAGAAAATAGTATGCAATAAGACTAAGCCCATATATAAAAGGCTCATAATCACCACCAGCAAAAAACATCTTACTTCCCCACTATAAAAGCAGTATCTTGCATTTGCGTATGACTAAAATCCATATCCAAAAATGTAGTGCTATATAAAAAGAAATCTAAGCCTAGATTAAAATACTGTTTTGTTTTTAGAAAGTCTGAATTATATAAGGGAAATAAGAATGATTTTGGTGAGGTATATTTAAAATGAAATTTTGTATTTCGGTATTGCATTATCGAATTATATAAATCAAATCCTACCTTCTCATAATCCCATGCCCCAATAGGCTGATCGCTACCATTATTATTAAAATTCACAGTATCAATGATAAAAGCACGCACCTTTTTGCACGCAGCATATAAAGAATGGTAATTATAGAATCTTGTAACTCTCGTGATTTGTATAAGGCTTGGTATATATAAGATATTAAAAGCCCCTGCGATAGAGTATAGAGCAAAATTCTGCTTGTATTTTGGGTTAGAGTGGAATTTATCTAAAACTTCTTTTTCATGTTGTATGGAGTTTTGCAATGAAAATGCATCAAATTTACTTAAGCCTAAATGCGGTAAAAACACATCATTTTTTATATCAAACCTTTGAAAATATAAACTATTATCGATAATATCTGATGGTTTTTGTAAGTCTTTTATAGCTTTATGAGTTTCTGGGAGTGTTTCCTCTTTTTTATATAGCTTAAAGACTTCTGCATTCTTCGTCTTATTCTCTTTCATTGCTTGGATATTGAGTGCCATTGTATATTCTTGTGTATTTTTAATGTTTTTTATATCTAGTAAAGTATCATTAAGAAAATCTTCGAATTGTTTTTGAAAATCAGATTCTTCTCCAAAAAGCTTTTTGAGATTCATATACTCGCCCTTTAGCTCTTGCATTATAGGAAACTTCATATAAAAACTATCCCAATCTAATTCCGCATAAAATCTTGCTTTATCTCTTGATTTTGTGTTGTCAGTCTTTAATTGTTGCATCTCTACTCTAGGCAATATCTCCTTTACTATTGTTTTCATTGTTTCATTAGGGATAGTATCTATAAAATCTTGTGAAGTAGAGCTTCTAAAGGTTAAATCTTTTAATTCTTTAGCATCACTTGGATTATCATGCCATAATCTTTGACAGATATAGCTTACCCCCCAACCAAGCCTTGAGATTTCATCTTTGTTTGTATGTGCCCTTAGTGTTTCTGCTAGAGTGCAATCAATGGTAATTTGTGGATAATCATTAATTCTTATAAGATAAGAGGCATTATAATTGGGTATTTCTTTATAAGCAAAGACTAATAGTGTTTTTTGCTCTTGTGTGTCTTTAGGGTTTGGTAGTTGCAAACTAAGATGTTTTCCACAATAAGCTTTGTTGTTTTCTAAATGTCTATAAATGATAGAAGAAGATAATAGGGCTTTATCTTCTTCTTTTTCAATATAAAAACAATCTTTTAAAATTTCTTCATCAAATAAAGAACTTTCCTTTTTGTCATTAGTTAATTGGTTTTTGTTTAACTTATCTAAGGTGTTTTTATCCTGAATAAAAACATAACCCCATTTAATTTGCTCTTCTTTGATTTTTGCATCCTCATAAATAGCTTCAAATTCTACTATATCACCAAAAGTATAGAAATTACGCACTATTTTTTCATTATTTTCTAAGGTAAATTCTTTGGATTTTAGCCTAATAGAGTTTATAGAGCCTTTATCTGCCTTTCTTTCAAATTTTATTTCACACCAATGCCCATACTCATAACTTCTTAATAAAAATCTATGATTATAGATGGGTTTGTTTTTATAAACACTAGATTGGTTTAAAATTAATTCAAAGCTTTGTGCTTCTTTACTAAAAATTTCACTAGCATTTAAATGAGCTTCCCCCATTCTATTGGTTGTAAAAATAGTCTTGATTTCATTTTTATTGCCCTGTGCTATTTCATAAAGCTTAAATTCTTGATTATGCAGAAGAATATTATTAGAACTTAAAAGCCTAATATTTAAACTATTTTTTTGATTAAGTGCTTCCATTACTCTGCCCTAATCTCTCCACCTTTGACCACAAGCCCATTAGAATCTATCACTACTTCAACTCCACCTGCTTTAATAATCACATAATCTCCCTTAGTAACAATTTGAGTATCGCCTACTTGGTGGAGGATTTGATTGCCTGCTTTTACTTCATAATCTGTTTTTGTTTGCGATAATGAATTATCAGATACAAAGGTATTATTTTTATCTGTTTCAAAGCCCATTGAAGCATTGGTGGTGATTAGTAGATTATTTTTGCTTCTTATAGAAGTCTCTTTTTCTATTTGGATTTTTAATGTTTCTTTTATATTAATATCATAATGTCCCTCAACCACCTCCTTTTTATTTCCCTTCACATTTCTTATCTCATCCTTATGGATAATAGTGTTTTGATTAGCACCTATTTCTATATCTTTGTTTTCTCCTACAAACTCATGAGAGTTTTTAGCTATTCTTACTTTATTATCTACTCCTACATTTAAGGTATTGCTTAATCCTACTATGGTATCTTTAGATAAGCCTACATTAGTTAAGTATTCTCCTCCTACATTGACATTTTTAGCTAAGTCTATGGTTTGAGTATGAACCTTTTTAATCCTTTCATTATAAATTCCATCCACTATAGAATCTTTATCATTTAAAATTCTTTGAGTGAAATTATGTTGTACTAATTCATCATAATCCTTTTGCGCTTTTAAATAAATTTGTTCTTTATCTTTTATATTTGAGAGGGTAAGTTCATTATAACCTTCTTCATTAACACCTATGGTTTTAGAAGAAAGAGAAGTTTGGTGATCATTAAAAGGAAGATTTACTAAACTTGGATTAGCCCCATTATATAAACTTCCACTTACATAAGGTTTATCTATATCATCATCTAAAAAAGAAATAATCACTTCATCTCCTATTCTTGGAGTATGAAAAAAACCTGAATGATTGCTTGCTATATGAGAAGCTACTCTTAAAAAAGGAGTGTGATGATAAGATTTATAAGTATTGCTTGATAAATTAGAAGAATTTATATCTATATCATTTGCAATAAAAGTATCATTATCTAATTCTTCTTGATTGGCATAAAGATTAATCCTTACCTTAACCCTTCCATGCTCATCAGTATAAATAGTATTTCTCTCACTTTCTATATCCTTACTCTCTCCTATAACAATACCTTGAGTGCTATTAGGAGCTTTAGGTTTAGCTTTAAAACTTGGAGTAAAAATAATATTCTTTTTTAGTAAAGTTAAAGTATTAGAATAAGATTTATTTAAATTTAAATCTTTTAAATTTAAATGATCATTAGTATTAATAGAATTAGCTAAGATGGCATCATCAATTAAGATTTGAGTATTAGCGATAATAATAAAGTCTTTAAGCAAAGAAGCTTTATCTTGTTTTTCTTCATCTTGATTTTTTATTTCTTCTTGATGATTAAACTCCTTATAATTTAAAGTGATAAAATCTCCTAAGCTAAGATGATAAATATTACTTTTTGCTAGTAAGTTTTCATTTAATACTAAGGCTCTTTTTTCTTTAAGAGAAGGCTTAGTCTTTAAATCAATGCTTTTTGTAAAAGAATATTCACTCTCATAAAAATGTTCATTATAACAAGCTTTGTTATTAAGTTCTTGTTCATAAGGAACTTTACTAGAGTGTAAAGATAAAAGATTTAAAGGAGTATTGGCATTAATACTAGAATGTGTAAAAGAATTAGTTCTTAAGCTTTGCTCTTTATAAATAGAAGAAATACAAGCTTGATTTAAAATATTATTAATATTAGGATTATACTCAATTTCTTTATTTTTTACATTTTTATACACATCACAAAAATAAATAGTGTTCTCATCTTCATAAAAAAAGATTCCATTATTATGGCTTAATCTTGTAATAAAGTCTAAATCACTTTCATTGTATTGAGAGATGAGTTCTTGTTCTTCATAATTAAAATGTATATTAGAATAATCAATTTCTTTATGTAAGATATCTTGATAAAAACCAAGGGTTTGTTTAATCACTTCTATAATATTAGTATGAGTATAAATACGATTGGCTTTATTTAAAGAAAGTCTTATCAAGACTGATTGAAGCTTAAAAGAAAAAAAATGCTTGTATTGTATTTGCTTAGTATTTGAAGTGCTATCATTAATATTTAAAGCACTTTCATGATTAATACCTAGATATTTTATATAAGTGATAATTCCCTTATAGTTTTTTACTTCATTGTTATCAAAGTTTAAGGTATTATTCTCATAAGGATTATGGATACTTAAAATAGCTTCTTGATCGATTAAAACATTAGGATGAAAATTAAAAGTTGTAGGGGTGCTTGGATGAGATGAAGCATTGGTTAAAGTATTTAAAGAAAATAAATCTTGTTCTAAACTTTCAAAAAAGCCTTCACATTCTATAGAAAAAAGCTCTTCAAGACTTTCTTTGATGAGGGCTTTAGTGATTTTAAAGGGTAGGGGATTTGAAGTAGAATTTGATATATTAAGACTCATGTAAGAATTAAGGGACATTGATGATCCTTTTGGGGTTGAGTTTATGGTGTTTATAATTTGGTATAAATCCACTATGTTTTTAATTTTTATATTTATTATTTTAACACAAATAGTCTAAATTTGAGTAGAAAAAGAAATTGCTTATTTTTGTTATTAAAATCTATTTTTATCTAAATTTACTTCTATGATATTGAGTTCTTTTTCGCTGTTTTGTGTATTTTCTAAACGCAATTTTATTTTATTTGCACCCATGGGAGTTAAAATAGTAAAATATCTAGTATTATTTTCATAAAAACCCCAAATTTCATCAAATTCCAAATAATTTGCTAATCCATATTCTTTAAACTCACATTCTTTATAGATTGATTTTAAAAATTTTGGCACTTCATTAATAATAAAAAGTATTTTGATTTTTTCTTTTTGAGAATTAATATCCAATTCTTTAATCAGATTATTTTGATATTCTTGCTTAATTATTTCTATTATTTTTTTATTATCACAATTTTTTAAATCATTAAGATTAACATCCATTTCTTTTTTTAACTCTAATTCTTGAGGAAAATAATTTGTATTCTTATAATCAGAAGCTTGTGGTAATAATATATTTAATTGTTCATCACTTTTAAAAATTAATTTCGCTATATTCATAATTTTAATATTTAATTCTAATATAGCGTAAAAATCTTTTTTAGAAAAAATTTTATCTACACCTTTTTTCATATTTACAATATCTAAATTTTCATCAGATAAAAATTCTATAAGTTTATTTAAAAATATAGGTTGAGGAAGCATTACCACCCTTTAAGCTCTAAGCTTTCAAGCTCTTCTAAACTCATTGCTCTAATTAAAATCCTTTCTTCTGATTGAATTAAAGAAAAATCTTGCAATTTCTCTAAAGCTTCTTTATACTCTAAATACCCCAAAGGCTCATCTTTGCTAATGCTAAAAAAACTCAGCCTCCATTTGGTTTCTTTATCTTCATCATCTAATTCAAAATTTTCCCAAGGTTTTTTAAAAAGAATAGTATCTGTATCTTCACTTAGGGTGAAATTTATTATTAACCCATCTGGTGTTTCATAAAGTTTAGGCATAGCTTCATAAGCTTCTTCCCAACGCCTTTGTAAAAGTTTTAAATCTTCCATAAATTTTTCCTTAAATATAAAATGAAATTATAACTAAAAATCTTTTTATATTAAATTGCAAATTTTTATAGCTTTTAGTCTTTCAATCTTCATATACCATAACTTCACTAAAACTAAAACCTAATAAATTGTTTTCTCTTACTATTTTTCTAAATTCACTTGATACAAAAACAGGTATTTCATCATCTTTAATTCTAAATATATGGCTTCCATCAAGTTTTGATTTTTTTAAAACAGCCTTAGTAATACTTAGATATTCATTATTATCACCCATATAAGTATATACAGAATGTTCATAATCTAAAGCTTCAAGTGATTTTATTACATGCATAATTTTACAATCATAATAATTTATTTCCTGACTTTTAATTTCTACATCTAAATATTGCACACAATCTTTAATTAAATCTTGCATTAAATTTATAAATTTAGGAGAGACTATACGCCAATTATATACATTAGATATTAAATCGGTCAGTATTTTACCATCATCTTTATCGATTTCAAAACTAGGTGTTTGCCAATTTGTGATAGGTTTGGATTCTAAAAGTGCATATTTGTCATTATTTTTTATATCTGGTTTAATACAATTTATCCAATTATCAACGTCATTATGTTGTCCATTATACATCATTTTATAATATTTCATTATTTTCTCTCCTTATAGTAATCTTTATGAAGTATAGCAGGATTGTTTTTGACTTCTTCTTTTAGTTTTTCAAATTCTTTTAAGAATTTATCCTTATCTCCTCTTGCTATTTTATCAATTTTACTCATTTTTTCAAGAATATATTCATGGTATTCATTAGGATGTCTTCCGCGATGTGGCATTTTAACTTTATTCCAATCTCCATTTAGTTTTAAATCATATGAATTAAGTATCTCTTGAAATTTTGGAGTATATTTTTTACTCTTATCAGTGGCAATATGATGGGTTTGAATTGGTGGTTGTTTGTTATCGCTTCCTCCCCCTTCCCATCTTATCCTGTCAAATTTAATCTTAGCAAGAGGACTAGCTTGTATTTTAGCTAAAGCAAATTTAATCTTATTCTTTTTGGGTATAGCAAATATAGGATAACCTTTATTACTTACCCCTATTAAACCCATTTGTAACACAGAATGTTTATTATTAACTTTATGATCTGAATAAGTATAAGCAAATACCATAGCTACTTTAGTACAAGGTCCTCCTAGTATAGGTGGATTTAAACATCCACTTATACTGGCTCCTTGTATTTCATTATTAAGCATAATAGAAACATTGTCTGATTTTATTCTTTTAGCTTTTTTTGCTTTTAACTTAACTCTACCTCCATGTAAGCATACTAAAGTATTATCTTCTAAGATAGGATGCAAACAAGAAGTATCAGGAGTTATATTAATATCTTCTATTCTAGGAATAAGGATTGTTCTTTTTTTAGCCATGAAAAGTCTTGTGGGTTTTTAAACTCGCTAAGATTAAATTAAATCATAAGGAAAGTATTTACACAAAGCTAATCCTATTTTGCTTAATCATTCTAGCACGATTGATAAGAGCATAAAGGGCTATATCTTCATCATTATATATTTCTCCTTCAAATTCTTCATCCCCATCAAATTCAATACTTTTCCATTCTATAATCTCTGCTTTAGCATTAGTGATAAAAGAAATATATTTGTCTCTTTGTTTATTGTGTTTAATACCTGCTCGCATTGGTTTAAGTGCTTCATCATACCAAATCACTTCTAGATTTTCTTCTTGGATGATTCTTAGTGCTACTTCTTTTGTTAGATATTCTTTGATGTCCTTGATATCATGATATTTATGCCAATAATTTTCTTGCAACATTTTATCAATGGCTTCTTTTTCACTATCAAAAGAATACTCAAGTTCAACACTTCCCCTTTCTCCAATATAAACAGCTTCGTATTTATTATTATCAGAATCAAACCACATAGTAAGATGATATTCCCCTAAATGTTTATAAGAAGGATACCAATCTGTATCAATCAACTTTTCTTCTTTTATAATTAGTTCTGCTTGTTCTCTTGTCATTTTCTATCCTTTGTTATGGTATTTGTTTGATAAAACCTAATAAATTTATGATTGTAATATTTTTATATGTTTATTAATCTTCATATACCATAACTTCACTAAAACTAAAACCTAATAAATTGTTTTCTCTTACTATTTTTCTAAATTCACTTGATACAAAAACAGGTATTTCATCATCTTTAATTCTAAATATATGGCTTCCATCAAGTTTTGATTTTTTTAAAACAGCCTTAGTAATACTTAGATATTCATTATTATCACCCATATAAGTATATACAGAATGTTCATAATCTAAAGCTTCAAGTGATTTTATTACATGCATAATTTTACAATCATAATAATTTATTTCCTGACTTTTAATTTCTACATCTAAATATTGCACACAATCTTTAATTAAATCTTGCATTAAATTTATAAATTTAGGAGAGACTATACGCCAACCACAGTCATTGTGTATAAGATCAGTTAATATGTCTCCTTCATTTTTGTCTATTTCAAAACTAGGTGTTTGCCAATTTGTGATAGGTTTGGATTCTAAAAGTGCATATTCATCATTATTTTTTATATCTACAAGATCACAAGAGTACCAATTATCCACATCATTATGATTATAGTTATACATCATTTTATAATATTTCATTATTTTCTCTCCTTATAGTAATCTTTATGAAGTATAGCAGGATTATTTTTGACTTCTTCTTTTAGTTTTTCAAATTCTTTTAAGAATTTATTCTTATCTCCTCTTGCTATTTTATCAATTTTACTCATTTTTTCAAGAATATATTCATGATATTCATTAGGATGTCTTCCGCGATGTGGCATTTTAACTTTATTCCAATCTCCATCTAATTCCAAGCTATATTTTTTTGTTATTTTTTGAAATTCTTTAGTAAATCTTTTACTCTTATCAGTGGCAATATGATGGGTTTGAATTGGTGGTTGTTTGTTATCGCTTCCTCCCCCTTCCCATCTTATCCTGTCAAATTTAATCTTAGCAAGAGGACTAGCTTGTATTTTAGCTAAAGCAAATTTAATCTTATTCTTTTTGGGTATAGCAAATATAGGATAACCTTTATTACTTACCCCTATTAAACCCATTTGTAACACAGAATGTTTATTATTAACTTTATGATCTGAATAAGTATAAGCAAATACCATAGCTACTTTAGTACAAGGTCCTCCTAGTATAGGTGGATTTAAACATCCACTTATACTGGCTCCTTGTATTTCATTATTAAGCATAATAGAAACATTGTCTGATTTTATTCTTTTAGCTTTTTTTGCTTTTAACTTAACTCTACCTCCATGTAAGCATACTAAAGTATTATCTTCTAAGATAGGATGCAAACAAGAAGTATCAGGAGTTATATTAATATCTTCTATTCTAGGAATAAGGATTGTTCTTTTTTTAGCCATGAAAAGTCTTGTGGGTTTTAAGTATGTTTTCTAGTTGTTCATCTTTAGCATAAAGAAGCTTTTCTTCTAAAGAGCAATCAAAATTTAAAGGAAAAGGTTTTAGGGTATTTTTACTTAGAAATTTTTCCCAAAGTATAGAATTTTCTTTTGCTGAAAACTCCCAAAAATCATCTTTATTTTTATAAACATAGTCTTTATAATCTATAAAATTTACAAAATTGATATCTATATCTTTTTGTTTAGAAAGTATGCCTTGTATGTTTTCTTCTTCTGTGTTTTTTGGAATTTTGTTGTAATTAATAAGATAATAATTAAGTCTATCTTTGTTTAATTCTTGATTGTCAAGTTCATTTAAAAACTCTTTAGAATAATAATTTAAAAAGTAAGTATTTGCGTATTCTTCTATATATTCTTTAAAACTTCTTTTATGAATTAATTTATCTTGATTAATGGGATAAGATTTTAAAGTATTATTTTTAGAATCTAAAGTATGATCATATCCTACAAAAAAATAAGAAAAATCCATAAAAGCATAATCAGCACTGATGCCTTTACAAAGATTTAAAAACATATTTTCAAGTTCTAAAATGATTTTATCTTCTTTGCTTAAATTTAATTCTTTTTGTATCTCATCTTGACTTTTTGGAGTAAAAGTATGATTGATTCTGTGATTATAATTGTTAATTAAATATTCTAAGTTTTCATCACTAAAATTAAAGCTTAGCTCAAGTGAAGAATTAAAATAAATATCATATTTATTAAAGTAGGGTGCTAAATTATCTTTTTCTATAAAAATATCAATTTGATTTTGAGAAAAATTTTCTCCTTTTTCATCCCAAAAAGGAAAATTAGGAGAAAGATTTTTAAGCATACCAATCTCTGTCAAATCATTTTTTTGATAATATCGATGTAAAATATATTTACTTTTATCCCTACATAAACGATTATAAAATTGAGTATAATTTGAAGGCAAAAAATCAAGCCATTCATCATCACCATGTAGATTTATGCCTTCAAATTGATCAACACTAAAATAAGCTTTAAACTCTTGCATAGTTTTTAAGGTATTTTCTAAATGCTTATTATAAAATTTGTCTTTATTGGCTTGTTTAAATTCAAACCAATCTTTGGCATTTAAACGCTCGCCTTTTAAGCTCCAAGCATTAAGATATTTTTCATCACTAAAAGTTTTAGTAGAAAAAAGATAAAAGCTTACTCGATTAGAGCTTAATGTTTGTTTCATTTAAAATCTTTTAAAGCATATAAAAAGTCTTTAATATCACTTACTTGATCTTCTACCCAATCTTCTACTGTATAATCTTCATCACAATCGCTATCTTCATTATAATAATCTCCCCCTTCAAAGTCAGCAGGATCGTCATAAAGTTCCATTTCTATATGTTCTAATTCAAATTCCAAATCATTTATAAAATTTCGAAGATTTACGCCATTAAATTCACTTTTATCATATTCTAAAACAGCAATAAGATTAGGCGGCAAGGTAACTTTATATTTTGCATCAACTTTTAAATTGCCATTTTCTACTAAATTTTTATATTCATAGCTTAAAATGCTACTTATAAAAGCTCTTCGTTCGTATTTTTTTAAACCATATAAAGCATCTTTTAAATAATTATCATTTTTAAGATAGTATTTAAACACTTCTTGTATATATTCATCATCCAATAATTTTTTATTTTTCATTATCTTTCCTTATAATTTATTTTAGCAAAGTGAATTTCTATTCCCTCATTCACTTTCTTTAGCCTTTTTTATAGCATCGTTTAAAAGTTTGGCACATTCATTACGATATTTACCTAGTAAATCCATATCATCTTTTCCATCAATTTCGCAATGAGAATCATCATATGCTGGTAAATTATATTTTTTTCTAATTTCATTTGAAGTCATTGCTCCTGCATCTTTTAAAAGCTTTTTATTTCTAGATCCTTTTGCATCATCTAAAGGAGTTCTTGGGGTAGCAAAATTCACATTAGCTCCAAGTTCAATTAAAAGCTGTGTAACCCTATAGGTTTCAGGTTCGCTTACAGCTTCAAATAAAAGGGTTTCATTGTATTCGCTTTTTGGATCAAGCAAGGTTTGCATATCTACATTAGCTCCTCCTTTAATAGCTAATTCTAATAATTCATAATTATTGCGTCTAGCCCAAAAATGCATAGGAGTCCAACCATAAGCCCCTTCATCATGCACTTCAAATTTAGCCCCACGATTGACTAGATACTTAATGATTTGAGAATTTGGATTATCAGCACTTAATATATAATCATAAATTAGGGCGTTTCGACAAATAATGGTATCTTCTACTTCTTCCATTAAGATATATTTATCATTAGCTTCTTTAATATATTTCATATCACTATGATAAAAATTATATTTAGGATCTTTTAAACTTAAACCATACTCATCAAATAAATAATCTAAAATAGAAAAATCATTATTATTATCTTCACAAGCATGTGCAGCTCTTAATATTAAATTCATAGGTTCAAATAAAGGGTATTCATTATCTTTATTTTTAAAATGAAGCTCATAACAAGATATTTTTACAGGATAATCCTTTAAAATATCTTTTAGCTTAACTAAATCATTATTATCTATAATTTCAAGAACTAAATCTTCTAATTCATCTTTTTCTTGATAGCTCATAGCTTTGATATCTTCTAAGGTTTTCATTGTTTTTCCTTTAGTTTTTTTGTATTTGTTTGTTTTTGTTTAATTCTTCTTCTATATTAGCAGAATTATTTAAATTTAATCTTTTTATGATAATTTTATTAGGTGCTGCTCCTTTTATGTGATGTAGATACATTTCTTTAAATATTGTTTTTATGCTTCTGTGAGCATGTCTGTGGTAGATAAAACCACTTCTTGATCCTTTATGGTTTTTATTGTCTTTATTAAATATCTTTAGATTAGTTATATTATCTATTAATTTTGTGTAATGATTGCATAAAAATAAATAATCAAGCTCATATTCTCTAGCAAGTTTTAACTCAAAGCTTATTTGTTCTGTTAAAGCTTGATCTTGAACATTTTTAACCTCTACTAAAGTAGGGTAATCATTTAGCGTTACTAAAAAATCAGGTATGGTGTGATTAAAACCTTTAGTGTTAAAATTCGCATCTAGTTTTCTTCTATTAGATAAATACCTAGTTGATCTTTTAGTAAAAAGCATAGAAGCAGCATATTCACCTGCATCTCCTATGTCTTTAGAATTGATATTTTTATTTTTTTGTTCTTCTTGGTTTGGGATGGTGGTTTGTTTTTGTTTGTTTTTTGTTCTACTCTTTGTCTTATCGTTTTGCTTATCATTGCTAGCTTGTTGAGGGTTTTGAAGAACTTTTATAATGTCTTTATGTTTTTCAGCTTTTTCTTGATTTCTTTGTAAAAATTCAAGTCTACCTAGTAGGCTTAGTTCTTTAGGTGATTTGTTTTTATTATCTTGCAATCTGCCAATTCTTTCCTCTAATTTTTCTTTATCTGTAATAATATCTTTTAAACTTTTATCCTCTTTAAGCAAGATTTTGGTTATTTCATCTGCTTTTTTTCCACAAGCTTCTTGGATAGCTTGTGCTTGTTGTATTTTATCATCTTCTGTAAATTCTTTATTTTCATTTAAGGCTTGTAGGAATTCTTTAGGGCTTTGCAAAGTTAAATTAGGATTTTTTATTTTAGCTATATTTCTTTGAAAGCTTAAATCTATATTTTTTTCTCCCTTTCTCCCTTTTCTAAAATCAGTCACTACAAAGCCTTTATCTTCTAAAGGCACAGGATCAAAGTGTAATGTTTCATTTTTATCTAAAGATACTAATCTTGGTATTAAAACATATTTTTTTTCTTTTAAGCATTTATCAAAAAATTCTGCTTCAACTTTAGCTATACCATTTTTTACTTCAAAGCCATCATATCCTAGCTCTTCATTTAAACTTTTGATATCATTATCTTTACTTGTATAAACATCGTAAAATATATCATAATTATCAGGATCGATTTGTCGTTGTTTTTTAGTTTGCAAGATGAAGTTATTTTCATCAAATTTATTTATCTTTTTATCGATTTTTTGTGCATAATCTTTTGTGATATCTTCTTTTTCATTTAATTGATCTTGAGAATTTATTTTTTTAATTTCTTGTTCTTTATGAATTGTTCTATTTTTATCTTCAAATTCTTTTCCATTGTTTTTATCTTCTGTTTGTAAATGAAAAGGCTTATAAAAATACAATTTACAATTTTCTAGTATATAAACCTTTTGAAATTCTTTAATATGAAAATTGACATCAGTAAAGTTAATTTTTATCACTCTACTCATTCTCCTTAGCCTTTTTTATAGCATCGTTTAAAAGTTTGGAACATTCATCACGATATTTACCCAATAAATCAAAATCAGTTTTTCCATCAATTTCACAATGAGAATCATCATATGCTGGTAAATTAAATTTCTTTCTGATTTGTTCTGAAGTCATTGCTCCTGCATCTTTTAAAAGCTTTTTATTTCTAGATCCTTTTGCATTATCTAAAGGAGTTCTTGGGGTAGCAAAATTCACATTAGCTCCAAGTTCAATTAAAAGCTGTGTAACCCTATAGGTTTCTGCTTCTTTTACAGCTTCAAATAAAAGAGTTTTGCTGTATTTTCTTAATTTACTAAAAGTTTGCATATCTACATTAGCCCCTCCTTTAATGGCTAGTTCTAATAATTCATAATTATTTTGCATTACCCAAAAATGCATAGGAGTCCAACCAAAGCCATCTTTATGCACTTCAAATTTAGCTCCACGATTGACTAGATACTTAATGATTTGAGAATTTGGATTATCAGCATTGAGTATATAATCATAAATTAGGGCGTTTTGATAAATAATGGTATCTTCTACTTCTTCCATTAAGATATATTTATCATTAGCTTCTTTGATATATTTCATATCATGAAAAGCAAAGTTATATTTAGGATCTTTTAAACTTAATCCATACTCATCAAATAAATAATCTAAAATAGAAAAATCATTATTATTTTCTTCACAAGCATGTGCAGCTCTTATTATTAGATTAAAAGGATCAAATAAAGGAAAGTCTCCATCCTCATCTTTAATATTAAGCTCATAACAAGATATTTTTACAGGATAATCCTTTAAAATATCTTTTAGCTTAACTAAATCATTATTATCTATAATTTCAAGAACTAAATCTTCTAATTCATCTTTTTCTTGATAGCTCATAGCTTTGATATCTTCTAATGTTTTCATTGTTTTTCCTTTAGTTTTTTTGTAATTTTAGTTTTAATTCAAGAAAATTGCTTTTAATCCGCTCTTAAATCACCTCCTTTTACCCTTAAACCTTTGCTATCTATAATCACTTGTGTTGTTCCTACTTGGAGTATAATCTTATCTTTTGTTTGTGTGATGGTGGTATTTTCACCTACTTGAGAGATGATTTGTTCTTGTGCTATTAAAGTACTTTCTTTATTAGCTAAAGTATTTATTTCATCAGCCGTAAAGGAACAATTATTTTTAGCTTTAAAACTAATAGAATCATCAGCTTCAGCTTTGAAATACTCATTTGTTTCTATGCTTAGATCTTTTTTGGAGTGAAATTTTATACTTTGATTGGTTTGAAGCACGTAAGAACCTTTTATGGTTTCATTTTTATTATGTCCTATTCTTTGGATAAAATCATTTTTGATATCTTGCTCTAGATTGTTGTTGATGATTACTCTTTTATCATTTCCTATTTTTTCTTCGTGGTTTTGTCCTATATTGACTTCATTGCTGATTCCTACATTTAAAGTATTACTTAAACCCACATTGGTGTCTTTAGAAAGTAGGGTATTTTCTAAATATTCAGCTCCTACATTGACATTTTTAAAACCTATGATATTTTGCATATGTCCTAAAGTAATAAATTCGGTATATAAGGCTCCCACTTCTGAAGTTTTATTATTTTTTATGGTTTGCTCATAATTATTACCTATTTCTTCTTTATAATCTTTTTGTGCTAGGATATAAATTTCTTCTTTGTCTTTGTCGTTTTTTAGGGTAATTTCATTCCTTGCTCTTGCATTGGTGTTATCCACTCCTACTGTGGAATTAGCCAAAGTAAGATAATGATTGTTTATAGAGCTTAATTCATAATCAGTATTTTCTTGAAGTTTTAATGTATCTAAACCTTTATCAATCATAGCAGGAACTACGCTTAAATAACTCAATGCATTTGTAGCGATTTCTCTTTTATATCTTGGATAATTATATTGGGGCATTGTTGTAGCCCCATTATACAAACTTCCACTTACATAAGGTTTATCTATATCATCATCTAAAAAAGAAATAATCACTTCATCTCCTATTCTTGGAGTATGAAAAAAACCTGAATGATTGCTTGCTATATGAGAAGCTACTCTTAAAAAAGGAGTGTGATGATAAGATTTATAAGTATTGCTTGATAAATTAGAAGAATTTATATCTATATCATTTGCAATAAAAGTATCATTATCTAATTCTTCTTGATTGGCATAAAGATTAATCCTTACCTTAACCCTTCCATGCTCATCAGTATAAATAGTATTTCTCTCACTTTCTATATCCTTACTCTCTCCTATAACAATACCTTGAGTGCTATTAGGAGCTTTAGGTTTAGCTTTAAAACTTGGAGTAAAAATAATATTCTTTTTTAGTAAAGTTAAAGTATTAGAATAAGATTTATTTAAATTTAAATCTTTTAAATTTAAATGATCATTAGTATTAATAGAATTAGCTAAGATGGCATCATCAATTAAGATTTGAGTATTAGCGATAATAATAAAGTCTTTAAGCAAAGAAGCTTTATCTTGTTTTTCTTCATCTTGATTTTTTATTTCTTCTTGATGATTAAACTCCTTATAATTTAAAGTGATAAAATCTCCTAAGCTAAGATGATAAATATTACTTTTTGCTAGTAAGTTTTCATTTAATACTAAGGCTCTTTTTTCTTTAAGAGAAGGCTTAGTCTTTAAATCAATGCTTTTTGTAAAAGAATATTCACTCTCATAAAAATGTTCATTATAACAAGCTTTGTTATTAAGTTCTTGTTCATAAGGAACTTTACTAGAGTGTAAAGATAAAAGATTTAAAGGAGTATTGGCATTAATACTAGAATGTGTAAAAGAATTAGTTCTTAAGCTTTGCTCTTTATAAATAGAAGAAATACAAGCTTGATTTAAAATATTATTAATATTAGGATTATACTCAATTTCTTTATTTTTTACATTTTTATACACATCACAAAAATAAATAGTGTTCTCATCTTCATAAAAAAAGATTCCATTATTATGGCTTAATCTTGTAATAAAGTCTAAATCACTTTCATTGTATTGAGAGATGAGTTCTTGTTCTTCATAATTAAAATGTATATTAGAATAATCAATTTCTTTATGTAAGATATCTTGATAAAAACCAAGGGTTTGTTTAATCACTTCTATAATATTAGTATGAGTATAAATACGATTGGCTTTATTTAAAGAAAGTCTTATCAAGATTGATTGAAGCTTAAAAGAAAAAAAATGCTTGTATTGTATTTGCTTAGTATTTGAAGTGCTATCATTAATATTTAAAGCACTTTCATGATTAATACCTAGATATTTTATATAAGTGATAATTCCCTTATAGTTTTTTACTTCATTGTTATCAAAGTTTAAGGTATTATTCTCATAAGGATTATGGATACTTAAAATAGCTTCTTGATCGATTAAAACATTAGGATGAAAATTAAAAGTTGTAGGGGTGCTTGGATGAGATGAAGCATTGGTTAAAGTATTTAAAGAAAATAAATCTTGTTCTAAACTTTCAAAAAAGCCTTCACATTCTATAGAAAAAAGCTCTTCAAGACTTTCTTTGATGAGGGCTTTAGTGATTTTAAAGGGTAGGGGATTTGAAGTAGAATTTGATATATTAAGACTCATGTAAGAATTAAGGGACATTGATGATCCTTTTGGGTTTGTTGATGATTAATAGCCTATAAGCTTATGTGATTTATTTTAGCATAAAGTGGGTAAAATAAAGTTTATTTTAGGGTATGGTTTATGGGTGAAGAGAGATTGTGATTTTTTTAAACATATTTTTGTGTTAGCTTATTCACATAGTTTCATATATACTATTGTATATTTTTTTTGCGTATTACCTAAAATTTTTGCCCAACCAAGTTTGGCAGTATTTTCTTCTCCTAACACAAACTTCATTTCTGAAGAATAGTTGATTTTAAGATATAAATCAACACAAAATTCATTATTTGTTAAAAACATTATGCTATTTTTTAAATCATCGTGTTTGGTTCCATTGGGCATAAATTTAACCGCTTCTTGATATGAAATATCCTTTATATAGATCGCTATTTTGTTTTGATAAGAGATAAATTTATCGCCCAATATAAAATTATTTCCTAAAATATTGTTCTTTATTCCTAAGTTATTTTTTTGCGAATTTGAAATTAAAATTTGATGGGGTAAATTTTCAATAATTGATAATTTACCCTTAAGTTTAAAATTGACTTGTAAAACTCTTTCAATGTGTGTTTTAGGTCGTCTTAAACTTAGTAGTAAAGGTGCAAATGGTAAATATTTTTTTGCAATATCGTATTCTTTAATTCCCAACATGCTAAATAAAATTTTTGAAATAGAATCTTTAAAATTTTCATTAAAAGATCGTGGATAATTTTTTAAGCTTATTACATCAAAAAATATCCAAAGCAAATAATGATTAAAGAAATCAAAGAATAGAGTCCAACCTTGGTCGCCATCTTCATTTCTTGACAGTTTATCTAGCATAAATGAAGGAAGTTGTGAAGAGACTCCATGTAGCCCCATGAAATTTATAAACAATTCTATAACTGATTGTTCGTGTTCTGAAAAAATGATTTTTTCTATATCTTTATTTGGATGTTTTAAACTTTTATTTGTTCTTAAAAATATATTCTTTCTTCCATAGTCTTTTTCTAATTTTTTTATTAATTTAAAAAAACTATATGAAGTAAGATTATTCATATTAAAGCTTTTTTTCCAAAAGAAGCAGGGTAATGTAAAATTTCTTTTGAGTCAAGGCATCTTATTTTTAACTCACAAAAGGAGTTAATACTAGCAAAAGAAGCTAAAAATTTAGATATAATCAATCCCAATAAATACACCTCGCCTAAAGTGTAAAACTTCGAATCTTTAATACTAAAAATAGCTAAGGTCCCTTTTTTTGTGATATTTTCATCTATTAAATAAGTGCTTTTACTTTGAATATCGATTATAGATTCTTGCAAAAGCTTATAAATCTTCCAATTTGATTGATTATCTAAAAAGCTATAGCTTTCCAACACACCAAAAAAAGCTTTTTTGCTCAATATTGTTTGATATGAAAAAGATAACACAGAAACAAGCTTCCATAATAAATTACCATCAACACTACATCTTCTTGTTTCGCTTGGAATTTCCACATTTTTGGTATCGACACCTTTTAGATCGCAGGTATTAATATCACCTATTTTTAATTTTGAAGGTAAATCTCCATTGGAGCACAAAAGATCAATACTTATAGTTTCATCCATTATATAAGAGGAAAAGAAAGAAATTTCGCTAAATACTTCTCCTTTGGAATTCTTTTTAGTATTTACGCTATAAAAATCCTTTTGATTATCTTTTAAAAATTCAAAGCGTTCAAAACTTTTATAGTTTTTTAATAGCCTTTTGCCGCCTTCACTATTATGTGCTTTAACCTGTAGTGTCTGTATGATTTCGTAAGCTTTAGGTTGGCTTCTATCCACAAAAATTCTATAACTATCTTTTTTGTGATTATTTATAAGAGGTTCTGCACTTTTTGTAAAGATATTGATAATAGGTGTCATGCTTAAAGAAAGTAATTCTTTTCTAAAAATACAATTTGCAGGAAATGGTTTAGAGAATTTAAATTCAATATTAATTGTCTTTCCTTGACAATTATTTAAAATATCCAAACCATTGATTCTTAAAAAATTAAATTTATGTGGCATGAAAAAATATTCTCTTAGTAAGGAAAATGCTTCAAAACCTAAATCATTATAAGATAAACTACTTTCATCTGGATTCAATCCTATTTTTTCAATATTATAGGTATTAAGAAAAAATTCTTCATCAGTATCTAAACTTTGAATTTTTAATTCTTTTAAATAAGAATGCATGTATAATAATAAAGTACTAGACATATAGGTATCATTGCCTAGATATAAATTAATTTTTTCCAAACCCAAATCACATATTTTTGTTTCTGCCTTATTGACTTGCAAAGTTAAATTGAAAGTATAATCTTGATTTTTACTAGATATAAAAACTTCGCTGATGGAGATAGAATAAAGATAAACATCATATACTGTTTTAAATTCACAAACACATTTGTCTATTGGTTTTGATTTAATAAGAGTTCCTTTGGGAATAATTAAATTATTTTCTTTACTATTTTGTTCAAATTTAAATTCTTGCATGCATAAAGAAGGTAAAGGATTTGTATAATTTGGAGAAACAATATTAATCAAAGATTCTGCAATGTGTGGTATATTTTCATCAAGCTCTTGATGGATTTTAGAGCTTAAAATAGCTAAATTTTCAATAATTCTTTCTATATCAGGATCTTTGCTATCATATGCCAAAAATGGTGTTAACTTTGGATAATTTTTTATAAAATACTCTCTTTTTTCATATAGATATTCAAGCTCTTTTTGATAATAAAAAATATTATCCTTCATTTAACCTCGCAATATCTATTGTTTTTAAAGATGATTTCTATATTAAATTCTTTAAAACGATCATCCTGAAAAAAACATTTTACAATAAAAGAAAGTTGCCAAGGACTTAAATTATTATCATAAGTGATAGAAACTACACATATTCTTTTTTCATAGTTATCAATTAGTTTTCTTATTTCCTTGGCCATTGATACGCATAATTCATTAGAGTTAAGATTAATATCAGCCATATTAGGCATTCCTAAATTTTTTACAGCATAACAATCATTAATTTTTGCATTGAGCAAAACCTTTATATTGTTTTTTACATCCTCAAAATCATTTTGATAGAATGGAATATGAATGTTTTGCTCATCTAAATTATGGATTAGTTTATCTAGCAAGGACATTATTATTCTTTATCTAATTTTCCTACTAAAGAAAGTTCAAAATTACCGCCCATATATTTAAAATGAGGTCGGACACTTAGCCCTATTTTATACCATCCTGGCTCTCCTGGTATATCACTAACTTTCACTTGTGCTGCTCTAAATGGACGACGACTTCTTACTTCAGAAGGCGGATTTTCTTGATCGGAAATATATTGTCTAATCCATTCATTAAGTCCATTTTCAATATCGCTTCTTTCTTTCCAGCTCCCTATTTCTTCTCGTTGTAAAACCTTTAAATAGTGCGCCAATCTTGAAATTAAAAAGATATATGGAAGTTGAGTTCCTAATCTGTAATTTGTTTCAGCTTCTTTACCTTCTGGGGTATTTTGAAATAATTTTGGTTTTAACGGAGAATTTGCTGAAAAAAATGCTGCATTATTACTATCTCTTCTTAATGTTAAAGTTATAAAACCTGCTTCAGCAAGTTCATACTCTCTCCTATCTGTAATCAAAACTTCTGTAGGTATTTTTGATTGTATAGTTCCAAAATTTTCATAAAGATAAGTAGGCAGATCCTTAACAGTCCCTCCACTTTTTGGTCCTATAATGTTTCCACACCATCTATATTTAGCAAAGCTTTCTGTTAATCTTGTACAAAAAGTATACGAAGAATTAGCCCACAATAAATGATTATGCGAAGCATGAACATTTTCTTTATAGTTAAAGCTTTTAATAGGGTTTTCTTCAGGATCATAAGGGCTTCTTGCTAAAAATCTTGTCACTAGTAAGCCTGTATATTTAGAGTCTTCATTTTCTCTAAAAGTTCTCCACCTTGTATATTGAGGACCTTCTAGCAAACCTTGCAAATCTTGAATATTCGCAAGTTCAGAATAATCATCAAGCCCAAAAAATTTTGGTCCAAAAGATGTTAAAAAGGGAGAATGACTCATAGCCGCAATACTAGCCATTTTATTTAAAAAAGTCATATCAGGACTTGCTGATCCAAGTTGATAATCTCCAATGATTGCTCCTATAGGCTCTCCTCCAAATTGTCCATATTCTGAAGAATATATATTTTTATAAACAACGCTTTGTGTTATATCTGGATTGTTTTCAAAATCCTCTAAAGCTTCTTCTTTTCTTATATCAAATAGGTCAATTTTTATATTTTCATTAAAATCAGTTCTTTCAACTAGAAATCTAAGTCCACGCCAAGTAGATTCAAGTTTTTGAAATTCTTCATTATGTAAAACTTCATCCATTTGTTTTGAGAGTAAATAATCAATATGGGCTATCATTTCATCAAGTGCAAATTTATTGATTTTTTCTTCAGCATTGTCGCTTTTTACAATTTCTGAAATAAATTCAGCAACACCTCTTTTAGCAATACTATAACTTTCATCGGTTTTAGAGTATTTGCTTTTCTCCATAATTTGTTCAATAATTGGCATATCAACTGCTTTAGTATTTGCCATCTTAATTTCCTTGCTCTTCTTGTTTAATTTCTAAAAGTAATTTTTCTTTAGTTTTTTCATTTTTTAACGCTTCTAAAACAGCTTTTCTAAAATCAGGAATATTACCCATAGGACCTTTTAAAGCCATTAATGCTTCTCTTAGCTGCAATAATTTGTTTAGCTCGGGTATTTGTTTAGCTAAGCTATCTGGAGAAAAATCCTTCATACTAGCAATATTGAGCTTAACATCAAGCTCTTCAGCTCCTGTTCCAAGAGTGTTTTTTACGCTAAAACTTGTTGTTATATTGAGTTTTCTCATGACTTGATCAAAATTAATCTTATTAATTTGCAAAATTTCTCTTTCCTCTAAAGGAGTTTCGTTTTTTCCTTTTAAATTTGCCATTACCATTAATTTTAACGGCAACTCCACATCCTCATTTTGTCCATTAGTTTTAGCTTTATATGTAATATTAATCCGCTCTTTTGGAGCATAAGATCCATCTGACATTTAAAATCCTTAAAAACAAAATTTTTAGTTTAATAATTATATTAAAATTTACTAAATTTAATCTTGTATCACTTAATTTTACTTTTTGCGTTTTCGTATTCTTCGGCTAGATAATCTTTTAGTAGAGTTTTCTCCATTAACTCTACTAAGTATATATTTAAAATTTTAGAGTTCTTTTTCATTCCTTTTGATTCAAAAATTTTTACCATATCTAGCAAGGAATTAATATTATTCATAATAGAATTATTAAAATTTTCTTTATCAATATTCATCAGCATTTGCTCAAAATCTTGTAATGTATGTTCTTTGTCAGTTTTTTTACTTGAAAAAAAACTTTTTTTATTTTCTTTGGATTTAACAAAATATTTATAAACTTCTTCTTTGCAGATAAAATCACCATTTTGAAAACGGAGAAGTTCAATAGTATCAAATTTAGAAATAAAATCACTTGTTAATATTATAAGAATGTCTAATTGTTTATTTTTTTTCTTTTTTTCTAAAAAATCACAAAAGAGTTGTACACCCTCTATCCAAAAAGGATTTAAAATAAGTTCATGCATAAAACATTTAATATGTTCTATATCATTTTCTTTATCAGAAAGTAATATGCGAATTATATCTGCATCAGGTTTTCTTATTTTAGTAATTTTTTCATTATTACATTCAGGTAAACACCTGATTTTTCCCCACATTGCTTGGGTGAATAAAGCGTAGATATTGAGATTATTTTCATCCTCTTCCAAAAGCTCAAATGCAAGTTTTTGATAAAAATTTTTATATTCTCTCTCGTTTAAAGAGTTAATATTATCGCTTCTAATGTTTACAGATACTTGAGTTACAGGAGATTTTGGAAGTTGTGGTGCAACTTGAGCAATTTCAATTTTTGCAAAATTGCAAGATAGTAAATTTTCAAATTCGGAAAATAAAGTAATAAATTGATTAACAATCTCAGATGATATAAGCACTTTTGTTTTATTGTATTCTTGAATAAAATTTTGAATAAAATTTTGAATTTTTCGCTTTTGAGCTAATATATAAGCATTATTTTCATCTATAAGTTTTTTTAAATGTTGAAAAAGAAGCAAAAGCTTTTCAAAGCATTCTTCATTGTTTAAATTAAAACACGATAAAAGAAAATAGTTGCAAATTTTAAAATCTAAAGAATGATTTAATAATATAAACTGAGAATATTGATAAACTTTATCCCAAGAAATATTTTCATGGTTTAAAGTCTTATATTTTGACATCTCATCTTCAAGTAACTGAAATTCTTGTAGTTCATCTAAATTATTTTTCAATTGATCACAAAAATACATTTAATTCCTCCAAAAATTTGCCTCATTATAATTAAATTTTAAAAAATATTATGTTAATTTTTTAAAAAATTTACTCAATTAATCATAAATTATATATTCTAAGATAGAAAGGATACTTTAGTTTCATGTTTTGTAAAAAAAGCTTATTTTTTTTATTGCCATTATTCTTTTGCGCTTGCTCAAGTGTTGTTAGTGTTAAGATAAATAATGTAGAGAATTCCAATCTTAATAATAGACATGATGATGTTCCTGTTACGGCTATTGTATATCAACTTAAGGATATTAAAAAATTTGAAGAAGCAAGTGATATAGATTTGGCTACTAGAGAAGAGGGGGTGCTAGGCAAGGATAAACTTGATTCTATTAAAACGCAAATTGCACCTAAAGACAATATTATCGCGGTTAAAGTAGATGAAGAAGAGGTTCCTTATGTAGGCATTCTTGTATTATTTGCAAATAATACAAAAAAAACAACAAAAATATGGGCAAAGACCGAAGATGCAAATGGGTTTGGGAAGAATAAGTATTTAAAATTTGAAATATCCAAAGAAGGTATCAAAAGAATTAAATAGGAATAATATATGGCAAATAAATTAAAAGTTGCTTGGTTTGATGGACTTAATATTGGACAAACCCATTTTGAGCAGCAAGAAAGATTTTTTAATAGAAATATAGATCTTAAAACTATAAATATATATAGTAATTTATATGGAATAATAGACTTGGAATTTTCTCAAGAGATGTTATTGCAAGGAAAAATTGCACTTTCTAAAATTTCAGGTATCGCACAAGATGGAAGCATTTTTAATGCACCTGAGCAAGATTTGTTGCCTGAGCCTATTGAAATCAATTATGAATCTTTAATTGATTCAGTTGTGGTATTAAAAATTCCTATCGGAGTTACTGATATTGCTGATTTATCTTTAAGAAATACTTTTCCAAATTCAAAGTTTATATGTCTTAGAAATAGTATTGCTTTAAGAAATTATGATGATTCAAAATCTAATGTAATGGACAAAATTGAAGATGAGTACGAACTTGAAAATCTGACTTTTACACAAGAGAAAAAAGATTTACTTCTTGCTAGTTTAAGATTAAAACTTGGCATTTTAGGTAATTCAACTCCTGATGAACTTGAATTACCAATTGCAAAAATTAAAAATATTGATATCAATAAAAAAATTGAATTAGAAAGTGATTTTATACCCACTTGCTTAAATATCAGCAAAATATCTACCATAAGATCCTTTTTGGAAGAAATTATTTTTTCAATCAATCAACATAAAAAAGTTCTATCTAATGTTTTTAAAGGAATCGATCAAACAAAAAATACATTGGATTTTAGCACTTTTTTATCCCTTAATCTTTTAAAAAAATGGTATTTAATATTTTCACATCTATCAAAAAAAGATAAAATACATCCTGAATTTTTATACGAAAAATTTTTAGAATTTCAAGGAGAGCTTGCAGCTTTTAGTAACGAAGAATCTTTTTTAGATTTTATTCCTTATAAACACGATAATCTTTATAATACTTTTTTAAATATGATGAATAATCTAAGATTGTTATTTTCTAAAATCACAAGCCCTAAATATTTTATAGCTAAGACCAGTATTAACGGCAATGGTTTTTATGATTTTATTTTTGATAATTCGGGAATTTTAGAAGAAAGTGAAATTTATTTCGCAATCCGTGCAGATGTTACTACAGAATATCTACTTAATAATTTTAAAATTCAAAGCAAGATACATACTCAAAGTAAAATTAAAAATATAGTCGCAACTCAGCTTGAGGGCTTAAATGTAGATCAAGTACCTAATGTTCCATCTAGCATTCCTTATTTAAATGGTTATGTTTATTATAAATTAGATAAAAGAGATCAACTGTTTAAAGATTTTAAAAATGAAAGTATCATTAGTATGTACTTGACCAACAATATAAAAAACCCTGATATTATAATGTGGGCGGTATTTCAATGAAAGAAATAAATGAAGAAAAAAAGGCATTAAGCTTACTTCTTGATTCAGATTTTGATGGTTTAAAAAACAATAAAATTATTGATTATTCTTTGGAGTTGCTTTTGCTTTCTTATAGACTTTCAAAAATAAGCTCTATGGATACAAGTAATATTAATCAACTTAGAGAAACATTGATTAATAAAATTTTAGATATAACCGCTAAACTAAGTATGTGTAAAGAATATGATGAAAAAGAAATTATTAAATTCAAATATTGTCTTTGTGTCTTTATAGATGAAAGCTTAATGAAAAATGAACTTTTTATTAATTTTTGGGCTCACAATACTCTAACTGTAAGATTATTTGATGAAACCTTAGGTGGAAATAATTTTTATGATATTGCATCATCTTGGATTAATAATCCTTTTAAGTTTAAAGATTTTTTGGAATTTATTTATGCTTGTTTGATTCTTGGTTATAAAGGAAAATATAATGAGACTAAGGATAGAGATGAAAAAATAATCCATTTTTGCAATAATATTGCCACATCTTTAAAACCGGTTTATAAGATAGAAGAAGAGTTAGCTTTTAATAAAGCATATAAAACTGGTTTGAAAGAAAATATTTGGCAAAAATTTATAAGATTGTATTTTAAAAAACTTATTATCGTTGTGCCAGTATTGATTATATTAGGAGTATTAAGCTATGCAATTTTCAATTTAGAAACAAATAATCTTAAAGTGGATAATAATATATCTGTATTGATAAAAAATTTAACACATATAGAATAAATATACTAAATTTTTAAATATCAATTTATTTGTTATGAGTAAAATTAAATAAAAATTATTTTACAGCTAGAATAAAAATCAAATGCAAATCTAAAGGATAAAAATAATATAAAAACAAGCTTTAATTATGCAAATTATTAGTACAAATAAGTATAAGGTCGTATCATAATTATGCCATGGATATAATTCACGATACAATCCCAACTATAATTATGTATTTTAGTCAGGATTATTTAAGATAAATTATAATTAAGCTTTGCCCTCTCTCCAATCATCACTTCCGCTAGTTCCAGCAGCAGTATGTTCCCAAACTACTTTTCTATAGCTCATTGAAACTTTTAAAAGCTCGGTTTTATCATGATTACTTGACTCTTGCGCATTTGGCATTATTAATTCAATATTTGTAATAATTGCATCTTCCAATTTTGTAGTAAAAAAATGTTCAGATCCGCCACTTGTTGCGGTTCTAAACCAATGAACTTCGACTGTTGGAAGTCTTTCTCCTTTGGTAAGTGCATTATATAGCAAAGGCACAGATTTATTTAATGAGCAAGTAAAAGAAAAAGGCTTATGAACTCTTTGTCCAGAAGGTTGTCCGCTTTGCTGATCAACAGGTACGGTTACAATATGAGATACCTCTTGAGCCATGATTTCATCTTCATGACCCGATTTATATCTATTGCCAATACTCGCTTCAGTAGATGCACCGCTTGAAATCAAACCTTGTGTGGAACCTTCAATTTTTATAAACGCTGGTTCAGCCATAAAAAAACTCCTTTAATTTTTTTTAACATTCAAAATTGTATCATTTTAATCTTAATCTATTAAATTTTTGCAAAATATTTGCATATTAATTTGTTTTTACTTTACTAAGGAATAATGATGTTTAAAAAAATATTTGATTTTGTGAAATCAAGATTATTTATAACTGCTTTTTTGCTTTGTTGTATTTTTCTTTTGAGTATTTTATTTTGGTTTTGGGGTTCTTTAGTAGCTTTTAATGACATATATATTTTTAGTAGTTCATTTTTAAGATTTAGTATTATTTTGATAATTTGGCTTATTGTTTTTTTGTTTTTTTTATTAAAGCCTATTATAAATTTTATATCTTCTTTAAAAAGTGAAAAAAGATTAAAATTTAAAGTCCTAAAAAAAGAAGCTGATGAGTTCATTTACAAATCTAAAAGAAACTTCTTTTTATCTCTTAAAGATGCCAAAGAAACATGGAAGAATGATTTAAAAACAAAAAATTTACCCTTAATTATCATCATAGGAAATGAAGGAGCTGGAAAAAGCACTTTTATTAATTATTCTGACATCGAATACCCACTTAGTGATAGTTTAGAGTCTTATAAAAAATTCCATAAGTCTACTAGAAATTTTGCACTTTATGTATCAAAAAAAGGTGCTTTGTTAGATACAGAAGGAAACTATTTTTCACAAGAAGAATTTTTTAAGCCTACAAGTAGCGATGAAATACCCGAAGATGATATAGATAAAAATAGAGATTTTTTAATTAAAAAAAATATATGGAAAAAATTCCTTACTTTTCTCAATAAAAATTTTTTTCATAGCAAACTAAATGGAATTATTTTAGTTGTTGACACTGTAATTTTCTTAAATAATCCTAAGGAGTATTCCAAAAATCTTATTAGATATCTAACAAAAAGAGTAAATGAATGTGAAAAAACTTTAAATTTAAAACTGCCTATTTATATAGTTTTTTCAAAACTCGACTTGATCGAAGGCATGAAAGAGTATTTTGATATTTTCGATAAAAAAATTTCAGATAAAATTTTAGGATTATCTTTTGATAAAATCTTAAGTGAAGAATTTTTAAATAATGAATTTAAAGAATTAAGTGATTCATTATTATGTTCCTTGATGAGTAAAAACTCCCATATTTATAATATAGAAAATAAAAATAAAAGCTACTTATTTTTAAAACAACTTGATAATTTATTTGCATTAGCAAAGACTTTTATTTTGGAAGTGCAAGAAGAAAATAAGCTTAAAAATAATTCTTATCTTAGAGGAGTTTATTTTGTTAGTGCCTATCAAGAAAATATTCCTAGAAATTTCTTACTCGATGCCATATGTGAGAAATATAACTGCAAAAAAGTATTATCAAAATCCAATATTATACATAATAAACAAAGCTATTTTGTTAAATCACTGCTCGAAGATTTAATTTTTACAGATTATTCTTTAAGCACTATGAAATCTTATTCTAAAAAATTATCTTTTTTAATTATAATTTTAATCATAAGCTTTGGAACATATGCTATATCTTCTTATTTTATAAGTAAAAATAATAAAGAATTCGAAAAAAGCCAAAACACCTTAAGATCTTTACAATTGCTTCTTAAAGATCAAGATTATCAAAATTTAAATATTAAACAAAAAGCTGACTTCTTAATTGAATTGAGAAATATTTTAAATACTTATCCTGAACTTTGGCAAGATAATAATATATTTCAATATTTAAATCTAAATCTCTCATACAAAGGATTTAAAGAAGCTAAACAACTTTATTATAAACTGAATGAAGATGTGTTAAAAAATACTTTATTAAAAGAAATGGAATATACTTTACTTACCGATACAAATAAAGAAAATTTAATCAAAACATTATATATGTATAGATCTTTGTTTGAACAAAAATATTTTAATAAAGAAATACTAAAAATTTGGATTAACGAGAATTGGAATACTTTAAGTAAGTATTCAATCTCTAAAGATGACTTTCTAGAAGGGGTGGATGAGCTTAAACAATTTAATCTTAAATCTTTTACAGAAGATGAAAACAGTATACATACAGGAAAAAGAAAACTTGAGAGTATAAGTAGAACTCAAAGAATTTACATTCTTCTTAATTTTTTAAATAGCGATAAACCTAAAGAAAAATATCTTATAAAAGAGGATTTAGGTTTTGCTGCAAATAGTGTATTTTCAAATAATTCTCAAATAACTTCTATAGATAAAATATATACAAAAGTTGGTATGATGGACTTTTTAAATGATTTAAATCAACAAGTTGACACCGCAATCAATATTGAATCTTGGATGCTAGATAACAATTTTAAAGAAAATAAAAACACTTTGACTATGGGTATTTTAAAATTATACTTAAGTGAATACCAAAATGCTTGGCAAAATCTACTCGCTTCATTGCAACCTGTTAGGTATAATACCAAAGAGGCAATGGTTAATGAGCTTAATATCTTATCAAAAAAAGAAAACCCTTTATATTCTTTGTTAAAAATTGTTAGTTCTAATACAAATTTAAATGATGCAGTTTTACTAACTCAAGCCTACAATTTAGGGTTAAATGCTGGGGAAATTAGATCAAATTTTATTGGGGTAAGCAATGCTTTCACACAATATCATAAGCTAGTAAACAAAAATACACTTTTGAGTGTTGGTAATATAGAAGTGGGCAAAGGCACTGATGATGAAAAAATATTAGATATTCTTAATACAAATATTACAAATATGTCCAATAAAATTATAGATTTTAGTTCTAATAATAACCAAAGTGCTGAAGAAAAAATTTCATATGCTCTTGGAGGCAATAAAGATGCCAATGATCCTTTTGCTGTATTTCAAATGAACATAAAAAAATTACCTAATGATTTAGAGAGATATTATAGTCAGCTTTCTAATTATTCGTGGAATTTTATAGAAAATCATGGTATTTCTTTATTTAATACTGCTTGGATTAATGAAGTGTATAATCCATTTGTTAATGATATTGCACCATATTATCCTTTTAATGATGAGAGTGTAGCAGATCTTAGTATGGATAGTTTTAAAACATTTTTTGGAAGAAATGGGACATTAAATAGTTTTTATAAAAAATACTTGAACAATGTTTTAGTAAAAAGAAAAAATAACTATTCTATCAATTCTCAATTTGCTTCAAAATTAAATTTCTCTAAAGAATTTTTAGATTTTATCACCAATGCAGGCAATCTCTCTAGTCTCATACTAAATGGTAATGATAATATAAAAGTTAATTTTACTATTCAAAGCCTTGATTTAAGTGCGGATTTTTCCTTTATAAAGCTTGGCTATGATAATAAAAATATCCAATATGATCATACTCTTAATCAAACCCTACAAATTGTAGCAGAAAAATTCAATAATGGAACAAGTTTAAATTTTACAGCCTATAACTACTCTAATCCTAATTTAAATTATACAAAATCATATAAAGGGGAATGGGCATGGTATAAGTTTATAAAAGATAATAAAAGTAATTCTATATACAGCATTATATTTAACAATAATAAAAACTTATATTTTGACTTTGAAATTATTAACGGTGCTAGTGAATTAAATAATATAGTTTATATTTTAAATAATCTTAAAATAGTAGAAAATATTACAGGGGTAAATAAACAATGATAGAAAAAGAAGAAATAGGAATTGCTATTGAGAATTATGACGAATGTATTAGTGGTTCTAAAACATTTGTATTTAACACAAAGGGTGGAACTATAGGAAGCGGTGATGATTGCACTTTTCGTATTCAAGATAAACTAGAACAAATCAAAAATACCCATGCCATAGTATCTTATGAAGAAGGATCTTTTACAATTGCGGCTTTTGAAGATTCTGACATTTATTATAATAAGTCCTTTTCTAGAATGCCAAGTGGCTATGAAATAATAATCAGCATAGGCGATATTTTTAAAATCGGTAATTTAGAATTTAGATTTGTGGATGCAAAAAGCATTGAAGCAAGCATTAAAGAAAATAAAAAATACTTAGAAGATATTGAAAAACGCAATCATTTTGATGAAATTGAAATTAAACCTAGAGGAAAAACAAGTATAAATTTTGACAAAAACAAAGAGTTAAAAGAGATTTTAGAAAATAATGATTATAAATTTATCGAAGAAGAAAAGGCAGATGATAGCTTTTTAAAAGAAATAATTCAAAAAAATCCAAATTCATTAGAATATGAAAATGTTTTAAAAAGTTTGGTAAAAAATTTAAAAGATATTAAAACAAAACAACAAAACTCTAAATTAAATAATGATTATTCTCCTATCAGTATTAAAGATTTTGAAAGTATTATTAATAATATACCCTTAATCAAATCCACAAGATTGATCAATATTTTAGCCCTTAGCCTAATCGCAAAAGAATTATATACTCCAATATTTGAAGAAATGGAAGAAAATATGTTTATTAAATATATTGAAGCTGCCATACAAAACAATATCAAAGAAGATAAGATTCTTTTTGAAAATCTTACCATCAAAGCATTGGAAAAGTATATTAAAGATTTTGAGTGATTTTTACTCTTTGATATTATGCTCTTTAGCATAAGCTCTTATCTTAGCTCGAAGTTCTTGCGGAAAATTATATCTATATATGGCAGGAATTCTTGGATCAAGGAGTTTGTCTAAATATCCTCTTTTATAAATCCATTCCAATCTTTCAGGTGTAAAATAATAAGGGGCATTAGGATAGCCTTGAGGTGGGGTTAGGGCTGCTAGTTTAGCGCTTAATACTAGAGTATCCATAGTCAGTTTAGCAGATCTTTCATCTCTTTCGTTTCTAATATCTACATCAAATCTAGTTACCATTCCATTTTCGTATCCATCCATAGCATCATCAAATTTATTTCTACTTTCAGGAGTAGAATCTATATCTCTTGGATCTTTTAATTTACCTTTTTCAATATCATTATATAAAGCCCAAATGATCCTGCCTTCTTCATCATAGGCAAAATCATATTTATTTAAATCAATCGTCCAATCTGCTCCTATAATCTCATCTAAAAAAGGAAGCATACCAAATTCATCTAATAAACTCTCATAATGATAATCGTGTAAATCATAAATCATTTTTGCCCTAAGCTTATTCCAATGTTGCCCTGTAAGAAAAGAATTAGAACACAATACTGCTAAACCTAAACTTTTAAAAGCATTTTTATCTCCAAGTTGAGCTTGTAAGAACAATGCTTGTTGTTGTCTTGCTTTAAATCCTACAGCAGCTGTAGGACTAGCTTTAATATTTCCCAAAAGTAAAGCAGATAATTCCCATTCATTAAAGAAAGAATAAGATTTTAATGTTCCACGATGAGAACTTACTTCATCGTAAATATAGGCATAATCTTCATTAACCAATCTTCCTTTTTCATCTACATTAGCATAAGCATCATAGGGTATATCTATAACCACAGATCTTAATCCACTTCTTATTGCTAAATATTTATATCTTTCTCTTTTGGTTTTTAAAGATTTATAATAAGCTTTTTCTGCTTTAGTCCAAGGAGCTATAGCTCCTTTTATAGGATCTTTTAAATAAATACTTTGCCATTCTTTAAATTCAACTAGAGTGGATTTTTGCCCTGTATAAAAGTTAGGATCTAGGTATTGGGGTTTATAGTCTTTGTAGGGGGAGTTTTTCATAATATGATAAGATTTAAAAACCGCTTTGGAATATTCTTCGGTATAGTTGCCTGTGGGCTTAACATTTTCTTTAAAGAGTATTTTATTGGTATCTTTTTCCACATCTAATGTTAATCCATTAGGTGTATAAATCTCATAAGTTTCACTCATTATCTATCCTTTCTTAATTTAACCCATGTATAAACCATCTTCTATGATTATAGTAGTGGCTAGTCTGCCTATGAAATTAGGCAGAGTTTTTGTTTCTGATGTGATATCAGCATTTGCGCTTGCTTTGCTAGTGTTATTTTCTCTTTTGCCTATAGCTTTCAAGCTTTCTTCATTTCCATTTATCCCCATATACATAGCCTTAAGATTGTTTTGTCCTATGATATTGAGTTTTTCTAGTAATCTTCTGGTTTTATTTTTATCTTCTATATATCTTCCTGTTTTATCTTTACTTGTATTGTAAAGTCCATTAGCAAAATCTTGTAAAATTTGTAAAGCTTCATTGTAAGCATGAATAGGACTATCTTCATCCTTTTTAAAAGCACTAATTTGCTTTTCTTTATTTCTAAACTCTTTAAACAAAGGATGATTACAAGGAAGTTGATATATAGTGCATTTTTTAAGTTCTAAAGATTTTAACTCTTTAAAATAAAAAGTATAATCATCTATAATATATTTTTGTTCTTTTATATCCTCTAAAGCAGTTGCATTTCTTTTCTCATCAATAATCAAATAAGACAAAAGTCTTTTTAAAAGAAATTCTTTATTTTCTTCAAGCTTTTGATCTATTTCATAATGAAAGGAAAAATGAGTGTCAAAAACTCCTGTGCAAAGATCTATGCCATAAAAAATTTTCTTTAAATCAAAGCTAATGAATTTCGAATTGATTGCAAAAGGATAAGTTACAAAATGATCTCTTATAACCGCTAAAGGAGAATCATCTTTAAAGGTGTAAAGCTGATAAACAATGCTTTCATATTGTTCTTGTAGGGCTTTAAAATTTGTTGGAAAGAGATAATTTAAAAAAATACCCACAAATTCTCCAGTCACAATAGAAGCAAGGTCAAGTTTATTTAGCTTAGCATAAGTATAAATAGTATATTTTTGAGTTTGTATATCTATGCTATGCATAAGAGCAATTTTAGATATATTGCTTTCTTGATTAGAGTATATAAATAATTGCTTCATATATTTATCACTCCAATAAATCTTAATTTGTTTTTCATTAAAGTATTCTTTTATCTTTGTGATAAATAGATTTAAACCGGATGTATTTTTTTGTATTATTAAATTGGATTTTATCTCTTGTGCTAAAATCATTTGGATTTTAGTATGAATTAATTCTTTTTCTATTTGTTGTAAGCGTGCTTTTATTATTAAATTAGATTTTATGTGTATATGATATATACTATTCTTTTTTGGAGGTGCAAAAATACCAAGCTGTTCTTTAAAAAATTCTTTAAATCCTTCTTTGTTTATTTTAATACAAGCTTGAATAACATATTCTATTGTTTTTAAAAAATTAAAATCCCACAACATTTGAGCTGTAAAGCTGATAAAAGGACTAGCACTTAATAAAATTTTTAACATTGCATAAGTAAATATTTCACTTGTTTTTTGTTCTTTTGCCTTATTTAAATATTCTTTTCCATACATCTGTTCCAAAAGCTTTGATAAATCTGATATTTGTTTCTCTATATCCATCCATGCAACAAAAGCTCGTTGCGTTTCTTCGTCTAAATTCATAAATTCTTTAATGCATTTTTGTTCATCTAAATGATACATTTGCTTTAATTTGATTATTTTTTTATCTAATGTATTTGTTGTATCTAAATCTTTTGATAATTCATTAAAAAAATCATCTATAGTTATCGAACTATCATTTTCCACAAAAGAATAATCTTTTTTGTCAAGTATTTTTAATAATTGCGATACAACTTCATATGCTGTAATATTTGTTGGCTCATTATTTACATATATTGGACATTCATCTGTCCATAAAACATAAGTTTTATCTAAGTATTTTATATATACAAAATTACTGCCTCCATATTTTTTCAAATCCAAATTGATATTTGGAAAAATAAGCTTAGCTTGATACAAGACAAATGAAATGAATAAACATTCCATTAAAGAATAGTTCCCAAATGAAGATTTATCCGATTTTTCAAAAAACTCTTTTTTCAAAAAAGTTAAATATTGATGAGCTATCTTTTTTTCTTTTTCTATGATGGATTCTTTGACTTCGTTTTGTTTAAAGAATTTTTTGATATAAAAATAAGGAAGCCATTTTTTATCATTTATTTTTTTATTGTAGTCAATATAAGCTAAAATGTTTATTCGTTCGCAATGTCGTAAATTTTCCGTCTTTTTTACTATTTCTATTATTGGCTCATTTTCTGATATTGCTAATTTTTCTTTAGCTGTTTTTGCGAATTCTGGTAGCTTCTGAGGTGTAGCAACAAAATTTGTTAAATATTTATAAACCTTTTGCATATCTTCATAAGCTTTTTTACTATTCTCATAAGCTTCTTTGGATATTTTCACAAAAGGGCTTAATTGTAAAATATAAGGTTCATTTTCATCTTGTGGCATTTCTATGCTATATTCGCTATAATCTCTTGTGCTGTCATAAGTTTTTTTTGAAGTATCAATATTTTTTTTAATTCTTCTGTATTTATCTTGTATATTATAGTTGGCGATTTCTTGAGTTAAACTTTCACTAAGTCCTGCATTGTATTTATTGGGGATATTTGAAATAATCAAATAATTTTTACTTATTTTAGTTGTATTTAAATCTATTTGTGCATTTTGATTTTTTTGTGCGAAAAATTCAGCTAGTTTACTTGAGTTAAAATTTGGACTTTCTATATAGGAAAAATAAATAAATTGTTTAATATCTTCTTGCAAATTCTTTAAAATAGCATTGTTTTTTAAATACAAATTAGATAATTTTTGCGTTGAAATGAAAGCGGGTAAATTGCTCGATTTTGAATCATTGGGTGTATTTTTATACCCCTTGTCTTTTTGTTCTGGGTTTAAAAAGATTTCACTAAAAATATTTTCAATGCTTTTTATTTCTTCGCTTAAAGTGATTTTATAAGCCAAATTCGAAGCGATATTGCTTTCATCGCTTCCAAGATATAATCCAAAACCACTTAAATCAATAATTTCTTTTTTATCAATAATTAAAACACAAGATAACAAGCGAGAATTAATATAATGAATAAACATAGCACATCTAGTGGCTAAAAATGCGGCTAAAGGCGTTAAAAGTGTGCCATAATCTCTTTGAGCAAATTCATAATACTCGCTTGCAGAACCCATTAAAGAAAATAAACCAGCAGCCAAAATAGCTAATCCTGCCCCACCTGTAAGAACAGCTACCACTGTGGCTATTGCAACACCCGCTATAGCACTTAGTATGATTTTAATTTTTTCATATTCTTTTTCTTCGGCAAGTTTTTTAATGTGTTCTAACAACTCATTGATAAATTTTTCATAAGTATTTTTTAAAGTGGGACTTATGCTATTTTTGAAAAAATCCGATTCTATGACATTTCCAATCTTTTCTAAAACTTTTTTCTTAAAATCATCAAATTTCTCACTGCTTATATCATCAGGATCAATGTTTTCGATTAACTCGTCTAAGGTTGTTATATCTTCAGAATCTTTGGCTAGTTCTTTTAAAGTATTGATAAATTCGATACAAAGATTATTTTTATCTGTATGATAAAAAAGATTCAAATCTTTATCTTGTTTCTTGTCTTGAATTTCTTCTTCTAAGTCTTCTAAATAAACTTTAGTGCAAATTTCACTGCTTGATAAATCTTTTAAATTTACATTTTGTCCAGCATCAAGCTCATTAAGGGTATGGATATTTATTTCTATATTATTGTGATTATCACAAGTTTGTTTTAAAATTTCTAGTATTTCCATAGTCAATATTTGATTTTTAGATAGCATTTTTCTTTGATGAAAATCAATATTTTTTAATATAGCGTGTAAAATAGAAAAATTAGGATAAATAAAATCAATCTGTTTAACTTCTTTATTGTTGATTGTTAAATTTTTAATAGTTTGAATTAACTCTGTTTTAGAACTTATAAACATAAAAGATTCCTTATATAAAGCATTATTATATCATTTTTTATTTGCTAATATTTTTTGTCTCTCTATTAATCTCTCCTATCCACCTAAGCACATTACCCTTATCATCAATCTCAACTTCTAAATCTTTGTATTTGTTGTAAAATTTAGGAGCTAAGATTTCATTAATTAGGATTTTTATAACTTTAAAAACTTCTTGTAATTCTTATTGTATCTTTTTAACTTTTTACATATTCTAGGTATTTGTTGTTGCTTGCTGCCTTTGTTGCGTCTATTTTTCACATAATTTCAGACGATATTCTTGTATAATCTGCTTGTTTTTAGAAATATATAAAAAATTATTAAAAATATTGTATTCATAAATACCATTTTTAAAAACATATCCTTTAAAATTCATATTTACATCACTAATAGACTTACCGTTTAAGACAATATATTTTCCATTATTTTTATTGACACCCACATATACAACCTTATCACAAGTTATATTACCCTCTGGACATAGATTTAAAATTTTTATCCAAAACTTTTCATTTTCATAGGTACATTGCTCTAGTGGAGTAAAATCCTCTTGTGCTAACAAATAAGTACTAAAAAATAAAAACAATAATATATTTTTAAAAATTACCATTTTTCATAACCTCCTTGAGTGTAAAGCTTTATTCAGCATTTCTCCTATTAATTAGTCCCTGCATTACTTTATTTTGACTTTTGTTCCACGCCATCCAAGCTTCCTTTAATGTTTTGTAACCCGTTTTCTCTGCATTGATGATTTTGGCAACAAAAGAGTTTTTAAAATTATCAATCCCTATATTAAAACATAATATAACCAAGTCATCAAATTCATTCTGTGCCAAGGAAGAGTTTATTGAATTTTTTACAGCATTTTCAAAGGGTAACAAATCGCTTTTAAACAATTTATCCGCTTCTTGTAAAGTAATACCATTTTTATACAAATCCCATTCATTTTGCCCTATAAGATGTCCATATCCGATAGTTGCACCTTTAACATATGAAGTAATTTCTTTTCCATTTTGATCATTATAAGGTTTGAGTCTTAGCTTCTCTATATTTTTTAAAAGATTTTGACCATCATTGCTTAGATGAGTGATTTTTTCTTGGGTATTGTTTTCACTAGAACTTATATTATTGCTTTTTGTAGTGTTTGTGTATTTTGTGCCATTATTTATATTTACATCTTTATTTTTTGCTTTTATTTTGTTTTCACTAACCCCATTTACCACCACAAATTTACCAACATAAAGCTCTTGTTTTCTATCTTCATCTTCTAAGATTTCATCTAGTCAAGGTGATAGAATGAAAAAATATAAAAAGATTTTAGTGCTATTATCACCAATAATTTTAATTATATTATTTTATACCCCTTTTTATATCCTAGCTATTGGGAATTTAGAAGGTTATGTAAATTAAATAATTATCCAAAAAGTGAGGAAAAATATAATAGAATCTTAGCTTATTTTGATAAGAGTTTAGATGGTAGTATAGGAAAAAATGGTTATGCAAAAATAGGTTATGGTAATAGAATAGATTTAGGTATATATATTTATTATAAGAATCCAAATAACAAAACATTAACTTTTAAAAATATTAATAAAATATATTTTAGACCAATATGGAAAAACTATGCACCAAATATTTATGGTAATGAGGGTAATATGGATTTTAGATTAAAGCTTGACGGTGAAATAGATTGCAGAAGCTTATTAGGAGAATTATATGGATAATAAACAATAAATCAATAAACTAAGGGACATGGCAGAACTTGCACAGGCAAGTTATGGATATTTTCATTATGTTGATAATAAATTTGATATAAAAGATGAAGATAAAATTGTTACCTTTGAAAATGTTTTAGATATTACCTATAAAAACTCTAAAATTATTGATGAAAGAGGATTTAAAATCGGCAAGCTCGATGGCGACTTCTCCCCACTCCAAGCCAAACAATTCTTTGAAAGATATGATTTATTAATCCATCAAACAAATACAGAGTCAAGCTTTTCTGCTGCTTTGTTCTATGATACACACAAAGATGGTTTCGTGGTGTGGTTTAGGGAAACAGAATGCGGATTCTAAAAATACTTTATATTTGTTGGATTATATTATGTGTTGTAGGTTGGTTTATATCTCCTATTGTTGGACATAATCCAAATAGGGTTGAGGAGTTTTTTATAATGCTTGGTTGGATAGTCTTTCCACTAATGATAGCCAATCTATGGCTTTTTGGAATAACAAGAATTAAAAAATATTTAAGGAATTTTTTAATATTGTTTTTATATTACCCTTTGGCATTTGCTCTGTTTTTGGTGCTAAATTAACTTTAGGAGACTAAATGGAAGAATTAATCAACAATCTAAGAGGCTATGCCGAGTTGGCCCAAGCAAGTTATTTTAACTTTATGTATATCAATAACGATGAGCGAGAAATGGATAGTTATAAAATAGGGCAAAATAGATTCCCTAAAGATAAAGACAATATAGAAAATTTAGAATATACAAAGACCTTATCTAAAAAATATAAAGATTATTTTATTTATGATGATTCCATTGCACTATATCCGACACTTAATGGAGAATTTGGGGAGATTCAAGCTAAAAACTTTGCTAAAAAATATGAGATTAAATTCCACCAACCAAATACGGCTTCTGGCTTTAGTGCTACTTTGTTTTATGATAAAGAAAAAGATAAGTTTGTAGTAGGGTTTAGGGGGACAGAGGGACTTTGGAGTATGGATACTTTGGCGGATATAGGGCTTACCTTTGGTAAGGGCGATTTTCAACTTAATGCTTTAAAGCAATTTTTATTAGACATAGCACCTATTTTAAACAAAGTAGATTCAAATAATATTATTTTTATAGGGCATTCTTTAGGCGGATATTTAGCAGTTATAGCAATGCAATTTTGCGATACTATTGATAGGAGCTTAAATACACAATTTAATGCAATCAAATTTATGGCATCGCAAGTCTATACTTTTAATTCTCCTGCTATTGATGAGATTGATAATATGCTAATGCGGGCTTTGGCAGCATTATTAGATAAAAATATTATGGAGCAAGTCTTAAATCCTCAAAAAGTATATTGTGTCTATGACAGCGGTGGTATAAATATCATCGCTTCTGCTCAATATGGCTCACACAATAGACTGCCTATCTATACGGGTAAAGATTCTCACTCCATAATCCCCCTAACTCAAACTCTTTACTTCTACTCCTATCTTTTAGAATTAGATGCTAACCATAACAAAGTCAAAGATAAAAGTTTTAGTGAGTGTATAGAGTATCTTAATCATTTTATAAAAAATATTCAAATATATACAGAAACTTTTGTGTTAAAAAATAATGCTACTAATAAAAATAGCTCTTTTGGGTTCAATAAAAACCATCCAGAAAAGATTAACCACTTTGAGTATTCTCTTTCATTAATAGCCACTATAATGCAAGAAACAAATGGTATTTTAGAAGAGCTTGGAGATAGTTATTATACAAGTTATAAAGCTCCTACCATTAGTCAAACAAAAATCATAGATTTTATTTTAAAGGCGCAAGAAAAAGAAAAATATATTTTAATTCTTGATAAAAATGATTTTAATAAATACAGAAAAGATTGTTCCTTTATTAATAATCAAGAAAACTTAGCTCATAAAATTGCCATTGGGGAATTTAGAATTTTCATTGTGGTTTATAAAGATATGAAATGTCTTGAAAATATTAATAATATAACAAAAATATATGGATATAATTCAAAAAGTTATAAAATAAAAGATCAAATTTGGGATGAGCAATATTTAGGTGGAGTTTGTAAAATATCACAAGCTTTGTATTTTAATGGAAAAGCTAAAATAGGTATTATTTAGGAAAATTATGATAGGTAAAGACTTTTTATATTCTATTCATAAAGATAAAAAAAGTATTTATTTGTTTTGTGAAAATAAAAGCATAATTGATTGTCAAAGTATTTATGATGAACTTTATAAATTAGAAGCAACGACAGATTTTACTTTTGAAGAACTTCAAAACTATCAAGCTTATATCTTCCTAAACTCCACCCTCCTTACAGGCTCAAATGAACTTCCTAACAATCCTTTTTACTTTGGAGAATTAGATCAAGATAATGCCATAAAACAAGATACACCTAGTTATTATTTTTCTCCTAGTAATGAATTCAAATGCAAATCATAAAGGATAAAATAATATATGAAAACAAGCCAAATATATGAAACTTTATAAATATGCTAGAATGTGCTGGACTAGGTATTCTATAAATTTAAATGAGAACATGCTTAAGGAATTTCTAAAATATAAAAACAATAGGATGAAATAATGGATGAAGAACTTTTTTGGGAAAACATTGTTCCAGTAGGACATATTAATGAAGAAACTTTAAAGAGCCAAATTTATATTAATAATATAAATTTTAGCACTTTACAATATGATGAAACAGTGTTACCTACAGAATTAGAGTGTTGTTATAATGAATTTAAATACTATCAAAAAAGCAATAATGAAATAGCAACACTAGGTTGGGCTATTAGCTATCAACTTCAAGTATTGTGGCAAAATAGCCCTAAGATAGATACAATACAAAATTATCATCTCCCCGTAAAACAAAATAAGCCTAATAATCCCCAAGCAGAACAAAGACTAAAAGAAATACAAAATTTCTTACAAAGTAAAGGTATAGAACCTCTTATTTTACATTATACCCCTTATCCAAACAACACACAAACCCAAGAGATGAAAAGACTAAGGCAAAATTCAGAGCGTTTTTCGCGCCATGTAGATAATAAAACAAATGAAGTAAGAGAAGAAAGGCGTTCTATTAAATTTTACACTACGCTAGATTGGGATAAGTTTTATTCTCATTTTCCTATAATAAAAAGACTAAGTAAAAAATTTCATACAAAAGAAGACATATACACTCAAAATTTTACAAAGCAAATAGAAATAATCTTACAAAAAACTCATAATATTTTGATATTAAAAAATTTACCTCAAGGAGAATATAAATTTGATTTTGCGATCGATATAAAAGAAAATCGAAGCGATAAAAATGAAGAATCTTATTTCATCATTAAAGAAAATGATGAAATTTCAAAAGATTATAAACGCATTTTAGACTGTAAGCCCTATGAGCTTGATACTTTAAATTGTCAATATATAGGTGTGGGTGATGATGAGTTTTTCAGACAAATTTGGCAAAATTTAGGTATAAATATTGCAGAGAAATTTAAGGTAGATTTTTCTTATGCTAGACTTGATAAATTTATTTTTGCGACATCGCCATTTGGACTTACTTATAATACATATGAGACTTTAGAGCAAACTTATGATGAACTCATGCAAGATCTATCTCTTTATGCTTGTAGTGGTAAATTTTCTTTTAATTTTGTTCCTTCAAAATTAAGCATTAAAAAAGAAATTCAAGGAGATAGAGAAAAGGTATCATACCGCGTTGATGAAATGCTTGTTTATGTTTATGATAGCTTTGATTTTTTAGATCAAGGACATGAATTTGATGATGAGGGAAATTTTATCAAGCTAGGACAACCTGTTGGAGCTTGGGATTTTAATACGAAAACTTTTAGCATAGAAGGTTCTTTATATCAAATGGCAACTTATAGAGAATGGCTTGAATGGGAAATAGATGGATATAAAATTGATTGTTCAATAAGCCCTCAAAGAATTCTGCAATCTCCAAAAACCAAACAATACTATCTTTACAATCAAGATTATCAAGACTATCAAAAATTCACTCCTTATGGTTTGGACTTTAAACTTTATAGTAAAGATTTTATCACTAAACTTGATTTTAAAGATGAAGCTTATAATGTGCTTTATAATACAGGAGTTTAAATGGGAGAAGATATTATACTTTCTATTTTTTGGGGTTTATTTGGATTTATTCTTGCTTTTACTAATATAAAATTTTATCTTACAACTTTAAGTGTTCTTGTTGTCTTTTCTATTTTAAATTATTGGATTAAAATTAACATAAAAGAATTTGTAAAATCTTATTTTTTAATATCTTTTATTATCTTTTTTATGGCTATTGTTATCATATTTTATCTTAGCTATGATCTTGAATTTTATAAATCGCTTGTATTACTTGATCCTCCAGAAATTGAAAAATTATCACCGCAAGAATATAGAGTGCGTAATTATTTTAAATTTTTAACCTTTGCAACTATGTTTTTTTTAGTAATCACATTTATCATATTTCCTTGTTTATTACAAGCTTATTTATTTAAATGTTATAGCACAGGAGAAAAACGCAAAAAATTAAGTTGGCTTATAGGGTTTGTGTGTAATATCTTTTTATTAATTGCGAGTGTGTATGTGGTATATGAAAATCTTTAAAGACTATCAAAAATTCACTCCTTATGGTTTGGATTTTAGACTTTATAGTAAAGATTTTATCACTAAACTTGATTTTAAAGATGAAGCTTATAATGTGCTTTATAATACAGGAGTTTAAATGGGAGAAGATATTACATTTTCTATTTTTTGGGGTTTGGTAGGATTTATTTTTAGGCTTGTTACTATTGATACAATACTTTATATTACAGCCTTAAGCGTTCTTATTGCCTTTTCTATTATAAATTATTGGATGAGAATTAACATAAAAGAATTTTTAAAATCTTATTTTTCAATATATTTTATTATCTTTTTTACAGCTATTATTATCATATTTTATCTTAGCTATGATCTTGAAACTTATAGAGGATATGTAATGCTCGGTCCTCCAGAAGCTGAAGAATTATCACCACAAGAATATATAGTATATAAGTGTTCTAAATTTTTAATCTTTATAAATTTTATTTTTTTTACAATCACATTTATTATACTTCCTTGTTTATTACAAGCTTATTTTTTTAAATGTTATAGCACAGGAGAAAAACACAAAAAATTAAGTTGGTTTATAGGGTTTGTGTGTAATATTATTATATTAATTGCGAGTGTGTATGTGGTATATGAAAATCTTTAAAGACTATCAAAAATTTAATATATTTGATATAATATTCATTTATCTTAAATATTTAGAAAAAAATGGATAGAGAATTATTTATAACAAGGCTTGCTTTTATAAACAATGATGAAATAGACACAATAGATAAAAATTCATCCATAGCATACTTAAAAGCCTTATATCAATGTGAAAATTCCATAGCTATAAATTATAATCAAGAAGAGCTTTTCACCCAAGCTACCGCTATAAACAATCTAGGCTATAATTCTACTTTCACAAAAATCTTCATCCTAGATAAAGAAAAGCTCAATGATACCTATCTTGATGCTAGAAAAAGGCTTTATAAATCTATCAATACTTTAAAAGAAAAAAGAAATGAAAAAATAAAAGATATCCAAGACTATTTAAATAAAGAAATTTCCTTACAAGATAATCTAAATAATCAAAGCTTTAATACTAAGGAAAATGATGTTAATTTAATTTTAAACGAAGTATTTAACATAGAGCAATTTTATGATAAAAATACCAATACCATAGTATTAAAGACAAATAATATAAAAATCATATTCTTAGATAAAGTAAATTTACAAGATTTGCAAGATAATTCTAACAATACTTCTTTCATCTCTATGTCAAATTTGATCCATATTTATGATAATCATTGTGATATTTTTGCAAAAGATAGAAGTGTTTTGGATATAAAGGACATAGAAGAAAAATATCAAATAGATTTTAAAAGTTTAGATATAAAAATCTTCCTAAACTCCACCCTCCTTACAGGATCAAATGAACTTCCTAACAATCCTTTTTACTTTGGAGAATTAGATCAAGATAATACTATAAAACAAGATACACCTAGTTATTATTTTTCTCCTAAAGATGAAAGCAGTGGCAAAGGAAGACTTAGTATCTTTTATAAAAATGATGAACTTTGTTTGCTTAATTATTCTATATTAGAAAATTCTTTAAATATCAAATTAGAATGTTTAAGCAAACAAAGCTTAGAGTATAAAGACTTAATTTCAAACACTTTAAAAGAACAAAAAACCACACAAGTAGATAAAAAACAAGCTATAGCTAAACTTCATGCTCTTTTAGAAAATCAAAACCTAGAATGTATCCATGGAGGTAAAGTCATACTTAAATCAAACAAAGGAAAAACTTTTAAAGATGATGGTGTGCCTATAATGCTAGAAAGTGATTTATTAAACTCTAGTATAGTAGCTTGTCCTAATACTATAGCAGGTGTAAGTGTTCCTTGTACTAAAGTTGTTAATGTAAAAGGATCCTTATCTCAAAAGAAAGTCAATAATGAATATGTAATCTTACAAGAACTCATCTCAGCTTGTAAAACAGATAAAGGCTTTGCTTTAAAAGTAAGCTTTACTCCTACTAAGTTTAAATTTGATCACAGCTTTGATCCTAAAGAGGGCTTAGGAGAACAAAGTAAAAATCAAATAGAGTTAAAAGAGCCTATAATAAGACTTCATTATAAAAGTGATAGATTTCAAAAAGATAATTTACCTATCTATAATCTTTTAATCAATAATGAAAAAAAAGAACAAAATAAGGCTTTAAATGAATTTAATATAGATTTAAAAGATTTAAAAGATATAGAGGATATAAATATTCTTAATCAATTCAAACAAGACTTTAGTAAAGATTATGAATTTAAAGAACTAAATCTTAGCTTTGATACTAATTTAATCAAACTTTATTTTATTATCCCAAAAAACATTGCTAAAGTTTATAAAAGTGCTTATAAGGAATTTGAAAATAAAGATTTAGGAGTAGGGTATTTTACACAGCTACATGAGTATGATAAAATCATCAAAAATGCTTTAGAAGATAATAAAGAATTAAACGAATATCATTTTAGTTTTTTAGCTCCTGCAAAAATGCAAAATTTAAAACTTCAAATCGCACAAGGACTAGATGAAATCTTAGAAGATGAAGATAGAAAACAAGAGCTTTATGTTTGTAAATTTGTGGTGGTAAATGGGGTTAAAATATGAAAATAAAAAATTTTACTTTAATTGCATCAAATCATAATTTAGAAATCGAGTTAAAAAATCTTACCAAAAATGCTAATAAAATTATTTTTATATGCAGTGATTTTGATGGATATAAAGAAGCTAAGAATTCTTTGTATAAGACACTACATACTATTGAAGATAATTTTAAAATTGATAATACAAAAACTTTTAAAATCATACATTTAAATCAAGCCAATAAAGACGAAATCACAAAAGAACAAAAATTTAGCTCTGATAAAAATTTATCTAGCATTGAAAAAATTATCTTTAATAATTTAAAATTTTTAAATAATGCAATTAATCAAAATGAAAATAAAACGCTCAATAAAATTATTGATGAAAACAATGTAGAAAATATTGAAAATTTTTTAAAAGAAATTCAAAAAGAATTAAATATATTATTAAAAAATATCAAAGAATCTAACTATTTTGAGCAAGAAATTAAACCAAAGATACAACTTACCCTAGATACACTTTTTAATACACTTTTAAAAAATATTACTCAATCTAATGATGATGAATATAAGCAAATTATTAGAGCTATAGCAAAATTTTTTATCAATATATTAGATTCTGTAACCAATCTTAAAAAACCTGTCTCTTTAGTCAAAAAAAATCCTTATGTTTTTGTTGTAAATACATTATTTGAAGCTTATAATTCTTCTGCTGAGTATCAAGAGTATAAGGAACAAAAATATTATTATGATTTTGCTTATCCACTTTTAGAGCTTATTACTAGTAAGCTTTATCCTATTATCGCTTTGTGCAATGAAGAAATTTTATCTGATGTATTAATTATAGATGATAAAGTATTATTAGATTTTTCATCTTATTCTAATGTACCTTCTATTAGTCTTTATAAAAATAGTTTTTATAAAGTTATTTTAGATGAAGAATTTCAAGGTATTTTTGATAATTTTTTAGAAAATAATCTAAAATTTGAAAATGAAAAGTTAGATAATACACTTTTAGTGAATTCTAGTTTAAATAATTTTGATACAACATTAAAAAAAGCAATCAATTTAAATATCTCTAAACTCAATCATTTCTTTTATGCAGAATATCCTGATTTAAATTCTTCCATGCTAGTAGAAATGATATTAGATAAAAAAAATACTGATCAAATCAATACAACCAAAATGGGTAAAAATTATTTGCTTATTACTAATCCACCACAGCTTAACAATGCAGGACTTTGTGAGGACTTGTATCAAAAAAAATTAGGAGCAATAATAAAAAATCGCCCCAAAGCTCTTACAAAAAATGAAAAACTTGCATTAAAAGGCGATTTTCCTAGCAAAAGAGATTATGGTTCTTATTTTATAGAAAGAGATGTTAAAAAAGAAGATGATTATGTATTGCAACTTTGTCCTTTTGTGAAACTTGATGGACAGATTTATCAAAAATATAAGGGATATTTTAATTTTTATAATCAAACATATTCTTGGATGAAACTTTATTTATTGGAACATATAAACGAACGATTAGAATATGAAAAAGTTAAGCAAGATTTTGCTTATATTGATAACTTTTTTAAATTACCTAAAGAACTGGAAGAAATTAGCGAAAAAGAAAAAGAAAAAGTAAAAGAATATATCAGGCTTTTTAATGATTATTTAGACAATATCAATTCTCGCTATAACCAAATACAATCCAATCTTAACTCAGAACCATTAATGTTTAAAACATATGAAAATGTAGATTTTAAGAAATACTCACCTTTAACGGTTGTTTTATTGACTTTAACTTTGTATGTTTTACAAAAAGACTTAGCTTTTACGCAAGAATATTCTCTTGGTGTTAAAAATATTGTAATTCCAAATCCAGATTATGGCGATAAAGAAATTTCACTTAATTACCAAAGGATTAAAATACCAAATTATTTTAATGAGTATATCTTATTTATCCCTGATGATATTTATTTTTATGATAATGATAAAAAAATTTATATCTTTTTATCTAAAGAATTAAATAAAAATAAAAAAGAAGATGAAGTTATTTATTTAGATGAATTAGCCAAAGCTATGTTTGAAAATGATTTTGAAGAAGAAGATCAAACTTATGTAAATTTTTTAAAAACCTTAAATGAAAGCTTTGATGAGGAGATTGAATTTGAAGAAAATATACAAACAGACAAAACTCTTCCTTTAAAAAAAGATTTAGATAAAAGCATTCAAGATATTATGCTTGATAATGAACTTGCAAAATTATCCATAGATATCACTTTTTTTAATATTATTAAGCAACTTTTTCCTTTTACAGAATTTTTTATGAGTCAGCCTGATTTTTTTAAAAAAATGATTTTGTTTTTTATAGATTCAAGCTTTGATAAAAAGCATTATGGTAATAAATTATTTTCTAGTTTTAAAGCACATTTTTTTAAAGAACTAGGAATATTTTATGCACTTAGCCCTAAAGGGCGTTTTATAAAAATTAATCCAAAAAGTAAAAAATCACTCAATAAGCTTTTTTTATATCAAATAGGAACAAATTATTATTATTTTAATCAATTAGAATATGCAAGTGAATTAAAAAAGTCAAAGAGTTTTTCAAGATTAGATAAAGCTAAGCAAATTCATTTGATATCAAAAGTAAAAAAACAATTAGCTATTGATTTTTCTATTAAAATGAGTAAAGACTTGAGCGTGGATATATTAAAAAATTTAGCAGGATCTTTTATTGATACACTTTTGCCTACAAATTATGAAAGATTGAAAATTTTATATGAAAAACTAATGTATGAAAAATTTACTTACAATTATGATTTTCCTTTAGCTGTAAAAAAAGAAGAATATATAACCTATCCTTTATTGATAAATTCTAGATTTATGAGTTTTGATTTATCTGAGTTTATTTTTGGTTCTTTTTATGCACGGGTGGGCTTAATTATTATCCTAGTATTGCTTGTGCTACAACTTCAAGTGAAGCTAGGGAATTTGCCTTAAAAAGACTTTTATCTTATATTATTTTAGATGAAAAAAGAAGTGCTTTTATGGAAGATAAAATCAATGAAGGCAAATATATCTTAAATGATAAGGAATTTTTTGAAAAAAACAATATAGAACTTAGAAATTGTAATATATATAAGCTAGAGCATTTTCAAAGAAAAGAAGAGTATAAAACACAACACCCAGTGATAAAACAACACCCTATCTTAGCTTATAATGATGCTATACAAATTTTATATGAATATGCAAATGGGATTTATAATACCACTCAAGATGAAAAGGGTAAGTTCATAGAAGATAGGCAAAAGGCAAGAAGATTGATGGAAAATTTAGAAGCCATAGGACAACATAATTTGGAAGTGATGTATAAGGGGATAAATGAAGAATATGTAAAAAACAAAAGAAAAAATGAATATGATGAGGAAGAAAGTGATGATACTAATAAATCCCAAGATTATTCTAATAAGTTTATAGGCAGACTAGCCACTACTATAATCATGGAAGATGGTTTGTATATAGGATGAAAGGATAAAAATGAGTGAAACTTACGAGATTTATACTTCTAATGGACTTATATTAGAAGTTGATAAAAATACGAATCAAATTATATTTGATAAAAGAGAAGATGGGCGTGAAGTAGGCAAATACACCCAAGAATATTCCAAAGCTTTGTTTGAAGCACACAATATCAAACAAAACTCCCCCTACAAAGACTATAAACCCCAATACCTAGATCCTAATCTTTATACAGGGCAAAGTTCTACTTTACTTGAATTTAAAGATTGGCAAAGTATTTATTTAAAAGATCCTATAAAAGGAGCTATAGCTCCTTGGACTAAAGCAGAAAAAGCTTATTATAAATCTTTAAAAACTAAAAGAGAAAGATATAAATATTTAGTTATAAGAAGTGGTATAAGAAGTGTTGTTATAGATATACCTTATGACGCTATAGGAGCTGTAGATGAAAAAGGAAATGTAGATCCTAAATATGAAAAATTATATAGAATAGTAGATGATAATAAACATAATCTAAGATCAAGTTTATTTCATAATGAATGGGGTATGGCAGCAGGAATATTAGGTGATTATAAATACCTAGCTAATGATATGTTTCAAAATGGTTTTAATGCAAGATTTATACAAGCTACTATACTTTATATACAATTAAGTGGAGGAAGTAGTATATTAGATAAACCTCATTTATTAGGTGCTATTTATGGTTATGCAGATATTGCTGTAGGAAGTGGTTTAGTAGGAGTGCATAAAAACCCTTTAAGAGAACAAGAGATTAAAACCTTAGCTAAGACTTTAAAACCTGATGAATTTGGTATGCTTCCTTTTATAGATGAGATTATGGGAGTAGATTGGGTGATTGATTATAATAAATATAGAATTGCTCGCGATGAATTTGGAAGTATGTATAAAGCCTTAAGAAGTGATATAGTTGAGGGCAAAATAAAAGATCCAAGGGATATAGATTCTACTTATGAAAGCAGAAGAGAATTTGATCATCATAGGGGAGGGTATTATAATGGCATGGTAAATGCTTATGGTTATGATATTCCAAATGATCGGAGTGAAGAAAGTGCACAATTAAGAATAGATTCTATGATATTAACTGCCAAATTAGCAGCCCTAACTCCTCCTCAAGGCTATCCTAATGCCCCTTATTATTTTACCCCTGAAAATCTAGAATGGTATTATAAAAGACATAAGCTTGATAAACTTCTTGATCCAAGAATTCCTGCTATTTATAGATATAATTTCCCAAGGGAACTTCGAGCTAAAATACTAGCTTATGCTAAAGAGCATAATATAAAAGAGTAAACCACAAAAGAAAGGAAAAACAATGCAAAAAATACTTCAAATCGATTTAGAAAAAAGAAAAGCTTTAGAGAATTTCAAAAATCTAGCTTTATTAGGATTAGGTGGAACAATGCTTTTAAATTTAAAAGAACAAGCTTTGGATTTTAGTCAAGAATTAACTTATATAAATACTTATGATAAGTATTTAAATTTAAAGCTTGATTCTTTTTATATCCCTTCTACACTTTTATCTTTGCTTCAATTAACTAAGAAAAGCAAAGAAGCTTTTTATATCAATGTTTTAATCAATAGCAATACACATTATAAAAATCCTTTATTACAATATGCTATTACCCAAAAACAAGAACAAGAAAATATCGTTTATGCTTTAAAAAATAATGAAAATCTTAATGCTTCTTTTGCAAATCTTAATGCTTTAAAATTAGCCTTAGAAGAAAAGAATTTTTATCTTAATTTTATAGACTTAAACAGCAAAGAAAGTCTTTTAAGTTTTTATAATCAAATAATAAGCAATAATCATTTTAGAAATTATTTTTATATAAAAAATAATCAATTTTTTATTAAAAAAGATATAAAAAATAAAATTGTATTTCATAATATAAATTCTTCTTCTATTATAAGTAATTATCTTAGATTGTTAAATGATTTTAATACTTTAAGCAAGATAGAACTCATAAATATATTAGAAAGTTTAAGTTTATATAATCTTTCAACTTTAATGCAAACTATGCAAAATATACAATCAAAAAATGAATATAACTCAAAAGACTTTGATAAAGATAGTATCTTTTTATCTAATATGATTATGAATGTGAGATTGAAGTAAGTATAAGTAAATGATAGATTTGGTAAATTTAAATCTTGCTAAGTTTATTATTTAGTTCAAATAAAAATATAAAAAAATATAGAAATTCAATAGAAAGAAGAGAAGCTTAGTTAAAAGTTTGTTTGGTAAGCCACAAGGGAGTTTCGCCCCTTAAAAAAGGGGCAAGGCTAATAAGCCTTGACAGTAATTATATAAATTAGTATAATTATAAGTACGAAACGAAACATAGTTTCACCCCCTTTCTAGGGCGTGATTATGCCACAGGGTTGCAGCCTTGTGGCAAAACCCTTAATGCAATTATACCAAACAAATTCTTTGACTTCTTAATACATTTTATTTATGATTGAATCTTATCTTTTAGCATAAGCAAGAAAAATATAAATTAAAAAATAAAATAAATCAATAGAAAGGAAGATAGGCTTAGTTAAAAGTTTGTTTGGTTAAACCAAAGGGATTGTTCTAAACCCTGCAAAAGCAGGGGATACTCAATAAGCCTTGACATAGCAAAGCATTAAGAGTATAATTATTAGAACAATTTTGAGCATTAAAACTCACCTCCCTTCTGGGTGGTAAATTAACGCTAAAGGGTTGCAGCCCTTTGGCGTTGCACCCTTTTATAATTACACCAAACAAACTCTTTAACTTCTTTAATATAATCCATGAAAAGATTTTACTTGTTATTCTTTAGCACTTTGTTTTTTGCACCTTCATTTTTATTTGGTGCTACAAACATAGCTAATGGAAATCTAATCTATACTTGGGGTTATGGCGATGTGATAAATGAAATCATGCAGGCGGTTAAAGGTATAACCACTGAAACAGATTATATCGTTAATGCAGCCTTGGCTATTTTATTATTGCTTTTCAGTATCAAAAAAGCAATGGATGGACAAACAAGTCCTGTGTTTGAATTTGGAAAAATGTTTATGCTTTTTGCTGTAGTGTGGTACATGTTTTTAAAAGCACCAAATGACAATAATCACCGCTTCATGATTTACGATGAAGTCACTAGCAAAGATTATGTCATTTCTCAAATTCCTATAGGCATAGGAAAAAGCTTTGCATTGATGACGCAATTTGAGAAGGTTATCCTAGAAGCTATGGAAAAACATTTTTCAACTCCACAATCTACAAATTTTTCTAATGCAGGTTTAGGTTTTTCACTTCAAGTGATGAGTACTTTGCCAAGCTTAAAGCTTTCGGCTATTGATGCAACTTTGCAAAAAAATATTGATTTTTATTTTAGAAACTGCGTTTCAGTAGGTATCTTGCTTAATCAACAAGGTAGAAATCTTTTTCAAAACTCTGATAATTTAATACAAGATCTTTTCACAAACATAGGCAATGGCTCTCAGCTTACTCCTTTGTTTGAAAATAACAATAATATTGAAAAACAAAGTGTTGTGCCCTGTTCTGATGCAGGTCCTCAAATCGTTGAAATGATTAAAAACGATACAGATGAAGCTATGAAGATTCATGCTGCTTTGCTTGGTATGGCGAATGATATGGCAAATTATGAGCAAAAGTTCTTAGGCGCTGCACAAATCTATAACGAACAAGCTGTAAGTGCTAGATCTTATTTGCAACAATCCATGATAATGCTTGCTTCTCAAGATGCAATCATTAATACCGCTAAATCAGTAGGTTTAAATCCTGCTTCTGTGGCTGCAAATACTGCTTATGCGGATCAGCAATTTTATGCAAGTATGCAAGCACAAGGACACTTGGCACAAACTTATTTGCCTTTAGCTAAAGCTTATTTAACAGCTATTATCATAGGTTTGTCTTGGCTTGTTGCTTTGCTTTCTATTGTGTTTGGCTCTTATGCTCATATTAAGATGTTTTTTACTCTATGTATTTGGATAGTACTTTGGACTCCTATACTTTGTATTATTAATTTTATAAATGATTTTAATCTTATGAATGTTGCACAGGTGATAACAGGTGGAAAAGCAGCTTTAAGCTTAGGAGATAACATTCTTATATTCAAAGAAGTAGCAAATAGATCAAATTTCATGAATTATCTTGTAATGAGTACTCCTGTTTTAGCTTATGCTATAGCTAAAGCAAGTGAACAAGGATTTGTAACTTTTGCTTCTGGATTATCTCAAGCTCTAACAGGTGCTTCAAGAGCTGCTGGAAGCTTTGCAAATCAGCAAGCCTTATCTACACAAACTAGCATTGCTGCTCCTAGAGGAGATGAAGTTTGGGCGATGAATGCAGGGGTGATGAGCTTGCAAAGTGCTATAAGTGCAGGGGGTGGTAGATTAGCATGTCTAGTATAACAGGGGGTGGAACAACAGCTAGAGATGTGAATACAGGTACAAGTTTTGCTTTGGGAAATCATGGTGAAATTTCTAATATGAATAGGACTTGATGCAAAACACGCACAAAGCGAAACTCAAACTAGACAAGATTCTCTTGCTAATTCTATTGCCGATACTCACAAAACAGGCATTAATCACGGTATTACCTCTGATTATCTTAGAAATCATGGTGCAGGAGTAGAAGATACTAAAGCAATTGAGAAAGCAGAAACGAAAGCTTTAAAAGAAACTATGAATGAAGCATTAAGCGATAAATCTAGCTTCTCTGAAACAGACAAAAAAGCTTTAGAAGGAAGTATTAGCGCTTATGCTAGTGGCTCAGCAGGGATTGAAATCTTTGGAAATGGTGGAAAAATAGGTGGAGAAATTAAAGGGACAGCTTCAATAGGCACAGGCTCAACTGAAACACAAGAATATTCAAGAAGCCTAAGTAAAGAAGGGTAGGCTGCATTTGATAAAATGTATGCTGAAAAACTTGGCAATATCATTAAATCTAATGATAGTGTGGCTTCTGCTTATTCTAATGCTCTATCTACAAGCACAGGTAGTGAATTTGCTGATGCCAAACAAAAAGCACATTCTTATAGTGAAGCAAGTCAATACAGTGAAGCTATACAGGCAAGTAATTTTACCTAATATGGCTGAAAATTACATTGCTGAAAATAATTTGGGTGGAACTAGAGAACAACAAGTTGCTGCTGCAGCTAAAGGGTTAGAAAACTTAGCCGCAAGGGGAGATTTGCAAGGCTTGTTGCATTATGCTAATATGAATACAGCTAAGCCAAATGCTGATAGAAATCATGATGTTAGCAATAAATCTTATTACAGTCCTTCAAGTGTAGGAGCTAATAATGCTCATAATAATGATGCAGTAGCTAATCAAAATAAGTTAAACAGCTTAGGAACAACAGGGGGGGGGGATAATATAAGAAATGAATTTAACCAACAAAGTGGGGCTGCTATAAGTAATTTCAAAAATCAAGGAACAAGTACTTCTAATGTGGTCAATAATAGTGCTAAAGATGCCATAGTAGAACAAGATGCTAACAGGAGAATGGGAGTAAATCCTAGCTCTTATATAATACAAGATGCAAGTAAATCAGGTAATGAGCTTGCAAAAGAAGCTCAAGGTTTATTTGATGCTATGAGCAAAAAATAAGTCTAGCTTTTTAGTTAGGCTTAGTGATCTCGTATAGCACCGAATATATAATCAAATTTACGAGGATCGCTTTCTATATATCCCCCAATTTCACTTGTTCCCCCATGCTTTTTCTCATCATAGGGAACTATTTTTATATTTTTAGCAAGGAATAACACAAAAGCAAAACAATAGCTGCAACTCCGCAAGAAAGCCAAAGAACAAGTATGAGTTTTTCGGTTGTAGTCACTTTTGCTTTTTTCCTACATTTATCCATCTTTATTCCTTTCAATATTTTTTAAATAACTTACTATGACTACCTAGTTTTAAAATATTTAGCTCTAACTCATTATTATGTTTTTGATAAATTAATAACAAGTTAGACTTTATATGACATTCTCTAAAATCTTTTAATACACCTTTTAATTGATGATCTTTATATTTAGGTTCTAAATTCTCATCATTAGAAAGTTTTACAATAACTTCATCAGTTATTTTACGCTCTTCATCGCTTATTTTTTTTGTAAGCTTTTATAAAATCTTTATGGTAATAAATTTTATATTTTGCCATTTTGATAAGCTTTCACAAAGTCTTGATGCGAATTAAAGCTTAATGCAGTATTGACTTTTTTTTCTTTATCAAGTTCTTTGCTTGCATTTAATATCTTACTTTCAAAACTACTCAACTTAGGCTTAGAAATTTTACATTTGGCATTTATGCTTTTTGCTAAACCCTTGAATGCAGGTAAAAAATTTTCATTAACATTTTCAATAATAAGAGTCATAAGCAACTCCTTTCTCAATTTATATAACGTAATTATACCATTTTTTAATAATTTTTGCAAGTATTTTTGTTACAGAATGCCTATTTTTTAGGGGTTTGAAACGGATTTTTTTTGACTTGATTGTTTTATTTATTGCTTAATGAAAATTAATTTGGGTATAATTAGCAAATTAATTTTTTTAGCTTCATATTGATTTGCTAATCAAATATAAATGTTAAAATAGTCTATACAGTATTTAGGATATTAATTGAAAGAATAAAGAGGGTAGTAAAATGAAAACCACAGAATATAATACGCAACAAAAAAATAATAAAGAATATTTAGCTGAGAGAGAAGCAGTTAAAAAAACTATGGCAAAAATGGAAAAAGAGTTAGAAAAACCTGCTATAAATGCGGTGTTTCAAAGACTTAAAAATAAATGAAATATATAGAACTAAGCGAAGCTATTGCTATACACGAAAAGATTATTGAAAAAACAGGTGGATTAAGTGGTTATAATGAAACACAAATAGGATATTTGGCTAGTGCATTAGAGCATATAAAAAACGATGATTATTATCCTACAATAACTGATAAAATTACACATTTAATATTTTCCTGTGTAAAATTTCATCCATTTGCTGATGGAAATAAACGGACTTCGATATTTCTAGGTATGCACTTTTTAGATTTAGATAAGATTTTACCAAAGAATATGAATTCATAGGTAGTCCTACTTTAGATGATATAGTAAAACACAAACAAAGTGATGAAGTTTTTAAAGTGTTTTATAAAAAAGATGATAAAATAAGATTGCTTAGAGTTAGTAATATGCAAGCTTTAAATCGTTTTGATAAACTTAAAGGTGCAATGACAAAAATAATTTTAGATAGTGGTTTTAAACCTGATAAATAAAAAGGATTAATATGTGTAAAGATCAAGAATATATAGAGCAAAGAAAGGTTTTATGGGAAAAAAGTTTTGAAGCCTTTAAAGATGATAAAGTGTATCAAAAAGAACAGCTTGAACTTGCAGAAGCAGGAATTAATGATGGCTTAGAGGAGGATTAATTATATAATTAGCCATATATTTTATATTAGTTTTTTTAAAAAACCGTTTTTACTATATTCTTTGAATCTTTTGTATTGTATTTTGATTGTCTTATTTATGTAATTTTATATATAAAAAAAGTTTTTTCCAATTTTACAACAAAATCCTTTATGGTATAATAAAAATAAAAATTATATAAGAAAGGATACAAATGGCTATAAAAATTGAAATTAGCGGATTTGATAAGGATTTTTTACCTGTTTTTGAGAGTTTAGCTAAAAGCTTATCTCAAAAGCCTATTTTATCAATGTTTTTTCTTATTTTTTGAGCAAAAACTTACGCATACCCTTTTTTCATTTTTTGTTTCTTTAACTTCTCAAAAAAAATTTGTGCCTCATTAAAACTTGGAAATACATTATTTTTTCTTCCTGTGCAACTTTTAAAACGCACATTTCCGTAAACTCTCTCAACCATATATTCCTCAAATAGAGTGGTAATAATTTCTATGCTATAATAGCGAATGTTTCCTTTCTCAGTTATTCTGTGCAACAAAACATTATTCATAAAAAACCTAATTAAAAATTATTTATTTTATTCAAAAAATCATTTTTAAACATTTTTTCTATAGCAAGCTTAATCATTTGATTAATTTTCTCATTTTCTTTAGCTACATTAGAAATTTCATCTTTGTAAGCAGGAATCATCATTTCTATCATTTTTAATGTTTTTTCATCAAATAATACTCTTTTTGGAATTAATATTTCATTTTTTTGAATATTTTCATTATTTATTGTATTTTTTTCCATTTTTATCCTTTATTTGTTAAAATATATAAATTATACCATAATATTAATAAAAAATTGTATAAATAGACAAATAATGCAAAAATATAAATATTTTTATGATATAATTTAAAATATATAACATAATATTTAATTATGTTATAAAAAAAGGATATAAATAAAATGAAACTTAAAAATACTACAATAAGTGAAGATTTAGAGCGTTGGATAGAAACTTATTTGAAACATATTCAAGCATTATCCTATTCAAATAATACTTCTTTACTTTATAGGCGTATTTTACTAGAATTTGTAGAATATTCTTTAGATTATCAAGATGAAATGCAAATAAACGATATAAAAATGACTTTTTTAGTCAATTTTCTTAATTATTTAGAAAATAATTCAAAAAATGGCAATAAACTATCAAAAAAAACAAAAATAACTTATTTGAGAGTATTAACTAGCTTTTTTTCTTTTATAAGCGATAATAATGATGATTTGTTTGTTTTTTCCTTTGATATGAAGAAAATTAGATTTAGAACAGAAAAATCAGAAGAAAAATTAAATTATCTTAATGAAAATGAAATTATAAGGCTAAATAATGTTTTAGAGAAAGAAAAAGCAAAAAAAGAAGTTTATAATAGTTTTAGAAACTCTTTACTGATAAAACTTATGCTTTATGGAGGACTTAGAATTTCTGAAGCTTTAAATGTAAAACTTTGTGATTTTGAAGAGGTTGATGATGAAATATTAAAAATATCCATAATAGGCAAGGGCGGTAAAGAACAATTTGCATTTATTAAAAAAGAAGAAGTAGATGATGAGCTTGAATATTTTAAAGAAAATATCCAAGATAGTGATTACATAATGCAAACTAGCACAGGAAAACATTTAAATAGAAGTAATGCTTTTTTGATTGTAAATAATATTTACGCTAAAGCTTTGATCAGCAAAAAAGGACTTCATTTGCTTAGACACACTTTAGCCATGAGATTAACAGCCAAAGGAACAAACCTTGTGGTCATACAAAAAATTCTAAGACATGCAAATCTAAATACTACTACTATATATGCCAAAGCAACAAATGATACAGTAAAAGCTGCGTTATTAAATAATTAATTTTTTCTAAAATTGATTATTTACATAGACTTCTTTTTGAAGTCTATGCTGTGAATCTTTCTAATAAAAGTTTAGGTTCTCCGCCAAGTATTTTGATGAAATTTGCAATTCTTGATTGTATCATTTCTACGGAATACATACCTCCTAAACCGCCTAAAGCATAAAATAATTCTTCGAAAATGTCTTCTTTGTTAAATTCAAGTTCTTCTATATCAATAAGATCAGGAGTTCGGCTACATTTTTGTAAATTTTGATATATTTTGACTAAAATCTTGATTTTTTGTAGATTATTTTCAGCCTCTAAATAAGAATTTAAGTGTATTATTAGGGTTTTTGATTTTTTTATATCTTCTTTTTGAATTTGTTCCTTGGGATCAATTTTTTCAGTTAACATATTATTAAAAATATTTGCTTTTTCTCTTGCGCTTGACAGTGTGGTTGTTGGGTATTTTCCTATTTTAATACTTTGTATTTTTTTGTTTAACCTATATCTAAAATAAAAAAAAGATAATAGTACCTTTTAGCGAATCTTTTGCTTCGATGTAGAGATTTTTTGTGCATGCATCTTTAATATATGTTCTTTTTTTACAATTAAAGTTTTAAGTTGCTTATCATTAACAATAATCATTTTTAATATTCCTATGTTAAAAAGTATATGTTATTTTTGAATTTTAAAATTTAACATATACTATAACATATACTTTTAAAATTGTCAAAATTGATTATTTGAGATTATTTTAGAAGCTTTCAAACATTGCTATATCATGCTTTAGATGATTATTTCAGATGATTCAAGATTATTTAAGAAAAGAAGTGATGGTGCGCTCAAGAGGATTCGAACCTCTGGCCTTTTGAACCGCAATCAAATGCTCTATCCAGCTGAGCTATGAGCGCAAAAATAAGTTAAAATTATATATAAATATTCTTAAAATAAGCAAAATTTTGCTTATTTTGTTTGTTTTTTAGCTTTTTTACCTTCATCTAAATCAAATTCTTTAGTCTTTTTTGAATAATAAAATATAAAACCTACAATCAAAATACAGCAAATCAAAGAAAAAATATAAAGTGTACCATAAGGGCTATCTTTGAAAAAAAGATTATTAGTATTCATTCCAAAAAATCCTACGATCAAATTTAAAGGCAAGAAAATAGAAGAAAGTATACTTAAAAGATAAATACTTTTATTCATTTTTTCATTTTTAATTGCATTTGTTAATGTATAAAGAGTATCAACTCTTGCTAGATGTTCTTTGGTGTTTTTACTTAAGATGCTGATGGATAAATTTAAAATTTTTAAATGTTTTTTATATTGTGCTTGTTCACTAAGCAAAAGATTGAAAGCTTCGCTTAGAAGATTAATTTGCTTTAGATTTTTGTTGATTTTTTGTCTTAACACAAAGGATTTTTTGTAAAAATTTTTAACAAAACCACCTTTTAAGATAATACCTTCTTTGTGTTCTAAAAGGTTTTGAAAATGAGTATTTTGTACTTTAAAATCTTCTAAAATGGATTTAATAAAATTTGAAAATTCTTCTATGCTAGAAAGCTTAAATTCTCCATCTTGAAGTTTATAAATTTTTTCATCGTTAAAAAGCCAAGTTTCCAAATTTAATCCCACATAAACAAAAATTTTTTGTCCATAAATTTCACTATAAAAAGTTTCTAAATTCTTTGCTTGTAGGATTTTTTTTAGATTTTCGTGTAGTTCTAGCATTTTATTTGCCTCTTAAGTGATAAAAATTTCTTTTAAATTGCGTAAAAGAATTGTTCAAAATTGCTTCACGCATCTTTCTTGCAAGTTCAAGATAATAATGTAGATTGTGCAGACTTGCCAAACGAAAAAAAGTAAGTTCTTTAGCTTTAAAAAGATGGTTTAAATAACCCCTTGAAAAATTACGACAAGTATAACATGAGCAAGTAGAATCTATAACTTCATGATCGTTGATAAATTCTGCTTTTTTGATATTAAATTTTCCAAAACTTGTGAAAAATGTTCCATTTCTTGCATTTCTAGTTGGCATCACACAGTCAAACATATCTACTCCTCGCTCAACATTTTCTACTAAATCTTCAGGCGTTCCTACGCCCATTAAATATCTTGGACGATTTTCATCTAGATAAGGGTTTAAGTTTTGGACTGTTTCGTACATCAAGGCGTTTTCTTCGCCCACGCTAAGCCCACCTATAGCTAAACCATCAAATGGCATTTCGTTTAAACTTAAAGCACAACGCTTTCTTTCTTCATAATCTGTGCCACCTTGGATAATACCAAAAATATTTTGCCCTATACCTATACCTTTATTTTGCATATTTTTATGATAAGCAATAGCTTCTTTTGCCCAAAGTATAGTGCGATCAACAGAAATTTTAACCCTTTCTTTGGTTGCAGGTAGGGCTACTAAATCATCTAAAATCATCATAATATCAGAGTTAAAATCATATTGGGTATCTAAAACACTTTTTGGAGTAAAAAGATGACGACTTCCATCAATGTGACTTTTAAATTCTATACCTTCATTAAAATGTTTGGAATTTTTACTTAAAGAAAAAGCTTGAAAACCACCACTATCGGTTAAAAAACTTCTATCAAATTTCGTAAATCCATGTAAACCTCCAAAATCTTTTACTACTTTGGAAGTTGGACGCAAGTACATGTGATAGGTATTTGCTAAAATAATTTTTGCATCAAGCTCATTTTTCATATCATTAGCATCAAGACTTTTAACCGCTCCTACTGTGCCAACAGGCATAAAAACAGGGGTTAAAAAAGTGCTGTGTGCGGTAGTGATTTCACAAACCCTTGCCATTCCATCTTTATGCTTTAATTTAAATTCCATTTGTTATAATTTCCTTTTTGGAGTTTAAAATGAATAATATTTTAATTATAATAGATGGTATTTTAGCAAAGCATTTCTTAGAAAGGCTTTGTTTTGAAAAAGGCTTAGGTTACTTTTTTACAGTAGTGTGTCAAAATAGTGAAAAAAATAACTTAAATATTTCTAGTGAGTATATTGACTTGCATTATTTTGATCCTACAAGCACAGCGCGTCTTGAAAATATTATGAGTAAGGATTTTAAACAGGCTTTTATTTATATGCAAGATGAATTTGAAACTAAAAAAAGTTATGAGGCTTTGCGTTCTTTAAATCCAAATTTAGAAATAGAAATAATGGATTTTTGGGGGTTAAGTGTTAATGATACTCATGCAAATTTAGCTGATGCTAGAATGACTTTAAGCCGTAGATTTATGGATTTTTTACCAGATATTGCTTTAACAGCTCAGTATATAGGACTTGGAGTTGGGGAGATTATGGAAGTAAAAATTCCAGCAGGGTCTATTTTTGCTTATAGGCACATAAGTTCAATACAACAAAAAAGGTGGCGCATAGTCCTTATTTATAGAAATTCTAAAATTTATTTTGTAAAACCATCTTTTGTTCTAGAGCCAAATGATAGCATTTTGATCGTTGGGGATCCTGTTGTTTTACAAAGTATTTTTCATAATATAAGAGGCAAAGCAGGGCAATTTCCTATGCCTTTTGGAAGTAATGTTTTTGCTTTAATTGATATGAAAAATATGAATCAAAATATACAAGAAAGAGTGCTTGATACTACTTTAAAATTAATTCAAAAAAGCAATGCAAAAAGATTTTTTATACATGTTATCAATCCTAAATTAGGGGTAATGTATGAAAAATTAAAAAAACTTTCTGAGGATAAAGAAGGTGTGTTTTTTGATTATTTCAACACGGATTTTAAACAAATTTCCATGTGGTTGCAAAATAATGATATAGGATTAGTTGTAACCGATATAAAAAATTTTGAGAAAGAAAAACAAGCTTTTTTTGATTTAAAAATTCCTATTATGAAGGTGGGTGAAGCTTCTTTTGATGAGCTTAAAGAAGCGATTATTTTAAGTGCTGATGAGAGTGAACTTGAAAACAATGCAAATGTCATTACTGATTTAAGTAAACAGCTTGATTTTGGAGTTATTTTATATTATTATAATCCAAATTCTCAAAATACTACAGATATGGAGGAGTATTTTAGAAGTTTATCTAAGCTTTATGATAAAAATATACAAATTATTAATAAAAATGATGAAAACCCTCTTTTAAATTTGCAATATCGCGAAGATTTGTTACAATTTGTGAGTTTTCAAAAAGAATTACTAAATAGAGATTTTGCCAGAAATTTAAGTACAAATTTAAATAGGCATTATTACAAAATGAGACAAAATTACCAACTTTTCATACCAGTAGAATAAATAATTAATTAAATGTGATAAAATAAATGCAAAAAGAGTAGTTCAATGCAAGTAGAAGTTAAGTTAAAAGAAAATGCTTATAAGGTTTATATTGATGAACTTGAAGAATTAGAATTTGATAGTAAGGTTTTTATACTTTCAAATCCTAAGATTTCAGGTCTTCATTTGAAAACATTACTTTCTAAAATTAAGGCAAAAGAAATTTTTATTGCTACTGTGAAAGATGGTGAAGAATATAAAAATTTAAGCACCATGGAAGAAATTTTAAACCAAATGTTTAATTCTAAATTGGATAGAAAAAGCGTACTTATAAGTTTTGGTGGTGGCGTGATTAGTGATATGGGCGGATTTGCTGCTAGTATTTATCAAAGAGGTATTGATTTTATAAATATTCCTACTACACTTTTAGCTTGTGTTGATGCAGCAGTAGGTGGAAAAACAGGTGTTAATAATAATTTTGGTAAAAATCTTATTGGCACTTTTTATCAACCTAAAGCTGTATATTGTGAGAGTTTTTTTTTAAAGACTTTGAGCTCTAGAGAACTTGCTGCAGGCATGGCTGAATTTATTAAAATGGCAGCAATGTTTGATTATAGTATACTTGATTTTATAGAAAAAATTGATGAAAAAAGTTTCTTAAATGCTACTTGTGAGAATGAAATTTTTACTCAGATTATAGCAAAAAGCATAGAGCTTAAATCAAGGGTTGTTGAACAAGATGAAAAAGAATCAAGGCTTAGAATGCTTTTAAATTATGGTCATACTTTTGCTCATGTTATAGAAAATTTTACAGATTATAAGCTTTATTTACACGGAGAAGCGGTGGCTATAGGTATGGTTATGGCAAATCAATTGGCTTTAAATTTAGGGCTTTTGGATAAAATGCAAAGTCAAAGAATAAAAGATATTTTACTTAAATTCGGTTTGCCAATATCATATAAAATCAACAATGTAGATGAATTTTATGAAGCTTTTTTCATGGATAAAAAAAGCTCTAATAAAAAAATCAATTTTGTTCTTGCTAGTCCTTTGGGTAAGGGTTTGATAAAAGGTGATATTTCTAAAGAAGATATAATTGCAACTTTAAGAGAATTCCAATGAAAAAAATTATTATTTTAACCTTTTTTGTTGTTTTTGCTTTTGGTGATGTAAATCGGACTATTATTAATAATATAAATGAGAAAATTAATACTTTAAATACTGTAATCAGTGCTAGTATTTGGAATATACGTTATGAAAATTTTATAAAATATCAAGATATAAATGATGAATTAATCATTTTAAATCTTAATTTAAAAAAGACTTCCGATATTCACCAACAAGAAGAACTTAAACGCAAGATAGCAAATTTAGAAGAGCAATTGAACTTGCTTAAAGAATATAAAGATTTAAATTTTGCACAAAGTCTTAGTGCCCCTGATAATATAGAAACTTTATCTAAGCTTACTAATCCTTTGGCTATTATAGGAGCTTTTTCTCATATTAAGAAATTAAAAGGAGAAAAGGAAGAGTATATATTTAAATTTAATGATTTTAAAAATTTAGTAGATAAAATCAGGGAAAAAAACTCAGAACTTAAGGAATTAGTTGAGCTTAAACCAAGTGTTGAGAATATAGAAGCTTTAAAAGCTTCGGATAAAAAGCTGGAAGAATTTGAGCAAGCTTTAAATTTTGCTAGTGTTTCTTATTCTGTTTATGAGAAAAAAATTGATGAAGAGCTTTCTCGAGTAAGTGCTGAGATTAAAGTTCAAAGCTTAAGGGCTGTAAATATACTTGTTGCTATTGTTATTGTTATAGCTATAGCTTTTATGTTGAAATTTATTGCTAAAAAATATATTAAGGATAGTGAAAGATATTATACTGCTACGAAGATTATTAATTTTATTAATATAAATATTATTTTTCTTATTTTGCTCTTTGCTTATATAGAAAATATTACTTATCTTGTAACTATACTTGGTTTTGCCTCTGCGGGCTTAGCTATTGCTATGAAAGATATGTTTATGTCTATGCTTGGATGGTGTGTGATTATTTTTGGCGGAAGTTTTAGAGTAGGGGATCGTGTAAAAGTTTTTCAAAATGATACTACCTATATAGGAGATATTATAGACATTTCTTTTTTACGCATTACTCTTTATGAAGAGCTTACGCTTGAAACTTATAATAAAAATCGTCGTAGTGGGCGTATTATATTTATTCCTAATAACTATGTTTTTACAAATTTGCTTGCTAATTATACCCATCATGGTATGAAAACCGTGCTTGATGGCATTGATATAAGTGTTACTTTTGATAGCAATCTTGACAAAGCTCAAGAAATTGTGGAAAATATTGTTACACGCCATGCCAAAGGTTATACTGAGCTTGCTAGAAAAAATATAGCTCGTTTACAACATGAATATAGTATTAAAAATCCTAAAGTGGAGCCAAGGTTTTTTATGTTTTTTGAACATTGGGGAATGAGAATTTCTGCATGGTATATGACTAATGCTTATGCGGCTTTGGTATTAAGAAGTACGATTAGCAAAGAGATTATAAAAGAATTTAATAAGCATAAAGATATAAAAATTGCTTATCCATCGCAAAATTTATATTTAGGAAATTTAAATCAAAATCATTTTGAACAACATCATGAAAATATGTATTTTCATGCAAGGAATAAGGATTGAAAGAAAAAGTTTTTTTTAAAACCTTTGGGTGTCGCACAAATATTTATGATACAGAGCTTTTAAAAAGTTATGTAAAAGATTATGAGATTATAAATGATGAGAATAAAGCACAAATTATCGTTGTAAATTCTTGCACGGTTACAAATGGAGCTGATAGCGGGATAAAGTCTTATGTAAATACCATGCAAAAAAAAGGCATTAAAGTTATACTTACAGGTTGTGGTGCTGTAAGCAAAGGTAAGGAGCTTTTAGATAAAAAGCAAGTTTTTGGAGTGCTTGGAGCGTCAAATAAAGATAAAATCAATGAATTTTTAGGAGCAAAGACAAGTTTTTATGAACTTGGAAATTTAAATTTTATTGATAAAGATATAGTTTGTGAGTATGAAAATCATACCAAAGCTTTTGTGAAAATTCAAGAAGGTTGTGATTTTGCTTGTTCTTATTGTATTATTCCTAGCGTGAGGGGAAAATCAAGAAGCGTGGATGAAAAAGCTCTTTTAAAACAGGTTGAAATTTTGGGAGCTAATGGTTATAGTGAAATTGTTTTAACAGGGACTAATATAGGTTCATATGGGCTTAAAAATGGCACAACCCTAGGCAAGCTTTTGCAAAAAATGGGACAAATTTTAGGTATAAAACGCATAAGGCTAGGTAGTTTAGAACCTGCACAGCTTGATGAAAGTTTTTTAGAAATCTTAGATGAAGCTTGGCTTGAAAGGCATTTACATATTGCATTGCAACATACAAGTGAAAAAATGCTTCGTATAATGAGAAGAAGATCACATACGGATAATGATTTAAAGCTTTTTAATACTATAGCAAGTAAAGGATATGCTTTAGGGACGGATTTTATAGTAGCTCATCCAGGCGAGAGTGAAGAGCTATGGCAAGAAGCTTTAAGAAATTTTAAAGAATTTCCACTCACTCATATCCATGCTTTTATTTTTAGCCCTAGAAACAACACGCATTCTGCTACCATGAAAGATGTGATAAATGGAACTTTAGCTAAAGAAAGGCTAAACACTTTAAAATCCATAGTAGAAAAAAATAATTATAAATTTAGGAAAAAAAATCAAGTTTCACTTGAAGTTTTGGTAGAAAATCAAAAAGATGGTTTTTTTGAGGGTTATGATCAGTTTTTTAACAAGATCAAAATTAAAAGTGATAAAGATATAACTAAAGAATGGATCTTTATATCTGAATATGAAGTACAAGAAAAGTCTAACTTTGCAAATTTAAAAGGCTAGATAATGATAAATAAAAAGATAATTTTAGCATCTTTTATGGTTTTATGTATGCTTTTGGGAATTTTATATTTTAAAAATGAACCTAAATATATAGATGAAAATCTTTATCAAAGTCTATTAAGCCAAAATTTAATCCAAAAAGCTGTGATTGATAAAGACGAAATTTGGCTTAAGGCAGAAGGTGAAAATTACGTAATTATAAAAGATGGCATAGATATAAAAACACTTTTAGCAAAAGTTCCTGTAGAGGTTAAAAAAGATAACACGCTTTGGGTGTTTTTTATTTTACTTGTTTTTATTATCGCACTTTTTATAAGTCTTGGTTATTTTGCCCGTAAAAAAGAGTTAGCTAAATATCCAATATCAAATAAAAATCACACTCAAGCTCAAAATTCAAATATAAATTTAGAAAGTTCTCATATAAAACCTGTGATTTCAAATATTACTTTTAATGATGTAGCAGGTGTTGATGAAGTTAAAATGGAGTTAAGCGAACTTGTGGATTTTTTACAAAATCCTAAAAAATATAAAGAATTTGGTGTAAAAATGCCAAAAGGTGTTTTAATGGTAGGCCCACCTGGTGTAGGAAAAACATTGATAGCAAAAGCAGTTGCAGGAGAAGCAGGGGTGCCATTTTTTTATCAAAGCGGTTCAAGTTTTGTTGAAATTTATGTAGGTATGGGTGCAAAAAGAGTTAGAGAGCTTTTTTCAAAAGCTAAAATGATGGCGCCTAGCATAGTTTTTATTGATGAAATAGATGCTGTAGGTAAGGCAAGAGGAGAAATGTCAAATGTTGAAAGAGATAGTACTTTAAATCAACTTTTAACTCAAATGGATGGTTTTGAGGACAATAGTGGGGTTATAGTTATAGCTGCGACAAATAAAATCGAACTTATGGATCCTGCTTTATTGCGTTCGGGGCGTTTTGATAGGAGAATTTTTTTATCTTTGCCTGATTTTAAGGATAGACTTAAAATTTTAGAAATTTATATGAAAGATAAAAACAATAATGTCAATTTAAATAAAATCGCCAAAGCAAGCGTAGGTTTTAGTGGAGCAGGGCTTGAAACTTTGGTCAATGAAGCGGCAATTAATGCTTTAAGAAGAAATAGTGCTTTAGTTGAGGAAAGTGATTTTTATGCTGTATTAAATAAAGTTCTTTTAGGCAAGAAAAAGATTTTAAGTTTTAATGATGAAGAGAAGAAAATTCAAGCCACTTATCAGGCTGCAAAAGCTTTGAGTGCGTATTATTTTGACATAGGATTTGAAAAAATCACTCTCATTGAAGATCGTTTTAAAGAATATGAGCATAATATAAGATCAAAATCAGAGCTTATCAATCGTATAAAAGTTTATTTGGCTGGTTCTAGAGCCATGAGATTGATTTACAATGAAAGTTATACTAACTCGCAAGATGATTTTTTAAAGATTAAAGAATTGCTTGATTATATGTTGAGTTTTGATATGTTGAAAGAGTCAAATTTAAGTGAACAAAAAAAAGAAATGGATGAATTTTTAAATTCTATGAAGGATAAAATTTTAAAATTATCAGAGCTTTTGCTTGAAAAAGAAAAGATAGAATATGACGATGTTAAAGATATAATGCAGGTTTGATGATATGTTTAATCATCAAATTCTTTATATAAGATAGTTCCATTAAAATCTATAAGAATTTTTATATCGTTATCAAGTTTAATCTTATAATGGTTGATTTTTCTTTCAATTTCTCTAGCTTTTGTATTTGGAAATTCGTTTTTGATGATATTGGCTAAATTTTGAGGTAAAAAATCTAGATCAAAAGGAAAGGCTTTATTTTCAATTTCCTTCCAAGCTCCATCTATATCAAATTCAAGCTCTGTTCCATCGCTAAGATAGACTTCATAGGAATTTTTGTCTTTTTGCACGATCCCTATAGGCGCTTTGAAATTATGTTGTAAAAATTCTTTAGAAACATTTGGTAAATTATCAGCAGAAATTATTATATCAGCATTTAAAGATAAACTTAAAATAGTAATAATATTTAAAAATTTAATTTTCAATATTTTTCCTAAATTATTTTTTAGTAAAATTGTAAAGAATTTATGTGAATTTTATGTGAATTTTAAGACAATATTATAAAAAATAAAGGTTTTATATTTTGCTTACAATTTTTTTAATTTTTTTAAATATTTTATGTTATTTTTTGATTTCTTATGATTATTACAATATCCTTGGTTTGAATATTTTATTTTTTAATGGAGCTTATTGGCAGCTTTTAAGTTCAATGTTTTTACATGGAAATTTAACTCATCTTATATTAAATATGATAGTTTTGTTTCAATTTGGGCGTATGTTAGAAACTTATTTGGGTGCTTTGTGTTTTATTTTTATTTATTTTATTGGCGGATTGTTGTGCTCACTTTTAAGTGTTTTTTATGTGTATTTTGATTTTAAATATTTTGGAGAAAATATAAATGTCATAGGCGCTAGTGGTGCAATTTGTGTTTTAATGGGCTTTTATGCTGTTATTGATAAAAATAGCACAAAAGGACTTATAGTGGCAATTTTACTTATGAGTTTTGTGCCATTGCTTATGGGGATAAATGTTGCTTGGTATGGTCATATTTTCGGGTTTATGTGTGGTTATATTTTAGCTAAAATAAAAGAGGTAAAATGAAAAAAATTTATATTATAAGACATGCAAAAGCAAGTAAGAGTGAAGACATCGATGATTTTGAAAGAAAGCTTACTAAGAGTGGAAAGGAAGATTTAAAAAAACTTTTTAAAAATCTTGCTTCGCATGAAATTCATCCTGATTTGGTGCTATCAAGTCCTGCTGTTAGAACCGCTAAAACAGCGAAAAAAATAGCCAAATTTTATAATTTTGATAAAAATAGAATTTGTTTTGATGAAAGATTGTATCTTTGCAATGTTGAAAATTTGCTAAAAATTCTGCAAGATATTGATGATGAGTTTAATGAAGTATTTTTAGTGGGTCATAATCCTAGTTTAATGGAGCTTGGAGAGTTATTAAGTTCGCTATGTTTAGCTTCTTTTCCAACTTCTTCTATCTTGTGTTTAGAATTTGATATTAAGGAATTTAAAAATTTAAAAAAACATAGCGGAAAATTAGTTTTTTTTGAACATGTACGCAAGTTAAAAGAAGAAAAAGATCTGGGTTTTTAGTAAGGAGATTGACTCTTACTTCCAACCTTCTATATAATTTTTTAGTTTTCTTCCTACTTTAGGGTGTTTGAGTTTTTTTATAGCTGAGCTTTCTATTTGTCTCACTCTTTCTCGAGTGACATTAAGTTCCTTTCCAATTTCCTCTAAAGTTCTATCACTTTCATCATCCATTAAACCAAAACGCATACGAATTACCGCTTTTTCTCTATCGTTTAATTGATCTAAAACTTCATCAATTTGTTCTTTTAAATCATCCTTTAAGATATGATCCATTGGAGAAAGTGAATTTCTATCTTCAACAAAATCTCCAAATTTACCATCATCTTCATTTCCTATTGGAGCTTCAAGAGAAATTGGTTCTTTTGTGATTTTAATAACTTGTTTAACCTTATCTACGCTTAAACCTACTTCTTTAGCTATAACACTGACATCAGGTTCTTTTCCATCTTTTTGTAGATGTTCGCGGATAATTTTGTTAATTTGATTGATGGTTTCTATCATATGGATTGGAATTCTTATGGTTCTTGCTTGATCAGCTATAGCCCTTGAAATAGCTTGCCTGATCCACCAAGTTGCATAAGTGGAAAATTTATAACCCCTTTTGTATTCAAATTTATCCACAGCTTTCATCAAACCTATATTTCCTTCTTGGATAAGGTCTAAGAAAGGCAGACCACGATTTGTGTAGCGTTTAGCTATGCTTACAACAAGGCGCAAGTTTGATTTTGCCATTCTTCCTTTTGCTTCATCAGAGATTTTTTTACCGCGTTTAATTTGCTCCAAAATTTCTTTTAAGCGTGATTTTTCAAGATCAAAGCTTTTTTCACTGGCTTCTTTAGTTTGAAATAGTTTTTTAATTTCCATATAAGTGCTTACCATGGTTGTTTCTAAAGCTCGCTCTGTGATTTCTTCTTTGCTCAATTTTGTAATATCTTTTAAAATATCTGCATGGCGTTTTTTAAGTTCATCAGAAAACATAGGTAAGCGGTATTCTAAACGCTTAAGTTCTTTGTCAAATTCTTCATCACTTTTTAGTGCAGTTTCCATTGATTTTACGATTTCGCTAATAAGTTTTGAAGTAGGGCCTAGATCCATTAATTTTTCTTTTAAAATATTTTTTTTGAACGCAATGCTTAATTTATCTAAAAGTTCATCTCCGCTTTCTTTGTCTTTGGATGTTTTTAGCCAATCTTTTTTAGCTTTTTCTAGAGCTTTAAATTTTTCTATAACTTTTAAAGTTCTTTCATCTTCTTTTTTGCTGTTTTTTTTAGTATTTTCTTCATCTGATTCTAATTCTGTTTCGTTTTCTTCATCTTCATCTATATCAAGTTCATCAAGTTTATCATCACTTTTTTCTTCATCGTCAAAGCTTTTAAATAGTTCTTTTACCCTTCTTTCTCTGTTTATTAAAGGTTCTTTATAATCTAAAATAAAATCTATCAAATAAGGTACAGAACAAAAAGCATCAATGATAATATCTTCGCCAAGTTCTATTTTTTTGGAAATTTCAATTTCTTCATCTTTGTTTAATAAAGCAATTTGTCCCATTTCTCTTAAATACATACGAACAGGAGAGTCTGATCTGCTCCATTCTAATAAATCGTTTTCATTGGCTAAATCAAATTCGTTCTCAAGGCTTGTATCTTGGAGTTTTTGTTTTTCTTCTTGAAGTCTTTTTGCATCTTCTATGTTTTTCATTTGTGCAATTTCAGCTGCTGAAAAAAGTTGCACTTTGTGTTTTTTCATTAATGCTTGCACTTTTTTAGTGGTTGATGCACTTGGTTGTTTTGTAAGATATTTTACCAATTTTTCATATGTGATATAATCTTTTGCATTTTCTTGAAATAATTCTTCTAATTCAGCTTCTTGAGTTTTGGCGTTCATTGATTATCCTTGAAATTTATATAAGCTTTGGATTTTATCTAAAAATTGCTTAACTTTCTATATAAATCGGTTATTATGTTTATGATTTGAATATTTTTTCAAATTTTTCTAAAGCTCTGTTAAAATTATAATTTTTTCTTTTTAAGGTATAAAATTTACGCTTTAGGTCGATATTTTTTAATTTAATTTCATAAAGTGTTGAATTTTTTAATTCTTTTTCTATGCTTTTTTTGGAAAAAATAGAGATTGCTTTTTTTTGTAAAACAAGTTCTTTAATCGCAGCCATTCTATCAAGTTCAAGAAAAATATTAAGTTTTTTTGAGCTTGCACCAATTTCGTTTAAAAATTTATCCCTTAAGCCTGAGCCTACTTCTCTTAAAATCCACTTTTGTTCCAAAAGTTCATCGATATAAAATTCTTTTTCATTGAGTTTTTTATCACTTGTAGCTACTATAAGTTCATCATCTTGCCAAAAATTTATTTCTAAATTTTCATACTCCACTAAAGCTGGATCAAGTTCTGCTTCAATGATTGCAAATTCTATATTTCCGTTTTTTAGTAAATTTAAACATTCTTTTGAATTCTGCGTTTGAGAGCGAATTTCTATGTTTTTAAATTCTGCCTTAAAATCAAATAAAATAGGAGCTAAAAAATGTTCAGAAATGCTTTGAGTTGAGGCTATTTTTATTTCCCCTAAGAGCATACTTTCGTCGTTTAATTTTTCTAAGCTTTGGTAGTAGGCTTGTATAATTTTTAACCAATTTTTTCCTAGTTCTAAAGCTTTTGGTGTAGGTAAGAGTTTTTTTCCAAGTCTTTCAAATAAAATGCCATCAAATTTATTTTCTAAATTTTTAATTACTATTGAAACATTAGGTTGAGTTATGGAAAAATTGTTGGCTGTATGAGTTGGACTTTGAGTGTTTAAAAGATCTAAAAATATTTCCATATCTTTGATTTTCATGAGTGATTCCTTTATTTAATAAAAAAAATTTATTATAAAAATTAAAATAATATATTTCTATAATTTTAATAAAAAAAATATAATAACACAAAATTTACAAAAAGGAAAATAAATGAAAACAAGTTTTTTAGCACATAGCGTGGCTATAGTGCGATCAAATTTTAAGGGTTTGCTTTTTACTGCTTGTATAGTGATTTTTGCTATGTATCTTTCTAGTGTTCAAAGTATCAAAGATACCACTCATTTAGCAGCGACTGCTTTTGCTATTATCATAGGAGTGTTGCTTTCTCCTTGGTTTTTTAAATACCAACATCATTTTCAAGCCGGAGTGCATTTTAGTGCGAAAAAACTTTTAAGACTTGGCATTGTTTTATATGGTTTTAATATCACTTTAACTGAGCTTTTAAGCGTAGGATTGAAAGGATTTTTGCTTTCTGCTATAGTGATATTTTTTGTTTTTATTATTGCTTTATTTGTGGGAACGAAAATTTTTAAACTCGATAAAGAAACTTCTATGCTTGTTGGAGCTGGAAGTGCGATTTGCGGTGCGGCAGCGGTTTTAGCACTAGAGTCAAGTTTGAAAAGTGATCCTTTTAAGGGAATTTTAGCTGTAGGTACGGTGGTGATTTTTGGACTTGTATTTATGTTCTTATATCCCATAGCTTTTTCTTTAAATCTTTTTCCTTTTTTTGATCAAAATGCTATGGGTGTTTTTATGGGAGCTACTTTGCATGAGGTGGCAAATGTCGCAGGTGCTGCTGAAATGGCAAAGGATATGGCAGGATTTGAGCAAGGTGCTTCTAATGTTGCAGTGATTATAAAAATGATGAGAGTGATTTTACTTGTGCCTTTTTTGCTTATAGTGACTTATTTTTTCGCTAAAAATCAACATTCAAGCAGTGGAAAAACTGCAAAAAGTATCACTATACCTTATTTTGCTTTTGCATTTTTAGGCATGATAGTTTTAAATACTTATTTAGCAAGCAAAGAAAGTATTTTAGGTATTGCTACGAGTGATATCATCTCTTTAGGTAAAACACTTTGTACTTTATGTATCGTTTTTGCTATGGCAGCTTTAGGCTTGCAAATTGACTTTAAAAAATTTTTAAAAAGTGGCTCTAGGGTATTTGGCTTGGCTTTTGTTTTAGGGCTTGTTTTGATTTTTGGAGGATATTTTTTAACCTTAGCTTTTAAAGGTATACTTTGGTAATAAAAATTATTTTTTATTTTAGAAAATTTTATTTTATTAATCAACTAAGAATATAATTTAATTCATTAATTAAATTTATTAAAAAGGAATAAAGATGAAAAAAATTCTTGTAAGTGTTTTAAGTTCTTGCTTGTTAGCTTCGGCTTTAAGTGCTGTATCTTTTAAAGAAGATAGTTTAAAGGTTTCTTTTGAAGGATATAAAACTAAAGATATGATAGGAACAAAAGGTGAATTTAAAAATGTAGAATATAAATTTTCTAAAAATATAAAGGATTTGGCAAGTTATCTTAAAGGCGCTAAAGCTACCATAAAGCCAAGCAATGCTTTTATGGGTGAAGGCAATGATATTATAACCAATAATATCACAAAAGTATTTTTCCCTGCTTTATTGGGAGATACGGATATTAAAGTTGTTTTTCAAGATGTGATTGCGGGTGAAAATAAAGGCGTTATTTCAGCAAAAATTACTATGGATAAAAAAAGTACTATTGTACCTTTAACTTATACCATCAAAGATAATAAATTTGAAGCTAAAGGACAACTTGATTTGCATACTTTTAAAAATGGTTCTAAAGCATTAAAAGCATTAAGCGATGTTGCTGCAGGACATGGTGGAATTTCTTGGCCTTTAGTGGATATCAGTTTTAATGCTGATTTAGCAGAATAAAAAGTAGCCTTAGGGCTACTTTAAAATACAATATCTTCTTAAATTATTTTCAAAAATTTCATAATCTTTTATATTTTCAAGTTCTTGATAAATTTCACTACCTTTCCATAAAATAAAAACTGTATTTTCATCTTTTAGATTTTTGCAAATTTCAAGCAAAGGCTTGACATCCATTAAGGCTCTTGAAGTGATGATATCAGCTTTAAAGGTATTCTTGTATTCTTGAACTTTTTCTTTGTAAATATGTAAATTTGGAAGTTCACATTCTATTTTTAATGTCCGCAAAAAGGCAGCTTTTTTGGGATTGGGTTCGAAAAGATGAAAATTGCTTTGCAGTAAAAAAGCTAAAAATACAGCTGGAAATCCTGCGCCACTTCCTATATCGGCAATATTTTTTGCTTTAGAAAAATCATAAAAATCTAAAATTTTAATACTATCAAAGATATTTTCATCTATATTTTTTAAATGAGTAAGATTGTGAATGCGGTTAAATTTAGATAATAATTCTTTATAAATTTTTACCTTTTCTTCAAAGTTTTTTAAATCATAGTTTTGCAAAAAATCATAATCTTTAAAAATCATTTATTTAAGATGTCCCATTTGAGTTTGTTTTATGTTTAAATACTCTACATTAAAACGATTAGGTTCTATTAAAATCGGTATGCGTGTGATGATTTTTTCTTTGATAGAATCTAGCTTTTCAGGGTTATTTGTGAGTAAATTAACCTTAGAAATTTCATAGTGTTTGAGTATAAATTCTACAATTTCATAAGTTCTCTCATCGGCTTTAAAGCCAAGCTGATGATTTGCTTTAATCGTATCAAAACCTTTATCTTGTAAAGCATAAGCATTAACCTTGTTAAAAAGCCCTATACCCCTTCCTTCTTGTCTAAGATAAATCACCATTCCGCCATTCTTTTCTATATATTTTAGCGAAAATTCAAGCTGTTCTCCGCAGTCGCATTTTAAACTTCCTAAAGCATCTCCTGTTAAGCACTCTGAATGAATTCTTAGATTGAGTGTATCTTTTGGAGTGTTTTTAAATATGCATAAATGTTCTTTATCGTTTTCTTTGAAACTTTGCATTTGGAAATTTCCCCATTTGCTAGGTAAATTCGCAATTTCTGAAATTTTTATTTCCATTTACTACTCTCTATAATCAAATTTATGTTAAGATTTTAGCAAAAAAAGGACAAAAAAATGTTTAAAAGATTTAGAAGATTAAGGCTTAATGAAAACTTAAGATCTATGGTAAGGGAAAATTCTTTAAGTGTAAATGATTTGATTTATCCGCTTTTTGTGGTTAATGGAACGGGGATAAAAAAAGAAATTTCTTCTATGCCTGATGTGTTTCAAATGAGTTTAGATGAAATTTTAAAAGAGTGTCAAAATGTAGTTAATTTAGGCATTAAAGCCATTATACTTTTTGGCGTTTTGGAAAATGAGAAAAAAGACAGCTGTGGAAGCGATGCTTTAGATGATGAAGGGCTTGTTGCAAGAAGTATAAGAGAGATTAAGAAAAATTTTCCAGATCTTTTTATAATCAGCGATCTTTGTTTTTGTGAATACACAGATCACGGGCATTGTGGGATTATCAATCCAAAAACAAAAAGTGTGGATAATGATGTCACTTTAGAAATTTCAGCCAAACAAGCCTTAGTTCACGCAAGAGCAGGGGTAGATATGATAGCACCTAGTGGAATGATGGATGGTATTATCACTACTTTGCGCAAAGCTTTAGATAAGGAAGGTTTTGAAAATTTGCCTATAATGGCGTATTCTACTAAATTTGCTTCAAGTTATTATGGGCCATTTCGAGATGTAGCAGAGTCAGCTCCAAGTTATGGAGATAGAAAAAGCTATCAAATGGATTTTGCTAATGGTAAAGAAGCTTTAGAAGAAAGCTTAGAAGATGAAGTGCAAGGAGCTGATATTTTGATGGTAAAACCCGCTCTTGCTTATCTTGATGTGGTTAAAGAAATATCCCTTCATTCTAACTTGCCTTTGTGTGTTTATAATGTAAGCGGAGAGTATGCTATGTTAAAGGCAGCTAAAAATGCTGGAGTGATTGATTATGAAAAAGTTTTATATGAAACTATGATAGCTTTTAAAAGAGCAGGAGCAAAGCTTATCATCACTTATCATGCTAAAGAATTAGCTAAAATGTTAAAAGGAGAAAAATGAAACATTTTTTAACTTTAAGAGATTTTTCCAAGGAAGAAATTTTAAGTCTTGTAAATCACGCTAGTGAGCTTAAAAAAGAGCCTAAAAAACTTTTACAAGATAAAACTTTGGCAATGATTTTTGAGAAAAACTCTACAAGAACAAGAATGGCTTTTGAATTAGCCATAACAGAGCTTGGCGGAAAGGCTTTGTTTTTAAGCAGTAATGATTTACAACTTAGTCGTGGCGAGCCTGTAAAGGATACAGCTAGGGTGATAGGAGCGATGGTTGATTTTGTGATGATGAGAGTCAATAAACATGAAACTTTACTCGAATTTGCAAGATATTCTAAAGCCCCTGTGATCAATGCTTTAAGCGAGCTTTATCACCCTACTCAGGTTTTAGGAGATTTGCTTACTATCAAAGAATGGAATAAAATGCAAAATGGTATAGCAAAAGTTGCTTTTATTGGAGATAGTAACAATATGTGCAATTCTTGGCTTATTGCGGCTGCGATTTTGGGCTTTGAATTTAGTATAGCTATACCAAAAAACTATAAAATTAGCCCTGAAATTTGGGAATTTGCTATGAAGCAGGCTTTGATTTCAGGAGCTAAAATTTTCTTAAGTCATGATAAATTTGAAGCCTTAAAGGATAAAGATGTAGTCATTACCGATACTTGGGTTTCTATGGGTGAAGAGAATGAAAAAGAACGCAAGATTAAAGAATTTGAAGGATTTATGATCGATGAAAAGGCTATGAGCGTTGCCAATAAAGACGCGATATTGCTTCATTGTTTGCCTGCTTATAGGGGTTATGAAGTGAGTGAAGAAATTTTTGAAAAACATGCAGATGTGATTTTTGAAGAAGCAAGAAATCGCCTTTATGTGGTAAAAGCCTTGCTTTGCTTTTTGGATAATCAGAGAGGAAGAGAATGAAAGAGCTAGAAAAGTATAGCACTTGCTTAAAACGCATTGATGAATTTAGTCAAAATCTAGGAATAAAGAAAAAAGATAGAACGATTTTTAAAATGAAGCAAAGCGAGAATGAAAACGAAAAATGTTTAGTTCTTGAAAATGGAAGTTTTGATTCTCCTGAGCCTTGGTTTGTGATCGATGAAAACGATGAAATTCACACTTTGCTTTCTTTACAAAGTCTTAAGAATATACTTGAAAGTTTAAAACAAAGTCAAAAAGAGAATTTTGAATTGCGTTTAGAAAAGGCGATTTATCAGCAAATTCCTGTAGATTTTAACGATGTTTGGACGGTTGCTATGGATGAGATCAAGCAAAAGGCACAAAATGGCACTATGGAAGTTAGTATTGATCTTGAAAAATTAATTTCTAAAATCAAACAAGAGCATCCAAATTTATTTGTAGATATGCAAGCGATGATAGAAAGGGTAAACCAAAATGAGAGATTATAAAGCTTTTGTAAAATACTCTAAAGCAGGACCACGCTATACTTCTTATCCTACAGCAGTAGAGTTTAATACAAATTTCAAATACGAAGAATATATAGAAATTTTAAAAAAACAAGATAGATCTTTATCGCTTTATTTTCATTTACCATTTTGTAGGAGTGCTTGTTATTTTTGTGGTTGCAATGTCATCTATACTGCAAAAGAAGAGAGTAAAGAAAGGTATTTAACTTATATTTTTAAAGAGCTTGATATTTTAAGTACCATTTTAGATACTAAAAGAGAAGTGGTGCAAATGCACTTTGGTGGCGGAACTCCAACTTTTTTTAGCGCTAAACAACTTCAAAGTTTGATTTTAAAAATCAGATCTGTTTTTGGAAATTTTTCTAAAGATGCAGAGATTAGCTGTGAGATCGATCCGCGTTTTTTAAATGAGGAACAAGCCATAGTTTTAACGCAAAATGGCTTTAATCGTATCAGCTTTGGAGTGCAGGATTTTGATGAAAAAGTTCAAAAAGAAATTCATCGCATCCAGTCTTTTGAATTAACACAAAATGCTTTAAATCTTGTAAGAAATAAAGGCATAAAGTCTGTAAATATGGATTTAATTTATGGTTTGCCTTATCAAAATTTACAAAGCTTTACACAAACTTTAGAAAAAGTTATGCTTTTAAACCCTGATCGTTTGGCGATTTTTAATTACGCTCATGTGCCTTGGCTTAAGAAAAATATGAGAAAATTTGATGAAAATACCTTGCCAAGTCCTGATGTTAAGCTTGAAATTTTAGAATTTTGTGAGAAATTTTTAAGCAAAAATGGTTATAAAATGATAGGAATGGATCATTTTGCAAAAGAAAATGATGAGCTTTTTAAAGCTTTAGAAAATGGAACTTTGCATAGAAATTTCCAAGGTTATACTACCAAAGGCGGTGCTGATTTAGTCGGTATTGGGCTTACAAGTATAGGCGAAGGGCAAAGACATTATGCGCAAAATTTTAAAGATATGTCAAGTTATGAAGCTGCATTAGATAGAGGAGTTTTGCCTTTTGAAAGAGGCGTAGCTTTAAGCGATGATGATGAGCTTAGAAAAGCAGTGATTATGGAGTTAATGGCAAATTTTAAGCTTGATATCAAGTCAATAGAAAAAGAATTTTGCATTGATTTTCAGGAGTATTTTAAAGAGGATTTAAAAGCTTTAGGAGAATACAAAGATTTTATTAATTTTGATGAAAATTTTATCAAAGTCAATGAAACAGGTGTTTTACTTATAAGAAATATTGCTATGTGTTTTGATGCTTATATGAAAAATATCAGCGAAGATAAAAAAGTATTCTCAAAAACGGTGTAAGATGAAATTTAGTCAAATAAGTGATGCTTGTGTTAAATGTGGCAAATGTATACCTGTTTGTACTATACATGAAGAAAATCGCGATGAAATTACTAGTCCAAGAGGATTTTTAGATCTTTTAGCTGCTTATAAAGAGGGAAGTCTAGAACTTGATAAAGAAGCTAAGAAAGTTTTTGAATCTTGTTTTTTATGCACCAATTGTGTTGAAGTATGTCCAAGTAAATTAAGAGTAGATAATGCCATAGAAGAAGTTCGTTATGATATAGCTAAAAAATTTGGTATAGCTTGGTATAAAAAACTTATTTTTTTCTTTTTAAGAAGACGCAAAATTTTAGATTTGGTAGCTAAGCTTGGCTATGTGTTTCAAAGTTGTGCGTTTAAAATTCAAAATGAGAATGAAAATACAGGTATGAAGGCAAGATTTTCCATGCCTTTTGTTAAAAAGGGAAGATTACTTACAAGTTTTAATAAAAAAAGTTTCTTAAATTCTAATCCAAAAGTTATTAATAATGATGGAGAAAAAACAATAGGTTTTTTTGTAGGTTGTTTGGCGAATTATTTTTACATAGATACGGCTAATGCAGTGCTTAAAATCACTAAGGAATTAAAAATCAATGTGGATTTGATGAAAGAACAAGTGTGTTGTGGAGCGCCGCAATTTTTTACGGGTGATTTTAAAAGTGTTGAAGTTTTGGCTAAAAAAAATATTGAGTATTTTGAAAAAAAATTAGAAAAATTAGATGCTATTATAGTTCCTGAGGCCACTTGTTCGGCTATGTTAAAGATAGATTATGAACATTTTTTTATAATGCAAAATGATTTAGACTGGGCAAAACGCGCAAAATGTGTGTCATCTAAGATATATATGGCTAGCGAGTATTTTTATAAATTTACTTCTTTAGAAGAAATTTTAAAAACAAAAAATAAATTTAATTATAGCATTACTTATCACGATCCTTGCCATGCAAGAAAAATGCAAGGAGTTTTTAAAGAGCCAAGAGAACTTTTAAAAACAAATTATCATTTTGTAGAAATGAGTAATTCTAATACTTGTTGCGGTTTTGGCGGGGTGAGTATGCAAACGGATTATTATGATAGAGCTTTAAGTGTAGGGCTTAAAAAAGCACAAATGATCGATGAAAGTAAGGCTAGTGTGGTAAGTGCCGAGTGTTCAGCTTGCAGAATGCAAATTTCAAATGCATTAGAACAAAATTCAAGTAAGGTTGTTTTTGCCAGTCCTTTAGAACTTATAGCAAAAGCTTTGTGATGATGAAGATAGTATTTAAAGGCAAAAGTTCTGAATATGAAATTCAAAGATCGTGCTTTTGTGTTGATGCTTTTGTGATTAAAGATAAGATTGAAGAACGAGATGGTGTTGATTTTATCACTTCAAATGTAGATCTTTTGGAATTTAGTGATGACAGTTTTACTTTTGAAGAAATTGTAAAACATTTTAATATTTGTGATACTGAAGATATGATTATCGTTGAAGATTTTGACATGAAATCAAACAAAGATAATCAAAACCAAGAAGATGATATAGAACACAACATCTTAAAATCCGAAAAAATAATACATGAAAACACAAAACAAACAAGTATGCAATTTAAAAATTTAAAATTTTTTTCAAGAATTTTTAAAAATGAAAATTTTCTTTCTGATTTTAAAGAAAGTAAACAAGAAGTTGTTACTATCAAAAAACATGAAAAACTTGAAATTTTTAAAAATTTATCTCAAGAAGATCAAGAAATTAGCTTTGTTAAAATTGAAATTTTAAATTATGATAGTAATGAAGATAGTTTAAGTTTTAATCTTGATATATTTCCAAGCGGTATGAGCTATAAGTACGGAATTTTAAAAGACTCTATGCATATTATTTTACAAGGTAAAACTTCTAGTACGATGCTTTTTCCGTTTTTAAAAAGTATGATTTATAAAAATAAAAGCGAAAATTCAAGTGAAAAAATTTTTACTTTAATGATAAATCAGAAAAAACACTATAAGCTTATCGCAAATCTTTCTTAGTTTTATTTTATTATATTTTCTATATTAGAGCGATTTTTTTCAATTAAAGAGCGATTTTTTTGAGTTGTTTCTTTAAGATCGGCTATATCTTCTTTCATATTTTGTATGTTTTGGTTGAGTAATTTTATCTTTTTTTCATAGCGAGTAACGATGATAAAGACTACAAATAAAAATATAATAATCAAAAAAATAAATGCTAAAAATTCCATATTTTTCCTTTTTAAAACTAGATTTTGAAATATATCATTTAAATACTTCAAAAAACTTTTACGGGTTTTTTATTTTGTATTTTAGTTTTTTTATCTTTAAACTTATATATAAATTGTCAAAAAGTAACAAAAAAATATATAAAAAAATAATTAAATTAAAAAAATAATTAAAGATAATAAATATCTTATTTTTTTATGTTATATTTTAATAGATATCTAAAAAGGATTTTAATATGGAAAAATCACTTTTATTTCATTTTAGACGCATTGGAGTTGAATTTATCATTTTTAGTGTTTATGCTGTTTTTAGTATCTCTTGGGCAGCGACAGGGTCTTTGATGCCTTTGATTTCAAATGATCTTGCCCTAAATACTCAGCAAACTACTTTAATCACTACCATGATAGTCGCGAAAATTTTTGGTCCTTATCTTGGATTATTTTTTAAAAGAAAAAATATCTCTTTTAAAATAATGCTATTGTCTGGAGGAGCGTGTATTTTTATATGCGGATTTTGTATGTTATTTTTACAAAATTTAGTATTGATACAGATTTTTGCTGTGTTATCAGGCATTTTTTATTCTATGTGGTTTCCATTTTTCTTTAATCTACCTTCAGAACTAAAAAATTCCAATCCAAATCAAACTGCTTATATTATGAGTGCTTTTTGGAGTATTACCTTTGTTATACTATCATTTAACCTATGGGTAGTATCTTGGAGTGTTGATAAAACCCATAGTTTTACTTTGGGTTTTGTTTATATTTTTGCTTTGATTTTTATTTCAGCGATCTTAGCACAATTTGTTTCACCTAGAAGAGAAAATTTTATACAAGGAGAAAAATAGAATGAATTTAATTCCAGAAATACTAGACTTACAAGGCGAATTTGAAAAAATTCGTCATCAAATTCATGAAAATCCTGAGCTTGGTTTTGATGAATTATGTACTGCAAAATTAGTGGCGCAAAAATTAAAAGAATTTGGTTATGAGGTTTATGAGGAAATAGGAAAAACAGGCGTTGTGGGGGTTTTAAAAAAGGGGAATAGCGATAAAAAAATAGGACTTCGTGCAGATATGGATGCTTTGCCTTTACAAGAATGCACAAATTTGCCTTATAAAAGCAAAAAAGAAAATGCAATGCATGCTTGCGGTCATGATGGACATACTACTTCTTTATTGCTTGCTGCAAAGTATTTAGCAAGTCAGAATTTTAATGGCACTCTAAATCTTTATTTTCAACCTGCTGAAGAGGGTTTGGGTGGTGCTAAGGCAATGATAGAAGATGGATTGTTTGAAAAATTTGATAGTGATTATGTTTTTGGATGGCACAATATGCCTTTTGGTAGCGATAAGAAATTTTATCTTAAAAAAGGTGCGATGATGGCTTCTTCGGATAGTTATAGCATTGAAGTTATTGGAAGAGGTGGTCATGGAAGTGCTCCAGAAAAGGCAAAAGATCCTATTTATGCTGCTTCTTTGCTTGTTGTGGCTTTGCAAAGTATAGTATCTCGCAATGTTGATCCCCAAAATTCAGCAGTTGTAAGCATAGGAGCTTTTAATGCAGGACATGCTTTTAATATCATTCCAGATATTGCAACGATTAAAATGAGTGTTAGAGCATTAGATAATGAAACTAGAAAGCTAACTGAAGAAAAAATTTATAAAATTTGTAAAGGTCTTGCACAGGCTAATGATATAGAGATTAAAATCAATAAAAATGTTGTTGCACCAGTGACTATGAATAACGATGAAGCTGTGGATTTTGCTAGTGAGGTTGCAAAAGAATTATTTGGCGAAAAAAATTGTGAATTTAATTATCGTCCTTTAATGGCAAGTGAGGATTTTGGGTTTTTTTGCGAAATGAAAAAATGTGCCTATGCTTTTTTAGAAAATGAAAACGACATTTATTTACATAATTCTAGTTATGTTTTTAATGATAAACTTTTAGCTAGGGCTGCAAGTTATTATGCGAAGCTAGCTTTAAAATACTTAAAATAAAAACTAATCTAGAATTTCAAGCGCAATTTCTTCCTTTAAACCTTTGATTTGAATTTCTTTGAGTTTTAGATTTGAAGGAAGGTTTGCTAAAAGCTCTTTATTGTTTTTTACTTGGTTTTTTGCACTTATGGAGAGTAAAATTCCCCTGTAAGCTTTAGCAAAATGACTGATGACTTTACCATTTTTTACAAATTTATAGGTATAAAATTTCTTTTTTGGGGTATAGAATTTATCATAAAATCCTGCTCTAAGATCAAGTATTTCTTCATTTTCCAAGTATTCATCTAAGGCTTTACTAAAATGTTCTTTATAAAATTTCTCTATGGTAAAATTTCCTATTTTAGCCCCTTGCTTGAATTTATAAAAGGGTAGGGTATCATTAGCTCTTACAACGCCAAAAAGATTAGAAAATATAAGAGTATTTTCTAAAATATAAGCTTGACTTTTTTTATCTAGGATTTTAAAATTAAGATATTCATAACTTACCCCAGTGTAAAGCATTATAGCTTCTTGAGTGGGAGCTTGTTTTAAGTCGTGTTTAAATTTATCAATTTCATTTTCGTTTTTAATGCCAAAAAGTTCTTGTAAATTTTTTAAACTTGCATTTTTGATAAATTCTCCATAATGCTTTAAAGCTTCCATTCTATAAGGAAATAATTCTTTAAATATAAATGAGTTTTCATCGATGGGATTTTTTGTACAATTTTCATTTTTACTTTCACTAGGGGAGAATAAAATTTTCATTTTAGCCTTTTTTGTTAATGTTATGAAAACATTAAGAGCAAAGAATTTAATCTTGCTTTTAATGTTTTTGAAGTTTTTATCATTTTAAAATTTAAAATGACGCTCCGCCCATTAACATAGAAAACATGATAAATGGAAGTATAATTTTTAACGCTTCTGTGGCATCTTGATTGTTGATGCTCAGTTTTTCTATACTGTCGATTCCCTGTGTGCTATAGTCACTAACAGGGATGTTTTTAAATTTTAAATCAAGATTGAGTTTATAATCATCGTTTTGAGTAATATTGTTTAAAATAGCTAAAGCTTTATCAAAGATTAATGCTTGTTCTTCATTTTGACTTTGAGTTTTTAAGGTTTGTAAATTTTCCTTAGCAGTTGTTATATAGCTACTAAATACGCCTTCGGTTTTAAGAGTTGAATCAATTTTAAAATTGTTTAAAATGATGTATTTTTGGATTGTATTGCTAAAATTTGAAGCTTGTTCGTAGTTTGCTATATTAAGAAGTTCATTGATAGCTTGTTCATCCATAGCTAAAGTTTGAGTGTTAAATTTTATACCCTTAGAATCAAGGTAATTAAGCAAATCTTCTTTTAGATTTATATTTAAATTTGTATTGAAATTTAATTTTGCGTTATAAAATTTTATATCAAGATTATCTATATAATTGTTTTCCTGTTTGTTGATGGAGTTGTCAAATGATAAAGTATAAGAATCTGAGCTTAATTTATTGATAAAAGAGCTGATTTTTGGATCTTGTTGAAATAAGCTTGCATTGATGTCACTAACAACTTTTTCTCCAAGTTTAAAATCTTCAAAAACCAAATTTGATTGTATGCTTTTTTGGTTTTTAAAAAGATCGTTGTAATATTCTTTAATGCTAATTGATGTATTTGCTTCGCCTTTGTAAATTTCATTTGAACGAATTTTGATATTTTTTGCTTGAAATAGTTCTTGATACTCATCGTTATTATCTTTTGCAAGAGTTTTGAAATTTGGACTTAAACACGCTATAAAATCACCATCTGCATTGCATTTAAAATCAGAAAATTCAATCTTTATTCCAGAGTCCTGAGAAAGACTTGCAATTTCTTGTTTAACTGTTTGATTTAGTTGATTTTCATATTTTTTAACTGTTTTTTCATCTATGGAATTTCCGCAAGCTGAAAACAAAACAGCTATTCCAATAGAGAGAAAAATACCTTTTTTCATAGTTTTCTCCTTAAAAAATTTAAAAAAAGATTATATCTTTTTTTTACTTAAAATTTAAACAATACTAAAAGAGAGTGTGTGATTAATTACATTTTTACACATAGGAAAATCTTTTTAGTTTGTTTCAAATGCATTATTTATAATTTTAAGTATAATTAACTTTGCAATTATTATATATTTTTGCAACAGCTTTAAGCTTATTTTTAAAGAAAGGAAATGTATGAAAAAAATACTTCTAAGTGTTTTAACGACCTTTGTTGCAGTAGTATTGGCTGCTTGTGGAGGAAATTCTGACTCTAAAACTTTAAATTCTCTTGATAAGATCAAGCAAAATGGAGTTGTTAGGATTGGGGTATTTGGCGATAAACCACCTTTTGGTTATGTAGATGAAAAAGGAAACAATCAAGGCTATGATATAGCTTTAGCTAAACGCATAGCAAAAGAACTTTTTGGCGATGAAAATAAGGTGCAATTTGTTCTTGTTGAAGCTGCAAATAGGGTTGAGTTTTTAAAATCAAATAAAGTAGATATTATTTTGGCTAATTTTACTCAAACTCCGCAAAGGGCAGAACAGGTTGATTTTTGCTTGCCTTATATGAAGGTAGCTTTAGGCGTAGCTGTACCAAAGGATAGTAATATAACTAGCGTAGAAGATTTAAAAGATAAAACCTTGCTTTTAAACAAAGGTACAACAGCAGATGCTTATTTTACGCAAAATTATCCTAATATTAAAACTTTAAAATATGATCAAAATACCGAAACCTTTGCCGCTTTGATGGATAAAAGAGGCGATGCTTTAAGTCATGATAATACCTTGCTTTTTGCTTGGGTGAAAGATCATCCTGATTTTAAAATGGGTATCAAAGAGTTAGGTAACAAAGATGTTATCGCACCAGCGGTTAAAAAAGGCGATAAAGAACTTAAAGAATTTATCGATAATTTGATCATTAAACTAGGCCAAGAGCAGTTTTTTCACAAGGCTTATGATGAAACTTTAAAAGCTCATTTTGGAGATGATGTTAAGGCTGATGATGTAGTGATTGAAGGTGGAAAAATTTAATAAAGGGCTTTTTGCCCTTTATATTGATTTAGGATAAAATATGCAAAAAAAATACAAAAATATTATTTATGCTTCTTTGGGTGGAATTTTAGAATTTTATGATTTTGTGCTTTTTGCCTTTTTTTTGGATATTTTTGCTAAGGTATTCTTTCCGCAAAATGATGCTTTTTGGATGCAGATAAATGCTTATATAGCCTTTGGTGCTGCTTATTTAGCGCGTCCTTTTGGTTCTATTGTGATGGCACATTTTGCTGATAGATATGGAAGAAAGAATATTTTTTATATTTCTATGCTTTTGATGGTTTTGCCTAGTTTTGCTTTAGCTTTTTTGCCAAGTTATGAAAGTATAGGTATATTTGCTACTTTGATTTTATTTACTATACGCATTTTGCAAGGTTTAGCCGTTGGAACTGAGGTGAGCGGAGCTTGGATTTATGTGAGCGAATTTGTCAAAGGGCGTCAAATTCCTTTAGCTCTTGGTTTTATTTCAGCGACTTTAACCATAGGTTTATTGCTAGGAAATATTGCCACTTTAGGCATAAGATCTTATTTTACCCCAGAAGAAGTTCAAAGCTATGCTTGGAGAATTCCTTTTATCATAGGAGGATTTTTTGGAATTTTAGCTTTGTTTTTAAGAAATAAACTCAGCGAAACTCCAGAATTTATAAAAGTTCAAAATGAAAAGAAAATTTTAAGTTTTCCATTGTTCGAAGCTTTAAAAACTCATAAAATGAGTATGCTTGTTTGTTTTTTAATGACCATGGTTTTAACAAGCGGTGTGGCAACTTTGATGATTTTACCTAAGTATTTTGAAAGTCTTTTAGCTATGAGTAAAACTTCTGCTTTATGGGTGCAAAATTTTGCTATTTTAGCGGTGATTTTTGGAGCTTTATTTCAAGGTTTTTTAGCAAGCAAATGGGGAAGCTATAGGATTTGTTTTATTTTTAGTATAGCTTTTATTATTTTTGGTGTGCTTTTTAGTTTTTATGATGAGAATTTTTTATTTTATTTTTTACTGGCTTGTTTTGCACAAGGTATTATTACTTTCGCGCCTGTTTTTATGACGCAAATTTTTAAAAGTGAACTGAAATTTAGCGGGCTTAGTTTTGCTTATAATATTTCTTATGCGATTTTAGGTTTTTTAACCCCTTTTATAGTTAATGCTTTTTATAAAGAGTATTTGGGTATTTATCTTGCTATAGTGGGATCTTGTTCCTTGCTTTGCGTGTTTTTGTTAAAACGCGTTTTTGTAAGAAGCAAGATTAAAGAATTAAGCATTGTCTTTTAAAACTTCAAAAACAACCTTAGATATTTTTTCAACTGAAGCGATTTCACAATGCTCATCAGTTGAATGAGGATTATGGATATTTGGGCCTATAGAAGCGCATAAAAGCTCTTGTTTTTTCTCTATAATGCCACACTCAAGCCCTGCATGGATAGCTGAAACTTTGGCATTAGGCGATACTTTTTTAAGCGCTTTAAAAACCATGTCGCTAAGTGCGTTTGGTTTGCCTTCCCAAGGTGGATAGAAATTAAAACTTCTTACTTTAAAATCAAAAGCCTTGAAAAATTCTAAAGTTTCAAATTCTACTTGCTTAAGTCCATCAAGTATATTAGATCTTGCAAAAAGTGCGAATTTGATTTGGTTATCTTGCATTCTTAAAGTAGCTAGGTTAATGCTTGTTTGAACTATATCTAGATTTTCATCATAAGCTCTAACTCCATGAGTGAAAGAATTTATAAGGCTTAAAAGTTTTTTACTTTGATCGCAAATTTCAAATTTATTTTCTTCTTTAAATTCGCATTTTATCCAGTCGTTGCTCTTTACTTCATCTTTAAAATGCACTAAAGCTTTGGCGTGTTTAGGTATAGAATTGATTCTTTCTCCGCCTTCAAAAGAAATGATTTCTCCTTCATTCTCTTGTATGAATTTAGCCATTTCTTTGATGGAACTTTTTTCATTGCGTATGATATTTATGCCTGAGTGTCCACCTTTAAAATTTTGCGCACAAAGCTCATAAATTTTACCCTTTTTTCTAAGGGTATTAAAAGACAAACTTGCTTCTATATCTACTCCACCTGCACAGCCTATCATGATCTCATCATCGCTTTCATGATCTAAATTTAAAAGCATTTTAGATTCTAAAGTGTGCTCGAGTGAATTCACTCCCATGAGTCCTACTTCTTCATCGTTTGTAAAAAGACATTCTAAATTTTCAAATTCAGCCATAGCACTCATCATGATGGCTATACCTATGCCATTATCTGCACCAAGACTTGAATTTTTGGCTCTTAAAAAGCCATTTTCTTCATAAACTTCTAAGTTTGGTGCATCGCCCATACAGACCATATCATAATGGCTTTGTAGACAAATTTTTGGTTTGCCTTTTATGGCATGGATATTTCCTGCCTTATCTACACTCACCTTAAAGCCTTTATCTTTGGCGTAAGAGCTTAAAAATTCTTTCATTTGTTCTGTTTCATAACTGCAATGAGGAATTTTGCATAATTGTTTAAAATTTTCTATAACATTTTGCATTTTATCTCCTTTGTTTTGATAAAATTATGGCATATTTTTTAAAATTTAAAGGCAAAATGATTAAAAAATGAGAATAAATTATAAAAAATTATTTAATCTAAGAAAATTATTAAGTGATCCAAAAAAACTTTTTTCTGTATTAATCTTCACTCTTGTAGTTGTTTTTATCCAGAACTATATTGCCCAAAATTCTAGTTTTGAAGGAAAAGTAGTTAGAATTATTGATGGAGATACTATAGAAGTTAATCATGAAAACAAACTCGCTAGAATAAGATTTTTTGGTATAGATGCACCAGAACTTAAACAAAGTTTTGGAAAGCAGTCAAAAGAAGCTTTAAGTAGAATTTTAAGTGGCAAACAAGTTGAAATTATTTATAAAAATAAAGATACTTATGGTAGAATTGTTGCTATTGTAAAGCTTAATGATGTTGATATTAATCGATTTTTGGTAAGCAAAGGCTATGCTTGGGCTGATACTTACTATAGTAACGCTTATACCAAAGAACAAGAAAATGCTAAGAAAAATCATTTAGGTCTTTGGAAAGAGAGTAATCCTATAGAGCCTTATAAATGGAGAAAACACAATAAATTCTAAGGAAAAACATGAAAAAATATACTTTAATGGTGCTATTAGCTTTAGGAATTTCTGGATGTTTTGTAAATGAAAGAGGGATTTCAAATCGTTTTTATGATGATTGTAAAGAGTATTATGATGGAAGTGGAACTTATCATAAGGATTGCCCAAAAAATTGGGTAGATATTAAAATGACTCCTTGATTATTTTCCACCCACAGAGGCCATTAATGCAGCTGCTACAGCTTCTGGATTGTTGATTTTGGCACCTTGTTCTTGATTTTCTGTAGGTTTAACAGTGTTAAGTGGCGGACGCTTGAGTTTAAATATATGCTCATCGGTGCTAACAACTTGTATCGTTCCTTCAAACATTTTAACTTCTTTAACATGTCCAACCACTTTTACATCTCTTTTTTTGGAGGTTTCGTCAAAAAGTGCATGAGCTTCAAGTTCTAAAACATCGCCTAATTTAAGCGGAGCATAAAAAAAACATTTTGATCCAATAATCACTGAAAATTCTTTATTGATAGAGGCTTGTGCTACATAGTTTGCCGCAGCGAAAATAAAGGCATCAAAAATCAATCCTTGATCATCTGCTACCATTTCGCTTGTGGTTATTAAAATTGATTTGGCATAGTTTTTATCAATTTCTATAATGGTTCCAGCAAGAGAGGTGTTTAATTCAGGACAAGTGAGTAATTCTGCTCTAACGCGAGATATATCTTCTGCAGATGCGTATTCTTCAAGTTGTGCATATTCTTCAAAATTATCTTTTTTTGCCATATCTAACCTTTAAATTCTACTTATCTACTTCAAAATATCTAATTTTCAATATCGGTAAAAAATAAAAAGAATTTATATTTTAATGCGTATATAAACTCTTTTGGGTGCTTCATAGCCTTCAATGGTAAGATTTTTATCCTTTGGATCTAAGAAATTTTCCAGCGAAAAAGAGTCTATCCATTCTGTTTTTCTTTGTTCGTTTTCATCGGTTTTTTTTGTAGCCAAAACTTCAAATTCTTTAAATCCTGCTCTTTCACACCAGTTTTTTAATGCACTAATGCTTGGTACAAAATAAATATTTGGAATTTTAGAATAAGTTTTATTAGGCACAAGAGCGATTTCTCTCTCATCTTCTATATACATGGTATCTAAAAAAACAACTCCATTTTTATTAAGTCCTGCTTTTAAATCTTTTAGCATTTTTATAGGATCACTTCTATGATAAATCACCCCAAGACAGAAAATCACATCAAATTTCAAGCCATAGCTTGGAAGATCTTCTACGCCTAAAAGTTCGTATTTTATAGGAGTTTTAGCTAAAGCGTTAATGAGTTCAAATTGCAAACGGTATTTGATAGAAGGATCAAAACCTATGAGTTTTGCAGGATTAAATTCAAGCATTTTAAACATATAATAACCATTATTACAGCCTATATCAGCAACGCATTTTTGAGAAATTTCGTTCATGAAAGGCTTTAGAATGTTGAATTTAATAAAACTTTGCCATTCTGTATCGATGAAAAGATCGTCTATTTTAAAAGGACCTTTTCTCCATGGTTTAAGTTCTTTTGCTATAGCTAAGATTTCATCTTTGGCTTGAGAATTTGTAGATAAATTTACACTATCATCTAAAGAAAAATTACAAGCAAGATTGAGAGCTTTAAGTTCTTGAATTTTAGCGTATAAAGGGTGATTTAGAAATTGTTTTTCAAGTAAATTTTCTTGCATTTTTATCCTTGACATTTGCTTTTAATGCTAAATTATAACATTAAAAGCTTTTATGGCAATATAAATTATATGCATTAAATATTTGATCAAAAATAACTCAAAAATACTTTCTAAAGATTACATAAGCTTTAGAACTATAATCATCATCTAGCTTATACTTCTTTAAAGCTCTAGCTAAATCAAGCTTGACATAAAAATTCCCTGTTTTATTATAAAGCAGTTGTAAACCATAAGCATCTATATAGTTTGTATAAGAATCATTCTCATACCAAGAATAACTTATATCATAAAAAGGAGTAATATAAAAAATCTTTTAAAGGAGTAGCCATTCTAAGTCCAAAGCTGGCCACTACAGCATTATCTCATTATTATAAGCCCTTACTCCATAAGGACCTCCTAAAGATATGGTTTCACTACTATCTAATGTAGATCCATTGATAACTTGTTGATAATTTAAACTAAAAAGATGAGTAAAGGTATCATTAAGGAAATAAGCATTGTTAAGATTGACATTGAGTTTAGCAAATTTTCCAAAGCCATCTCCATCTGTTTTAGAACTCATTCCTAATATAGTAGTTCCCCATCTTTAACATTATCATAGCTTACATTAGCACTATAAGAAAAACTATCATTACTAATGCCATTATAAACTCCTTCTATACCAAAGCTTATCGTATCAGAGCTTTTATCTATAGTCATGATATTTAATCTTGAATTACTAAGCTTTTTATGATAATAACTTGAAGTTAAATAAAAAGAATTATAAGTCGTAATCCACAAAGGATATTTTAAATCTATACCTAGATTTTCAGAAGTTCCTATAAAGTTTGCATTTTTATAAGCTCCTCCTAAAGCATAGTTTCTTTTAGAATAACTTCGAGTGATTTTTAAATTCCCTAAGAAAGTAGTATAGCTTATACCATAGTTAGTTTGTGCTTCATCGCTTCTTTGCAAATAAGCATTAAGACTATCTCTTTGATGAGCTATGTTATTAAAACTCATACTAGCACCACCCCTATTATCTGCCTGATTCTTTTATACCGTAATTATCTCCATAAAACAATACAGAAACAAAGCTATCACTAGGGGTAGTTTCTATCACTATATCTGTGTCACCTAGATTATCTCCTGCTTTTAAAGAAGCAAGGGTTTGTATGCCATACATTTCATTGACTTTATAAACCGCATCTTCTACTAATTTAGTAGTGATGATTTCACCTTTATGATTAGGTAATTTGCTTTCTATAGTATAATCTCTTACACTAGGATTGTTTTGAACCACATATTTACCTAAAACACCTAAGGTGATATTGATTTGAATTTGATCTTTTAGTTCTTGTTGTGGGATATAAGCTGTAGCAGCAGGATAACCACTAACTTGAACATAATAAGAAATAATATTGGCTATATCTTGTAAGTCTTGAACTGAAATACTTTCTTTTTTGTAATCGTTTAAGGCTTCTTGTAAAACTTGCTCATCTAAACCTAGATCTTTAAAGTTTATGTTTTTATTGGTAATATGAAAGTTAAAGCTAACTTTATGAATTGATTCTTCTTTAGAAGTATTTTTTAAAGAAGGAGTGTTTGAATTTGGGGTTTTAGTTTTTAAAGTATTACCATTAGACAAGTTAGGTTGATTTTTTTGAATGTTGTTATTATCTTTTTGAGTGTTTTTCTTTGTGTTGGTGGTTTTTGAATTATTATTATTATTATTATTATCACTAGTATTAGAATGATCTATGATAATCACTCCATCTTTTACTTTTAAAGTGTTATTGTAGTTTTTTAAGTTAGCATCTTCTTTATAAGGAGATTGTTCTAACATTTGTATGGTTTTTTTATTATCTTTAGTATCACTAGCATAAAGGCTTAAGATAGCTAAACTAGATAGTAAGATAATGCGTTTTATTTAAATTTTCCTTAGTGTTTGTTTGATTTTTAATCTTTAAACTTTGTTTGTTTTTTAATTTTTTAACAAGATCCAAAAGGCTTTTAACCTTTTGGATTTTAATCATCTTGAGCAAGGATTTCCTGCTTTAAAATTATCCGATACTATACAACATTACCACTTTCTTGAGTACTGGCTTCATCTATACTTGCTTGTTTATCATCTTCATTGATATTTGGATCTTCATCTGTAGTTTGTATAAAAAGCTGTAGCAATGCCAGGTTCTTGTTGTCCTATGGTATCATTTGGGTTATTATTAGAACCGTTGTTGTTGCTATTGTTAATATCACCTGAATCGGTTCCATCGTTTCCGTTGTTGGAGTTGTTAGATCCTAAATTTATAATGGATACTGGCTTATAGTTTGCACTATATTTTCATTGACTGTAAGATGACTAGTTCCATTTATGCTCGCACTTGCTAAAGTTTTATTAGAATTTTCTAAACTAGAATTAGTATTCGCTGTAGCGATTTGAAGAGCTATTGTAGCTTGTTGTAAATCACTAGAAACTTTATCTACAGCTTGTTTTAAACCTGCAATAACTTTATCGCCATTATTACCTGTTATACCACTTAGAGCTGTATTGTAAGCTTTAACTGCTTCATTATAAGCATTTGCAGCAGTATCGTAAGTTTTTTGAGCGTTTTCTTGCCCTTCGGTCATTTTAGGAATTTTGAGAAAGAATTTCCTTTGTTTTAATAATGGCTTGATTAGCTTTTCCTAGATCACCATAAGAATTTCCCAATACTTCCTTTAAAGCGTTTGCAAATGTTGCATTATTGCTATCTTGAGTTTGTCCATATAAAGCAGTAATAAAATCCATACTTTGATTATGCTTGTTAGTTCATCAGCTGTTAATATTTTTCCATCTTTATAAAATTTACTTAAGTCGCTAATATCAACACTAGAATTAAATTTCAAGTCATTAAATATAGAATTTAAAACTTCATTTGAGATGTTATCTTTAGCAATAAGATCGCTAGTTTCTTTATAGCCTATTGTGTCTGTTGGATCTCCTCCTGGTCCAGTTAAGCCTTTATTAGATCTTATACTCAATATTACAGAGTCTTCTTTTTTATTGTATTTGATGCAGGACCACGAATGACAAATGTATCATTACTATAGACATTAAGATAGACGGTATTGGATTGTTCTTTTTTATTTGTAAAAATGAATTTACCATAATCAGTGCCACCATATTTCATATTTGAAACTTGATTGCCTGCCATAGCAACTCTTTCTCCTACCGTTATAGTTTCTAAATTTATAACATTTCCTGCATTGGATTTAATTACAGGTGATATTGTTTTAGGATTTCCTTTAAATGCTGAAAGTTTTCCATCTTTTGCAAACTCCTTCATCTCCTTATCACCTATTGATGAAGCAGACAGAACAATTTTTTTCCACCTTTACCCACTACTATGCCATTAGGATTGATTAAAAAGATATTATTGCTTCCGCTATTGAGTGTTCCATCTATAATGAGAGCTTTTAGAACCATAGACAATATTTAAATAATTTTGGTTAGTTTTTCCTTGTCCAAAATTTACAGTTTCATCACTTGCTATATTAAAACCACCACTAACACTTATACTTCCACTTGTTCCATGAGTGAACTTACCCCCACTTGGTAAAGCATAGCTTTGTGTAAAAAGTAAAGAACCTACAACTAAAGACAAAGAAAGTTTATTTAACTTTTTCATGACTTGCTCCTTTTTGTAAGATTAAGATTTAAGAATCTTTTGTTTATATTTATAAAAATACAAATAAATTATTCCTATCTTAAAGATAGGAATAATTTATTTTATCCTTGCGTAAATGCTTTTGCCATCTTGAGATATTCTTACTTCATAAGAAAGTTTTTGTAAATTCATCTTTTTTAATTTATCTATAGAACTTAGTTTAAAATCTTCTTTGTTTTTTTGCATTTTTTCAATAAAGCTTTGAAGTTCTTCTTGATTTAAAGTATTAGAGTTTTCATCTATAAAACCTTGCTCACTTTGTAAGATTAAGATTTCTTTATTTTTAATATAGGGGTATTACTCTTTGAGGGTGTAAAGAGCTAATACTCCTTAGCTAGAAATATTAATAGGAGCATCGTATGACTTCAAAAAGGGGAGTTGTGTTGATTTTATTGGATGCAATAAGATAATAATGCTCAAAGTTATTAATAATTCTAGCTTCAACTTTAGTATTTAAAATCAGTCTATTGTTTTTACTTAAACTGATATCTGAAGGAGCTATAGCATTAGAAGTACTATAATTATCTTCATAATGTACTAAGGCTCCTGCTAATATATCTATGAAAGTGTTTTTAAATATATTTAAATTCCCGCCTATATAAGGTATTATTATAAGATTTAGCTTCACTTAAACCTGTAATGGCCGAAGGAGCTATAAAAACAGAATTGTTATTTTTATACTCATCAAGATTGAGATTGTTTATGATTAAGGTATTATCATGGCCATTGTTTGAAAGTCCAGCTATAATACTTAAAATTCCTTCTCTTTTATCTGAAGCTACACCAAATAAAGTATCATTGATAATGATTTTATTATAAGCAGCTTCATTATAAGCCATAATCAAATAAGCATTATCAGCTGCATTAGAAGAATAGTTTTTTATATCTATGGTATTATGATTGGCTTTATCTAAAGCTCTTATGATGATTTTAGAACCTTTATCTGTATTACTTGTATCAGTAATGCTTTGAACATTGTTATAATTTATAGTATTATAAGAAGCTTCTTTGGCTTCTGTTAATACAGTTAGATTTCTAAAAGAAGCAAAATCTTTAATCGATACTTTATTGTTATTAGCACTACTAGGATAAAAGTCTTGATTATTAAGAAGGTTTTTCTTAGCTGTATAAATGTATACAGGTAAGGTTGACATAGAATTATTAATATAAACTTTATTATAATCCGCACTGCCTTCTAAGGTTCTAGCAGCTATAATATTTAAAGCATCTTTATAGCTTTGAGAAAGATCGGTTGTGGTAAGATCGTTTTTAATGTTAATGGTATTATGATTAACTCCTTTAGTTGCAAAGTCACCATAAAAAGAATGTTGGTTATAACCTAAGAAGTTATTAGCGATTTCTAAAGGATGTTTTAATTCTATGTTTAAGGTATTATAATTTACTTCTCCATTATTATAAGCTCCTGCGTAGAAGTTAAACAAAGCTTGAGCAAAAATGTTCCCATTGTTTTTATTTTTTTAGGTTTTTAATATCTTTTAATATTGATAGTATTATCTAAGGCTTGTCCTTGTTCGGTTTTTCCACCCAAAAAATCAGCAAATAAAACAGAATTATAAGCTAAGGGTTGTTTATCATGGTTCATATACATATCAAGATTAAAACTATCTATGTCTAAAAGGTTTTTACTGGCTTGAAAGTTTTTATCTGATTCGCTATCTATATAACCTGCGCTAATATGAGCAGCAGCTAAACTAGCATAAGCTTTGCTTGGACCATGGATAATCATATTAGCATCTTTGATAAAGATTTTATTGTTTTTTACATTACCTTGATAAGCTAAACCACCTACAAGGTGAGTGATTCTTTCATCAAAGGTATTATTACCATTTTTATCTTTTTTAGGCAAGAAAGTAAAAAACTCTACACTGCTACCTGCTTTTATATTTAAACTATTATTTGTAGAATCTCCATAAGTGGTTATAGCTCCGATTAAATAAGGAGAACCATTTAAGGCTAAATCATAAGTGTTCTCAACTCCCATACTAATATGGGCATCTTTTTGAAGTATGGTTTGGTTATAGCTTGCATTACTATAATGAGTAAAGGTAGAACTCATTAAGAAATTCATGCGTTGATTGCTTTTAGAATTACTAGGGTTTTTATATGAGTATCTTTAGGTTTAAGATAAAAAACCGAACTAAGTTCTCCTTGTTCTAATATAAGTTTGTTATAACTTGCATCAGCATGATCGGTTTTTGCTGTGATTAAAAAAGGAAGCACTCTAACTGTTTTTTATACTACGATCGGCTGTATTAACACCATGCCTTGCTTTAAAAGAAAGAAATTCATCTTCTCTCATATCAGGAGTAAGTAAATAATGTTTAAAATTTAAATCGTTTATATTTGTAATATTTGGTTTATGATTGTTAAATATTGTTAATATATTGTTTAGAACTCTTAGCATAATAATTTATACCTTGGAATTTTTTATAAGTAGAATTGGTTTTATCATAAAGTTCGTTATCATTAAAATAATGCTTTGGAATATTGAAATTTCGATTGTCTGTAGTATTTGCTTGAGTGGCTGCAAAAGCGTTGATGCTTAAGAAGGTAACAATGGAAAGTTTAAAACAAAATTTCTCTATACCCCCTCCCAGTGAAGTTAAAAAGCTTTATTAAATTAAGATTGGACGGAATTTTTAATATAAACTAAAAAGCGATATCAAAGAATTTCCGTTGTATAATCTAATGTTTTTTAAATGTGAAATATTTTTTAAGGTAAAGCGATGAAAATGCGTGTGTATTATGAAGATACTGATGCGGGTGGAGTGGTGTATCATAGTAATTATTTAAAATTTTGCGAGAGAGTAAGAAGTGAAATTTTTTTCAATAAAAAAGTAGATATTTTTGATGCGTCTAAGGGACATTTTTTACTTACAAAAGCAAATTGCAATTTCTTAAAACCTGCAAAACTTGGAGATATGATAGAGATTAAAACAAAAATTTTAGAAGTCAAAAATGCTTCTGTGGAAATTTTACAAGAAATTTATAAAGATGAAATTTTGTTTTTTAAAATGGAATTAACTTTAGCTTTTATTAAAAACGAAAAACCAGCTAGAATGGATATGCAGTTAAAAAAGCTCTTTGAAGAATTATTTTAATTCTTCAAAGCTTGCTTGCTTACCTTGCATAAGACGCACTTTGTAATCAACTTGAGAATTTTTGATTTTCTCATCAAATAAACTTTCGCTTTTTTTATTTAGGAATTCGGTATAAAAGTAATCAACTCCTATGCTAGTAGCATAAGCAATCCAGTTATAATCTATACTTTGATTAAAAATTTCATTAAGATAGACTAAGTTATCATCGTGGTTATTGATAGAATTAGCAATGATAAAATTTTCTCTATCTCCTTGTTGTGTTAAACTTAAAAATGTTGGATTATAGTTGATTTGAGTGGATAAAAGCACATAAGGATGAATGTTATAAATTCTTAGTTGAGAACTTGCTAGAGCTGTTTTGATCAATGGAGCGTTAAAAAATATTGAGGCATTATTAACTCCACCTTGTGATCTTAAAAGTCTGCTGAAATCAAGCTTCTCGCCTTCTATGGTATATATTCTAGCATTATTATTTTGAGCAAGAATTCTTGAATTTAGATTGCTTGATAAGGCAGAGCCATCGCTAAATATTGCGATATTAGCATTTGATTTGCTTAAAAGTGTGGCAATTTGAGCATCATAGTCAATACTTCCAAAAATAATATTTTGATTTGAAATTTGTATGTTGTTTTTATGGATAGTCGGTATGAAAATTTTCATATTTCCTGAGTAATTTTTCAACTCATTAGCACCTTTTAAGGTAAATCCAGCTATGGCATACTGATATCCTTGAGCTTGTGCTGCATCAAGCGCGGCTCGAATTTTATCACTATCTTCTGTGCCGGTTAAAAAAACTTTTACTTTGATTTCAGCTCTTTGTCTTAAAAGATAGGCTATGCTTGAATTTATTATAGTATTTGAGTAGCTTTTTATGGTTTTTTCTGGGATAATTATCGCAAGTTTGACAGAAGTAATTTTTTGAACATTTTTTTCAAAATCAGTAATGGAATTTAATAATTTTGCATAAACATTAGATAAAAATTGATCGTTTTGATCTGCAAATTCACTTAAAAAACTAAGATATAATCTTGATTCTAAAAGATCAAAAAGACAATTTGTGTTGCATTCTTGAACGCTTAATTTAGGATAAAAATTTTCAACGGGTTTTACATCGACTAATTTTTGCTCTTTTGCATTAAGCAAAAAGCAAGATAAGAAAAATATTAAAAATATTTTTTTCATAAAAATCCTTTAATTTTTTTTAAATCTTGTATAAAATTTTTTTCATAACTTGGATTTTTTTCTATAAAATCTAAATCATAACTTGGCATTATGAAAAAATTTTTATAAGCAAAAACTTCACCTTTTAAAATGTGATAATCTTTAAATCCCAAGCTTTTAAATGTATATTCTCCTAGACAAAGCAAAAAAGCAGGTTGAATCAGTTTTAGTTCGTTCCAGAAAAATGGTAAGCAAGATTGTAGCGAAAAATCATCAAATTTTCCATTACAAAAACATTTAAATAAATAAGAAAAATAAAAATCTTCATCGCAAAGCCCTAAAATTTGATAAATATAGTGTTTTAATTTTTCACCTTTTTTTGAATTAAGTAAAATTCCGCTTTCATTTTCACTCTTTTGCCCAAAAACATCAAGAATTAGCAATTTGGCATTTTTTATCTTAGGCTCCATAAGACTAAATTTTCTTGTTTTGGAAAATTGGCATAAGGTGCAAGATGAAACAAGTTGTTTTAATTCTTGAAAATTTTGTACTTGTTCAAAGTGGTTTGTATGTGTATCAACAAAGTTAAATCCCATAGCTTTTAAATAATAAAGACTTCTTATCATAAATCACACAATTTTTCTAAATTTTCTCCACTTAGACGATAATTTCTCCATTGTTTAAGATGTTTAGCGTTTAAACTTTCATAAAAATTAATACCTAAAATATTATCATTTAAGCAAACCCAATCGAGTCTTTTTAAATTTTCTTTTTTGCAAATTTCTCCTAAAAATTTAAACACAGCTTTTCCATAACCTTTTTTACGAAAATTTTCTCGTATATAAATATCTTCAAGATAAATTCCACCGCTGCCCCAAAAAGACGAAAAAGTATAAAAATAAATCATATAGCCTATAGTTTTTTCATTTTCTTTTAACAAAAAAGCACGAGCAAATTTATTTTTTAGTAAAGAATGTTCCAGTTTTTCTTTCGTGCATTGAAGAAAATCTAACATATCTTCGTATTTTGCAAATTCTATGATCATTTCTTGTAAAATATCTAAATCTTCTTGTCTTAAATCAATAATTTTAAATTCTGACATTTTTAACCTTTTAAAAATAATTTCAAAATTTATCAAAAGAATTTAAAAATTACTCTTAATCAAAAGCAATTTATAAGTAAGATTAAGATAAAATACAAGTTTATTTTATAATTTTTTAAGGAAAAATCAAATGAAAAGAACTTATCAGCCACATGGCACTCCAAGAAAACGTACTCATGGTTTTCGTGTTCGTATGAAAACTAAAAATGGTCGCAAGGTGATCAATGCAAGACGCGCTAAAGGTAGAAAAAGACTTGCTGTGTGAAAAATTTTGATAAATTTAGCACAAACGAGGAATTTTCATCTGTATACAAAATAGGTAAAAAATGGCATTGCGAAGGTGTGATTATTTTTTATCTGAATAGTTATGAAAAAAAAATAGCAGTTGTTGCTAGTAAAAAAGTTGGAAAAGCAGTGGTTAGAAATCGTTCAAAACGAATTTTAAGGGCTTTGTTTGCTAAGTTTGAAAGATATCTTCAAGATGGCAAATATATTTTTGTAGCTAAAAATGAAATCACTGAACTTTCTTTTTCTAGGTTAGAAAAAAATCTAAAATGGGGATTGAAAAAACTAGAATGTTTCAAATGATATGCCTAAAAATACTCCGTTTTTATCAGAAATTCTTAAGCCCTTTAAAACCCGCTGCTTGTAGGTATTATCCTAGTTGTTCTGAGTATGCGCTTTGGCAGTTTCAAAAAAAGAATTTTTTTCTAGCTTTTTTTTCTACTTTTTTTAGAGTTTTAAGATGCAACCCTTTTTTTAAAGGGGGTTTTGATTATCCTAGAGTTTCTAAAAATTTTTATCCTATAAATTTATGTTTTAAGCCTATATTTTTAGCAAAAAAACAACTTTGTTTTTTATATATACCTTATAAAAATAAAAGTTTTTATCTTATAAAAATCATCTTTAAAAGGACAAATCAGTGAATAATTCAAATAATATTTTTCAGCAAAAGCGTATACTTTTAGCTGTTGTGATCTCTTTTTTATTTTTTGTTGTTTACGATTATTTTTTCATTCCAAAACAACCTTTAAAAATAGAACAAAACATTACACAACAAAATCAACAAAACACAAGCATAAATAACACTCCTAATATACAAAATACCACCACAAATACTCCAAGTGCAGCTTTAGTTTCACAAGATAGTGTGATATCTAAGGTTCAAAGCAAGCATTTTGAAGCACAAATTGACTCTTTTGGTAGAATTTCTGCTTTTTATTTAAAAGATAAAAAATACCAAAATGAGAAAGGAGAATTTATAAATCTTGTTAGCAAGGAAAATAGTCCTTATCCTTTAGAAATGCGTTTTAGTGATCCAAGTATTAACTCAGAGGCTTTTAAAATTCCTTATGTTGCTAACGCTAGCAATCTTTTTGTTGATGAAAATGGAAGTCAAGTTTTAAAACTCACTCAAAATCTTTCTGGATTGAAAATCGAAAAAGATATTACTTTTTATCCAAAAGGAAATTATGAGATAGAAGTTAAACTCAGCAAGAATGCAAATTATTTTATAAGTCCAGGATATCGTCCAAATATTGCCGTAGATAGTTATACAGTTCATGGTGCTTTGGTAATGGATAATAAAGAAACCATCGAAACTTATAAAGATGGAGATGTAGAAAAGGATGAAAGTGCTAATAATGTCGTAATGACTTCGGCTTTTGATAGATACTATGCAACTTTCTTTTATAATTTTGATAAACCTTTAAATGTGGCAATCAGCAAGGATGCTAATCAAAACCCTATAGTTTTTGCTTATAGTGATAATGAATTTAAAGCAGGGGGCTATATAGGCTCTAAAGAACATGTGATTTTAAGAAGTATAGATCCACGCCTTGAAGCAGTTGTTGAATATGGTTGGTTTACTTTTATTGCTAAGCCTATGTTTGAGTTTTTGAATTTCTTGCATCAGTATATAGGAAATTGGGGTTGGGCTATCGTTGTGATGACTTTAATTGTGCGTATTATTTTATTCCCGCTAACTTATAAGTCTATGATTTCTATGAATAAACTTAAAGATCTTGCTCCTAAAATGAAAGATATTAGAGAGCGTTATAAAGGCGATCCACAAAAAATGAATATGCACATGATGGAGCTTTATAAAAAACATGGTGCAAATCCTATGAGTGGTTGTTTGCCTATACTTTTACAAATTCCTATTTTCTTTGCTATTTATCGCGTTTTGCTTAATGCTATTGAGCTAAAAGCAGCTCCTTGGGCGTTTTGGATACATGATTTATCGGTAATGGATCCTTATTTCATTTTGCCTATTTTAATGGGTGCAACGATGTTTTTACAACAACTTATTACACCTATGACTATACAAGATCCTATGCAAGCTAAGATTATGAAATTTTTACCAGTGATTTTTACTTTTTTCTTTATCACTTTCCCAGCAGGACTTACGCTTTATTGGTTTGTAAATAACCTTTGTTCTTTGGTTCAACAATGGGTTATCAATAAAATATTTGCTAAAGAACATCACAAAAAACAAGCGGAGCATGAAAAATGAAAATCGAAGCCATTGATCTTCAAAGTGCCTTAACAGAAGCTTCAAGAAGTTTAGAATGTTCCGTGATGGACTTAGAATATGAGATTATTCAGCATCCAAGAAAAGGTTTTTTTGGATTTGGAAGAAAAAAGGCAATTATAGAGGCTAAAGCAAAAAAAAGGATTTTGAAAAAAAATCCTAAAAAAGAATTTACAAGTTCAAAAAATCACAAACCAGAAACACATGAGCCAAAACAAGAAAACAAGATTGAAACAAAAAATGAAAAAAATAAAAGCCAAAAAGAAAAATATACAGTAAAAAGTGATGAAATTTTTGATAGTTTTCATCGAGAAAGCAAAGGAGTGCGTAATACTCAGGATATTTTAGATGAGATTCGCATTCAGCTTGTAAAACTTTTAGAAAGCTCCCAGTTTAAAATAGAGCTTAGTGAACTTAGAATGTATGATGAAGATTGCGTTTTGATTCGATTGGATGGGGAAGATGCTGCTTTGATGATAGGTAAAGAAGCACATCGTTACAAGGCTATTTCTTATCTTTTACATAATTGGATCAATTTAAAATATAATCTTTTAGTGCGCCTTGAGATCGCTCAATTTTTAGAAAATCAAATTCAAGGTATGCAGCTTTATTTACAAAACGTGATTGAAAAAATTAAAATTCATGGACGCGGACAAACCAAACCTTTGGATGGGGTTTTGATAAAAATCGCTTTAGAGCAGTTAAGAGCTAAATTTCCAGATAAGTATGTAGGAATTAAGCAAAATAATGATCAAAGATTTGTTGTAATAAACGACTTTTTCAAAAAAGATGAGTGATACTATAGCGGCTATTGCCACAGCTCATGGTGTGGGTTCGATTTCTATTGTAAGATTAAGCGGTGAAAGGGCTTTAGAATTTGCCTTAAAGCTTAGCCACAAAACCAAACTTACCCCACGCCATGCTACTTTTACAAAACTTTTTAATCAAAATAATGAAATTATCGATGAAGCTATAATGATATATTTTAAAGCCCCTTATAGTTTTACAGGGGAAGATATAGTAGAGTTTCAAACTCATGGAGGATTTAGTGTGAGTGAAGTTTTACTCGAAGAACTTGTGAGTTTAGGAGCAAGACTTGCTTTAGCAGGGGAATTTAGCAAAAGAGCGTGTTTAAATGGCAAAATGACTCCTTTAAAAGCTTTAAATATACAAGATCTCATACTTTCAAAATCTGCACTTGCAGCTAAAATTATAGCACGCAACATGCAAGGAAACTTAGGAGAACTTTTAGAAAAAATTCGCACAGATTTGGTTAAAACTTTAGCTTTTGTAGAAACTAGTATTGATTATGCTGATGATGATTTACCTTCTGATTTATTAGAACAAATTTCTACTATGTGTGAAGAAAATTCTAAAATTTTAAAAGAAATTTATACGCTTTCTCAAAGCAAAAAAGGACTCATAGAAGGTTTTAAAATCGCTATTGTAGGTAAGCCAAATGTAGGCAAATCTTCGCTTTTAAATGCCTTGCTTTCTTATGAAAGAGCTATTGTTTCAGATATAGCAGGCACCACTCGTGATACTATAGAAGAGAGCTTTAAATTAGGAACGCATTTATTACGCATTATAGATACAGCGGGTATTAGGGAAAGTAAAGATGTTATAGAACAAATCGGCGTAGCTTTAAGTAAAAAAAGTTTAGAAGATGCAGATATTATTTTGGCAGTCTTTGATGCTTCAAGAGTGCAAGATAAAGAAGATGAGAAAATTTTTGACTTATTAGCAAATACTGATAAAAAAATCTTTTGGATTTTAAATAAAAGTGATTTAGAAAATGTTTTCAAAAATACTCAAAATAAAAATTTTATCAAGCTTAGTGCTCAAAAAGACATCACTTTATTAAAAGAAGAATTGCAAAATTATTTTAATTCTTTTGATAGCGAAGGTATTATGGTAAGTTCTTTAGATCTTATTAATGCTTGTAAAATTTCAAGTGAAGCGATTTTTAGAGCTAAAGGGCTTTTAGAGGAAAGTTCTTTAGAACTTTTTGCTTTTGAGCTTAATTTAGCGATTAATGAACTTGCAAGATTTACCAAAGATTTTCAAAGAGATGAAATTTTAGACGAAATGTTTGGTAATTTTTGTTTAGGAAAATGAAAGGATAAAAATGGACAAAGAAACCATAAAAGCACATAAAATCAGTGATGAAGAATATGCACAAATTTTAGAAATTTTAGGACGCGAGCCAAATTTATTAGAACTTGGGGTTATTTCTGCGATGTGGAGCGAGCATTGCTCTTATAAATCCAGTAAAAAATATCTTAATGGTTTTCCAACTAAAGCACCTTGGGTGATTCAAGGCCCAGGAGAAAACGCAGGGGTTATTGATATTGGGCAAGGTATGGCAGCAGTTTTTAAGGTAGAAAGTCACAATCATCCTAGCTTTATCGAGCCTTTTGCAGGTGCGGCTACGGGAGTAGGGGGAATTTTGCGTGATGTTTTTACTATGGGTGCAAGAGTGGTTGCAGGGCTAAATTCTTTAAAATTTGGCAATATTCATGATGAAAAATGCGGCAAACATCAAAAATACCTTGTTAAAGGTGTGGTAAATGGAATTTCTCATTATGGAAATTGCATGGGTGTGCCAACTATAGGTGGAGAATGTGCTTTTGATGAGTGTTTTAATGGAAATATCTTAGTTAATGCCTTTGCTTTAGGGGTTTGTAAAAGTGAAGATATCTTTTATGCTAAGGCTGAAGGTGTAGGAAATCCTGTGATTTATGTGGGTTCAAAAACAGGGCGTGATGGACTTGGTGGAGCGGTTATGGCAAGTGATAGCTTCAATGAAGAAAGCAAATCTTTGCGTCCTACAGTGCAAATTGGCGATCCTTTCAGTGAAAAACTTCTTATGGAAGCTTGTTTAGAGCTTTTTAAAACTGATTATATTGTGGGTATTCAAGATATGGGTGCTGCAGGGCTTACTTCAAGTTCTTTTGAAATGGCAGGAAGAAGTGGCAGTGGCATGAAACTTTACTTAGATAAAACTCCTATACGTGAAAGCGGTATGACTCCTTATGAGTTAATGCTTAGCGAGTCTCAAGAAAGAATGCTTATTTGTGCGAAAAAAGGCTATGAAGATAAGGTTATAGAAATTTTCAAAAAATGGGATTTAGATGCTGTGGTTATAGGTGAAGTTACCAATACAGGAAAAATGGAGCTTTTTTGGCATGATGAGCTTGTAGGGCTTATTCCTATCGAGCCTCTAAGTGAAAAAGCGCCGATTTTAAGTCGTCCTATAAGTGAGCCAAAATATTTAAGTGAAATTAAAGATTATAAATTTGAGCTAAAATTAAGCATTCAAGAGCTTTTTATACAAATGCTTCAAAATGAAAATATTAACAACAAAGCTTTTATTTATGATCAATTTGATTCAAGTGTGCAAACCAATACTATAAAAGCTGATGGAAGATTAGGTGCTAGTGTTATTCGTATCAAAGAAAATGGTGCAAGTGTGGCTATGGCTATAGAATGTAACTCACGCTTAAATTATGTAAATCCTAAAATAGGAGCAGCTTTAGCAGTAGCTTCAGCAGGAAGAAAAGTTGCTTGCACGGGGGCTAAGCCTTTGGCAATAAGTGATTGTTTAAATTATGGAAATCCGCAAAATCCTGAAGTGATGTGGCAATTTGCGCAAGGTTGCGAAGGCATTAAAGAAGCTTGTAAAGAGTTAAATACCCCAGTAGTAAGCGGCAATGTTTCACTTTATAATGAAACTGAAGGCGTAAGTATTTATCCAAGTCCTACTATAGTAAGCGTAGGGGTTTTAGAAGATGCAAATAAAACCTTAAAAGCTAGTTTTGAAAAAGAAAATTTAAGTGTTTATCTTTTGGGTAAAAGTTTAGGGGAATTTGGCGGATCTATGGTAATGAAAATCCAAGATAAAAAAGTATCAGGAAGTCTTAAAGAGCTTGATTATAAAGCTGAAATTGCACTTTGGGATTTGCTTTATAAAGCCAATCAAAATTCTTTACTTGAGTGTGCCAATAGCGTAGGAATAGGGGGTATTGCTATGACTTTGGCAAAAATATTTGCTATTTCTAGTGTGGGTGTAAATTTAACAAGTGGTTTTGATGATGAAAAAATGATTTTTGATGAGAGTGCAAGTCGTGCTATAGTAGGGCTTAGCAAAGAAAATGAAGAAGCTTTTTTAAATTTAGCCAAAGAATTTGGAGTAAAAGCTTATAAATTAGGTGTGAGTACAAGCCAAAAACATTTTAAACTTGATAACATTGAGTTAAGCAAGGCTGAACTTGACAAGCTTTATTTTGAAAGTTTTAAAGAGCAAATCCAATGACTTTAGTTTTAATTATACTCGTTATTTTGGTGTTTTACTGGTATTATAAAACTTGGGGAAAACAGGATTTTTTAAACTCAGCTGCAAGAGGAGCCAAAGGCTTTGCTAAGGGTTTTGTTCGTGGGGTTATGGAAGAAAGAATGGATGAGTTTAAAAGGCGTATGAATTACTATGTTATCGTACTTTTGGCAAAAATTGCAAAAAGTGATGGTAGGGTAAGTGAAAATGAAGCTGAAATGATCAAAGATCTTTTAGATGCAAATGCCAAAGATGAAAAAGAAAGAGCTTTTTTAAAAGCAAGTTTTAATGAACATAAAGAAAATTTAAGTGATGCTTTTTATGTGGCAAAAGATTTTTTAAAAGAAGTGCCTTTGCCTAAAAATGAGCGTTTTAATGTCTTGCGTGTGCTTGTTTTTATGGCTTTAATCGATGCAGATTTTAATGCTAAAAAGCGTGAAATTTTAGAGCAAATCGCTAAAGCCTTTGATATAGCAAAAAGCGAATTAGACGCTTTTATAGCAAGTCTTTCAAATTTAAAAAGTACTAAAAAAGAATTAAGCCTTGATGAAGCTTTTGCTATTTTAGAACTTTCAAATAATGCGGATTTAAATGCGGTAAAAAAACAATACCGCAATTTAGCAAAAAAATATCATCCTGATATTTTAAATGCAAACAATGTTAGTGAAGAAGAGCTTAAAATCGGTGTAGAGAAATTTCAAAAAATCAACGAAGCTTACGAAAAAGTTAAAAAACATTTAGAAAGGTAAAAATGAGAGCATTACTTAGTGTGAGTGATAAAGAAGGCATAGTAGAATTTGGCAAAGAGCTTGAAAATTTAGACTTTGAGATTCTTTCAACAGGCGGGACTTTTAAGCTTTTAAAAGAAAATGGAATAAAAGTTATAGAAGTGAGTGATTTTACAAAGAGTCCTGAGCTTTTTGAAGGGCGTGTGAAGACTTTGCATCCTAAGATTCACGGTGGGATTTTACACAAAAGAAGCGATGAAAATCATATCAAACAAGCAAAAGAAAATGAAATTTTAGGCATTGATCTAGTTTGTGTGAATTTATATCCTTTTAAAAAAACCACCATCATGAGCGATGATTTTGATGAAATTATAGAAAATATCGACATAGGTGGGCCTGCGATGATAAGAAGTGCAGCAAAGAACTATAAAGATGTGATGGTACTTTGCGATCCGCTTGATTATGAAAAAGTGATTGAGACTTTAAAAAAAGGTCAAAATGATGAGAATTTTCGTTTAAATTTGATGATAAAAGCTTATGAGCATACGGCAAATTATGATGCTTATATTGCAAATTATATGAATGAACGCTTTAACGGAGGTTTTGGAGCGAGTAAATTTATAGTAGGGCAAAAAGTATTTGATACAAAATATGGAGAAAATCCACATCAAAAAGGGGCTTTATATGAGTTTGATGCCTTTTTTAGTGCAAATTTTAAAGCTCTTAAAGGCGAAGCAAGTTTTAATAATCTAACCGATATTAATGCAGCTTTAAACTTAGCTAGTAGCTTTGATAAAGCTCCGGCTATTGCTATAGTAAAACATGGAAATCCTTGCGGTTTTGCTATAAAAGAAAATTTAGTACAAAGCTATATACATGCTTTAAAATGCGATAGCGTTAGTGCTTATGGAGGAGTGGTTGCAATCAATGGAACTCTTGATGAGGCTTTAGCAAATAAAATCAATGAAATTTATGTAGAAGTAATCATCGCAGCCAATGTAGATGAAAAAGCTTTAGCTATGTTTGAAGGTAAAAAACGCATTAAAATTTTCACTCAAGAAAGTCCATTTTTAATCCGCAGTTTTGATAAATATGATTTTAAACATATTGATGGGGGTTTTGTATATCAAAACAGCGATGAAGTTGGCGAAGATGAGTTTAAAAATGCAAAGCTTATGAGTCAAAGAGAGGCAAGTAAGGAAGAATTAAAAGATCTTGAAATCGCCATGAAAATAGCAGCATTTACCAAATCAAACAATGTTGTTTATGTAAAAAATGGCGCTATGGTGGCTATAGGCATGGGTATGACAAGCAGAATCGATACAGCAAAGGTAGCAATCGCTAAAGCTAAAGAAATGGGGCTTGATTTGCAAGGTTGCGTTTTAGCAAGTGAAGCCTTTTTTCCTTTTAGAGATAGCATAGATGAAGCAAGTAAAGTAGGGGTTAAAGCTATAGTAGAACCAGGCGGAAGTATAAGGGATGATGAAGTGGTAAAAGCAGCTGATGAGTATGGTATGGCGCTTTATTTCACAGGAGTAAGACATTTCTTACATTAAGTTTAATAGAATGTTATGTTTTTTACACATAATTTAATAAAAATTAAATTATGTGTAAAATATTTCCGAAAAATTTTATTTTTAGAAAACTATGATGTTTAAAACTATAGGATTTAAGGTTTCTGCTGCAATTTTTGTGGTGTTGCTTATAAGTTTCATTGTAATGCAAGTGATTTTAAATTTGGATTTTAAAAATACTGCCAATAAAATGAGCAGGGCAAATTTAAATACCGTAAGTACTTCTGTTTTTCAAACAATGAGAATGGCTATGAATTTAGGAGATCCTGAAAAAATTAAAGAAGCCATTGAAGATGTAAAAAGTATAGAGGGTATTAGTGATATTAAAATTTATCCTTCAAAAGATACTATAGATCTTTTTGAGATGAAAGCCCCTCAAATTTCAAATGATAAGCGTATTATAGAACAATTTTCAAATCCTAAAATTCAAGCTTTGGAAGAAAATATAAATGGTGTTGTGTATTTAAGATTGATACGCCCTTTGATTGCAGATGAAAGTTGTGTTACTTGTCATGAAATGCTAATGCAGGAAGTGTGATTGGGGTTATGGATATATCACATTCTTTAGAAGGTGTTTAAAAAGATATAAGCAAAACCGGTCAATCTTATATTATAATATTTACTATTGCTTTGATTTTTACCCTTTGTGGTGGTTCTTTTAATGCTTAAAGTTGTTGTTGGAAAGCCCGTTTTAGAGCTTTTAAATCATGCTAAAGAATTAGCTCAAGGAAGCGGCAATTTTAAAAGCTCGTATTTCAGTTAAAGGTCAAGATGAAATTGCTTTAGCTTGTGGATATATCAATCAATTTATCGAAAAAACTCACAAGGCAGTTAGCAGTGCAAGTCATAATTTAAAAAATGTAGAAAAACAAAGCAATCTTTTAAATTCAAATGCTATTTTTTAAGTGATATCAGTTCACAAAGTCATAAGCAAATAGATCAAAGTTTTAAACTTGGTGCAAATGTTGGCAATGAACTTAGAGAACTTGCTAGTTTGTCAAATAAGGCAAATAGTGCCAATGAAAAATCCTTTTTATTATTAGAGCAAATGCTTAAATCTTTGTTTAATGTTGCTAATAAAGTATCAATAGTATCCCAAAATGAAAATGAATTGGCTAAAAAAGTTGAAAACATGGTCAATCAAGCAGGTAATATACAAAAAGCAACTCAAATGATGGATAAGATCGCAGATAAAACAAAATTACCATCCCTAAATGCTGGCATAGAAGTAGCTAGGGCTGGTGCATTTGGACTAGGTTTTTCTGTAATTGCTGAGGATGATAGGCAGTTGGCTCAGAACAGTGAAGAATTTTTGGGAAATGTAGCTCAAATTACAAAAGAGCTTTTACAAAGTATTAATGAGGTTAACGCAGAATTAAAGAAAAATACTCAAAGTATACAAGCTTTAAATGATGACACCGCTTTATTGGTTGATGATGCTAATGAGGTTAAATTATGTAACGAAGATGCTAGGGCTTTGGTAACTCAATGTACTGAAAAAATAAAAATTTCCCAAGAGAATATATAAAATTTACTTTCTCGTATGCAAGAAAATGTTGAAGTAAGTGAAAAGAATGAAGAAATTTCTAAAATTCTACTTCAAGTTGTAGATGAGTTAAAAATAGTGTGTCATAATCTCGAAAGCGAACTTAACCAATTTTAAATTTAAAGGAATAAAATGAAAAAAACGCTTCAAATTGCTTTAGCTGCAACTTTTTTTGCAGGTTGTGCTAGTACTTCTGTTACTTCATCTACTTCTAAAGGTAATAATGAACTTGTACAAAATCAGCTTTTCAAAATAGAAAAAATTATAGTTAATGGTAAAACTTTTGATCCAAAAAACGCAGAGGAAAGTCCAAATATTAGTTTTGAAAATAATAAATTTTATGGTTATTCAGGGTGTAATCGTTTTTTTGGTTCTTATCAAACTAAGGCGGATACTTTGCAAATCGAAGGTGATCGCGTAGCTTCAACTCAAATGCTTTGTCATCCAATGGATGTAATGGATTTTGAAAATTCTTTCCTTTCAAATTTCAAAGGAATTTTTAAAATTTCAAATGAAAATGGAAAACTTGTTTTAAGTAATGATGAAATGAAGATCTTTTTTAAATAATATCCTAAAGCCTCGAAATATCGAGGTAATCTTCTTAAATTTGACAAAAGTCTAAAAAATGATACAATTATAATTTTATTATCAAAAAAGGTAGTTAAATGATAAAATCAATTCCTGAATGGAGTGAGCAAGAATACCTCATGCTTTCTTTACCCCATGAAAAAAGCGATTGGAATCCCTATTTAGAGGAAATTTTGCAAAGTTATAAAGAATTTGTAAAAGCAGTGAGTGAATTTCAAAAAGTTTTACTTATAGCTCCTAAACAGAGTGATTTTGAAAATTTTAAAGATATAAAAAAAGTAGAGTATTTTAAATGTGATACCAATGATACTTGGATACGTGATTTTGGAGCTATAGATATAATAGAAAATGGTCGTTTAAAGGCTCTTGATTTTACTTTTAATGCTTGGGGAAATAAATTTCAAAGTGAGCTTGATAATGCTGTAAATTCTAAGCTTTTTAAAGAGAAATTTAAAGAGGAACTTAAAAAGGTTGATTTTATTTTAGAAGGAGGAAGTATTGACTTTAATGGAGAGGGTGTGATGCTTACAAGCTCTCATTGTCTTTTAAATGAAAATAGAAATTCTCATCTAAACAAAACCCAAATTGATATAAAATTAAAAGAAATTTTTGGTTTAAAGCAAATTATTTGGCTAGAAAATGGTTTCATAAAAGGTGATGATACAGATCATCATATCGATACCTTAGCAAGATTTATAGATAAAAATACCATAGCACATTGTATTTGTGAAGATGAAGAGGATGAACATTATTTGCCTTTGCAAAAAATGAAAGAAGAGCTTAAAAAAACAGGCTTTGATTTAGTAGAACTTCCTATACCTAATCCTTTATACTATGAAGGAAGAAGATTAGGCGCAACTTATGCGAATTTTGTTTTTATAAATAATGCTTTAATTGTGCCTTTTTATAAGGATAAAAATGATGAAATCATAGCTAAAAGACTTTCTAAAGCTTTACCTAGTCATAAAATTATAGGAGTAGATGCAAGAGTGTTTTTACGACAAAACGGTTCTTTGCATTGTTCTTGTCAAAATCGTTTCAAAGGTTTAAGATGAGTTTGCAAAAAAAAGCAACTCTTGTAGCAAGTTTATGTGCCATTGTTTTAGCCTTGGTTAAATTTATAGTAGGCTTAACAAGTGGTTCTGTTGCAGTACTTTCAAGTGCGATTGATTCTTTAATGGATTTTGCTATTTCTGCTTTTAATTTTTTGGCTCTTAAAAAAAGCTCACAAAAGGCGAATGAAAATTATAATTTTGGTTTTTCTAAAATTGAAGCTTTAATGGGTTTGTTAGAAGGTGTTTTTATAGTTGGCGTGGGGATTTTTATTTTTTATGAGAGTATTTTAAAGATTTATTATAAAGAAGAAATTAAAGATTTAAATTCAAGCATCTATGTGATGATTTTTGCTTTAATTATGACTTTTTTTCTTGTACTTTTTTTAAATTATGTAGCTAAAAAAACCAAAAGTTTAATTATAGAAAGTGATGCTTTGCATTACAAAACAGATTGCTTAACCAATGCTTGTACTTTAGGGGCTTTGGTTTTGATTTATTTTACAAATTTACATATTATTGATGCTATTTTTGGGATAGTGATCAGTCTTTATACGGCATTTTCTGCTTTTAAAATCATTAAAAAAGCTTTAGCTTTTTTAATGGATGAGGCTTTACCTAAGGAACAAGTGGATAAAATTTGTACTTTGATTTCTAATAATCCTGAAATAATTTCCTATCATGAATTAAAGACGCGTAAAACTCCAAGTTGTAATTATTTAAGCGTGCATTTGGTTTTTTGCCCTATAATTTCGCTTTTAAATGCGCATAAAATTTCAGATGAAATAGAAGAAGGTGTGCGTAAGATGTTTGAAAATGAAAAATGGGATATACAAATTCATTTAGATCCTTATGATGATGCAGAACAAGAAAGGCAAAGACAATGAAAATCGCTTTAATACAACAAAAATTTCATTTAAATAAAGAACAAACTATAAAAAAAACTTGCGAATTTATAGAAGAAGCCTCTAAACAAGGAGCTGAGCTTGTTTGCTTAGGAGAACTTCATCAAAGTGAGTATTTTTGTCAAAGTGAAAATGTGGATTTTTTTGACTATGCTAATGATTATGAAAAAGATGTGAAATTTTGGGCAAATATAGCTAGAAAAAATCAAATAGTGCTTATTGCTTCATTGTTTGAAAAACGAAGTGCCGGACTTTATCATAATACTGCAGTGGTTTTTGAAAAAGATGGTTCTATAGCAGGCAAATATCGCAAAATGCACATACCCGATGATCCTTGTTTTTATGAAAAATTTTATTTTACTCCTGGAGATTTGGGTTTTGAACCTATAAATACAAGTTTAGGTAAGCTTGGAGTGCTTATTTGTTGGGATCAGTGGTATCCTGAAGCAGCAAGAATTATGGCTTTAAAAGGAGCTGAGATTCTTATTTATCCCACGGCAATTGGTTGGTTTGATAAGGATAAAGATGAAGAAAAACAAAGACAGCTCAATGCTTGGCTTGGCGTACAAAAAGGACATGCTATAGCTAATGGTTTATATGTAGTAGCTATCAATAGAGTAGGTTTTGAAAAAGATGTAAGCGGGATAGAAGAGGGCATTAGATTTTGGGGAAATTCTTTTGTTTTTGGCCCTCAAGGTGAAGAACTTTGTCTTTTAGATTCTCAAAACGAATGTGTAAAAATCATAGAAATAGATAAAAAAAGAAGTGAAAATGTGCGTCGTTGGTGGCCTTTTTTGCGAGATAGACGCATAGAATATTTTGCAGATTTAACTAAAAGATTTATTGATTAAATCAATAAATCTTATTTGTTTTGTATATTTTCAAGATAGCTTTTTATTTGCTCTTTTTCTTGTTCATTTAAATTTATAAAACTTATTTCTTTAAGTCTTGATAAAAGCAAATTATCTTCTAAAATTTCATTTTTTCCTATTTCTAAAGAAGTGATGACGCTAGAACTTATGAGAAGTCTTTGGGTTGCATCTTTTCTTAAGCCCCATATATTATGTATGGCAATATTATTATCTGTAATTTGTCCTGCATAAAGCATAATATGTCCAGGTAAATAAAGTAAGCTTAAATAAGCTTTTCCAAAGCGGTTTAAAAAATCTTTTTTTTGAGAATTGCTAAGAGTGCTTATATCAAAATGATTAAAAGAATTTTTTTGTGCAGCTGAATTTCTTGGTAGATAAAGTCCAAAAGCTGAAAAGATATCACGAGTTAGTAAAGAACAATCTCTTTCAAAATTATAACCGCCCCAGCCATAAGGCAAATTTAAAACTTGTGAAAGTTGATTTTTTAAATTTTTATCATTGAATTGTAAAGGAAATTTAGATACATCTTTTTTAGAAATTTTATATTTTTTAGAACCTATTTTTCCATAAAAATAGTTTTTATCTTCTTTGTAGTAAGGATAGATAGCACCAATTCTACTTTCAAAGAAAAATTTACCATCCTCGCTATAGATAGCAAATTTTTCTTTTAGTGGTGTGATAAAGTTGAGATTTTCATAGATTTTCGCTCTATCGTTTGAGAAAAATTCCAAATTTTTACTTTCAACAAATCCAAATCCAGCTTCACCTAAAACAAAAGCATAACGCTTATCTTTACTAAAATGTGAAATTAAGACAGGGGATCCAGTATTTAAAATGCCATCGCTTGCATAGTCAAAAGGAATTCCTTCATTTTCAAAAAAAGGATTTTTTAAGATAGCTCTTTGGGTTGGAAGATTTTTAATGATTGTATTTTGGATAATCAAAGCTTTTTGATTAAGTTTGCCAAATTCTTGGATATTTGCGTTATTTATAGCATTTTTAAACCATGAAAGCGGAATAATTTGTTTATTGAAAAAATAATAAGTATTTTTTGAATTTAAATATAAAGGAAAGGACCAAAAAATATTTTGTCCTTTGTAGTTTTTAAATGAATCATGCCAAGGGTTAAAGAAATATTTTTTATATCGTTTTGCATCAAAATTAATATTGTAAGTAAATTGTGGTAAAATGCTTACATTTTGTTCGTATTCAAGTTTTGCATAATGTTTATTTTCATTTTTTTGTTCTAAATTTTCATGATGAAGCGAAGTTAAATTTTTTGTTGAACAAGCTGTTAAAAATAGCACTATAAAAGTAAAATATAAACAAGATTTCATAATCAACCTTTTAGAAAAAATAGTTATAATTAAAGCTAAGGAAATATAATGCTTGATAAACTAGAAAAAATTTTAGCTTATGATAATGTTTTTTTAAGTGGTGGCGCTGGAGTTGGTAAAAGCTTTTTGACAAATGAGCTTATCAAATCTTATAGAAAACAAAAAAAATTAGCCATAGCTCTTGGTTCTAGTGCTCTATCGGCATTTAATATAGGCGGTGTTACTTTACACAGCTTTTTTTGTTTAGGGTATTGTGATGATATGATGAAATTAAGTGCATTGGATCGCAATCAAAAACAAAAAGAAAAATTAACAAAACTTAAAGAGCTTTTAAAAACGATTGAGCTTATTATTATCGATGAAATTTCCATGGTTAGCGCAAATGTTTTTGAAATGATAGGCTTTAGACTTAAAAATTCTCAATTTAATGGAAAAATTTTAGTTGTTGGAGATTTTTTTCAACTGCCTCCAGTAATTAAAGAAAAAAAAGAAACTTTATTTAACCATTCTTATTATGCTTTTTCTTCATTTTTTTGGCAAGATTTAAATTTTAAGAATATTAAACTTTCTCAACCTAAAAGAACGCAAAATATGGAATTTTATAACCATTTATCTTTGATTAGACAAGGTTTTTTAGATGAAAAAATTTTAAGCTTTTTTGAATCTTTGCGAATTGATTATAAAGAATTAGAAAATTTAGAAGATGATTATACTTTACTTTGTGGTATCAATAAAAAAGTAAACAATATCAATCAAGAAAAATTAAGCAAACTTGAGACCCCGCTTGTATGCTTTAAGGCTCAGGTTAAAAAAGAAGATAAGAGAATAAAAGATGAAGAGCTTGATTCTTGGATTAGAAGCTTAAATATATTGGAAGAATTAAATATTAAAATAGGCGCTCGTATTATTTTTTGCGTAAATAATTGGGATAAGAATTATTATAATGGAGAGCAAGGCATTATAGAAGATATTCTTTATGAAGAGGAGAAAATTTATATTAGCATTATTAAAAATAATGGGATGAAAATTTTACTTGAACCTTATACTTTTTTTATGGAAGAACTTGAGCAATCAGGTAAAGATTTTGTTGTTAATATTCTCGCAAGTGTTACACAGTTTCCTATTAAATTAGCTTATGCTATTACTATACACAAATCACAAGGTATGAGTATTGAAAAATTAGTGTGTGATATTGATCATATTTTTGAAAATGGACAGCTTTATGTCGCTCTTTCTCGCGCTACAAACCCAAATACTTTAAAAATTTATTCTACAAAAAAGATAAATTTTGGATTTTATTTTGCTAATATTTTAAAAATAGATTCTAATGTGATTGAATTTTATAAAAAACATAATTTTTTAGATCTCGAAATACAAGAACAAATCATTTAAAGGCATTAAATGAAAAAAATATTTTTAAGTGTTTTTTTGGTTTTGAGTTTAAATGCTCAAAATCTTGAAATAGATAAAATAAGAACAGATTTGTATTCTAAAAGTGGAGCAAATGTTCTTAAAAAAGTTGAAATTTCTTTGGAATTTGATGGGAATAATTTAAAAGAAAATGAAAATAAGTTAATTGATGCTGTAAATACAGTAATTTCAGGGTTTTTTTATGAAGATATTTTTACAGAAATTGGAAAAAATAATTTTAAAAAAACTTTAGAAAAATTTTTAGATAAGAAATATAAGATTAAACTAGATGATATATATATCATATCTTTAAGTGGAGTGGAAAAATTTGATTTAGAGGAGTTTAAACGCTTTTTAGAAAGTACTGAGGCTAAAGAGAAGGGTATGGGTAGCGAGGTAAAAAAAGCACTTGAAAACTTAGAAGTTCCTAAAACTCAAGTTCCTAGTGTTGAAAAGATCCCAACTCCTAGTGTTCCAAATTTAGAAGTCAAGCAAGTTGAACAGCTTTTCAAAGATCCAGATGAAGAAAATAAAAATGACAATGGAGAAATCAATATAGATAATTTAAATACACCTAAAATGACTCCAGATATAGAAGAAAAAATTAAAAGAGATTTAATCGCCAATCCTCCACAAATATTCAAAGAAAATAACGCAAGCAAGCCTTATCATTTGCCACAAACAGGCTATGATATAAAGCTTGATGAGAGTTCAACGCAAAATTAGCGAACTATATCATAATTTTGCGGAATTTTTGCCTTGAAAATATCGGAGTTGATTTTTGGATTTTTAATTTGATTGTTTAGATTGATTATAACATCATTTTCAAATTCATCTTTATAGGATATGCTTTGAATTTGCTCTTGATTGAGTTTAATTGTATAATTTATATTATCATATTTTGCTACAAGTTTATCTTTGTCTATAAGACTTGCTTTTTTGAAAATTTCATTAAGATTTGGAATGTTATCAAGATGAGAGAAAATGACTTGTTCTAGATCGTGCTCTACTATGGTTACTTGATTTTTGTTGATATAAATCTCTTTTTTACTAGGAGTATCATAACTCCAATATGCTTGATCTTTACTCAGTATAAAATGCCCAGAATAAGAAAGTGTAGAGTTTTTGGATTTCACTATTTGGGTAAAATTGCTTGAAAAGGTATTAAAATTAAGATCAAGGGCAAAAAGTTGTCCTATAAAAATAAAAAATATCAAGAATGTTTTTTTCATTTATTTTCCTTAAAAAAATATATTTTTTATGTCATTCTAGCTAATTTTAATTAAATAATCGTTATAATGATAGTTTGAAAAATTTATAAAGGTTTAAAAATGTTTTTAAATACTTTAAAAGCCGTGTTTGGCACAAAAAATGATCGTGAAATTAAGAAATATTTCAAGCGTGTAGCACAAATCAATGCTTTAGAAGGCAACTATCAAAATTTAAGCGATGATGAATTAAAAGCCGAATTTGCAAAATTTAAAGAGCAAATTTTAAGCGGAGAAAAAAACGAAAATGATGTTTTAAATGATGTTTTTGCTATAGTCAGAGAGACAGGTAAGAGAACTTTAAATATGCGTCATTTTGATGTGCAGTTAATCGGTGGTATGGTTTTGCACGATGGAAAAATCGCAGAAATGAAAACAGGAGAAGGTAAAACTCTTGTAGCAACCTTACCTGTTGTTTTAAATGCCATGAGTGGCAAAGGCGTACATGTCGTTACAGTAAATGATTATCTAGCCAAAAGAGATGCTGAGCAAATGAGTGCGATTTATAATTTTTTAGGTTTTAGTGTTGGCGTGGTGCTTTCTTCTCAAAATAGTGATATAGAACACAAGCAAGCTTATGATTGTGATATTACTTATGGAACCAATAATGAGTTTGGTTTTGATTATTTGCGTGATAATATGAAATTTTCAAAAGCTGAAAAAGTTCAAAGAGAGCATAATTTTGTTATCGTAGATGAAGTAGATAGTATTTTAATTGATGAGGCAAGAACTCCGCTTATTATCAGTGGTCCTACAAATCGTACTTTAGATGGTTATATTAAAGCCAATGAAGTAGCTAAACAAATGCAAAAAGGTGAAGCAGTTTTACCCCCTGCAAAACCTGAGGGTGATTTTGTAGTAGATGAGAAAAATCGTAATATTTTAATTACAGAAGCAGGTATTGCTAAGGCTGAAAAACTTTTTGGCGTAGAAAATTTATACAGTCTTGATAATGCTATCTTAGCTCATCAGCTTGATCAAGCTTTAAAAGCACATAATCTTTTTGAAAAAGATGTGCATTATGTTTTAAGAAATAATGAAGTTATCATCGTTGACGAATTTACAGGGCGTTTAAGCGAAGGACGTCGTTTTAGCGAAGGATTGCATCAAGCTTTAGAAGCTAAAGAAAATGTAAAAATTCAAGAAGAAAGCCAAACTCTAGCAGATATTACTTTTCAAAATTATTTTAGAATGTACAATAAACTTGCAGGTATGACAGGAACTGCACAAACAGAAGCGACTGAATTTTCTCAAATTTATAGTTTAGATGTTATTTCTATACCGACAAATATTCCTATTAAAAGACAAGATAAAGATGATCTTATCTATAAAACTCAAAATGAAAAATTCAAAGCTGTAATTGAAGAGATTAAAAAAGCCAATGCTAAAGGTCAGCCTGTACTTGTAGGAACCGCAAGTATAGAGCGCAGTGAAGTTTTTCACAATATGCTTGTAAAAGAGAAAATCCCTCATCATGTTTTAAATGCTAAAAATCACGAGCAAGAAGCTTTGATTATCCAAGATGCAGGTAAAAAAGGTGCTGTAACTATCGCTACAAATATGGCAGGTCGTGGTGTAGATATAAAAATCGATGATGAGATTAGGGCTTTGGGTGGGCTTTATATCATCGGTACAGAAAGACATGAAAGCCGCCGTATTGATAATCAACTTCGTGGTCGTGCAGGAAGGCAGGGTGATCCTGGAATAAGTCGTTTTTATCTAAGTTTAGAAGATAATCTTTTAAGAATTTTTGGTGGGGATCGTATTAAAAGTATTATGGATCGCTTGGGCATAGAAGAGGGCGAAAGCATAGAATCAAGAATCGTTACAAGAGCAGTTGAAAATGCGCAAAAAAAAGTTGAAAGCTTGCATTTTGAAAGCAGAAAGCATTTGTTAGAATACGATGATGTAGCAAATGAACAAAGAAAAACTATTTATCGTTATCGTAATGAGCTTTTAGATGAAAACTATGATATTAGAGCTAAAATTTCTCAAAATATCGCTGAATATAGCGCAAATGTAATGAATGATTATATGCTTGACGAAAGCGGTTCTAATGTAAATTTTGAAAATTTGAAAGCAAAAATTTTGTATGAATGTTCAACTCAGATTAGTGAAAAAGATTTTGAGAATTTAAGCGTCATTGAAATGCAAGACAAGCTAAGTCAAATTCTTGAAAATTCTTATAATGAAAAGATGTTAAGACTTGAGATTAAAGAATTGCGTAATATAGAGCGTATTTTATATTTGCAAGTTTTGGATAATGCTTGGAGAGAGCATTTGTATCAAATGGATATTTTAAAAACAGGAATAGGACTTCGTGGATACAATCAAAAAGATCCTCTTGTGGAATATAAGAAAGAAAGTTATAATCTTTTCTTGGAGTTGGTCAATCGTATTAAATTTGATAGTATTAAACTACTTTTTAGCGTGCAATTTAATCAAGAAGAGGCGCAAAATTTAGAAAATAAAGCCAATGAAGAAAATGAAAAGCTACTTCAAAGCTCAGTAGAAATGGGCGCAAGCGAAGATAATCTTGGCGAAGCTGAATTTAAAAAAGTTCCACGCAATGCTCCTTGTCCTTGCGGAAGTGGAAAAAAATTTAAAGAATGCCATGGAAAAAGTGGTCCTAAGCAAGGAATTTTAGCTTGAATAAAAGCGTTTTAAAATATTTACTTTTTAAGTATTTAAGATTTGATAAAGAGCAACCCTTTATCAATCTTTCTATGCTTTTGGCCTTTTTAGGAGTTTGTGTAGGACTTTGCGTTTTGCTTGTAGCTATGGCAATTATGAATGGTTTTGATAAAGAATTTGAAAAACGCTTTTTTGTGATGAATTATCCTATTACTATTTTGCCTAAATTCTACGCTCCTGTAAATGATGAATTTATAGATGAGTTAAGAAAAACATTTCCAAATTTGTTATTTAGCCCTTATTTAAGCACTCAAGTTGTTGTAAAGGGAGATAATCGTTTTGAAGGTGGTGTGCTTTTTGGCGTTAATTTTAATGATGAAAAAAAAATAAACGAAGTGGTTGCTAAAGCTTTAAAGGATGAGAATTTAAGTGGTTTTGATATACTTGTAGGATCAGCACTTACTGATGAATTTGGTTTGCATAAAAATGACAAACTTTCACTTATTTTTTCAAATCTTAATCCTAGTGGATTTTCTTTAGTACCGCAAACTAAACGTTTTGATGTTAAAGCGCGTTTTACTTCAGGGCTTGCATTTTATGATAAAGCTTATATGTACACAGATGTTGATGCATTGAAAAAAGTACTTGGAATACCTAAAAATCCAAATTATGATGGAATTCATGTATATAGCGATAATGCTTTTAAGGATGTTGAAAAAATTAAATCTTATTTAAAAGATGATTATGCTGTGGTGGGTTGGTGGGAGCAAAATAAAAATTTTTTTTCAGCCTTAGAACTTGAAAAAAGAGTGCTTTTTATAGTGTTGATGCTTATTATTTTGGTTGCAAGTTTAAATATAGTAAGTTCTTTATTGATGATAGTAATGAATCGTCGCAGTGAAATAGCACTTTTACTTGCTCTAGGTGCAAGCAAAAATGAGGTAAAAAAGAGTTTTTTTGCCTTAGGTATGCTTATTGGTGGTGGTGGTATGATAGTGGGTGTGGTACTTGCATTTTTTGCTTTATGGCTTTTGGGAAATTTTGATATTGTAACTTTACCTGTTGATGTTTATGGAACCAGTAAATTACCACTTGATTTATCTTTAATGGATTTTTCTTTAACCATTGTGGGTGCTTTAATAATCATAGCTTTATCATCTTTTTATCCTGCAAAAAAAGCAACTCAAATTAATATTTTAGATACTTTAAGAAATGAATAAATTGTAATTTTGGAGATTTTTATTGTCTTTGTTTACTCAAAAAAATAAGAATTTTAAACCTTTAAAACCTCTATCAAAGTCAAAAATAATCACTAATTTAATTCTTTTGATTTTATTTTTAATATTGTTTTGTTATTGTAGTTTTAGTATAAGTGCTTATCATTTTGATTTTAGCGCAATTGCAACCTATAAAGAAAAATTTCTTCAAGGTTTTTTAAATACTTTAATAATCAGTTTTTTTTCTTTATTGTTGAGTATAATTTTGGGTGGAGTTTTTTGTGCTTTTTCTTTAAGTTCGATTGTTTTTTTAAGATTTTTATCTACATTTTACATAGAGCTTGTCAGAGGAACCCCTTTACTAGTGCAGGTATTATTGATATATTATATCATTGCAAATAATTTAGGACTTGATAATCGATATGTGGCTGGAGTTATTATTTTATCATGTTTTTCTGCTGCTTACTTAGCTGAAATATTTAGAGCTGGAATTTTAAGTATTTCTATATCTCAGCTTGAGAGCGCTAGGGCTTTAGGGTTAAAAGAGATGCAGGTTTTTGCGTATGTAATTTTTCCCCAAGCTTTAAAAAATATTTTAGCACCGCTGAATGGACAATTTGCAAATTTAATTAAAGATAGTTCCTTATTAAGCGTTATTGCTGTAAATGAATTAACCCAAAGTGCGCAAGAGATAAATTCTTATACTTTTGCTACTCTTGAAGCTTATGTAATTTTGGCTATTACATATCTTGTTTTGACTTTACCTATAAGTATATTTTCTCGTTATTTGGAGAGAAAATGCCAAAAATGATTTAAAAAAGCTTGACAAATAGAGCTAATTTTGGCATAATCACATTTTTATTTCAGAAAATGTCTCGTTAGCTCAGCCGGTAGAGCATCTCCCTTTTAAGGAGGGGGCCGTTGGTTCGAATCCAACACGGGACACCATTATAAAGGTCGCTTAGCTCAGTTGGTAGAGCGCCACCCTTACAAGGTGGATGTCATAAGTTCGAGTCTTATAGTGACCACCATTTTATAAAATCATAAATAGGTTTTATAATCTCTACTTCTTTACTTTGGATGCAGCGGTAGTTCAGCTGGTTAGAATGCCGCCCTGTCACGGCGGAGGTCGCGGGTTCGAGCCCCGTCCGCTGCGCCATATTGTCTCGTTAGCTCAGCCGGTAGAGCATCTCCCTTTTAAGGAGGGGGCCGTTGGTTCGAATCCAACACGGGACACCATTTTTATTGTTAGGGTTATGACCCTTTCGTCTAGTGGCCCAGGACAACACTCTCTCTGTGTGGAAACAGAGGTTCAAATCCTCTAGGGGTCGCCAATCATAGGTCGCTTAGCTCAGTTGGTAGAGCGCCACCCTTACAAGGTGGATGTCATAAGTTCGAGTCTTATAGTGACCACCATTTTATAAAATCATAAATAGGTTTTATAATCTCTACTTCTTTACTTTGGATGCAGCGGTAGTTCAGCTGGTTAGAATGCCGCCCTGTCACGGCGGAGGTCGCGGGTTCGAGCCCCGTCCGCTGCGCCATCTTGCTTGGTAACGATTTTATAAGTATAATTTACAAAATAATAAAAAATAGAGCTAAGGAAAAAAATGCTTATTATTGGACATAAATTATTAAAAAATTTAGATTTTTCTTTTATTGAAAGTGTTGAAGAAGTTAAAGATAATAAAGTTTATTGTATTGTTTATGATGAAAAATTGATTTCTTATTTAAGTCAAAATGATTTTGAATTTGCTATTTTAGTTCAAAATAAAGATGAGATATTTTTAGCCAATGCTTTAGGAGCTAAGTTTTTGCTTTGTAATGATAAAAAACTTGCAAAATTTGCTAGTAAGGTTGCAGAATTTTATGTTTTTGATAGTAGGGTTTTAATGATTGTTGATAAATTAGAGAATTTTAGAAAATTTTATAAATTAAAAATCGATGGAATTATTTTAAAAGATAATATAGATAATTTTCCTAAAAACTGATAAATTCTTTTGTAAAATAAGCGCTAATTGACGAGGTTTAAATAATGCAAAAAAAATCTTTTTTGAAAATTTACGGATTAATTCCTTTTTTACTTATAGCATTCATCAATGCTTTTGTGGATTTGGGACATAAAATTATTATTCAAAATACTATTTATAAGGCCTATGAAGGAAGTGAGCAGTTATTTTTAAATGCTATAGTTAATGCTTTGATTTTACTTCCTTTTATTCTTATGCTTTCTCCTTCGGGTTTTTTAGCGGATAAATATCCAAAAAATATTGTAATGAAAATTTCAGCAATTTTCAATGTTATACTCACTTTAATAATTTGCATTTGTTACTATAGCGGTGCTTTTTGGATGGCTTTTGTTTTTACTTTTATAATGGGAGCACAAGCAGCGATTTATTCACCAAGTAAATACGGTTTTATTAAAGAACTCGTGGGAAAAGACTTTCTTGCTATGGGTAATGGTGTAATTAATGCGGTAAGCATTGTGGCAATCTTAGCGGGAATGGCTTTATTTTCTTTAAGCTTTGAAAGTCTTTATAGTTCTATGTATAATCAAACAGATGAAATTTTAAAAGAAGTAGCGCCTTTAGGAATTGTGCTAATTTTATTTTCTTGTATCGAAGTATTTTATGCGTGGCGTTTACCTAAGCTCAAACAAACAAATAAAGATTTAGTTTTTAATAAAAAAGACTATATTCGTGGAAAACTTCTAATAAATAATCTTAAGCTTGTTTTTAAAAATAAAACTATTTGGCTTTGCATAATTGGAATTTCATTTTTTTGGGCTATATCTCAACTTTATCTTGTCAGCTTTCCTGTCTTTGCTAAAAATGAACTTTTCATAGAAAATACTTTTTATGTGCAAATTTCACTCGCTTTTTCTGGTATAGGAGTGATTTTAGGCTCTTTAGTAGCTGGTAAATTTTCAAAAAATTATATAGAACTTGGATTTATTCCACTTGGTGCATTGGGTATGTTTTTAATGGCTTTTTTAATGCCTTATTTTATAAGTTTATTAAGTTATAGTTTTTTATTTTTCTTTTTTGGATTTTGCGGAGCCCTTTTTATCATTCCTTTAAATACTTTAATCCAATTTCATGCTAAAGAAAATGAATTAGGACAAATTCTTGCAGGAAATAATTTTTTTCAAAATATTGCCATGTTGGGATTTTTGCTCTTGGCAACTTTATTTGTAAAATTTGAAATCAATGTGATTTATTTGTTTTATTTTATTGCTTTGGTAACCTTTATAGGAAGTTTTTACATACTTTTAAAACTCCCCTTTTCTTTAGTGCGTATACTTTTAAGCATAGCTTTTTTACAACGATACCGTTTACTTGTGGAAGGTTTTGAAAATATACCAGAAAAAGGTGGAGCTTTACTTTTGGGTAATCATATTTCTTTTATTGATTGGGCTGTTGTACAAATGGCAATTCCAAGAAAAATTTATTTTGTTATGGAAAGAAGTATTTATTCTAAATGGTATATTAAAATTTTTCTTGATAAATTTGGTATTATTCCTGTATCAAGTACAGGAAGTAAGACGAGTTTAGAACTGATAGCAAAGCATATTAAAGAAGGTAATTTAGTTTGCTTATTTCCTGAAGGTACACTTTCGCGACATGGGCAATTAAATGAATTTAAAGCAGGATTTGAATTAGCTTGTGAATGTTTAAGTGAAGATGATGGAAAAATTATTCCTTTTTATATAAGAGGGCTTTGGGGTAGCGCTTTTTCAAGAAGTGATGAAGAATTTTCAGCAAGAAACCGCACTTTAAATAAAAGAAAAATTGCTATAGCTTTTGGTAAAGCTATGCCTTTGCATTCTAAAAAAGATGAAGTTAAAGCTAAAGTTTTTGAACTTTCTTTTATGGCTTGGAAATCACAATGCGAAGCTATGCATACTATAGCAAGAGCTTGGATAGATACAGCTAAAAAAAATCTAAATCAAATAGCTATTATCGATACACTAGCTGGAGATATTTCTTATAGAAAAATGTTGACTCTTAGTTTATTTCTTAATTTTTTTATTAAAAGAAAATCCAAAGAATTAAACATTAACCCTCAGCGTGGAAGTTACGCTCCTAAAGAGGAAGCTATAGGAATTTTACTACCTGCTTCTTTTGCAAGTTCTTTAACCAATCTATCTGTTTTAATCGCAGAAAAAATTGCAGTAAATCTTAATTTCACTGCTGGAGAAAAAGCTCTAAAAGCAGCTATAAAAAATGCGCAAATTTCACAAATTTATACTTCTAAAACTTTTTTAGAAAAATTAGCAAATAAAGGTATAAACCTAAATTTCGATACAAATATACATTTAATTTATTTTGAAGATATTGTAGAAGATTTTAAAATGCAAAAAACTAAAATTTTTAGCATGATGCTAGCAGTTAGTATTATACCTAGTTTTATACTCAAAAGCATCTTCACTCCTTCAAAAAACAATCTTGCCATCGCAGTTATTTTATTTAGTAGTGGAAGTGAAGGTTCTCCAAAAGGTGTTATGCTCAATAACCGTAATATTTTAAGCAATATAGCACAAATTTCTGATGTGCTTTGCACAAGAAATAATGATGTCATTCTCTCATCTTTACCACCTTTTCATGCTTTTGGACTTACCGTAACTACATTTTTGCCTTTGCTTGAAGGTATTAAAAGCATCACTTTTTCAGATCCAACCGATGCCTTAGGGGTTGCCAAAGCTGTTGCTAAAAATAATGTCACTATTATGTGTGGAACTTCAACCTTTTTAGGAATTTATGCAAGAAATAAAAAGCTTGATGCTTTAATGTTTGAAAGTTTAAGAATAGTTGTATCGGGCGCTGAAAAACTAAAAAATGAAGTAAGAACTACTTTTGAAATGAAGTTTAAAAAAAGCATTTTTGAAGGTTACGGGGCTACGGAAACCACGCCTGTGGCGAGTGTAAATTTGCCAAATCATTTTGATGTGGATTATTGGCTTATACATCGTGCCAATAAAGAAGGAAGCGTAGGAATGCCTCTACCTGGAACTGCGGTACGTATTGTTAATCCAAATAATTATGAAAATTTAAAAGCAAATGAAGATGGACTCATACTTATAGGCGGTCATCAAGTTATGGTAGGCTATCTTAATGACAAAGAAAAAACCGATGAAGTGGTTAAAGAAATTGATGGCATAAGATGGTACAACACGGGAGATAAGGGACATTTGGATGAAGATGGTTTTTTATATATTGTCGATCGTTATTCTCGCTTTGCAAAAATTGGCGGAGAGATGATTTCTTTGGGTGCAATAGAAGAAGAAATTGCCAAATTTATAGACACTGAAGTGGTTAAATTTTGTGCCACATCTTTAGAAGATGAGAAAAAAGGGGAACAAATTGTTTTACTCATAGAATGCAATAATGAAATTTTTGAAGGAGTATGTGAGGCTATAAAAAATTCTAATATACCTACACTTTTTAAACCTAGATATTATTTTCAAATAGAAAAAATTCCCCTCCTAGGTTCAGGAAAAGTTGATCTTAAAAAAGTTAAAGAATTAGCTAAAAATTTAGCCATATAATTTGAGCTTATAACAAAGTCCAAATTAAAATTGGCATAGAAACAAAAGCAAAAAGAACTCCAAAGGCTACAGCACTTACGGCTAAATTACTATCTAGTTTAGCTTTCATTACCATAGCTCCTGCTAAAGTCATAGTAGGAGCTGCACTTTCTATAATAGCAACGATGGTAGAATCTTTTAATTCCAAATTAAATATTTTTAAACAAAATACAAAAAATAAAGGAGCTAAAATCATTTTAGCAAAGATGACAACTATTGTAGGTTTGTAAGAGGTTTTAATCGCCATAAAGCCAAGTCCTAAACCTATAGCAAAAAGTGCAACAGGGGTTGCAGAGGCACCAAATAAACGAATAGGAGAGAAAATAAATTCAGGTAAAGTAATCAATTTACACAAAAAACCAAAAAGCAAAGCTAAAAAAGGTGGAAAACTAAGAATTTTTTTAACATTAGCAAGCAAACTGACTTTTTCTCCATTTCCCAAAGAAAGTATAAAAGGTCCAAAAAGTGATATAGGTAAAGTTGTGGCTAAAGCATCGTAAAATATAACTTCAGCGCTAAATTGTGGGTCATTAAATATACCAGCAACAATAGGCATACCCACAAATATAGTATTTCCAAAACAAGAAAGCAAAAACATACTGACTAAAGTTACTTTAGAAAAATGAAAAACTTTTCCAATAAGAATAGCAAAAAAAGCTGCTAGTATACAGCTAAACAATCCAATAAAAATAAAAATAATCAATGAAAAATCAAAATTTAAATGATATGCTTTATCGAAAATCAAACAAGGTAAAGCAAAAATAATAGCAAAATCTAAAAAAGTCCTAGCTTGTTTTTGCTTCAAAACGCCAATTCTTTTGGCAAAATATCCGCCTGCAAGTAAAATAAAAATTGTAAATAATGGTATAAAAACAAACATTGAGTAATCCTTTTTAAGGGATGGTTTTTGAAAACGGATAGAATTATATTCTTTATACTTAAAAAAAATCTTAATATTTTTTAAGTTTTTTAAAAAAACCAATATTTTTTATTTTTTGTAACTTTAAGAAATTGTAAGTTGAAATTTGATTTTGAATAGTTAGTATTTTAAGTTGAATGATTATAATTTTAAATAATGGTGCGGTTAGCGAGATTTGAACTCGCACACGCGGAGCGCACCACCCCCTCAAGATGGCGTGTCTACCAATTCCACCATAACCGCATAGAAAAAAGCCCAAAAAAGGGCTTTAATAAGTTTTATTGTAAAACTATAAAAGGATTTGCGTAAAGTGCTATTAGCGCGATAACAAGAGCATAGATAACTTGTGCTTCGATCATCGCTAAAGCGATAAACATAGTTGTCATTAATTTTGGCCCAAGACCAGGGTTTCTAGCTGTTCCTGCAATTGTTGCCGCTGCAGTATTACCCATACCGATAGCACCACCAAGTGCTGCAACACCAAGACCTAGGCCTGCTGCAAGAACTGAAAATGCTTTAATCCATACATTAATAGCTTCTTGCTCTACTGGAGCATTAATTTCAGCTGCAAAAGCTACTGCTGCACATGCTAATAATAAAAAAAGAACTTTTTTCATTATCTTAACCTTTCTATAAAAAAAATTTTTTTCAATTTTTAAATCAGTTCGGCTTGCGTATCCCTACTTAAGACTTAAAAATAAATCCGAATTATAACCAAAGGTATCTTTATTTTTATTGAAATTTACAAAAATTCACATTTTTGATTTAAATTTGATTGTTTTCAATAAAGCTTAAAAGTTTTTTTGCTTTAATAATATTTTAAAATAATTTTTAAGTTAAGGTTGTAACATTGAGTTCTAAATTTTCAAAAATAGGTTTCATTTTAGCGGTAGCAGGTTCAGCAGTGGGTTTGGGTAATGCTTGGAAATTTCCAACACTAGTAGGTCAAAGTGGTGGATCTGCTTTTATCTTGCTTTATATAATTCTTACTTTGGGTGTAGGTTTTGTGATATTTTTAGCTGAGCTTAGCATAGGAAAAATTAGTGAAAAAGATCCGGTTAATGCCTATGAAAAGTTAGCACCTTCAAATAAAAAAGCTTGGTCTTATGTTGGTTTTACTATGGTGGGGGCGATTTTAATAGTTTCTTTTTATACCTTGGTGATTGGCTGGATAGTTAAATATGTGTTTTTAAGTATCACTGGAAATTTGCCTATGGATCTAGAAGTAAGTAAAGCACAGTTTGGATTTTTTATAAGTGAGGATTTTTTAAGTCAGTTTATTTGTTTTACTTTGGTTTTTTTATGTGTTTTTTATATTGTTTCTAAAGGTGTTAAGAATGGGATTGAAAAGTTAAATGTTTGGATGATGCCTTCATTGTTTATTTTACTTATTTTGATGCTTGTTTATGCTATTAGCAAAGATGGTTTTATAATGGCGGTTAAATTTCTTTTTGTACCTGATTTTTCCAAAATCAACACTTCAAACGTTCTTGAAGCCTTAGGACTTGCTTTTTTTAGTCTTTCTTTGGGCGTTGGAACGATTATTACTTATTCTGCTAGTCTGCCTGATAAAACTAATTTTATTACCAGTACTTTAAATATTATTTTTATCAATCTTTTAGTTGGTTTATTAATGGGTTTGGTTGTTTTTACTTTTATCTTTGAATTTGGTTACAATCCTAATCAGCAAGGACCAGGACTTGTTTTTATTTCCTTAGCTACTTTATTTGAAAAAATTGGAGTGATTGGTTGTATTTTTGGAGCAGCGTTTTTTATTTCTTTAATCTTTGCTGGTATTACTTCAGCTGTTTCAATGATAGAGCCTTTCACTTTTTACCTTATTAATACTTTTGGTATGAGCCGTAAAAAAGCTTTGATTTTAATAGGAATTGTTGTTTATATTTTAGGAATGTTGTGTATTTTATCTTCTTTAAAAAGTACTCAGTTTGGATTTTTTGGAATGAGTTTTTTTGATTTGCTTGATAGTGTTTCAAGCAAGGTTATTATGCCTTTAGGTGGAATTTTGGCAGCTATTTTTGTGGGATTTGTGATGAAAAAAGAAGCTTTAAAAATTTTATTTAAACCTTATATGAGGGGTATATTTTTTGAACTTTGGTATGTGTTTTTGAGATTTATTTCCCCTTTGGCTGTTGTTATAGTTATGATAGCCGCTTTTTTAAAGTGAGTTTGAAAAATAATGAGAACATATTTTTCAAAAATCGGTTTTGTATTGGCTGTTGCTGGTGGAGCCGTTGGTTTAGGTAATGCTTGGAAATTTCCAACTTTAAGCGCAGAAAATGGTGGTTTTGTTTTTGTGCTTTTATATTTGTTTTTTACTTTAACTATAGGATTTAGTATTTTTTTGGCTGAAGTGGCTATGGGACGTTTAAGTAAAAGTGATCTTGCAAATGCTTATTCAAATCTTGCCATAAAATATGGTAATAGATGGCGATATGGCGGCGTTTTTATGTTAGGTGGTATTTTTATCCTCTCTTTTTATCTAGTTATCATGGGATGGGTTTTAAAATATACTGTAGTGAGTCTTTATTATCTTCCTAAAACTTTAGATGAAGCAGCAAGTAATTTTCAGAATTTAATTACTACAAATTTGACAAGTTCTGTTTTTTTCTTCACTTTATCTTTTTTTCTTACTTTATTGATAGTATCTAAAGGTTTAATCAAAGGGATTGAAAAATTAAACGTTGTTATAATGCCTAGCTTATTTTTAATGCTTGTTTTTATGTTGTTTTATTGCATGGGATTTAAGCAAGGTTTTGCAAATGCTTTTTCTTATTTATTTTATCCCGATTTTTCACATTTTAAATTCAGCTCTATTGCCGAAGCTTTAGGGCTTGCATTTTTTACCTTATGCTTGGGAATAGGTTGTATAGTTACATATTCATCGGCCTTGGATAAAAAAACAAATTTTATAAAAAGTTCAGTGTATATTGTTTTGATTAATTTATTGATTTCTTTTATTATGGGACTTATTGTTTTTACTTTTATCTTTGAATTTGGAGCCGATCCGCATACTCAAGGAGCAGGAATTGTTTTTGTATCCTTGATGAGTTTGTTTAATCAACTTGGAGCTTTAGGCTATATTTTTGCATTTTGTTTTTTCTTAGCACTTTTTTTTGCTGGTATTACTTCAGCTATTTCAATGATAGAGCCTTTAACTTTTTATATGATTAATAACTATCAAATTTCTCGTGTTAAAGCTCTATTTTTAATAGGTTTATTTGTTTTTGTTTTTGGAATTTGTTGTATCTTGTCATTAAATTTAAATTTTTTTTCTATGTTTAGTTTTTTTGGCAAAGATTTTTTTACTTTATTAGATAAATTAACTTCAAATTTTTTACTTCCACTTGGTGTTATAGTATGCTCTATATTTGTAGGTTTTTTTATGAATAAAAAACAAATTTATAAAATTTTTTCTAAATTTATAAGTCGAAAAATTTTCTTAATTTGGTTGTTTTTTATTCGTTTTATATCGCCTATAGCAATAATTTTGGTAATGTGTTATCAAATTTTTGTATAATAATGAAAAAATATTTTTTTAAGGAAAAATAATGGCTAAAAAATTCATCGATGTAATGGATACAAGCTTTAGGGACGGTTTTCAGTCTGTTTATGGAGCTAGGGTTTTAATGGATGATTTTTTTCCTGCAGTAGAAGCAGCAAAAGAAGCGGGTATTACTCATTTTGAATTTGGTGGTGGTGCTAGATTTCAAAGCTTGTATTTTTATCTTAATGAAGATGCTTTTACCATGATGGATAGATTTAGGGCTATTGTAGGAAAAGATGCTAATCTTCAAACTTTAGCAAGAGGAGTCAATACCGTTACTTTAGATACTGGAAATAGTGAACTTATTGATTTGCATGCAAAACTTTTTGCAAAACACGGTACTACAACGATAAGAAATTTTGATGCCCTTAATGATGTAAATAATTTAAAATTTAGTGGTGAATGTATAGTAAAACATGGGTTAAAGCATGAAATTACTATTACTTTAATGGATTTACCGTCAAATTGCAAAGGTGCTCATGATGTGCCTTTTTATGAAAAAATTTTAAAAGAAATTTTAACAGCAGAAATTCCTTTTCATAGTATTTGTTTCAAAGATGCAAGTGGAACTTCTAATCCAAATAAAATTTATAAAACCATTAAAATGGCTAGAAAAATTTTACCTCAAGATACACATATTAGACTTCATACGCATGAAACCGCAGGGGTGAGTATAGCTTGCTATCTTGCAGCGCTTGAAGCAGGGGTTGATGGTATTGATTTGGCTGCAGCTCCTGTAAGTGGTGGAACTTCTCAGCCTGATATTTTAACCATGATGCATGCTTTAAAAGGCAAAGATTATGATTTAGGTGGACTTGAAGAAGAAAAAATTTTAAGATACGAAGAAGTTTTAAAAGATTGTTTAAAAGAGTATTTTTTACCACCTGAAGCTACTATGGTAAATCCACTTATTCCTTTTTCTCCTATGCCAGGAGGAGCTTTAACAGCAAATACACAAATGATGAGGGATAATAATATTTTAGATAAATTTCCACAGGTCATTCATGCTATGAGAGAAGTTGTGGAAAAAGGTGGATTTGGTACTTCGGTTACTCCAGTTTCTCAATTTTATTTTCAACAAGCATTTAATAATGTTATGTTTGGGCCTTGGAAAAAAATCGCAGAAGGTTATGGAAAAATGGTACTTGGTTATTTTGGAAAAACTCCAGTTACACCCGATGCAAACATTGTTGAACTTGCTTCAAAACAACTTAATTTAGAACCCACTACAGAGCTTGCTATTAATATAGCCGATAAAGATGAGAGTAAAAGCATAGCTTATACTAAAACCTTGCTTGAAAAAGAGGATATAGAAACGAGTGAAGAAAATATATTTATTGCAGCAGCTTGTAAAGAAAAAGGTATAGCATTTTTAAAAGGAGAGGCAAAGGTAAATATACGCAAATTAGCTAGCATGCCAAAGCCTATGAGTGTAGATGAAAACAAATTTACTGTAGCTGTAAATGGTAATAAATATCATGTGGAAGTGAGTTATGGTTTTGATAAAGATGTTAATGTTAAGAGTGTAAAAAAAGTAGAAGAAAATAAAAATATTATTTCTTCAAATTCAACAAGTTCTGTCGATGCTGAAAATGAAATTTTAGCAGGTATTTCAGGTAATGTCTTTAAAATTTATGTTAACGAAGGCGAGGAAGTAAAATCAGGTCAAGCTATCATGGTTTTAGAAGCAATGAAGATGGAGATTGAGGTTAATGCCCCAAAAGATGGAATTATTTTAGAGCTTTGTATTAAAATAGGTGATACTGTTAATGAAGGCGAAGTATTAGCTATTTACAAGAATTAAAGTGAGGGAAAAATGAAAAAATTTGATAAGTTAGGTTTGGATAATATAAAGGAAATTTTTCATAATTTAAGTTATGATGAATTAAATGCTCATGAAAAAGCAAATAATGAAGGTTTAAGCACGGATAATGATACTTTTTGTGTAGATACAGGGATTTTTACAGGTAGAAGTCCTAAAGATAAATATTTTGTAAAACAAGATCCATCTAGTAAATATATAGCTTGGGGAAAGGTAAATCAGCCTATTACAAAAGAATTATTTGATAAACTTTTAACTAAAGCAAAGCAAGAATTAAGCGGAAAGAAAATTTATGTTCAAGATGTTTTTTGCGGTGCTTCTTTGCAAAGTCGCAAAGCAGTAAGATTTGTTACTGAAATTGCATGGCAAGCGCATTTTGTTAAAAATATGTTTATTCGCCCAAGTCAAGAGGAACTTGAGAATTTTAAAGCAGATTTTATTGTTTATAATGCTTGCAAATGCATCAATGAAGATTACAAACAAGATGGTTTAAATTCAGAGGTTTTTGTGATCTTTAATGTTGAAGAAAATATAGCGGTTATTGGTGGAACTTGGTATGGTGGAGAAATGAAAAAAGGTATTTTTTCTATGATGAATTATTGGTTGCCACTAGAAAATAAACTTTCTATGCATTGTAGTGCAAATGTCGGAGAAAAAGACGATGTGGCACTTTTCTTTGGACTTAGCGGTACAGGAAAAACTACGCTTTCAACCGATCCAAAAAGAAGACTCATAGGTGATGATGAGCATGGCTGGGATGATGAAGGTGTGTTTAATTTTGAGGGCGGTTGCTATGCAAAAACAATCAATCTTGATCCTGAATATGAGCCTGAAATTTATGGAGCCATTAAAAGAAATGCACTTTTAGAAAATGTAGTTTTAAGAGCTGATAAGAGTGTTGATTATGCTGATGCCTCAAAAACAGAAAACACGAGAGTTTCTTATCCTATAGAGCATATTGAAAATCATGAGCCTAGTCTAAAAGCAGGGCATCCAAAAAATATTATATTTTTAAGTGCAGATGCTTTTGGAATTTTACCCCCGGTGAGCAAACTAAGCAAAGAGCAGGCTATGTATTATTTTTTAAGTGGCTATACAGCAAAAGTAGCTGGAACTGAGCGCGGTATAACAGAGCCTCAAGCAACTTTTTCAGCTTGTTTTGGAGAACCTTTTATGCCTTTACATCCAACGGTTTATGCGAGATTGCTTGGTGAAAAGATTGAAAAACATGAAGTTAATGTTTATCTTGTTAATACGGGTTGGAGTGGCGGAAGCTACGGTGTGGGTAAAAGAATGAGCATTAAGGCTACTAGGGCTTGCATTAATGCTATTCTAGATGGAAGTATTACAAAATGCGAATTTGAAAATTTTGAAGTGTTTGATTTAGCTATTCCAAAAGCTTTAGAAGGTGTAGAAAGTGTACTTTTAAATCCTATAAATACTTGGTTAGATAAAAATGCTTATATTGCAACAAGAGATAAATTAGCACATATGTTTATACAAAATTTTAAACGTTATGAAGATGTCAAAGAAGGCATTGAATTTAGCAAATTTGGACCAAAAATTTAAGGCATTTAAATGAAAAATGAAATGTGGTCAGGACGTTTTAGTGATGCAAGTGATGAGCTTTTAAAAGAATTTAATGCAAGTTTAAATGTAGATAAAACTTTGTTCAATGAAGATATACAAGGTTCTATAGCACACGCTACAATGCTTGAAAGTTGTGGTATTTTAAAAAAAGAAGAATTAGATGCTATTATAAAAGGTTTAGAGCAGGTTAGAAGTGAAATAGAGCAAGGTAAATTTATTTTTGATATTAAAGATGAAGATATTCATATGGCCGTAGAAAAGCGTTTAAGCGAGATTATAGGTAGTGAAATTGGTGGAAGACTTCATACTGCAAGAAGTAGAAATGATCAAGTGGCTACTGATTTTAAACTTTTTGTCAAAAAATCTCATATTGAACTTATAAAGCTTTTAAAAGAATTGATTCAAACCATGCTCGAACATGCTAAAGTGCATAAAAAAACTATTATGCCAAGTTTTACACATTTACAGCACGCTCAGCCTGTGAGTTTTTCTTTTTATATTTTAGCTTATGCTTTTATGTTAATGCGAGATATTAAGCGTTTGCAAAATAGCCTAGAACTCGCAGACTTTTCGCCACTTGGATCTTGTGCATGTGCAGGAACAAGCTATAGAACCAATCGTGAGTTGAGTGCTGAAATTTTAGGATTTAAAGATATTATGCTAAATGCTATGGATGGAGTGAGTGATAGGGATTTTGCTCTTGATTTGCTTTATGATATAGCAGTTATTTTTACACACACATCAAGACTTTGCGAAGAAATGATCTTATTTTCAAGTTCGGAGTTTTCTTTTATAACTATAAGTGATAGCTTTTCAACAGGAAGTTCTATTATGCCTCAGAAAAAAAATCCTGATGTTTGTGAGCTTATACGTGGAAAAACAGGGCGTGTTTATGGAAATTTGATTTCTCTTTTAACTATAATGAAAGCTTTACCTTTAGCCTATAATAAAGATATGCAAGAAGATAAAGAAGGGATTTTTGATAGTGTAAAAACCGCTAAAGATAGCTTAATCATCTTAAATGCAATGCTAAAAGAAATACAAATTAATAAAGAAAATATGCTTAATGCTTGTAAAAAAGGTCATTTATTGGCTACCGATTTGGCAGATTATTTGGTGCGTGAAAAAAATATTCCTTTTAGAAAAGCACATTTTATAGTGGGAAATGTTGTTGCACAAGCTGAAGCACAAGGTATTGATATAAGTGAAATTAAAGATCTTTCAAAAATAGATCCTGTATTTGATGAAAAAGCTATGGAACTTTTAAATTTTGAATTTTCTTTAAATTCTAAGCAAAGTGAAGGCTCAAGTTCTATTGCAAGCGTAGAAAAGCAAATTCAAATTTTGGAAGGTTTTATTCAAAATTTATAAATATTGTTTAGGCTATTTTGCCTAAACATTGAATCTAAAGTGCATTACATCGCCGTCTAAAACGATATAGTCTTTTCCTTCAAGGCGTAGCTTTCCTGCTTCTTTGGCGCCATTTTCGCCTTTGTATTGGATATAGTCTTCATAGGAAATAACTTCAGCTTTTATAAAGCCTTTTTCAAAGTCATTATGAATCACGCTTGCTGCTTTTGGTGCTTTCCAGCCTTTTTTGATTGTCCAAGAACGCACTTCAACTACACCAGCGGTAAAATAACTGATCAGTCCAAGCTTAGCAAAAGCAGTGCGTATGATTTGATCAAGACCGCTTTCGTTAACTCCTAGAGAGCTTAAAAATTCATGACTTTCTTCATCGCTTAATCCTACTAATTCTTCTTCGATTTTTGCACAAAGCTTGATAACTTCATGATCATTTTTTTTAGCATATTCTTTTAAAGCTTTTACATAATCATTATCTTCACTAATACCATTTTCATCAACATTTGCACCATAAATCACCTCTTTAGCAGAAAGCAGTCTTAATTCCTTGATTAGGGCTTGATAAATTTCGCTTTCCTTTTCAGGATAAGAACTTGCAGCTAAGCCTTTGTTTAAATGATCAAGTAAGGAATTTGCAAGTTCGAGACTTTCTTTGGCACCCTTTTGATTGGCTTTGGCTTCTTTGGTGAGTTTTTCTATTTTTTTACTCAGTTGCTCAATATCTGCTAAAATAAGCTCTGTATTGATAATTTCTACATCACGTAAAGGATCAACTCCACCTTCAACATGGGTAATATTTTCTTCATCAAAACAACGTACTATATGCAAAATAACCTCAGTTTCACGTATATTTGAAAGAAATTTATTTCCCAAGCCTTCGCCTTTACTTGCGCCTTTAACAAGTCCAGCGATATCTACAAATTCTATTAAAGAATGCATAATTCTTTCAGGTTTTACTATTTTAGCAAGTTCATTAAGTCTTAAATCAGGAACTTCAACCATGGCTTTATTAGGCTCTATGGTGCAGAAAGGATAGTTTGCACTTTGGGCATTTTGTGCTTTAGTTAAAGCATTAAAAGTTGTTGATTTGCCAACATTTGGAAGTCCTACTATACCTACGCTTAAACTCATTTAGCTTTCCTTAAAATTTGAATTAAATAATTAACACACATTCTAACTCCAGCTCCACTTGCGCCAAAACTAGAATATCCCCAAGATTTTTCTGTATAAGCAGGTCCTGCTATGTCAAGATGTAGCCATTTATCTTTATATTCTTTACGAATAAATTTATCTAAAAATAACCCTGCGGTAATTGCACCTCCGTAGCGACTAGAGGCAGTATTACTAACATCGGCAATATTTGATTTTATAAGTTCTCTTAAGTGAGGGTTGAAATGTAAGATTGTGGTATATTCTCCGCTTTTTTTAGAGCTTAGATAAAAATCATTTTGCAATTCCTCATTATTTCCCATAATAGCACTTGTAAATTCTCCAAGTCCTACAACACAAGCTCCAGTAAGAGTTGCCATATCGATAAGTAAATCAGGTTTTAAATCCTGTGCAAAAGAAAGACAATCAGCTAAAACCAAGCGTCCTTCTGCATCTGTATTTCTTACCTCTATGCTTACACCTTCACGACTGATTAACACATCATCAGGCTTATAAGCATTGCCGCCTATCATATTTTCAGTTGCGCCCAAAATGCAATGCACTTCTAAATCTAAAGCAAGTTCAGCTACGGCTTTTATGATTCCCATTACTGCTGCTGCACCGCTTTTATCAGCTTTCATTGTAAGCATAAAATCAGCTGGTTTTAAGCTTAATCCACCGCTATCGTAAGTTAAGCCTTTTCCAACAAATACAACACGTTTTTTTGCATTTTTGGCTTTATAGCTTAGATGAATGAGGCGTGGTGGGTGTATCGAGGCGCGATTTACCGCTAAAAAGGCATTCATTTTTTCTTTGGCTAAGAATTTTTCATCATAAATTTTACAAATAATGTTTTTATTTTCTTTAGCTAAATTTTGCGCATCTTCTGCCATTTTTAAAGGGGTGTAAATTTCAGGAATTTCATTGACTATATTTTTAGTAAAATTTGTAGCATTAGCTAAAATTTCTCCACGCTCTAAACCTATCTTAGCTTCATCTTTATTAAATTTCTTACCATTTAATTCTTCGCTTGAAATAATAAATTTTTCCAAAGTACTTGTTTTTTTCTCGCTTTTATATTTGTCAAATTTATAAGCTCCAAAAAGTACGCCTTCAACTAAAGATGCAAAACTTCTAACTACACAATCTCCTATTATGCTAGGAAGTTTTACGCTTTTAATATTAAGTTTCTCAAGAGTTTTATATGCTGTGCAAAGACTTAATCTTATATCCTCATAAGCAAGACTTTTAAGCTCTAAATAAAGCTTTTTATTGTTTAAGTCTAATAATGCACCTTCGCCTTTGTAATTATTAAGTTTAAAAAAATCTTTTTCTTTGTTAAAAATTTTTAAATTTTTATCCTGTATAAAAACAAGTTCAAAGTCTGCTTTTATAGCATCTAGTTTTTTATCGTTTAATTCAAATTTCATGATTTTTTCCTTTTATCTTTAAGTATAGCTTTTTCCATTTGTTTAAAACCAAATAATAAAAGGGATAAAAAAGCTATAATAATAATGGCTGCATAATACCAATGTTCTTCAGCCCAAGTCACCATCTTCCAAATTTGTTCTCCAAAATACCAAGCTAAAAGTATAGTGATTGATGCCCAAACCCAAGCACTAAAAAGATTGATAATAGCAAATTTTTTTGCACTATAACGCGTGATTCCTATACTCATAGGTATAATGGTTCTAAAACCATACATATAGCGTTGTATAAAAATAATAGGCCAACCAAAACGTTGTAAAAGTAGGTGTGCTACTGCAAATTTACGCCTTTGAGTTTTTAATTTTTTTTGTATGTAGCGTTTATTATATCTTCCTATATAGAAATAAATTTGATCACCTACAAAACCACCAAGTCCTGCTATAAATATAACAAAACCTAAATTTACATGTCCTTGATGAGCAAAAATACCTGCTAAAATTAAAGCTAACTCTCCTTCTAAAATGCACCATAAAAAAATAATAATATAAGCTAGATCTTTGTATTGGTAAAGTAAATTTTTTAAAAATTCTTCCATTTGTACCTTTCTATAGTTTTAAATTTCTAAAACACTATAAACTGAAGTAAGTTTTTCAAGTTTATTTGCTCCATTTAAATCTTTAAGATTCATGAAAAAACAAGCTTCAACACATTTAGCTCCAGCTTTTTGAATGAGTTCATATGAAGCTATAGCTGTTCCGCCAGTTGCTATTAAATCATCTACAAGTAAAACTCTTGCATTTTGAATATTTTTAAATGCATCTTTATGAAGTTCTACTTTATCGCTGCCATATTCAAGATCGTATTCGCAGCTAAAGGTTTCAAAAGGGAGTTTTCCAGGTTTTCTAATAGGCACAAAAGGAAGATTAAGTTTTGCACAAATCATAGATGCAAAGATAAATCCTCTGCTTTCTGTTCCTGCTATGAAGTCTAGATTGTAATCTTTGTAGCGTTCTTTTAAATGTCTAAGTAGAAAATTTAAAGCTTCTTTGTTATTTAGTAGAGTGGTGATATCTCTAAAAATAATTCCTTTTTTTGGAAAATCAGGAATAATCCTAATGCTATCAAGCAGATATTTTTTTTCTTCTTGTGTTAGTTTTATCATAATAATGCCTCGATTTTTGCTTCTAATTCTTTAATTCTTTGTCTTAGTTTGTCATTTTCCAAGCGATATTGAGAATTTCTGGTTCTTAAAGATGTAAGGTCTGCTTTGATTTTATTAAGCTCTTCTGTGAGTATATCTATATTTCCAAGGCTTCTTTGAAGTTGAATTTGTAGTTTTCTAATGACAATCTCAGTATCATCAAGATTGTTTTTGATAAAATCTTTTGATGTTTTTTCTTTATTAAGTAGAGTTTTATAGTAAAACAACATTACAATAAGATAGATAGTTGCACAAATCAATATAGTTAAAACAAGCCAGTTTGTAAACATTATATTTTTACCTCAATTTTTTGAATTCTTTGCATATGTCTCCCTTCTTCAAAAGGAGTTTGAATGAATTTTTCTATAATATCTATAGCTAATTCAACCCCAATTAATCTTCCGCCTAATGCCAAAACATTGGCATCATTATGCCTTCTTGCAAGTTCTGCACTTAAGCTTTCGTGGCATAATGCACAACGAATGTTTTTATGACGATTTGCTGCAATAGAAATTCCAATTCCACTTCCACAAATAAGAATGCCAAAGCTCCGTTTGTTTATTTTTTCGGCAAGTAAATGCGCATAATCAGGATAATCGCAGCTTGCGCAAGTGTTTGTTCCTAAATCGTTAAAAATTATATTTTTTTCTTTTAAAAATACGCAAATTTTTTCTTTTAATTCAAAACCAGCATGATCACTAGCAATATAAATTTTTTCCCTAAGCATTGGTTTCCTAAATTACTATATAAAATAAGATAAAAACCTAATCTTATCATATTAAATCATAAAAACAGCTTTTCTTTGTTTTAAAAATAAGCTTTATTTTTCTTTATATATGTTAGAATCATGTGACAAGAAAAATAAAATTTCAATAAATTAAGAGGAGAAGAAAGTGAAGCTCATACTCATAGGATCTTCAACAGGTGGTCCTAATCAGCTTAAATTTCTTTTAAAGGATATTGATGTAAAAAATACTTGTGTAGTTATAGCTCAGCACATGAGTGCCAGTTTTATTCCATCTTTTGTGGGGCAATTTAATAAAGAAGCTTTTAGTGAAGTGTGCTTATTGAACGATAAAGAGATATTAAGCAATAAAATTTATATTTGCCCTAAAAATACTATTTTATCTGGAAATTTAAATATTGTAGCCGCTTGGCAAGATGTGGCTTCAAGCTTTAAACCGAGTGTGGATTTACTTTTTCATTCCGCTGTTTCTTTGGCAAAAACAAATAAAATACTTGCTATTATTTTAACGGGCATGGGAGATGATGGCGCAAAAGGTTTATTTGAGCTTTATAAAACAGGAGTTAGATGTTTATGTGAGAATGAAGCAGATAGCGTCGTTTATGGTATGCCAAAAAGAGCAAAAGATATGAATCCGCATTTAAAACCTATGAGCTTAAAAGAAATTAAAAAAGAAATTGTAAATTTTATTGATCAGGATTAATAAAAGGAAAATTGCATGGAAAAAAAAATAACTCCTAGCGAATTGGAACTTAATGAATTTATAAAAATTATCAACGAAATGAGTGGTATTGATTTAACCGATAAAAAAAATATACTAGCTTTAAAGTTGAATAAATTTCTTGAAGGAACTAATACTAAAAATTTTTCCGAATTTTTGGGAAAATTAAAAAGCAATAGACAACTTAAACAAGAAACTTTAGATTTTGTAACCATAGGCGAAACTTATTTTTTAAGAGAATTGGCTCAATTGAAAGAAATAATTTATTATGCCAAAAGCTTAGAAAAGAGAGTAAATATCCTAAGCGCCCCTTGTTCAAGTGGAGAAGAAGTATATTCTTTGGCATTATTGGCTGCACAGAATTTTATTAAAGATATGTATATTTTAGGCGTTGATATTAATTCAAGTGTGATTGAAAAAGCAAAACTTGGAAAATATCAAGGAAGAACTTTACAGCGATTGAGCGAGAGTGAAAAAAGAAGGTTTTTTTTAGAAAGCGAAGATAAATTTTATACTATTAATAAAAATGAGCTTTGTACTTGTAAATTTGAACTTTGCAATGTTTTTGAAGAAAAATTTTCAAGATTGGGAAAATTTGATATTATAGCTTCTAGAAATATGATTATTTATTTTGATCATGAATCAAAACTAAAACTTATGGAGAGATTTCATAGAATTTTAAATGATAAAGGAAGGCTTTATGTTGGCAATGCTGATTTAATTCCAGAGACTATTTATTTTAAAAAGATTTTCTCTCCAAGAGGTGTTTACTATGAAAAAGTATAAATTCTAAAAATTACTAAAAGTTACACTTTGGAAATTTATTAGTAAAAATAAGTTACATTTTGAAGTAGTTTTCTTTATTTAATGATAAAATAATTTCAATTAATTTTATATTTAGCTAAAAATAAAGGAAAAAACTTGATTGAATTAAAAAATGTAAACAAATACTACGGAACTCATCATGTTCTAAAGAATATTAATCTTTCTGTTAAAGAAGGTGAGAAGCTTGTTATTATAGGTCCAAGTGGAAGTGGAAAAAGTACAACTATCCGTTGCATGAATGGGCTTGAAGAAGTTAGTTCAGGAGAGGTCGTAGTTAACAATCTTGTTTTAAATCATAAAAATAAAATTGAAATTTGCCGAAAATATTGTGCAATGGTTTTTCAGCATTTTAATTTATATCCACATATGACGGTTTTGCAAAATTTGACCTTAGCTCCAATGAAACTTCAAAAAAAATCTAAAAAAGAAGCTGAAGAAACAGCTTTTAAGTATTTAAAAGTTGTAGGGTTGCTGGATAAAGCAAATGTTTATCCAGCAACCCTTTCAGGTGGACAACAACAACGCGTTGCTATAGCAAGATCACTTTGTACTAAAAAACCCTATATTTTATTTGATGAACCTACTTCAGCCCTTGATCCAGAAACCATACAAGAGGTTTTAGATGTAATGAAAGAAATTTCACATCAAAGCAATACTACCATGGTGGTTGTTACACACGAAATGGGTTTTGCAAAAGAAGTAGCAGATAGGATTATTTTTATGGAAGATGGTGCTATTGTGGAAGAAAATATTCCTAGCGAATTTTTCTCAAATCCAAAAACTGAAAGAGCGCGACTCTTTTTAGGGAAAATTCTTAAAAATTAACCAAAATTGAAAGGAGAAAAAATGGTTTTTAGAAAATCTTTGTTAAAGTTGGCAGTTTTTGCTCTAGGTGCTTGTGTTGCATTTAGTAATGCTAATGCAGCAGAAGGTAAACTTGAGTCTATTAAATCTAAAGGACAATTAATAGTTGGTGTTAAAAATGATGTTCCACATTATGCTTTACTTGATCAAGCAACAGGTGAAATTAAAGGTTTCGAAGTAGATGTTGCCAAATTGCTAGCTAAAAGTATATTAGGTGATGATAAAAAAATAAAACTAGTTGCAGTTAATGCTAAAACAAGAGGCCCTTTGCTTGATAATGGTAGTGTAGATGCAGTGATAGCAACTTTTACTATTACTCCAGAGAGAAAAAGAATTTATAATTTCTCAGAGCCTTATTATCAAGATGCTATAGGGCTTTTGGTTTTAAAAGAAAAAAATTATAAATCTCTAGCTGATATGAAAGGTGCAAATATTGGAGTAGCTCAAGCTGCAACTACAAAAAAAGCTATAGGTGAAGCTGCTAAAAAAATTGGCATTGATGTTAAATTTAGTGAATTTCCTGATTATCCAAGTATAAAAGCTGCTTTAGATGCTAAAAGAGTTGATGCGTTTTCTGTAGATAAATCAATATTGTTAGGTTATGTGGATGATAAAAGTGAAATTTTGCCAGATAGTTTTGAACCACAAAGTTATGGTATTGTAACCAAAAAAGATGATCCAGCTTTTGCAAAATATGTTGATGATTTTGTAAAAGAACATAAAAATGAAATTGATGCTTTAGCGAAAAAATGGGGTTTATAATATGAATGAAAGTGTAGGTTTTGTTGAACATTTAAGACAAATTCTTACTTCTTGGGGTTTATATGATGAAAATAGTATAAGCCCTTTTGCGGTATGGAAATTTTTAGATGCTTTGGATAATAAAGATGCTTTTATTAATGGTTTTATTTATACTTTAGAAGTAAGCATTCTTGCTTTGCTTATAGCTACAATTTTTGGAACTATAGGCGGAGTTATGGCTACAAGTAGATTTAAAATTATCAGAGCCTACACTAGAATTTACGTAGAGCTTTTTCAAAATGTTCCTTTGGTAATACAAATTTTCTTTTTGTTTTATGCCTTGCCTGTTTTAGGTATAAGGCTTGATATATTTACTATTGGTGTATTGGGTGTTGGGGCGTATCACGGAGCTTATGTAAGCGAGGTGGTTAGAAGTGGAATTTTGGCTGTGCCAAGAGGTCAGTTTGAAGCTTCTGCGTCTCAAGGGTTTACTTATATTCAACAAATGCGTTATATTATAGTACCTCAAACCATTAGAATTATTTTACCACCGATGACAAATCAAATGGTAAATTTAATTAAAAATACCTCTGTATTGCTTATTGTAGGTGGAGCTGAGTTAATGCATTCTGCTGATAGTTATGCAGCTGATTATGGAAATTATGCGCCAGCTTATATATTTGCAGCGGTTTTATATTTTATAATTTGCTATCCTTTGGCTTATTTTGCAAAAGCTTATGAAAATAAATTAAAAAAAGCACATTTAACGAGATAAAGGGTTGTTAATGGAAAATGTTTTTAATGCGCAAAATATTGAATTTTTAATGCAAGGTTTATTTCTGACATTAAAAATAGCCTTGGCAACTTGTATTATTTCGATTGTTTTTGGAACTTTTTTAGCTATAACTAAAAATTATGGGGATAGATTAAGTAAATTTTTAGCAGCTTGCTATATAGATATTTTTAGAAATACTCCTTTATTATTATGGATGCTTGCAGCTTGTTTTGTTCTACCTGTATTTTTTGGACAATTTCCTCAAGCTTTTTGGGGTACTATAGGATTTTCACTTTATACGAGTTCGGTTATGGCTGAAATTATTAGAGGTGGATTAAATTCTATACCAAAAGGTCAGTTTGAAGCAGCTTATTCTCAAGGTTTTGGTAAATTTTTTACTCTTTTTTATATTATTTTACCACAAACTTTTAGAAAAATAATACCTGCTTTATTATCTCAAATTGTAACCACTGTAAAGGATACAGCTTATTTAGCGGGTTTAGGTATAGCTGAACTTACTTATAATTCAAAAACTATATTGGCAAAACTAACAAGTTTTGAAGAAATTTTAGCGATGATAGGTGTTGTTGCGGGAATTTATTTTATAATATGTTTTTCACTTTCTATGTTGGTAAGATATTATGCCAAAAAGACAGCTTACATTTCTTAAAAAAGCTTATATTTTTATATAAGCTTTTTAAATTTACAGCAGTTTTTAACATTTTTTTTATTAAAATCTTTTGTATTAATTCATAATTTTATTGATTAAGGTTTTTTATGCGAGGTTATAAAATTTTTTCAGGCTCAGCTAATGTCGAATTTGCAAGACAAGTTTCTAAATATCTCTCCCTGCCTTTAAGTGATGCTGGAGTAAAGCGGTTTAGTGATGGAGAGATTAGTGTTCAAATTGATGAGAGTGTACGCGGAAAGGATGTTTTTATTATTCAAAGTACTTGCGCTCCTACAAACGATAATTTAATGGAACTTTTAATTCTTACAGATGCTTTGCGTCGCTCAAGTGCAAATTCAATTACGGCTATTATCCCATATTTTGGCTATGCGAGACAAGATAGAAAAGCAAATCCTAGAGTGCCAATTACTGCTAAACTTGTGGCTAATTTGATTCAAGCAGCTGGGATTGATCGCGTAGCTACGATAGATTTGCATGCAGGACAAATTCAGGGTTTTTTTGATATTCCAGTAGATAATCTTTATGGAAGTATAGTTTTTAATGATTACATTAAAGCCAAACATTTTAAAAATGCTATTATAGGAAGTCCAGATATAGGGGGTGTTGCAAGAGCTAGGAGTGTTGCAAAGCATTTAGGACTTGATATAGTTATAGTTGATAAGCGTCGTGAAAAAGCCAATGAAAGTGAAGTAATGAATATTATTGGAGATGTAAAAGATAAAGAAGTTATCTTAGTGGATGATATTATTGATACTGCTGGCACTATAGTTAAAGCCGCGGAAGCTTTAAAAGAAAAAGGTGCAAAATCTGTTATGGCTTGCTGTACTCATGCAGTTTTAAGTGGAAAAGCCTATGAGAGAATAGCAAGTGGAGTTTTAGATGAGCTTGTGGTAACAGATACTATACCTTTAAAAGAGCAATTACCAAATATTAAAGTATTAAGCGTTACACCTGTTTTTGCTGAAGTAATACGTCGTGTTTATCATAACGAAAGTGTAAATTCTCTCTTTATTTAGATTAAAAAAGCTTAAAGATTATTTTTAAGCTTTTCATTTTTATGCTACTTAAAGAAACAAAAAACATATATTTTTTTAAAAATGTGAAAAAACTAAACATCTTTCTATATAATTTAATCTATAAATCTGCTATTCTTTGAAAATATTTTATTTTCTTAGGAGAAATATGACTCAGTTAAGTACTAAAATTTTATGGTTGTTTGTTGCAACTTTAGGCGCTATTTGTTTTGGTTATTTAGCTTTACAAAATGGCGAAAGTGTATCAGCGATTTATTTGGTGGTTGCTGCTGTATGTATTTATATGATAGGATATAGATTTTATGGGCGTTTTGTAGCTTATAAGGTTTTAGAACTTGATAAAAATCGTGCAACACCAGCACTTGTAGAAAATGATGGGCGTGATTTTGTGCCTACAAATAAAGCTGTATTATTTGGACATCATTTTGCTGCTATTGCAGGAGCAGGTCCATTAGTAGGACCTATCTTGGCCGCTCAAATGGGATATTTGCCTTCTATGCTTTGGATTTTAGTAGGAGGAGTTTTAGCGGGTGCTGTGCATGATTTTGTTGTTCTTTTTATATCTACTCGTAGAAAAGGTAGAAGTCTTGGCGAGATGATTAAGGATGAGATGGGTAAATTTACAGGTGGAGTTGCTATGGTGGCGATTTTTGGCATTATGCTTATTATTATTGCCATTTTAGCTATGGTGGTTGTAAAAGCTTTAGCAGAATCTCCATGGGGTTTATTTACTATCGCAATGACTATTCCTATAGCAATATTTATGGGCATTTATATGCGTTTTATCCGTCCAGGTAGAGTAGGGGAGGCTTCTATAATAGGTTTTGTGCTTTTAATTTTGGCTATTCATTATGGTAGCGTTATAGCTGCTGATCCTTATTGGGCTAAAATATTTACTTTAGAAGCTCCAACTTTGGCAATTGTTATGATGGCTTATGGTTTTATTGCTTCTGTTTTACCTGTGTGGTTTTTACTTGCTCCAAGAGATTATCTTTCAACTTTTTTGAAAATCGGTGTTATTGTGGTAATGGCTGTAGCTATTGTTTTGGTTGCTCCTGATTTACAAATGCCAAAAGCAAATACTCAGTATTTTAATGGAACAGGTCCAGTATTTGCAGGTGGAGTGTTTCCATTTTTATTTATTACCATTGCTTGTGGTGCGATCAGTGGTTTTCATGCTTTGATTTCTAGTGGAACTACTCCTAAAATGCTTGAAAACGAAACTCATACTTTGGCTGTTGGATATGGCTCTATGCTTGCTGAGAGTGCTGTGGCGATTATGGCTTTAATTTGTGCTTGTATTTTACATCCAGGTCTTTATTTTGCTATAAATTCAAGCTCTGCTTTGATAGGAACAGATGTTGTAAATGTAGCACAAACTATTTCAAGTTGGGGATTTAGTATTGCTCCTGAAGAAATTACTACTTTAACCACAAATATAGGAGAGCATACCATACTTTCAAGAACAGGGGGAGCCCCGACTTTTGCTATAGGTGTAGCTTTGATCTTGCATGAACTTTTTGGCGGCGTGGATTTGATGGCTTTTTGGTATCATTTTGCTATATTGTTTGAAGCTTTATTTATTTTAACAGCGGTGGATGCTGGGACAAGGGCTTGTCGTTTTATGGTGCAAGATATATTGGGTAATGTTTATAAACCTTTAGGAGATATTCATAATTATCCAGCTGGACTTTTGGCTACGGCTTTAAGTGTTGCAGGTTGGGGATATTTTCTTTATCAAGGCGCCATTGATCCTAAGGGAGGAATTTATACACTTTGGCCTCTTTTTGGCGTGAGCAATCAAATGCTTGCGGGTATGGCTTTGCTTCTTGCTACAACTATACTTGTAAAAATGGGCAAGGCAAGATATACTTGGGTTACTTTAGTACCTGCGGTATTTGTCTTAGTGGCAACTCTGTATGGAGGAATTCAAAAAATTATGCCTTATGAAGAAGGCAATAAAATAGCAAATGCGGTAAGTCATGTAGCCGCCGTTAGCATACAAAGTCAAAAAATTAAAGATTTAGAATTTAAATTAAATAATACTAAAGATGAAAAAGAAATTTCTACAATTAGAAAAGAAATTTCAATAGCCACTCAAAATAAAGTTGGAAATTTACTTAATGCAATTCTTTGTGTGTTCTTTATGATAGCTACCTTGCTTGTTATAATTTCTTGTATAGGAATTTGCTTAGGTAAAATTAAAATTCCTCTTAAAGAAACTAAGTATATTAAGATTGATGAATTTCAAAAAATTTAAGTATTATTATGAAAAAGCCGAAAGGTTTTTTCATCCCTTGGTGGGACTTTCTAGTTATGATAAGTATTTAGAATACATGAAACAAAAACATCCAGGAAAAATTCCAAAAACCAGAGGGGAATTTTTCAAAGAATGTCTAGATAAAAAATATAATAGTGGCGGTTTAAATAAATGCTGATAAGCTTAAAGGATAAAGTTTTATCATACAAAATAAGCTTTAAGCATTTAAAAAGCCATGAATTCTTTTAAGTTCTTCACTAATAGGTTTTTTCTTTCCATCTCTTGTAACACTTACATAAGTTACTAAAGCCGAAGTTACATTAATGCAAGAAGTACAACCTTGAGAATCCACTCTTTGAGCTGTGACTTCTACTTCAACGCTGATTGAAGTGTTGCCCACATTTACAACTTTAGAGTAACAAGAAATTATATCGCCTATAAAAACAGGTTCTTTAAAAACTACTTTATCCATAGAGATGGTTACAACGCGTTCAGGAGAAAGTTCTCTTGCTGCGATAGCTCCTGCTAAATCGATTTGTGAAAGTATCCATCCGCCAAAAATATTTCCTGCTGGATTTGTGTCACTTGGCATAGCTACAATTTTTAATTTTGGTTCTCCCATATCTCTCATTTTTACTCCTTATTTTAAAAAATGAATTATAATTAAAAAAGTTAAAAAGGAGAATAAAAGCATGAATAATTTTAAAGAAATAGCTAAATTGGTTAGAAAATACAAAGAAAGAAATAATGCGTTATATGAGTTTTTAGACAAAGAAGATGTGGGCGAGTATTTTAGATCTTTGATTTCTTTAAGTGAGTTAAAACAAGATAAGACAACTATGCTAGCCATACTTAGGCGTTTGATTGATTTAAAAGAAGAAAATTTAGTTCAAGAGTGGAAAAAAAACAACTTTAAGGAAGATAAGATTATAGAGTTAAAACATAAGTTCTATGAAGAGGTTAGAAAGTTTTATGAAAAAGAACATCAAAATTTAATTAATGAAATAAAAGAGAAAAAACTTTTAAATAATTTTTATCAGTCCTTAATACAAGGAGTGCATAATATAGGTTTAATTATGAATATTTTTGAAATTTCTTGGACTAAAGAAATTATAGAAAAAAATAATAAAATTTTATCTACTCAATTTCCAAATTTAGATGATGCAATGGAATTTTTACGTAAAAATCATTTATATCAAAAAACTCCAGAAGGAGAAATTTGTGAGCGAAGCTATGGTGTTTTAGTTAGAATAGGAAATTTATGGAAATTTGTTCCTTATGCGAGATTTTTCGAGAATGAAATTTTAAAATTAGAATTTGCTTTTGAAAATATGATTGATCAGCTTAAAATATTTGCTAGCAGCGAAGAGGAAAAAGCTTATATAGAATATTTTGAAAAATTAAAATTAGCGTTTTGTGAAAAAGATGAAGATAGGGTTATAAAAGCTTGGCAAGAAGCTGAATTTGCTTGGATGAAAGTAAAATCACCTTTACAAGTGGGACATCCCTTAGAATATTATGAAGATAATTATACTCATGCGGTGGCATTAGAATGGGATATAAGAATAGAAGATGAAAATGATTTTGATGTTTTGAAATTTGGTAATGAAATTAAGGAAAGTTTTGAACATGTTTATAAAAATATAGGACTTGAAGATTGTGAATTAGAAAAAGAAGTTTTATCTAATATAGAAAAAACTCAACTTTATATTTGCACTCCGATGATATTTTATGGTGCTGAACTTAAAGGTTTATTCTCAGCTCAAGTCGTTCCAAATGATGAGTTTGTAAGTTCTAAGGCGGGCAAAAAAATATTTGCCTTTATAAATTTTGTATATGAAAATGCTAAAACAAAGCCTTTTATGAAAATTTCTAGCGAGGTTTTTGATAAAGAATTTTTGGATTTTGGAAGAAATATTTTATTTTATCAGGAAAAAATTTGGAAAAGGGTTTATGAAGTATCAACTATAGGCCATGAATTTGGTCATATATTTTTTATTGCTAATGATACCGAAAAAACAATGAATCAGAGTGGTTTTTTTAAAAATATAGAAGAATATAAAGCTACTACAGGTGGACTTATAAATTTCTTTTATCATGAACAAGATGACTTGATAATGCCTGTTTTTCATGAACTGATAAAAAGAGCTATTGGACTTATTTCTTGGCAAAGGGTTGATGAAGTTAGACCTTATTATACAGAAGGACTTATTCATCTTAGTTTGCTTTTTGAAAGTGAAGTATTGATTTTTGAAAATAATAATTTGAAGATAAATTTTGATTTAGGGCATTATAAAAAATTTAAAGAACTAACTTTAAAAAATTATCATGAATTAGCAAAACACTATGCTTTAAGACTTGATGCAAAAGAGTTTTTAAGTAGATTTTGTGAAATTGAAGATAATATTTTTCTTCCTATTATGCCTAAGTGTAAAGAATTTGTTAAATTTTATTATGATTTATACGAGAAAATTGGTAATGAAATTGATAATAGTGGAGAATTTGAAAGATATAAGAAAAAATAATAAAGTTTTTTGAAAAAAACTTAAAAAAAGCTGTTTTTTACTTGATATTGTTTTTTAAATATGCTAAAATTAGGCGTTTCAATTAAAACAAAGGAGCTTTTATGACTAAAGCAGATTTCATTTCATTAGTTGCTCAAACAGCTGGGCTAACAAAAAAAGACGCTACTACTGCTACTGATGCAGTTATTTCTACTATTACTGATGTTTTGGCTAAAGGTGATAGCATCAGTTTTATTGGTTTTGGTACTTTTTCAACTCAAGAAAGAGCTGCTAGAGAAGCTAGAGTACCAAGCACAGGAAAAACAATCAAAGTTCCTGCTACAAGAGTTGCAAAATTTAAGGTAGGTAAAAACCTTAAAGAAGCTGTTGCAAAAGCAAGCGGCAAAAAGAAAAAATAAGACTTCGGCTAGATAAATTCTAGCCTTCTTTCTTAATTAATTCAGATATTTTGTATCTTTTATTTACTTTATTTTTTTAAACTTTTATAAAACTATCATTATTAAACAAAAAAGGATATTAAAATTATGAAAGTACATGAAAAAGTAAGTGAGCTTATAGGAAATACTCCTATTATACATTTGAAAAAATTTGGTATCAATGTTTTTGCTAAATGTGAATTTTTAAATCCTAGTCATTCTATAAAAGATAGAGCAGCTTTTGAAATGATTAAAGATGCTTTAGATAGTAAAAAAATTAATCAAGATACTACAATAGTTGAAGCAACTAGTGGAAATACTGGAATTTCTTTGGCTATGATTTGTGCAGATTTGGGACTTAAATTTATTGCTGTAATGCCCGAATCTATGAGTTTAGAAAGAAGAAAAATGATAACACTCTTTGGCGCTAGGTTAGAATTAACTCCTGCAAATTTAGGAATGAAAGGAGCGGTTGATAAAGCAAATGAAATATTATTAAATACTCCAAATTCTTTTATGGTTTCTCAATTTGAAAATATTTCAAATAAAAATGCGCATCGCAAGAATACGGCTTTAGAAATTTTAAGAGATTTGGATAATGAACTTGATATTTTTGTAGCTGGTTTTGGAACTGGCGGTACTATTAGTGGAGTTGGGGAAATACTAAAAGAAAAATTAGAAAAAGTGCATATTGTTGGAGTCGAGCCTCTAAATTCTCCATTGCTTAGCAAAGGCGAAGCGGGAAGCCATAAAATACAAGGAATAGGGGCGAATTTTATACCTGCTATTTTAAATAAAGAAGTTATAGATCAAGTGATCACAGTAAGTAATGAAGATGCTATAAATACAGCCAAAGAACTTGCCAAAAGTGGTTTAATGGTAGGTATATCAAGTGGAGCAAATGTATTTGCCGCAAGTATGCTAGCAAAGAAATTTCCAGATAAAAGAATTTTAACTATGCTAAACGATACGGCTGAAAGATACCTCTCAACTGATCTTTTTGCTTAAGTATAATTATTGAGAATTTAGAAAAATTCTAAGTTCTCTTAAAATTTCTTGTGGATTTAAATCGCTAATTTCTTTATAAAAATGACCTTTTTCATCAATAAGATAAAGCATATTGCTATGTGCTATAGAATAACCCATAAAAGAATCATTTAGATCTATTTTTTGATATTGAACATTATATTGTTTTGTTATTTTTTGAAGAGTTTTTTCATCTTTTGCAATTAAGGCATCTGCTTTTGGGTAAAAGTATCGTAACCATTCGTTTGTATTGCTTAAGTTATTATCTCTATTTGGATCTAAAGAAATAAAAAGAAGGTGAGCCTTAGGATTATTGATTTGCTTTAAGGCTTTGCCTACTAAACTAAGAGTTGCCGGACAAACATCAGGGCAATAAGTATATCCAAAATAGATAATAAGCTTATCTCCTTTAAAATCTTTTAGGGTGGTTTCCTCTTTTAAGTCTGATTTTAAGATAAAATCATAAGAATTTTGATGATTTTTAATAAAAAATATTACACCTAAAATAATGGCAACTATAACTATAAACAAAATAATATTTTTTTTCATTTTTTTAGCTCAAAATCAAAATAAAACCCTATGGGTTTATTATTATCCATAAATTCTACCCTGAAACGCATAGTATCTAAAACGCAAGCAGCAAGAACTATTTTACTTTCATAGTCTGTTGAATTTAATCGATGTATTTTAGGTTTAATTTCGCCCATATACATATTTAATCCATAAATTTTAATTCCTAAGTTGTTATAATTTCCTAGATTTACAATCTTTAGATTTGTAACATCTAAAGATTGTAAGGGTTTGGGATTTAGGGAAATTAAGACTTTTTTATTGTTAAAACTATATGTGCAGTCTTTAACATTAAGATCGCAAGTCAATGGGGTAGAAAAATCAGTTTTTGTTATTTTTTGAGAATCTTTTATTACATAAAAATCAAAAATAATATATAAAATAGCAATAACAAAAGCAAAAGCTAGGATAAAAATAATTTTTCTCATTAATTAAAATTCTTTAGAATCAATATTTTTTAACTCTATGGTTTTGTGATTATTAAATTTTAAATCTAAATTTACCTTCGTGTCTTTAATAATAGGTTTTTTTAGTTTTAAAAGCATTATATGGTAACCTCCAGATTTAAGCTCTGTGCTTGAATGAGCTTTTATAATAATTTCAGGAATTTTTTGCATCATCATTTTTCCATCTTTATGTATATGTGTATGCAGTTCACTGACTTCACTGATATCGCTTTTGGCACTTATTAGAGCAATATCCTTATTAGTATTATTAAAAATAGTAAGAAAAATAGCACTATTTTGCGCATGAGGTGGAGTTTGTTTTACAAAGGCATTTTTTACCTCTATATCATTAACAGCCCAAAGATTTACAGCAAAAAGAGCACCTAAGAGAAGAATTTTTTTCATATTGTATCCTTATTTTTATAATATTAAATATTTGTTCATTATATCAAAAAATATTTTTATTTGAATATAAAATTTTGAAAATTTTTCAATGTGTGTTACCTGTTTGAAAATTTTTTTGCATAGTAACATCAAAATCAAAGAAAAAACCAGTTGGAGCATTATTGTTTAAAAATTCAACCCTAAATCTAGAATCATCGGTAATGCTTCTACCTATAAAATTTATAAGAATATCACCATTAACTATATTAAATTTAGGAATGATATCGCCTATATAGGAATTTAAACTATAAATTTTAATCTTTAAATTAGAATAATGAGGAAAATTCTTAATTTTTATAGTAGTTTTATTGAAAATTTTTATAGGTTTTGGGTAGGCTGAAACTTCAATATTTTTTTTATTAAAAGAAAAAACACAATCTTGTAAATTTAAGTCACAAGTTAGAGGTTGGCATGTATTTAAGCTAAATATACTTTCTTTTTATCATATAATGTATAAAAAGCTAAAAACAAAATGCCTAAAAAAGACATTCCTATAAAAAAATTTCTTATCATTATAGACAACCTTTTAAAACAAGCCTTTATGATTTGTAAAAATTATATCATAAATAAGGCTGCATTGTTAATATAATTAATATTTTTTAAGAAAAAAAATATTATAATCACAAACATTTTTGACTTAAAAAATTTGAAATACCTAAGGAAAAACATTGTTAAAACGACTTGCTTTATTAATTGCACTTTCTTCATTGATGTTGCATGCCTCAGATCTTGTTAAAATTTATCTTAATCAAGGATTAGATGCTGTTGGTGTAGCGATTGAAAAAGAATTAACTCAAAAGGATTTTTGGTTAAGTGAAATAGGAGATAAAAATATTTCACTTGGATACTATGATGATAATGTTGCTATCGTGCTTACAAATAAAACAGATAAAATTCTCCGTGTTTATTCTTACGAGGACGGAAAAATAAGAAAAGATTTTGAACAAAAAGAAATAATAACTGGATTAATGGGTGATAAAAAAATAGAAGGAGATTTGAAAACGCCAGTAGGTTTTTATGAGTTAGGCCGTAAGTTTAATCCAGGTGATCCTTATTATGGTCCCTTTGCTTTTGCCACAACTTATCCAAATTTACTTGATAAAGTACAAGGAAAAACAGGTGGTGGTATTTGGATCCATGGCTATCCTTTAGATGGTTCTAGACTTGATGAATTTAAAACAAGAGGGTGTATTGCTTTATTTAATAATAATTTGGAGAAATTTGCAAAAGTTGTGCAAGATAAAAAAGTTTTTGTTATGACAGAAGAAAAAGAAAAAATTAGAGCTAAAAAGGATCAAATCGCTAGTTTATTGGCTGATCTTTTTACATGGAAACTAGCTTGGACAAATAGTGACACTAATGCCTATTTAAGTTTTTATGATGAGCAAGAATTTAAACGTTTTGATAAAATGAAATTTGAACAGTTTGCTTCCATGAAAAAATCTATTTTTTCTCGTAAAGAAGATAAAAAGATTAAATTTTCAGATATTAATATCAGCCCTTATCCGAATTTAGAAAATGAAACTATGTATAGAATTTCATTTTATGAGGATTATTACACTAAAAACTATCAGTTTAGAGGCGATAAAATTTTATACGTTAAGATAGATAGTAAAGGTAAAATGAAAATTTTAGCAGAGCAATAAATGTCTTTAATAAAAATTGATCAAAAAGCTTATGAATACAATTTAAGACATATTGCTAAAAAAATAGGGAGTTTTCAAAGATTAATTTGTGTTTTTAAAGATAATGCATATGGACATGGAGCTAAGCTTTTAGCTCCATTAGCCAAAAATTTAGGAGTTTCTTTTGTTGCTGTTAAGAGTGAAGAAGAAGCTCGAGAAATCGAAGAATTTTTTGAGAATATATTAATACTATCACATCGTCCTCATGGTAATGAAAATTCTCGATTTATTTATGCTTTAAATGACATTTCTCAAGTAAAAAATTACAAGCAAGATATAAAAATACATCTAAAAATAGATACAGGCATGCATCGCAATGGAATTTGTGTAGAAAATTTAGAGCATGCTATAAATCTTATTCAAGGTAGTGATTTAAAACTTACTGGAATGTTTACACATTTTGCTAGTGCAGATGAAATGGATGGAAGTTTTTTTGTTCAAAAAGAAAATTTTCAAAAAGCTAAAAAGATAGTAAAAAAATATTTTTCAAATTTATTATTTCATTCGTATAATTCTGCAGCATTATTTAGAGGGAAAATTCCTGAAGATGAATATTGTAGAGTTGGGCTTGTTCAATTTGGATATGGGGATTCAAATTTAAAAAGAGTTTTAAGTTTGTATGCTCATAGATTAAGTCAAAGGATTTTACAAAAAGGACAGAGCATAGGATATGGAGGCATTTTTACTACTGCAAAGGATATGGAAGTAGCAACTTATGATTTGGGTTATGCCGATGGTCTTTTCCGTTACAATGGAAAAGGGGAGTTGGTGCTTGGAAATGGAAAAACAATGCTTGGAAAGATGTCAATGGATAGTTTTTCTTGTGAAAATTCTGGTGAGGAAATTTGCGTGTTTAAAGATGCTGATATTTGGGCTGATTTTTTTCATACTATTAACTATGAAATTTTAGTAAAATTAAATCCTAATATTCAAAGAGTTCTAGTATAAATATGTTTAATATAGTTTTAGTTCACCCTAGAATACCGCAAAATACAGGTAGTATAGGTAGAATGTGCTTTAATGCTGGTTTTAAACTTCATATTGTTAAACCAACTGTTTTTGATATTTCACAAAAGGCTGTTAGAAGGGCAGGACTTGATTACTGGGATAAATTAGAGCCTATTATTTGGGAGAATCTTGAAGAATTTTTGAATGAAAATATGATTTATAAAAATCGCTTTTTTTTCGCAACAACTAAGAGTCAAAAAGCTTATTTTGATGCAGAATTTCAAAAAAATGATTTCTTATTCTTTGGAAGTGAGAGTTATGGTTTGCCTATGGAATTAATGCAATTAAACTGGGAAAATGCTATAACTATACCTATGAAATCTTATGGAAGAAGTTTAAATTTAGCCACAAGCGTTGGTATAATCTCTTATGAAGCTTTAAGACAAAATTTTAGAAATTTTGCTTCTTAAAAGTTTCAAATTTACACAATAGCTTAAAACAAATAAAATCATAAAGTCCTTTTTATAAAAATTATGTTAAAGTAAAATTTAGATTATTTTTTGAGGAGTTTGGATGAAATTAGATATTATGCTAGATTTTGCCAATAAAGCGTCTGATATTATAGCTAATAAGATTGTCCCAAATACAGACATTATTATGGTAGTTTTACTTATTGTTTGTGGGCTTTATTATAGTTTTTTAACTCGCTTTGTTCAGTTTCGTATGTTGAGTTCTGTATTTAAAATTCTTACAGAAAAAAACGAAGGACACGCTAAAGAACATATTTCACCTTTTCAAGCATTAATGATCTCAACTGCTTCTAGAGTTGGTATAGGAAATATTGCTGGAATTTCTTTGGCATTGGCTACAGGTGGAGCTGGTGCTTTATTTTGGATGTGGGTTATGGCATTTTTTGGTGGTGCCTCAGCATTTGCTGAAAGTACCTTAGCTCAAGTTTACAAATCAAAAGATGATACAGGCGGGTTTAAAGGTGGTCCAGCTTATTATATAAAAAAAGCCTTAGGCTCACATTTTTTTGGAGCTTTTTTTGCTTTTATTCTTATTATTACTTATGCTTATGGATTTAATGGACTTCAAAGTCAAACAATGACTTCGTCTTTTAAAGTTTATTATGATATGTTTAATCCAAATGCTGCTGTAGATTTTGCATCAAGTTCTTGGCCAATGATTATTGGTATTATTTTAACTATTTTTGGTGCATGGATGTTTTTTTCTCACCATACTAAAATAGGTAAAATTAGTTCTTTAATTGTTCCTTTTATGGCTTTAGCTTATGTTTTACTTGCCGTGATTGCTGTTTTAATGAATTTTGATAAAATTCCTTCTGTGATTCATATGATTTTACAAAGTGCTTTTGATTTTAAAGCGATTTTTGGTGGTTTTGCTGGTTCTGCTTTGGTTATAGGGATTAAAAGAGGACTTTTTTCAAACGAAGCGGGTATGGGCTCGGCACCTAATGCAGCTGCAGCAGCTTTGACAAGTCATCCAGCTAAACAAGGTGTTATACAAGCCTTTTCAGTTTTAATTGATGTTGTTGTTTGTACAAGTTCTGGATTTTTAGTTCTTTTTTCTATGGCATATTTAGGACTTGGAGAAAGTAAAATTGATGGTGGAATGCCTTTAGTTCAAGAAGCTATGCGTGAGTATTACGGTAGCTTTGGAATCCATTTTATTACTATAGCTATTGTTCTTTTTGCAATAACTTCTTTAATAGGAAATTATTATTATGCTCAAGCTAATGTTAAATATTTAACAAATTCCAAATTTGTAATGAATTTGTTTAGAATTACAGCTGTGGCTATGATTTTTATAGGCTCACAAATGAATTTAAAACTTGCTTGGAATTTGGCTGATTTGACTATGGCTTTCATGGCAACGACAAATATTATATCTTTATTGCTTTTAGGTGGTATAGTAAATAAAGTTTTAAAAGATTTTAATATGCAACAAAAATCTGGTATAGATCCTAAATTTAATGCTAGCAAACTTGGAATTAAAAACGCTGAATGTTGGGATTAAAATTCATAAGCCTTAGTGGCTTATGAATTAATGATTTAAAACCTTGTTTAAAAATTCTCTCAATCTTTCATTGCTAGGATTTTCAAATACTTCTTTAGGGCTTGCATCAACAGCAATTTTTCCTTTATCCATAAAAAATATACGATTGGCAACATTTCTAGCAAAGCCCATTTCATGAGTTACTACAAGCATAGTTAAACCTTCTTTTGCAACATCTTTCATAATGCTTAGAACCTCGCCTATCATTTCAGGATCTAGAGCTGAAGTAGGTTCATCAAATAAAATAACATCAGGATTCATCATCAAGCTTCTAGCAATAGCTATGCGTTGTTTTTGTCCGCCAGAAAGCTTATGGGGCATTATATTTTCTTTGTCTGCTAAACCCACCTTAGCAAGAAGTAATTTTGCTTTTTTTATGGCTTCTTCTTGACTTAAAATTCCTGTTTTAATGGGCGTTAAACATAAATTTTCCATAACATTTTTATTGGCAAAAAGATTAAAATGCTGAAATACCATGCTAACTTTTTGCCTGATCTTATTAATATCAATTTCTTTATCAAGTATGTTTTGCTTATTGATTAAAATTTCCCCACTATCAGCTAGTTCTAAGCGATTGATGCAGCGTAAAAATGTACTTTTTCCGCCTCCACTTGGACCTATGATAGCTATTACATCGCCTTTTGAGATTGTAGTGTTAATATTTTTTAAAACTTCTAATTCTCCATATTTTTTTTGTAAATTTTTAACTTCAATCATTTTTATTCATCCTAAGTTCAAGTTTTTTTGCAAAATAGCTAAAAATTTTTACACTTACATAATAAACAAGTCCAGTGAAAATAATAGGTTTTGGATTGTAAAGTACGGCTTGCAAGCTTTGACTTTGCATGGTAATATCAATAACACTAATAAATCCTACAACAGAAGTTTCCTTAAATAAAGAAATAAATTCATTAGCTAATGCAGGTAGAATGTTTTTAGTAGCCTGTGGAAGAATAATTTCTTTCATTGAAGTTTTGTAATCAAGTCCCATTGCTCTTGCAGCTTCCATTTGTCCCTTATCTACACTATTAATGCCACTTCTTACAATTTCTGCTATATAAGCCGAGCTATTAAGTCCTAGTGCAAGAATGGCTGCATAAAGGTTATCTATAAAAGTAAAAATTACAAAAGCAAAAATCATCAATTGTAAAATTACTGGTGTTCCTCGTATAATGTCTATATATTCATCTATAATAAAATTAAGCGTTTTAAATTTAGAGAAGTGTAAAATAGCTAAACTAAAACCAATAATCACTCCGATAATAACAGCGCAAGCAGTTAATAAAAGTGTAATAAGATAGCTTTTTAAATAAGCTTTTGCATTTTCTGTATAGCCATAGCTTACAACTCCACTAGGATCTTGAATTTTTAATATTTCTATTGGGAAAGAAAAATAGCCCCATAAAATAATAATAACAAAAAAAACAAAAATTCTTATATTTTTCTGATTCAATTTGTAAACCTTTTCAGAGAAATTATTTAAAAAAAGATTTTATAGAAATATCTTTGAATTTTCTCTAAAGATTTAAAAAAATGTGTTAGAATTTCCCAAAAATAAGGTTGTATTTATGGAAATTTTAGATTTCATTCTAATAGTTATTTTTGTGTTTTTAATGATTGTTTTGGTTATAGGTTTCAATCATCAAATGATGCAAAAAAACAAAGAAAGAGAAGAAAGATTTAAAAAATATAAAAAAGGAGAACAAAATGAGTAAAAAAGTATTAATTCCATTGGCTCAAGGTTTTGAAGAAGCTGAATTTATAGGAATTGCGGATGTTTTAAAACGAGCAAAAGAGTTAAATCCAGATTTGGAAGTTGTTATAGCTTCGTTAAACAGTGAGTTATTGATAAAAGGTGCTAATAGCATTAGTATAAAAGCAGATTGTTCTATAGAGGATGTTGATATAGAAAATTTAGATGCTATTGCTTTGGCGGGTGGCTTTGAAGGTATGATGAATCTTAAGAATTCAAATGTTATTTTAAATATCATTAAACAACTTCATAGCAAAAATAAAATTGTTGCCGCAATCTGTGCTTCTCCTATAGTTTTAAATGAAGCAGGTGTTTTAGAGGGCGAGTTTGCTTGTTATCCTAGTTGTGAAGTTGGACTTAATGGAAATCGTGTTAACAAGGCTGTAGTTGTAAATAAAAATGTTATAACTTCAGCAGGTCCAGCTACGGCAATTCTTTTTGGTTTAGAACTAGCTAAAAAGTTATGCGGTGATGAAATTTATCAAAAATTATATGAGGGAATGTTGCTACCTTTGACAAAATAGTTTAAATGGTAGTTTTTCTACCATTTAAACTAAAATAAAGCTTGAGGATTTTCTTTTTTTGTTTTTTCCTTAGGCAGTTCAAAACCTCCAAGCATATGAAAATGCAAATGAAAAACTTCTTGTCCACTATTTTTTCCACAGTTTGTTACCAAGCGATATCCACTTTTATCTACACCTAAAAGAACAGCTAATTCTTGTATGAAACTTGTCATTTTGGCCATAAGTTCAGGATCAAATTCTTGAAAGTCTTTAAAATATTTTTTAGGGATTATAAGTATATGTATGGGTGCTTTGGGTGCAATATCATGAAATGCTAGAAAATCGTCACTTTCAAGCACTTTATTGCATGGAAGTTTACCTTCAACTATGAGTTCAAAAATTGTTTTTTCTTGCATTATTTATCCTTTTTTATTGTTGGTTTGATACAATTATATCTTTAAAGTTTGGTTTTTATGCTGAATTTAAAATAGTTTTTAATAGAATTAGAATTTGAAATATTTTATTTAAGGTAAGAAAATTGCAAAATTTTATAGAACAGATTCAAAAATGTGAGAATTTAAATGATTTGGAAGCCATTAGGATTTCCGTTCTTGGAAAAAAAGGTATTTTAACAGAAGGCTTTACAAAGCTTAAAGAGTTAGAAGATGAGGCGAAAAAAGAATTTGCTGCTAAATTAAATGCACAAAAAGAAATATTTAATGAGGCTTATTTAGCCAAATTTAAAGATTTGGAAAATCTTGCTTTAGAAGAAAGAATGAAACAAGATGCTTTAAATTTTAACTATTTTGATGAAAGTATTACAACAGGTGCCTTGCATCCTGTTATGAGCACCATGGATAAAATCATAGAATATTTTATAGCTTTGAATTTTAGCATAGAAAAAGGGCCTTTAATAGAAGATGACTTTCATAATTTTGAAGCGTTAAATTTACCTAAATCTCACCCCGCAAGAGATATGCAAGATACCTTTTATTTTGATGATAAAAGGCTTTTAAGAACACAAACTTCGCCAGTGCAAATACGGACAATGCTTGCACAAAAACCTCCTATTAGGATGATAGCCCCTGGTGCTGTATTTAGAAGAGATTTTGATATTACGCATACTCCTATGTTTCATCAAGTTGAAGGCCTTGTGGTGGAAGAAGGGCAAAAGGTTAGCTTTGCAAATTTAAAAAGTGTATTGGAAGATTTTTTGCGTTATATGTTTGGAGATGTGAAAGTTCGTTTTCGTCCAAGTTTTTTCCCATTTACAGAACCTTCTGCTGAAGTTGATATTTCTTGTGTATTTTGCAAAGGAAAGGGTTGTAGAGTTTGCAAACATACAGGTTGGCTTGAAGTTTTAGGATGTGGAATAGTTGATCCTAATGTTTATAATTTTGTTGGTTATGAAAATGTAAGTGGTTATGCTTTTGGATTGGGAGTAGAACGTTTTGCAATGCTTTTGCATCAAATTCCAGATTTAAGATCTTTATTTGAAGGTGATTTGAGATTATTGGAGCAGTTTAGATGATAATTACTAAAAGTTGGTTGAATGATTGGTTAGAACTTGAAGAAATAAGTTCAGATAAAATAGCTAAAACTTTAAACTCTATAGGTATAGAAGTTGATAGGGTTGGCGCTTTAAAGGCTCCAGATAAAGTTGTTGTAGGCTATGTTAAGGAAAAAATTAAACATGAAAATTCAGATAAATTAAGCATTTGTCAAGTTGATATCGGAAGTGAAACCTTGCAAATTGTCTGTGGTGCTGCGAATGTTGATGCAGGACAATTTGTAGCTGTTGCAACTAAAGGTGCTATCATGCCAAACGGTATGGAAATAAAAGAAGCAAAATTGCGAGGAGTGGATTCTTGTGGTATGCTTTGTTCTAGTTTAGAACTGGGTTTTGAAAAAATCAATGAAGGAATTATGCTTTTAGATGAGAGTATAGGGAAATTAGAACTTGGGAGACCTTTAAATACTTATGAAATTTTTAATGATGAGCTAATAGAAGTGGAACTTACTCCTAATAGGGGTGATTGTTTAAGTATTTATGGTATAGCTCGTGATTTAGCCGCAGCTTTAAATTTAAATTTAAAAGAACCAAAACCATTTAAAGAAAGTGAAAATGTTTTAGGTATCGGTAGAATTTTGCGCTTAGCAGCTGAGAAAGAACTTAATGGACTTTATAATTATCGAGCCATAGAGCTAAAAGAAGAAATTCAAACAAATTTATTGCTTAGTTTAAGACTTGCTCAAATTGAAAGTTTGGGAAAAAATTCCATAGAAAATTTATTAAATTATGCAACGCATTCAACTGGTGTTCTTTTTAATGCTTATGATTTAAGTAGTTTTTCTGAAAAAGATGAAGAATTTACCATTAATTTAAGCAAGCAAGTGCATGGAGAAACAAAAGTATCTTGCAAAGATAAACTTTTAAGCTTTAGCGGAATTTTCCAAAATAATGAAAGTAGATGTAAAGATGATTCTAAAATAATTATTATTGAGGCTAATTATACCGATCCATTGGTAATTGCAGATGCTAAAATATATTATAAAGATCAAGATGAAAAAATGCTTTATAGAAGTTTTAGGGGAAGTGAACCTAAATTAAATTTAGGAATGGATTTTTTGCTTGGTATTTTTGAGCAGATTCCAAATCTTGTTATTTATAGTTCTTCTCAACAAATTTTAACTGACAAAGAATTACCAATCATACCAATAAGTATTGAAGGTATTAGCGATATAATAGGACAAAATGTTGATAAAGATGAAGTATTAAAAATATTAAAGAAATTAGGTTTTGAGCTCATACTTTCAGGTGAAGGGCTTATAAATGTTAAAGCACCTTTACATCGTCCTGATATTAAAAATTTATCAGATATTTGCGAGGAAGTTGTAAGAATTATAGGTATTGATAATATTGCTTCCAAGGGTTTAGAATTTATAGAAAAAAATCGTTTAAATTCTGCATATAAAAATTATATTGAGTTTTTAAATTTAAGAAAAAGAGCAGTAGCTAGTGGTTATTTTGAAAGCTTACATTATGTTTTGGATAATGGAGAAGAACTTAAAAGATTAGGTTTTGACTCTGTTAAATTAAAACTAATCAATCCAATTACAGCAGAACTTAATACTTTAAGAACAACCCTTTTAAATCATTTGTTAAATGCAGCAAGTTTAAATGCAAAAAATTCTAAAAAAATTATTAAACTTTTTGAATTAGGGGCTGTTTTCAATGTTAATAATCAAGAATTAAATCGTATTGCATTTATCCATTCTGGCTTAAAAGAAGAAGCTAAAATTTCCAACAAGGCCAAACCTGAATCGGTGCAATTTTATGATTTTCTTTTAGATATTAAAAATATTATAGGTGATTTTAAACTAAAATCATCAAAATATAATATTTTAAGCCCTTATGAACAAGCAGATATTTATCTATCGGATATTAAAGTAGGTTTTATAGGCCGTTTGCATTTAAAAATAGAAAATGAGAGAGATTTACCAAAAACATATATTTGCGAACTTGATTTAGATTTAATCAGGCAAGATTTTAAAATAGCTAAGCCTTACTCCAAATTCCCAGCTATCACTAGAGATCTTAGCGTGTTAATACCTAAAGGTTTTGAATACAATCAGATTAAAAATTGTATCGAAGAATTGAATTTAGAAATACTTGAAAATTTTCGTTTAGTTGATATTTATAGTGATGAAAACCTTAAAGAATTTTATAGCATTACTATAAGTTTTTCTTTTAGGGATATAAATAAAACTCTAGAAGATAATCAAGTGAATGAATGTATGGATAAAATTTTAAATACTCTTAAAAATTTGGGTCTTGATTTAAGATGAAAATTTACAAATTGCAAACCCCTGTAAATGCTATACTTGAAAATATAGCAGCAGATAAAAGCATATCTCATCGTTTTGCTATATTTTCGCTTTTAACACAAGAAGAAAATAAGGCTCAAAATTATCTCTTAGCTCAAGATACTTTAAACACTCTTGAAATTATAAAAAATCTTGGAGCTAAAATTGAACAAAAAGATTCTTGCGTCAAAATTATACCCCCTAAAGAAATTTTATCTCCAAATTGTATTTTAGACTGTGGAAATTCAGGAACTGCTATGCGTTTGATGATAGGATTTTTAGCAGGAATTTCTGGTTTTTTTGTTTTAAGTGGAGATAAGTATTTAAACAATCGTCCTATGAGAAGGATAAGCAAACCACTTACTCAAATAGGCGCTAGAATTTATGGAAGAAATGAGGCAAATTTAGCTCCACTTTGTATAGAAGGTCAAAAATTAAAAGCTTTTAATTTTAAAAGCGAAATTTCTTCGGCTCAAGTTAAAACAGCTATGATTTTATCTGCTTTTAGAGCTGATAATGTATGCACTTTTAGTGAAATTTCTCTTAGTCGAAATCATAGTGAAAACATGCTAAAGGCTATGAAAGCTCCAATAAGGGTTAGTAATGATGGCTTAAGTCTTGAAATAAATCCTTTAAAAAAACCTTTAAAAGCTCAAAATATAATCATTCCTAATGATCCTTCTTCGGCTTTTTATTTTGTTTTAGCAGCTATTATTTTACCTAAATCTCAAATTATTTTAAAAAATATTTTGCTTAATCCTACTCGTATAGAGGCGTATAAAATTTTGCAAAAAATGGGTGCCAAACTTGAAATGACAATAACTCAAAATGATTTTGAAACTATTGGTGAGATCAGGGTGGAGTCTAGCAAGCTTAATGGCATAGAAGTTAAAGATAATATCGCTTGGTTAATAGATGAAGCGCCTGCTTTGGCTATAGCTTTTGCTTTGGCTAAGGGTAAATCTAGTTTAATAAATGCTAAAGAATTACGCGTTAAAGAAAGCGATAGGATTGCTGTGATGGTTGAAAATCTAAAGCTTTGTGGTGTTGAAGCTAGAGAACTTGATGATGGTTTTGAAATAGAAGGTGGATGCGAACTAAAATCTTCAAAAATTAAAAGCTATGGAGATCACCGTATTGCTATGAGTTTTGCTATTTTAGGTTTGCTTTGTGGAATCGAGATTGATGATAGTGATTGTATAAAAACTTCTTTTCCAAATTTTATAGAGATTTTATCAAATTTAGGAGCTAGGATTGATTATTGAATTAGCAAAAAACTATGGTTTTTGTTTTGGTGTTAAAAGAGCTATTAAAAAAGCAGAACAAATAAAAGATGCTGCAACTATAGGCCCTCTTATTCACAATAACGAAGAAATTTCTCGTTTGCAAAAAAATTTTAATGTCAAAACTTTGGAAAATATACAAGCTTTAAGTAATGAAAAAAAGGCTATTATAAGAACTCATGGTATTACAAAGCAAGATTTAGAAGAATTGAGAAAAAAAGATATAGAAATTTTTGATGCCACTTGTCCTTTTGTTACAAAACCACAACAAATTTGCGAGCAAATGAGTAAGGAGGGTTATGAAGTTGTTATTTTTGGAGATGAAAATCATCCCGAAGTTAAAGGAGTCAAAAGTTATGTAAGTACAAAAGCTTATGTAGTTTTGGATAAAAAAGAACTTCAAAATATAAAACTTCCTAATAAAATAGCTGTAGTAAGCCAAACAACTAAGAAGCCTGAGCATTTTATGGAGATAGTAAATTTTTTAATACTTAAAACCAAAGAAGTAAGAGTTTTTAACACTATATGTGATGCAACCTTTAAAAATCAAGATGCCATTAAAGAACTCTCGCTTAAAAGTGATGTTATGGTTGTTGTAGGGGGTAAAAACTCAGCCAATACAAAACAACTTTTTTTAATTGCAAAAACCAATTGTGAAGATAGCTATCTAATTGAAACCGAAGAAGAGTTAAAAAAAGAATGGTTTTTGGATAAAAAACATTGCGGCATTAGTGCAGGTGCTAGTACTCCTGATTGGATCATACAAAAAGTTATCGCCAAAATAAAAAAATTTAAAATTAATTAAAAAATGTTTTCAAATAGAATAAAAAAGTCAAAAATTTAAAAAAAATTAACAAAAATAAAAAAACTTAACACTAATTAAAGAAAAATAAGGTAAAATCAATCAATTTCTAAAAATTATTTTAAAGGACCATAATGAGCGAGGTGAACAAAAAAGTTCAAGGCGGCGTAGATGATTATCTTGAGGAAGAAGATTTTGGACAGCTTTTAGAAGCTTTTGATAAATCAAGAGAAGAGGCTACAACAGAGGGTGTGATTGTAGAGATCAAAAATGATGAAGTTTATGTAGATATAGGTAAAAAATCTGAAGGTATTTTAGCTCTTAGCGAAATACAAGATGACAATTCTAAGCTATTATTTAATGTAGGCGATGGTATTAAAGTTGCTGTTATGGGTTCTCGTGGTGGCAGATCTTTACTTTCTCATAAAAAAGCTTTGAGAAAAGAAAAAGTTATCGAATTTATTAAAAACTATCAAGAAAATCAAGATGATATTTTTACCGTAAAAGTAGTTGGAAAAAATAAAGGCGGATTGATAGTTGTTGATGAAAATGATGTTGAATTTTTCTTACCAAAATCTCAATATGGCTTCAAAGAAACAAATAATATTATAGGCAAAACGTTTAAAGTTAAAATTATTAAAATCGACAAAGATGAGCAAAGTATCATTGTTTCTCGTAAAAAAACTTTAGATGACGAGAGAAGAAAACGCAAAGAATTGATCAATAATGTAGCACAACAAGAAGATTTAATTGAAGGTATTGTGAAAAAAATTACTACTTATGGTATGTTTGTGGATGTAGGAGGTGTTGATGGTCTTGTTCATTACAGCGAAATTTCTTACAAAGGACCTGTAAATCCTGGAACACTTTATAAAGAGGGTGATAAGGTTCCAGTTAAAGTTATAAAGTATGATAAAGAACGCAAACATTTATCCTTGTCTATAAAAGCGGCTTTACCCGATCCATGGAGCGAGATAAAAGATACTCTTGATGTAGGTGATACCATTAAAGTAATAGTATCAAATATAGAGCCTTATGGTGCTTTTGTGGATTTAGGAAATGATATAGAAGGATTTTTACATATCAGTGAAATTTCTTGGGATAAAAATATTAAAAATCCAAAAGATTATATCAACAAAGGTCAAGAAATTGATGTTGAAGTAATTGAAATCAATCCAAATGAAAGACGCTTAAGAGTTTCTTTAAGAAATTTACTTTCTAGACCTTTTGATGAATTTATGAAATCTTACAAAATTGCGGATGTGGTTGAAGGAGAAATTACCTCGGTAACTTCTTTTGGTGCGTTTGTTAAACTTGGCGGTATTGAAGGTCTATTGCATAATGAAGATGCTTCTTGGGATAGAAACGATAAATGTAAAGACAAATTCTCTCAAGGGGATAAAATCAAGGTAAAAATTATCAAAATAGATGAAGAAAACCAAAAAATATCATTAAGCACAAAAGAATTAAACAGTTCTCCAGTGCAAGAATATGCCAAAATTCATAAAGTCGGCGATATTGTAAAAGGCACTATCCGTGATATTAAAGATTTTGGTGTTTTTGTAGAGCTAAGTAAAAATGTTGATGCTTTAATTCATAAAGAAGATATAAGCACTTCTATGCTTGAAAATTTAAAAATTGGCGACGATATTGAAGCTGCTATAGTTTTTATTGATGAAAAGAAAAATAGAATTCGCCTAAGTGTTAAAAATCTTGTTAGAATGAAAGAAAGAGAAGTTCTTAATGAAATCAATAATGATGATAAAGTGACTTTAGGTGATATCATTAAAGATCAGCTAGCTTAATGAAAAAATACATTACAATAAGCATTTTGAGTATTTTATTACTCATTTTGCTTGCTGTTGTTTTTACATTGCTTTGGCAATTTAAAGCTAATGTAAATTTCATTCCACAATTTGCTAAAGATACAAATACACAGCCAAGCATTCAAACCCAAAATCAAGATCTTTCATGGCAAGAAGAATTAGCAAAATGGCCTACAAGAGATTTTACCCCAGCAGCAGAAAAATTTACCTTATATTTTGATGCGGATACTAGCGAGCTTAAGGAGAAAAATAAATATTATCAACTTATAGTTGGAAAATATGATATTTATTCTATGTTTTGCTTAAGACAGACTTTAAATTCTTTTAATGTGAAGTATTTTCTTCTTAAATCAGGTGATAGTCCAGAAATCTTTTTGGATACAGGTAATGAAAAACTTATAGATGATATTATCAAAGAATTAAAAAAATATAAAATAAATACAGAAGTAAAGGAAATTTGGTTATGAAAAAAAAGATTATAGTATGTGATGCTATTTTGGATAAAGGTGTCGATATTCTAAGAAAAGCTGAAGATATTGAGCTTATAGAAGCTGCAAAAGTTCCAAAAGATGAACTTATGCAAATGCTAAGTGATGTTGAAGTTGCTATTACTAGAAGTTCTACGGATGTAGATGTAAATTTCTTAAATCATGCCAAAAAATTAAAAGCGCTTGTGCGTGCTGGGGTGGGCGTAGATAATGTTGATATTCCAGAGTGTTCTAAAAGAGGAGTGATTGTGATGAATGTCCCAACTGCAAATACTATTGCCGCAGTTGAACTAACAATGGCACATCTTTTAACATCAGCTAGAAGCTTTGTCAATGCTCATAATTTTTTAAAAATTGAAAGAAAATGGGAAAGAGAAAAATGGTATGGCATTGAATTGATGAACAAAACGCTAGGGGTTATAGGTTTTGGAAATATAGGTTCAAGAGTGGCTATCCGCGCTAAAGCATTTGGTATGAAAATTTTAGCCTATGATCCGTATATTTCTGCTTCTAAGATTACAGATTTAGATATGGAGCAAGCAAAAAATTTAGATGAAATTTTAGAAAAAAGTGATTTTATTACCATTCACACACCAAAAACCAAAGAAACCAATGGTATGATAGGAAAGCAAGAAATTGCAAAAATGAAAGATGGAATAAGATTAATAAATTGTGCTCGTGGAGGATTGTACACAGAAGAGGCTTTATATGAAGGTTTAAAAAGTGGTAAAATAGCTTGGCTTGGTATAGACGTGTTCGATAAAGAACCTGCGACTAATCATCCTCTTTTAGACTTTGAAAATATTTCAGTTACTTCTCACCTAGGAGCAAATACTTTAGAAAGTCAAGACAATATCGCAAGAGAAGCTTGTGAGCAAGCATTAAGCGCAGCACGAGGCGTGGCTTATCCTAATGCCTTAAATTTACCAATTAAAACTGAAGATTTACCACCTTTTGTAGCTCCTTATATAGAACTTGTTTCTAAAATGGCTTTTTTAGCTGTTCAAATTGATAAAAATCCTATAAAAAGTATTAAATTAGAGGCTGAAGGAATTATTGGCGAGTATGCAAATTCTATGCTAACCTTTGCAGCTGTTGGTGCTTTGGGTGGAATTTTAGGAGAGAAAATTAATTATGTTAATGCAGAATTTGTAGCCAAAGAAAAAGGAGTTGAGTTATCTTGCGAAACTCTTCCAAATAGTGGTTATAATAATAAACTTAGCGTTAAAATTATCACCGAAAATTCAAATATCAGTGTTTCAGGAACAGTATTTAATGAAAATGAACAACGCATAGTTGGATTAAATGGCTTTAAAACTGATTTTAAGCCAAAAGGGAAAATGGTTATTTTTAAAAACAAAGACATACCAGGAGTTATAGCTAAAATCAGTTCCGTTTTGGCAGCTAAAAATATCAACATAGCTGATTTTAGGCTTGGTAGAGATGGTTTTGGGTATGCTTTGGCTGTTGTTTTGATTGATGAAAAAGTTCAAAAAGAAGTATTAGATGAACTAAAACAATTAGAGGCGTGTGTATTTGTCCAATATGTTGAAATTTAAAATTTTAATTATAGAAGATGATATAGATTTAAACGAACTGCTTGTTTTAAAGTTAAAATCTAGTGGTTATGAAGTTATATCTTTAGCGGATTTTTTTGGAGTTGAAGATTTGCTCGATAATGAGCAAATCGATCTTTTAATAGTCGATAGAAATTTGCCAAGTGGGGATTCTTTAGAAAAAATTCAAGATTTAAGAGAGCAAGGATACAAAGAAGCAGTTATTTTTCTTACAGCCAAGGCTTTGCATCAAGATTTGCTCGAAGGCTTTGAAAGTGGTTGTGATGATTATGTTTGCAAACCTTTTGATTTTAATGAGCTTTTGCTTCGCATTAAAGCAATTTTAAAACGCCATAAGAAAGAAGAAGAAAAGCTATCTTTTGGTGATTTTATTTTAGATTTGGCTAATTATGAATTCTTTTACAAAAATCAAAAATTAGAAATCTCAAATCTTGACTATGAGCTTTTAAAATGTTTTTTTGAAAATCCAAATACCTTGCTTACTAGACAATTTTTAAGCGAAAGTGTTTGGAAAGATGATACTACAAGTGATAAAACAATCAATATAGCTCTAACAAGACTTAGAAATAAATTTCCAAAACTAAAAGATCATATTATAAGTGTTAGGGGTGTTGGCTATAAATTATGCTAAAAACTAAAAATATTTTTATAGTTTTTTTTGTTGTATTGGCTTTGATTTTTGGGTTTATTTTTTATACTTTTACTAATTCTTATCTTAATTTCTTGCTTACAAAACAATATGAACAAAAAATCAAAAGCCTTGATGATGTTTTAAAATTTTCTCTCTTAGAGCATTTAAATGATGCCAATATTAAGGATTTTGCTAAAGATACTAGGGCTGATTTTATTATCCTAAACAATGATATGAAAATAAGTTCTGTAAAAAATCCTGATTTTTTTTCTAATCTTAAAGAAGGAGAAATTTTAAATTTCAATTCAAAAAAAATTCTTACCAAAAGCTTTATTTACAAAGGATATAAATATATTATTATTGTTTATCCTCGTTTTTTAGATTTAGAACTTTTTTGGATAAAAATAGCAATCGGTTTTGGAGTGTGCTTGCTGTTTGTTTTTATTTTGATGTTGTTGTTAGGTAGAAGAATAGAGAAAAATTTTAATAAAATTTTGGATTTTTTGGATTCTATAAGTGATCATAAAGTTGTTATATTAGAAAAAGGAATGTTTAAAGAATTTAATTTACTAAATGAGAAACTTTTAAAAACTAAGGATAAAATTCTAAAGAATACCCAAAAAAATAAAAAACAAAGCGATAAAATCACTTTAAAAAATACTCAGCTTGCTAGCGTGATTTCTGCTATTTCACATGAGCTTAAAAATCCTTTAAGCGTGATTGATCTTAGCTTAGAAATATTAAAAGATGAGAAATTAGAAGATAAAAAATTAAAAAAGGAATTGCTAGAAAAAATTTCGCGTCAAAGCATTAAACTTAATGCTTTGACCCATAAGCTTAATTTTGTTTTTAATCTTAATAGTGAAGCCTTGCAAATGCAAGAATTTGATCTTTTTTTTCTATGTGAAAAAATCACTAAAAACCCAGGCTTTGAAAGAGTTGTATTGCAAGGTAAAAGCACGAAAGTTAAGGCTGATGAATTTTTAATCGAGCAAGTGATTATAAATTTGCTTTCTAATGCTTTAAAATATAGTCAAAAAGAAGTCATTTTAACAGCAAGAGATCAAAAAATAATAGTGCAAGATTTTGGAAAAGGCATAGAAGAAGATAAAATAAAATTGATTACAAAAAAATTTTATAAAATTGATGTAAAAAGCGATAATTCTTTTGGTTTAGGACTTTTTTTAGTAAAGAAAATTTTAAATATACATAAAAGTTATCTTGAAATTTCTAGCACTTTAGGCTATGGTTCTAGTTTTAGCTTTAAACTCAGTCAAGGATAAAAAATGGCTCTTATAGATTTAATTGAAGCTTCAAAAAAATTTGGAGACAAAATAGTTTTAAATGAAGCAAATTTTAGTGCAAACGAGGGAGAAAAGATTGCTATTATAGGCAAAAATGGAGAAGGAAAATCTACTTTTTTAAAAACGCTTTTAGGCACACTTCCTTTAGATAGCGGTAGAGTAATAAGACAAAATGGAAAAAGCATAGCCATGCTTTCACAAACCGTTGATTTTAATGCAAATTTAAGTGTAAAAGAAGCTATCAAGCAAGAGCTTGCAGAAATTTACAATGCCTTAGAAGAATATGAAATACTGCATAAAAAATTAGAAGAAGAACCTAACAATAAAGATTATCTTAAAAAAATAGATACACTTATGACTTTGATTGATAGTAAAGATGCTTGGAATATAGAATCTAAAATAATACGCGTTTTAAAAGAATTTAGTTTGCTTGAGTATGAAAATCGCATTATATCTACTTTAAGTGGCGGAGAGATACGCCGCGTTGGGCTTTGCATACTTTTACTAAAAAATCCTGATATTTTATTGCTTGATGAACCAACTAATCATTTAGATGTATATATGACAAGCTTTTTGGAAGAATTGCTAAAAAATTCAAAGATGTGTGTGATTTTTATTTCCCATGATAGATATTTTATTGACGCTATAGCACACAAGTGTGTAGAAGTAGAGCAGGGTAAACTTAGTATTTTTAAAGGCGGGTATGCAAACTATTTAGAGAAAAAAACACAAATTTTACAAAGCCTTGCTAAGAGCCATGAAACTCTTTTAAAACAATTAAAAAGTGAAGAAGAATGGCTTAGAAGAGGGGTAAAGGCAAGACTTAAAAGAAATGAAGGACGAAAAGAACGCATTTTTAAAATGCGTGAAGAAGCGAAAAAAAATCCTGGAGCAATTAAACGTTTAAAACTTGAAATTTCAAGAGCGGCTTTAAATTTTAATGGAGAAAAAACGATCAATCGTAAAAAAATGCTTTTTGAGCTTAAAAATATAAGCAAAAATATAAACGATAAAAATCTTTTTAAAGATTTTTCAACGCGTATTTTACAAGGTGAACGCATAGCTATCGTAGGAAGAAATGGTTGTGGGAAATCAACATTGTTAAAAATTCTTCTAGGACAAATCAAACAAGATAGCGGCGAAATAAAACGTGGAGAGCTTAAGATAGGATATTTTGATCAGGCTAGAAGCTTGGTAAATTCTGATAAAAGCTTGCTTGAAATTTTTTGTCCCAATGGTGGAGATAGGGTTGAAGTTCGTGGTAAAAATATGCATGTTTATGGATATTTGAAAAATTTTTTATTTCCTAAGGAATTTTTAGATAAAAGCGTAGCTCTTTTAAGCGGTGGAGAGAAAAATCGCGTTGCTTTAGCCTTACTTTTTACTAAAGAATATGATGTTTTGATTTTAGATGAGCCAACTAATGATCTTGATATAGCTACGATTAATATATTAGAAGAATATTTACTTAGTTTTGAAGGGGCTATTTTGCTAGTATCGCACGATAGATACTTTGTTGATAAAATCGCAACAAAACTTTATGCTTTTGAGGGAGATGGATATATAAATATTTTACACACTCTTTACACTGAATATCTTGAAAATGAAAAAGAAATTGAAGAATTGGATAATTTTGCTTTAGAGCTTCAAACTCAAGAGCAAAATAATAACCAAAAAGAAAAAAGCTCTAAAAAATTAAGCTACAAAGAAAATGAGATATTAAAAAACTATCCTGAAAAAATAGATTTTTTAGAGCAAAAGATAGCTAAATTAAATCAAGATTTATCCGATCCAAATGTATATCAAGAAATAGGTATTAACAAGCTTTATCAAGAACTTGAAGTAATGCAAAAAGAACTTGAAATTCTAGAAAATGAGTATTTTTTAGTATTAGAGAAAAGCGAGAATTTATAATTAAAAAGATTTTATATTTTTTTACTCTATGGAGCGGGAAACGAGATTCGAACTCGCGACCCCAACCTTGGCAAGGTTGTGCTCTACCCCTGAGCTATTCCCGCAAAAAATAAGTGGTGCCCGAGGTCGGACTCGAACCGACACAAGGTTGCCCTTACCAGATTTTGAGTCTGGCGCGTCTACCAGTTTCACCACTCGGGCTCATTTTTAAGATTTAAAGCTAAAATTATACTTTTTTAGGCTAAAAAATACTTTAAAAATAAAAAGTATTTTCAAAAAGACGATATAAAATTATATAATTTAAATTTTTGGAACAGTTATTGCTTTTGTTTATTAGCAATATTTGAAAAGATTTTAACTTTAATACTTTAGAGGAAAAAAATGAGAATTACAAATAAACTTAACTTCACAAATAGTGTGAATAATTCTATGGGCGGTCAAAGCGCTTTATATCAGATATCTCAACAACTTGCTTCAGGTTTAAAAATTCAAAATTCATATGAAGATGCAAGCACTTATATAGATAATACGCGTCTTGAATATGAAATTAAAACATTAGAGCAAGTAAAAGAATCAACTAGTAGAGCTCAAGAAATGACTCAAAATAGCATGAAAGCTTTACAAGACATGGTTAAACTTCTTGAAGATTTTAAAGTTAAAGTAACTCAAGCTGCAAGCGATAGCAATTCTCAAACCTCAAGAGAGGCTATAGCAAAAGAACTAGAACGCATAAAAGAAAGTATAGTTCAGCTTGCAAATACCAGTGTTAATGGTCAGTATCTTTTTGCAGGTTCTCAAGTTGCAAACAAACCTTTTGATTCTAACGGAAATTATTATGGAGATAAAAATAATATTAATGTAGTAACTGGAGCTGGAACTGAAAGCCCGTACAATATACCAGGCTGGGATTTATTTTTTAAAGCGGATGGAGATTATAAAAAACAAATAAGCACCAATGTTAGTTTTACAGATAATCGTTGGGATCTTACTCAAAATCCTGATAAAACTAAATATCTCACAGGAGATTCTAAATGGCAACAGCTTATCGGACAAGGTTATGTAAAAGATAATAGCTTAGATGCTGACAAAGACTTCGAATATGATGATAGTAAACTAGATTTTCCTCCAACAACTCTTTATGTTCAAGGAACCAAGCCTGATGGAACAAGTTTTAAAAGTGCTGTACTCGTCAAACCCGAAGATACTTTAGAAGATGTAATGGAAAATATTGGAGCTCTTTATGGTAATACTCCAAATAATAAAGTAGTAGAAGTAAGTATGAATGATAGTGGTCAAATTCAAATTACAGATCTAAAGCAAGGTAATAATAAACTCGATTTTCATGCTGTAGCTTTCACACCACAAGCTGATACCAAAGATGAACTTAAAAATATTATTGAAGCTGCTAATCAAGAGGGTATTTCAATGAATGAAGTTACAAATAGGGTTATGCAAGCTGCTACGGCTGCTCCTAGTAATGGAGATATAACAAAATTAAACAACCCTGTAACTGTAACAATCAACAATCAACAATTCACAATCGATTTAAAACAAACTGATTTTATCAAAAGTAAAATGACAGATACAGATGGAAATGCTGCTAATGGAGCTGATTACGATAATGTGTATTTTGAAAAAAATGGCAATACTGTTTATGGTAATGTTTCTCAAGTTATCAAAGGAAGCAATGCTTATGCCACTGATTCAACCAAACTTAGCGAGGTAATGGCAGGAGATAGCCTAAATGGTACTACTTTAAATTTAAAAGTCAATTCCAAAGGTGGAAATTCTTACGATGTTACTATAAATTTACAAACTTCAACTGTAAGCTATCTTGATCCTAATAATCCAGGTCAAACCATAAGCTTTCCTATTATGCATACTAATCCTGCAACTGGAAATAGTGGGGTTGTTACAGGATCAAATGATATTACTTATGGTCAAATTAATGATATTATAGGTATGTTTGCTGCAGATAAAATTCCTACAACAACCATACAAGCCAATAATGGTCAAATTAATAATGCAGATTATACCCAAATACAACAACTCATGAAAGATTCACAAGCTACTGTTGATGTAAGTATGGATTATAAAGGTCGTATTAGTGTTACTGATAAACTTTCTTCAGGCACTAATATAGAAATTTCTCTTAGTGATTCTCAAAGTGGCCAATTTCCAGCACCTCCTTTTACCACAACTTCTACTGTACAAAATGGTCCAAATTTTAGTTTTAGCGCGAATAATTCTTTAACTATAGATGAGCCAAATGTGGATATTATTAAAGATTTAGATTCAATGATTGATGCTGTTTTAAAAGGCAATATGAGAGCAGACTCCGAAAGTGAAAACCCTAGAAATACAGGTATGCAAGGAGCTTTAGAAAGACTTGATCATTTAGCAGATCATGTTAACAAGCTTAATACAACTATGGGAGCATATCATAATACTATCGAAGGTGTTAATACACGCACATCCTTTTTAAGCGTTAATGTCCAAAGTATAAAATCAAATGTGATTGATGTAGATTATGGTGAGGCAATGATGAATTTAATGCAAGTTCAACTTGCATATCAAGCTTCTCTTAAAGCTAGCACAACAATTTCTCAACTTAGCTTATTAAATTATATGTAAAATTTTTTATGGTATAATTTGGCTTTGATTTTATTTTCAAGGAAAGAATATTAAAAAAGAAGCCATTTTTACCAGCTCCACGCTTGTTATTTTTTATCTTTGTCTTTGTATGCTAGCACCTGGCATGGGAGAATGGGTTTACAAGGCTAATTTATTTTTATTTGGAGAATTTGGGTATTATTATCCATTTTCTTTGCTTATATTAAATTATCTCTACTATAAAAAAAAATATAAAATAGAAAATTTTAAGCGTAGGGAGCTTTTTGGTTTTTCTTTGGCCTTTTTTTCTACCTTGCTTTTATTTTCTGTCTTTTATAGAGAGTTTGGGTATATTTTAGAAATTGTATATGGATTTTTTTCTATAATCTTAGGGCGTACAGGGAGTGGAATTTTTGCTCTTTTGCTTTTGCTATTTTCTTTGGTTTTATTGTTTCCAAAATTTGCAAAAGAAATTTTAAAAATAGAATTAGATTTTACTTATTTATTAAAAGTAGAGCAAGCTTTTAAATCTTTACTTATGCGTGTATTTGGTGGAGAAAACGAGAAAGAAGATGTAGGTAAATCAGAACCTATAGCTCCAAAATTAAATATTTTGCAAGATAGTATTTATGGAAATTTACAAATAAACAAAAAAGGGGAAACCAATAATTTAGGACAGATAATTAAAGATAGCAATATCAATGCAAGTAAAAATTCAATTACCACGGCCAAGGAAAATTTTGAAAAACTAAAAAATCAAATTTTAGATGAAACCATAGAGATTGATAAACAAAGTTTAAAAGAATCAAGAAGTTTTGTTCATGAGCATTCTCAACAAGTGCGAAATTTCGCACAAAAGGCTAGTAAAATGAGCATTAGTCTTGATGAAGATTTTAATTTTATTTCAGAAGAAGAGGTAGATATGATTCCTGAACGTTTTTTAAAACCTAAAAAACTTGAAGATATAAAGCAAATAGATACAAATAAAAATTTAGATGAGCCAAGTTATAAACGTAAAAATATTGAAATTCCAGTTTCTAATCAAGAAGTTAAACCAAAAATTTTTACAAAAGAGCTTGAACTTAGAGAGAATTTGATAAAAAAAGAAAAACTAGAACAAGAATACAAAGCCTATCAAAATGAAATTTTAGAAAATAAAGTAAAACAAGAAATTAAAAAATTAGAAGAATATGATGCGATAAATTCAAGCGATATTATAGAAGGGAATAAATATAGTTTTAATAGCCCAAAAACAATTAAAACAGAAACAGAAGAATCAGACAAAATAAATGAAAATAAAAATCTAGATAAAGCAGACAATATCTTTGAATTTGCTCCCATTGTAGAAGAGTTAAATCATCCTTATATAGAACCTACTCCTATAAAAAATATAAATGAAATAGTTATAGAAGAAAAAAATACACTCGATTTTATCCAAAATACAGAAACTAAAATCGATAATGAAAAAACAAATGATCAAGAAATTAAACTTCAAAAAGCAGTTTTAGCCAAAGAAATTGCTATTAACCAAGCTTTATTGCGTGAAATAGAGCAGGGCGAAGTAGAAAAACCAAAAGATTTCACCTTGCCGCCATTAGATTTTTTAGCTAATCCAAAAGAACACAAACAAGAAATCAATGAAAGTGAAATAGATAAAAAAATTTATAATCTTCTTGAAAAGTTGCGTCGTTTTAAAATAGGCGGCGATGTTATAAGCACTTATGTTGGTCCTGTGGTAACTACTTTTGAATTTCGTCCTAGTGCAGATGTGAAAGTAAGTCGTATTTTAAATTTACAAGATGATTTAACTATGGCTTTAATGGCAAAATCAATCCGTATTCAAGCTCCAATACCAGGAAAAGATGTTGTAGGTATAGAAGTTCCAAATGATGAAATTCAAACCATTTATTTAAGAGAAATTTTACAAAGTGAAGTTTTTAAAAACGCTAAAAGTCCTTTAACCATAGCTTTAGGTAAAGATATAGTAGGCAATGCTTTTGTAACCGATCTTAAAAAACTTCCGCATTTACTCATCGCAGGAACGACAGGTAGTGGTAAAAGTGTGGGGATAAATTCTATGCTTTTAAGTCTTTTATATCGTAACTCTCCAAAAACCTTGCGTTTGATGATGATAGATCCTAAGATGCTTGAATTTAGCATTTATAATGACATTCCTCATCTTTTAACTCCTGTTATCACAGATCCAAAAAAAGCAGTCAATGCGCTTTCAAATATGGTAGCTGAAATGGAAAGACGCTATCGCTTAATGGCTGATGCAAAAACCAAAAATATAGAAAATTACAATGAAAAAATGAAAGAATTAGGCGGAGAAGAACTTCCTTTTATTGTAGTAATTATCGATGAACTTGCTGATTTGATGATGACTGCGGGTAAAGATGTAGAATTTTATATAGGAAGACTTGCGCAAATGGCAAGAGCAAGTGGAATCCACTTGATTGTAGCTACACAACGACCTTCTGTTGATGTTGTAACAGGACTAATTAAAGCGAATTTACCAAGTAGAATTTCTTATAAAGTAGGGCAAAAAATTGACTCTAAAGTTATTTTAGATGCTATGGGTGCTGAAAGTTTACTTGGAAGAGGGGATTGTTTATTTACTCCTCCTGGAACAAGCTCTATAGTGCGTTTGCATGCGCCTTTTGCAAGCGAATTTGAAATAGAAAAAATCGTGGATTTTCTAAAGGATCAACAAAGCGTAGAATATGATGAAAGCTTTTTAAAGGATCAGCAAAGCGTAGGTGTTACAACAAATGAAAGCTTTGATGGGGAAGTAGATGAGCTTTATGAAGAAGCTAAAAGAGTAATCTTAGAAGATGGAAAAACAAGCATTTCTTATTTACAACGCCGTTTAAAAATCGGCTATAACCGCTCTGCAAATATTATTGAACAACTTACGCAAAACGGGATTTTAAGCGAACCTGATGCCAAAGGACAAAGGGAAATCTTGTAAGATTTTTCTTGTGTTTTTGATATATAAAACTGATTACAAAAGAAGAAATTTAAAAGACAAAAGCCCCGTAAAAAGGGCTTAAAAATTATTTATCTCTAAGATTTAATTCAGTAATTAATTTACTATAAGAATTATAATCTTTTCTTTTAAGATAAGATAAAAGTCTTTTTCTTTGACCTACAAGTTTTAGAAGTCCTAATCTTGATGAAAAGTCTTTTTTGTAGATTTTTAAATGTTCTGTAAGTTCTGCAATTCTTGCAGTTAAAAGAGCTACTTGAACTTCTGTTGAACCAGTATCACCTGGTTTTTTAGCGAATTTCGCAACTATTTCTGCTTTTTTGGCCGAATCTAAAGCCATGATAGACCTCCTGATTGGTAAAATAATAAAATTAAAGAACTGTAATTTTATCTTAAAAAGCAAAAAATAAACTGAATTTATCTTTTTTAGAAGGTTTTGTCAAAATTTAAGTCTTTTTCTAAGAATTATTTATTATAATTACAGCTATTTCTGTAGTTATAACAAGGAGAATCTGTGCTATTTACCAAAGCTAGCGAATACGCTTTACTTTCTTTAATTTATATTTCTCAAAAAGAAACACCTCAAGATGTAGATTCTTTAGCTTTAGAGCTTGATATTCCTAAAAGTTTTTTAGCTAAAATTTTACAAACTTTAGCTAAAGATGGCTTGTTAAAATCCTTTAAAGGGGCAAAAGGTGGTTTTGTTTTAATCAAAGAACCAAGTCAATATACTATAAAAGAAATTGTTAATAGTGCTGAAAAAAAGGATATCAGTGTATTTGAATGCAGTGGTGGCACTTGTCCAAATAATAAAGAAGAAAATTGCACCTTAATGTCTATGTTAGTAAATTTACAAAATAAAGTAGATGAATTTTTAGATTCTATTACTTTAGAAGATATTATGAAAAATAATGGCAAAAAATAAAATAGTCGATTTAGTTTTTCCTTTCTTGGGGCCTTTAATCGCTCCTGTTTTAAAAGCTAAAAGCTTGACTATTGTTGGTTTTTTAGTTTGTATTTTAGCTATTATTATAGTTCCTTTACCAAGCCCTATTTTGGACTTTTTCTTGGCTTTAAGCATAGCTTTATCGGTATTAATTATTTTAATTTCTATTTATATACCCAAACCGACAGATTTAACAACTTTTCCAACTTTAATCTTGATTATCACTTTATTTAGGCTTTCATTAAATATAGCTACCACAAGGATGATTTTAAGCGAAGGGCAAAACGGCCCTGAAGCTGTGAGTGAGATTATAGCAGCATTTGGAGAATTTGTTGTTGGTGGAAATATGGTCATTGGCGTGATTGTATTTTGTATTTTAGTATTGATTAATTTCATGGTTGTAACAAAAGGTAGTACAAGGGTTTCTGAAGTACAAGCAAGATTTACACTTGATGCGATGCCGGGTAAACAAATGGCTATTGATGCGGATTTAAATGCAGGACTTATTGATGAACAAACCGCTAGAGCAAGACGTCAAGAAGTTATTGCTGAGGCAAACTTCTATGGTGCAATGGATGGTTCTTCTAAATTTATCAAAGGAGATGCTGTTGCAGGAATTATCATAACTATTATAAATATCATAGGTGGTTTTTTAATAGGATCTTTTCAGCACGATATGGCTTTAAGCGATGCTGCTTCTACCTATACTATTTTAACCATAGGTGATGGACTTGTATCTCAAATTCCAGGGCTTATTACTTCTACTGCAACCGCTATAATTATCACTCGTGCAAGCAAAGATGAGGAAAATTTTGCAGAAGGAACTTTAACTCAACTTTTAAGCGAATATCGCACGCTTTTAATAGTAGGTTTTGTACTTTTTATCTTTGCGTTAGTGCCTGGTTTGCCAACTTTATCCTTGGGCTTTATGGCTTTAGTATTTTTAAGCCTTGGCTATCTTACCAAGCAGGTTAAGGAAGGTAAAATTGATATAACTACAGTTAAAAAAAGCAAACCAAGTGCCGCAGTTGCATCTCAAAGTGGAGCAGGTGGGACAACGGCAGCGCCTGCTAAGAAAAGCGAAGAAGAAATTCTCAAAGAAGAAGAGCACAAGATTAACGATATACTCAAAGTTGAAATTTTAGAACTTGAACTTGGATACGGACTTATTAAGCTTGCTGAAAACGAACTTACAGAAAGAATTCGCTCAATGAGAAGAAGTATTGCTGAAAGTTTAGGATTTTTAATGCCAAAAATAAGAATAAGAGATAATTTAAGACTTAAACCAAATGAGTATAGTTTTAAACTCAAGGGCGTGTCTATAGCAAGTGCTGAAATTTATCCGGATAAATATTTAGCCATGGATAGTGGTTTTATCACAGAAGAGATAGAAGGGATTGCTACAAAAGAACCCGCTTTTAACTCTGATGCACTTTGGATTGATGCGAATTTAAAAGATGAAGCAACATTAAATGGCTATATAGTAATAGATCCTGCAAGTGTTATTTCAACACATATGAGCGAACTTATCAAAGCGCACGCAAGCGAACTTCTCACACGCCAAGAGGTACAAAATCTTCTTGATAAGGTTAAAAATGATTATCCAATCATCGTAGAAGGTGCTTTAGGTGTTGCATCTGTAAGTCTTATTCAAAAAATTCTCAAAGACTTGCTTAAGCATCACATACCAATTAAAGATATGCTTACTATTTTAGAATCTGTAAGCGATATAGCAGAAGTAAGCAAGAGTTTTGATATGATTATTGAACATGTAAGGGCGTCCTTGGCTAGGATGATTACAAATATGTATTTAGATGATAAAGGAAATTTGGATATTTTTATCTTAGACTCTGCTAGTTCTGCGGTTTTAATGGAAAATGTACAATTTAGAGATGGAAGTTATCACTTGCCTTTAAGTGTAGCTCAAACAGGTACTTTAGTAGATACTCTAAGGGCTGAAGTTGCCGCAGTAGCAAATGGTCGTATCAAGCCTTTTATACTTTGCGTTGAACCGCAGCTTAGAAAATTCATTGCTGATATTTGTTATAATTTTAGCATTAATATAGTAGTGTTAAGTTTTGCAGAAATTGCAGAAAATACAAATTTTAATACCGAGGGTATTATTAGGATAGAACTTTAAGGAATATAATGAAAATTTATCATCTTTCACATACAGATCTTGATGGCTATGCTTGTCAATTTATAGTAAATTTTTATTTTAAAAATGTGAAATTTTATAATTCTAATTATGGCAAAGAAATTAATGAAAATTTTAACTCTATTATAGGCGATATAGAAAAAGATGAAAATTTCGGAAAAGCTATTATTCTAATAACAGATTTAAATTTAAATTTAAATCAATGCGAAGAATTTGAAAAAATTTGCAAAGAGAAAAATACTAAAATTTTTCTTCTTGATCATCATCAAAGTGGCGAAGAATGTGCTCAAAAATATTCTTGGTATTTACTTGATTCTAAAAGATGTGCAACTAAAATCGTTTATGATTTTTTCTCTAAAATCTGTACTCCTGTTTTAGAACTTTCAAAATTTGTTGATGTGGTTAATGCTGTTGATATTTGGCTAAGCGAGGATGAAAATTTTGAACTTGGAAAGGTTTTTTTAGGCTTGATTGCCAATGCAAAAGAAATAAATCGTGTAATGTTTAAAGAATCTCAAATTGATTATATGTTTTTCTTGCTTGATAAGGCTTGGAAATTTATAGGAAAAGAAAATGCAAATATTTTACTCGATAATGCTACTCATTTTATAAAAAAGGATTATTTTGCCAGAAAAAATGATGATACTCTTTCTAATTTAATTTCTTATTTTGTAGTTGAAAAACTAAGTGAGCTAAAAGAAAATTTTAGCATAGAATATGAAGGCCATAAAGGCATCTTAACTTCAAATATAGGCAATACTTCTGTTATTGGAAATGATTTTTTAGTAAAAAATCCTGATTATGACTTTTTTATTGATGTTAGTTCTAGAAAAACCTTAAGTTTTCGTGCAAATGGAAAAATAGATGTAAGTTTAATGGCTAAAAATTTAGTAGGTGGTGGCGGACATAAAAATGCTAGTGGTGGACTTTTTGCGACATTTAAAGATGGAGCAAATTATAATTATATTAAGGCTCAAATTATTGATTTAATTAAAAGCAAAGAACTTAAAAAGGAAAACAATGAATCAAAACAATAATAAAACCTTAAAAAATGAATTAGAAGATTTACAATATGAGCTTAGCATAGTTTTAGAAGCTATGCTTTTATACGCTGGAGTTAAAAGAGAAAAATTAGAAAATGCAATAGAAGCTTATATTGATAATATAGATAATGTACTCGAAAATTCCAACAAAGAAGGGGTTGATGAAATTTTAGAAGTGGTGGAATTTCTAAAAAATAAATACAAAGATTTTTTTCAATGAAAAAGTATATTTTAATTTTTTTTAGTTTATATTCTTTAAGTTTTGCTAATATTTATGAAAAATTAAATGATTTTACTTATGAAAAAAAACCGAATAAAGATTTTAAGATTCAAGAAGTTAAATTAGTGCAATTTTCACAAGAAAATAAAGATTGCCTTGAACTTTTAATAGAAGCCAGTCAAGTTAGAATTTTAAATAGCTATAATTCTTGTCAAAAATTATCTAAAGATGAAAGTTTTCAAAAATTTCTTAATGAAGATTTTTTAAAACTTTATAAAAATAATGGATATTTGATTAATGAAAATTTACAAAATTTGAAAAATACCATGCAGGATATTATGATATATTATAAACTCCGATATTCTTTTAGTAAAGATGTAAAAGATATGAGTAAAAATAAGAATTTGGATATTTTAAATATAGATGAAAAAGATGGTGGCACTTTACTTTACAAAATCAACAATCAAGCTTGTGTTGGAATAGAACTTACAAGACATGACTCAAGAATGGCTATGAAAATATACGGGATAGAAAATTTGGATAAAGAGTGCAAACTATTTATCCAATCACCTTCTTTTAAAGATCTTTCCTACACAAAAAAGGATTTTAAGTGGTATTATTTAGAATAAATAAATGCTTTAATTTTTAAATAAAAATTTTTAAAAACCACACTTAAAGTAAAAGTATCTTGCCTTCCAAGATTTTGAAAAACGCAGTTGTCTAAGTCTTTTTTTTCTTGAATGCTTAAATTTTTCATTAACCTAACCTTTAAAAATATTGCAAGATTTTATTATAGCGAAAAAACTTTATTTTTGCTTTAAATATATAAGTTCTATTTTAAATATAAACGAATATTATTTTAAGGTTTAAAGCTTTTTTCTTAAAATGTAATTAGGTTTTATTGACTTTTTCTAAATAAAGTCTTATACTGAATTTAAATTACGCAAAATAAGGAGGGAAATTGATGAATAAATTTTCTATAGTTTTAACTTTGTTGTTATGTGGAAGTTGTGCTTTAGCCTTAGATCCAAATTTGGAAAAAACTAAGAGTGCAACAGGTATTGATCTGCCTACTGCCAAATGGTTATTTTGGGAAATAAAATTCTTAATGAAACAAGCAAATATGTGGGTCCACAAGCCAAAGATCCTAAAAAAAGATTTGCGGGAAATAATCTTTCTTGTTCAAGCTGTCATGCTAATGGTGGAAGTGTGCAAAATCAATCGGGTTTTGTAGGAATTTAGGCAAGATTTCCACAATATAATGCAAGAGGAGATAAAGTAATTACCTTAGCAGATAGGATCAATGGCTGTTTTGAACGCTCTATGAATGGCAAAAGAATGCCTAGTGATACACCTGAAATGAAAGCCATGCTAACTTATATGCAATGGTTATCTCAAGAAGTTCCAGTAGGAGCTAAGATAGAAGGATAGGGACTTAAGAAGATAGATTTCATCTTAAGAGCAGATGATCCTAAAAAAAGGTAAGGCAATTTATATGGATAAATGTGCCGTTTGTCATCAAGAAAATGGCTTAGGGCTTAAAAATGAGGATAGCACAGGGGCGTATTATCTTTATCCACCACTTTGGGGTGATGATAGTTATAATACAGGAACTGGAATGTATCGTCTTATCAAAGCTGCTTCTTATATTAAAGAAAATATGCCTCAAGGTGCGCCTGACTTAAGTCTTGAAGATGCTTATGATGTAGCAGCTTACATGAATTCACAAGCTCGTCCTATTAAAGCAAATAGAAATAAAGACTTTCCAGATAGAAAGGTTAAGCCTTTAGATATGGATGTAGGACCTTATGATGATAGCTTTTCTACAACCCAACATCGCTATGGACCTTATACAAATATGATCAAAAAATAATTTTTAAGGCAATTTTTATTGCCTTAAAAATTTATTATTTCATATTACTTAATTTTTTAACTAGATCTTCTAAATCTTGCATCGAATTGATTGCACTTGGGTTAATTTGATATTTTCCATTAACAACAAAAGCAGGGGTGCCATAGGTTTTAGCTATATCATTAGCTCTTTGAAACTCGCTTAAAATTTCTTTAGCTTTTGGGGTATTTAAAAAATTTAATACTTCATTTTTATTTACATTCATAGCCTTTAAACCTATGTCGTAAAATTCATTTAAATTTGAAAAATTTCTTTGCTTGTTTAAAAAATAAGAAACAAAATAAACATCAGCAAGTTTATAAGATAAACTATCAGAATAACTCGCGTCTTTACCATTTTGTTCATCTTTGTATTGAGCAAAGGCAAAAAGCTCATTCATTTCTTTGGAAAATTCCCCATTCATTAAACTTACAGGATAGAGTTTAAAATGTAAATTTGGAAAAGCTTCTCTCAGTTTTTCAAGGGTTCCAAATTTATGATGATTGTAACAATGTATACATTTATAAGAAAATGCTTCTATTACACTATTTTCAGAGCTAGGTAAACTTGGATTAAGGGTAATAAAACTATTATTTGCTAATGCAAAACTTGAACAAAATACAAGCGTTAAAACAAATTTGCAAAAAAATTTACGCATATTATATCCTTGGTTAAATAAAATTTTCAAAGATAATTTTATTTAAAAAAAATAAATAAACCCAAAAATAAATTTGGGCTTATTTATTTTTTAGGATTGAATGCTTGATCAACACTAAAAGGCATTGCTTGATAACCCGTGCCTGAACCGCTGAATTGAATTTGAACCGAAGGCTCCTTAGCGCCCCAGTTAAATTCATCAATTTTAGGTTTTGGTTCTCCAAGACTTACACCTTTACTAAGATTAAAAGCCATTCCAGTGTTGCACTATAAACCATAATAGAATCTTTATCTGGTTCATATTGAGTTAAAGAAGTTACAGGATAAAACCATTCATTGTCATTTTTATCTACAGGTTGCAATAAATATTTTTGAAATTCTTTATTCCACCCTTTATATGCGCCCAATTCCTACCTATACCTGCTATATCTCCAAATTTGTCGCTTTCATCCATTTTGGCAAGCTCTTCATCGCTTAAAGTTTTACCCACTTTACTTGCATCTATATTTAAACACACTGCACTTTGATCTAAAGTTTTGATAATAGTACTTCTATAAGGATCTAAAATCTCATACAATCTCCAATCATCAACAACATTACCATCCTCATCTACTTCTATAATAGTATCACACACTGTGCGTACATGCTTACTATCTTGGACGCAAAGTATTTGTTGAAGAAATAATGCCCATTTTTTGCATATTGTCCATAGCATGAGAAAAAATCTATATAGGCAGCAGGTAATTTGCGATTGAAAATTTCTCTTCCCAGACATCGTATTTTACATATCTTTGACCAAATCCCCAAGTTAAAGCTCCATCTTTGTTTTGACGAAAACTTATCATAATTCCACGATTGTAAATATTACCCCAGTTCATTAGTTTATTGTTATCATAATACCATCTGATTTCACCCTTGGTATCTTATAATAAAGACATTTGAATTTTCATCCCATTCCATAGCACCACCTACAAGATTATTCCATACAGATTATGAGTCTTTGCCAGATTATTTTCCAGGAGCATTATTTACTAAATATAGCCTATCTGAAAATTTTGGATCCATTTTTAATACTTTCACATTTTCAAAAAGAGTTCCTCTTTGATCAGTGCCTTCCGCTTGGTTCTATGCTAGCCCATGGAGTTGTAATTTTATAAATCTCATCAATGACTTTTTGACTTTTACCATTTGCGGTTTTAGTATAACTTACCTTTACTATAAGAAGGATAAAGTCCAAAAATAGGAATTCCACCATACGTCTTAGCCATTTTAGAATTCACATTATTAAGAAATAGTTTGACCATTTGATTTTTTTATATCGCTTAAGACATAACCCCATTATTCATGATAATAGCAGTCAAAGGAGACAATCCATAAGGATTCATTTTAATCATACCCATTTGTCCTTGAATTTGCCAATCTATTTTCACTCCACTAGGACCACCCATGGCCATTAAAGCATTAGGTGCAAGTAGGGTAGAACCCGCCAAAATTCCATGCAAAGAGTTTTGCTAAGTCTCATGATCAATCCTTTAAAATTATTTAAGACATCCTATTTTAAGAGTATCTTAAAACGACTTGATTTAAACTAGCTATATTTTGATTCGGATTTTTTGATTCGCCTATAAATTTAAGCACCAAAACCAAAGCAACAATCACCAATGCAAAAATTTTAGCATTAGGTTTATTTTTATCTAAAACATAGGCTATAAACATTGCAAAAAGCACGACAAAACAACATAAAAATGCTATAAGACAGCAGATTGCCATATTCATAAACTTTAAACTAGGAATCAAATACCAACCATTACTATAAAGCCCATTTTCAAAATCAGGTGGAGTTCCTATAAAAAATTTTTGAAAAGCATTAAGATGATTATAAGCATTTTCTGGAACTACAGGGGTATCCATCCCGCATTCTCCTGTTGGCAAAAACCAACTAGGAGCCCATTTATACAAAGGTAAATTAAATGGATAAATAGGAATTTCACGACATCCATCTACGCCTGCAAAAGGATTTTCAGAATGAACCACTTCATGGATATGATTTAAAGTTAGACAATGCTCCAAGCCAAGCCAAATTCCATAAAAAGCTAAGCTATAAGAAAAAATTTTTATAATATTATTTGCAGGGTTGATTAATGCAATCATACCACCTATAGCCATAACAAGCATATCAAATCTTATATACACACATTGTTCACAAGGTTTCATAAAAAGATATTCTTGAAATAAAAAATGTGCTATACAAGTAAGCCCTATAGTAACTATAATCAAAATCAACCAAGGTTTGCGCGTATCTTGCCATTTGGAAAGTGAAAAATTTCTGCAATTATCTTTCATTTTTATATAACTCATTTTTGCTTGCTAAGTTCTTTAGTAATTTCAATCAAAGCCTCTGGAGAGTTGATTGCACTTGGAACGATTTGATATTTTCCATTAACAACAAAAGCAGGGGTGCCATAATTTTGCGAAATAGGATTGGCAATTTCATAACTTTTTAAAAGCTCTGCAGCCTCTGGAGTTTTTAAGAAATTTTCAAAATCAGCTTTACTTACATTCATTGCTTTTAAACCGACACTATAAAAAGCTTCAGGATTTTTACCATTTTCCCATCTTTGTTTTTTCTTAAAATATGCATTAAAATAAGCTTCAGCAACTTTATGAGTTAAGCTATTTTTATCCGTAGGATCAATTTTATTTACACCATCCTTAAATGTCGCAAAAGCAAAAATTTCATTAGCTTGCCTTCCATAATCTCCCATAGAACTTACAGGATAAAATTTATAAGTTAAATTAGGTAATTTTTCTTTAACTTTACCCATGGTATTAAATTTGCGATGATCATAACAATGAGTACAGTGATAAGAAAAAATTTCAATCAATGAATTATCAGCGTTAGCAATAGGATTTTTAAGAATTACATATTCTTTACCTTCACTTAATGCGCTAGCACTTATACCTGCTAAAAAAGCACATACAACAATAGATCTTGCTAATTTTACTGGAAATTTCATTACCCTCTCCTTGAAATTTGGTTTTGATAAAACTTTTTATTAAGTTTTTATGTAATAACTATTATAAAACTATTAAAATAAAAATATTCTTAAAAAATGTTATAACTAAGAATATTTACTTTAACTAAAAATCAAGAATAGGGGATTAAAAAATTTAATGCACAAGTTATCATTTTTATGTATATTTTGATAATAATATAAAATAATTTAATTTTTAAATATTCTTTATAGTTTTCAAGAAAAGTAAAATATAATTTTAATTTACGAAATAAAATTATCAATTTTTTACATTATATTTTATGGATAAGTTTATTTCACTCAAAAGGTAAAATCATAAAAGTATGTAAAAATAGTAGCTTAATCTATATCAAAGTAGAATAATCTAGGTGTATATAAAAAAGTTTGAAAATTACAGTTTTCAATACAAAATTATAAATTTTATATATTTTTACCTTTTATCATATCTTTTTATGATTGATATAAGATTTATTTAATAAAAATATTTCAATCTTTTTGCCTTGCATATAAAAACAAACTTTTTCCTAAAAAAGCTTTTTTTTACTAAGTTAATACTAAAATACCTTTTCTAGTTAAAAAGCTAAAATTTTAGATTTAGGAAAAGTTTTTATGAAATACCCTTTAGATTGTGAAGAAAATTTTGAAAAATCATTCTTATTTTGGTTAGCAAAATATGTAAAATTTAAACTCAACTCACTATCTAACAAAGAGTTAAAAAATCCACAAGCTTTAGCAGAAGTTAATTTTGCTCTTACAAAAGGTGTAAAAAATATTGATGAACTTGACGCTCTAGCAAAAAAAGCAAGAAATGCTGGTTTAAGTGGAGTTAATACTTATTTTAATCCTTTAAAAAAAGTATTTGAATATTTAAATTTTTATAAGCTTTACTCTTTAAAACAGATTGATGAAGAACTCATTGTAGAAGTTTTAGCAAGTATAACAGGTGCTTTATCAGATGCAAGCAAAAAAAATTACCGTATTGCTGTGATTAATTTTTTTGATTTTTTAGACAAGCAAAATGAAGAAGATGAAAAAGCACATATTTTCGATATCAATCTTAAAAACTGGGCAGGTATAGCAGGTTCTAAAGGGGTAAAATTACCTGAATTTATGAGTGAAGAAGAGCTTAAAAAATTTCTTGATGCTATTGAAAATGCAGATTTTAAAAACAATACCATACGCAATAAACTTATTATTAAAATCATCATTTTTACAGGCATACGGGTAAGTGAAGCTATCAATATCAAAATGGGTGATATTAGCGAAGAAAACGATCTTTATATCATAAGAATAAGAGCTAAAGGCAATAAATATCGTGTTGTAATGATAAAAAAAGAACTTATTTACGATTTGCTTAAAAATGTAAGTATTAATTATATGAGTAAAGACGCCCTACTTTTTGTCAATAAAAAAGGCACTCCACTGACTCAATCTTATGTCAGTCGCATAGTAGAACAGCTTTTATTTCGTGCAGGAATTCGCAAACAAAAAAATGGTGCTCATATGTTGCGTCATACTTTTGCCACCCTGCTTTATAAAAAGCAAAAAGATTTAGTTTTAGTTCAAGAAGCTTTAGGGCATGCAAGTTTAAATACCTCAAGAATTTACACTCATTTTGATAATGATAAATTAAAACTTGCCGCACAGGTTGCAAAGGAATTAAGTGACTCTTGAAAACTATGCTGTTTTTGGTAAATATTTTTACCATGATTTAAAACACACTTTAAAAGCCTTTAACCACAAAGAAAGTAAAAAGTGCTTTAAATTTATAGAAAAATATAAAAATGATTTTTATATTTTAATGCTTGCTGATTATGAGCTATATAGATATTTTCAAGATAAAAATTTCACAAGCAAAAAAGCTTATTTGTCTATATTTGCTTTTAAAAAAAGAAAAAAATTTCAAAAAGAAGATATCGATGAAGAAAAATTTATTCCTGAATTTATAAATTTTTTAGATCAAGATAATTACAAAGAAAATTTCATCAAGGTTAAAGAGGCAATCTCTAAAGGAAGAGTTTATCAAATCAACCTTACTCAAAATTTTAAATTTCATAGCAAAATGGATTCTTTTGAACTTTTTAAACTTTTGCTTTCTAGACAAGATACTGAATTTAAAGCTTTTATAAAAGATGAAACAAGAGAAATTTTATCCTTTTCTCCTGAACTTTTCTTCAAAACCAAAAAAAGAAAAATATTTACAAAACCTATGAAAGGCACAATTAAGCGTGATAAAGATCCTATAAAAGATGAAGAAAATAAAATTTTCTTGCAAAATGATACAAAAAATCTGAGTGAAAATGTTATGATTTGTGATCTTTTACGCAACGATCTTTCAAAAATCATCACAAAAAAAAGCTTAAAAACCAAACTTTTTGAAATTCAAAGTCACCCTACTTTACATCAAATGACTTCAAGCGTACAAGGAAAACTTAAAAAAAATATTTCTTTATATCAAATTTTTAAAGCTCTCTTTCCTTGTGGTTCTATTACAGGTGCTCCAAAGCTTGAAAGCATTAAATTTATTGAAGAATTAGAACAAAGAGATCGTGGTATTTACTGCGGAACTATAGGTTTAATACACAAAAATAAAAATAAATTTAGCGTAGCCATACGCACCTTAGAAAAACAAGATGAAATTTATACTTATAGCACGGGTAGCGGCTTAGTTTGGGACTCAAAATTCAAAGATGAATTTGAAGAATTAAAACTTAAAAGTGCAATCTTAAATCCTTGTGATTTTTATCTTTTTGAAACCATGTATTTTAAAAATTCTCAAATTTTATTTTTAAAAGAACATTTATTAAGGCTTATAAATTCAGCTCTTAAATTTAATTTTAATACTCACAAGCTCTTTAAAGATTTTTATAATGTTTTAAATCAAAAAAGTTCTTATAAAGAATATCAAAATTTTACACTTTTTAAACTCGATGAAAAAATTTTCCACAAAAAACACTCTTTATTTTATAATTTTCCCCTACCCTTTAAAAATCCACATAAAGAAGGAATTTTAAAGCTTATTTTATACAGAGACGGAAGATACGAATTTCAACAAAGTGCCTTAAAACAAAATTCAAACGATATTTTGCTTTTAAGTGATGATAAAATTAACTCAAAAAGTGACAATCTCTATCACAAAAGCTCTTTACGTAGTTTTTATAATCAACACTCATACAAATGGCAGCAAAACTTGTGTTATGACATAGCTTTTTTTAACGAAAAAGATGAACTTTGCGAAGGCTCAAGAACCAATCTCATCTTAGAAAAAAACGCTCAATTTTATACTCCACAAATTCAAAGTGGTATGTTAAATGGCGTATATAGAAATTTCTTAGTCAATCTTGGTTTGATAAAAGAAAAAGCATTATTTAAACAAGATTTATTTGAAGCAGAAAATATTTATTGTATTAATTCCGTGCGTGGTTTAAAAAAGGTAAAATTACAATGAAGAAAATTTTATTTATAGATAATTATGATTCTTTTAGTTATACCATCATCTATTATCTTAAAGAACTTGGTTTTGAATGTAAAGTGATAAAAAATGATACCTTTAAAAAAGCCAAAGAATTAGAAAAATTTGATTTTACTCATCTTATCATCTCTCCTGGGCCTCATTCTCCTAAGGAATCTAAATTAAGCTTAAAAGCAATCAAATATTTTAAAAAAAATAAAAAAATTTTAGGTATATGTTTAGGGCATCAGTGTATAGCTGAAGTTTTTGGCGGTAGGGTTTCTAAAATGCAAAATCCTATGCATGGTAAAATTTCTAAACTTTATTTTAAAAAAGATCCTATTTTTAAGGGTATTAAAAAAGAAATTGAAATTTGTTTATATCATTCTTTACATATCAGTTTTATGCCTAAAAAATGCAAAATTTTAGCTCATAATTCAGAAAATATCATTATGGCAATTAAACATAAAAAATATCCCATTTATGGATTACAATTTCACCCTGAAGCGGTTTTAACTCAAAAAGGTAAAAAAATACTTAAAAACTTTATGAAACTTTAGTTTTTTTGCGTTTAAAATATAAATATAAAAATCTAAAGCAAAATATCCTTAAAATAACTATCATTAATATAAATTTATAAATAAAAAACCGATAACAATATAAATTAATTTAAAAAGATTTAAGATGAAAATAGATACTTTGACAAAAAATTTTAGCAATTATCAAACACAAATAAACAAAGACAATGATTTGGTAAGTAATGTTCATAGCGACAATGTGGTTAAAATTCAAATTTCAGATGAAGCAAGAAGTTTAAGTCAAACAAATTCAAAAAATGAAAAAGAATATGAAATCAAAGTAAGTCAAGAAAAAATAGAAAACCACAAAGACCAAAATTCCATTCAAAATAGCAAAGGTGGCGTAAATCCCGCATTAGAGGCTTTAATAGCAAAATTAGCTGGAATTTTAGCTAAAATTGCAGAACTTACTCAAAAAATGACAAACGCTAACGAACAAATGAAAACGGACATTTCAAAAACAAATTGATGTGCTAAAATCTCAAGCAGATATAATTCAAGCTCAAATTCAAGAACTCCAAAGCCAACAAACTTGATTATATTTTTTCAAAAGTTTAAGAATGCTATAATGATGCATTTTTAAACTTTTTCAAGGAAAAATATGACTTATCTAGAAATCGAAGGCACAAATCATCTAAGCGGAAATGTTACAATAAGCGGAGCAAAAAATGCTGCCCTACCCTTGATCGTTTCAAGCATACTTGCTAAAAATGAAGTAAAAATCAACAATGTTCCTAATGTTGCTGATATAAAAACTCTTATATCTTTGCTAGAAAATTTAGGAGCTAAGGTCAATTTTCAAAACAATAGTGCTTTATTAAACACAAACACTCTTAATCAAACCATAGCTAAATATGACATTGTGCGTAAAATGCGTGCTTCTATACTTACTCTAGGGCCTTTGCTTGCTCGTTTTGGGCATTGTGAAGTATCTTTGCCTGGTGGATGTGCCATAGGACAAAGACCTATTGATTTACATCTTTTAGCCTTGGAAAAAATGGGGGCAAATATACAAATTAAACAAGGCTATGTCGTAGCTAGTGGAAATTTAAAAGGCAATGAAATTCTTTTTGATAAAATCACGGTTACAGGTAGTGAAAACATCATCATGGCAGCAGCTTTAGCCAAAGGTAAAACCAAGCTCTTAAATGTTGCAAAAGAACCCGAAGTAGTTCAACTTTGCGAAGTTTTAAAAGACGCAGGACTTGAAATCAAAGGCATAGGTACAGATGAACTTGAAATTTATGGTAGTGATGGAGAACTTTTAGAATTTAAAGAATTTAGCGTTATACCTGATAGAATTGAGGCAGGAACTTATCTTTGTGCAGGGGCTATTACAAATTCTAAAATTACTTTAGATAAAGTTAACGCCACTCATCTTAGTGCAGTTTTAGCAAAACTTCATCAAATGGGTTTTGAAACTTTGATTGCAGAAGATAGTATCACCCTACTTCCTGCTAAAGAAATTAAACCTGTAGAAATCATGACAAGTGAATATCCAGGCTTTCCAACCGATATGCAAGCGCAGTTTATGGCACTAGCTTTAAAAGCTAATGGAACTAGTATTATTGATGAAAGACTATTTGAAAATCGTTTCATGCATGTAAGTGAACTTTTAAGAATGGGTGCGGATATTAAACTCAATGGTCATATTGCTACCATAGTAGGCGGAAAAGAACTTAACGCTGCTGATGTCATGGCTACAGATTTGCGCGCTTCTTCAGCCCTTATCTTAGCAGCTCTTGCAGCTAAAGGTACAAGCAAAGTCCATAGAATTTACCATCTTGATAGGGGTTATGAAAATTTAGAAGAAAAATTTAAAGATTTGGGTGTGAAAATCACAAGGCTTGAAGAATGAAAAATATCTTTGAAACCTTAAAAGACTTAGAAAATCAAATTTCATGTTTAGATGAAAGTGAGCTTATTAGCCTTGAAAAAGCAAAGGATAGAATTTTAGCTAAAGATTTATACGCTAGAAAAAATCTACCTAGTTTTGACAATACTGCTCTTGATGGCTATGCTTTTAATTATACTGATATCAATGAGGCTTTGGAGATTAAAGGGACTATTTTTGCAGGAGATAAAAATTTTTATACAGTTGCTAAGAATGAATGCTATAAAATCATGACAGGGGCTAAAATGCCCAAAAATGCTGATACTATCTTAATGTTAGAAGATGAGTATATAGAAGAAAATAAACTCATCATTAAAAAAACCCCTAAACAATACAATGCCTATCGCTACAAAGGCGAAGAATTAAAAAAAGGCGAACTTTTGCTTCAAAAAGGCACTAAACTTAATGATAAACATATCGCCCTACTTGCTTCTCAAGGGCTTTATAAAATAGAAGTCATAAGAAAAATTCGCATAGGCATTTTTTCAAGCGGAAATGAACTTAAAGAACCTTGGCAAGAATGCGATGAAGAAAGTATTTATAATGCCAATGCTTTACCTTTGCTAACCATGTTTCAAAATGCTTCTTATTTAGGTATTATCAAAGATAATTTTAAAAGCACTAAAGAGGCTTTAGAAAATACAAATTTTGATCTTTTAATCACTTCAGGAGGTGCAAGCGTTGGCGAGGCTGATTTTATGGAAAAAGCTTTAGATGAATTAGGCTTTACTCCACTTTTTAAAGGTTTAAAAGCACGCCCTGCAAGACCTACTAAGCTTTATAGAAAAGGTGAAAATTTCGTATTGATTTTACCAGGAAATCCTATGGCAGCTTATCTTTCTTGTTTTATTTTTGCTAAAAAAATCATTAATTTATTAAGTGGAAACCTAGACAATCCTTTAACATTTTATGGCAAAATGGGTATGGATTTAAAGCTTAAAAGCGGAAGAAATAATCTCATCTTAGGAAATTTAGAAAAAGATATTTTTACACCATTTAATGAAAATAAATTTGGATCTGGTATGATACTTCCACTTATTAAAAGTGAATTTTTGCTTATAAGTGAAGAAAATATAAGCGAATTAAAAAAAGGTGATGAAATCACGCTTTTAAAAATATAATGTTTGTGTTTTTCACAAACATTAGCTTAATTTATCCTCATCATCATGATCATGGATATATTGTTCATCATTTTCCAAGGTATCAACAAAACGCCCTATCCTTTCCCAGCGAACATTTTTATCTTTATCCCAAGAGAAATATACAAACCAAGGTTTACCTACTATCAACCTATAAGGAACAGAACCCCAAAAACGACTATCATAAGAATAATCGCGATTATCACCCATCATGAAATACTCATTTTCAGGCACATCAAAAACATAAGCATTTCCGCCGCTAAAACCTATATGATTTCCAAGTTCTTTAATATAAGTTGGAGACATAGCAAAATCACCTATGCTAAGAAAGCGTAAAATATCGCTTTCTATATCTTTTTTTGGATCATAATGAATACCTTTTTGTTTATAAGGTTCTTTTACATAAATTTGCCCTCCAAGAGTAACAAGATCATTCGGATAATGTTCTTTCATAAATTCATCACCCTCATGCATTCTTACATAAAGTGTTTTATTTGCATAAACTATCCTATCTCCTCCTGTGCCTACACAACGCTTTACAAAGTGTTCTTTTTCATTTCTAGGATTTCTAAAAACAACTATATCTCCTCTTTGTGACCCTTGTGCTTTTATCAAATGCCCATCTTTATTGAAATCTGGCAAAACAGGAATTTCCAACCAAGGAATATGAGGAGTTGGGATACCATAGCTAAATTTTTTAACAAATAAAAAATCCCCTACCAATAAGGTGTTTTTCATAGAACCAGAAGGAATAACAAAAGCTTGTATAAAGAAAAAAATCACCAAAAGAACAATAACTACAGTTCCAGTCCAAGACTGTGAAAATTTATATAATTTCTTTAAAATTTCCATAGATTTTCCCTAATTAAGTCTATTTTTAGCAGATTTAACTGTGTTTTCTAAAAGCATGGCTATAGTCATAGGACCTACTCCACCTGGAACAGGAGTTATATAACTAGATTTTTTAGATACCTCTTCAAAATCCACGTCTCCAACTATCTTTCCACTTTCAAGACGATTGATTCCAACATCAATAACAATCACTCCTTCTTTTACCATATCCGATCGAAGTAAATTCACACAACCTGCTGCTACTATAATCAAATCAGCTTGCCTAGTATAAAGGCTCAAATCTTTGGTTTTAATATGACAAACGCTTACTGTAGCTCCAGCGTTTAAAAGCATAGTAGCCATAGGACGACCTACTATATTTGAAGCACCTATAATAACAGCGTCTTTTCCTTCTAAATCAATTTCATAAGCCTTCAAAAGCTTCATAACTCCAAGTGGAGTACAAGGCAAAAACCCACTTTCTAAGCCTAAATTTAAATATCCTACATTAATAGGATGAAAGCCATCAACATCTTTACTACTTATAATACTTTCAAGTATTAAATCTTTACAAATATGATCAGGTAAGGGAAGCTGAACCAAAATTCCATGAACACTATCATCGTGATTTAAGGTATTAATCAATGCCAAAAGTTCATTTTGTGTAGTATTTTCATTAAGATGATAAACTAAAGATTTAATTCCACATTCTTCACAGGCTTTAGCCTTAGATTTTACATAAGTTTGACTTGCAGGATTATCTCCAACCAAGATAACAGCTAAACAGCTTTCAATCCCTTTGCTTTTCAAAAATTGATTTTTTTCTTTTAATTCTTCTTTGATTTTTGCGCTTAAAGCTTTACCATCAAGCAAAGTCATTATTTTCCTTCTATAAATTTAATCACTTTTTTAAAGTAAAAATTGTATCATATTAAAACTTCATTAACAAGGTGAAACTTTGAAAATTGTTTTAATGTTTTTTTTATTTAGTATCAGTCTTTTTGGTGCTGATTTTATCACTCTTAAAGAATACTCTAAAATGCTTTATGAAAATCCAAGGGGCATTAGTTGTAAAGAATGTCATGGAACAGATGGAAGCGAACAAATTTTAGGATATTATATGAAAAATGGTATTAAAACAGCTTATAAAGTTCCAAGTATACAAAATCTTAGTTTTGAGAATTTTAAAAATTCTCTTAATCAGAGTAAAGACGCAAAATCAATCATGCCAAATTACTCTTTAACAAATGATGAAATTGTAACTTTATATAATTACATCAAGCAATTTAGCAAGGAAGAAAAATGACAAACAAAAAAGCTTTTAAAGAAGCGTGTAAATTCATCGCAGGTGGTGTAAATTCTCCAGTTCGTGCTTTTGCAAATGTTCAAAGTGAGCCAAAATTTATTTCTCATGGAAAAGGTGCTTATATTTTCGATATAGATGGAAATTCTTATATAGACTATGTTCAAAGCTGGGGGCCTTTACTTTTTGGACATTGCGATAAAGATATACAAAAAGCTTGTCAAAAAGCACTTCATAAAGGTTCAAGTTTTGGAGCTCCAACTTTATTAGAAACTGAACTTGCCAAGCTTGTTTTATCTGATTTTCCTCATTTAGAAAAGATCCGCTTTGTAAGCAGTGGAACAGAAGCAACCATGAGTGCTATTCGTCTTGCCCGTGGTTTTACTAAAAAAGATAAAATTTTAAAATTTGAAGGATGTTATCACGGGCATTCTGATTCATTATTAGTGAGTGCAGGAAGTGGTGCTGCTACTTTTAACTCTCCTAGTTCTTTGGGTGTTTTAGAAGATGTAGCTAAACACACTTTAGTAGCTAAATATAATGATATAAATAGCGTTAAAGAGCTTTTTGAAAAAAATAAAGATATTGCATGTGTTATCATTGAGCCTATTGCTGGAAATATGGGGTTAGTTCCAGCTAAACAAGATTTTTTAGAAGAACTTGCTAAGATCTGTAAAAACAATCAAACTCTGCTGATTTTTGATGAAGTAATGAGTGGATATAGAGCATCTTACCTTGGTTCCTATGGAATCAATCATATCCAAGCAGATATAATTACTTTTGGTAAGGTAATAGGAGGCGGTCTACCTGCAGCAGCATTTGCTTCTAGAGCTGAAATTATGGATATTTTAAGTCCTTTGGGTGGAGTTTATCAAGCAGGAACTTTAAGTGGAAATCCTTTAGCAATGGCTGCAGGTATAGCAAGTCTTACAAAAGCCAAAAAGAAAACCAAGCTTTATGACAAACTTGGAAAATTAGCAAAAAAACTTACCCAAGGAATGAAAAAATTAGCAGATGAAAAAGGACTTCCACTGCAAGTTTGTCATGTAGGTTCTATGTTTGGATACTTTTTCACCAAAGATCCTGTATCAAACTACCAAGATGCATTAAAATCCGATCTAGCATTATTTTCAAAATTTCACAAAAATATGCTTGAAAATGGAATTTATTTAGCACCTTCTCAATTTGAAACAGGCTTTATATGTTCAAAAATGGATGATAAAATTATAGATACAACACTAGAGGCTGTTAGGGAAAGCTTTAAAAGAATATGAGCAATATTTTAAAAGAAGAAAAAAATCACTTAGAAAATTCCAACAGCAAAAGACAAAAAATCATTCGCAAAACTCTTGAAGCTGCGGATGGTTTAAGTCTTGGTATCTCTATGGTTGTTGCTGTATTTATAGGTGTGGGAATAGGATATTTACTTAAAAAATTTACTCCTTATCCTTGGCTTTTTTGGCTTGGAGTTTTTTGGGGGATCAGTGCTGCTATACTTAATGTTTACAAAGCTTATAAAGTTCAAGTAAAAAGCTATGAAGAATTTAAAGAAAGAGATGAGTTGATCAAAGAAAAAATTCAAAAAGAAAAGAACAAATAATGGAACATAAAAAAGCTCTATTTTGTATTTTTGCCATTATTCATTTATTTTTTTGGATCATATTTTCATCGTTAAATCATTTTAAATTAGATACATTTTTAAGCTATGAAATAGCTTTTTTTAGTGTTTTATTGATTATTTTTGCTTCTTATTTAAATTATAAAAAAGTCATTATAAAAAAATCAAAAAATTATGAAAAAGATTTTAATTTCATTTCATCACTTTTTATCAAAAAAAAACAAAATTTATCAAAAATTATTCATTTTAAAGTTCTAAAAGACGATTTAAAGCCAAATGTTAAAGAGAAAATCCATTTTTTTGCTATGTTTTTTACTCTCTTTAAATTGATGGCTTATGTAGTATTGGTTGCTGGATTTTTATTTTTACATCGCCAAGATAAATTAGATATCTTTGCTTATATTTGTGGAATTTCATCCTTGCTAGTTTGTGTGTTTATTTTTATTTTATATATAAAAAAGTATGAGTCCAAAAAAAATTATTAAATCAATGACAGCACTTTTTGCTGGTATGGCATTTTTATTTGCAGGTAATGCCTTGATAGTAAGCTCTATAGGTGTTATATTAAAAGAAAACGGAGAAAGTTCTTTAGCTGTTGGAGTAGTAAGTTCTTGTTTTTTTGTAGGCGCTCTTATTGGAACCATCAGTGCTCATAAAATTATTTCTCGTATAGGTCATATACGCTCTTTTGGGCTATTTGGTGCTATTTTTGGAATTTCAGCTATGCTTCATACAGTAAGCGAAAATCTTATTTTTTGGGCTGTTTTAAGATTTTTCATAGGAATTTGCTACTATGGACTTTTAATGGTCATAGAATCATGGCTTAATGAAAAAAGCAAAAATGCCATTCGATCTAGAATTTTAGGTTTTTATGAAATTGTTTTTTATCTTGCGTTTGGTATTGGAGTTTTAATCATAGCGTTAAATTTAAGCAAACATAGTGTATTTATCCTCAGTGCAACTTTAATTTTACTTTCATCTTTACCTTTAAATCTAATTAAAATCAAAGAACCTGTTTTACCCGCATCAAGTCCTATTTCTATACCTAAAATTTTTGATATAGCTCCTTTAGCTATCGTCACAAGCTTTATAGCCGGAATGCTTATAAATGGCTTTTTTTCTATGGCATCTTTATTTATACTTTTGCAAGGTTTTGATACAAAAGCGGTTTCTTATTTTATATTTTGTGGGGTTTTAGGTGGTTTTATTGCACAAACCATCATAGGAACTATTTCAGACAAACTTGGTCGCAAATTTGCCATTATCACTTGTGCAAGTATAGGATTTATCACTATGCTTATATTTATCTTTTTTAAACTTCATTTATATATGCAATATTTTTTAGGAATTACTCTTGGTATAGGAATATTTTGCTTATATGCTTTAGCACTTGCTAGAGCAAATGATGTTTTAGTAAGCAAAAATAAAGGTGTAGAGTTAGGTCGTGGGGTTCTTTTTTGTTATTCTTTGGGCTCTTTGTTTGGCCCTTTAATTTTAGGTTTTTTAATGCAATATTTTGAAATCAAAGGTTTTATATGGTTTTATATAGTTTCTTTAGCATTTTTAATTCTTTTTGCTATCAATAAACCAAATATTTTAAATAAAAAATTTAAGAAAAAGCCTGGAAATATGGTGATATTTGATGATTAATACTCAACTAGCAAGTCAAATTGCCAATACGCAAAAAAATGATTTAAAAGTAGATAACTCTGCTTCAAAAGATAAAACAAATTTAAAAGACAATCCAAAAGAAGCACTTGCACAAGCTTTAAAGCAAAATTTAGGTTTAAGCAAGGACGCTAGTAGTGAGGAAATACTAGCAAAATTTGTTCAAAATGAAACAGGTACCAAATTAAAAGAACTTGTTAATAAACTTTTAGATCAAATCAATGCTCAAAAAAATCCCGATTCCCCTGTACTTAAACAAGGAAAAAATTTAAATTTAGCTCCTAATTTTGCTAATGAATTAAAAATCTTAAGTACAGAACTTGCAAAAAGTGATACTTTTACACAAGTTTTAGACAGATTAAATCAAATTTTAAAACCTGCCAGTGAAATAAAAAACAATAACTTAGCTCCTTTGTTTAAAAATTCAGGCGTATTTTTAGAAGCTAAATTAAAAGATGCCCTAAACGAAGAATTACTACCCAAAAGTTTTCATTCTCTTTTAAGTACAATCAAAGGTCTTAGTAGCGAAAAACTAAGCGTTCAGATAGCCCAGCTTGCAAATACAAATTTAAGCCCAAAAGACACTTTAAAAGAATTAAAAAATATTATTAATTCTAGCAAAAATGAAAATAAGCAAATTTTAAATCAAAGTTCTTTTAAAGCACTTTTAAATTTAAGTTCTAAATTGGAAAATTTTAAAAATTATATAAGTAAAAATCCCAGTCATGCTCAAGAAAAAATCACCCCTATAGCTAATAAAATTTTAAAAGAATTAAATTCCATCAAAAATGATTTTTTCAAAGCTCTTAATAAGCCAGAAAATTTAATGATAAAAGATCCAAACATCCTTAAGCAAACTGCTACCGCCTTTGAAAAACTTGAAAATACTTTAAAAAATATACTAGGCAATCAAGCTTCTAAAATACAAGATAAAGAAAATATTTTAGAAAATCTTTTAAGTAACAAAGAAAATATCAAAGAAGAAAAACTTAATCATAACACAAAAAACCAAGATGAAGAAAAATATATAAAAGTATCAAAAGAAGAAACTCTCGCAGATGATGCTAAAACCAATATTAAGCAAGATGTAAAAAACGAAGAAAATTTACCTAAAAAAGAAGTTAATGCAAATTTAGATTCTAGCACAAAAACTCACGAAGAAAATATCAAAGAAAATCCAAAATTTTATGAAACAAAAACAGAAAGCAAAACTTCAATCAATACAAATACTAACACAAACAACACGCAAAATTTAAATAATTCTCAAAATATTCAATCTAACAATAACCAAACTATGCAAAATATTTTTAAAAATCAGGAATTTATAAAACAAAATATTGTAAAAAATTTAGCATTTAATGTAGAAAATTTAGATCTAGAACAAGTGCAAGATTTAAGTAAAAATTTAAGCAATCTTTCTCGTAGACTTAATGAAAGCTTAAAAGAACTTGAACCCTATACTCAAAATGCCAAGCTTAATCAAGCAGAACTTAAAAATCTCGAACACAAACTCAATCTTTCTATCAAAGATCTAGTGCAAATTAAACCAAAAACAGAACAAGATATAGCTGAATCTTTACATCATGATGTAAAATCAACACTTTTGCAAATTTCAAATTTGGCTAAAAATGAAGGCAATGAAGCTGTATACAATCAAGCTAATCGTCTTTTAGCGCAAATTGAAATCAATCAGCTTATGTCTTTAGCTAATGATTCTATCAATACTTATCTGCCTTTTTCTTGGGATGATTTAAATGATTCTAAAATTATGTTTAGACGCGGAAAAAAGGACAAATTTTTTGCTCAGATTAAACTCGAATTTGCAAAACTTGGGGATTTAGAAATTCTTATTTCTTTAAATAATGAAAAATATATAGATATTAATATTATGGCAGAAAATATTGAATTTAGAAAAACCATCTATGAAAATGCCCATGAGCTTAAAAGAAATATCAATAAAGCAGGACTTTTAAGTGCAAATTTCTTTGTAGGTGATATCATAAGAAGTAAATTTGATACTAGAAATATGAAAAATTTAGATCTTGAAATGGGTATGGATAAAAAAGTATGAGCAAAATCAAAAGATCGATTAAAAAAGCTGTAGCTCTAGGCTATCAAAAAGAAAAAAACTCTGCACCAAAAGTGCTTGCAAGTGGCAAAGGCGAAAGTGCTGCTAAAATTATTTCTTTAGCCAAGGAACACGGAGTTCCTATTAAAGAAGATGAAGATTTAATAGAAATTTTAAGCAAGCTTGACTTAGGTGATGAAATTCCACCTAATATGTATAAAGCTGTAGCTGAAGTTTTTGCCTTTATCTATCAAATGGCAAATAAAACTCCTAAAAACTAATCCGCTATTTTTTCTCCAAATTTAATACCCTGCCCTACTTTTAAATTAAAAGTTAAAAGTCCTTTTTGAGAGATTAAAACTATAGTAGAACCTAGCTCAAAATTTCCTAGTTCTTCGCCTTTTTTGAAATTTAAATTTTCATATTTTCTAGTAAAATTATGAGAAATTTTAGCATTGGTTTGTATGCTTGCATCAAAATTAAAACGCATTTTTCCTACATTTTGCGCTCCTACAAAAACAAGCCAAAAAATACCTTTTTCATTTTGACATTTCAAGCTCACTCTTTCATTTTTTACATATAAATTACTAATGCGTTCTAAATGTTTTTCATTTACGCTATAAAGCACTCCACTTGTGTAAGTTGCACTTAAAATTTGCATATCACAAGGGCTGTGATAACGATGATAATCTTTTGGAGAAAGATAAATATTGACATAATCAAGCCCATTTTTAAGCTCATCTTTTTCAAAGCTATCTTTTAAAAGCTCCTCAATGCTATAAGTATGTCCTTTTATAGAAAAAGCAAAATGTTCTTCATTTGCCAAAAAAGTACTTCCACACTCTAAAATTTTACCATCACTTGGACTGATAAAACCTTCTTCAAGCTTTCTTGGAATTTGCAAAGTTCTTGTAAAAAGAGCATTTAAACTCTCGTATTCACAAGGGCTTTTAAATTCACTCATATCGATATTAAAATACTTAACATAATTTTCATTAATAACTTTTTGTATCATTTTAGGAAATTTAATCCCCGCTACAAAACCAAAAAGTCTCGAACTTTCTTTTGAAAAACTCATTTTTTTCCTTTTAAATTTAAAATCACTATTTCACTCGGAGCAAAAACTCTAAGACTTGGCCCCCAAAATCCTGCTCCACTACTCACATAAAGCTTAGTTTTTTCTCCTAAATCATAAAGCCCATGAACAAAACCTTGCTGAAGTTTAACTAAAAACATAAAAGGGAAAATTTGCCCTCCATGTGTATGCCCACTTAAAACAAGATCAAAATCACTTAAATCATAAAGCAAAGCTGTTTTAGGTTGATGTGTGAGTAAAATACTAGCTTTACTTGTATTTAAATCCACTTTTATTCTTGCTAAATCAGGAGCATATAAACCCCTATCAAGTCCGGCTAAATCTCCAAGTCCAGCAATATTTATAAAACCCAAATCTAAATTTTGATTGACTAAAATTTTCATATTAGTATGTTTTCTAAGCAAATCCAAAACTTCATTGATACCATGATAATACTCATGATTTCCCAAAGCATAAAAAGTTCCGTAAGTGGAGTTAAAATCATTAAGTTTTGAGATGTAATTTTTTAAATCTTTAGGATTGGTATCAATCAGATCCCCTACTATTACAACCATATCAGGACTTTGCAAATTCACTTTAGTGATGAGCTTGTCTAAAAAATTTTCATGCAAATTTTTACCCAAATGTATATCAGTAAGCATGACAATTTTTAAATCTTTTTTAAGATTTGGTATTTCAACATCAACACTCTTTACTTCAGGTGTTTTTAGAGCATTATTTATACTTACATAAATTAAAAACACACTTAAAACTATAAGAGAAAGTTCAAAAATCAAACGCAAAATAAGATTATATGTTTTATCTCTTTTACCCATAAGAGCTAAAATCAATTTAACAAAATCCCATGCTAAAGTCATAAAAAACAAACAATAAGTCGGCGCATAAAACATGGCTAAAATTTCATACCAAGTATCACTTAAATATTCATCTCTACGAAATATTAAAAACACAGCTTGAGCTAAAAAAAGCACAATAAAAATAAAGGAAAAAATTTTATAAAAATACTTAAAAAGAGTAATTTTCTTGATTAATCTTTTATAAATATAAACATTTGCTAAGCCAAAAATTAATAACACAATGAAAGAAAAAATTAAAAATATCATAAAAGTATTATAACCAAGTAAAATTAAATATCCGTATAAATTTTTCTGTTATAATAAGCTTTTAAATAATTTTAAAGGCTATAAGATGTACCGTTTTGCACCTTCTCCCACAGGTGATATGCACATAGGAAATTTACGCGCAGCAATTTTTAATTATATCTGTGCAAGACAAAAAAATATGGATTTTATCTTACGTATTGAAGATACTGATAAGGCTAGAAATATAGCAGGAAAAGAAGAAGAAATCAAAGAAATTTTAAATCTTTTTAGTATTTCATGGCAGCATTACTATATACAAAGTGAAAATTTAAAATTCCATCGCCAAATGGCTTTAAAACTTGTAAGCGAAAAAAAAGCTTTTGCTTGTTTTTGCACCGAAGAAGAACTTGAAGCAAAAAAAGAGCTGGCTAAAAAACAAGGTAAAGCTTATCGCTACGATGGCACTTGTGAAAAACTAGCCGATATTGATGTTTTAGAATGTGAAAAACCCTTTGTTATCCGTCTTAAAAAACCTACTCATACTATGAAATTTACTGATTTTATCAAAGGCGAGCTTAGTTTTGAGCCTGAAAACATAGACTCTTTTGTGATTATGAGAACGGATAAAACTCCAACTTATAATTTTGCTTGTGCGGTTGATGATATGCTTGAAAATGTCACTTGTATTATACGCGGAGAAGATCATGTTTCAAACACTCCAAAACAAGAACATATCCGCGCAAGCTTAGGTTATAATAAAGCCATGACTTATGCACACTTGCCTATCATTTTAAACGAAGAAGGTGTTAAAATGAGTAAAAGAGAAGCACATTCTTCTGTAAAATGGCTACTTGAAAGTGGAATTTTACCTAGCGCAATCGCAAATTATCTGATCATGCTAGGCAATAAAACTCCTTGTGAAATTTTTACCTTAGAAGAGGCTATAAAATGGTTTGATATTTCTAAAGTTTCAAAAGCTCCCGCAAGATTTGATCTTAAAAAACTTTTGCAAATTAATCGCGAACATATCAAAATGATAAAAGATGATGAGCTTAATAAAATTTTAGATTTAAACAAAGATCTTGCACCACTTGCTAAATTTTACACTCAAGAAGCAAGTACTATAAAAGAACTTAAAGAAAAAATGCAAGCTATTTTTAACGCAAAAAATTTTGGCGAGTTTGAAACAGAATGTAAAATTTTAAAAGAACTCTTAAAAGATATTGAACTTTTTGAAAATTATGAAGATTTTAAAAATGAACTTTTAAACAAAAGCAACTTAAAAGGTAAAAAATTTTTCATGCCTTTAAGGATAATTTTAACAGGAAATATCCACGGACCTGAGCTTAGCGATCTTTATCCTTATATTAAAAATTTTATTCACGAATTAGCAAGGATTTAACTATGGTTATAGACTCTTTTATTATTTCTATTTTTCAAGTACTACAAATTGTCATTAACATTTATACTTGGATTATTATCATCACAGCACTTCTAAGCTGGGTAAACCCTGATCCTTATAATCCTATAGTGCAAATTTTATATAAACTAAGCTACCCTGCTTACGCCTTAGTTAGAAAAATTCCAACACGCATTGGTAATATTGATCTTGCGCCTTTGATTATAGTCTTAGCATTGCAGTTTCTTGGCATTTTTCTTGGGAATATCTTAAGGAGTATATTGTGATAAAAAAAATACTCGTTTTTTTATTTATTTTTTCAAGTTTAAATGCTACACAATATAGTATAGAAAAACTCAAAAAGGAAGAAAATTCACTTGCTAAGGATTATTATATTTATAGGCTTTTAGAAAAAAATAAAATCAGTAAAAAAGATGCACAGGATTTAAATTTTCATATTTTTCGCTATATAGGAAAAATTAAATCTGAACTTGAAAAAATCATCCCTTTAAAGCCTTATATCAACCCAAAATATGCTAAATGCTATACCTATACAGCAAATACTATCTTAGATGCAAATTTAACTTGTCAAAGTGTGCGCTTAAATTCATTAGTTTTTATAGCGAGTCTAAATTCCAAAGACCGAACTACTTTAGCTCAAACCTTTAAAAATCAAAGACCTGATTTGACAAATTTATTGCTAGCTTTTAATACTTCTGATCCTATGAGCTATATAGTACAAAAAGAAGATATTAATGGTTTTTTTAAACTTTATAATTATTCTAAAAAATACGACTTAGATTTAAATACAAGTTTAGTCAATAAACTACCAAACCACATTGGTTTTAAAGATTTTGCACAAAATATTATTATTAAAAAAGAAAATCCAAAATTTAGATATTCTATGCTAGAAATAAATCCTGAAAATGTAAGTGAAGATTCTGCTTTCTATTTAGGAGTCAATGCCTTAACTTATGATAAAACAGAGCTTGCTTATGACTTTTTTAAAAAGGCGGCGCAAAGTTTTAAATCGCAAAGTAATAAAGACAATGCTATATTTTGGATGTGGTTGATTAAAAACAATGAAGAAGATTTAAAAACTTTATCGCAAAGTTCTTCTTTAAATATTTATAGTCTTTACGCAAAAGAACTTACCAACACACCTTTTCCAAAGATAGAAAGCCTTAATCCAAGCAAGAAAAAAAATAATTTTAATATGCAAGATCCTTTTGCTTGGCAAAAAATAAACAAACAAATTCGCGATGCTAACGCAAGTCAACTAGATGTCTTGGCAAAAGAATTTGACACACAAGAAACCTTGCCTATTTATGCTTACATATTAGAACGCAAAAATAATTTTAAAAAACATTATTTTATAATGCCTTATTATGACAATATAAAAGACTATAACAAAACAAGACAAGCTTTAATTTTGGCTATTGCCAGACAAGAAAGTCGTTTTATTCCAACTGCTATTTCAGTTTCTTATGCTTTAGGCATGATGCAATTTATGCCATTTTTGGCCAATCACATAGGGGAAAAAGAATTAAAAATTCCAAATTTCGATCAAGATTTTATGTTTAAACCTGAAATAGCATATTACTTTGGAAACTATCATCTAAATTACCTTGAATCACGTTTAAAATCTCCACTTTTTGTCGCTTATGCTTATAATGGCGGTATAGGATTTACTAACCGTATGCTTGCAAGAAATGATATGTTTAAGACAGGCAAATTTGAACCTTTCTTGTCTATGGAACTAGTTCCTTATCAAGAAAGCCGAATTTACGGAAAAAAAGTTCTAGCTAATTATATTGTGTATCGACATCTTCTGAACGATAGTATAAAGATTTCGGATATTTTTGAAAATTTAATTCAAAACAAGGCAAATGATCTAAGCAAATCTTAGCTACAAGCCTAATCTCTTCCTTGACACTAGGAAGAGATGCTTTAAAATAATCAGTATAGTTGTTTTGTATTATATATTTTAAATACTCATCATCCAATTTTTCAATATTGGCTTTTTTATTATTGATAAAAACTTCTAAATTTTGAATTTTTAATGTATTTGGAGTAAAAGATAAAGCTAATACATCATCTTTACTTGTCTTGTCTAGAATTGGGTTTAAATAAGACATAGTTATAATGGCATTAATCTTATCTTGTGTGATTTTGTATTTTTGAGTAAACATTAAAGTTTGAGATTTTAAATTTGTATCCACAATCGCCTGATCTTTTAAAGAACAAGCTCCAAGCAAAAAAGCACCTAAAATTACACTATAAATTTTCATTCTTTTTCCATATTTTTTAGTATTATTGTAGCCTTTTAACCCTATTTTTTGGTTTAAAAAGATATAATTTTGCAAAAAAATTAAGAGTATATTTTATGAAACAACTTATTATAGCTTTTAGCGGGCCTTCAAATTCAGGAAAAACTACACTCATAACCAAAATAGCTGATAATTTTTTGCAACAAAATTTAAAAGTTTTAATCATTAAACATGATCCTGCCGATAAAGCTCAATTTGATTTTAACGGTAAAGATAGTTTTAAATTTTTTCAAAGTGGAGCTGAAGTCATGGTTTTAAGCCCTACAAGAACAACTTTTTTTTCTCATGAAAATAGAGATATTTTAAAAGCTTTAAAATTAAGCCCTGATTTTGACATTTGTTTGGTTGAAGGATTAAAAACTCTTGATTTACCACGCATTAGCGTATTTTGCAAAGAAATTGATGAAAGTTATTTTATTTTTTCAAACGCCATTGCAAGCTATGAAAAAATTTCTCACCCTTATCTTACTTGGCTTGATTTAAACGATATACAAGCTATTTGCCAATACATACTTAAAAATGCTAAAAATTTACAAGGAGAATTATAAAATGCAAGAAGTGATTTCTTATATACAAAAAGCGGTTTTAGAAATTTCTAACGCTTTAAAATTTCCCGATACAAGCTACAGTCAAAATCAAAATTTTACAGGCGATACCCAACTCAAATTTGATGTTTTAAGCGATGAAATCATCACAAAAACTCTAAGTCAATGTTCAAGTATTAAAGCCATCATAAGTGAAGAAAAAGACGAAATTTTAACGCTTAACGAGAGGGCAAATTTTATCGTAGCTTATGATCCTTTAGATGGTTCTAGCTTAATGGATGTTAATTTTGCCATAGGTTCTATTTTTGCTATCTATGAAGAAAAAGCAAGTGTTAAAAATTTAAGAGCTGCGCTTTATAGTATGTATGGAGCGCGATTAGAACTTGTGATTTGCAAAGATCAGCCAAAACTTTATCGCTTAAATGCAAATAATGAATTTATTTTTATAAAAGATCTTAAAATGAATGAAAAAGGCAAGATTAATGCTACAGGCGGAACGCAAAAATTTTGGGAAGAAAAACACGCTAAATTTATCAAAAGTCTTTTTGATGAAGGCTATCGCTTAAGATATTCTGGAGCCATGGTAAGCGATATCAATCAAATTTTATTAAAAGGGGGTGGCATTTTTAGCTATCCTGCAACACAAGATGCGCCTAATGGCAAACTTCGTGCCTTTTTTGAAGTCTTTCCTCTAGCCTTTATCATAGAAAAAGCAGGCGGAAAAACTACAAATGGAAAAAACCGCTCTTTACTTGAACTTGAATTTGATAAAATCCATGCGACAACTCCTTGTTTTTTTGGCTCAGAATATGAAATTTCAAAACTTTTAAAGGCTTACAATGAATGAAGTTAGAGATGAATTTGAGCAAGATATGGATAAAAAAAAAGAAATTTTACTTTCATGTCAAAACTCAAAAAACCTAAACTCTTGTTATAATTGCGATGAAATTTTTAACTGCCAAACTAGAAAAAATTATGTTGATGCAGTCTATAACAGTATGTCTAAGGGTAAAACCGAAGGCGGATTTGACTTTTAAAGGAAAAAAATGCGTTATATTACAACACCAATTTATTATGTAAATGATGTACCTCATTTAGGTCATGCTTATACTACCATCATAGCCGATACTTTAGCAAGATTTTATCGTTTGCAAGGACATGAAACAAGATTTCTAACAGGAACAGATGAGCATGGACAAAAAATCGAAGAAGCTGCCAAACTAAGAAATTCCACTCCTCAAGAATACGCTGATAAAATCAGTTTTGAATTTAAAAAATTATGGGATGAATTTGAAATCACCTATGATATTTACGCAAGAACAACTGATACAAGGCATATTGAATTTGTTAAAGCTATGTTTTTAAAAATGTGGCAAAAAGGTGATATTTATAAAGATGAATACGAAGGACACTATTGTATTTCTTGTGAAAGCTTTTTTACTCAAAGTCAGCTTATTAACGATTGTTCTTGCCCAGATTGTGGCAAACAAACTAGAATTTTAAAAGAAGAAAGCTATTTTTTCAAACTTTCAAAATATCAAGATAAAATTTTACAATGGTATGAAGAAAAAGATCCCATCTTGCCAAAAAACAAAAAAAACGAACTTATAAATTTTGTCCAAAACGGCCTTAAAGATCTTTCCATTACAAGAACAAGTTTTGATTGGGGGATTAAACTGCCTCAAGAAATTAATGATGATAAACATATTATTTATGTATGGCTTGATGCACTTTTTATCTATGTAAGCTCACTTGACTTTCAAAACAAGGGAGAAAATGCTAAATTTTGGCCTGCGCATGTGCATTTAGTAGGAAAAGATATCTTGCGTTTTCATGCCATTTATTGGCCAGCTTTTTTAATGAGCGTGGATTTGCCTTTGCCAAAATTTATAGGTGCACATGGCTGGTGGACTAAAGAAGGTGAAAAAATGAGCAAATCTAAAGGCAATGTTGTAAAACCTAAAGAAGTGGTTGATATCTATGGAAGCGAAGCTTTTAGATATTTTTTACTTAGAGAAGTGCCTTTTGGTAACGATGGGGATTTTAGCGAAAATATGCTGATAAATCGTATCAATGCAGAGCTTAGCAATGAATTTGGAAATTTACTTAATCGCATTATAGGTATGAGTACAAAATATTCTCAAGGAAATATTTCAAAAGAAGGTGTTTTAAAATTTCACAATGTTGAATTAAATCAAGCAAAAGAACACTTAAATTTAGCGGTAGAATTTTTAGAAAACTTACAGTGTAATCGTTATTTAGAAGAACTTTTTAAAGCCTTAAGTGTAGCAAATTTAGCTATTAGTAAATACGAACCTTGGAATTTAATCAAAGAAAACAAACACGAACAAGCTAACGCTTTAGTTGCACTTTGTGCAAATATTTTAGCCAAAACAAGCCTTTTATTAAGCCCTACTCTACCAAAGTCTTGTCAAAAGGTGGCCTTAGCTTTAAATTTTGAAATTTCATCTACAAATTATGCAAAAATGATACTTGATAATAAACTTTTAGATTTTAAAGCAAATCCTTGCGAAGCTTTATTTCCAAAAGTAGAAAAAGCTCTTTTAAAACAAGAAATTAAAGAAGAACCTAAAAAAGAAGAAAGTCCTAAAATAAAAATCGATGATTTTGCAAAAATTGAAATCAAAGTCGCTAAAGTGCTTGATTGTCAAAATATAGAAGGGAGTGAAAAACTTTTGAAATTTCAACTCGAACTTGACGATAAAGAAATCCGTCAAGTACTCTCAGGCATAGCAAAATACTATAAAGCCAGTGATTTAATCGGTAAACAAGTTTGCATTATAAGCAATCTTAAAAAAGCTAAAATTTTTGGACATGAAAGCGATGGTATGATACTTTCTGCAAAAAGCGGAGATAAACTTGTTTTAATCACCCCTGAACAACTTGTACAAAACGGTTCTTTAGTGGGTTAAAATATGCAAATTAGCAATTTAGGCGAACTTTTAAACGCGACACTCATTCATGAAGGTAGCGTTTTAAGCGTGGAAGGTTTTGCCATAAATTTAAATGAACTTAAAGCAGGCTTTGCCTTCTTTAATAACGATAAAAAAGAAATTACCCAAGCTGTAAAAAAAGGCGCTTATGCTATAATTACAGAAAATGACATTACTATTGAAGATAAAGACATTTTTTACTTTAGAGTAGAAAATCTAGAACAAACTCTTGTAAGATTTTTACGCTTTTTTTGCGAAGATAAAGAATGTGAATTTTTGCTTTTTAAATCTTACGAACTAAGTCTTTGTAAGGCTTTTTATTTTAACATTTTAAAAGGAAATATTTTTGCTGATTTTGAAAAACTAATCAAAGCAAAAAAGGGTGAAATTTTTTGCTACTGTGAAGAAAATTACTTAAATAAACTTTGTGCCTATTCTCATAGTCTAAAAGATGCTAATTTTACCTTATTATCGCGATCTAGCTTCTTTTTTACAACTTTGATTTGTGAAAATTTATATTTTAAAAATCTTAATTTGCCTTTTTTTTACGCAAATAGTTTTGCAAAAATTATTTCTTTTTTAAAAGAAAAAAATCAAAAAATAATATTTGACTTTAATAAGATTGATGATTTTAAAATTTATTTTATTGATGATAAATTTGAAATCACTCCTTTTGGTTCAAGCTCTCAAGCGTTTATTGTAAGCAACAACCAAAATACCTTTGAATTCTGGAAAGAAAAATTTAAAAACATAAAAGACTTTAAAATTGCTTCTAAAAATTCTTTATTTTGCGATTTTTCCTATAATCAGCTTTCAGATTTAAGAAAATTAAAAAATTTTAAATATTGTTTAATTCTTGAAAATTATGATATTTTTGAACAAGAATTTGAAAACAAAGAAAATCAAACCCCAAGCTTATTTTAAATTCACTCCTTCATTTTCAAGCAAAAATCTTTTTATTTCAAGCCCTCCATTATATCCTCCTATGCCATTGTTTGCAATAACTCTATGACAAGGTATAAAAATAGGAATTTGATTTTTAGAATTTGCATTTCCAACAGCTCTAAAAGCTTTTGGATGATTAATTTTTTCTGCTATATCTTTATAAGTAGCTATTTTGCCATAAGGAATTTCCATTAAAGCCTTATAAACCTTTGATTCAAAATCCGTACCTTGTATCAAAACAGGAATGCTAAATTTTCTAAGCTTATGAGTAAAATATAAATCAAGTTCATATTTTGCTAAGTCAAGCAAACTACAATTTTTTTCTGATCTTTTATTATCACAAAAATCGACTCTAGTTAAAAATTTTCCATCACTATGTAAAGATAGGTAACATAAAGGCATTTTATAATAAACTTTAAACATTTTTTATCCTTCAAAGAGCTACAATTATAATAAAAAATATTTAAGGAGTAGAAAATGTCTTTTATACAAGAATACAATAAACTTGTTGAAGAAAGAGCCGCTTTGGGTATACCACCCCTTCCTTTAAATGCAAATCAAACTAGAGAACTTTGTAAATTACTTGAAAATGAAAATAATGAAGAGCTTGCAAATCTTTTAGAAAATAGAGTAAATCCTGGTGTTGATGATGCAGCTTTAGTAAAATGTGAATTTTTAGATTCCATACTTAAAGGCAAAATCAGTGCTCCAAATATAGACAAAAAAAGAGCCTTAAGAATGCTTGGAACTATGCTAGGCGGATATAATGTTAAAGTTTTAATCGATGCCTTAAAAGATGAAAACATAGCCAAAGATGCTGCAGAAGTGTTGAAAAATATTATTTTTGTACATGATAATTTCCATACCATAGCTGAACTTAGCAAAAACAATCCACACGCTAAGGAAGTTTTACAAAGCTGGGCAAATGCGGACTGGTTTAATAAAAAAGAAAAACTACCACAAGTGATTAAATGTATAGTTTTTAAAGTAGCAGGGGAAACAAATACCGATGATCTAAGCCCTGCAGGAGATGCTTTTACAAGAAGCGATATTCCTTTACATGCAAATGCCATGCTAAAGGTAAGACAAACAGGATCCTTAGAAAAAATCAAAGAGCTTAAAAAAAGCGGTCGCGAAGTGGTTTATGTAGGTGATGTTGTAGGAACAGGTTCAAGTAGAAAATCGGCAATAAATTCCATACAATGGCACTTAGGAAAAGAAATAGAAGGTGTGCCAAACAAGCACAGCGGTGGTATAGTAATGGGTTCAACCATAGCACCGATTTTCTTTAACACTGCTCAAGATAGCGGGGCTTTACCTATCATCTGTGATGTAACAAACTTAGAAATGGGCGATGAGTTTGAAATTCATCCTTATGATGGAAAAATCATAAAAAATGGCTCTGCAATCGCAGAATTTACACTCAGTCCAAACACTCTCTTAGATGAAGTTAGAGCAGGAGGAAGAATCCCACTTATCATAGGTCGTGGGCTTTGTACTAAGGCTAGAGAATTTTTAGGAATGGAAAGCGAAAATATCTTTACCAAACCTGAACAACCTAAATCTTCAAGCGGTGGTTATACCTTGGCTCAAAAAATGCTAGGTCGTGCCTGTGGAGTTGAAGGTGTGCGTCCAGGTATGTATATAGAACCTATAACTTTAACCGTAGGCTCTCAAGATACCACAGGTCCTATGACTAGAGATGAAATTAAAGAACTTGCAAGCCTAGGTTTTAATGCAGACTTTGTTATGCAAAGCTTTTGCCATACAGCTGCGTATCCAAAAGTAAGCGATTCAAATTTATATAAAACCTTGCCCAATTTCATGACAAGTCGTGGTGGGGTAAGTTTAAAACCAGGTGATGGAGTTATCCACTCTTGGCTTAATCGTTTTGTATTGCCAGATACCGTAGGAACGGGTGGGGATTCTCACACACGCTTTCCTATAGGAATTTCTTTCCCTGCAGGAAGCGGACTTGTAGCTTTTGCTGCAGTTACTGGTTCTATGCCTTTAAATGTCCCTGAAAGTGTTTTAGTACGTTTTAGTGGAGAATTGCAAGCCGGAGTTACCTTAAGAGATTTGGTTAATGCTATACCTTATTATGCAATCAAACAAGGACAACTTACCGTTGAAAAGAAAAATAAAAAGAACATTTTTGCAGGAAAAATTTTAGAAATAGAAGGCTTGCCAAACTTAAAAGTAGAACAAGCTTTTGAACTCAGTGATGCAAGTGCTGAAAGATCTGCAGCTGCTTGTAGTGTAGATTTAAGCATAGAAAGTGTAAGCGAATATATCAAATCAAATATTTCACTTATAGAAGCAATGATAGAAGCAGGATATGAAGATAAAGCCACTCTTGCTAGAAGAGCGGATAAAATGAGAGAATGGCTTAAAAACCCTACTCTTTTAAGAGCAGACAAAGATGCAAAATATGCGTACATTATCGATATTAATCTTAACAATATCAAGGAGCCAATTCTAGCTTGTCCAAATGACCCTGATGATGTGGCAACCTTAAGCGAAATTTTAGCCGATGACAAGCGTCCAAAAAATATAGATGAAGTTTTTGTAGGTTCTTGTATGACAAACATAGGACATTATAGAGCTTTGGGAGAAATTTTAAAAGATAAAGGCATACTTAAAACCAGACTTTGGGTAGTGCCTCCAACAAAAATGGATAAAGCACAACTCACCAAAGAAGGGTATTATAGTATCTTTGGCTCTGCTGGCGCAAGGATAGAAGTTCCAGGTTGTTCGCTATGTATGGGAAATCAAGCAAGAGTAAATGATGGAGCTGTAGTTTTCTCAACTTCTACAAGAAATTTTGACAACCGTATGGGAATGGGTGCTAAAGTATATCTAGGAAGTGCTGAACTTGCAGCAGTTTGTGCGATTTTGGGTAAAATTCCAAGCAAGGAAGAATACTTACAAATTGTCAGCGAAAAACTAAGTAATGAGCATAAGGCAAATATCTATAGATATTTAAATTTTAATGAGATTGAAAATTTCAAACTTGAAAATTAATTCAAATTTAATACTAAATAACAAAATTAAAATTTTCAAAGGAAAAATATTGAAGTTATTATTCACTTCCTTTTGTTGTTTTGCAAGTTTAATGGCTAGCGATGCCATTAACTGCGACAACATTAAAAATAATAAAACATTGCTAAATGAAAGTTCAAATTTAGATTATTTAAATATAGCTTCAAGCTGTAAAGAATCTTTAAAAAATCAAGATTTTACAAAAAAACTCTATGCAATTTCCAATGAAATTCGCGGAAGCAATAGCTCTTGTAATGGTGTGGCTTATTTGCCAAAATTACAACAATTTGATTTTTTATTATTAAAAATAGCTATCGATCCCATCGCTTATCAAAAAACTTTAGATACACCCGAAAATTTAGAAAAAAAATATGATATTTTAAAATCTTATTTTAGATATTGGGCATATCAAAGCATAGGAAATTTTAGACTTTACAAAGCTTTTTGGCAAGAATACAATAATGCTATAGAACCTTTAGAAAAGTATTTTGAAAGTAATTTTAATTTTGACAAAGGTAGTAATATTTACTATACTAGCAATGCCTTAAACGAATTTTTAAATTGGGCTGTTGGTGAAACAAAAATTTACAAAGACATTAGTCCTTTAGCAAAAATCATGTCAAATAAAAATTATTCAGTATCTTATATACAAGATTTTATTTTTTCAAATAATCCAAGCCAAGATGACCTTACTATAGCCTTGCAAGCAGCGCTTCTAAATCAAAGAGAAAAAGAAATTTTAGAACTTTTGATTCGTTTTGGCGCTAGGATTGACGAAGGTTATGAAAGTGCTATTTTTTATGCATTGGAAAGTTATGAAAATACAAACTTTTTAATCCAAAATGGAGCAAATGTTAATCAAGCCAATGCCTTTGGTAAAACCCCACTTTTTTATGCCATAGAGTTTAATCGTCTTGATATCATAAAACTACTTCTTGATAATGGAGCAAATGTTAATCAAAAATATATTAATAACAATGAAAAATTAGCATTAAGCGCGAACATAGGTTCAAATACGCCTTATTTTATTACATTTTGTGCTCTAGAGCACACTTCAAAAAATGTTTTAATGCATGCTGCAGCCTATGGAAATGTTGAAATTTTAAAACTTCTTATTTTAAAAGGAGCAAATTTTAATGCTGTTGATGATCTTGGTTTTAATGCACTCGACTTTGCGCTATCAGCAGGTAAAAAAGAAAATGCTGATTATCTAAAAAGCTTGGGTTTAAAAGCAAACGAAAATCTATTTTACGGAGGTAGTTTAGAATGAAAACCGCATTTATTACAGGAGCTAGTTCAGGTTTTGGTAGAGCTTGCGTTGAAGCTTTTATACAAGAAGGCTACAAAGCAATCGCCCTTGCTAGACGCAAAGAGCGTCTAGAAGAGTTAAAAAATGCTTACAAAGATAAGATTTACACGCTTTGCATAGATGTAAGAAATCAAAAAGAAATCTTTGAGGCTATTGAAAATTTACCCAAAGAATTTCAAGAAATTGATGTGCTTTTTAATAATGCAGGTTTAGCTTTAGGGGTAGATGAATTTGATAAATTAAACCTTGAAGATATTAACACTATGGTAGATACAAACATCAAAGGATTTTTATATGTTGCAAAAGCTATTATTCCTATACTTCGCAAACAAAAAAATGCTTATATTTTTAACTTAGGTTCGGTTGCAGGAAGAAATCCTTATTTTGGAGGCAATGTGTATTGTGGAACCAAAGCCTTTGTAGGACAATTTTCATTGGCCTTAAGAAATGATCTTAGAGGAAGCAATATCAAAGTAACAAACATTGCTCCAGGACTTTGCAAAACTGAATTTAGTGAAGTGCGTTTTAAAGGAGATATCCAAAAAGCTGATGCAGTGTATGAAAATACGCAATTTATCAGTGCTAATGATATTGCCAAAGTGGTAATGTCTATCATTAACCTACCAAGCCATATTAATGTTAATGAAATCGAGCTTATGCCGGTAACACAAACTTGGAATGGATTTTATATAGAAAGAGATGAATGAATAAATTTTTAGTTTTATTGTTTTTACCTTTAGTTGCATTTGCAAACTCCTCAGAAGCAGCTGCAAATGCTAATTTATTTGGAGCTTTTACGCTTATACCGCCTTTAGTTGCTATTGCTTTAGCCTTTATCACAAAAGATGTTATTTTGTCACTCTTTGCTGGAGTTTTAAGCGGAACTTTTCTGCTCAGTCTTTCTGTAAATATTTTCAAAGCACAACATTTAGCTTTTGTAAATTATTACAATACTACAGTAGAATCTTTTTCAAAAATTATTTCCTATATCTTAGGTTCAACTTCAGATCCAGTAAATGCAGGAATCATTTTACAAATTCTTTGTATAGGTGGTCTTGTGGCACTCATCACAAAAATGGGTGGTGCAAAAGCTGTAGCATTAAAATTTGCCAAAAGAGCCAAATCAGCTGTATCAGCTCAAGTTAACACTTGGTTTTTAGGGCTTTTAATATTTTTTGATGATTATGCTAATTTACTGATCCTAGGTCCAATTATGCGTCCTTTGGCAGATAAATTTAAAATTTCTCGTGAAAAATTTGCCTTTATTATCGACTCTACCGCAGCTCCTGTAGCAGGAATAGCTGTAATTTCTACTTGGATAGGCTTAGAAGTTTCTTTAATTAAAACCGCTTATGAACACATAGGCATTAGCGATATTAGTGCTTTTGGAATTTTTGTCGAAACCATACCTTATCGTTTTTATAATATTTTCATGCTTTTTTTTGTAGTCATGACTGCAATCATGGGACGTGAGTTTGGTTCTATGTACAAGGCTGAAGTGCGTGCAAGAACCACAGGACAAATTGCACCTCTACCTAAATCAGGCACACTAAATACTGCTGAATTAGAAGATCAGTTTTTAGCGCCAAAAGAAGGTATTAAAATTCGTGCTTTTGATGCTATTGTTCCTATTTTTACTTTAATCATTTTAGCTATATTAGGATTTTATTTTAATGGACTTAGCACTTTAGAAGGCGAAGAACTTGCAAAAGCAAGTGTCAATCCTTTGTCTTTTGAAACTTTTAGGGCTGCTTTTGGAAATGCTGATTCTTCTGTGGTGTTATTCCAAGCTGCTTTGTTTGCTGCTATTGTAGCGATTTTTATCGGGGTGCGTCGTAAAATTTTCAATCTTAAAGAAGCGGTAGAAACTTGGATATATGGCTGGAAAACCATGATTTTTACCATAGTATTGCTTTTATTTGCTTGGTCGCTTTCAAGTATAGTAAAAGATCTAGGAACTTCTTTATTTATCACTAGTTTGCTTGCAGATAAATTGCCTGAGTTTATTTTGCCTGCTACTATTTTTGCTTTTGCTTCAGCCATTTCTTTTGCCATAGGAACAAGCTATGGAACTATGGGGATTTTAATGCCTTTGGCTGTGCCTTTAGCTCATGAAATCGCCAAAATCAATGGCATGGATGCAAACGCTATGCATCATTATATGGTTATTAATATAAGCTGCGTTTTAACAGGTGCGATTTTTGGAAACCATTGTTCACCAATTTCAGACAATGTAATCCTTTCATCTATGAGTGCAAAATGCGATCATATGGAGCATGTAAGAACACAGATTCCTTATGCTTTATTTATCTGTGGCATTTCTTTAATCGCTGGATATATTCCTGTATCTTTAGGACTTAGCGTTTGGTTTGTCTTGCCTTTAAATTTCATACTTATTGCACTTTTACTAAGACTTATCGGAAAGAAAGTTCCATGAGTCTTGAAAATTTTGGAAATTTTCTCACTTTAGATGAAAAACATTCTTTCATAAAAAAATATTTTAAAGAATTTTATACAAAGGATTTTAAACTTTTTGCTTCAAAAGATAAGCATTATCGTACAAGAGCTGAACTTTCATTTTATCATGAAAACGATACGCTTTTTTATGCGATGTTTGATCCAAAAAACAAAAAAAAGTACATTATAGAATATTTAGATTTTGCCGATGAAAAAATTTGTGCTTTTATGCCAAAACTTCTAGAATACTTGCGTCAAGATAATAAATTAAAAGAAAAACTTTTTGGTGTAGAATTTTTAACCACAAAGCAAGAACTTAGCGTAACTTTACTCTATCATAAAAATATAGAAGATATAAAGTCAAATTTAGAAAATTTAAGCAATAATCTTCATATCAACCTCATAGCAAGAAGTAAAGGCAAAAAGCTTATTTTTAAAACAGAAAATCTAAGACAAACTTTAAATATTCAAGGTAGAAAAATATTTTATGAATTTAACAACGATTGTTTTATTCAACCTAACACTACTATAAATGAAAAAATGATTACTTGGGTGTGTGAAATTTTAAACACTCAAAAAAGAATGGATTTGCTTGAGCTTTACTGTGGATATGGAAATTTTACTTTAGCTTTAGCGCCATTCTTTTTTAAAATTTTAGCCACTGAAATTTCAAAAAGCAATATTAATTTTGCTTTAAAAAATTGCGAGCTTAACAATACAACAAATATCCACTTTGCAAGACTTTCAAGCGAAGAATTAAGTCTTGCTATCAAAAAAGAAAGAGAATTTTTTCGTTTAAAAGATATTCGATTAGATGATTTTAATTTCTCTCATGTTTTAGTTGATCCACCCCGTGCAGGACTTGATAAAAGCGTAATTGACTTAATAAAAAAATATGAAAATATTATTTATATTTCTTGCAATCCTATCACTTTAAAAGAAAATTTAAAAGAATTAAGCCTAACACATAGAGCGGAAGAGTTTGCTCTGTTTGATCAATTTGTCAATACTCCACATCTTGAATGTGGAGTATTTCTTAGCAAGGTATAAAAAAATAATTCATTAATTTAGCCAGTATTACTATCGCGATACAAAGCACAAATACAAAAAGGGTGGATAAAAACACCGAGTGGATTTTTCTTCTTTAATATAAAATGACAAAATAAAGAAAAAACAACTAAAGATAAAATTCCAAAAGCCAAAATAATTTTTACAGCAAAAAGTAAATTTAAAGGTTTAAAATGAAAACCCGCCAAAGCACCTCCGCTTAAAAAAAGCAAAAGAACCACAAAAGGCATTATTTTAACCCCAGTAGCACTAAAAAGACTTTTGTCAAAATTAGGATTTTTCTTTTTAACTACACCCAAAACAAATACATCAACAAACAAATAACCTATAAACAAAATAGCACAAAGAAGATGGATTGTTAAAGTATATGGATAAAATTCTTCCATTTTTCCCTCCTTATTAAACTTCGGAATTTGCTATATTATAACACTTTTTTCATTTTTTAAATTCACTTTAGTTAATTTTTTAATCATTTAAGATAAAATACCAAAACAAAGGTTAACAATGAATGAAAAAGAAACTATCTCTTATATTATAAATACAAGTAAAAATATTGCCATATTTGCTTTAAGTCCAGATAAGACAAAAGCTTCTTATAGGGTAGCAGAATTTTTACAAAGAAAAAATTATAAAATTTTTCCTATTTATCCTAAAGAAGAGTTTATTTTAAATGAAAAAGTTTATAGAAATTTAGATCAAATAGAAGAAAAAATCGATACACTTATACTTTTTAGAAAAGGCGAAGTGGCACTAGAAATTCTTCCTAAGCTTGTTGAAAAAAATATTAAAAACCTATGGCTTCAACTTGGTATTAGTAATGAAACAGCCAAAGAAGAATGTAAAAAATTAGATATAAATTTTATACAAAATCGTTGCATTATGCTAGAATATCCGTATTTTAAAACAAAGGAAAAATAGTGTTAGAGCTTAATAAAATTTACAAAGCAAAACAACAAATTTCAGGGTTTGTAAACAAAACTCCTTTCATATACTCTTCTTTTTTAAGTGATATTTGTCAAAGTGAGATTTATCTTAAAAATGAAAATTTACAAATTACAGGTGCTTATAAAATTCGTGGAGCTTATAATAAAATAGCCAATCTTAGCGCTGAACAAAAACAACACGGAGTCATTGCGGCAAGTGCAGGAAACCATGCTCAAGGCGTGGCCATTAGTGCAAAAAAATTTGGCATTAAAGCAGTTATTGTAATGCCAGAATCCACTCCGCTCTTAAAAGTTTCTGCTACAAAAGCCTTAGGAGCAGAGGTGATACTCAAAGGGGACAATTTTGATGAAGCTTATGTCTTTGCAACCTCTTATGCTAAAGAAAATAATCTTAGTTTTATCCATCCTTTTGAAGATGAATTTGTAATGGCAGGACAAGGAACTTTGATGCTTGAAATGCTTGATGAAATAAGCGATCTTGATATGATTATCGCACCTGTTGGAGGTGGAGGACTTATAAGTGGTATCGCAAGTGCAGCTAAACAAATCAATCCAAACATTAAAATCATCGGAGTTGGAGCCAAAGGAGCTCCTGCAATGTATGAAAGTTTTCATGCCAAAAAAATCAAAAATGCAAAAAGCGTACGCACTATAGCCGATGGTATTGCTGTGCGTGATGCAAATCCTATAAATTTTAACATTATTTTAGAATGCGTAGATGATTTTATCCAAGTTGATGATGAAGAAATCGCTAATGCGGTATTGTTTTTACTTGAAAAACATAAAATCATAGTTGAAGGCGCAGGAGCTGCGAGTGTAGCCGCCCTGCTTCATCAAAAAATAAATACACAAAATCATAAAAAAATTGGCGTAGTTTTAAGCGGAGGCAATATCGATGCACAAATGCTAAATATCATCATAGAAAAAGGTTTATTTAAATCTTACAGAAAAATGCAAATTCATGTTACTTTAGTAGATAAACCTGGGGCATTATTACACCTTACAGACAGCTTAAAAATAGCCAATGCAAATATAGTAAAAATCGACTATGATAGATTTTCTACCAAGCTTGATTATGGCGATGCGATGATTTCAATTACCCTAGAAACCAAAGGTAAAGAACACCAAGAAGAAATAAGAAAAATTTTAACCCAAAAGGCTTTTAATTTCTATGAAAGTTTTTAATAACATATACGGCTTAAATAAAGCCCATTTGGCGGTGCTAAAAAGTGATTGTATTGCTTTTTAGCCTCAATCTGTTCTTTGAGTTCTTTTTCACTCATTTTTCCTTCTAAAACTTTTAAAACGCTTGCTACGCTTAATCTAATTTGCCCTCTTAAAAAACCATTAGCTTTAAAATGAAAAATGCTAAAATCTTTATAAGCATAAGCTCTAGCAATAAAAATTTCTCTTAAAGTCGTTTTATTATCCCCTCCACTTTTGCAAAAAAACTTTAAATCCTTTTTTCCTACAAAAAAACCCAAAAGCTCATTAGCTTTACCTAGGTCAAATTTAGGATAAAAATGTACATAAGAAGCCATAAAAGGACTATAAGAAGCGTGAGAAAATATATAGCGGTATTCTCTACTTTTTACATCAAATCTTACTTCAAAATCATCTTTTACTTTTTCAATTTTTTTGATATGGATAAAAGGATGGGAAAATTTATTAAGTTGTTTTTGAAGATATTCTAAATTTGTAAAATAATCTCCACACTCCACACTAGCTACAGCATAGCTTGCATGTACTCCTTTATCTGTACGAGAAGCCATTAAAAGAGGTGAAAAAATACCCAAATGCGATAAGGCCCCACTTAAAGCATCTTGAACACCTTTTTTATGAGGCTGAGTAGCAGAACCTAAAAAAGCAGAGCCATCATAAGAAAATATAATTTTTATTTTCATCAATATCGACTCAAAATCATTTTCTTAAAACAATAAGCCGAAACAAATAAACTTAAAGAAAAAATTCCAAGACAAGCCAAAATTGGAGGTTGAGAAAAAGAACTTAAAAGTCCAAAATATATAGCAATCACTCCAAACATACCTAAATACACATAGCCTTTTTCATAACGATAAGTAACCAAACCAAAACAAAGCGCAAAAAGCGTACTAGCAAGTGGAAACAAGGCTATAGTTGTATAAATCACAAATTCTCTTGCTCTTTGTGGATTTTCGTTTAAATCATTCCAGTATTCATAAAATTTCTTTGTTTGAAGATTGTCTGTATTAAACTGAGTATTTACTACTAAAGTGTCAAATTCTCCACTAAAAATACTTTGACCTTGCTCAAAATTATACATTTTGCCTTGATTTAAGCTAAAAGCAAAGCTATCATCTTTTCTTTGCACATGCGCTTCTTTGGCTATGATAAGTTGTTCTTTATCATCTGCTTTATGTTTAGGGCGATACATAATTATGTTTTCATACTTATCACTATCTTGTTTTTCTATAAAAATCATCCAGTCTAAAAATTTTTGTCCAAATTCTCCTGTTTTGTAGTTAAATTTCACTTGAGTGCTTTTATAGTTTACAAAGTTATCCTGAAGTTCAAATACTATAGGTATCATTACCAAAGCCACAACAAGCATAAAAGCACTAATCAAGCTTGCAATTTTAAGGAAAAATTTTGCCAAAATCATTGGTGAAAATCCCAAAGTAAAAAGCACTATGCTTTCATTTTCCTTAGAAAGCCTAAACAAAGCCAAAGTTAAAGAAATAAAAAAAGATATAGGCAAGGTAAAAATTAAAATTCTAGGCAACATAAACCCATAAAGCTTTAAAAGATCCAAAAAACTAATCTCTATACTTGAAGTAAGTTTTGCAAGTTGAATAAAAAACACCATAGATACAATAGCAAAAAGTACGAAAAATATAGACAAATTCGTACTTAAAAATTGATTTAAAACATATCTTAAACTAAGCTTCATTAGAATAATCCTAAGTTTTTATAAAATAAAACTGCCACAAAAGCGATATTTAAAAAGGGTATCATAGCAAGTTCTTGCTCTTTTATTGCTTTAATTCTAAAAAAAATAAAAAAAGGCAAAGTCAAAATAGAAGCTATAAATAATACTAAAAATCCATACTCAAAACCTAAAATTCCACCTATACAAGACATAATAATAATATCAGCATCACCCAAATTTTCTAAAATTTCATCTTTTTTTTGGAAATTCATTAGAAAAAAAACCAAACTTTTTAATAAAAAAACAAATCCTCCAAAACTAAAAGCATTTAGTAAAAAACCTCCACTAAACTCTTTAAAAATCAAAAAATGTAAAATTTCACTCTCCCTAAAGGCGTAAAAAAAAGCAAATAAAAAAGCACTCCAAAGTAAAATTTGTGGTACGGCTTTGAGTTTAATATCAATTAAAGAAAGTAAGAAAAGATTAAATAAAAATAGAGATAAAAATAAAAAATCATAAAAATTTTGACTTAAAGAATAAACCAAAATAAGCAAAATTGCGCCTAAAATTTCATTGATTAACAAAGAAATAGGCAAATGACATTTACAAGTTTGACATTTTGCCTTTAAAAAAATATAAGAAAAAATAGGAATAATTTCATAGTATTTTAATTTTGTATCACAAGAAAAACAAAAAGAGCGCGAGATAAAAAAGGGCTTTTTTTCAATTATCCTACTTGCCAAACTTGTGCAAAAAGAACCCAAACAAGCCCCTAGAATTATTATGAAAAATATCATTTTCCAAAAGTTCTTTCTCTATTTCTAAATTCTTTAATAATCCTTTTAAATTCTCTCTTGGTAAGAGATGGAAATAAAGTTTCACTAAAATAAATTTCAGCATATGAACACTGCCAAAGTAAGAAATTTGAAAGTCTTTTAGCGTTTCCAACGCGAAGCATCAAATCCACATCTAAAGGTAAATCTAAATTTTGCGTTAAATTTTCTTCATTTAGCTCAAGTTTTTTTTCAATCGCACGCTTAGCAGCTCTTATAATCTCATCTCTTGCACCATAACTTATAGCCAAATTAACACAAAGTGCGTCACAATGCTTTGTTTTTTCTTCAACTAAGGTAATTTTTTCTCTTACTTTATCTTCCAAGCGCGATAAATCACCTATAGCTCTTAAACGCACATTATTTTTTTCAAATTTTTCTAAAGCTTCATCTAAACAACGATCTAAAAGTTCAAAAATAAAATCAATTTCATCTTTAGGACGCTTCCAATTTTCCGTACTAAAAGCAAAAAGGCTTAAATTTGAAATATTTTCTTCCATGCAAACTTCCATCAATTTTTGCATAGTTTTAACTCCTTGGGAATATCCAAGTTTTGCCAAAAAACCCTTAGCCCTAGCCCAGCGCCTATTGCCATCCATAACAACAGCAAGGTGTTTTAATTCATTCATTTTTCATCCTTTAAAATCAAAAAGCCTTTTGAAAACAAACAAAGGTTCAATCTTGTTTTCTTGCGATACATTAAAATCTAAATGTTCGTTTAAAAATTTTTGCACCTTAGCAAAAGGTGTAAAAATACTAACACCTTGTGAATCTATTAAAATTTTCAAAGCTCCAAAAACACTAAAATATAAGTAAATTTCTAAATATTTTGCTCTTTTACGCATTTGAAACAAGCAAGATTTATTTTCAAAGATAAAAGGAATATGATAAATATTTTCAAAACTTGCAAAAAGCATTTCTTTTAATATCTGATAACGCTCTATATCTTTACAATCTAAAAGATTTTGTATGATGAATTTTTTATAAGAAATTTTATCCTCTAAAATAGCGATTATCAAAGCCAATCCCTCTTCAAAAGGTTTAAAATTAGGACGCTTTGAAAGATGTTTAAATTGTATAACTCCACCATTTTGCATATAAAGTTCAGCTAAATATTCAGCACCAATTTCAAGCTCTATCATGCTTTTGGTTTGAATCTTTTTATGATTTAATAAAAGCGTATAATGTCCATAACCTGATTTAGCTAAAACTTTCATTTGTATAGGTAAGGTAGAATTAATCATACTCATAATTTTTCACACCATTTTACTAATTCAAATGCCAATTTTTCTTTGCTTTGCAAAGTGCTTTTATTTTCATTGTTTAAAGTGATAAAATAAAGCTCATTTTGATCGCTTCCAAAATAATTTTTTTGATCAATGATATTAAGACAAACCATATCAAGTTGCTTATCTTTTAAAGATTTTTTCGCATTTTCTAAGGCATTTTGAGAATCAAATTCCATCTTAAAACCTATCTTTTTGCTTTGAAATTTGCAAGTTTTAAGCAAATCTTCATTTAAAGATAGATGCAAATTTAAACCCTGTAAATGCTCATTTTTTTTAATTTTCCCTTTTACACTTTGAGGGATAAAATCACTCACCGCAGCCGTCATAATCAAAAAGTCATGATTTAAATTTTTATCCAAAAGCTCCTTTAGATCCTTAGAACTTTCAAATTTGCAAAGCTCATAAGGCGTATCAAATTCCACAGAGCTTAAAAGTTTTACCCTAGCTCCTAAAAAATAAAAAGCGTCAGCTATGGCCTTTGCCATTTTTCCACTTGAAAAATTACTCACACAACGCACATCATCGATCTTTTCTTTTGTGCCGCCACCTGTGACAACTACACTTTTATCGCACCAAAACTTTTCTTTTAAAAGCTCTCTTTTGGTGATATTAAAAATATCCTTAACTTCAGCTAAGGCTCCTACGCCTTCATCTTTACAAGCTAAAACTTTACAAATAGGCTCTATAATCAAAGCTTTATTTTCTTTAAGTATCTTTAAAGAATTTCGCGTGCTAAAATGATGAAACATATTTGTATTTGCCGCAGGAGCTATGATAAGAGGTTTATTTGCTGCGATTAAGGTTTGGATAAAAAGATTATCCGCTATACCAAAAGCAAGTTTATTGATAGAATTAACACTTGCAGGGGCAAACAAAACAAGGTCTACATCCTTGCTAAAAGCTATGTGATTGTTTGAATTTTGCCAACTTTCATTTTCCTCACATAAAACTTCATCAACCAAGGCTTCAAAACTCATTTTGCTAGCAAATTTTAACAAACCATTAGAAAGCAAAACTTTTACCCTAAAGCCTTCTTTTTTAAACAAAGAAATAAGCTCATAAGATTTATAAAAAGCTATACTACCGCTAATGGCTAAAAGTATGGTTTTCATTTTTGAAATTTCTTATAATAATAATCTTTTATCATTTTATGCCCTGCTCTATTGATAAACAAAGCACCCTTTTCTACATTGACACTTACTGTGCTTCCTGCTGCTATGATCACTTCATCTTCGATTTTTACAGGTGCGATAAATTGCGTATCCGAACCTACAAAAACATTTTTTCCTATGATGGTTTTATGCTTTTTTACCCCATCATAATTACAAGTGATAGTCCCACAGCCTATATTGGTTCCACTATCTATCTCACAATCTCCTAAATAGCTCAAATGCCCTGCTTTTACGGTATTTAACTTTGCATTTTTGCATTCTACAAAATTTCCTATATGAGTGTTTTTTAACTCACAATTTGGACGCAAATGTGCCAAAGGCCCTACATCGCTATTTTCTACGATGGAATTTTCTATCACGCTTGAACTTTTAATGATAGAGTTTATAATCTTACTTTTGCCCTCTATCCTTACATTTTCATATACTTCACATTCACCTACAAATTCAACATCTGCACCTATAAAAGTGCTTTGCGGTAAATGAAAAATCACACCCTGTTGCATCCAGTATTTTTTAATTTTTTCTTGCATGAAATTTTCAGCTATACTGAGTTCAAATTTATCATTAATCCCCATAAATTCATCTTCATCTACAAAAACTGCTTTAATCATCACATCTTTTTCTTTTGCTAGTTTTACAATGTCGGTTAAATAATACTCTTTTGCCGCATTATTGTTATCAATCAAAGGTAAAAGCTCTTTTAAAAGCCTCGAGTCAATCACATAAACCCCAGCATTGCAAGTATTTATCTCTTTTTCTTGCGTATTTGCATCTTTAAATTCAACAATTTTTTCAACGCTATCGTTTTTTATCACCACCCTACCATAACTTTTAGGATCTCTTGCTTTAAAAACTGCTAGATTTAATTTTGCATTATTACTCAACAAAGCTTCCAAACTTGTTTGCTCAACTAAAGGCATATCACCACAAAGAATCAACACTCTTTCATTTTTAGGCTCAAACCCACTTAAAGCTCCCGCAGTTCCTGGATAATTTTGCAAATCTTGCTCTAAAATTTGTGTTTTTGGAAAATATTCTAAAATTTCTTTTTCAACGCGTTCTTTTTGATGCGATAAAACTACACTTACATCATCACTTAAAGCAAAAGCCTTTTTTAAAATGTGTAAAATCATACTTTTTTGACAAAGCTCTTGCAAAACCTTTGGCTTTTGTGATTTTATTCTAGTGCCTAATCCTGCCGCTAAAATCAAAATAGAAGTTTTCATTTTTTACCTTTGTTATTAAGAAGTCTAAAAGACTATTTTAGCAGTTTAAAGTTAAAATCCTAATACCCTTAAACTAGTTTTTAGTCATCAAAAGATAAAATTTAAATTTCTTTAATAAAAAACAAAAAAAGGTTTTTAAATTTTGAAAAAAATATTATTATTTTTACTTTTAAGCATGAGCTTATTTGCTGCTGAAGTAACTATCCCTACAGTAAATTTAAGCTTAAGTGCACCCAATACACCTAATCAGCTTGTTACTACTTTAAATATAGTGATTGTTTTAACCATACTTGCGCTCGCTCCAAGTATAGTTTTTGTTATGACTTCTTTCTTGCGTCTTATTGTAGTATTTTCATTTTTACGACAAGCTATGGGGACGCAAAGTATGCCACCTAACACTATTTTGGTAACCTTGGCTTTAATTTTAACTTTTTTTATCATGGAACCTGTAGCTACAAAATCCTATAATGAAGGTATAAAACCTTATTTAGCAGAAAAAATAGGCTATGAAGAGGCTTTTATAAAAGGAGCAAAGCCTTTTAAAGATTTTATGCTTAAAAATACTCGCGAAAAAGATTTAGCCCTTTTTTATCGCATACGCAATCTACCCAATCCCAAAACCATAGATGATGTTCCCCTTACGGTTTTAGTTCCTGCTTTTATGATTTCAGAGCTTAAAACCGCTTTTGAAATAGGGTTTTTAATCTACCTGCCCTTTTTAGTCATAGATATGGTTGTAAGCTCAGTTTTAATGGCTATGGGTATGATGATGCTGCCTCCTACTATGATCTCTTTACCTTTTAAACTCTTAATTTTTGTATTAGTGGATGGATGGAATTTGCTAGTGCAAAGGCTTGTGGAAAGCTTTGTAACCTAAGAAGGAAAATCCTTCTTAGAAAAAGAATTCTAAATTATTCTTTTTAAAAGTATCTTTAACATCTTTAAGATATTTCTCTCCTAAAGAATCAAAAAGCCCATCTTTTTTGCTTTCTGCAATAAATTCATCAAGCTCTTTTTTAAGTTCTGCATTGCCTTTTTGTACTGCTATACCCCAAAACTCAGGATTTTCTTGAAAAGGCGCTAAAATGGCTCTGGTTGTATCTTGATGCTTTTGCCAAGTCCGATAAATCGTAAGTTGATCATAAAAAAATCCATCAGCCTTGCCTTGAATCACTTCCAAAATAGCAGCATTTTCTTTATCAAATAAATTAATAGTTGCATTTTTTAAATTTTTAACCGCATATAAATGCCCTGTAGAACCACGCTTTAAAGCCAAAACTTTGCCCTTTTTATCTAAATCTTTGATATTTGTAATATCAGAGTTCAAAGGAGTTAAAATAGCCAAATTTGCCTTAGCATAAGGAATGCTAAAATCCACCACTTTCTTTCTCTCATCGGTAATTGTCATAGAGGACATAATAAGATCTATCTTGGCTGTTTTTAAAGCAGGTATTAAACCATCCCAAGCGATATTTTTTACTACAAGTTTATAGCCGTTTTTCTTTGCAAAAGCTTCTAAAAAATCCACGCTAATTCCACTTGCTTTGCCTGTTTTATCGCTCATTTCAAAAGGCGGATATCCAAGCTCCATTCCTACAACCAAATCTTTTGCACTCAAATTTAAAGCAAAAAAAGAGATAAAAATCAAAATAATTTTTTTCATAATTTCCTTTCAAATTTTTTTGTAAAAAAATTATACTAATTTTATCTTATTTTGTTATTAGCAATTTGTTTCAAACTTAAAAAATTAAAACTTCTAAACCCTAGTTTGTCCTATAAGATTATTAAGTCTATCCATTATAGAATTAACATAAGAGTCTATACTTTGGTTACTTGCTTTCCAACCATTAGCTTTTACTTGATTAAATTCTCTATCAAACCAAGCTCCACCATAACCTATACTTGTATTTTGCCAAGCAACTCCTTTTTCCATTGCATATATATCTGCATCAAGCCAACCCTCTTGTGCATAGCCTTTTAACAAACTTGCAAAATCCACTTTGCCTGTCATGATGTCGTCTAAGGAAGTTAATGATCCATCAAAGCTTTCTTTAGTCATAGCTTCAGCATAAGACTTAGCTATAGGATTTAATGTTGCACTACCTTCTCTTGGCGATACACCCGTTGATTTTAAAAAACTCATAAACAAAGCTTCTTTAGAGTAGCTTCCATCTTCATTTTGTGGATAAACTGACATATCAGGATTAAAAGTATCTATTGCAGTGTCTTTATCTAAATTTTGAGTTTGCATACTTTGCGGAGTGAAATTTAATGATTGTAAGCCTATATTAATATGCCCAAACATTCCTAATTGTTCTGCTTCATTATATTGCTCTTGTGTATTATAATAGTTTGTTATTGTTAGCTTATCATAATTTTTCGGCATAATACCTATAGTTTTATCAGATGATAATTCACTAATTCCCTTAGGCATAGAATTTATATCTGCTTCAGTGAAGCTTGTTTTATTGGTATCATTAAAAGCATGATTAATAATTTGATTAAATTGATTATAGTATTGTTTTATGGTTTCAGCCATATCTATGTTTGTATAATATTTATCTATACCTAAATATTTTTTTATATCTGAAGTATAAGAGTTATTTTCAGCCCTCCTCTCTATCTCATCCAAAGTAGATTTATGTATCTTAAAATCTTCAGGAAGTCCTGCAGCTTTGTTAAAATCACTTCCCATATAACCATCTTTATCTACACTATAACCATAGGCTGTATTATTACTTATATCTGCTTGTTTATATTTTAGAGTATAAATAGAGTTTTTAAATTCACTTGATATATTATAATTAGGAGAACTTGTCTTACTACTTATACTAAAATTAGTATTATTGCTAGTATTTGTTGTATTAGTAGAATTTAATACTTCACTTCTTGCTAGAGTTTGTGAATTTGCATTTTGAATTTCATTTAATTTACTAGCATTTTGTTTTAAAAAAGAATTAGCAAAACTTATTTTAGAATTTTCTTTACTTTCTTTATTAGCTTTTGCTTGTGAAAGTATAGAATTATAATTTGAGTTATCATTGATGCTAAAGATACTCATATTAATTCCTTGATTTAGATTTTTTTGCCTTCAATCTAAATATATTAAAATAATATAAGCAAGATCTGTTCCATTTTGGGGTGGAGTTATTTTTCTAAATAAATTTTTAAAGCCTTTTCATAGTCTTCTTTGGTATCAATCCCCATGCTTGTTGTTGAAATTTCAAGCATTTTGATTTTTTTACCATTTTCTATAGCTCTTAATTGCTCTAATTTTTCCGCTCTTTCAAGTGCAGAACTTAATAAAGAACAAAACTCTCTTAAAGCTTTTACACTATAAGCATAAATGCCTAAATGCCCTTTAAAACTTTCCTCGTAATTTTCTCTTTCATAAGGGATTTTAGCTCTTGAAAAATACAAAGCATATCCTTCTTTATCGCAAAGCACTTTAACCAAATTAGAATCCATAGCTTCTTCTTGAGTGATTTTTTTATAACAACTCGCCATAAAAGCTTTTTTATCCAAGCAAGAACTTGCAAATTCTTTAAATTTTAATAAATTTTCACATTCTATAAAAGGCTCATCAGCTTGGACATTGATAATAATCTCATCATCTTTTAAAGATAGTTTCTTACAAGCTTCATTAATCCTATCCGTACCGCTTTCATGATTTTTGCTTGTTAAAACTGCATTTAAACCATATTCTTTAGCGATACTTAAAACCTTTTCATCATCTAAAGCTATACAAACTTCATCCACACTACTTACCCTTCTTGCAGTAGCCACAAACATAGGCACTCCACCTACATCACATAAAATTTTCTCATGAAAACGACTTGATTTTAATCTTGCAGGAATAATAATCATTTTTGCATCCAATCTAAAATTTCTTTTTTTATATTTTTGGCTTCAAATACCTTTTCATCGCTATTTTTCAAGTCAAATAAAGCCAAAATTTCATCTTTAACTTGGACATTAAACTCTTTAGCTATAAATTTTAAATCTTCTTTTTCATTCTTAGAATCCCTATCGTATAAAGCTTTTATCATACTTGGAGTAAATTTTGTCCATTCTGCTGTAGAGGTAATAATGCTAGGTTTTAAAGGATCAAGCATTTTAAAACAAGTTGCGGTGTGCGGATCGATTAAAATCTTGCTTTGTTTGATAAATTGCATACATTCTTCATCGGTGCAAAAATCCGCCTCAAAATCTTCTTGTAAACTTTGCAATTCTTCTTTTTCAAGTTTAAAATATCTCTCATTTTTCAACAAATTCATCAGTTCTTTGGTTCTTTTATCTTTAAATTTCACAAACAAAAGTCTTTCGATATTAGATGAAATAAGTATATCCATAGCTGGAGAAATAGTCTTCTTAAGACTTTTTTCACGCAAATCATAAACGCCATGATTAAAAAATTCACTCAAAATATTATTCACATTTGAAGCGATTTTGATTTTTGAAATTTTAGCTCCCATTTTTTTAGCATAAAAAGCTCCTAAAGCATTGCCAAAATTTCCACTTGGAACAATGATTTGTACTTCTTCTAAAAACTCATTAAAAAGTTTTAAACTCGCATAATAATGATAAATAATCTGAAATAAAATACGCCCAAAATTTACAGAATTCGCTGCGCAAAGCTCATAATTTAAAGCTTTAATTTTGTTTTGAAAATCTTTTGAAAAAAGCAATTCTTTTAAAGTGCGTTGCGCTGCGTCAAAATCCTCATCTATAGCAAAAACTTTCAAATTATCCTTATCTAAAGCTCGCATTTGCAACTCTTGAACTCCACTTGTGCCACCTTTTGGATACATACAAGCTACTTTAACATTTTTTGCATTTTCAAAGCTTTTTAGGGTTGCAGGTCCTGTATCGCCGCTCGTAGCACAAATAATTAAAATATTTTTATCCTTTGAAAATTCTCTTAAAAGCACGCCAAAAGGCTGTAAAGCCATATCTTTAAAAGCTCTTGTAGGCCCATGCCAAAGCTCGTTAATATAGGTTTTTTCAGAGATTTTTTGCAAAGAAATAGGTGTATTTTTATCATCAAAGCTTTCGTAACTTTTCAAAGCCTTTTTAAAAAGCTCTTCTTCGCCAAAACCAAAACTTTCTATAAGCTTTAAAGCAAAATCTTTATAAGACAAATTGGCATATTTTTCTCCTTCAAAAATAGGCAAATTTAAAGGCGAGTAAAGCCCTCCTTCTGGGGCGTTTGGGTTAATCAAAGCTTCCTTAAAACTTGATACATTATTTACATTTCTACTCTCGACTAATTTCATTGCTCAAACTCCTTGATATAAGTTTTTATTTTTTCCCTTAATGAATCTTTTAATTCTATATTTAATTCTATAATTTGACATTTAAAACCAAAATCTTTAACTTTAACAAAATCCTTAAAAGTAAGCATTAGTGTATCGCAATTATGTTTTTTTAGCAAATTTTCTAATTCTTCTTTTTTAAACTCATAATGATCTTTAAAAAAATAACAAGCCCTTGCTTTGATAAAATGCTCATACAATCTAAAAGGTTTAGCAATAGCAGTTGCCAAAACAGCCTTTGGATTTTCTTTTACAAAAGAATAACGCACAAAATCCCTGCCTTCTAATGCAATAAAATCAGCCCTTTTTTCATAAAATTTTGGCAAACGATAAGCTCCACTTGGTAAAGTAAAATCAAAATAAGGTTTGATTTTGCTTTCAAGCAAAATATCAAATTTTTTAATATGAAATTTAGAAAAAGCATCATCGAGTACAACGATTTTAGCTCCCAATTCAAAGGCTTTTTCAATACCTTTTACTCTATCTTCACTCACAATCACACCTTTGATATTTTCTTCAAAAGCATACTCCATAGCTTCATCGCCACTTTGTGCTAAGGTGCATAAAATTTCATTTTGATTTTTAACAACAAACAAACCTTTAGACTTTCTTTTATAGCCCCTAAGTACTATAAAAACGCCATCAAATTCCCTTGCTATAGCTTTACAAAGCGGGGTTTTTCCATTACCTCCAAAACTTAAATTACCAACGCTAATAACAGGCTTTTTAAAAACTATTTTTTTACGAAAAAAAGTATTTAAAATCGCAAAAAAAGCATAAAGCACACTTAAAGGTAAAAGTATAAAAGCAAGGCATTTTTGCCAAAAATTGGGCTTAAAAAAATAATTATCAAGCCAAAGTTCATAATTTTTTTCTTCATTCATTGTTTAAATTTCCAAAATTTCAGGCATTTTTCCCTTAAAAGCATTTTTTTGCATGCGATTTTTTAACATAGCAATCAAAGAAGGATCAAGCGTTCTTAAAAGTTTTTCATCATTAGTTTCTAAAGCTTTTAAACCTTTATCGATTTTTGCATAAGAAAAACCTAAATCCGCCTCATCACTTTGATTTTCCCAAAGATCCGCACTTGGAGCTTTTTTGATGAAATTTTCATGCAAGTTAAGGTATTTTGCTAAGGCATAAATTTCACTTTTATAAAGCGATCCTATAGGATTAAAAGCACAAGCTAAATCCCCATAAATCGTACCATAACCTAAAAGCAATTCGCTTTTATTAGAAGTGCCTATGACTAAAGAATTTTTCAAAGCAGAATAATCATAGAGCAAACTCATTCTAATACGCGCTGCAAAATTTCCCAAAGATACTAGAGTGGTATTTTCACTTTGCTTTATAAAAGCATCTAAAATGCTTTGAATTTCTATGATTTTATATTCAAGATTTAAATCCGCACAAAGCCTTAAAGCATCTTCAAGATTGGCTTTGTTTGAAATTTGAGTTGGCATTAAAAGAGCAAAAACATTCTCTTTTAAAGCTCTTTTACAAAGCGTTGCTACCAAAGCAGAATCAATCCCGCCACTAAGCCCCAAAACCACACCTTGACTTTGAGAATTTTTCACTTTTTCTTGTATAAAATCACACATTTTTTCCGTAATCTTTTGCCAATCCATAAAGCTTGCCTTTTAAAAATTTAATGTATAATTATATTTATTTAAGGCAAATTTTTTATTAAAGAGGCAAAAAATGCAAATTATCAAACAAGCTTGTGGAGCTTATGAGACAAATTGTTATATTTTATTTGGTGAGCATGGAGAAATTATAATTGATCCTGGTTTTGATGCGCTAAATTTCATCAAAAAACATGTAAAAAATCCTTTAGCGATTTTAAACACTCACGGACATTACGATCATGTTTGGGATAATGAAAAAGTAAAACAAGCCTATCAAATCCCCATTTATATTCATAAAAATGATACTTTTATGCTTGAAGATCCTTTTAATCAAGGTTTTATGCCTAGCAAAGCGGATTATTTGATTGATGATGAAAATATCATTTCTATAGGCGGACTTGACTTTAAATTTCACTTTTTACCAGGACATACACCAGGTTGCACTATGATAGAAATTGTAGGTAAAAATATCATGTTTAGTGGAGATTTTTTATTTTATAGAAGCATAGGAAGATGGGATTTTCCTTATTCAGATGCAAATTTAATGAAACAAAGCTTAGAAAAAGTTATGACTTACAAAGAAGATTTTAAACTTTTGCCAGGACATGGACAAGAAACTACTTTAAAAGAAGAGCAAGTCCATCTACCCTCTTGGCTTAGATATTTTTAAGGTATATTAAAATGGAATTAGATCAAATTTTATTATATGCTTTTATTTTTTTAAATCTTTTTGCCCTTTTTGGTTTATTTTTGGGAAATAAAAAGAAAAATCAATTTAATGATAAAAAATTTTATAAAATCTGCCCATGTAAAAAAATGGCAGAAAATGGATCTTTAAGTACGATTTGTATTTATTCAGCTGTAGGAGGATTTTTTTACAGCGTATTATCTATAGGTTTTATAGGTTTTGGTAATTGGACTTTAAATTTTATTTTTTTACTTGCATTATTAAGTGTTTTTTTAGGGTGGAAATTAAAACTTGATTGAAAAATATTTTTAAGAAAAATCCATTGATTTTTCTTAATTTTTATTTAAAAGTTGTACCACCATCAACGATGAAAGTATGTCCTGTCACCCAACTTGCCTTACTTGAACAAAGAAAAAGACATGCTCCAGCCAAATCTTCAGGCTGCCCCATGCGATTTAAAGGGCTTAAATTTATAGTAGCCTGTTTTACTTCTTCATAATTTGTAAAAGCTCTTAAAGCATCAGTTTCAATAGGCCCACCACTTACGACATTTACACGGATATTTTTTTCTCCAAGTTCAGTAGCCGCATATCTTGCCATAGCTTCTACAGCGGCTTTTGCTGTACCATGACCTGAATAATTTTCTATATACACTAAATTTCCTGTAGATGAGATAGAAATAATGCTTCCACCCCCTACTTTTTCCATCCTTTTAGCTGCTTCTTGTGCGCCCACAACAAAAGCATTTACTGTGGCTGTAAAAATGTTATTAATTCCCTTTGGTTTTAACTTCATAAATTTAGTATAGCCACCTACAACCGCACGTCCTGAAATGATAGCATTTGAGATAAAATAATCCACTCTATCAAAATCCACATCAATTTTTTCAAAAAGTTCTTTATAGGTTTCAGGTTCTAAGATATTAAACTCATAAGCTCTAGCTTTGATTTTATAATTTTTCTCCAAATCTTGAACCATTTCATCAGCAATTTGCGCATTAGAATTATAAGTAAAAGCTATATTTGCACCCACTTTAGCAAATTCATAAACTATAGCTTTGCCTATCCCGCGAGTTCCACCGCTAATCACTAAAGTTTTTCCTTGAAATTCTGTATTCATTAAAATCCTTTGATCTTATATTTTTTCATCACTTCTTCAATTTTAGCAAAATTTTCCTTACTTGGAGAACAAAGAGGAAGTCTAAATTCCAAACTTTCTATCAATCCAGCTAAATACATAGCCGTTTTAATAGGAATAGGATTACTTTCGCAAAATAAAATTTTATTGATATTATAAAGCTCATCATTGATTTTTTTAGCTTCTTTATAATTTTCATCTAAAGCAAAATGAGTTAAAGCGCTAATCATATCGGGTAATAAATTTGAAGTTACTGAAATCACTCCCTTTCCACCATTTGAAAGTATAGGATAATTGATCGCATCTTCCCCTGAAATAAGCATCATTCTAGGTTCGTGTGCAAGCAAATCCACACACTTATCGATATTTCCACTCGCTTCTTTTACTCCATAAATATTTTCACAATCTCTAAAAAGCTTGATAATAGTATCCGTTGAAATTTCACAACCTGTTCTTCCTGGAACATTATATAAAAGCACAGGAATATCTACACTTTGCGCAATAGCCTTATAATGCTCGTAAAGTCCTTGTTGCGTAGGTTTATTATAATACGGTGCCACACTTAAAATCCCATCAGCACCATGCTCTTTAGCAAATTTAGCCAAACCCACTGCCTCATGAGTTGCATTACTTCCCGCACCTGCTAAAACCTTAACTTTAGTTCCTTTACAAGTCTCAACGGCTATTTCTATGCAAGTTCTATGTTCTTCATGGGTTAAAGTTGCACTTTCTCCTGTTGTTCCTACTGGAACTACTGCATCGATGCCATTTTCTATTTGTCTTTTAATCAATCTTGCATAACTTTGCTCATCAACTTTTCCATTTTTAAATGGTGTAATAAGAGCCGTCATCGCCCCAATGATAATATTTTTATCCATTTGAATCCTTTCTTAGAATTACCGTAGTTGAATTTTCTTGAATAAAATATTTTTTAGCACAAGAAATCAAATCTTTTAATTCCAAATTTTGTATATCTTTCTCATAATTTAACAAAGGATTGATATCTCCTCTTGCTAGATATGAACCATAAATATTTGCCACTGCACTAGCATTGTTAAGTGAGAAAATAAAATCACTTTTGACATTATTTTTCACTCTTTGCAAATCTTTTTGAGAAATTTTACCCATTTTAAGTTTATCAATGATTTTTAAAAGTTCTTTTTCTACTTTTTCTGCATTAACATTGGGATTACAATTACAAATAAAAATAAATAAATTGTCATCTATACAATCATTAACATAAGCATAATAATCATTGATTAAATTTAATTTATCAATCAAAATTTCACTCATTAAAGAACTTTTCCCACTTCCTAAAAGCTCGGATAAAGCATTTAAAGCAGGTATATCTTTGTGCTTGAAATTTGGAATTTTATAAGCAAGGGCTAATAGTTCAGTATCTGAGTTTTTATGCAAATATATTCTTTTTGCTCCATCTTGCTTAGGCTCTTTTGTGTGAATTTTAGGCATAGTCTTAGTATTTTTAATCTTTTCAAAATGTTTTTTTGAAAGCTCAAAAACTTCTTTACTTTCTATATCGCCACTTACAAGTAAAATCGCATTTTTAGGTTGATAGTAAATACTGTGAAATTCTTTAATATCTTCAATGCTCCAATTTTCTATATCTTTAAAAAAACCTATAGGAGTCCAATGATAAGGATGATACATAAATGCATGATTAAAAAGTCTAAAATAAAGATATCCCAAAGGATTATTATCTGTTCTCCATCTACGCTCTTCTAAAACCACTGCTCTTTCAGGCTGAAATTCTTCATCTTTTAAATTTAAATTCGCCATAAGTTCTGCAAAAAGTTCCAAAGCTTTATCTAAATTTTTCTTCGCACATTTAATATAATAATGAGTATAGTCAAAACCTGTGCTTGCATTATCCACACCACCAAAACCCTTAACAATCTCATCAAATTCGCCAGCTTTTAAATTTTTAGTACTTTTAAAATTTAAATGTTCTAGCATATGAGCTATGCCGCTTTTTCCCATGATCTCATTTCTTGAACCTACTTTATAAAAAATATCAACGCTAATCACATCGCTATTTTTATTTACAGGCAAAGCATAAACTTCAAGCTTGTTTTTTAATTGAATTTTTTCATAAGCAATCATTTTAAATTTACCCCAACAGCTTCGCTAATGTGTAAAAAACCATCTTTTCTTAAAAGCTCTATAAGATTTTGATTGATATTTTTTACCAAAGAAGGACCTTTAAAAATCAAAGCTGTATAAACTTGCACCAAATTAGCCCCATTTTTAATACGCTCATAAGCAATATCAGCACTATCAATCCCTCCACTTGCAATAAGCAAGGTTTTGCCAAAAAGAATTTTAGCTACTTCTTTGAAAAAAATACCACTTTTTTCTGTAATCAACCTTCCACTAATACCACCAAAAGTACGATTATTATCTAGTAAGCTATAATCAACACTAGTATTGGCTAATATAAACCCATCTGCACCTTTTTTAATAGCATTTTCACATAAATTTAAAGCATCATCTATTTTCATATCAGGAGCAATTTTTATCAAAATAGGCTTAGAAGTAATTTTTTTGGCTTCTTCAAGCAAGGTATTTAAAAAATCATCATTTTGTAACTCTCTTAAATTTTTAGTATTAGGAGATGAGATATTAACGATAAAATAATCACATAAATCCTTAAAATCTCTAAACAAAGTAAAATAATCCTCCAAGGCTTTATCATTTGGAGTGATTTTATTTTTCCCTATATTTACTCCTAAGGGTAAAACAAAAGGATAAGTTTTTGCAAGTCTTAAAGCAATCTTTTCAGCACCTTCGTTGTTAAAACCCATAGCATTTTGTATACTTTCTTGTTTTACAAGTCTAAATAGACGTGGTTTTTCATTGCCTTCTTGAGGTTTTGGAGTAAAAGTTCCCACTTCTAAAAAGCCAAATCCTAAAGCACTCAAAGGTCTTATCATAGTAGCATTTTTATCAAAGCCTCCTGCTAAACCCACAGGGTTATTAAAATCAAGTCCAAGTAAATTTTGCCTTAAACTCTCATTATCAACTATATATTTGTGTGCTAAAAAACTTAAAGCTCCTGGAAAACTAGCACTTAAAGCCCTTAAGCTACATTCAACCAAAGCATGTGTATACTCAGGGTTTAACTTAAAAAGTAAAGGTTTTATCATTTCATAAGCCATTTTTTAATCCTTTTTAAAATTCTAACTAAAATTAACTAAAGCTAGGCTTTGTTTTTTCTTTGCTTTTAAATTTTTGATACAAAGAACAAGTTTGCAAAAGCTCTTCATCTTTACCTATTGCCAATACCTTACCCTTATCCAATACTACTATTTTATCTGCATTTTCTATAGTGCTTAAACGATGTGCAACCACTAAAATCAATCTGTCTTGTTTTAAATTTTCTATAGTTTTAACTATTGTTTTTTCACTTTCATTATCCAAAGCTGAAGTTGCTTCATCAAAAATAAGCACATCAGGATTTTTATATAAAGCTCTAGCGATTGCTATTCTTTGTTTTTGTCCTCCACTTAAGTTTTTACCATGTTCTTTCACTTCAGCCCAAATCCCGCCCATTTCTTTAACAAATTCATAGGCATTGGCCAATTTTAAAGCTTGGATGACTTTTTCTTCTTCTAACTCTTCGCTATAAGCAATATTTGCAGCAAAACTATCATTAAAAAGATAAATATTTTGCGTTACAAGTCCTATTTTAACATGTAAGCTTTCTATGGTAAAAGTGCTAATATCTTCTTGATTGAGTAAAATTTTACCTTTTTGCTTTTCATAAAAATACATCAAAAGATTAATAATAGAAGATTTGCCTCCCCCACTTGTCCCTACAAGAGCAAGCATTTGCCCTTTAACAAAATCAAAATTTACGCCTTTTAAAACACTTTTATGCGGGTTTTCATAAGCAAATTCAACATTTTCAAAGCTAATTTTTTCAATGTTTTTTAATTCTTTGCTTCCACCTTTAATTTGAGGTTCTAAATCCAATAAATAAAAAGTTCTTTCACTTGCCGCAACAGCACCTTGAAGTTTTCCATATAAAGACGAAAGACGCTTTAAAGGAGTATATATCGCAAAAAGTGCCGAAACAAAACTGATAAAACTTCCCACACTCATAGAACCATTGATAACCTCTCTACCCCCTACAATAATCACCACAGCAACCCCAACAGAACCCATCATATCCATTAAAGGACTTGTAAGTGCATCAATACGTGCGGATTTTAGGTTTAATTTACATAAAATATCATTATGCTTAGAAAATTTATCACTTTCTTTTTTTTCATTATCATTAGCTTTGATCAATTCAATATTTGAAAAAATTTCACCCAAATAAGAAAGTAAATCCGAATTTGTTTCTTGTATATTTCTTGCATATTTTTTAAGTTTTTTAGCAAACCATACCAAAGGAAAAATAGCTAAAGGCAAAATCACTAAAGCAAAAAAAGCCAAAGTAGGACTTTGATACAAGACTACCGCAAGCAGTCCTATAGCAGTTAAAAGCTCTCTAAAAAAATCAGGAATAATATTTGATACTATACTTTGAAGTGCATTAATATCATTAGTACAACGACTTACAAGCTCTCCGCTTCTATAGCGTTTAAAAAAATCCATATCCAAGCGTAAAACATTTTTTAAAACCCTAGCACGCAATACTCTTAACATATCTGTTCCTATAAAGGAAACATAAAAACTTTGTAGATAAGTTCCAAGATTTTTAAAAAAATACATCAATACTAGCAAAAAAGGCACTGTATAAAGTAAAGCTTCATTTTTTTCAACGAAAATATAATTTAAAATAGGCTCTAAAGCATAAAAACTTCCAGCAGTTCCTCCGCTTGCTAAAATCATACCAAAAATAGCTATAGCAAATTGCTTCCAATATCTTTTATAAAAGGGCTTAAAGCGTATTAAAACCTCTTTTAAATTCATCTCATTATGCATTTATTTTCTCCCAAATTGTTCCATTTGGAGTATCTAAAAGAGTGATTTTTTTACTACTTAGTTGTTCCCTTATTGTATCAGCTGTGTTAAAATCTTTGCTTTTCTTAGCCTCAGTTCTTTCTAAAATTAACTTTTCAATCTCTTCTCGTTCTTCTTTGCTTACACCCCATTGAAAATATAAAGTTGTATCCATAAAACCAAAGCCAAAAATTTTAGCTAGCTCACTTAAAGCTTCTTTGATATTTTGTTTTAAAATTTTATTTTTGCTTTCTTTATCCAACTCTAAATTTGCATTATTTATAAAATCATCTAAAAGAGCTAAGGCTTTAGAAACGTTTAAATCATCATTTAAAATCTCTAAAATTTGCTTAGCAATTTCGCTTTTTATTTCAATATCATTTAAAACATCAAAATCAGAAATTTCACCTAAATCCAATCTTTTTTTAAGGCGATAAAATTTATCTAAACGTTTTTTAGCATTTTCTAAATCCAATAAAGAATAATTAAAATGAGATCTATAATGAGAACTCAAAAGATAAAATCTTAAAGCTTCGCCCATAAATTCTTTTAAAGCATCTTTTATGAAAAAACTATTATTTAAACTTTTACTCATTTTTTCGCCATCGATTTTTACAAAACCATTATGAAGCCAAATATTTGCTAATTTTCTCTTACATCCACAACGACATTGCGCAGCTTCATTTTCATGATGAGGAAAAAGCAAATCTATCCCTCCAGCATGTATATCAAGAGTATTTTCAAAAATAGAATCAATCATAGCAACACATTCAGTATGCCAACCTGGGCGCCCTTTGCCAAATTCATTTTCGTAAAAATTTTCATCAAATTTCCAAAGCACAAAATCGCTTTCATTTCTTTTTTGCACTTCATTACTTAGACGAGAGATATTTTCTTCTAAATTGCGATTTGATAGGCTTAAATATTTTTCATCTTTACTTGTATCAAAATAAATTCCATCTTCTAGAGTATAAACAAACCCATCCTTAGCAAGCTTTTTAATCAAATCAAGCATAGCTGTTATATAATGCGTTGCACGAGGTTTAAAATCAGGATCTAATACATTTAAAACCCTCATATCCTCTTCATAACTTTTAATATAAAATTCCGTAATTTCCTCTAAAGTTTGACCACTTTGAGCCATTTTTTTCAAAATCTTATCATCAATATCTGTATAATTTCTAGCAAATTTTACCCTATTGCCCTGAGCAAGTAAAACCCTACGCAAAAGATCAAAACAAACACTACTTCTTGCATGTCCTAAATGTGCATCATCATAAACCGTAGGCCCGCATAAGTAAATACTAATATCTTTTTTATCAAGTTTTATTTTCTCTTTTGTTACACTGTCTAATAATCTCATTAAAAAACTCCTTTAAAACTTGTAAAAATTCCTATAAAAAAACTTAAAATATAAGGTTTAATCAAAATAAGCAAGATCGTAAAAACAATCAAAGCAACTATAACCAATAAGCAAATTTTAATAGATATTAAAGCAAAAAATTTCTTAAAACCAAATTCTTTGATATTAGCTCCAAGCAAATAAAAAGCACTAATAGAGCTTGAAAGTGCCACTGCAATAACCTTTAAACTTTCATCTTTAATCAAAAATATAAAAGCCATAGAACATAAAGCACTGATAATTAAAGATTTTACCGCGATCCAAGCTGCTGTTTTTTGTTTAAATTTTGCATAAAGCCACAAAGAAAAAAGCTTTTGCAAACCAAAAGGTAAAAGCCCTATAAGATAAGCAATCAAAACATAAGCCGTAATCACACTATCTTCGTGAGTGAAATTTCCTCTTTCAAATAAAAGCTTTGAAATTTCCAAAGCAAACACAGAACCTACAATACTAGAAGCAATAAGCAAAATGCTTAAAAGTGCTAATGCTCTTTGCATAAATTTTAAGGCTAAATTTTCTTGATCACTTTTTAAATGTTTTAAAATTTTTGGAAAAGAAACTTGAGTTAAAGCAATAGCAAAAAGTGCCAGGGGGAGTTGGAAGACACGATTTGCATAATAAAGATAAGAAATACTCCCGCTCATTAAAAAACTAGCTATAGTTGTATCAAGCAATGAGCTAAATTGAGTCGCAGAAGAACCTAAAACTCCATGAAAAAAATTGCCATAAAAACCTTGTAATTTCGCCTTGGCTTTTTTAAATTTTATACTTAAAGTCATAGCACGTATTACAGGATTGTTTTTTAAAACAAGCAAATGTAAAATAAGCTGTGCCACCCCACTTAAAACCGTTGCATAAGAAAAATAATAAAGTGTATTTTGCGGTGCATTTTTATCCACAAAAAAGGCAGCTATAACAATACTTAAGTTAAATAATGCCGCAGAAAAAGAGGTAATGAAAAATTTTTGTCTATAATTTAAAATAGCTCCTAAAAAAGTAACTAAAAAAATAAAAAACAAATACCAAAAATTAATCGCCACCAAAGGAGCCGCTAAAGCTATAGTATCTGCGTTAAACCCAAAAGCAAAAAGCTTGGTAAAAAAAGAGGAGAAAAAACTTACCAAAAGACAAAATAAAAAAACTATAAGGCTAAATTGCATCATTACACTAACGCAAAAAGCTCCTTTTTTTTTCGCTTTTACAAAATTAGGCAAAAAACTTTGTCCAAAAGCCCCTTCTGCAAAAATTCTTCTAAAAAAAGCAGGCATTTTTAAAGCCACAAAAAAAATATCACTATAAAGCCCTGCTCCTAAAAAAAGCGCTATTAAAACATCTCTAGCAAGCCCTAAAATTCTTGAAAATAAAATTCCTAAAGCATTGATAATAAAATTTTTAAATACTAAACTCTTCATTAAATTTTTTCATAAATTTCAAAATATAAAGAGAACTATTTTAACTAAAATTGATTAAAAATTGACTATAATTACATTCTTAATTTTTTACAAGGGGAAAGTTTTGGCTTTGGATGAAAAAATTATTGCCTATACAGAAAATCCAGCTCGAGAGCTTTTAAGCGTAGCTTCACGAACAAACCTTAGCTTAAATGAGCTTGATTTTAGTTTATTGGCGTTTTCTACACAATATCGTTTTGGAGATTTAGAATGGGAAAAAATCTCTGAAAAAGAATTAACTCTTTTTGATAAAGATGAAATTTTTTTAAAAAATGATCTTCAAATCAAGCAAGAATACAAAATAGAAATTTTCCACGGTATAAACCAAAGCAAAGCATCTCAAGCAGTCAAACTAGTTGCAAATAAAAATTTAACCAAAATAGTTGCTCAAATTGATTTTACAAATTTAGACTTTCATGAAAAACTAGCACTAGAACTTTTGCAAAATATTTATAAAAAGATGTTGAAACTTAAATTTTTAATAGGTATCCGCATTTTTGATTTTAAGAAAAATTTAATGTCTTTTTGCAACCAACATAAAAACATCCCTTTAAATAAAACTATACAAATCACCGTTGCACAAGGTATTGATCCTATAGAAAGTCAAGATGAATCCCTGATCTTGGCTTATAAAGAAAAAACCAAAAACTACACTATCGATGAAAAACGCTCAGGTATTATTGTTGTTGATGAAAACGAAGTTGTTTTAAAACACGCCAAATTTAAACAAGGTAAAGAAGGAAAAGACTTAAATTTGCACACCTTAAAAGTTTTAGCCGCAAATGAAAATAAAGTTAAATTTTCTTGTTCTTCAGCTTTTAAACAAGTAGAGCAAGATGGATACACAGAATATATAGCCTTAAAAAAAGGTTATGTAGTACAAGATGGTGAAAAATTTGATATTGCAAATGAACTAGATTTTAATGGGGTAGATTTTAAAAATATAGGGATTATAAGAGCTGGACTAGACAAAAATGTCAAAATCAATATAAAATTTCTTTCAGAAGTAAAAGATGCTGTAAATTCTGGCGTTGGGATAGAATGTGAAGAATTAAATGTAGTCGGAAGCGTAGGAAGCAACACTCAACTTAATGCCACCAAAATGAAAATTGAAGGCACTACACACTCTAAAGCCAAAATTCAAGCCAAACAAGCCTATATAAAAACTCATAGAGGATTTGTAGAAGCCGAAATTTTAAATATAGATTTGCTCGAAGGTGGAACAATCAAAGCTAAAGAAGTGAGAATTAAAAAAAGTTTAGGCGGAAATATACAAGCTGATAAAATCTATATAGAAAATTTAGAAAGTAATAATTCTTGTGTGTTTTTTGAAAACACCACAATAGAACGCATCAACGGGGATAACAATAAATTTCATGCTAAAATTAAAACTCTTGATAGTAATTATGATGAAGAATTTGCGATTTTAGGAGAGCAAATTTCTAAGTTAAATCATAAAATGAATAAAATAAGACAATACATTTTATCAAGTAAAAATGGAATTTTAAGCGTTGAAAAAAAGATAACAGAACTTAAAAATCAAGGTCAAAATGTTCCTATACAATACGAAAAAGCCCTAAAAGATTTCTCTTTACAAAATCTTGAATTAAATAAACTACAAAATGAAGAAAAAGAACTTCTTGAACGCAAAAAATCTTTACAATTAGAATTAATCAATTTGCAAAAAATGCTTTTTGAAGCAACTTTTATAAATAAAAGCGGCAAATGGACTGACATGAATGAGATCAAATTTTCACTTCTAGAACCTAAAGAAGATATTTTTTACTCTTCATTTGTTAATGAAAGTGCTAAATTTATAGGTATTAAAAAAGTCATACAAAACAACCAAGAAAGTATAGAAATACATAAAAAATTAGATTATGAAGAAAAGGATATAGCATGGTTGTCGGCATCGAAGGAATAATCACAAAAAAAGAACCTACTTTTATCATTGTTAAATGTGCTAGTGGTTTAAGCTATGGGATATTTATTTCGCTTTTTTGTTCTGCTAAAATTCAAACTCAAGAAAAGCATGAGTTTTTTATTACTCAAATCATCAAAGAAGATTCTAATAAATTTTATGGCTTCTTGGATAAAGATGAACAAAAAATGTTTGAAATGCTTTTAAAAGTCAATGGAGTGGGTGCAAATACTGCTATGGCGGTATGCTCTAGTCTTGATGTAAATTCTTTTTACAAAGCGTTAAGTTTAGGCGATGAAAGCGTGCTTAAAAAAGTACCTGGTATAGGTCCAAAAAGTGCGAAACGCATTATAGTAGAACTTTCAGATACAAAAACCAAACTTGAAAATGTAAGCGATGATAAAAGTGAAGCCTTAGCCGCACTTCTTACTCTAGGCTTTAAACAAGAAAAAATCATAAGTGTTTTAGCAAGTGCTCAAGCAACAGGCACAAGCGAACTCATCAAAGAAGCTCTTAAAAAACTAGGATAAAGGAATAAAATGAAATTTGCAATACTTTTTGGCGGAAATTCTTATGAACATGAGATCAGTATAGTAAGTGCTGTAGTACTTAAAAAAGTTATTAATCAAAATTTAGAATTTATTTTTTGTGATGAAGAAAGAAGATTTTATCATATCCCAAGTGAAAAAATGAATTCTAAAACTTTTAGCACCAAAGCTTATAAAAAAGAAAAAGAACTTTTCATCAAACAAGGAGGTTTTTTTAGCAAAGGCTTTTTAAAAGAAAATAAACTAGAGTGCGAGTGCGTGATCAATCTTATCCATGGTAGAGATGGAGAAGATGGAAAAATTGCAGCTTTATTTGAGTTTTATTCTATTAAATTTATAGGACCTAGGCTTGAAGCCAGCGTATTATCTTTCAACAAAGAACTTACCAAACTTTATGCCAAAAGCGTTGGAGTAAAAACACTTGATTATACCATGGTAAGAAAAGGGCAAAACTCTAAAGAAAAGCTTAGTTTTCCTTGCATTATCAAACCTGCAAGACTTGGAAGTAGCATAGGTATTAGTATAGTAAAAGATGAAAAAGATTTAGAATACGCCAAAGATGTAGGTTTTGAATTTGATAATGATCTTGTAGTGGAAGAATTTAAAAACAATATCAAAGAATACAATCTTGCAGGATGTATGATCAATGATGAGTTTGTTTTTTCCATCATAGAAGAGCCAAAGAAAAAAGAATTTTTAGACTTTGAACAAAAATATCTTAGCTTTTCAGGACACAATGAGCTTATAGAAGCAAATTTAAGCGAAGAATTAAAAGAAAAACTCAAAGATAGTTTTAAAAAGATCTACAATCCTTTGTTTAAAGGTGCTTTAATACGCTGCGATTTTTTTATACTGGATAATGAAATATATTTAAATGAAATCAACCCAAATCCTGGTTCTTTGGCTAATTATCTTTTTAAAGATTTTAGTACTACTTTAAACGCTTTAGCTGATCAAATTTCACTTGAAAAAATGATAAAAATCAGCTACAACTTCCTTCACTCTATCAACGGACAAAAAGGAAAATTATAAGCTTTTAAGTCAAAATACGCTAAATTATACATAAAATTTAGCGTATTTTAGGAAGAAAAATGCTCTCTTTTAAACAAGATGAAATTTACACTGCCACCGAAGTGGTAAGAAATTTTAGCCCCATTATGGAAAAACTCAAAAAAAGCGAAAGTGGAAAAATAGTTATTTTAAAAAATAACAAATTTGAAGCTGTAATGCTTAGCATGAAGGAATTTGAACGCTTACAAAACGCCATGCAACTTTTAGAAAATATCTACAAAAATCAAAAGGCTTAAAATGGCTCAAACTCAACTTTCTTATAAAAACAAAACTTATCAAATTTCTTATGAAATTTTAGGTGATCTTACCTTACCGCAAATACTTATCTTACACGGCTGGGGAGCCAATAAAGAACTTATGAAGCAAAGTTTTTATCCTTTTTTGAAAGACTTTTGTCAAATTTATATGGATTTGGCGGGTTTTGGAAATTCAAGTGTGGAAGAAATTTTAAACACTCAAGATTATGCCAATATCACAGAACTTTTTTTAAAACAAAAAAAACTCAATGTCTGTTTTTTCATGGGGCATTCTTTTGGTGGAAAAGTAAGCACCCTACTCGCAAAAGAAAAAGACACCCTAATCTTACTTTCAAGTGCAGGAATTTTAGCTAAAAAATCCCTAAAAGTGCGTTTTAAAATCCGTATTTTTAAAATTTTAAAACTCTTTGGTTTGGGAAAATTTTATCGCTATTTTGCTAGTAAAGATGGAGCAAATCTTAGCCCTATGATGTATGAAACCTTTAAAAATGTTGTTGATGAGGATTTTGGTGAAATTTTTGCCAAGCAAAAGGCTAAAAGCTTGGTTTTTTGGGGAAAAAGCGATGAAGCCACGCCTTTGTATTGTGGTGAAAAAATGCATCAACTTTTAAAAAATAGCACTTTTTATCCTTTAGAGGGGGATCATTTTTTCTTTTTAAAATATTCTGCTTTCATAGCTCAAAAAATTAAGGAAATTTAAATGCTTATCAATACTCTTTATTTTATCAATTCTTTATTTTTTAATTTTTGTATAGCTTTTTATCTTATGAGTGCTTTACAATGGTATTCTTATAAATTTAAACGCGTGTTTTTTCATTATCATAAACCTTTATGGCATTTGTATTTTTTATTTATCCCTTATTTTTTATTCTTAGCTTTTCCTTTATACTCTTTGGCATATTTTGCATTGATCCATACTCCGATTTTGTATTTTTGGAATAAAGGCATAGATAAAAAGCTTGTTTTTACAAGTAAGGTTAAATGGTTTTTTGTTTTTGTTTTTGTTTATAATGCTATTTTTACCATCCTTGCTTTGCGTTTTTCTTTTCTTTTTAATCTTTTTAGTCTTCCTTTTGCTTTATTGAGTCTTAAAATTTATGAGTTTTTTACAAATTTATATTATAAAAAACAAGCCAAAGCCAAACTAAGAGCCAATGAAAATTTAAAAATCATACTCATTACCGCAAGTTTTGGAAAAACAAGTATTAAAAATTTTTTATACGAACTTTTAAAAGATGACTTTAAAAGCTACAAAACACCACGATCTGTCAATACCTTGCTAGGTATAGTTGCTGATATCAATAACAATTTAAGCCAAGATACTCAAATTTACATAGCTGAAGCAGGTGCTAGACTTAAAGGCGATATTGATGAAATCACTCGTTTTTTACAACCTCACATCAGCATAGTAGGAGAGATAGGCAATGCACATTTAGAGTATTTTAAAAGTGTTGAAAATATCCGCTCAACCAAACTTGAAGCCTTAAATTCCAAAAGACTAGAAAAGGCTTTTTTACACTCTAGCACCCAAAAAGAAGGAGATAAACTCATCAGCCTTTATGATGAGAAATTAAGTCTTATTCATTCAAGTCTTGAAGGTTTAGAATTTAAAGTCGATATAGAAAATAAATCCTATGATTTTAAAAGTCAAATTTTAGGGGATTTTAATGCGCAAAATCTTTGTGTTTGTATACTTTGTGCTCATTATCTTGGCATAAAACTAGAAAAAATTCAAAAGCAAGTTTTAAATATAAATTCCGTAGAACATCGCTTGCAAGTGCTTTCAAGAGAGCCTAAATTTATCATAGATGATGGTTTTAATGGAAATTTTAAAGGTATGAGCACAAGCTATAAACTTTGTAAAAGCTATAAAGGACGCAAAGTTTTAGTAAGTCCTGGTATAGTAGAAGTAAGCGAAGAAGAAAATATAAAACTTGCTAAAATCATCAATGAGTGTTTTGATCTTGCTATCATTAGTGCACAAATCAATGCTGAAATTTTCAAAAAAGAGTTAAAAATAAAAACCATTATACTTAAAGAAAAGAGTCAGCTAGTTCAAACTCTAGCTAAAGAAACAAAACATGGAGATTTGATACTCTTTTCAAACGATGCACCTAGCTTTATGTGATTTGCATAAGTATTTGCAAATGTCATCATTTTTAATTTGACTTCGTGCAAATACTTCCTAAACCCTAGTCTGCCCTATAAGATTATTAAGTCTATCCATTATAGATCCAACATAAGAATTGATACTTTGGTTACTTGCTTTCCAACCATTAGCTTTTGTTTGATTAAACTGATTATCAAACCAAGCTCCACCATAACCTATACTTGTATTTTGCCAAGCAACTCCTTTTTCCATTGCATATATATCTGCATCAAGCCAGCCATCTTGTGCATAACCTTTTAACAAACTTGCAAAATCAACTTTGCCTGTCATAATGTCATTTAAAGCAATGCTATCACCATTAAAACTTTCTTTAGCCATAGCCCTATTGTAAGCTTCTACTTTTGGATTAAGTGTGGTTTTTGGACTCTCAACAGGTTGTCCGCTACCATATGATTTTAAAAAACTCATAAATAAAGCTTCTTTAGAATAGCTTCCATCTTCATTTTGCGGATAAACTGACATATCAGGATTAAATTGCCAATCTTCACCTTTAGAAACATTTTTGATTTCTTCCAAAGATAAACCAAAACTATGTCCATTTATGCCATCTATTAAAGATCCTGATTGTATATATAAACTTTCAGCTTCTTTCATTTGTTCAGGGGTTTGATAAATATTTGCAATAGAAGAATTTGAAAAATCTCTTAGGTGAGTGATATTCATTCTATTGCCTGGATCATTAAAATCCATCGATTTTATTCCATTTATAGCATACCCCTTAGGCATAGAATTTATATCTGCTTCACTAAAACTTGTTTTATCATTTGGAAAACTTTGACCTAAAGCATTAGAAAAAAGATTATAATATTGTTTTATGGTTTCAGCCATATCGATATTAGTATAATACTCGCTTACGCCTAAGTATTCTTTTGTACTTGAAACAACAGGATCATTTTCAGCAGCTTTTTTAATCTCATCCAAAGTAGATTTATGTATCTTAAAATCTTCAGGTAATCCTGCGGCTTTGTTAAAATCACTTCCCATATAGCCATCTTTATCTACACTATAACCATAGGCTGTATTGGTAGAAGTGCTTATATCTGCTTGTTTGTATTTTAGAGTATAAATAGAGTTTTTAAATTCACTTGATATATTATAATTAGGAGAACTTGTCTTACTACTTATACTAAAATTAGTATTATTGCTAGTATTTGTTGTATTAGTAGAATTTAATACTTCACTTCTTGCTAGAGTTTGTGAATTTGCATTTTGAATTTCATTTAATTTACTAGCATTTTGTTTTAAAAAAGAATTAGCAAAACTTATTTTAGAATTTTCTTTACTTTCTTTATTAGCTTTTGCTTGTGAAAGTATAGAATTATAATTTGAGTTATCATTGATGCTAAAGATACTCATATTAATTCCTTGATTTAGATTTTTTTGCCTTCAACCTAAATATATTAAAATAATATAAGCAAGATCTGTTCCACTTTGGGGTGAAAAGAAAATATTTATCACACCAAAGGTAAGGTAAAATAAAAATTCTTAGGATCACTTTGAAAACTTAACTCTCCCTTATGAGCGTTTATGATTTCTTTAGAAAGAGACAAGCCAAGTCCATTGCCTTTAAGTTTTGTTGTTTTAAAAGCTTCAAAAACCAATTTCTCATCTTTTATTTCACAACCATTATCATACACTCTGATGCATATTTTTTCATTATCATAACTTGCTAAAATTTTAATCATAGGCTTTTCACATTCGCTTTCTTCTATCGCATCAATAGCATTATAAATCAAATTTTGCAAAACCAAACCAAGAAGAGCTTTATCAGCACAAATCTGCTTATCCAAAAAAGATATTTCAAAGTCTATTTGAGAAGTGAAATTATAAGAGTTAATGGCACTTTCACACTCTTCTTTTAACTCTAAAAGATTAAAATTTAAAGCATTGATGTGTACACCCTTAGTAAAAAGTAGAGTTGAATTTACGATACGCTCCACTCTAGCAATAGCCTTTTGGATTTCAAGAACTATATGCTTATTTTTAAGCTCACTACGAGCAAAAAGGGTTGAAGCAAGTAAAGATATAGATCCAATAGGATTTCTTATCTCATGTGCCAAATGAGCCGCTACACTACCCATGCTTGCAAGCCTTTCATTGCGTTTTTCATCGCTAATATCTGTAGCTGAAACTATAGTTTTTTCATTATGCGCTATGATTTTTACCGCATAAAACCTACCTTCAAATTCAAGCTCATCACGAATTTTATCAAGACTAATGATACTAAGTAATTTTGGATTTTTCAAGGCTTCTTGATTTTGTAAAATAATATTTTTTTCTTTATCTAAAATCCAAAGCGCACTAGGCAACACCTCTATAATCTCATCAACCATTGCGCGTAAGGAGTTATAGTTTTCATTTAAAGTTTTGTATTCATTTTCTATTACATAAGTTTGTTCTATAAGACTTTCTAAGCCTTTTTGTAGGGTTTCTTTTTCATTTGAGTCTAAACTTTTTAAAATACTTTCATTCATTTATCATTCCTCTAATAAAATCTTAAAATCATTCAAATCAAGTAAAAGCAAATTCTGTTCGCATATTTTATCAAATTCCTTGCTAAAACCATTTTTTGAGATTATAATGTAATAATTTGGAGTCAAATTTAAAGACTTTACTTTTGATTTTAAAAGATTTAAAATATTTTTACAAATTTTTTTATTTTTAAATTTAACTTCTCCGACAAAACACAAATTTTCATCTTGATAATAAAGATCAAGTTCTAAATTCTTATCCCAGTAGCTTTGCACTCCATTGATATTGAATTTTTTCTCAAGCAATTCTCTAGAAAGTTGTTCAAAACAAAAACTTTGATAAAGCTCAAATTTTTCCTTAATGCATTCTAAAACTTCTTTATAACGATTTTGCAAAATAAGCTTTTCATTGGGCTTTAAAAAATAAAAAAAGAAACGAGTAAAATGGTTGCTAAATATAATCTTATCTTGGACAACATAAGATCTTAGTTCTTTTTTGATTTTTTGTCTTTTATCTTTTATTTTTTTAGCTTCCTTACTATACTCAAGTTTTATTATACCTGTTTCTAAAAGATATTTAAGTGTAGATAAAGCTTTAAAATGCTGAATTTTTCTATTGATAGAAAAACGCTTGCGATTGTTTTTAGCTAGTAAAGTAAGAGCGTAAGAACTTGTTTCATCCAAGGCGAAATAACTTTTAATTTTTAGATAATCATCAAGCAAAATTCGCTCTATATTTGTAAATACATCGTCTTCAAAATTTAAAATGTTTAATTTTTCAAAACCTTCAAACACACTATAAAAATCAAAAAGCTTACTTAAAGACAAATTCTTATGCAAATCTACAAAGTTCTTAAATTTTATATTTTTCCTTTTATAAAGCATTTTTATAGTATAATTTTAGCAAATTTTTATAAGGATTGTATTTGCAAATTTCAGATTTAAAAAAAGAATTGATCTTAAAAAAAGGTATTTTGCATTTTGACTTCACAGCAAGTGCTTTAGCTCTAAAATGTGTAGAAAAAGAAATTTCAAAAATTCTCCCAACCTATGCAAACACACATTCTGATAGCTCTTTGAATTCTTTTAAAACTCAACAAATTTACGAACAAGCAAGAAAAGATATAAAAAAAAGTTTATCATTAGATGAAAATTTTGCCCTTATAGCCTGCGGAACAGGATCAAGCAGTGCTATTAAAAAATTTCAAGAATTGATCGGCATTTACATTCCCCCTCTTGTAAAAGAAAGATATTTTACGCAAATTGATAAAAATACCTTACCTTTAGTTATCGTAGGGCCTTATGAGCATCATTCTAATGAACTTTCATTTCGAGAAGGCTTGTGCGAATGTATTAGAATTCCCTTGGATAAAAATGGGGAAATTGATTTTGATTTTCTAGAAAAAACTTTACAAAAAAACAAAAAAAGAAAAATAATCGCTAGCTTTTCTTTAGCTTCAAATGTTACTGGGATATTAAGTGATTACAAACGCATTTCTGAAATGGTTCGTAAATTTAAAGGGATAGTTGCTTTTGATGCATCTAGTTTCATTCCCTATAAAAACATATCTTGTCAATACTATGATGCGTTGTTTATAAGTTCTCATAAATTAATCGGTGGTATTGGCGGTTCTGGACTTTTAGCTATCAAAAAAGATCTTTGTGGAAACAAGCCTAGCTTTGCAGCAGGTGGAACTGTGGGCTATGTTTCTCGCACTTCACAATGCTACCTTTGCAATGAAGAAGCTTTAGAAGAAGGAGGAACACCTGGAATTTTACAACTCATTCGCGCTAGCTTAGCTTTTAAAATCAAAGATTCTATAGGGATTAAAAATATAGAAAAAAAAGAAGAAATTCTAAAAGATTATTTTTTTGAAAAACTAAAAACTATACCTAATTTAATTTTATACGCAAAGAATTTAAAAACCCGATTGCCTATTTTTGCTTTCAATATCAAAGGAATTTCTCCTTTTGATATCGCTTACGAACTTAGTAAAAAATACCACATAGAAACACGCGCTGGATGTGCTTGTGCTGGGCCTTATGGTCATGATTTGCTAGGCTTAAAAGATAATCAAAAACTTAAAACAAAACCAGGTTGGTTAAGAATAAGCTTGCATTATACGCATGAAAAAGAGGATATTGATTATTTTTTTAATGCTTTAAATAAAACTATAATAAAATTATCACATTAAAATATTATAGTTTTATTATTATATATAAAAATTCTATCTTCAAAAGCCAAATCAAGTGCTTTTGAAAGAACATCTTTTTCTATATTTCTACCTGCTTGCTGCATATCTTGCCAAGTAAATTCATGGTTTACAGGCGAAACAGCTTGAGTGATAATAGGACCTTCATCAAGATTATTATTTACAAAATGTGCCGTAGCTCCAATTATTTTAACCCCTCTTTCAAAGGCTTGTTTATAAGGATTTGCTCCTATAAATGCAGGTAAAAAAGAATGGTGAATATTTATAATCTTGCCTTCAAAATGCCTAACAAAATCAGGAGATAAAATTCGCATATATTTTGCTAAAACCAAATAATCAAATTTATATTGTTCAAGACATTTTAAAATCTGATTTTCTTGCTCTTTACGATCTAAATTTTCAGCGCTGATAAAATGATAAGGAATTTCAAATTTCTCAACTAAATCCTTTAAAGAGTTGTGATTTGAAATCACAGCTTTGATATTTGCTTCAAGTTCGTTACTATAATGCTTTATTAGCAAATCTCCCAAACAATGACTTTCTTTAGTAGCAAAAACAACGATATCTTTTTTTCTCTTCTCGCAAAGCTCTATCAAGGCTTCTTGTCCAAGCATAGCCTCAAGCGTTCCTATAAAAGCTTCTTTATCAAACTCACCTTCTAAAAGAGCACGAAAAAAAAACATTCCTTCGCCTACAAATTCATCGTTTTTTACTATATTGATATGATATTTAAAAATAACATCAGAAATTCTATAGATTAAACCTTTTTGATCTTTGGTGCAAATTTTTAATACAGAAATCATTTAGCTAAACCTTTTATATATTCTTTTAATTCATTCTCTCTTGCTTCTTGAAGCTTTAAGCCAAGAATTTTACCACAAAATCCAGCATTTATGAAATCTTTTGCTAAAATTTTACTTTCAAACTTATTCTCATAAAGCCCTAATCTTTTAGCTTGCTCAATACGCTTTTTACTCCAAAGTCCAAGCCATTTCTTCAAAGGCATTTCAAAAGCAATTTTTGCTAGCTCAAAATCACTTATATCATCAAGATAAAAAGCTTGATTTGCGTATTTTAGGTATTCTTTTTGAAGTTTGGTTCTTTTAAAAAATATATCTTTTTCTAAATTAAAAAAATTCAAATACAAATACAAGAATAAAGCATCGCTTTTTACAAATTCTCTACTTTGTCTGAGCAAATTTTGAAATTCCAAACTCTTAAAAGTACTCTCAAAGCCGAAAATCTGTTTTTCTAAGTCAAGTTCTTGCAAATATCTATAGCCAACATCAAGTCTAGGGCTTTTAAAGAATTTATAAAGCTCCGCATTGATCCTATCTTTGCTAAGATCAGTTATATCCATACTTTGCATCAATTTCAAGCTTTCGCTAGTTATCTTAAAGTTAAACCTTGAAGCAAATACTACCGCTCTTAATACTCTTAAACTATCCTCTTGAAAGCTTTGTTTATCAATATGCCTTAAAAAGCCTGCTCCTAGATCTTTTAATCCTCCATAAAAATCTAAAAACTCATCGTTAAAAAGATTAATCATCATAGAATTTATGGTAAAATCGCGTCTTTTGGCGCCAAGTTTTTCATCATTACAAATTTGAACTTCAAAACCTTTATGTCCATAGCTTATTTTATTTTCGGTTCTAGCAAGAGCTAAATCATAATTTTTAAACTTATACACAAAAAAACTTTTTCCAAAGCCTTGTGCGCCCAATTTTTGCATAATCTTTTCAAAATCTTTAGGTTTTATATCATAAAGCTCTATATCATAGTCACAAATTTTTAAGCCTAAAAACAAATCCCTAACGCTACCTCCAACCAAATACGCTCGTTTGGTATAAGGCTTTAAAAACTCAGCAATAAACTGTAAATCGGGATTATTTTTTAAGCTTATCTTCGATATTTGCAAGTAAAAACTCTAAAAAATTTATGGTCAAGTTTAACCTATTTTCAAGATCATCTTTTTTTATGCTATTTAAACCTTCAAAAAGAACTAAAATTCTCTCTCTAAGATGTTTTAAAAAAATATCCTCATTAAGCGTTTGAACCTCTGTCATAACACTAGGATTTAAAATTTCACTTTGTAAAAAAGGCTCTTCTTTTTTAAACTCTTTATTTTCCTGAGTAGAAATTTCAATATTATTTTGTATTTTTTGCTCTTCTTCAAATTTTGCCATAGAAATTTTATCTTCTAAGTCTTGCGGAGTATCAAGCTCTTCGCATACAAACTCCATAGGTGGTAATTCATCTTTTATTTCAGTTTTTCTATTTAATTCTTGTTCTTTTAAAATTTCATTTTGTCTTCTTTGCTCTTCCATGATAGAGCTAACTTCGCTAATGGTTTTTTTAGCTAAATCTTCCAAATTCATATTTTTATCAACCACCTTTTAAATTCATTAATTTCTTCATCGCTTTTCATATTAATAAAAAAATCCAACATTTGAGTGTTTAAGTCTTTATGCTTGGATCTAAAACCACTAAGACGACGAACCGCATCGATAGCGTTTTGATTATCCGGATCTTCTTTTAAGATATTTTTATAAATTTCTAAAGCTTCGTCTTTTAACCCTTGAGCCTCATAGATGGAAGCTTCAGTGACTGTATTTTTCATCACTGTTTCCTAAAATTTTTCTTTAATTCTAGCAAAAAGCTTTTTAATTTATCTTTAAGAAAATAAGGTGTTTTTTAATGTCTATTTTGTTTTAAACAGTTTTTCTATATATTCTTTTTTTTCTTTCTCTAAACTAGAATTTAATTCTTTTTGTTCTTTTTTAACTTGCGCTTTTAAATCTTGATTTTTAAAATACACATAATCAATTCCAAAAATAACACCAATTATAATAAGCAATGGGATTAAAAATACCATCTTTACACTTTAAGAAAATTGATTAAATACACTACCATAGTAGCGAACATTCTCAGCATTTTCATTTTTTTCTATCGTTTCTATTGCACCACTATTGATTGCTTTTTGGATATCATCATTTAAATCTTGATAAGAAAAAACCATATTAATACTGATAATATTTGGCAATTTCTCAAGCATTTTATAAGAGTTTAACTCATCTTCTAAATTTTCACTTTCAATCACAACTATAATCTTTTCATTTTCACAAAGTTCTACAGAACAAAAAGGAATTTCAGATATAGCCTTTTTTAAATCATTTATATATTCTTCTTTTGCTAAAATCAAAACACTAGAAAGATTATTCATCAATACTCCTAAACATTATACTATCACCAAAGCCTGAAACGATAAAATCTTTATTGTTTAAAAAAATAATAAACTCACTCATCAAATTTTCATTATTAAAAGTTTTAACAGGCTTAAAATCACTTGTGCTAAAAACTTCACTAACTCCAGCTTCATTATCGCTATAAACAGCGAATTCTCCACTAGGACTTAAAGCACAAGTATATATCAAAAAATCTTTTTGCAAAAAATTTTGCTCTTCATTTTTTACAACTCCTATACGCCTATCCGTTCCACAACTTAAAATAACATTATTTTTAAAATCTACTTGATAGATATTATCTTTATGCATTTTATCATAGTTTTTTAACATCTTCCAATTTTTCAAATCAAAAAGTTCTACTTCGCCACTCTCAAAACCTGCAACTAGTCTACTCTTATCTTCATTTAAAACTGCATCATTAAGACTAGAATGGGAAAAATTAAATTTTTTTATATTTTTTAAACTTTTATCAATCAATTCTATTTCAGAACCAATAGAAATCAAAAGATAAGTGTTTTCATTGATAAAAAATGCTTTTATTATGCTATTTTCTTCGAGCTTTTTGATTTGTAAATTTTCCTTATAAAAACTTAAATTTTTAGCACCAAAATCACCCTCGCTAAGTATTAAAAGTGTATGTTTAAAAACATCAATGTTATAAATCTTAGCAAAATCATCACCATAATAATTTTTAATCTTTGGTAAAGATAAAAGTTCTTTTAAACTTTTATCTTTAATGTTATATTGTAAAATTTCACCTTTATCAGTGCCTATATATAAGTTTTGCTTATCAAGCTTTAAAGCTGTTATATTAGCATTTAATTTCAGCTCATAAGCATAAGACAAAACACAAAAAAGACTCAAAATAAAAAGAAATTTTTTCATTTATTTACTTTACACCCTCATTAATCACATCAATTAAATTTGAACGACTTTTTAATTGTTCATTTTTAAATTCAGGTTTAAAGCTATTTCCCACTAAAGGTTTTGCATCACTTTGTGGAACATGACACTGAGTGCAATTAAAACGACTATCGCTAATCATATCTCCTGTGGTTTTATTGTGTCTAAAATCATAATAATGACTAGCAGGAAGTGGAGTTGCACCAGCATCTGCTGCTATAGCCTTATCATGGCAGCTTAAGCACATATTGTTATCTTTAGTTATAGGTAACAAATCTTCAATAGCATGCGGAATTAATGGTGGTGCATTTTCATAAGAACGCTCAAAACGAGTAGATTCCCCAGGTTGTAAAGTTGTGAAATTTGCTTCCACTAAATTTACTTTATTTTCATTTTCTAAACTTGCTTTTCTAAGTCCAATTTGTTCCGAACTTACCCCACTATTCATTGCACAAGCGGCAAAAAATACCACTGCAGCACTTCCTAATAAAACCAATTTCTTCTTCATTATTTATTCCTTAAATCAAAAATATTAAAATTCAAAGCATCATCATTACAAACTTCTATACATCTTGCACACCTTATACACTCTCCTGATTTCACGCTAGTACTTTCTTTTCCAACCATCCACAAAACCTGTTTTTCAGGACAAATACGGATACATTCATAACATTTAGTGCATTTATCACTATCATGCTTTATTTTAAGCAAAGCAAAACGAGAAATAAAAGCATAAAAAGCTCCTAGTGGACAAAAATGTGAACAAATTGCCCTAGGACTTAAAAAAGTATCAATACAAAAAAGTATAAAGGCTACAAAAATCCAAGAACTTGTAGCAAAAATAATCCCTCTATGTATCATTCCTATATAAGAAAAACTTTCAAACACAGGCAATGAAAATACAAAAGAAAGGACTAAAACCAAGACCAATACAAAATAGCGTAAATTTTTAGGCAAAATTAAAAATTTATTATTAAGGGTTAATTTATTTCGCACAAAAGCAGCAAAATCTGTGATTAAATTAACAGGACAAACCCAAGAGCAAAAAACCCTTCCTAAAAGCAAACCATAGATAAAAAATATAATCAAAGCTCCTATTAAAGCCACTAAATCTATACTCCAGCTTGCTAGAATGATTTGCAAAACCGCAAAAGGATCGCTTAAAGGTATGGTATTAAAAAGTCTAGAAGAACTTAAATTTCCCTGCAAGATAAAATCTGTAGCTTTAAAACTAAAAAGCGCTAAAATTCCAAGCTGAACGATGCGTCTAGCAATTAAATACTTCATCACAGTTCTCCATCATTTAAATAATTGGTTGCTTTTTTAGCATCAAAATGTTTTGAAGTATCTGCATTTTTTATACGACCTTCATCTTTTTCATCCCAGCCTTTTACATAATGAGATCCTGCTTTTCCCAATACATACTCCCTTGGCAAAACACGAATGGCCGGTTTTTCAGTAATACAAGCCAGTTCACAAAGCCCACAACCTACACACACTTCATGATCCACACTAGGTAGTAAAAAAGCATGTTTGGCGGTGCGTTCATTGCGTTTAAGCTCAAGTTTTAAAGCCCTATCTATCAAAGGACAAGCTCTATAACAAGCATCACATTGAATTCCCCAGTGTGCCACACAAGAAGCACTATCAACAATAGCAATACCCATTTTCAAAGATTCTATACCCTGCTCTAAATGCTTTTTATCTAAAGCATCAGTTGGACATTCTCTAATGCAAGGAATATCCTTACAAAGATAGCAAGGAATTTCTCTTGCCTTAAAAAAAGGCGTGCCATTTTTTGGACTATCTAACAAGCTAGCAAGCTTTAAAGTATCATAAGGACAGGCTTTTACACAAAGCCCACAACGAATACATTTGCTTAAAAATCTAGCTTCATCTTCAGCCCCAGGAGGACGCAAAGCATAATTATCATCGGCTTTTAAAGCCAAATTAGCCAAAAATCCACCTCCTGTACATAAACATGCAGCCTTAAAGGCACTAACGAAAAATTCTCTTCTACCTTTCATTTAATCAAAACCCTAAATTAAGCCTTATAAATTTTTACAGCACATTTTTTAAAGTCAGTTTGTTTTGAAAGCGGACAAGTCGCATCCAAAGTAACTTTATTGATATATACATTCTCATCAAACCACGGCACATACACAAGTCCTACAGGCGGTTTGTTTCTTCCACGCATATCTACTCTTGCTTTTACTTTACCACGACGAGATTCCACCCAAACCAAATCACCTTGATTTAAGCCTAATTTCTCTCCATCTTTCTCACTCATATAGCAAAGTGCTTCAGGCACAGCACGGTAAAGCTCAGGCACACGCATAGTCATAGTTCCACTATGCCAATGCTCTAAAACCCTTCCTGTTGCAAGCCAGAACGGATACTCTTTACTTGGTCTTTCAGGTGCTTTCATAAATGGCCTAAAGAAAATTTTAGCCTTATTTTTAATACTGTGCTCTTTTTCATCTTTAGGAGCTATTAAATCCCCATTTGTAAGCATTTTGTTAAAATCACCATAAAAAGCAAAATCTGAATTTGGAGCCGCTTTTTTAGCATAATAATCAAATTTAGTATTAAATCTCCACTGTGTTTCCTTGCCATTAACCACAGGCCATCTTAAACCCCTTACTTTATGATAGGTATCAAAATCCGCTAAATCATGTCCGTGTCCTAAGCCAAATTTACGATATTCTTCCCAAAGATATTTTTGAACGAAAAAGCCATAGCCTGTAAATTCTTTTCCATCACTGCCTTGAATTTTTCTCTCATCACCTTTAACATCGGTATTATCAAAGCCTTTTGCGATGGCATCGTTTGGATTAAAGCTTTTTGCTTCTTTATTGGCAAATAGTACATCAAAAAGTGTATCATCTTCGCTATAACCCATAGCTTTTGCCTCTTCTAAAACACTTGGCAAGGTAAGCTTATTATCCACTTTTTGCTCTTTCCAAACTTCTTTAAGCTTAAAGCGTTTTGCAAATTCTAAAATTTGCCAAGTATCACTCATGGCAGCACCTACAGGTAAGACTTGTTGTTTCCAATGTTGAGTTCTTCTTTCAGCATTACCATAAGCACCCCATTTTTCATAAATCATAGCGCTTGGTAAAATAAGATCAGCTACTTTTGCTGAAATTCCAGGATAACAATCACTTACAACAATAAAATTATCCATTTCTCTTGCTGCTGCAATCCAGTGATTTGCATTTGCAGTGTTTTGCCATGGATTATTCACTTGCACCCATGCAAATTTAATTTTTCCATCTTCTAAATCTCTCATGATATTAAGATAAGGAGAACCTGGTTTTGGGTTGATAGTCTTTGCAGGAACTTTCCAAATTTTTTCAGAAATTTCTCTGTGTTTTGGATTGGCTACAACCATATCTGCAGGCAAACGATGTGAGAAAGTTCCTACTTCCCTAGCTGTTCCACAGGCACTTGGCTGTCCTGTTAAAGAAAAGGCTCCACTACCTGGTTTAGCTTGCTTTCCTAGCAAAAAATGTACCATATAAGCTTGTTCATTTACCCAAGAACCTCTTGTGTGTTGATTAAAGCCCATAGTCCAAAAACTTACGACTTTGCGATTTTTCTCTATGTAAAGATTAGCTAATTCTTGAAGTTTTTTCTTAAAATCTTCCAAAGACTCATTATCATCACCTTTGGCTACTCTTGCAGTGTATTCTAAAGTATAAGGGGCTAAACCTTTTTTAAATTCGTCAAAAGAAATTTCCCAGTTTTTATCAGCCACACCTTGATGTTTCATTTCAAATTTATCACCCGCTTTAACGCCAAGATAAGATAAAGAAGTAGCCTCTTCATCGTCTAAAGTGATTACATTTTCTTTTTCAACCGTATCTTTTTCACTTTCTTTAAATTTTGGATGATTTGGATTATTTCTCATACCATAACCAATATCAGCATAACCAGTTGCAAATACGCAGTGATCTTTGATAAATTTCATATCCAGAGCCTCTGGATGATTATAAACAATCTCTCTTGCTATGTAGTTCCAAATAGCCAAATCTGTATTTGGTTTAAAAATAATTTCAATATCAGCAATATTTGAAGTACGGTTAGAAAAAGTGCTTAGATTCACAACTTTAACCTTATCAAGATTGCTTAGTTTTCTATCACTTACTCTTGACCAAAGGATTGGGTGCATTTCAGCCATATTAGCTCCCCAAGTGATAATAGTATCTGTAAGCTCTATATCATCATAACAGCCTGATGGCTCATCTACACCAAAAGTTTGCATAAAACCAACCACTGCAGAGGCCATACAATGTCTTGCATTTGGATCGATATTATTTGTTCTAAAACCCGCTTTTGCAAGCTTTAAAGCAGCATAACCTTCTTGGATAGTGTATTGCCCACTACCAAAAATCCCTATACCTGTAACGCCGAGTTCATTGTAGGCTTTTTTAAATTGTTTTTCCATTTCATCAAAGGCTCTTTGCCAAGAAACTTGTTGAAATTTGCCTTTTTTATCAAATTCGCCTTTTTCATTCATGCGAAGCAAAGGCATAACAAGACGATCTTCACCATACATGATCTTAGCATTAAAATAACCTTTGATACAATTAAGTCCGCGATTTACGGGTGCTGCAGGATCACCTTTTGTTGCTACGATTTTGCCATCTTTTCTAGCTATCATAATTCCACAGCCAGTTCCACAAAATCTACAAACAGCTTTATCCCATTTCCAATCTTCTTCTTGCGCGCCAAGCATAGAGCTTGGAACACTAAGCCCTGCAACACTAGCAGCACTTGCAATAGCGGTATTTTTAATAAAATCCCTTCTATTCATCCTTATTCCTCCAAAATAAAAAAATCATCTTATTATAAAAAATGAAGTATAAAAATCTCTTGAAATTTTAATAAAAATAATAATTTTAAAGCTCTATTTTATAGGAGTTTTATTGTCCTTTTTATATTATTATTACACAAAATAAATATTAAAAATAATCAACTTAACAATTAAAATATAATCAACTTAAAATAATAAAAAAATGAAGATATAAAAATTAAGCCCTAAGAATGGGCTTAATCAAAATTAATGGCAACCACAACCACCGCAGCAGCTAGAGCCACCAAAAAATGCATCAAGTTTTGCAATATCTGGCATTTCTGTGATTTCATTTACAAGTTCTTTATATGCCACTTTACCCTCTTTAATCACAAATACGGCACGAGCTAAAAGCCCTTCTAAAGCACCTTCATTTATCAAAACACCATATTTTTCACCAAATTCTTTTGCCACAAAATCACTTGCAACACTTAAATTTTCAATACCTTCTGTACTGCAAAATCTTCCCATAGCAAAAGGTAAGTCCATACTTACTACAATCACTTCAGCACCATTGTAACTGGCTACTTTTTTATTAAATTCTCTAGCCTCTGTAGCACAAACTGGTGTATCTAAGCTTGGAACACTTAAAATGATTTGAGTTTTACCCGCTGCACCGATTTCAATCACGCTTAAATCTTTAGCTTTAAGATTTACCTTAGGAGCATCTGCTCCAACTTCTACTGAATTTCCTTTAAGTTTTACAGGATTTCCTTTAAAATTTACTGTACTCATTTAATTTCCTTTTTTGATATTTTAAACATTATTGCAATTAATGTTTTAGGAGTGATTATATCCTATAAATATTAATTATTTTTTAATTTCACTCAAAATTATTTTACTTCTTTCCAAGTATATTTTTTCCACACTTTTTGAGCTTCCTTACTCTTAATAAAATCTACAAATTCTAAAGCTTTTTTATTTTCTAAACCTTTTTTTGTAGGAGCAATTTCAGCTGCACGATAAATCACTGCATTTTTATCTTTGATAAATAAAGCTTTATCATCGCCTAAAGCCTTTGCCCAATGAGACCAAATGATTAAAGCATCAATATTTGGATTGTTATTCCACTCATCTACAGCAGCTTTGGAATTTTTAGCATAAATTTTTATATTTTTACGTAATTTTACCAAATTTTCTCTTTTTGCACTTTTTAAAGCCATATCTTCATAAAGTCCAACTTGTCCTGCACCATCAACCACCATAACATTTATGCCATCTTTTAAAATGTCTTCAAAATTTTTAATATTTTTTGGATTATTTGGACGCACGATAATACCTGATGGACGCACATTTAAAACGCTTAAATTTTCCAAACTTAAACTTGGAATTTTTTAGCAAAATCATCCATCATTGAAGTATTGCCTGAAAAAATCAAATCTGCATTTTCTTTTGCTTTGTCTATCCAAGCTGGAGTTGGACCTGCGGTTACAATCACCTTTTCTTTTGTTTTTTCTTCAAATTTTAAAGCAAGCTCTTTTAGCACAGGAGCGGGACCACCTGGACCATAAACTAAAATTTCAGCATTTAAAAAACTTGCTGCTGCTAAACTTAAAAATTAATATTTTTTTCATAAAATAAACCTTTCTTTATAATAATATAAAGGAAATTTTATCAATCTATAGTTAACTCTCCCTTGCAAAGCCCTGCTTCTATAAGAAAACGAGAAGGAGCGAAAGAAGTTTTTTTATTTTTATCATATTTAGCATAGCTTAAATAAAGTATATTTTTTGCCCTAGTTACTGCAACATAAAAAAGCCTTCTTTCTTCTTCTAAACTTCCACCCATTCCCATAAGCTTTTGATTAGGAAAGCGACCTTGCGCAAGATCAATCACAAAAACAAGATCAAATTCCAAGCCCTTGCTTGCATGTACGCTAAGCAAATTAACTCCTTTGCCACTACTCATTTCACTTGCACCTAAAGTTAGAAAATTATAATACTTATAAATATCGCTATAATTTTTTGTAAGCTCTTTTAAGACATTGAATTTTGTTTCTATTTTTTCTAAATTTTCACTCTTTCTTAATAAATCCACCTGTCCTGCTTTATTTGTTGCTCTTTTGGTTGCAAGTTCTTCACAAATTTCTCTATAAAAAGAATTTTCACAAATTAAATTTACCAAAGTCAAAGAATGTTTTATTTCCATAGCTTTTTTTAAAAAAAGATAAATTTTTTCTAAATTTCTAGCACATAAATCATTGATTTTTGAAAGTTTTAAAATAGGATGTGCATCAAATTCACTCTCAAATTTAAAACGAGTTTCGCTGGCTAATTCTTCTAAATCCGCAAAAAGCCCAAGTTGATAATTTCTTTTTTGATGATTTTGCAAATTTACATTTTTATCAGGATCTAAAAAACCTTTTATTAAATTTCCATGCCCTAATTTTAAAAGTGCGTCAAAAATTTCTTTTGCTAAAACTCCACCCACACCTTTGGTGTATTGAACCAAATGAATAAAAGCCATAATATCCTTAGGATTTACCACAAGAGCAAGCATAGAGCTAAAAGCTTTAACTTCTAAACTTTCAAAAAAACTTCCACTTCCCTTTCTCACACTTGCAATGCCCTGCTCCCTTAAAGCTACTTCAACCCCATCAGCACTTGAGTTGTTGCGAAAAATCACGGCAATTTCTTCCAAACTTACTCCGCTTGTAAGTATCATTTTGGCTATATTTTGATACTGATCAAATAATTCTTCAAAAGTAAGCAAAGATGGGGCTTTAAACTCATCATTTCTTGTAACAATAAGTTCTTTTGGATATAATCTTTCGTTATTTAAAATCACTTTATTAGCCAAAGCTAAAATACTTCTTGATGAACGGTAGTTTTTATTTAAAGAAAAAATTTTTGCATCTTTAAAACGATCTTTAAACCCACCTATGATATTAATATCCGCTCCATTGAAAGCATAAATACTTTGATCATAATCCCCTACGCAAAACAAACTTTTACTATGAAAAGCCTCTATTAAGGAACTTTGCAAAGTATTTGTGTCTTGATATTCATCTACTAAAATTTCATCAAATTCATATTTTTCTTCTTTTAAAAGATCTTTTAGATTGATAAGCAAGTCATTAAAATCTACATAATTAAAACGCTTTTTTTCATTATCATATTCTTTTAAAATATCTTCATAAATTTCAGCATAAATACTTTGATCTTCGTAGTTTTGGCAAAACCAAGTATAAAAATCTTGATTGTGCGCTTTGTTTTGAAACAAAGAATAAAGATCATATAAATAACTTGATTGATAAGGTTTTATATCACTTAAATGCCTAAAAGTTCTTTTTTCATAGACACTTTTAAGTAGAGTTTTTAACTCGCTTGCTTGCTTTAAGGCTATATTTTTATCCGCATTTCTAAGTAAGGTATAAGCCGTACTATGAAAAGTTCCTGCAAGTATTTTACTGGTAATATTTTTATCAAAAAATTTCCCTAAACGCCCTATCATTTCTTTGCTGGCTTTATTTGTGAAAGTTAAAAGCATGATTTTTTGAGGTGCCACTCCCTTGCTTAAAAGATAAGAAATTCTTGCAACAATAGTAGAAGTTTTTCCCGTCCCTGCACTTGCAATAACAAGATTGTGTCCAAAATCAGCAGTAGCAGCAAGATATTGTTCATTATTTAATTTTGAAAGTGGCATTATTTTCCTTATAAAAGTTAAAATTATAAAAAAAAATTACTTAAAAATATAAAAATTTAAAATTACTTTATATTAGATTATAGTACAATGCTAAATTATTTAACTTTCTGTTTTTAAGGGATAGCAAATGAATTTGAAAATTTTTTCTATTATTGTTGGCATATTAATTGCTGTTATTGTGATATTAGGTGGAACATATTATTATCTTTTTGAATATTCAAAACCAAAGAATTACACCTTAAATACCAACACTTACACCGAACAAAAATCGTATACCAATAACTACGATAATTCCTATTCACCCTCGATCCAAACCAACAATAGTTCATCAAATGTAAATACTAATAACAATACCATCCAAAAGCAAGAAACAAACCCATTATTAGACGAAAATCAAAGCTTAAATAACGATACATTTAATACATCAATAAGCGAAAACAATCAAAGCTTAAATAATGACACCAATACAAGTAATAATATTAATACAAATGAAAATAAGCAAATTTTAGATACGGATAAAGGAAAATTAAAACAAGAAAATAAACAAGCCAAAATAGAAGCTCTTAAAAAAGAAATCAGTAAACAACAAAAGATCTTAGAAAGAGAAAGAGCTGTAAAAAAAGAACTTCAATCAAACAAATCAAACAAAAATAAATATCTAAATACCGCTAGAGAGTATCTAAACATAGGAAAAAACAGTCGTTTAGAACCTGAGCTTAGCACAGAAAATATGAAAGTTTATGTTTTAGATGGAAAATTTTTAAGCCAATACAGAATCAATCTGTTAAAAGATATGCTAAGCATTATACAAGATAATGCAAAAGATTATTATCTAAGTATTTTTGTTAAAATGCTACCAAAAGGGGAAATGAAATTAACTATCTATAACAAAGAAATTATCTTTTCAGATATGAAAAAAGCTTATAAATATATTAGTTTAGATAGATTAAGCCCATATTTAAACAATCCAAAAGAATTAAATGAACATGTAGCACGTGAAGAAATTTTAGAAAGACTTAAACTTCAAATTAAAAAAGATGGCAAAGGAAGTGATTTTTCTAAACATATCAAAAGTTTGAAAACTGGACTTAATACAGCACAATATTTCTTCCCGTTTTGTGAAATTATAGAAATTAGCTCTATTAAATAAGCTAAAACAATAAAGGCAAATAATGTATGATAAAAATTTAGAAAAAGAGTATTATCAAATTTGCGAAGAACGCGGATATTTTGAAATCGATGGCAATAAAACCATACAAGAAAAAGATAAAAATTTCTGCATTATGATGCCTCCTCCTAATGTCACTGGAGTTTTACACATAGGACATGCTTTAACTTTTACTCTACAAGATATTATGACGCGTTATAAAAGAATGGATGGCTATAAGGTTCTTTATCAACCAGGGCTTGATCACGCAGGTATTGCCACTCAAAATGTTGTAGAAAAACAACTCCTTGCTCAAGGCATTAAAAAAGAAGAACTAGGTAGAGAGGAATTTATAGAAAAAGTCTGGGAGTGGAAAGAGCAAAGCGGTGGAAAAATTTTAGACCAAATGAGAACACTAGGCATCACTCCTGCATGGAGTCGCTTGCGTTTTACTATGGATGAAGGTTTGGTTAATGCCGTAAAAAAAGCCTTTGTAGAACTTTATGATAAAAGACTTATTGTACGTGGAAACTACATGATAAATTGGTGTACTCATGATGGCGCTTTAAGTGATATAGAAGTTGAATACAAAGAAAACAAAGGAAAACTTTATCATATTAAATACTTTTTAAAAGATAGCGATGAATTTTTAGTAGTAGCCACAACGCGTCCTGAAACTTTTTTTGGCGATACTGCAGTTATGGTGCATCCTGATGATGAACGCTATGCTAAATTTGTGGACAAAGAAGTGATTTTGCCTATAAGCAAAAAAGCCATTAAAATCATAGCCGATGAACATGTAGAAAAAGAATTTGGAACAGGAGTTGTAAAAGTTACTCCCGCTCATGACATGAACGATTATGAAGTAGGACTTAGACATAATTTAGATTTTATAAGTGTTTTTGATGAAAAAGGAATTTTAAACGAACATTGTTTAGAGTTTCAAGGTTTAGAACGCTTAGAAGCAAGAGAAAAAATCGTAGCCAAACTTGAAAGTCTTGGTTTTATAGAAAAAATAGAAGAGTATAACAATCAAATAGGATATTGTTATCGTTGCAACAATATAGTTGAACCTTATATCTCCAAACAATGGTTTGTAAAAAAAGAAATCGCCCAAGAAAGTATAGAAAAAGTTGCGCTTGGAGAAAGTAAATTTTACCCAAATCACTGGATAAATAGCTTTAATGCTTGGATGAAAGATTTAAGAGATTGGTGTATTTCAAGACAACTTTGGTGGGGGCATCAAATTCCTGTGTATTATTGCGAATGCTCTCATGAATGGGCAAGCCAACATACGCCTAAAACTTGTCCAAAATGTCAAAGTCAAAATTTCAAACAAGATGAAGATGTGCTTGATACTTGGTTTTCTTCAGGACTTTGGGCTATGAGTACTCTAGGCTGGGGAAATGAAAATTGGGGTAAAGATAAAATTTGGTCTGAAAAGGATTTAAAAGATTTTTATCCCAATTCTTTACTCATTACAGGTTTTGATATTTTATTTTTCTGGGTGGCTAGAATGATGTTTCAAAGCACTAATGCCTTACATCAACTTCCTTTTAAAGATATTTATTTACATGCTCTTGTGAAAGATGAGCAAGGTAGAAAAATGAGTAAAAGCCTTGGAAATGTTATCGACCCAAATGAAAGCATTAAAGAATATAGTGCTGATATTTTACGCTTTACTTTAGCACTTCTTGCTATACAAGGACGCGATATTAAACTTAGCAATGATAAACTTTTACAAGTTAGAAATTTTACAAATAAAATTTATAACGCTACAAATTATCTGCTTTTAAATGAAAGTAAATTTGAAGATTTGGAAAATATCACACTTCATTCAGAATTAGCAAAATATATTTATGCCAAATTTCAAACTTGTGTTAAGGATGTAAGAGAAAATTTAGACAATTATCGCTTTAATGATGCGGCTAATACTCTATATAAATTCTTTTGGGATGATTTTTGCGATTGGGGTATAGAGCTTAGCAAAGCCGAAAAATCAAGCGTTAAAGAACTTGGTAGTATTTTCAAAGAAGCTTTAAAACTTTTAAATCCTTTCATGCCTTTTATCAGCGAGTATTTATACCACAAACTAAGCGATACAGAACTTAAAACAAGCCCTTCTATTATGATAAGCAAATATCCAAAATTTAAAGAACAAGATAAAAATATAGAAAAAATCTTTTCTTTGCTCATAGAAAGCATAGTTAGTATCCGCCGTGCTAAAAGTTTAATCGATCTTGGAAATTCTAAAATAGAAAAAGCTTATATCAAATTTAACGATAAAAAAATCAAAGATGAAATCAAAGCTTATATGAATTTTATCATAATGCTCGCAAAGTGCGAGCAAATAGAATTTAGTGAAGAAAAATTACCAAAGGCAATATGTGATGTTAGCGAGAATTTAGAAATTTTTATTACGCTTGAAAATGTTGATTTAAGTGGTATTTTAACAAGACTTGAAAATCAAAAAAATAAGCTTGAAAAAGAAAGTTTCAAGCTTAACTCCATGCTTTCAAATGAAAAATTCATCGCTAACGCACCTAAAGAGGTGGTGGAGCAAAATAAAGAAGCTCTAGAAAATTTAAAAATTCAACTTGAAAAAATATCAGTTGAACTTCAAAATCTAAGAGGTTAAAAATTTGATAAAAATAAAAAATTTAAAAAAATATTATGGCAAGGAACTCGTGATAAACGATGTTTCTTTGGAGATTAAAAAGGGTGAAATTTACGCCATAGTAGGTCATAGTGGAGCTGGAAAATCCACTCTTTTAAGATGTATTAATGGACTTGAGAATTATCAAGAAGGAAGTTTAAAAGTCTTTGATCAAGAAATTAAAGATTTAAGTCAAAAAAAATCAAAAGAGTTAAGAATGCTTAGAAAAGATATAGGGATGATTTTTCAAAATTTTGCCCTAATGGAGCGCAAAAATGTATTTGAAAATGTTGCTATGCCTTTAAGAACACACTATACTCAGTGTAAATTTCATGCCAAGCTTTTTAATAAAGAATACATGAGCGAAAAAGAAATTGCCCAAAAAGTCAATTCCTTACTTGAAATCGTAGGGCTTGATCATAAAAACAAATCCTACCCAAGAGAACTGAGCGGAGGGCAAAAACAACGCGTTGCTATTGCTAGAGCCTTAGCTTTAAACCCAAAAATTTTACTTAGTGACGAAGCTACTTCGGCTCTTGATCCAAACACTACAAAAAATATTTTAGAGCTTATATCTAAAATCAATGCTGAATTTGGGATTACTGTTGTTTTAGTAACTCACGAAATGGATGTGGTAAAAGACATAGCTCAAAAAGCTTTATTACTTGAACATGGACAAATCATAGGAAGTGGAGTAATTGATGAGCTTTTTTTAAGGCCTAATGCCAAAATGAAAGAATTTTTAGGAGAAAGCGACTTCTTGCCTGAGCACGGACTTAATATCAAACTTTACTTTCCAAAAGAAGTTGCCCAAAATAGCGTCATTACTCATATGGCAAGAACTCTAAATATAGACTTTAACATAGTTTGGGGTAAAATAGAAAAACTGAATGGAAAAGCCTTGGGAAATTTAGTTATAAATATAAATGAAAAGGATAAAGACAAGGTTCTTGATTACATAGAAAAAAGTGGAGTATTATGGGAGGTGGCATCATGAATGAAGAAAACATCTCTATCATCAGTGCTTTTTTTAGTAGAATTTCTCAATTTTTTAATGAATTTTCTTGGCAGGATATTAAAGAAGTGAGTTTAAGTTCTATCACGAGTTTCAATGAAAATTATGAAAACATTTTAAAACCTGCGCTTAATGAAACAATTTATATGAGTTTAATGGCTGTACTATTTGGATTTTTATTGGCTATCATTCCTGGAATTTTACTTGCTATTTGGGATAAAAATGGAATTAAAGAAAATAAAATCGCTTATAGTATTTTAGATTTTATTACCAATATATTACGCGCCTTTCCATTTTTAATTCTTATAGTTGTTCTTTTACCACTTTCTAAAATCATAGTAGGCACAAGCATAGGTACAAATGCTGCCATAGTTCCATTAGCTATCGGAATAGCTCCTTACTTGGCAAAGATGCTTGAAAGCGCTTTTAAAGAAATAGACAAAGGAATCATAGAAGCTGCAAAAAGTTATGGTGCTAGCAATATTCAAATTATTTTCAAGGTTATCTTTAGTGAAGCTCTTCCTGCTATAATTAGCGGAATTACCCTAACTTTGATCTTTACCATTGGTTTTTCTGCTCTTGCTGGAACTGTCGGTGGAGGAGGATTAGGAGATGTAGCTATTCGCTATGGTTATGAAAGATTTAACAAAGAAGTTATGATTCAAACTGTAGTTATTTTACTTATATTAGTTCAATTAGTTCAAATTCTAGGTAATTTATTTTATACTTGGGCTAAAAATAGTAAAACTACATATATCATTGCCACTCTATTGATTTTACTTGGAGTTAGTATAGTTATCAATATAAACAATGATGAAAATTTCTTTTGGCAAGTAATTGTTTTTATCTTATTTTTAGGAAGTTTGCTTTATAAAGGTTTCAAAAAATAAGGAGATTATATCTCCTTTTAAGATAAATATAAGTTTTTTTAAGTAAAATTTAAACAAAAAATTAAAGGAATTAAAATGATGTATCAGATGCGTTAATCTGACTATCAACAAGTTTTTATATGCTTCTTCCTGATAGTCAGAGTGAATTTATTAAGATTAAAGCAAGCACAAAATGACTAAAAAGGAAAAAAATGAAAATCAAATCTTTATTTATAGCAAGTATTTTAACATTAAGTCTTAATGCAAATGCATTAGAAACCATCACAGTTGCAGCAACTCCCGTCCCTCATGCTGAAATCCTAGAACAAGTAAAACCTGATTTAGAAAAACAAGGCTATAAACTTGAAATCAAAGAATTTACAGATTATGTTTTACCTAATCTAGCTGTTGATAACGGAGAAGCCGATGCAAATTTTTTCCAACACACTCCTTATTTGGAAGAATTTAATAAAAACAAAGGCACCAAACTTATCAAAGTAGCTGCCATACACATAGAACCTATGGCTGTTTACTCCAAGAAATATAAAAGTCTAGATGATATTAAAGAAGGGGTTAAAATCGCCATTCCAAATGATCCAACCAATGAAAGTAGAGCTTTAGATATTATTACAAAAAAAGGTTTGGTAAAATTTAAAGATAAGGCTTTAAAAACACCTCTTGATATTATAGACAATCCTAAAAAAATTAAATTTATAGAATTAAAGCCCGCACAACTTCCAAGAGCTTTAGATGATGTTGATTTTGCTGTAATTAATTCCAACTACGCTCTCTCTGCAAATCTAAATCCTGCAAAAGATAGCGTATTTATCGAAGATAAAGAAAGCCCGTATGCAAACATTCTTGTTGTAAGAGTGGGACATGAAAACGATCCAAAAATCAAAGCCTTAATCCAAGCTCTACAAAGTGATAAAATCAAACAATTTATCATAGAAAAATACAACGGATCTGTTTTACCTGCTTTTTAATTTTGTCCCTTACCTAGGGACTTTTTTCTTAAATACAAAGGAGTTTTTATGAATTTATTTAAAATTATTATACTCGCTTGCACTCTAAATTTATCTAGCCTATTTGCACAAAACATTACTATAGGAGTCACTCCAAATCCTTTTGGTAGCTTACTAGAACTAATGAAAGATGATTTTAAAAACAAAGGGTATGAGCTTAAAATAGTAGAATTTTCAGACTATATTTTGCCCAATCGTGCATTAGAGGAAAAAGAACTTGATGCAAATTTATATCAACACAAACCTTTTTTAGAAGAATACAACCTAAAAAAAGGTTCAAATTTAATTGCAACAACGCCTGTACTTATAGCTCCAGTAGGAGTTTATAGTAAAAAAATCAAAAATTTAGAAAATCTTAAAGAAGGTGCTAGAGTTGCTATACCTAATGATGCGACCAATGAAAGCAGAGCTTTAGAGCTTTTAGAGAAAGCAAAATTAATAGAGCTTAACAAAAATACTCTAAAAACCCCATTGGACATAAACAAAAATCCAAAAAAACTTAAATTTATAGAGCTTAAAGCCGCACAACTTCCAAGGGCTTTGGATGATGTTGATATTGCTATAATTAATTCTAATTTCGCACTTGGAGCTGGTCTGAATCCAAGTAAAGATACTATTTTTAGGGAAGATAAAAATAGCCCTTATGTAAATTATGTTGTGGTACGCTCAGAAGATAAAAATAGCGAAAAAACCAAAGTAATTGATGAAATTTTAAGAAGCGATAAATTTAAAGCCATCATTAATGAACATTATAAAGATATATTAATCCCAGCTTTTTAGGAGTATAGCATGAATATTAAAAAAATATTTTTAAGTGTTTTATTTACAATTAGCCTTAGTTTTGGGGCAGATAAAACCATAATCATAGGTGCAACACCAACGCCTTATGCTGAAATTTTAAATTTCTCTAAACCCTTATTTCAAGAAAAAGGTTGGAGGTTGATAGTTAAGGAATTTAATGACTATAATATACCTAATATCGCTTTAAATGAGAAAGATTTAGATGCAAATTTATATCAGCATAAACCTTTTTTAGATGATTTTAATACCCACAAAGGAACAAATTTAAGTTCTTTAGGTGCTATTGTTTTAGTTCCTATGGCTATATATTCTAACTCCATAAAAGATATAAAAGACATTCCTAATGGTGCTAAAATCGCTATACCTAATGATGCTACCAATGAAAGCAGAGCCCTTGATTTACTAGCTAAAGCAAATTTAATAGAATTTAAAAGTCAAAGCACCCTTAAAACCCCTATTGACATAAGTAAAAATCCAAAAAAACTTAAATTTATAGAGCTTAAAGCCGCACAACTTCCAAGAGCCCTAAATGATACTGATTTGGCTATTATTACCACAAACTATGCTCTTGGAGCAGGCTTAAACCCTTTAAAAGATGGTATTTTTATGGAAGATAAAGATAGTTTATATGCTATTGTTTTAGCTACAAGAAAAGGTGAAGAAACAAGTCAAAAAAGTCTTGTTATTAAAGAAATTTTAACAAGCGATAAAATTAAAAATTTTATCATAGAAAAATACAAAGGCTCTGTTATCCCTACTTTTTAACTCTATACAAAGCCTTCTAAAGGCTTTGTTAAACTTATAAAAGCTAAAATACTATTTATTGCATTATAATTCTTAGGATAAAAATGAAAATTATTTTTTTAACTTTTTTTATTGTGATAAATTATATCCAAGCAGCTAGTTTAGAAGAAATCAAAACAGCACTAGCTAAAGAATTTAGAAATAATTTTCCTAAAATTATAATTTCTCAAATTGATTTAAAAATAACATCATTGCCTAAAGATTTTGATCAATATGAATTTCTAAGAATCGCTAATGGGCGTTTTAATCAAGCACAAGGCTTTTTAAGGGCTGAATTTAAAACTCCGCAAAATATACAAAAAAATGTATTTTTTAGATATTTCATTCAAGCAAATTTAGAAGTTTTAAAAAGCGAACGCGCTATAAAAAGAGGAGATAAACTTGGAGCTTTTGACTATAAAAACGTATTGATTGATTTTGATAAAGTTCCTTTAAATGCCTTAACCTTAGATGATGTAGATAATCTTGTAGCTAAAAGCAATATTAACAAAAACGCCATTTTAAGAGCAAATATGTTTAAAACCACAGCTTTAATACGCCGAAATGATCCTATAATCGGGATTTTAAGCGAAGCAAATGTTGATGTTTTAATCGAACTTGTGGCTTTGCAAAGTGCAAATATGGGCGAAAGGATTCGTGCAAAAAACAAAGAAGGTAAAGTTATGCAAGGCATCGTAGTGGGTAAAAATAGGATGATTATACAATGAAGGTTTTATTAGGAATTTCTGGTTCAAGCAGTGTCAATTTAGGCTTAAAATTATTAAAAAATCTAGAAAACCAATGCGAACTTTATTGCATTTTAACCCAAGGTGCAAAACTTAGCTTCAAAACTGAAAATCAAGCAAATTTAGAAGAAATTTGTCAAGAAAATTTTAAATACACTTATTTTTTAGATGATAAAAATTTAAGTCTAAGTGTAGCAAGTGGATCTTTTGGAATAGAAAAAACCATCATTGCTCCTTGTTCAATTTCAAGTTTAGCAAAAATTCACGCTGGTTTTGCAGACACTCTTTTAATGCGTGCTGCAGCAGTGGCCTTAAAAGAAAGAAAAAAACTTATCTTAGGCGTACGCGAAATGCCTTTTTCTACTTTAAATTTAGAACATATGTTAAAACTTAGCCAAATGGGAGTTATTATCGCCCCTCCTATTATCGCAAGCTATTCTAAAGCAAACAATCTAGAGCAAATGGAAAATTTTATCGCAGGTAAATGGTTAGATCTTTTAGAAATAAAACACAATTTATATGAAAAATGGCAAAATTTTTAGTTTAAATTTGTTATATTTTTAAAAAAAATTGGAGCAAAAATGACTTGTTTATATCCTGGGACTTTTGATCCTATTACCAACGGGCATTTAGATGTTATAAAACGGGCTTTAAAAATTTTTGATGAAGTCATCGTTGCCATAGCAAAAAGTGAACATAAAAAACCTTGCTATGATTTAGAAAAACGCAAAGAACTAGCCCTGCTCGCAACACAAAATTTAAAAAATGTTAAAATCATTGCTTTTGATAATTTACTTGTAGATTTAGCCAAAGAATTAAAAGTTAATACTATAATCCGTGGACTTAGAGCAGTGAGTGATTTTGAATACGAATTGCAAATTGGCTATGCAAATCACGCACTTTGGGAAGATATGGAAACCATTTATCTTATGCCAAGTCTAAAACATGCTTTTATTTCAAGTTCTATTGTGCGTTCTATAGTAGCACATGGGGGTGATGTAAGTTCTCTTGTTCCAAAAGAAATTCTACCTTTTTTAAAGGATCAATCTTGTATGTAGTTTTTGAAGGTATTGACTGCGTAGGAAAAAGTACGCAAATTTCACTTTTAAAAGAAATTTACAAAGATGCCATTTTCACACTCGAACCTGGCGGAACAGAACTTGGAAAACATTTAAGAGAAATTTTACTTAATAAAACTCATCCTATTAACAAAAGAGCTGAACTCTTGCTTTTTTTAGCTGATCGTGCTCAACATTTTGAAGAAATCTTAAAAACCAATCAAAACAAACTCATTATTAGCGATAGAAGTTTTATTTCAGGCATGGCTTATGCCAAAGATTTTGAAAACGATTTGCTTTTTGCTTTAAATAGTTTTGCTTTAGAAAATTTTTTTCCACAAAAAATTATCTTTTTAAAAGGAGATGCAAACCTTATCCAAGAACGCCTCAGTCAAAAAGAACTAGATAGTATAGAAAAACGTGGCATTGAGTATTTTTTAAGTGTACAGGACAAACTCGAAAAAGTGCTTCATTTTTTAAAAGAAAAAATTTCTGTAGAAATTTTAACACTTGACGCAAAAGAAAGTAAAGAAAAATTACACCAACAAATAAAGGAATTTTTACAATGATTAACGCTTTAAAAGGAATGAAAGATTTATTAGATAAAGATGCATATTATTATGAAAAAGTGATTAAAACCTGCGAAGAAGTAGCTAAAAACTATGGCTTTACTTTTATCAATACACCGCATTTAGAACTTTGCACCCTTTTTAAAAGAAGCGTAGGAGAAAGTTCTGATATAGTAGGTAAAGAAATGTATGAATTTATCGATAAAGGCGAAAATCATGTTTGCATGCGTCCTGAAGGAACTGCTGGGGTGGTGCGTGCCTATATAGAAAAAAAACTCGATAAAAACACTAGTGTGAAAAGATGGTTTTATCATGGTTCTATGTTTCGTTATGAAAGACCTCAAAAGGGTCGCTTAAGAGAATTTCATCAATTTGGAGTTGAAAGCCTTGGCATACCTAATGTTTATGAAGATGCAAGCATTATTTTAATGCTAGTAGAAATTTTCTCACGCCTTGGTATTGATTTTAAACTTCAACTTAATTCTTTAGGCTGCTTACAATGCTTGCCAAAATACCGCGATAGGCTCGTTGAATTCTTAGATTCCAAAGAAGGTTTTTGTGAAGATTGTTTGCGTAGAAAAAATTTAAATCCTATTCGTGTCTTAGATTGTAAAAATGAGCATTGTCAAAATTTGCTTGAAAATGCTCCGCTTTTGATCAATAATTTATGCACCTCTTGCCAAAAAGACTTTGAAACACTGCAACAAATTTTAAAGGATAATGGAGTTAAATTTGAGTTAGATTCAAAACTTGTGAGGGGTTTGGATTATTATTCTAAAACGGCTTTTGAATTTATAAGCGATGAAATAGGAGCAAAGGCTGCTATCGCAGGTGGAGGACGCTACGATAGACTTATAGAGTATTTAGGTGGAAAAAGTGGCTATGGTATAGGTTTTGCCATGGGTATAGAAAGAATTATAACTATTTTAGAACAAAAAGAAGAAAAGATTCAAAGAGAAGGAATTTATCTTTGTGCTATGGATGAAATTTATATCCAAAAACTTTTGCATATCGCTACAAATTTAAGAAAAGAATATAAAGTACTTTTAAGCTATGAAGCAAGAAAACTAGCCAAACATCTTGAAAACGCGGATAAAAATAATACTGAAATTTTTCTTTGCATGGGAGAAAATGAAGCACAAAATGAAAGTTTGTTTTATAAAAATTTAGCAAAAAAAGAAGAAAAAATGATTAAAATTTCAGACTTAAAGAAGGTTTTATGATGGATTATGGTATTGATATTTGGGGAAATGAAAATTTCATTATCAAAAATGGTAAAGTTTGTATCAATTACGAGAAAAAACCTGCTATTATTGATATAGTTAAAGAATTAAGAGATGATGGATACAAGGGACCTTTACTTTTAAGATTTCCTCATCTTATCCAAAAACAAATTGAAAATATTTACGGAAATTTCAATAAAGCAAGAAAGGAATTTGGCTATAAAGGAGGATTTAACGCTGTTTATCCTTTAAAGGTCAATCAATACCCTGGTTTTGTAAAAAATCTTGTAAAACTTGGAAAAGACTATAACTATGGACTTGAAGCAGGTTCTAAGGCAGAGCTTTTACTCGCTATGGCTTATAATAACGAAGGCGCACCTATTACCGTAAATGGCTTTAAAGATAGAGAACTTATCAACATAGGCTTTATCGCAGCTGAAATGGGACATAATATCACTTTAACCATAGAAGGACTTAATGAACTTGAAGCTATCATAGACATAGCTAAAGAACGCTTTAAACCTAAACCAAATATAGGCTTACGTGTACGTTTGCATTCTGCTGGAGTTGGAATTTGGGCAAAAAGCGGTGGGATTAATTCTAAATTTGGACTTACATCCACTGAACTCATAGAAGCGGTAAATTTACTCAAAGAAAACAAACTTTTAGAACAATTTACCATGATTCACTTTCATCTAGGCTCACAAATTACCGAAATTCACCCCTTGAAAAAAGCCTTAAATGAAGCAGGAAATATCTATACAGAACTTAGAAAAATGGGAGCTAAAAATCTAAAAGCTATCAATCTTGGTGGCGGTTTAGCTGTGGAATACTCACAATTTAAAAATGAAAAAAGTAGAAATTACACCCTAAGAGAATACGCTAACGATGTAGTTTTTATCCTAAAAAACATAGCCGAACAAAAAAAAGATTTAGAGCCTGATATTTTCATAGAAAGTGGACGTTTTGTAGCAGCTAATCACGCTGTTTTAATCGCTCCTGTATTAGAACTTTTTTCTCAAGAATACGCAGAAAACAAACTCATACTTAAAAAACAAAATCCAAAACTTATCGATGAGCTTTATGATCTTTATAAAAGTATAAAACCTTCCAATGCTTTAGAATACTTGCACGATAGCATAGATCATTTAGAGAGTATTTTAACTCTTTTTGATTTGGGCTATGTGGATTTACAAGATCGTTCCAATGCTGAAATTTTAACTCATTTGATTACAAAAAAAGCCATCTTGCTTTTAGGCGATAAGCAAAATCCTGCGGATTTACTTGCCATACAAGATGAAGTGCAAGAAAGGTATTTGGTAAATTTTTCGCTCTTTCAAAGCATGCCTGATTTTTGGGGTTTAGAACAGAATTTCCCCATCATGCCACTTGATCGCTTAGATGAAGAACCGACACGAAGTGCAAGTATTTGGGATATAACCTGCGATAGCGATGGAGAAATTTCATACTCTAAAGATAAACCTTTATTTTTGCACGATGTAGATGTAGAAAAAGAAAATTATTTTCTAGGGTTTTTTCTTGTAGGTGCCTATCAAGAAGTACTTGGAATGAAACACAATCTTTTTACTCATCCTACTGAAGCTATTATAAGCATCAATGAAAAAGGCTATGAAGTCGAGGGGATTATAGAAGCGCAATCTATACTTGATACCTTAGAAGATTTAGACTATGATATACACGCTATCATGGATATACTTAATGAACGCATAAGTAATTCTAAGCTTGTAAATGATAAGCAAAAAAAGCATATTTTAGGCGAACTTTATCTTTTCTTAAATGATAATGGTTATTTAAAAAGCATAGGAGTTTAGATGAATTTTTGGGGTATTATAAAAGAAGATTTTTCTCAGCCAAAGGCACAAGATCCAGCTTTTAATTCTTGTATAGAACTTTTTTTTAATTACCCTGGAATGTGGGCTATAGTAAATTACCGCTTTGCACACTTTTTTTACATAAGAAATTTTAAACGCATTGCCAGAATAATTAGCGGAATTTCACAATTTCTAACTGGGGTAGATTTACACCCTGGCGCAGAACTTGGAAGGCGTGTTTTTATAGATCATGCCAATGGAGTGGTTATAGGCCAAACAGCAATTATAGAAGATGATGTTTTAATTTATCAAGGCGTTACTTTAGGTGGAACAAGTCTTGAAAAAGGTACTAAACGCCATCCAACCATAAAAAAAGGAGTGATCATAGGTTCAGGTGCAAAAGTACTTGGCAATATCACCATAGGAGAAAATGCCAAAATAGGCTCAAATGCTGTAGTGGTTAAGGATGTAGGTGCAAATTTAACTGCTGTTGGAATTCCTGCTTATATTATTGAAGAGCGTAAAAATAAAAATATTAGAGCCATAGATGCAAATTGCGATGACAAACTAGAAAAGCTAGAAAAGAAAATTTTAAAACTTGAAAATCTTATATTAAAACAACATGAATCACAAAAATAATAATTTTTTATAATACATAAAATTATATGTATTATTATGCGTATTAATTTTTCCTAAAAAATTAATACAAATTTTCACATTTATTAAAATTTATAACTCATTTTTAAATTAAATTTATTGTAAAAATGCAATTTTCTGCTAAAATTAAACAAAAACTATTAAGGATTGAAAAATGCTTACAAAAAGATCTCAAGTTTTAGAAGAATCTATCACTTTAGCCATCACTGCACTTGCCAATGAACTTAAAGCTAAAGGCGAGGATATCATTAGTTTTTCAGCGGGCGAACCTGATTTTGACACACCACAAACTATCAAAAATGCCGCTATAAGTGCTATTGAAAAAGGATGTGGAAAATACACTGCTATTGCGGGAATTCCTGAAGTATTAAAAGCTATTCAAACCAAATTTAAAAAAGATAATAATCTTGATTATGAAACAAATGAAATCATCAGCAATGTAGGTGCAAAACACTCTCTTTTTGAATGTATAGAATGCTTAGTAGAAAAAGATGATGAAGTCATTATCCCTAGTCCTTACTGGGTAAGCTATCCTGAAATGGTAAAATTTGCAGGTGGAAAACCTGTATTTATAGAAGGCTTAGAAGAAAATGGCTTTAAAATTACCGCTGAACAATTAAAAAAAGCTATCACAGCTAAAACCAAGGTTTTAATGTTAAATTCTCCTTCAAATCCTGTGGGATCGATTTATTCTAAAGAAGAATTAACTCAAATTGCTAAAGTTTTAGAAGGAACGCAAATCACTGTTTTAAGTGATGAAATGTATGAAAAACTTCGCTATGATGGTTTTGATTTTGTAGCTTTTGCAAGTGTAAGCAAAGATGCTTTAAAACGCACTGTGACCATTAACGGACTTAGCAAATGTGGAGCTATGCCAGGATGGCGTTTTGGCTATATGGCAAGCAAAAATAAAGCCCTAATTTCAGCCGTTAAAAGACTTCAAGGACAAAGCACTTCAAATATTTGCTCCATCACTCAACATGCAGCCATTCCTGCTTTAAATGGAGAATGTGATAAAGATATAGAAAAAATGCGTCAAGCCTTTGAAAAACGCCGTAACTTAGCCTTAGACATACTTAAACAAATCCCAAATATCAGTGTTTATAAACCAGAAGGTGCTTTTTATCTTTTTGTAAATATACAAAAAATAGAAAAAGATTCTATGAAATTTTGCCAAAAATTGCTTGAACAAGAAAAAGTTGCCGTTGTTCCAGGTATAGGTTTTGGAATGGATGGATATTTTAGGCTTTCTTATGCCACAAGCGATGAGCTTATCAAAAAAGGTTTAGAAAGAATAGCAAATTTCATTGCTTCTTATTAAGCCCTAAAGCCTTAAAATTACTTTAAGGCTTTTTAAGCACAGCATTTACCCTTTGAACACTATCTGATTTATTTAAACTCAATCTTATTATAGAATTTTCCAATCCACCTAAAGAATGCGCTACATTTGCCTCTAGGCTTATCATATCTAAAACATTTAATTCAAATTTTTCCTTTTCCACTTCAAACCAAATTTTACCGCTTAAAACTTGAACATGTATAGCAAAAGGAGCTTTATGCTCTTTCATCACGCTATCTTTAGCTAATAAAATTTGAATTTCTTTACCTTTTTCATTGTCAATTAAAACATTGATTTTCACTTCTTTTGGGCTAAATTCTGCTCCATTCCATTGAATGATTTTCACAAAATCTCCTTTTTTAGTTTTATAAAACTATAGCAAAAGCCAAAATATAAATTATAAACTTGTGTTAATTTATTCTTCTTTCCACCAAAAATCCTGTTTAAATTTAGCTCCTACTTCATAAGCCTCGCCCATTTTTGGTGTGATAAGGGGTAAATCTAAATTTTCATAAAGAAATTTTACCACCTCATTCCACGCATGAGTTCCTGCTAAAAATCTCCCCCAATGTATAGGCATGACAGCTTTTGCATTAAGATCTTTTGCTTCTTTTAAAATTTGCTCAGGAAAAGAGTGTGAATATGGCCAGGCGATATTAAATTGTCCGCTTTCAAGACAAGCTAAGTCAAAATCTCCAAAATACTCAGCTATTTTTTTAAAATGCGTAAAATACCCTCCATCTGCGCTAAAAAACACTCTCTTATCTACACTTAAAAATTCCATCACAAAAGAAGCCCAAAGGGTTTTGTTTTTACCATCTCCCCTACTTGAACTGTGCTGTGCAGGTGTTGCAATGATTTTTAAATCACCAAATTCTATTCCACTCCACCAATCAAGCTCTATGATTTTTTTCTCGCTCACCCCATAGCTTTTTAGATAATTTCCCACTTTTAAAGGTGTGATAAAAAATCGTGCTTTTTCTTTTAAAGCTTTTACACTCTTAGCATCTAAATGATCAAAATGCGAATGCGTGATAATCACAGCAAAAATTTCATTAAAATCATTTATATTATAAACAGGAGCATTTTTAAAAGCCTTGTTGATAAAAGAAATGGGCGAAGCATGAGTGTTAAAAATAGGATCAATCAAAATTTTATACTCTTTAAAACTTATAAAAAGCGAAGAATGGCCAAGCCAAGTAATATGTGGGGTGCTAAAATCACTCAAATCAGGCTTAAAAAAAGGTAATTTAAAAGAAGGAATGGCATTTTTAGGATAAAGATAATAATACCTCAAAATTTCTTTAAAAGACACTTTAGGAGTTATAAGACTTTGCTCATTTTCATTAAGAAAAATTTCATATTTTTTACCCTGCACTTTTTTAGCTTTTAATCTTTCATTATTTGAAATATCAAAGGTTTTAAAAAAATCTACACTCACAAACATTTATCCTTTTTTGACAATTTTATACTTTAAAAATCATTACAAACCATATTAAACATGGTATTTGCTATCTTGTCTTTAAATTCTATATTTTGATTAAATTGTTTAAAAAGTTCTAAATTTAACTCCAAGATATCTTGAATTTTATCTTTTAAAAGCGCATCAAACTCGATACGAGAATTTTGTATATCGGATTTGCTAAAAGTTTCACGTATTCTTTCATTTTTTGCTATATCATCTTTTATATCATATAAGATTTTAGCAATTTTATCGCTTTCATTAAAGTCTATATTTGCGTATTTGTTATTAAAATCTTTGATGATGTTTGAAAGTTCTTCTAATTCAGCTTCAACACTTTTGCTCGAACCATCTGCAAACGAAGGCTTTAGCTCTCCATTTCCTTGTAAAACGATGTCTTGTGTTTTATCAAGTTGCAAGCGATAACTATCAAAATCCACATTATCTAAAATTCCTTTAGCTAAATCCTCTGATTTAGGCAAGATGATCTTACTAGCAAGTTTTTTAAGTAATATATAGAGTTTTTCAAGCTCTATGTCTTCATAAGGCAATATTTGTGCAAGAAAAGAATACTCTTTAAGATAAGTTTTTGCTTTATTATAAAAATCTAATTTTTCATCATCACTTTTTTGATTAAATCTATCTAGCATTATGTCCAATTTTGCATGAATGATATTTTCTTTTTCTTTTCTTAAAATAGCATTTGCAAAATCATCTATTTCTTCTTGGGTATAAATTTCATACTCATTTAGATTTGCCTTTAAATCAAAAATTCTATTATCATCTGTGGCTTCACTTAAATAAGTTTGCTCATAAAACACACTAAAAGATTTTGCTATATCTTCATGAGTATTTACAAAATCTAGCACAAAAGTGTTTTCTTTGTTTTTGCAAGTTCGGTTTAGTCTTGATAGAGTTTGTACTGCACTTACCCCACTTAATGCTTTATCCACATACATAGTATGTAATAATGGCTCATCAAATCCGGTTTGGTATTTTTCCGCAACGATTAAAAAACGATACTCATCTTTTTTAAACTCATCTTTTAAAACATTTTCCGCAAAACCATTTAAAGCACTTTCGCTATAAATTTCACCTTCTAAATTTACTTCACCTGAAAAAGCTACAATGGCTTTAAAATGTGGATAATTTTTTCTTAAATATTCCCTAAAAACAAGATAATACTTCACAGCATTCTCTCTTGAACTTGTTACGATCATAGCTTTTGCTTTACCTTTTATCTTTTTAAAGCTGTTTTGGAAAAAATGCTCGCACATGATTTGTGATTTTTGCTCGATTGTTCTGATATTGTTTTGCACATAAGCTTTTAGTTTTGCGTTGGCTCTTTTTTTATCGTATTTTGGATTATCATTTGTACAAGATATGATTTTATAATAACTTTTATAGGTTGTATAACCTTTTAGTACATCAAGTATAAATCCTTCTTCTATGGCTTGTTTCATCGAGTAAAGATGAAAAGGGATAAACCTTTGTTCTCCATTAACATCACAAGGCATACCAAACATTTCTAAGGTTTTTGGCTTAGGCGTAGCGGTAAATGCAAAATAAGAAGCATTACTTTGGAGTTTTTTATTTTTTATGATTTCTAAAATTTCATCATCTAAATTTTGACTTTCATCGCCGCTTTTATCCCTTATGGCTTCTGCCATTTTTTGAGCATTGCTTCCGCTTTGACTTGAATGAGCTTCATCGATAATGATAGCAAAAGTTTTGCTTTTTAAAGTTTTGATTTCATCTAAAATAAAAGGAAATTTTTGTATGGTTGTGATGATGATTTTCTTACCTTCTTCTAAAGCATTTTTAAGCTGTTTGCTTCCATGAGTGATAACTTCTACTAAATTTTTTGTCTGCGAAAAGGATTTTACATTTTCTCTTATTTGACTATCAAGCACTTTTCTATCGGTTACTACGATGATAGAATCAAAGATATTTTTTTCAAGTCTATGCAAGCTTACGAGATTATGTGCAAGCCAAGATATAGAATTACTCTTGCCACTTCCTGCACTATGCTGGATCAAGTAGCGTTGCCCTGTGCCGTTTTCTTTTGCATGGGCGAGTAGCTTTTCTACTACATCGAATTGATGGTATCTAGGAAATATGATGATTTCTTCATTTTTCTTTTTTACAACTTGCACAAAATTAAAAAATAAATTTAGCAAAGTATCTTTTTTAAAGATTTTCTCCCACAAATAAGCTGTTTTTATACCATCACTTGAAGGATTACCTGCTCCATTTGCTAAGCCTATTTTGCCACTACCATTATTTAAACCAAGGTTAAAAGGTAAAAATGTAGTCGCATCTTGATCTAATTTCGTACTCATGTAACAAAGATCATGATCTAGCGCAAAATGCACTATCGTATAGTTAAATATAGCTTCTTTTGGGTTTCTGTCTTTTTTATACTGCTTTATAGCGTGAAAGACATTTTGTCCTGTGAAATGGTTTTTAAGCTCTATGGTGATAAGAGGCAAGCCATTTAAAAAGATCACTATATCAAGGGAGTTTTTATTTTGCGTGCTATAGTGAAGCTGGCGTATGATAGAAAGGCTGTTTTGCTCGTATTTTTTCACGCTTTCTTCGTTTGCATTGGTATTTGGCTTGGCAAAGGCTAGGTAAATTTTGATGCCTTTGATCTCTACATAGCCTTGCAAGGCTTTAACTATGCCTTTGGTTTTAATCTGCGAGAAAATACGATCAAAAAGTTCTTTTTTATAGTTTTGTCCGCAACGCTTTTTAAGCTCTTCAAGTGCTACACTTTGCGTAGCTTGTAAAAAATTTTCAAAAAGCTCTACATCTAAACATAAATTTTTATCGTAATTTTCATTTGTTCTTTTGATATAGGCATGGTTTTCTAACAAGTAAGACTCTATGAAATTTTCTAAATCTTTTTCTTGGTAGTTAGTCATTGTTAGTCCTTAGTATCTTTTGTGAAATCAAATAAAGTTGGTTCTAAACTTTCTTCTTTTTGTTTTCTTCTTTTCTGGCCAAATTTTGTAATTTTAGAAATATCATTAGCTTGTATACTATAAACTTTTTTTACTCTATATGATGTTTTAATTTCTTCTCCATAATCATCAAAAGTTTTACTGATTTCCAATTGACAATTAATAGTCGTTCCATTAATAAAATTATATTCTTGCCTAATGACAGCATTTTTAAAACCACTATCACCCATACTAAAATCAATTTTTTCTCCATTATAAATACCCCTCCATTTATATTTACCTTCTTTTAATACAGGTGATATGATTTCTATTTCAGCTTCTTCAATGGTTTCTATATCTTTATTCTCTTCAATAATAAAAGATTTAAATTGTTCTCGTTCAATAATTAATTCATTTGAATTGTTAAATTGATATCCTATTTTTTTAATTTTTTCATAATTTTCTACTTTTTTATAAAAATTTGATAATAATCTATATATTTTATGATTTTCTTCTATTTTTTTAATATATTCATTTTGAGTTTTTTTATTTTTTAATTCTTCTTCTTTTAATTTCAAATCAAGTTCTTTTAGCTTAAGCTCAAGATCTTTTAATTTCAAATCTGCATTTTGTAACTTATTTTGTTCTGTTAAGTAAAAAGTTAAAATATTATTTACGGCCGGAGCAAAATAACATAAAGCGGACCCTATTAAACATATTATTATATTTTCCTTTAGCCCACCTTCTTCTCTTGCTTGACTTTCAAGTTTAATTTTAATATCTAAAATATTTCCTATTTCATTAATAAAATTTAAAAAATCTTTTTCCATAGCATTACGAACAAAAGCATTCATTGAATGAGAGTTATCATCAAAATAATAATGAATTTGAAAATTTTGTTTTATATATTCTAAATTATTTTCTTCCATATTTCTCCTTTTATAAATCAATCCTACCACAAACCGCTTGGTTTATGAGTGTGGTTTTGTATTCTTTTATGAGTTTTATTTGTTTTTTGGTTTTTTCTATAATTTTATCTATTTTAGAAATTTCAGAATCTAAAAATTGTGCGATTTGCTCTTGTTCTTTTAGGGGTGGAAAAGATATAATAAAATTTTTAATATCGTCTTGTGAAATTTGCCCAATTCCATTTGAAGCAGAAAAACTAGCAATAGATTTTCTTAACATATTTGTTTGAAAAATCCAATAAAAATAATCATTAAATTGACTTTTGATAATTGCTGTAAAAGCTCCAAAAGAAAAATATCCATCTTGAATTTTTGCTGTTTTTCCTAAAAGATTTTCACTACCATTTCTGACGCACATTAATAAATCTCCACTGGAGATAATTTGTTTTTTTCCAATTTGTTTAGACTTTATATAAATTAAATCTTGATAATCTATTTTTCCATTTTGAATATTATTGGCACGCAAAACTGGATATCCTTCATCAGGATTTTCAATAATATCATCTGGAGTATAAACCAATCCTATGTTTGTAAAAGCTACATATTTAAGCTTCACAATCCTCCAATGTTGTGGAATTTCTCCAAGCCATTCTATGCCACTATCTTTGAAATTTATATTTTTATCAAGTCCTTTTGTGATAGTTTCATTTATCAGGGCTTGTTTTTGTTCTTTTAAAAGTGTGATGAGTTTTTCTTTTTTCTCTATGAAATTTGCTATTTTTTTGCATTTTTCATCTAAAAAATTTGCAATTTGCTCTTGCTCTTTTAGTGGTGGAAGTGGAATTTTAAATTCCCCTATTTCTTTGGTTGAAATATTTGGTTGTGCAGATCCATTACAAGCAAGCTCAATAAGTAATGAAAATCCTCTAGTTAAAAAATAATATTTTACAAGTTTTAATTTACTTCTAACAATGGCAACTCTTTGATTGATATAAGCTTTATTATCAGTATCACAAAATGCTATTTTTCCTGTGGTTGCTCCACTTAAAGCAATTAAAATATCATTATTACTAATTAAAAATTGTTTCAATTTTTCTTTTTCTTTTGTTTTTAGGCAATTGTCATATAAAATTTTTTCCTTTTGCATATCTCCGATACGAATCACAGGAATTTCAAAAATTGGATTAAAATCAAAGTTTTCAAAAGCATATCCATTTACAAAAGTTACTATCTTGTTGATTTTCACCACTTCCCAATGCTCCGGAATTTCCCCAAGCCATTCTATGCCACTCTCTTTGAAATTTTTCATTGCACAATCTCTCTTAAAAGATCTTGCACTTCTTTTTCTAGCTTTTCTAATTCGTTATTTATCTCTTCTAGCTTTCTTGGTGGTGTGTAGGTATAAAAATATTTGCTAAAAAGTATTTCATAGCCCACACTTACACTCTCCCACGCTATCCAAGAGTTTGCTACATAAGGCTTTACTTCTGTGTCATAATAGCCTTGTATATTTGTTTTGAGTGGAATTTTTTCAGTATTGTTAGTTTTATCGCTATCAATGATGAGATTTTCTTCGCTTTTTTTGAGCTTTACGCCTAAAAATTTGATAAATTCTTCTCTGTTTTTAAAGTCTTGTGGATTTTGTTCTAATTCTTGTAATTTTTCTAAGATTTTATCTTTGTCTTTTAGTTTTGCAAATTTTTCATCATCTTTTAAAGCTTCTATGCTTTTTGGTTTTTCTATGATGATTTTAATATAGCCAAAGTCTTCATTATCCAAAATCTTGCAATCTTTATTACTTGCATTTTCTAAAAATAATTTAGTGATTTTTTCTATATGTTCTTTAGTCATTTCATTTTGTTTAGAGCCTAAAGACTTTTTCATTTTTGAAAAATATTCTTCATTTGTAGTGTTTATAAGCTGGACTTTGCCTTTTTTGTGTTCTGACTTTTTGTTGGTGATGATCCATATAAAAGTGGGAATTCCTGTATTATAAAACATATTAGTAGGTAGGGCGACTATAGCTTCAAGATAGTCGTTTTCTATGATATGCTTTCTTATAGCTACCATACCGCTATCTGAGTTAAAAAGTGAGCTTCCATTATGCACGCTTGCGATACGAGAACCCAAAGGGGTGTCAAATTTCATCTTGCTAAGCATATTAAGCAAAAACATCATTTGTCCATCGCTTTTGCTTGTAATGCCTACACTAAATCTTGGATCATTACAAGTTGAATTTGAACCTTTCTTTTCCACGCCTAGAATTTTTTGATCATTTTCCCAAGACTTACCATAAGGTGGATTGCTAAGCATGAAATCAAATTGTAAGTTTTGTTGATCATTGCTTAAGGTAGAACCAAATTTTATGCGCTCTGGATTTTCGCCTTTTATCAGCATATCTGCTTTGCATATAGCATAAGTTTCAGGGTTGATTTCTTGTCCGTAAAGATAAATATTTGCCTTTGACTGTATAAGTCCTTCAGGATCTGTGATGAATTCTTTTGATTCTGTTAGCATACCACCACTTCCACAAGCATTATCATAAATAAGCCATGTTCCTTGTTTGATCTGCTCTTTTACAGGCAAAAATACAAGATGAGTCATAAGCTCTATAATCTCTCTTGGGGTAAAGTGCTCTCCGGCTTCTTCATTATTTTCTTCGTTAAATTTACGGATAAGCTCTTCAAAAACATACCCCATGCCAAGATTACTCAAGCCTTTATGGATAACATTACCTTTTTCATCTAAAATATCTTCTATACCGAAATTTACCTTAGGCGAGCAAAATCTTTCTATAACACCAAAAAGTATATTGGATTCTTCTAGGGTATCGAGTTGGTTTTTGAATTTAAATTTTAAAATGATATCTTTGATATTTTCACTAAAACAATCAAGATAATTTTCAAAATTTATTCTTATGTTTTTTGGATCGTTTAGAAGGGTTTGTAGATTAAATCGAGAATAATTAAAAAAGCCTAGTTTATTCCCTTGTTTTCCACCTAGCAAAGATTCTAAATTTTCAAATTCATCTTTATAGGTATTGTAGGTTTTAAGAACTTTATCTTTTGTAGGCTCTAAAACCGCATCAACTCTTCTTATGATTGTCATGGGTAAGATAACATCGCGGTATTTGCCCTTTACATAAACATCACGAAGCAAATCATCTGCCACACTCCATATAAAGTTGACAATGGGCTGGAATTGGCTTTGTTCCATAATGTGTTCCTTATATTTTTATTAATAATATATTATATAAAATCACTACTAAAAAATTTTTAAAAATTAAATAAGATAAAATAGAATTGAGTTCAAGCCTTTTAACAAGGCTTGAATGAAGATTTTAGAAGATTACTCAACTTCAGCGTCGATTACATCGTCATCTTTTTTCTTTTTATCATTTGCTGTGTTTGGCTCATCTTTTTTATACATATTTTCAGCTAACTTATGAGAAACTTCACTTAAAGCTTTCATTTTACCTTCAATCTCTTCTTTGCTTGCATTTTGATTTTTCAAGGTCTCACGCAAATCATCAAGAGCCTTTTGGATATTTTCTTTATCAGCAGCGGCAACTTTTTCACCCAACTCACTTAAAGATTTTTCTACTTGATGAGCCAAGCTATCAGCTGCATTTCTAGCATCTACAGCTTCTTTGCGTTTTTTATCTTCTTCTTTGTGAAGTTCAGCATCTTTTACCATGTTGTTAATTTCTTCTTCGCTAAGTCCGCTCGAACCTGTGATTTTGATCTCTTGAGCCTTACCTGTTGCTTTATCTTTTGCACTAACAGTTAAAATACCATTTGCATCGATATCAAAAGTAACTTCGATTTGTGGCATACCGCGTGGTGCTGGTGGAATTCCTTCAAGGTTGAAATTTCCTAAAGATTTATTATCACGACTAAATTCTCTTTCCCCTTGTAAAACATTGATAGTTACAGCACTTTGATTATCTTCAGCGGTTGAGAAAACTTGCTCTTTTTTAGTTGGAATAGTTGTACCTTTTTCGATAATCTTAGTCATTACCCCGCCTAGAGTTTCTATACCCAAAGAGAGCGGAGTAACATCAAGTAAAAGCACATCTTTTACATCACCTTTTATAACCGCACCTTGAATCGCCGCACCGATAGCCACAACTTCATCAGGATTTACAGACTTATTAAGATCTTTATTAAAGGCTTTTTTCACTTCTTCTTGCACTAAAGGAACACGAGTAGAGCCCCCTACCATAACGATTTCTTTGATCTCATCTTTTTTAAGCCCTGCATCGCTTACTACTTCATTGATTTTAGTGATGGTTTCAGCCACTAAAGAATCAATCATACCTTCAAATTTAGCTCTAGTAAGTTTTTTAACCAAATGTTTTGGCCCACTTGCATCTGCTGTGATAAATGGTAAATTAATTTCAGTTTCATTAGCTGAGCTTAATTCTTTTTTAGCATTTTCTGCTGCTTCTTTCAAGCGTTGCAAAGCCATAACATCATTTTTAAGATCTATGCCTGTTTCATCTTTAAATTCATTAGCTAGAAAATCTATAAGTTTATTATCAAAATCATCACCACCTAAGAAAGCGTTACCACCTGTTGCTAAAACTTCTACTACATTATCGCCAGTTTCAAGCACAGTAACGTCAAAAGTTCCCCCACCTAGATCATAAACCACAATTTTTTCACTATCTTTTTTATCAAGTCCGTAAGCTAGAGCTGCTGAAGTAGGTTCATTGATAATTCTTAATACATTAAGTCCTGCTATCGTTCCCGCTTCTTTTGTCGCTTTTCTTTGCGCATCGTTAAAATAAGCAGGCACAGTAATCACCGCATCTACAACACTTTCACCCAAAAAAGCTTCTGCATCTTCTTTTAATTTCATCAAAACTTTTGCTGAAATTTCTTGTGGGGTGTAAATTTTACCTGCGATTTCTATTGCGCACGCACCATTTCTTTCGGTGATGTGGTAAGGAAGTCTATTTTTAGCTTCTTTAGCCGCATCTTCATTGATCATTAAACCCATAATTCTTTTGATAGAATAAATGGTTTTTTCAGGGTTGGTTACCGCTTGGCGTTTTGCACTATCGCCTACTAAAACTTCGCCTTTATCTGTAAAAGCTACCACTGAAGGAGTTGTGTTTTTTCCTTCTTTGTTTGGGATTACTTTGCTCTCGCCGCGTTCATACACAGCAACACAAGAATTGGTTGTTCCTAAATCTATACCTATAACTTTACTCATTTTTTTATCCTTTTATTAAAATTTATTTTGCTACACTAACTTTGGTTGGGCGGATCACGCGATCGGCTATTTTATAACCTTTTTGAAGCACTTGAACCACTTCACCACTTTGATGGTTTTCACTATCTACATGAAACATTGCTTCGTGTAAATTAGGATCAAACTCTTTTTCATTTTTGATAAGAGCCACCCCATGTTTTTCAAGTTTCTTAAGAAATAAATCTAAAGTATTTTGCACTCCTTCTTTGATTTTTAAGCTAATTTCATCTTGGCATTCGACATTAACAGCAGCTTCTAAAGCATCTAAAACATCGAGCAAATCCTTAGCAAAGCTTTCATTTGCATAAGCCATAGCGCTTAACTTTTCTTTTTCCATTCTTTTTTTAATATTTTCAAATTCAGCGTTTGCACGCATATATTTATCTTTTAATTCCTCTAATTCTTTTTGTAATTCATTTGTTTCGTTTTTTTCATTATCTTGCAAATCATCCTGCAAATTTTCAGAATTTTGTGCATTTTCATTTTCAATTTCTTGCTTTTGTTCGCTCATGCCGCCTCCTTTATGTATTGTAATATCTTTTTATAATCCGTATAAACACTACCTGCTAAGATAATATTTACATCTTCGCCCAAAAACTGCGCATCTACCTTAAGCCCCATAAAACCTTCTTTAAATAAAGGTTCAAATTCAAGACTTTCTTTAAAATGACGGTGAATTTGACAATCTAAGAGCTTAACAAATTCATCATTTTGATAAATTTGATAAGCTCTTTCTTCATTGCTTCTATAGCAAATCAAATTTTGTCTTAAGCTAGCTATTTTTTCTACAAGATCTATAAAATGAACTCTCAAAGCTATTTTTTCTATACTAGAAAGATCAAGCCCTATAAGACTTTGTAAAAAATTCCACGCTTCTTTTTCGTATTTTAAAACCAGCTCTTCATCTTCAAAATCAAGCACTATAAATTTAGTATTAAGATCTAGTACTTCTTTAAGTACTAAACTTCTACCTCCATAAACAAGACAATAAATTTCAAATTCTTTACTTAACTCTTTCAAAAAGCTTTCGTTTTTGATATGGATATTTTTATCTTGTTCTTTTTCCCAAAAACTTTGCCAATAATTTTGCATCGTTAAAATAGTAGGAATTCTACCACTACTTATATGAAGCTGAGTGATCAAACCCTCATCGCTAAGTCTTTTAAGATAAACGCGTATAGTCGAAGCAGGTATACAAAGGTTTGAATTTAATTCATTAGAACCAATAGGTGCATTATCCAAAAGATAAGTTTGGATAATAGACTCTAAAATCAAATCCTTTTTATCTCGACTTTTCATCATGTTTTCCTTTATATCTAGCACTCTATTTTTTGATTGCTAGATATATTATACAACATTGAGTGTTATTTTGTCAAGTATAAATATAAAAAAATATACTTAATTTTATTTAGTCTATATAACTAAAGTTTTATTAGTTACTTTTTTATAAGGATAGGATATATTTCAATATTGGTAAACAGGGTGATAATTAGATAAGAAATTTTAAATAGATTCGATAATTTAACTTTTTTAAAAGCACAAGATGCTATAAACAAAAAACCAAAGAAGCCTTTACAAGCTCTTTGGCTTTTCTATCAAAGCTTAAAAACTACCATTAATGGAAATATATATTCTTCTTCCTTCTTCTATGCGATTGTAAGTATTGACCCAAGTAGTAGTACTGCTATTTTGATAAGATTCCCAACCATCTGTAAAACTTTTGTTAAAAAGATTATAAATAGCTGCGTTGATACTCCATTGCTTATTGATATCATAACGCACACCCATAGAAGCTAAAAAGATATCCTTATAATATTCCCTATTTATATTAGTATCACCCATATAGCGATCTATTTGCCATTCGCCTTTTATCCAAGGGGTAATTTTATTATAGAAGCTGTATTCAGTTTTCAACATAATATTATGTTTTAAACTATCCTGCTCAGGTTTACCTATCACACTTTTATCTTGTGCTTCTTTAACCTCACTATCAAGATAAGTATAAGCAAAATTTACATTTAAATTATCAAGAGGGCTTATCCCTGCTCCAAGCTCTACACCTTTGTACTCAACCTTACCATGATTGATCGCTCTAAAACATCTATCAGCATTACAAGTACCAATTCCTGGAATCATATTATTTTTGTCATATCTTTGGGTTGAAATTTTATCTTTAAAATTTGTTAAAAAACCTGTCGCAGAAACATAAAACAAATCATTATTGTAAATAGCTGCTATTTCATAATTTAAAGATGTCTCTTCTTTTAAATCAGGATTTCCATATATAGGGAATCTACCTTGACCACTATAATTATAAGCTCCATTTATCAAACGATTTGCATAAGGAGTCCTAAAACCCGTAGATACACCGCCTTTTAAAGTAAGTTCATCAGTAGGATTATAAACCAGATAAGCTCTTGGCGAAATATTATTTCCAAAAATTTCATGATGATTGTATCTTGCTCCAAAAGTCAATCTTAAGTTATCTTTTATGCTGTACTCATCCTCTGCAAATATTGCCAATAAATACTGATCAAAATTGGTCGGATTAGCTATTTTATCTTGCATTTTTTCAAGCCTATATTCACCACCTGCGCTTAAAATATGATTCTGTCCTAAAGGAATGACAGATTTTGTATCTAAGATAATATCTTCTGCGACTATATCTCTATTTTCTCCCAAAAATGGCTGCGTTGCTTGTCCTACAACTTCGCGACCATTATTGCTTACTCTATTGTATTGCAAAGTCGAGGTAATAGAAAAATTTTCATAAACACCCTCATGACTTAAGTAAGTCACAAATTTATCAACTTCCATAATATCTGCATAACCACCCGTTAAGCTACCTTGTGTACTACCTGGACTTGTGATGGTTCCTAATTGACCTTGTTTATTGTCGTAATGATTTCTTGAAAAATCTATATCAAATATAAAAGTATTATAATCATTAGCTAAATAACTAATTCTTGTTCCTATGTTAAAATTATTTGCCTTTGTAGGACTTTGAGCTTGATCCCCTTGAACTCTTTGCCCGCTTCCATTTGTAAATTCAACATTAGATTGCTGTCTATAAAATTCTCTAAAACGAAGCGTTAGACCTAATTTATCATTCATCAAAGGACCACTAGAATAAATACTTGTTCCATAAGTATTGCCCCAATCTTTATTTTCATTTAAAAGAGCGTCCAAGCTTACAGAAGTTTCCCATTTATCACTTACTTTTTTGGTAATGATATTTACCACCCCGCCTAAAGCTTCGGAGCCATATAAAGTACTCATAGGACCTTTTATAACTTCTATTCTTTCTATGCTAGAAATTGGAGGCAATAAAGAATTTGAAATTTCATTAAAGCCATTAGGACCAACTTCCCCACCAATACCCTGACGGCGTCCATCAATCAAAACCAAAGTATATCCCGTAATACCTCTCATAGTAATATTATAAGAACCTGTTTTTCCCTTGCTAGCATATAAATCAACGCCTGGGATATCTGCGATAGCCTCTGCAACATCTCTATAAGGCTTACTTTGTAATTCTTTTTTACTGATAACATTGATAGTAGCAGGAGCTTCTTTAATATCTTGAGTAAAGCCAGAAGCACTAACGATTGAGCTATCTAGTTCTACATTTTGCGATATGGCATTGGAGCTTAAGAGACCAATGGCGCAAACTGATAGACATATTTTTTTCATTTTTCTCCTTTTGTTAAATATTGATTTAGAAATCAAAATATTATGATAATAATTATTAATTTAAGATAAATTTTGTATCAATTGTGATAATTAGTATTAATTAAAAATTTATTTTTTCTTGCTATAATTCTTAAAAATATAAGTTTTTTTAGAGAAGTAAATAGCAAAAATTAAATATCTTTTAGATACAAGCTTGATTATTTGATTGTTATTTTTCTCTGTGAAATTTGTTTCAAAATTTATCTTTTTAAACAATTTATCATAGAATGTGTTTAAGAAATAAAGATATTTAAATCAAAAAATAAAATCATAACGGAGTAAAAGATGAAAACATTTATAAGCAATCATAAAAACCAATCTTCTTTTATCACTTTATTTGTTTTTACACCTTTATTTTTTGTTTTTCTTTATTCTAAAGATTTTTTACACATACAACCCAATGAAACTATTAAAGAAAATAAATTTAATATGGCAATCAAACATTTTGTACAAAATTCCTCCGATATGAAACCGACACAACCTACACAAACTATACAAGAGCCTTCGAATGTGCAACCCAAAGAACCTGTGCAAGAAATAAAAAAAATAAAACCGAGAAAAGAAAAACCTATCGCTAAACCTAAAAAAATAATCCCTCCAGCAAATGCAAAGGCAATAAGTCAACCCAAAAAAGATACAAACATGCAGCAACAAACTCCACAAGCCAGCTCTTACCAAAGCGTATCTTTAACTAGTAATAGTGAGCTTTTAAAAGAAATAAAATCAGCAATCGATGAAGCCCTAATCTACCCTAGACAAGCTAGAAAAATGCGTATGAGTGGGGAGGTTCTTGTAGAATTTACCTGGACAAAAGAAAAGAAATTAGAAAATTTAAAAATACTTAAGCCTTCAAAATATGATTTTCTAAATAAAAGTGCTTTAGAAACTATACGCATAGCTTCTAAAAAATTTCCACAATATGAAAAAACTTTTCATATAAAAATACCATTGGTATATAAATTAAGCTAAATCTTTCACAATATACTCTATTTTTAATACAAATCACTCCAGCTTTGCTAACGCTTAGAAGTAGAAGCTTCCTAGCTAAAGCTAACTAGTATTAGCTAATTCGAAAGGCTTTGAGTTTATAGTCCTCAAGGCTAATTCCTAACCCAAACGACTTTAATCCACGCTTTAAGATATTATTTGCAGCATTAATATCTCTATGTAAAGTATTGCCACATTTTTCACAAAGATACACTCTATCTTTAAACATAAGATTTTTTTTGATATTTCCACATACACTACAAGTTTTGCTTGTATATTGTGGATTGACTTTTATAAAGAATTTGCCATTATGCTTTGCTTTATACTCTAGATATTGAGAGAATTGATAGAATGAAGTATTAAGAATAGATTTATTTAAACCACTTTTAGCTTTTATATTCTTTAATTTAGCTCTTTTACACATATTCTTAATTTGCAAATCTTCAACTGCTAGCAAGTCAAATTCTTGTATGAGTTTTGAAGTTATCTTGTGATAACTATCCTTTTTGATATTTGAACTTTTTTCATAGATTTTATTTAATTTTAATTGTGTTTTTTTGAAATTATGGCTTAACTTTGTTTTCTCCTTTTTTGTTTTTAATATTCTCCTGCTTTGTTTTCTTTGCAATCTTTTAATATTCAGCTCTACTAAGTAGCTTTAATAACTCTCCACTGCTTAAGGTAATCTCATTGATATTTAAATCAATGTCAACTGCTTTTTTAATATCAAAATCTTTGCTAGATATTAAAGAAACATTTGATTCATCATAAATGATACTAAAAGCTAAATAGTATTTATTGTGATTTTTGATAATAGTGATTTGATTAAACTTATAAGTATTTGGTAAATCTCTGTGATAACGCATTTTAAAAAATGTATTCATAAGTCTAAATATCTTAAACTTAGTAGTATCACTATCTTTGATTTTGTAGGCTTGATTATTCCAATTAAAGCTTTGCTTTGCAAATTTAGAGTTTTTAAATTTGGGAAAGCCTTTTTTTTATCTCTAATTGCTTGCTCTAAGGCACGAGAAGATTAATCCTTGCTTGTTGGGTTACAACACTTTTATAGCTTAATTCTCTTGCTTTTATAAGGCTAGTTTTATTGATTATCTATCTTACTTGCCTTTAAATAACTCCTATCTTTTTTATCTAAATTCTTATTTTTATCCCACTGCTCTTGCTGTAAATTTAAACAAATATTATAGGCTTGATATAGATGAAACATTGATGATTAATAAGCTTTTGTTGTTCTTTGTTTAGGTAGAATTCTATATTTAAAACCTTTGGTTATTTGCATTGCTTTGTTCCATTAGGGCTTTTTTTCTTTTTGGTTATATATTTTTTCTTAGGGTAATTATCTTCTATGCCTTGATTTTCTGCATATTTTTTAAGAGTTTCTAGCATTATTCCGCATAGGTATTCTATAAAAATACTGATTATGTCAAATACCTAACTAGAGCCGTACAACTAACACTGTAAGCAATTCATCTCCCACTTAAGAAGTGAGAGTTTTATTGAATAAAAAAAGATAAATTTAAAGCAAGTAATCTTTTTTTAGACAACACTAAACCCTTGCATGTATTTACAGCAATATTTATTTCATCATAAACAACCCCCAACCCATAAAACCTCAATAAACACTATAAAATAAACTTGAGTGATTAAAAATCCAACCCAATTATTGAATAAACCCAACCTACATAATAAAATATAAACTAGACATATAAAGAACAATTGACACATAAAAATAGATTGAATAAATAAACCTATACAAGTAAACATAAAAGATTAATTATTGATACAAAAGATTCAATAAATAAAAAGAATAATTGAGATATAAAAACATATAAACTAAGCAACTCAAACAACCATTAAATTAACCCAAGCTAATTAAACCTATAAACATAAAAAAATAATTAAATATAAAAACAACGATTGACATATAAAAACTAAGATTTTAAATCTATAAGAATAAGATAAAGCAGAATTAACAAGTCCGCAATGAGCTACTTTCCCCCTGCCAGTAAGGCGTAGTATCATCACCCACGATGTGCTTAGCTTCTTGGTTCGGGATGGAGCAAGGCGTTTCCACATCTGTATAATCACGGACATTGTTATTTAAATATTCTTTGAAAGATTGAATTTAAGAATAAAACTTAATCTTTTATTCTCTTTCTTCTTTTCTTATCTTTTATCTTTGATAAGTTTTTATATAAAATACTTAAAAAACAATGTTAAGAGCAAGTTCTAATACAAACTTTACTTGAAAGATTTCTATTAAACTCTAAATATTATCTATATTCAAAGTCTTCTTAAAAACCTTAACAAGGAAGTGATGCTTTATTAAAGATAAGCCAAACGCTCTATTAGTACTGGTCAGCTAAAGGACTTTCATCCATTACACACCCAGCCTATCAAACTAGTAGTCTTCTAGAGAGCTTAGAGAAGATTCATCTTAGAGTTGGCTTCACGCTTAGATGCTTTCAGCGTTTATCCTTTCCAAACTTAGCTACGCTGCGATGCTCTTGGCAGAACAACAGCTACACCAGTGGTTTGTTCAACCCGGTCCTCTCGTACTAGGGTCAAATCTCTTCAATCTTCTTACGCCCACGGCAGATAGGGACCGAACTGTCTCACGACGTTCTGAACCCAGCTCGCGTACCGCTTTAAATGGCGAACAGCCATACCCTTGGGACCTGCTCCAGCCCCAGGATGCGATGAGCCGACATCGAGGTGCCAAACCTCCCCGTCGATGTGAGCTCTTGGGGGAGATCAGCCTGTTATCCCCGGGGTACCTTTTATCCTTTGAGCGATGGCCCTTCCACACAGAACCACCGGATCACTAAGACCGACTTTCGTCTCTGCTTGACTTGTATGTCTTGCAGTTAAGCTGGCTTATACCTTTATACTCTACGAACGATTTCCAACCGTTCTGAGCCAACCTTTGTAAGCCTCCGTTATTATTTGGGAGGCGACCGCCCCAGTCAAACTACCCACCAGACATTGTCCCACTTGAGGATAACTCAAGCTGGTTAGCTACCCAAATAAGAAAGAGTGGTATCTCAACAATGGCTCATATACAACTGGCGTCATATACTCAAAGCCTCCCACCTATCCTGCACATTCTTATCCAAGTAGCAGTGTCAAGCTGTAGTAAAGGTCCACGGGGTCTTTCCGTCTTGCCGCGGGTAGGAGGAATTTTCACCTCCACTACAATTTCACTGGATCCCTCTTTGAGACAGCTCCCATCTCGTTACGCCATTCATGCAGGTCGGTATTTAACCGACAAGGAATTTCGCTACCTTAGGACCGTTATAGTTACGGCCGCCGTTTACTCGGGCTTCGATCAAGAGCTTCGCTAATGCTAACCCCATCAATTAACCTTCGAGCACCGGGCAGGCGTCACACCCTATACATCCTCTTACGAGTTAGCAGAGTGCTGTGTTTTTGGTAAACAGTCGGGAGGGACTCTTTGTTGTAAGTTTCCTTGCTTTCGGAGTAAATCCTAATACAAAGCTAACCACACCTTATACCGAAGATACGGTGCTATTTTGCAGAGTTCCTTAAAGAGAGTTCTTCCACGCGCCTTAGAATACTCATCCCACCCACCTGTGTCGGTTTACGGTACGGGCAACATTAGCTAAACTTAGAAACTTTTCTTGGCTCGACGGCATCAGGGGTTCTTCTATCCATCCGAAGACTTCAAAAAGCCTTTCAGTTCTCGGAGTATTGTTATACGGATTTGCCTGTACAACCTCCTACGACCTTAGACTAGCACTTCCATCCGCTAGCCCCCTTAGCCCTAAGCGTCCTTCCATCGCACACTAATGTTGGTATTGGAATATTAACCAATTTGCCATCGTCTACCCCTTTCGGACTCGACTTAGGACCCGACTAACCCTACGATGACGAGCATCGCGTAGGAAACCTTGGGTTTACGGCGTTAATGATTCTCACATTAATTATCGCTACTCATGCCTGCATGCTCACTTCTATTCGCTCCAGCACTCCTTACCGGTATACCTTCGACGCAAATAGAACGCTCTCCTACCACTTAGTAAACTAAGTCTACAGCTTCGGTACTTACTTTAGCCCCGTTATATTTTCCGCGCAAAATCACTAGACCAGTGAGCTATTACGCTTTCTTTAAAGGATGGCTGCTTCTAAGCCAACCTCCTGGTTGTTTAAGTAACTTCACATCGTTTTCCACTTAAGTAAGATTTAGGGACCTTAGCTGGTAGTCTGGGTTGTTTCCCTCTTGACGACGGATTTTATCACTCGCCGCCTGACTGCTGTGATTACATATAAGGTATTCGGAGTTTGATAGGGTTTGGTACATTGGTGTATGCCCTAGCCCATTCAGTGCTCTACCCCCTTATATTACGACACAACGCTATACCTAAATATATTTCGGAGAGAACCAGCTATCACGAAGTTTGATTGGCCTTTCACCCCTATCCACAAGTCATCCCGGGGCTTTTCAACGCCTATGGGTTCAGTCCTCCACTAGTTCTTACACTAGCTTCAACTTGCTCATGGATAGATCACTTCGTTTCGGGTCTGCAGCATCTGACTAAGCGCCCTATTCAGACTCGCTTTCGCTACGGCTTCGCGTTTGCTTAACCTTGCCAGACACCACAACTCGCAGGCTCATTATGCAAAAGGCAGTCCATCACCCTGTATTGCTACATAGGGCTCTGAATGATTGTAAGCAAATGGTTTCAGGTTCTATTTCACTCTGATCACCTCAGTTCTTTTCACCTTTCCCTCACGGTACTTGTGCACTATCGATCTGGTATTAGTATTTAGGGTTGGATCGTGGTCGACCCGGATTCAGACAGGATTCCTCGTGTCCCGCCCTACTCAGGATACTGCTAGCTAAGGTTTGTTTTTCGCATACGGGACTATCACCCTCTATGGTTATACTTTCCAGAATGTTCTGCTAAACTTACCTCTTGCACATTGCAGTCCTACAACCCCCAGTGCAAGCACTGGGTTTGCCCTCTTGCGCTTTCGCTCGCCGCTACTGACGCAATCTCTATTGATTTCTTTTCCTGAGGGTACTAAGATGTTTCAATTCCCCTCGTTCGCTCCTATATAGGTAATGTATATCTCTATACATTGGGTTGCCCCATTCGGAAATCTACGGATCAAAGCTTCTTGACAGCTCCCCGTAGCTTATCGCAGTCTAGTACGTCCTTCATCGCCTTTACCAGTCAAGGCATCCACCATTCGCTCTTAGTAGCTTACCTTTTTTACCTTTTATTATTGATTCTAAAACGCATCACTTCCTTGTTAAAGTTTTTATGATAAGACTTCTTTATCTTAAGACGGAAAGCATTCAAACACTTAATATAAAACTAAATGATTTAGTCTCAACTAAGCAGTGAGTTTGAAACTTGTCTTTAATTTATAATCCTTAAATCTAATATTCTCTTTATTCATAGAAGAGAAGACAGCTAAAAGTTAAGTTAAACTAAAGAAAAGATAAATAGGTTTTATCCTTTAACAAGTCCTGTAAAATTGTTTTTATTAAAACTTGCTTGTGACTCTTAACAATGATAATTAAAAAGAACATTTAGGTTTAAAACCTAAAGGAAGTATATATATTAACATAATCATTATAAATATAAATGCATAATGTATATGCTACTTATATCTATTAAAGTATATTCTTTTATAGTTAAAGATAAAAATAAATCTAAGTATAGAGTTTATATTTTATATTTAATCTATTTTATATACTTGCTTTAGATTTTAAAGCTTCTTTATTCAAATCTTTTTTATGGTGGGCCTAACAAGACTTGAACTTGTGACCTCACCCTTATCAGGGGTGCACTCTAACCAGCTGAGCTATAGGCCCTTAATAAATGGTGGAGAATAGCGGGATCGAACCGCTGACCTCCTGCGTGCAAAGCAGGCGCTCTCCCAGCTGAGCTAATTCCCCATAAACAATTAGCTTTATCATCAATCTTTGAAATCTAAACAAGAATCAATTGAGTTTATATATTGAAGTAATAGTTGTGAGACTTATTACTTTGTACTCTAGAAAGGAGGTGATCCAACCGCAGGTTCTCCTACGGTTACCTTGTTACGACTTCACCCCAGTCGCTGATTCCACTGTGGACGGTAACTAGTTTAGTATTCCGGCTTCGAGTGAAATCAACTCCCATGGTGTGACGGGCGGTGAGTACAAGACCCGGGAACGTATTCACCGTAGCATGGCTGATCTACGATTACTAGCGATTCCGGCTTCATGCTCTCGAGTTGCAGAGAACAATCCGAACTGGGACATATTTTATAGATTTGCTCCACCTCGCGGTATTGCGTCTCATTGTATATGCCATTGTAGCACGTGTGTCGCCCTGGGCATAAGGGCCATGATGACTTGACGTCGTCCACACCTTCCTCCTCCTTACGAAGGCAGTCTATTTAGAGTGCTCGGCCGAACCGTTAGCAACTAAATACGTGGGTTGCGCTCGTTGCGGGACTTAACCCAACATCTCACGACACGAGCTGACGACAGCCGTGCAGCACCTGTCTCTAAGTTCTAGCAAGCTAGCACCCTCTTATCTCTAAAAGGTTCTTAGGATATCAAGCCCAGGTAAGGTTCTTCGCGTATCTTCGAATTAAACCACATGCTCCACCGCTTGTGCGGGTCCCCGTCTATTCCTTTGAGTTTTAATCTTGCGACCGTACTCCCCAGGCGGTACACTTAATGCGTTAGCTGCATTACTGAGATGACTAGCACCCCAACAACTAGTGTACATCGTTTAGGGCGTGGACTACCAGGGTATCTAATCCTGTTTGCTCCCCACGCTTTCGCGCCTTAGCGTCAGTTGAGTTCCAGCAGATCGCCTTCGCAATGGGTATTCTTGGTGATATCTACGGATTTTACCCCTACACCACCAATTCCATCTGCCTCTCCCTCACTCTAGACTATCAGTTTCCCAAGCAGTTTAATGGTTAAGCCATTAGATTTCACAAGAGACTTGATAATCCGCCTACGCGCCCTTTACGCCCAGTGATTCCGAGTAACGCTTGCACCCTCCGTATTACCGCGGCTGCTGGCACGGAGTTAGCCGGTGCTTATTCCTTAGGTACCGTCAGAATTCTTCCCTAAGAAAAGGAGTTTACGCTCCGAAAAGTGTCATCCTCCACGCGGCGTTGCTGCGTCAGGGTTTCCCCCATTGCGCAATATTCCCTACTGCTGCCTCCCGTAGGAGTCTGGACCGTGTCTCAGTTCCAGTGTGACTGATCATCCTCTCAGACCAGTTAAGCGTCATAGCCTTGGTAAGCCATTACCTTACCAACTAGCTGATACTATATAGTCTCATCCTACACCGAAAAACTTTCCCTACTCAACTTGTGTTAAGCAGGAGTATAGAGTATTAGCAGTCGTTTCCAACTGTTGTCCTCTTGTGTAGGGCAGATTAACTATACCTTACTCACCCGTGCGCCACTAATCCACTTCTAGCAAGCTAGAAGCTTCATCGTTCGACTTGCATGTATTAGGCACGCCGCCAGCGTTCACTCTGAGCCAGGATCAAACTCTCCATAAAAATTATAGATAGTTTAATCTTTTTCTTCAAAGAAAAAGTTATGAAAGATTAAAAGAAAAACTTTTAATCTTTTTAATTATTAGATTGAATAGATTTTACATAATTACTTATGCCTAAATCTTTCTGGCTCAATCGATCACTTATTTAGATTTCAAAGATTGACTAATAAGATTTGAATAACAATACTAAGTTAAAAGAACAAAACAAAAAATCATTTTTAAAAGAAAAGTTTTTAAATTAAAAAACAAGATTTATAAAAAAGCTTTTAGTTTATAAGACAAAAACCAAAAGAGTTAATTTATAAAATCTACTAAGCTAGTGAAACTTTATAATTTAAAAGATTTTAAGTCCTTTTTTCAAAAAAAGGAAATGAAAGTATAACCAATTAAACTTAAAAGTGTATTAAACAAAGGATTAAATAGTATAAATATTTGTGTAAGTATTTATATAAGTATTTGGTGGGTTTAAAAATGGGGGGGGGGGGATTTTCCAATCACCCCAAAGTTAAAAGTATTTTTCTAGGCTTGCATAAACTCTTGCTCGATGTTCTCCATCGTGTTTAAACCGATGAACAGCTCTTGCAGCATCCATTTTTACATAAAAATTAGCACTTCTTGTATAGAGTATTTGTATACCCATTGCATCCATAAGATAATGATTTTCACTTTAATATTTTTTATTTTCATACCAAGAATACCCTATATCATAAAAAGGAGTCGAGTAAAGCCCTTCTAAAGGTGTTTGAAATCTTATTCCCAAGGCGCCAGAAACAACATTATCCGCACTTCCCTCACCTTCTAAACAAACACATATACCACAAGGTCTACCTAAAGATACGGATTCACTACTATCTAAAACAGCATCGCTGATAACTTTTTGATAATTAAGTTGAAAAATGTGAGTTAAGCGTTCTTAGAATTGATATTTGTTGCTTAAATTTAAATTCATTTTTCCAAAATTTCCTAAATTTACTCCATTAAATCCAGAAAAATCACCATCATTTTCAACATTACCATATATAAAATTTAAAGTATAACTTAGGACATTATTCTCCAAACCTCTATAAGTTCTTTCTATGCCCAAATTTACACTATTTCTCGCTTTTTCATTGCTTACTAAACCATCAAGATAATAATCTTTAATCTTTTTATGAGTAAAACCCGAAACAAGATATAAAGAATACTCAGTATATAAAAACACAGGATAAGAAAAATTTACTCCAACATTCATAGAGTCCCTATAAAAACTAAGATTTCTATAAATTCTGCCAGGAATATAATGTTCTTGAGTTGCAAATAGAGTAATTTTTAAATTCCCTATAAAAGTACTATAATTAATCCCATAATCTGTTTGATTTTTATCACTATCTTGAAGATAAAAATTTAAGTTATCCCCTTATCTTGCTATATTGTTTAAACTTTGACTCATTCCTGCTCTAAAACGACCTGTTTCTTTAGTCCCATAGTTGTTAGAATATAAAGTTAAAGTTACACTATCTCGCCTTTGTTTACTTCTATAATAACATCGCTTTCTCCACAACCATCACCTGATTGTAAATTAGCATTGGTTTGGATTCCGTATATTTCATTGATTTTATAAATTTCATTTTCCACATTTTTAGTTGTGATAACTTTCCCTTTAAGATTTTTGTTCAATTTACTCTCTAAAGCATAATCTCTGACACCTAAGTTGTTTTTAATGATTACTTTTCCTAAAAGTTCCAAAAGCTATGTTAATTTGCACTTTGTTAGAACTTAAATCTTGCGGTGGTATATAAGCAGTTGCCGAAGGATGGCTACTTAATTGACAATAATAAGCTATAATGTTTGTTATATCTTTTAAAATTTGTAAGCTTAATTCTTGGTTGCGATATTCAGCTATTGCATCTTGAATTTATTTTTCGCTAATTCTTAATTTTTTAAATGTCAAATCTTTATTATCGATATGCAAAACATACTCTCTTACAAAAACCTTAGCTTCATTTTGATCAGTTTGTAAATTTGCAATATTTGTAGTATTTTGCTCTTTAAAATTTACAGGGCTTTTTTGATTTTTTAATGTATTTTTTAATTTTTATTTTGTAGTCCATTTGCTTCAGAAGAGCTTTCTATAAGCTCTCTTATTTTATTATTATTTAGCTCTTCAGCATGTGAAAATACTTGCAATAAGATTAAATTTCTCATTTTTATTTCCTATTTTGCATTTACACAAATGTTCATTGTCTTAAAATTATCACTTACAATACAACGCAAACCACTACTTCTAGCATCTGCTTCTCCTATGTCCACTTGATCATCATCTTCTTTTTTTTGTGTCTACTTTAGTTTGAATTTTTATAGGAGCTTCTACAACCTTTTCAGGAATTTCAGGCGGCAATACAGAAGGTTTGTCTGGATCTTCACCCCCTCCCTCTTTTTTTTGTTTATCTGGCTCATAGATAGATATATTTGATTTTTCTGGCAATGAGGCTAATTTTCCTTCAAAATTATATTTTCCAGTGTACACTTTACCATCTACATCGCTTCCATTTATAGCAAAACCTTGAGAATTTAGAATCTCATTTTCAAGCTTATAGTGAAATCCTTCATTTCCACTAAGATCCGCAAACTGCTTTTCAAGAGCTTCTTTTTGTTCTAAAAGTTTTGCATACATAACTCTAAGCGTTTCATCGCTAACTAAGCCTGATTCTTTGATTTTTTCATAGTTTTTATTTTCTTTGTCAAGTTGAGCTAAGGCTTCTTGGTATTTTTGTAATTCTTCTTTAAAACTAGCGAAACAACCTTTGCCGGTTTTGATTTTATCCATAGCAGTTTTCTTTTGCGTCCATTTTTCATAAAGATTGGTATAATTTTTATAACTTTGTTCTTGCGAACCTTGCCATAACTTTAAAAATTCTTGTTCTACTCCAGTATCTTTAAATGTATTTAAGAAATTTAAACTTTGAGTGATCTCACTGGCTTCATTTTCCCCTGCCACACCCTTGCTATCTGCGTAAATCCAAGTTTTGGTATCAAAATCATAAGTGTATTTTCCATTCATCAAATCATCTAAAATTCTTTGAAGCAATTTAGGGTCAAAGTCGTCTTTGGATAATTTCACAGCATCTGTTACCTTGGTAAAAGAATCAGCAAAAGCATAAGAATTATTATCAAGATATTTTATATCGTTAAATTTCTTTCTTACAGCACTATCAAAATCTTTTTTTTCTGTTACTTCATTATTATATTGCACAGACTTAAAAAATTCTGTCCTTCATCAATGTAACCATTTTCTAAATTATGATAAACATAAATATTACTAAAATTATTATTTACACTAATCCAGGATCACCAATAACTTTTCCAGCTTGTGTTTTATAGTTTCCAGCGCTCAAAATTGCTCCATTTTTATAAAAATAAGTAAGCATTATTAATCTTTAAATTTCCAACTTTTCCAGTAAATCCTCCTGTTTTACTATCATTCCCAGAAGTTATAAGTTTTTCTATGTCATTAACCACAACATTATTAAAATTACCACCATCAATTTGTCTGCCTATGCCACCCACATAAGAACCTTCTTTTGCTACTATACTTATATTATTAATAGCAACATTTGTAAAATTGATAGTGTTATTCCCTCCACTACCATTTCCCCAGCCTATTATTCCGCCAACTTTAGTATTTACAGCTGTATTAATAACGAGATCATTAACAGTCACATTTTCAAAACCCGTATAACTGTTTGCAATATTTTGCCCTACTATACCTCCAACATAAGCATCATAACCAGTTGAAGCAATTTTCAATCCTTGAATATTAAGGTTTCTTATATAGCTATTTTGAACAACTCCAAAAATTCCTACATATTGATTTGATGAATTAATATTAACATTTTTTAAAGCATAACCAGAACCATCGAAAGATTTAGCAAAAGCATTGCTTGTATTATCACCTACTATGTATGTTTTCACGCCACTAAAATCAATATCATCAATCAAACGAAAATGATCAAAAGCTGTTCTAAATTTTTCTTTATTTACATTCCAAAAATCAGCAAATTTATTCCATTCTGTTGCATCCGCAATACTTCCATATTTAGTCCAGTTTTTAACTTTACTACTATCATCAAAACTAAATTTACTACTAGAATTACCCAATAAAGCTCCATTTTCTTCAAAACTTGTTATGCTTTGTTGAATGATAACTTCTTGCTCTGCTTTGGCTACGATATTTTTTGTATCTTTTACCACTCCAGCATCAACATAAACTTTATTACCTTCAAGTTTTAATACATCCAAAGTAATTTTTCCTTTATTGATTTCAACCTTATTTCCTATTAAAACAATATTATCTGCATTGATCTTTCCAAGATTTATAATATTTCCTTGTTTGCTTACATCAAATGCCGGAGAGAAACTAGCTCCTTTCTCTAAAAAAGTTTTGACATTATCATCGCTTAAAGCTGTTGTGCTAGCTACAAATTTTCCCGCAGTAATAGTTCCTGTTTTGCCAATCAAAACTCCCATAGGATTAACTAAAAAGATATTGTTATTCCCTCTATTTAAAGCTCCGTCTATCTTAGAAGCATCTTTTTGATAAGCAATGTTTAGGTAGTTTTGATTTTTGCCGTTAAAATTTACACTTTCATTTTGTCCTATATTAAAACCGCCACCCCATTGGATAACATGATTTTGTCCTTTTCCTGTAATCGTTACAGTATTGCCAGAGGTATGGATAGTCCCACTTGTACCATGAGTGAATTTACCTCCTTGTGGCAAAGCATAAGCTTGAGAAAAGAGCAAAGAACTCACCGCAAATGATAAAACTATATGTTTACTCATCTTTTTCATGTTACTCTCCTTTAAAGTATGTTGATATAAATTATTTTTGCATCATCTGAAACTTCAAAGCTAAAATTTACATTTTTCAATGTACTTTTAGCCAACTTTTCTATCTTGTTGTAATTAAATTTATTTTTATTATTTTTCATTTTTTCTAACAAATTTTCTAATTCTTGTTGATTTAACAATCTATTGTCACCATCATAAATTCCAACATCACTTTGTATGAGAATATATTTTCCTTTTGTTGGTTTATTTTTAGTAAGAATTTCCATACTTCCATTTGAAGGAAGATTTATAAGTTTTTCTATAGTCAAGATAGGATTTTTTATTTTATTTGATAAAATAAAAGTAAAATTTTCAAAGTTATTTACCACTTCTGATTTGACATCTTGAGTATCTATAATCAAACGATTATTTTTAGAAAAATCTTCTTGATGCGGTAGAATTTGAGTGATTATTTTGCCTTTTTTATTTACTTCATGAAAAACAGAACCAGAAAGCAAATCGATATTTACATCTTTAAAGAAATTTAACTCTCCACCTAAATATAAAGTATTGTTATAAGATTTAAAATTTGAAATATCCGAAGTTCCAGATGGAGCTAAAAATATAGCATCTTGATTTTTATACTCATCTATATTTAAATTAACAAGCTCCATGATATTATCATGAGAATTTGCAGACACTCCAGCTATCAACCCCACATAACCTTGTCTTTTATCTGAGGCAGTACTAAAAACTGTGTTGTTGATGATGATTTTATTAAAAGCACTTTCTTTATCTGCTTTTATGATGCACGAACTTTCCACGGCAGCCGAAGAACAATCTTTAAGCTTTATAAGATTGTTGTTTGCATTTTGAGTTGCTTTTAAAATAATTTTTGAGCCCTTTCCTAAAGAACTCGCTTCGGTTAAACTCTGAATGAGATTATAATTTATTTTATTATTTGAAACATTTTTAGCATTGATCATCAAACTTAAATTTTTAGATGATTTAATATTTTCAAAATTTACTTCATTATTGTTTGATTCATCAGCGATATAGTCTATACCATCTAGCGTAGTTTCACTTGTAATAAAAGCATATAAAGGCAATGAAATAACAGAATCTTTTATACTTAAGGTATTATTATTTGCTTTTCCACTTAAAGTTCTAGCTGCATATACAGTAAATTTATCAGAATAATTTTGTGGAACTTTTTCATAGGTTAAATCATTTTGTATATCAATAATATTAAAATTCGCACCCTCCGTAGCAAAACCTCCGTAAAGATTGTAATAATTTTTTCCATAAAAATTATTACTGATTTTTAAAGGTTTTTTAAGACGAAATACAATTTTATTTCCATTAGCTTCACCATCGTTAGAATACCCACCATAGAGGTTTAACGATGCATGTGTTTTAATGTTTTTATCAAGATGATCTAATGAGTTAAAATGATAAACTTCTATAGAATTTTTCTCTGCATTACCCTGTAATGTTCTTCCACCGTAAATTTCTCCAAATAAAACAGCATCATAAAAAGTTATTTTATTTTGCGAATTTACCATTAAATCTAAATTTAAATTTTTAATTATTACGGAATTTTTACTTACATTGTATTTTTTAAGATTATTTACATCAGCTAAAGCACCTAAAATTTCAAAGGTCGAACGAGCTGTATACTCACCATCTGGCCCATGAAGGACGATATTGGCTGAATCGATAAGAACTTTATTGTTTTGTAAATTAGAATTTATGCCAAAAGCTCCCATTAAACGAGTAATTCTTTCATCATAAATATCCTTACCTTCTTCATCTGAAAAATACTGGGAATTATGAAGGTCAATTTTTGTATTTGACTCTAAGATTAATTTATTGTCTTTAGCTTCACCATCAAAAGCTACAGATCCTGAAATATAAGGAGCTCCATTTAAGGGCAAGGTGTAGATATTTTCTACACCCATTATTGATATAGGAGTTTTCTTTTAAAATGGTTTGATTGTTAAATCCCCCTCCCTGTCAGTAAACGCCGCAGTAATTAAATACTTAAAACGATCGCCTTTTTGAGAATTATTAGGTACTCCACAATCCCCTATGCTTGGTTTGCAAAAATACACAGAAGATAATTCTCCATTTTCTAATATAAGTTTATTATTTGTTGCATTTGTATTTTGAGCATAAGCTGTTACAATAAAAGGTATAAAAGAACTAGGAACAGCTTGAGTATCTGAAGATACGGTTCCTAAAGTGCTAAAAGCTGTTATGATCTCTTCTTTTGAAGTATCCGGAGTTAAAATTTCAAGCTTGGATAAATTTTTATTTCCAGATTTAGGGTTATTATAAATCATAGTTAAATTTGATATAGGGTATTTTGACTTAGAAGCATAGAAATTTTTTCCATTAATTTTTTTAAAAATTTCTGCTTGAGGATCATAAACTTGATTATCCTTAAAAGAATGTTCAGAAATATAAAAATTTTTCCATCCTTGCTTGTAGCCTGAACCGCCGCAAAACAAACCGAAGAAGATAAAACCACACTACAAACGCCCAAGCTAAATTTTGCATTTGTCTTATTTGTAAAAATTTTAAAAATATTAAAATATTTTTTCATCTCATTTCTCACTAAAATAAAATCCCTTTGATTTATCGCAAATTGATCATTTGCAACACTATCCCGTATATCCTGAGTTGATTATAAAATATTAATTTGATATTTTATTCTTCAATATTTAAATTTAATGAAAATTTAACAAATTTTATATTAATATATTCTTAAATAAAATTTTATTTTAAATATTAAAAAAATACTTTTATAATTATTTAAATATCATCTAAAAGCACAACATTAATATAACTTTTCTAAAAATTGATCCAGACTTAATTAAATATAAATTTAAAATAAGTATAATTTTAAAACATTTTATATCAAAGGAAAAAAATGAAAAAAATATTAAGCATTGCTCTAGTTGCTTTAGTTGGTTTATTTTTAGGTGCTTGTAGTGATTCTAAAAATAAAGAATCAAATGCAAGTGTAGAATTAAAGGTTGGAACTGCTCCAAATTATAAACCTTTTAATTATAAAGAAAACTCAAAACTTACAGGTTTTGATACTGATTTGGTTGAAGAGATTGCCAAAAAAAATGGTATTAAAATTGTTTGGGTTGAAACCAATTTCGATGGATTGATTCCTGCTTTAAAAGCTGGCAAAATCGATATGATTGCCTCAGCTATGAGCGCAACTGATGAAAGAAGACAAAGTGTTGATTTTACCAAACCTTACTATATGAGTAAAAATCTTTATCTTAAGCTAAAAAACAACGACTCTCTTCAAACAAAAAATGATTTAGAAGGCAAAAAAATAGGAGTTCAATTAGGAACTTTACAAGAAAATACTGCAAAAGCTATCAAAAATGCACAAGTACAAAGCAATAAAGATTTAAACATAGCTGTTTTAGCACTAAAAAACAACAAAATCGATGCTATTGTAGCTGATCAAGATACTGCTAAAGGTTTTTTAGCTGAAAATCCAGAATTGGTAAGTTTCTACCAAGAAACAGATGGAGGAGAAGGCTTTAGTTTTGCTTTTGATAAAAATAAACAAAAAGATATTATTGAAATATTTAACAAAGGCATAGATGAAGCAAAAACTGATGGATTTTATGATACTTTAATTAAAAAATATGAATTAGAATAAGCGTGAATTTTCACGCTTATAGCTTAAAAAGTTAAAATTTCATATTTTCTCTCTTTTGCAATTTTTAAAATTTTTTCATCGCCATTACATACAAAGGCTTTGCTAACAGACTCTAGTAAAGGTAAATCATTGATAGAATCACTAAAAAAATAAGAATCTTTCATCCATTTTTCATAATCTTTACCCAAATATTCCTTAAGTCTTAAAACCTTGCCTTCCTTAAAGCTATAAATCCCGTAAGCTTTTCCACTAAATTTATCACCCACACGCTCACATTTTATGGCTATGCTTTCTCTCACTCCCAAAAAAGAGGCGATTTTTCTAACTAAAAATTCAGCCGTAGCTGAAATTATAATACACCTTTGATCTTGATATTTGATTATAAGTTCTTTAGCTTTTTCATAAGGTTTTATATAAATTTTTATAAATTCATCTACTAAAGATGAAATTCTATCTTCATTTTTACCCTTAACACTTTGAAGAAAAAAAGTCATAAATTCATCCATATCAAGCTTTTTTTCTTGATATTGTTTTTGATAAAAAACGATTTTTTCTAAATATTCTTGAGGTAAAAAACCTTTTTCAACACAAAATTTAAGCCAAAGTTTAGCACTATCGCCTTGTATTAAAGTATCATCTAAATCAAATAAAACAAGCTTCATTTTAACTCTTTTGCTAAAGAAAGATTGAATTTTAAAGCGATTTTATCACCTGCTTCATAAGTACTATGAGTGCTAAAATTTAAAGTATCTACCTTAAATTCAATTTCTTGCACTCTAACCCTATAGCGTATGATATTACCTAGCAATGATTTTTCTTTGATCTTAGCCTCTAAGCCTTCGTTAGAAATTTCTATGGTTTCAGGACGCAAGGCTATATCTTTTTTAAAATCGTGTTTTAAACCCAAGCTATCAAGCTCTTTAGGGCTTAAAATATTGTAATTTCCTATAAAGCTAGCCACAAAATGAGATTCTGGCAAAAGATAAAGATTGTTTGCGTTGGAATTTTGTATGATTTTACCCTCATTCATTAAAATAATCCTATCGGATAACTCTAAAGCTTCTTCTTGATCGTGCGTTACAAAAATAGTGGTGAGTTCAAGTTCTTTTTGAATTTCTTTAATTTGCACCCTTAAATGCTTACGAATTTTAGCATCAAGTGCCGATAAAGGCTCATCAAGCAAAAGTAAATCAGGTTTAGTCACCAAAGATCTTGCTAAAGCCACTCTTTGCATTTGTCCGCCTGAAAGCTTATGTGGATAAGTTTTAGCGTATTCTTCAAGCTCGACGAGTTTTAACATTTTTTTCACTCTTTTTTCTATGTCCTTTTTATCCATTTTTTTGATCTTTAAACCAAAAGCTACATTTTCAAAAACGTTAAGATTTGGAAAAAGAGCGTAATTTTGAAAAACCATACCTATATTTCTTTTTTGAGGACTTAATTTAGTAAGATCTTTATCATTTAAAGAAATTTTTCCTCCATTAATTTGGCTAAGCCCTGCTATACACCTTAAAAGAGTGGATTTTCCACAGCCACTTGGGCCCAAAAGGGTTATAAACTCACCCTTTTTAGCACTAAAATTAATATCTTCAAAAATAATTTTATCCCCATAAGCTTTTTTAAAATTTTTAATCTTTAAATAAGCCATTTTTTACTCCTTAATCAAACTAGCTATAAAAGTTGTTATAAAAATTAACACAAAATAAACTATTACCAAAGCACTAGAATAATGCCCACTTTGATTTTTGATATTATAAAGATAAACTTGCAAAGTCTCATAAGCACTTCCTACAAGAATATTTGCGTATAAAAATTCGCCTATTAAAAAAGAAAAACTTAAAAAAACTGCCACCAAAATTCCATTTCTTAAATTAGGCAAGACAAGCTTAAAAATCGCTCCCATTAAAGAACCTCCAAGCATAGCATTAGATGCGATGAGTTCATTTAAATTGACATTAGACATAGCATTATCTAAAGCCCTATATATAAAAGGCAAAGCTATAGTAAAATAAGTAAAAATGAGTATCCAAGCTGTGCCTCCTATATTGTCAGCATAAAGTTGCAAAAGCCCCACACAGCTAACTATAGGAGGTACAGCAAAAGGCATGATAATAAGTATATTTACAAAGGCTTTTAATTTTAAAAAATAATAATTTAGCACAAAAACCAAAGGAAAAACAAGAATCACAGAAAGTAAAATACTGCCCACACAAACAAGCAAAGAATGCCAAAGAGCAAGTAAAAATCTTTCGTCATGAAAAAGTTCTTGATACCATTTAAGCGTAAGATCATCAGGCAAAACACTTACACCCCAAGAAGTGGAAATAGAATATAAAAAAGTAGCCATTAAAGGCAAAGCTAAAAACAAAAAAACCAAAAACAAAACTGCATAATGATAAATTTTAGCTTTTAAACTCAAATTTTCATTCATTTAAAGCACCTTAAAATTATATTTTTTAGAAAGGAAATTGGCTATAAAGGTAACAACAAGCATGATAATAGTTATAATGATACTTAAAGCACTAGCCATATAAGGATCAAGATTGATATCGCCTGCAATTAAAGCAGCGATTCTTACAGGAGCGACATTAAAATTTCCCGAACTTAAAGCATAAATAGTCGCATAAGCTCCAAAAGCATTGGCAAATAAAATCACAAAAACACCAAACAAAGCAGGAGCGAGCAAAGGCAAAGCTATTTTTAACCAATATAAAAAATTGCCTCCACCTAACATTTTACAAGCATTTAAATGTGAATTTTCAAGACTTTTAAAAGCTGGAAGCAAAAGCAAGATCGCCAAAGGAATTTGAAAATACACATAAACAATATTTACCCCGAAATTAGCATAAACACTAACAAAAGGCTCTATACCTAAATTCTTCAAAAACACATTAACTACACCATTGCTTCCAAGAACTATAATGAAAGCAAAAGCTAAAGGAACTCCTGAAAAATTACTTATCATGGTATTTAAAGAAAAAAGAAATTTACATATTTTTGATGGAGCTAAAACAAATAAAGAATAGCTCGCCAAAAGCCCTATTAAAAGTCCAAAAATACTAGAAATAAAACTGATTTGTAAAGAATTTATAATGCTTTGTAGATAGAATTTGGACTCAAAAATATGTATAAAATTGGCTAAAGAATAAATTTCATCCTCTTCTACATAAAAAGCATTAAAAACAATCCAAATCAAAGGTGCTATCATAAAAAAAGTAAAAACTATAAAAAAAGGTAAAATACTTAAAAAGGCTAGAAATTTTTCTTTCATTTTTTGGCCTTTAAAATTTCATCATTATATCTCTTATCGTGTTTAAGTCCTAAAATTTCACAGATACTGCCACAAATTTCATCCTGTTTTATCTTGGCATTTTCATACGAAAAAGCACTACCAAAAGTGAAAAAAGGCACTAAAATTTCATCTTCACTTAAGCCTCCATGACTTTTACCCTCTGTCATACCATGATCGCTTGTGATGATTACATTAATACCTTGTTCTAACCAAGTAGGCAAATACTCAGAAATCAAAATATCAACTTTTTTGGTTTTATTAGCATACTCAATAGAGTGTGAGCCAAATTTATGTCCTGCATCATCTATATTCATAGAATGTATAAGAGTAAAATCTAGATTATATTTGTTTCTTAAATGCTCCCCATCTGCAAATAAATGAGAATCTAAATAATCATCTTCATAATAAAAATGTCCATAAGGCAAAGTTAAATTTTCATCTTCTATGTGGCGATGTAAAGAAGGAATAAATTCTTTTTTATTATAAAGCTCAAAAACCCAATGATAAGCTGCGCCTCCAGCTTTTAAGCCTTGTTCTTTGCAAAGGTCAAAAATGCTTGTTTGTTTTGAAAAACTCAATTTATTATTAATTATCTCACTTAAAACAGGCTTTACGCCTGTTAATAAGCACTCGTATAAAGGACGAGACATACTAGGAAGTTCGCATTCTAAAGAATAAAATTTGCCTAAATTCTCTTTGCAAAGCGCATTTAAATATCCCATATTTATACTAGCACTTTTGCAATTTAAGCCATCAAGCACAACTAAAATAACTTTGGACATCATTTACTCTTTAAAAAATCTTTTCCTTCAAGCAAAATAAACTCATTATCATCAGTCTTATTAGGTTCTCTACTTGAAGAATAAGGAAAGTTATTGTCATTTTCTATAACTATATGAGAGTCATCTACTATATCCACACCTTCTATGGTTTCAAAAGGAAAAACAAATTTATCATTTACCAAAGGCTTTTTAGAAATTTTATTTCTATCCTTAATATTTAAAAGATCTATATAAGAAATTTTTTGAGCTTCATGAGTTTTATCATCTAATTTAACCTTATAAATTCTTTTAAATTGAGCTACATTATTAAAACAATGCTTAGTATCTTCACCTTCTTTGCAAGCCTTATCTTTAGTGCCTTCTTTTTGATCTCTTTCTATGATGATGCCGTATTTATCATCTATCATGTTAAAATCACCTATGGAATGGCTTTTATCTTCTAAGAAATATTTATAAGTTTTTCCAGTGAATTTTTTATTTTTTACATCAAATTCTATGATTCTTAGATATTCTTTACCTTTTTCATTCTCATAAGCGTTGTTATTATAAATGCTTCCTTCTAAAAGCAAATAAAGTTTAGAACCATCTTTAGAGCTTGCCATAGCTTCAAAGCCTTTAGAACGCTTGATATTAAATTTCTCATTTTCTCCATCAGGCTTATCGCTAAATTTTAAACTTGGATTATCAGGAGAAATAAGTTTTTTACCCTCCACATACACATCAAAAACTTCTTTCAAATTCCCATTCTTATCAAAATGAAGCAAATAAGGACCAAATTCATCACCTATATAAAATTCATCATTGATAACCTGTATACTCTCAGTATCAAAATCAGCCCCACTTAAATACCTTTCTTTAGTTGTTTCGGTGGTTATAGGATAGGGGTATTTTTTATCACTATCTTTAAAAAAAACTGTTTTTAAAAGTTCGTATTTTGAGTTTTTAAAATCAAATTTAAACTCGTGAGCATAAAGCATAGAATCATAAGAATTATACTTTTTACCCAAGCCATTATCGCTAATTACCCAAAAAACATCTTTTTTTGAAATATATTTTATCCCACTATGTCCTTGTATAGGTTGATTTTTAAAAGGTAAATAAAAATCTGTTTCCCTGTTTCCCTTAGATTTAAAAGTTCCAATTTTTTCTTCTCTAGTGATATTTGCAAATTTCCCATAAGTTTTAAAAAAATCAGGAGCATCCTTAGGAGGTTTTACTGTACTTTTAGAATCTATGATAATATGCCCTGCTAAATTGGCCTCATACTCTTGAACTCCAAATAAAACACTGCAAAGCATAGCACTTGTTAAAATAACCTTTTTCATCCAATCTCCTTTATTTCATATCCACTATAACTTTTTCTTGCCAAAGTTGTGGTAGTTCTTTAGCGCTTTTTTCCCAAGCTTTTTGATCTTTGATTGCTCTTGCATTTTTGTATTGCTCACTTGGTAAAAGTTTGGCTTTTATATCATCTGGCAAGGTAATATGATCAATTCTTATTGGCCTTGCATAACCTTTTGCTAGATTGATTTGTCCTTTATCAGAAAGTATAAACTCACGGGCTAATTTAGCTGCGTTTGGATGTTTTGCGTATTTATTGATAATAGTTGTATAACCCGAAATAACACTACCATCAGCAGGGATTAAAACTTCATAACGATCTTTGCCCACTTTATCTCTATAGCCTAAACCATTAAAATCCCAAACTAAACCCACTTCAACTTCACCTTTTTCAAGATTGGCTATACTTACATCATTATTTACAAGTCTTCCTTGTTTGGCCAAAGTATTAAAAAAAGCTAAAGCAGGACTTAAATCTTTTTCATCCCCACCTAAGGCATAATTAGCTGCCAAAACTGCACTCACAGCTTGAGCCGCTACACTTACATCACCTAAGGTAATTTTATAATTTCCCTTAAGCAAATCTTGCCAAGTTTTAGGTATATCTTTTACTACATCTTTATTGACTATAAAAGCTATGGTTCCTGTATAAGCTAAAAGCCAATTTCCATCTTTATCTTTAGCCCAAGTTGGAATTTGATCCCAGTAACTTGTCTTAAAAGGCTGAGCCACTCCTTGTTTAACCGCTATCTCTCCAAAAGAAGCCCCTACATCCCCTATATCACCGCTTGCATTTTTCTTTTCGGCTTTAAATTTAGCAATTTCTTGAGCTGAACTCATATCTGTATCACTATGTTCTATGCCATAAAGATTTTTAAGATCTGCCCAAGTATCCTTCCAGTTTGCCCAAGTATCAGGCATAGCTAAAGAATTTACCCTACCTTCTGCTTGCGCAGCTTTAATCAAATTCTCATCAATAGCTTGTGAATTTGAAAACAATAAAGCAACAAGACCTAAACTTAAGAAAAATTTCTTACTCATTTTTTTCCTTTCAAAAAATATTTTGGAAATTTAATGAGTTTTAGAAACATTTTAGAAACAAGTTAATTTTTAAGCAAACAAGGTTATAATTTTAAAGTCATAAACAAGGAGCGATCATGCTTTATATTTATATCAAAACTCAAAATGCTTTAGTTCAAAGAATCAATTTTAATCTCGATAGTCAAGAACTACCGCAAAATATTTTATGGATTGACTTACTTCATCCAAGTGCAGCAGAAATTGCTTTTATATCAAGTGAATTTAATCTTGAGTTTCCTACAAAAGAAGAAAGGGAAGAAATAGAACTTAGCGCAAAATATTGGGAAGATAATGCGACAATAACCATCAATGCTCATTTTTTAGTAAGAGATCTTAAAAGTGATGAAGAAGATAGGAATTTAATCAAGCTTCGCACAGAAATTGTTACTTTTGCTACCGCTAAAAATATCTTATTTACTATAAGATATAACGAATTTAGCACTTTTGAAGAAATTCAAGCAAGGATTTTAGCTAGTCCAAAGAATTTTGAAGATGGTTTTGATATTATTGATAAAATGTTTGAAGTGCGCGTTGAAAAAGATGCAGATTTACTAGAATGGATAGATAAAGAAGCAAGACGCTTAAGAACAAGTGTTTTAGAAAAAAAAGATGAATATAGTTATGATGAAATGCTAAAGGATATTTCAAGTTTACAAGAGCTTAATATGCGCGTAAGAGATTCTTTGTTTGATAAGCGTCGCGCTATGACTTCTTTGCTGAAAAGCGATAAAATCGATAAAGATATAAAACAAAATCTCACTATAGTTTTAAAAGACTTAAATTCTTTGGTTGAATTTAGTGTTTCGCAACTTAATATCTTAGATAATATCCAAACCATTTTAGCCAGCCAAATCAACATAGAACAAAACAAAATCATTAAAATTTTCACCGTTGCAACTGTTGCCATGATGCCACCTACTTTAATAGGAACTGTTTATGGTATGAATTTTAAATTCATGCCCGAACTTGAACTTCACTATGCTTATCCCATAGTGCTTGGCGTGATGGTAATTTCTATCATTTTACCTTTGGTTGTTTTCAAGAAAAAAGGATGGTTATAAAAATTTATTAAGGAGAAATAATGGATACAATAAACATAGGAATTTTAACCCTAAGCGATAGAGCAAGTAGTGGTATATACGAAGATAAAGCCACTGCTGAAATTGAAAGAGTGTTAAATTCATATATAAAAAATGATATTATTTATCATAAAGAATTAATCCCCGATGATTATGATTTGATCATTAAAAAATTACTTTATCTAGCAGATGAAAAAAAATGCGATTTGATTGTTACAAGCGGAGGTACAGGTCCAGCACTTCGTGATGTAACCCCAGAAGCCACGGAAGCCGTGTGTGATAAAATGATGCCAGGTTTTGGAGAACTTATGCGCTTAGAAAGTTTAAAATATGTCCCAACAGCTATACTTTCAAGACAGAGTGCAGGAATTCGCAATAAATCTTTTATCATTAATTTACCAGGAAATCCTAAGGCTATAAAAGAATGCCTAGAGCCTGTTTTTCCGGCTATACCTTACTGTATCGATTTGATAGAAGGTGCTTATATAGAAGCAAATGATGAAGTTATTAAGGTTTTTCGCCCTAAGAAAAAATGTCAAAATTAAAATTTATTAGCTCTGATAAGTCTGCTTAATTGTCTAGCAAGCAGACTTGCCGAAGCTTCATCTTTGCTTATCTTTTGCACTTTATTTTTAAACTTACAAAGTCTGTCATCTAAAATCACATCATTGATTGGAATTTTAGGCTTTTCTTTTTGTTTTTGTGAAATCTTTTTCTTAAAAAACATTCTTTAATCCTTTTTTTATAAATATACACCAACTTAGTTGAAAAGAATATTATTTTAGATTTTAAACTATTAACTTTATTTCATTATTTTAAGCTAGAATTCGCAAAAAAACCAATCAAGGAAAAATAATGACTTTAATTGCAATTTTATGTCTTTACACAGCACTTTTATCTTGGATTTCCTATGCTCAAATTCGTTTCTTAGAAAGAGAAAAAGACAAACAAGCTCAAATTTTAAGCGAAAAAGACTATCAAAATGCAGCAGATATTGCCATCGAAAATGAAAAATTTAAACTATTTTCCAATTTTTATAATTTAATCATCAATATTGCATGGATAGGTTTTGGATTTTTATATCTTAAAGAATTGCTTATCTTAAACAACACTCGTTTTGAAAATACTTTATTTTTATTATCTTTTTTAATAATCACAAGTATTTTAAATCTACCTTTAAGTATTTATGAAAGTTTTATCAAAGATAAAGCCCATGGTTTTTCAAATATGACTGTAAAACTTTTTATCAAAGACACTATGAAAAGTCTTATTTTAACTTTAATATTTGGATTTTTAATCCTTTATGCTTTGCTTTTTTGCTATGATTTTTTTGGAACTTTTTGGTGGATTGCGGCCTTTATTTTTGCCTTTTGTATTATAGTGATTATAAATCTCATCTACCCTACCTTAATAGCACCTATTTTTAATAAAATGAAAAAACTAGACGATGAAAATTTATTGAAAAAAATCAGCTCTTTAATGAAACAATGCGGGTTTAGTGCAAATGGGGTTTATGTTATTGATGCAAGCAAAAGAGATAAGCGTTTAAATGCTTATTTTGGTGGACTTTTTAAAAGCAAAAGAGTGGTGCTTTTTGATACATTATTAAAAGCCTTAAATGAAAGAGAACTTTTAGCTGTTTTAGGACACGAGCTTGGACATTTTGTTCATAAGGATATTATCAAAGCTTTATTTAACGGCGCTATAACTATGTTTTTACTTTTTTTTGTTTTTGCAAATTTACCTGAATTTGTTTACTTAGAAAGTCATCTAGAAGGAGTAAATGGCGGTGTGTTTGCTCTTTTATTTATCTTGGCAAATATTTTTAACTTTTTAATCTCTCCTATGCTTAATGCCTTAAGTAGAAAAAATGAATTTGCGGCTGATCAACACGGAGCTAAAGTTACAAGCAAAGAAGATATGAAAAATGCATTGATAGCCCTAGCAAGAGAAAATAAAGCTTTTATCAAAACAAGTAAAATATATGCATTTTTTTATCTCAGCCATCCAAGTATTAGTGATAGAATCAAGGCTCTTTCTTGACTATAAAAAATGCTCTTATGGAAGCTAAATCTAGCTTAAAAGGTTATGAAAATGAAGCAGTATTTATACTCTGTGAATATCTAAAAAAAGATAAAGCTTGGTTATTTTTAAACCAAGATATACAAATAGATCATGAACCTTATTTTAAGCTTATAAGGCGTTTTAAATCTGGAGAACCTTTTGAATATATATTTGAAAAAGTGGATTTTTGGGGCTTAGAATTTAAGATAAAAAAAGGCATTCTAATCCCTCGCTACGATAGTGAAATTTTACTTTTTCAAATTTTAAATTTATGCAAAAAAAATACTTTTAATGGGATTTTAGAAATAGGATTTGGAAGTGGAATTTTAAGCATTATTTTAGCCAAAGAACTTGGGTTAAAAATCACAGCCTGCGATATCAATCCCAAAGCCTTAGAATTAGCTTTAGAGAATGCCAAATTACACAAAGTCGATCACTTGATTGACTTTAAACTTTGTAATTTTAAGCAAATTAAAGAAAATTATGATTTTATTTTTTCAAATCCACCCTATATTAAAAATTCATATCCTATAGATATTTGGGTGCAAAAAGAACCCAAAGAGGCTTTATTTGGAGGAGAAAAAGGATATGAAATTCTAGAAGAAATCATACATTTTTCCCTTGATAAAAAAGTTAAATTTTTAGCTTGCGAATTTGGCTATGATCAAAAAGAAATTTTGGAAAAAATTTTATATCAAAATAATTTCATTGTTGATTTTTTCAAAGATGAACAAGGTTATAATCGTGCTTTTGTAGCTAAATTTACAAATATGCGTTATGATAAAAAATAAAAGGAGAAACTCTTGAAAGCTGTTAATTTATTTTTACTTGCCTCCATCATAGGGATTGAACTCATACTAGGAATAGTTGTTGCACCAACAATTTTTTTTCCTCAAAATCTTATAGGAGAAGGAGTGTTGAGCCATTTTCAAAGTGGCTTAATGATGACGCAAATTTTTATTAAGATGGGATATTTGCTGATTTTTGTTTCAGTGGTTAATTTTTTATATGAAATTTATTCTCTTATAAAAGATGAAATGAAATTTCAAATAAAATTTTCAAAATTTATGCTGAGTTTGCTTATTTTGATTTTAAGCTTAATATTTGTTTTTTATTTTACTAATACCATAATTGAACTCCAAAACTTAGGCGAAAACACTACAAAAACTCAAGAATTTATCAGCATCCATAATGCAAGTGAAGTGGTGATTAAAATCATCTTGATAATGCAAGTTTTTTTATATTTCTTAAGCTTTAAAATAGCAAAAAAATGATAAAATATTAAATAAATCCAAAAGAGAAGGAGTAGGCCATGATGATCTCTGATGCAACTATGATGCAACAAAATTATTATTTAAATAATGCACAAAAAGCTAGCGATAAAGCTTTAGAAAATATTGCAGCTGTTCGCGCAATAAGTGGAGTTGATAGTGCTAATTTAGCTATTGCTGATTCTTTAAGATCTCAATCAAGCACTATAGATCAAGGTGTCGCAAATGCTTATGATGCTATAGGGGTTTTACAAATTGCAGATGCTAGCCTTACCAATATCTCTCAAAGCGCAGATAGACTTAATGAACTTTCAGTAAAAATGAACAATGCTGCACTTAATGATTCTCAAAAAGGAATGCTAAGAACAGAAGCAACACGCATACAAGAATCCATCAATGATTCTTTTAATAATGCAACTTATAATGGAAAAAATGTCTTTCAAACTATGAATTTTGTAGTAGGTAGCGGAACTGAAACTACAAATTTAAATCCATTAGCAACAGATGGATTAAGCATAGATAATCAAGATAGTATTACAAATTTTATGGATCAACTTGGAAGTTTAAGAAGTGAAATAGGCTCAGGTATCAATGCCATCACATCAAATATTAATGCAAGTGTTCAAAATAGCATCAACTCAAAAGCAGCTGAAAATAATTTACTAAATAATGACATGGCAAAAAATGTCAATGATTTTAATGCCAATTATCTAAAAGAAAATGCTGCTGCTTTTGTTGCTGCGCAATCCAACATGCAGCTTCAAAGCAAAATTGCTAATTTATTACAATAAAATAAGCCCTAAATAGGGCTTATTTTTTATCAAAATGACTTTAGAGCAAATTTTAGAAAAAACCAAAAACGTTCGTCTTGTAGCCGCAAGCAAGTATGTCGATGCAAGTATAATTGAAAAGCTTTTTGATCAAGGTATAGTAGAATTTGGAGAAAATCAAGTCCAAGCTCTAGCACAAAAAAAAGAAAATCTTGATGAAAAAAAACTAGACATAAAGTGGCATTTTATAGGAACGCTACAAAGCAACAAAATCAATCTCTTAATCAAACAAAAACCTATATTATGGCACTCTTGCAATGGTATTAAAATAGCTAAAGCTATGGACAAAAGACTTGATTATAAATTAAATACTTTATTAGAAATCAATAGTGCAAATGAAAATAGCAAAAGCGGTTTAGATCCAAATCAAGCCGTAGAAGAATATTTACAAATACAAGAAGAATGCTCTAATTTAAATCTTTGTGGCGTAATGAGCATAGGATCACACAGTCAAGATAAAGAAAATATTATAAAAAGCTTTGAAACTACATTTAAAATTTATGAAATTCTTCAAAAACATGGGGCTAAGATTTGCTCTATGGGGATGAGTAATGATTTTGAAATTGCTATAAAATGCGGATCCAACTTGGTAAGACTCGGAAGCATTTTATTTAAAAATCTCAAGTAAAACAATCTTACTTAAGCATATTTATTAGAAATTTCCTCTACTATACTATCAGAGATAATAAAATCTGTATGATAAAGCAAGCAAGATCCCGCACTAATAACTTTTAAAACAAGTTTTTTATTATTTTTTTCATTAGGATTATGTGCATTTCTAGCAATTTCATGAATTTCATAGATTAATTCTCTATTCAATCTTGTCAAATCTAGCTCTATGATATTTTTTTCAAATTCCTTAGGTTCTGCGGTAAAATGATTTTCTTCTTTATTTTTAAAATCTTTTTTTGCTCCAAATTTTTTTATAGCTTTAATCTCGCCATCTTCAAGACTTTGCAAATCTTTAATTGCTTTTAAAAAAAAGCTAGGCTTCTCCCCTCCTTCAGCTTTAAATCCCAATACAAAACCATAGGCATTATTTTTTAAATTTTCATCTTTGATGATGTTTTCTATTTCTTCTACATTGCTTTCAAATACAGTAGCATCAAACGAAGAATAATAATCCAAAATTTCAATTCTACCATAACGCTTATTATTTTTACTCATCATGGATTTGAAATCTTCAATTTTACCTATACTTAAAATTTCTCCATTGTTTTTTAAACTTTCAAAATCTAAACTTTTAACATAATCTATGGCATTAATTTGTTCATAAAATCGATCTAAAGGATGGCCTGAAACATAAATTCCTAAAATTTCTTTTTCATATCCTAATTTTTCCATCACTTCAAATTCTTCATTTTTGGGAGTAAAATTTACTTGAACACCTGAAGTTAATTCCTCTTCACCAAAAAGAGAACTTGCAGCATTTTTTCTTACTTCAGCCATTTTACGCGATGCTTCGCTAAGATTTTCCATATTATCAAACAAAGCTTTTCTAGTAAAACCAAACTCATCAAAAGCCCCTGCCTTAATAAGACTTTCTAATGTTCTACGGTTTATTTTGGTGGGATCTATCTTACCTAAGAAATCATTAATATCCTTAAATTCTCCATCTTGTCTTGCTTCAAGTAAATTTTCAACTGCAGGAATACCCACACTTTTTATAGCCCCAAGTCCGTATATAATAGCATCCTTGCCATCTTGCTCTAAAGCACTAAATTCACGGATCGCTTTGTTAATCGATGGAGGTAAAAGTTTAATATTCATTTTTTTCATCTCATCAATATAAACAGCAATTTTATCCACATTGTTTTCTTCGCTTGTTAAAAGCGCTGCCATAAATTCACTAGGATAATAAGTTTTTAAATAAGCTGTTTGAAAAGTAATCAATGCATAAGCCGCAGAGTGAGATTTATTAAAACCATATCCTGCAAATTTTACGATAAGCTCCCATAAATCCTCAGCTTTTGCTCTATCATATCCTTGTTTTTCTGCTCCATCTGCAAAATCAGTTTTAAGCTTTTTCATCTTCTCAGGATCTTTTTTACCCATAGCACGACGCACTACATCAGCACCTCCTAAAGAAAAGCCACCTATAATTTGAACAATTTGCATAACCTGTTCTTGATAAACAATAACCCCATAAGTAGGCTCTAAAACCTTTTCTAAACTGTCAAAAGGATATTCTATACTTTTTAAACCATGCTTTCTGTCGATAAAATCATCAAGCATTCCTGATTCCATAGGGCCTGGACGATAAAGCGCAAGAACCGCAATGATATCTTCAAAACGCTCTGGTTTTAAGCGTGCATTTAAGCTTTGCATACCGCCTGATTCGATTTGAAAAATTCCCAAAGTATTTCCACTTTGTATGGTTTTATAAACTTTGCTATCATTTACATCTATAGTTTCCCAAATAATGTCTTTATTGTAACGCTTTTTAATAAGCTTGATCGCATTATTGATTACTGTTAAGGTTTTAAGACCTAAAAAGTCAAATTTTATCAAATCCACATCTTCTAAATGATCTTTAGAATACTGCGTTACCAAATGTCTTTCATCATTTTTACTTTGTCTAAAAAGCGGAGTTTTCTTCCATAAACTTTCATTAGAAATTACAACACCTGCTGCGTGCATACCCGCATTGCGATTTAATCCTTCTAAAGCTCTTGCATACTCCCAAACTTCAAGACCTTTAGGATGACGATCGATAAATTCTTTGATTTTAGGTTCTTTTTCATAAGCAGCATCAAGAGTGATTTTAAGCTCTTCAGGCACAAGTTTAGCAAGCTCATCAGCATCTTGAATACTCATATCACAAACTCTAGCCACATCACGAATCACCCCTTTAGCCAAAAGTTTACCAAAGGTAATCACCTGTGCAACCTTATCCGCTCCATATTTATCAATCACATAATCAATCACTTCAGCACGTCTGTCTTGACAAAAATCCACATCAATATCAGGCATGCTCACACGCTCAGGATTTAAAAAACGCTCAAAAAGTAGACTATAAGGAATAGGATCTAAATCCGTAATCCTTAAACAATAAGAAACCAAACTTCCTGCAGCTGATCCTCTTCCAGGGCCTACTGGAATACCTTTATCTTTAGCCACTTTAATAAAATCATGAACAATAAGCATATAACCTGAAAATTTCATATTTTTAATGATGTTAATTTCTACTTCAAGTCTTTGTTTGTATTCTTCATGCTTGCTTTCATCGATAAATTTTAATCTCTCTTCAAGTCCCTTTTTACAAAGTTCTTCAAAAACTATGTCATCATTATCAAAGCTAAATTCTTTTGTTTCTTCAGGTAAGATAATATTATGATCTTTAGCATATTCTCCTGTAAATTTAAAATTCGGTGGAGTGGGATTGCCAAGATTAAGCTCTAAATTACATTTTTGCGCGATTTCTTGTGTATTTTCTATAGCTTCTGGAATATCTGCAAAAAGCTCACTCATTTGCTCAGGGCTTTTAACATAAAATTCATGCACACTATGACGCATTCTATCAGGATCGTTAAGTTTTTTTCCCATGGCTATACACATAAAAACCTCATGGGCAGCCGCTCTTTCTTTAAAAGTATAATGCGTATCATTTGTAGCAATGATTTTTATATTTAATTCTTTAGAAAGTCTGATAATATCATCATCTATCATTCTTTGATCGCCTATACCATGACGCATGATTTCAAAATAAAAATCATCTTTAAAAACTTTTTTATACCATAATGCCGCTTCTTTTGCTGCTTCATAGCCTTTTGCACCAAAACGCACATTTCTTTCACTATAAGTATTTAAGTGCCAATTTACTTCACCTTGCAAGCAAGCAGAAGAGCAAATAAGACCTTCGCTATGATCTTCCAAAAGCTTTTTATTGATACGCGGATAATAATACAAACCTTTAATATAACTTTGAGAACTTAAATACATTAAATTTTGATATCCGATCTCATTTTTTGCATACAAACAAAGGTGAAAACGCTGACGAGAACTTTTATCATCTAATTCATCGTGATTATGTAAATACGCTTCCATACCAATGATAGGTTTTAAACCTTGTGCTTTCATTGTTTGATAGAAATCAATTGCCCCAAACATATTTCCATGATCTGTCATAGCCACACTTGTAGCACCCTGCTCTTTTAAAGTCAAAGCTAATTCTTTAAGCTTATTGGCTCCATCAAGCAAAGAATATTCTGTATGTAAATGCAAGTGTGTAAATTGACTCATTTTCTTCCTTTAGTTTTTTAAGGCTTATTATAATTTTGATAAAAATTATAAATTTTTCTCGCTGAATTTGAAAGAAATTGACCCTAAATTTCAACTTAAATTTTACAAAAAGGCAAAAATTCAGCCAAAATAAACTATAATAAAATCTAAGATTTTAATCTTAATAAAAAGAACTTCTCAAAGGATGAAATGATGAAAGTAAAAATTGCTTATTGCAATCTTTGAAATTATCGCCCACAAGCTGCAAGGGTTGCAGAAGAACTACAAAGCGATTTCAAAGATGTTGAAGTAGAATTTGAAATTGGCGGCAGAGGTGATTTTATCGTTGAAGTAGACGGAAAAGTTATCTTCTCTAAAGCACAACTTATTAATTGCGAAAGTGAAAGATTTCCATATCAAAATGAAATTAATCAATTAATAAAAAATAGAGTGTAATCAAACACTCTATCATAACATTTTCTCATATTCCTTACCAATATATATGTTTTGCTCATACTCGATAATAGGACGCTTAATACAACTTGGATTTTCCAATACAATTTTTTCAAGTTCTTTTTCATTTAAATTTTTAACTTTTTCTTTGTTTAAGCCAAGTTTTTTAGAAGTTAATCCAGCAGTATTGATAAGTTCTTCAAAAGATTTTTGTTTTAACCATGTGTATAAAATATCTTGATTAATCTTTTTAATATCCATAAAATCAAACACAATACCTTTTTGTGTTAAAGCATCCATAGCTTTCTTTACAGAATTGCAATTTTTAATACCATAAAGTTTCATTTTCTAGCCTTTTTTACCAAATCTGCGATTAAAAAAGCAAGTTCTAATGCTTGATCCGCATTAAGTCTTGGATCGCATTGAGTCTCATAACGATCTTCCAAGCTTTGAGCAGTAACATTGCTTGCACCACCTGTGCATTCTGTTACATCTTTCCCAGTCATTTCAAGATGCACTCCACCTGGATAAACCCCTTCGCTTATTGCAATCTCAAAAAAAGATCTCACTTCTTGCATAATTTTATCAAACTCACGTGTTTTAAAATTGCCTGCTTTTACCGTATTTCCATGCATAGGATCTATGCTATATACTAAATTTAAACCTTCACTTTTAAGTTTAGAGAAAATTTTTGGCAAATTATTGATAATTTTATCTGCACCCATGCGGATAATAATATTTAATCTTCCTTCTTCATTATTTGGATTTAAAACATTTGCTAAAGCTATGATATCATCAGCACTTGCACTAGGTCCTATTTTAACCCCTAAAGGATTTTTTACTCCACTTAAAAAATGCACATGAGCTTCATCAAGCGCCCTTGTTCTTTCACCTATCCAAAGCATGTGAGCTGAACAATCGTAAATTTCTCCACTTAAACTATCCACTCTAGTTAAAGCTTCTTCATAAGGCAAAAGTAAAGCTTCATGTGAAGTATAAACACTAACTTCTCTTAGACTTGGAGTATTACTTGTATTAATTCCACAAGCTTCCATAAAAGCTAAAGCTTGTGAAATTTTTTCACTAATATCAGTATATTGCTTATGGAGTTCACTCTTTTTTAAAAAGCCCAAATTCCAACGATGTACTTCATGTAAATCTGCTAAACCACCCTTAGCAAATCCACGCAACAAATTTAGCGTTATTGCGCTTTGATAATAAGCTTCAAGCATTCTATGTGGATCAGGAATGCGTGCTTGTTCACTAAATTCAAAACCATTAATAATATCACCACGATAACTAGGAAGACTTATACCATCTAACTCTTCAAAATCACTACTTCTTGGCTTGGCAAACTGCCCTGCAATACGACCAATTTTTATAACAGGACATCCACCAGCAAATGTAAGTACTATAGCCATTTGAAGTAAAATTTTAAACATATCACGGATATTTACAGCGCCAAAATTTTCAAAACTTTCAGCGCAATCTCCACCTTGAAGTAAAAAAGCTTCTTTTTTACAAACTCTTGCTAAAGACTTTTGAAGATTTCTCACTTCTCCAGCAAAAACCAAAGGAGGAAGTTTCTCAAGTCTTGCTAAAACTCTATTCATTTCCTCTTGATCTGGATAGATAGGTTGCTGTTTTATAGGATAGTTTTTCCAAGAATTCTTAGCCCACATGGTTTTTTCTTTCGTTTTATTTATCAGCTTCCTCTATAAGTTGAATAACCAAAAGGAGAAAGGGTTATTGGAACATGATAATGTTTCTGATCTTTAGAAAGCTCAAAACTTACCTCTACAAAAGGATAAAAAGTATTTATTTTGTGTGATGTGTAATAGTCTTTTGTAAAAAATTTAAGCTTATAAATTCCAAAAGCCCTATTTTCAGCTTTTTCATATGGTAATAAATCTCCTATTCTACCATTTTCTTCGGTAAATTCTTCACTTACTTTTTTCCACTGTTGATTTGCTTCCAACTTATAAAGCTCAACTTTTACTTTAGGAGCAGGTTGTCCAGAAGTAATATCCAAGACATGAGTACTTAATTGATATTCAGTAGCACTCAAAAACATTGGCACGCTTGCTAGTATTAATAAAGTTTTTTTAATAGAAAACATTTTCTCTCCTTGTATAATATTTACAAGGAATATTATACAAGAGTATTATTAATAATTAAAATCAAATAAATAATAATTATAAATTAATTATAATTATTTAATTGTTAGACTTATAATAAAAATAATTATAAATTATTTTTTAAGCTCTTTAATACGCGCTGCTTTACCGCGTCTATCTCTTAAGTAGAATAATCTTGCACGGCGTACACGACCACGACGCAAAACAGTAATACTTTCTAAACTTTCACTATAAATAGGAAAAATTCTCTCAACGCCAACATTATTAGCGCCAATTTTACGCACGATAAAAGTTTCACTTACGCCATTACCTCTTCTAGCAATACAAATACCCTCAAAATTTTGGATTCTTGTTTTATCTCCTTCTTTGATGCGAATTGCAAGCTTTAAAGTATCACCAGCACGAAAATCTGGAACATTTTTACCTTCAATTTGTTTTGCTTCAAATTGTTCTATATATTTATTTTTCATAAAAAATCCCTTATTTTTTGCGTTCATGCTCTAAAAATAAATCTGGACGAAAAAATTTCGTTTTGCAAGACGCCAAAGTAGTTTTTAAACTTGCAATTCTAGCGTGATTACCCTTTAAAAACTCTGAAGGAGTATAAAATTTTTTATTTTTTTTCTCAAAAATAAAAGGTTTTGAAAAAGCAGGCGCTTCGAGTAAATTATTTTCAAAGCTTTCTTCTTCCAAACTTTCCATATTTCCTAAAACCCCGTTAACATTTCTTAAAATTGCATCACACATTACAAGCGCAGGTAATTCTCCTCCAGTTAAAATAAAATCCCCTATACTAAAAACTTCATTCGCAAAAATTTCAAGCACTCTTTCATCTATACCTTCATAGCGCCCACATACAAAAACTATATGTTCTTTTTTACTTAAGCGTTTGGCGTCTTTTTGATTAAAGGTTTTACCACTTGGATTTAAAAAAATAAAATAGGGATTTTCTTTTTTTTCTTGAATACTTCTTAGCACCTCATACATAGGTTCAGCTTGCATCAAAAGTCCAGCTCCACCACCTATTTTATAATCATCGACTTTATGATAAGAATTTTTAGAAAAATCTCTTGGATTATAAAAATTAAGTTTGAAAAGTTTTTTTTCTTTTGCTCTTGCAAGTATAGAATCTTGAAAGTAAAATTCCATAAGATTAGGGAACAAAGAAACGAAACTAAATTTCATGAATTTTCTAAAATTAAAAAAGCATCTTGCGTGCAAAAAATCTGTCGTTTTTCTATATCTATATTTTTAACAAATTTATCCAAATATGGAATAAAAAATATTTTAGGATATTTTTTTTCAACCCATTTTTCATCACTTTGAATTTCAAATAAATAAGAAGCTCCAGTTTCCAAGATATCAACCACTTTACCTAATCTTTTATCTTCTTCAAAAACTTCACACTCTAAAATATCAAAATAAAAAAACTCATCTTTTTTTAATTTACAAGTTTGTCTGCTTTTCTCGATACTCTGAAAAAGAATAAGATTAGTTAATTCTTTGGCCTTTTCTATATCTTCATAATTTTCAAATAAAACAGTAGAATTGTTTGCATTATAATGCTTAATCTTTAACATTTCTTTGGTGTTTTTTATAAAAAAAGTAGCATCTTTTTTAAATTGAGAAGAAAAGTCGCTCAGGTTATGCAATTTTACATAACCCTTAAGACCCACAGTTTTACCAAGTTTTGCAACTTGAACAAAATCTTTTTCACTCAAGTGCTTTTACCGTTACTCTATAAGAACTTGCATCCTTGCTCTTATAAGCAGAGATTACGGTTTTTATAGCATTGATCATTTTTCCATTTTTACCTATAAGCTTACCTGTATCAACCTTATGTGCAAAAAGAACAATCTCAAAAAAATTTTCACTTAATTCAATTTTTTGAGTATCAATCTGTTCAGGATAATCTGCAATTAATTTTGCGTATTCTCTAAGAAAATTCTCTACCATGATTATTTGCTAGTGATAGAAGCAACTTTATCGCTAAGTTTTGCACCAACACTTTTCCAATAAGCTAAACGCTCTGCATCAACTTTAATTACCTCAGGTTCTACCATAGGATTATAATACCCAATACTTTCTATCCAACCACCATCACGACGTTTTCTACTGTCTGTAACTACAATACGATAAAATGGTCTTTTGGTTCTACCCATTCTTGTAAGTCTAATAACTGTCATTTATACTCCTTAAAAATTAAAAATTTTATTTATAGATACTATAAAAAGTATTTATAAATAAAATTTAAAATTGCCTTCTAGCTTGACTCATCATCTGTGTTAAACTTTCCATTCCTTTTTTACCTGAAAATCTTTTTGCAAGTTTTGCTGCATTGCTAAATTGTTTTAAAAAACGATTGACTTCTACCTGAGAAAGACCTGCTCCCTCTGCTATACGACGCTTTCTAGCATTATTTAATAAATCAGGATTTTCTCTTTCTTTTGGAGTCATTGAAGAAATCATTGCTTTAATGCGTATGATTTCTTTAGAATTATCCAAATCTATATCTTTTACCACATTTGCCATTCCGCTAAGTCCTGGTATCATACCGATTAAAGACTTCATACTTCCTAATTTTTTAATACTTTCCATTTGATTAAGAAAATCATTAAAATTAAATTCACCTTTTTTAATTTTTTGATTGAGTTTTTTAGCCTCTTTTTCATCAATAATCGCAGCAGTTTTTTCAGCTAAAGTTGCCAAATCACCCTCACCCATAATACGACTTACTATACGATCTGGTATAAAAACTTCTAAATCTGCTACTTTTTCACCCACACCAATAAATCTTAAAGGAATACCGATTTGTTTTGCTATACCTAAGGCTACTCCACCTTTAGTATCTGCATCAAATTTTGATAAAATTACCCCACTGATACCTAAAACTTCATTAAAACTAGCAGCGGTCTTAACCCCATCTTGACCACTCATTGCATCAGCAACATAAAAAATCTCATCAGGATTTAAGACATCCTTAACTGCTCTTAACTCATCCATCAAAGCTTCATCTATAGCCAAACGTCCAGCAGTATCCACAAGCAAAACATCCACCATAGAACTTTCAGCCTTTTTTAAAGCCTCTTTAGCAACCCTAATAGGATCTTTTTCATTTTCTATGAAGAAAAGTTCAATTTCATTAGCTTCACAAAGTTGTCTTAGTTGCTCCACTGCTGCTAAACGCTGCAAATCACAAGCTGCAACTAAAACTTTTTTATTGCGTAATTTTAAATAATTTGCGAGTTTGATAGTGCTTGTAGTCTTACCGCCTCCTTGCAAACCTGCCATTAGAACTACTGTTGGGGGTTTAGAAGTAAAAACAAAACCTTGATTCTTACCATTGACACTTAAAATATTTTCTAAATTTATTTTAATGGCATTTAAAAATTGTTTTTGACCTATGCCATTTTGTTTTACATCTTCTTCTATTAAAGTCAAAAGCTCTTTAGTTACCTTATGATGAACATCTGCTTTTAAAAGAGCTTTTTTTAAGGTTTCTAAAGCGTTCTTAAGTGCTTTTTCATCATCAACAAAACGTAATTTATTAATCGCTGATTTAAAAGATTCGCTGACTAACTCAAACACTTTATCACCTTTCTATAAAATTTTTAAATTAAACCTTGCATTATACAAAATTTTTTCTTAAATGGCTTTAAAAATCTAAATTTTTTATCTCAAAGCCAACTTTTGCAAAACTATTATCTAGCTCAGCCTTAAAATAATAATCAAAAATTTTAATTTCATAACTATGTAAATACATTCTATCGCTTGAAATTTTAGCATATTTTTCATCACCTACAACGCCATGTTTTATAAATTTAGCATGCACTCTGATTTGATGAGTTCTACCTGTTTGAATGACTATTTTTGCTAAGGTTTTTTTTGACTGCATCATGATAGGAGTAATGATACTTAAGGCACTTAAACCATCTTTTGAAACTTTACTTAATGCCCCACCTTTTACTTTTATAGTAAAAATAGGTTCATTCACTTCAACCTCTTCAGCCAAAACCCCATCTAAAACCGCAATATAACTTTTATAAACCCTGTGTTTTTTAAATTCTTCTATACAAAGCTTTCTAAAATCTTCATCTTTACAAAGCAAAATCACACCACTTGTTTCTTTGTCTAAACGATTTAAAAGCTTGGCATTAAATTTTTTCTCTAAATCTTCACTCACATAAGCATAAGGTTTATTAATAGCAATAATCTTATCATCTTCAAAAATAATTTGAGGATTTTTAGCTTTTATCACATTAAATCTTGCCTTATCGCTCATCAAAGCTCTAGCAACCACAACTTTTTTTCCATGTGAAAAAACACAACCCTTATCAATCAAATCTTTAGCTTCACGATTTGAAATTTTTTCTTGCAAAGCTAAGAGTTTATAAGCTTTTTCTTGCATCAATTCCCTTTTGTATAGTTTGTATGATAAGATCTAAATTTTCTTTTTTGGAAATTTTAGCTTTTAAATTTAAATAATGAATTTTATCATTTAAATCTTTTAATTTTTCACAAAAATATACATTTTCCACTTCTTCAAACAAAACCTTTTGATTGTGAATAAATTTCCCACTGATTAATACATTGTTAAAATATGCCGCTTCTATAGGATTATGTCCTCCTATGCCTTCTATGAAAGAACCTCCAAGCACAACAACATCAGAAATTGCATAAAAATTTACAAGCTCCCCTAAAGCATCTAAAAGCAAAATTTTTTTAGAAAATTTCTTATTTTCATCTTTTAAAGAACTAAATTTTTCAAATTCTAAACCTTTGTTTAAAAGCAAATTTTCAACTTCTTTAAAACGTTCAGGGTGTCGTGGGGCGATAATGAGTTTTTCATTTTCTTCTAGTTTAAAATGATCAAGCAAAAGCTCTTCTTCATCCTTATGAGTACTGGCAAAAATGATAAGTTTTTCCTTAGGTTTGGTATAAATTTTATTATTTTTAATTTCTAAATTTGCCTTAATATTTTTAAAAATTTTAACATTTTTAGCTCCCAAACTTTCAAGTCTTACTTTATCTAATTCACTTTGAGCAAAAACTTCATCAATATAAGAAAAAATTTTTTTATAAAAAAAAGAAAATCTTTGATAAGAATGATAAGATTTATCAGATATTCTCGCATTAAGCAAAATAATCTTAGCCTTATAAATACGTGCCATAAAAACAAGCATAAGCCAATATTCTGCTTCAAAAATTACCAAAACCTTACAAGGATTAAACCAAAAAGGCAAAAAATTTTCAAAAGCAAGATAATTTACCTTTTTACAAAATTCTTTTGCACATTCAAAACCTGTTTGAGTAATAGTAGTTATTCTTGAATCAAATTTCAAAACCAAAGCTTTAATACTTCTTACCTCCCCGTAAGAACAAGCATGAAAATGTACATCAGCTTTTTCTTGATGTAAATTTTTATAAAGAAAAAATCGAGATTTTAAACTAATTTTGTATTTGGATTTTAAAAAAGAAAGCAAAAGAATAAAGACGGCACAAAATAAAAATGCCGTCCAAGTTAAAAAATAATAAAAAAAGATCAATTTTGTTCTTCTTGCTCTTTATAAAGAATTCTTCCGCAATGAGGACAAGTTACAATCTCTTCACCTTTTACAACGGACAGATAAGTCTTATCGTAAATTTTCATAAAACATCCATAGCATGCTTGTTTTTTAACAGGAACTACAGCAGTATTCTTCGCCCATTTGCGAATTTTCTCATAAAAACTTAAAACTTTTTGATTCATCTCACTCACAAGTTTAGTTTTTTTATCATAAACACTCATTCTATCTTTTTCAAGAACTTCCATTTCAGATTTAATGCTTACTCTAATCTCGTTAATATTTTGCTCTTGTTTGATTTTTTCTTCTTCAAGTTCTTTTTTATAAGTTTCTTTATTCTCTAAAATTTTATCTAGTCTTACAATCTCATCATTTGCAGCGTCTAATTGTTCTTTTGCAATATCTTCTTCAATTTTTAAAGCATTAGCTTCTTTTTCTGTTTTTACCGCACCACTTTTTTTAGAAAGATCTTTAATTTTTGCTGAAAACTCGGAAATATGAGCATTATTTTGTATTTTTTGATTTTCTATATCTTTGATTTCTTCATCGATTTTTTCTAAATCTGCGTTGATTTTTTCTATTTTTAACTCAGCATCTTTTAAAGTCTTATTAATACTGTCTATTTTTGGTTCATAACTATCAATTTCTTGATCTATTTTTGATAAAAGCACTAATTGTTCGAGATATTTATTCATTTATTTTCCTTAAAAATATTGAAATGGATTTTTTGAAACTGTTATTATAACTTGTAGCGGCAAATTTTTCAAGTCTTTTGCTAAACATTGAGAAAAATATCTCTCACTTTCAAAATGACCCAAATCAATAAGACTGATTTGATTACTAAGCGCCTCTAAAGCTTGATGATATTTAAAATCTCCACTTAAAAAACAATCCGCATCTACTTTAGAAATTAAATCCCCGCCACTTCCAGTACATATAGCAATGCGCTTAATGTCTTTTTTGCCACAATCACTTACACGTAAAATTTGCAAATTTAACTTTTTTTTCACCCAGTCACACAAAGCTTCAAAAGACATAGAATTTTCCACATAAATTAAAAATTCATCTTTAAAAGAAATTTTAAAACCTAAAATTTCTTCCGTAAAATAAGTATTTAAATGACTTAAATCGTAATTTGTATGCATACTGATTAAAGAAATATTTTTATAAATCATTTCTTTGATAAAAGCCCTAGGATAAGTCTTGTCATATAAATCTTTTAAACCTTTAAATATCAAAGGATGGTGTGTGATAATTAAAGAATTTTCACTCGCTTCTTTAATGATATTTTCATCAATATCTAAGCTTAAATAAACAGTTGAAATTTCACTATCCCTATCTCCAAGCAAAATTCCACTATTATCCCATGATTCTTGGATATCAAAGGGACTTAATTGATCTAAAAAATTATAAATTTCACTCAGCTTCATTTAAATTTTTCTTATAAATTTCAGCACAATTTTTTGAAAGTTCACGAATTTTTAACATATAATCTTGTCTTTGTGCTACAGAAATTGCTCCTCTTGCATCTAAAAGATTAAAAGTATGTGCAGCAAGCATACAATAATCATAAGCAGGTAAAGCTAGTCCTTGTTCTAAAATATTTTTACATTCTTTGTAAGAATTTTCAAACTGCTCATTTAAGATTTTAACATCACTTACTTCAAAATTGTATTTACTAAATTCATATTCACTTTGCTTATGCACATCTGCGTATTTAATTTTTTCTCCATTAAATTCACTCCAAACTATATCATAAACATTATCAACATTTTGAAGATACATGGCTATTCTTTCAAGACCATAGGTAATTTCAACACTTACTAAATCTACTGCTATACCGCCAACTTGCTGAAAATAAGTAAATTGAGTAACTTCCATACCATCAAGCCATACTTCCCAGCCTAAACCCCAAGCACCCAAACTTGGACTCTCCCAATTATCTTCAACAAAACGAATATCATGACTTTTTAAATCAAAACCCAAATTTTCAAGACTTTTAAGATATAATTCTTGGATATTATCAGGACTAGGTTTAATCAAAACTTGAAATTGATAATAAGCACCTAAGCGATTAGGATTTTCACCATAACGTCCATCAGTAGGCCTTCTACTTGGAGCCACATAAGCAGCTGCCCAAGGTTTTTTTCCTAAACTTCTTAAAAAAGTTGCTGGATGAAAGGTTCCTGCACCTGCTGGCATATCATAAGGTTGCATAATCGCACAACCTTGCTCTTGCCAATAATTTTGTAAATTAAGTATCATTTGTGAAAAAGTCATTGTATCTCTCTTTATTGTTCCATATTTTCAATAGGTTTTTCTAAATTTTTATTCATTTCCAAATCAGGCTCTGTCTTAGCTCCAAAAATTTCTGCAGTTTTACTCCACATTAATTTATATTTACGCTTGAGAAATTCTATCTCTTCACGCGCATGTTTTAACTCATTGTTTAAGGTTTCTATAGTTTTTCTATCTTCATCATAAAGCTCTTGCATAGAATAAAGGGCATCTTTTAAAAATTTATTTTCATTTTTTAATGCTTCAAGTGTTTCATCTTTAGCATCTAAAACTTTTTCATGTAAATTTAAAATAGTTCCTATTGTTTTTTCAACAAAACTTTCTCCTGCTAAAGTCATTGAATTTACCATTGCAGTTTGAGATTTTGCAGAACTAGGCACTACACTAAAAGTACCTTGATGAGCTTCGATGTAAATTTTACCCTCTTCTTCTTTAAAATTTAAAGCCCCATTGGCCATCATACCCTTAACCACATCTTCATTTAAATGCACAAGTTTACAAAATTCTTCAAGTTCAAGATAGGTTTGCATTTTTATCCCTTATAATAAAACTTCTACTTCTTTTGAATCAGATACAAGTTTTTTTTCTTTTTCAAGACGATCTTCTTTAAGCTTTTGTGCTAAATCAACATCATAAATAGCTAAAATTTGCATAGCCAAATAAGCAGCATTGATTGCTCCAGCCTTACCAATAGCTAAAGTTCCTACAGGAATTCCACTAGGCATTTGCACCGTAGAAAACAAAGAATCCATACTTGCAAGATTACTTCCTGGCATAGGCACTCCTAAAACAGGTTTTGTTGTATAAGCTGCAACAGCTCCAGCTAAATGCGCTGCCATTCCAGCTGCTGCTATAAAAACCTTCACACCTTTTTCTTCAGCATTTGCAATATACTCTTTTGTTCTTTTTGGACTACGATGAGCTGATGAGATAATAAGTTCATACTTTACCCCAAAACTTTCTAAAGTTTTAGCAGCCTCTTTCATAGCCTCATAATCACTCTTGCTTCCCATTAAAATAGAAACAAAATTCATCTATATTTCCTTTCTTAAAAAACTTAATGCACTGATTTTATTTGGTAATTGGATTTCATGTTCATTGCCACTATGAATTTCGCTAAATTCCTTATTGTTTTTAGCAATGAGTTTTTTAAACTCTATAAAATATTTATCCTCTTTTTGATAAATTTTACCTAGTTCATTATCGCAAGTTTGAATCACATCGCCTAAAGGGGCTAAAATTTCATAAGGCGTGTTTAAAACGATTTTCCCTTTACATTTAAAAAAGCTTCCATCTTCGCTTATAGCATGCACTTGATGAGAACCTTCTTCTATGCTTGTATTATGATTTTGCGTGTCGGTTTTTTCCAAAGGACGCGAAACAAGATAGCCATCTGTAAAACCACGATTTTTAAGTGTAGCAATCTCTTTTTCATACTTACTTGACTCAAATTTACCCTCTAAAGCATCTTGTATGGCCATTTTATAAGTCCTTGTTGTAAGCGCAACATAATATTCGCTTTTAGTACGCCCTTCTATTTTAAAAGCACTGATACAATTTTCTTGCATGATTTTTTCTATATAAGAACAAAGATTTAAATCTTTAGAATTAAAAATATGAGTACCATTTTCATCTTCTTCTAAGCGAAATAAAGTGCCATTTTCTGGATTTTTAGCATAAAGCTCATAATTAAATCTACAATCATTTGCACAAGATCCACGATTGCTCATTCTTCCACTTTGCACAGAGCTTATTAAACAACGCCCTGAATAAGCAAAACACATCGAACCATGCACAAAAGCTTCAAGTTCAATATCGCAATTTTCCTTTAAAGCTTTAGCGTCTTTAAGCCCTAATTCTCTGGCAATTACAACCCTTTTAGCACCCATATCCTTATAAACTTGAGCATCTAAATAATTTAAAATATTTGCCTGAGTAGAAACATGTAAAGAAATTTCAGGTGCAAGTTCTTTAACAAGACGCATAGCTCCAACAGAAGCTACAATAAAAGCATCAGGTTTCATCTCACGCAATTTTAAAATATGTCTTTTTAAACCTTCAATTTGAGAACTCAAATGAAAACCATTTAAAGTAACATAAATTTTCTTACCACGCTCATGAGTATATTTGATAGCTTCTTCAAAACTTTCATAATTAAATTCTCTTGCAGTGCGTGATCTTAAAGAAAAATTATTCACACCCGCATAAACCGCATCTGCGCCATAAGCTAAAGCAATTTTTAATTTTGTGAAATTTCCTGCAGGAGTTACTATTTCAGGAATGATCATTTTTGCCCTAAACTTGCAATTAAAGCTTCTATATCATCATTACTTACAACATCAGCAGTACTATCACCTTCAATATGCACTGCAGAACTTACACGTTTTTTATCATCAATTTTACCTTCAAATAAGGAACTCATATAACGGCTTAAAGCACGCATTACATTAATAACACGTTCGATTTTTTGACGATGTATATCTTGATACTGCATTGCATCCATTGCCATCATCACTTCATCTTGTCCGCTTTGAAGATTTCCGACAATCTCCTTAGAACTTTTTTTAGCTTGATTGTTTAATTCTAAAGCTTCACTGAAACTTTCCACATTAGGAAATTTTTCATTAAGTTTAGAAAAAATATCAATATTTTTTTCTATTGCTTTATTTATCTCTTTGAGTAAACTTTCAGAATCCGCAAAAAAATTATTAATACTTTCAAGCTTATCCATCATTTCCGTTGCTTTAAGCTCGCTATCTTTTGTAACATCATCTAACTGATGTACAACTTTATGCTCCTGATTTGGTGGGGGTGGTGGCCATACCACGCTAGGATTAGGTTTGTAATCAGCTATTTTGACATCTTCTAACATCAAAGCATCTTCTTCGGTATTCGATTCTTCGGTTTTTACCTCTGCTTCTGTCTCTGAATCAAGATCAACATCACCATTCATCAAAGCATCAAGCTCTTCTTGAGTCATTTTTTTCCCTTTTTTAAATCTAGATTTTCAATAATTGCTCAAAATTATAATCAATTTTATCTAAAACAAAAATATAAATTTTTATTTTTTAATCTTTTTAAATTAAATTTTTAAATTTATTAAAAAAAATATATTAATTAAATCTTAATTAAAAATTTTATGATATAATTTTATAAATTTAATTACATAAAAGGAGTAAAAATATGGGAAAATTTGTTAATAATATAGATGATTTTTTCAAATTTTGCAAACAAAATGAAGTGCTTTTTGTTGATTTTCGTTTTACAGATATGATAGGAACTTGGCATCATATTACCTATAATCTTCATGCAATCAATGAAGAAACATTTCAAACTGGTATTCCATTTGATGGAAGCTCAATCCATGGATGGCAACCTATAGAAAAATCAGATATGATTTTAAAACCTGATGTACAAAGTGCTTTTTTAGATCCTTTTACGGCTGATCCTACTATCATAGTGTTTTGTGATGTATATGATATTTACAAAGGACAAATGTATGAAAAATGTCCAAGAAGCATAGCAAAAAAAGCAATGGAATACCTTAAAAATAGTGGCATAGCTGATACTGCTTACTTTGGACCAGAAAATGAATTCTTTGTTTTTGATAGTGTAAAAATAGTTGATACTACTCATTGTTCTAAGTATGAAGTTGATACCGAAGAAGGAGAGTGGAATGATGATAGAGAATTTACCGATAGCTACAATACTGGACACAGGCCAAGAAACAAAGGTGGATATTTTCCAGTTCAGCCAATTGATTCTTTAGTAGATATTCGTTCTGAAATGGTTCAAACCCTTGAAAAAGTAGGTCTTAAAACTTTTGTTCATCATCATGAAGTTGCACAAGGACAAGCTGAAATAGGAGTAAATTTTGGCACGCTTGTAGAAGCAGCTGACAATGTTCAAATTTATAAATATGTTGTAAAAATGGTAGCTCATTTAAATGGTAAAACTGCCACTTTTATGCCAAAACCTTTATACGGAGATAATGGCAATGGTATGCATGTTCATATGAGCTTATGGAAAGATGGGGTAAATTTATTTTACGATAAAGATGGATACAGTGGACTTAGTCAAACTGCTATAAATTATATAGGTGGAATTTTAAAAAATGCTAGAAGTGTCGCAGCTTTTACAAATCCAAGTTCCAACTCTTATAAAAGAATAGTTCCTGGCTTTGAAGCTCCTTGTATTTTAACTTATTCTTGTCAAAACAGATCAGCAAGTTGTCGCGTTCCTTATGGCATAGGTAAAAATTCAGCTCGTATAGAAATTCGCTTCCCTGATAGCACTGCTAATCCTTATTTAGCTTTTGTTAGTCTTTTAATGGCAGGTCTTGATGGAATCAAAAATAAAACCATTCCTGTGGGTCCTATGGATGAAAATTTATTTGATCTTACTTTGGATGAAATACGTGAAAAAGGGATAGAGCAATTACCACATACTCTAAGAGGAAGTTTGGAAGCTTTAATCCGACATAATTCTTATTTAAAACCTGTAATGAGCGATATTTTTATCGATGACTATCAGCATTTAAAATTTGAAACACAAGTTTGGCCAGTAGAAGCTCGTCCAACTGCTTATGAATTTAAAACTTGCTACTCTTGCTAAAAAATTTAATGGCGTTTAACACGCCATTAAACAAAAAAGAATTAAAAATTATTTATTTTATATCAACTATCGCTTAAGCTGATTTACAATTCCTAGCATATCATCACTTGTTGTAATGGCCTTAGAACCCGCTTCATAAGCTCTTTGTCCTGTGATAAGATCTGTCATTTCTTCAACAAGCTGAACATTACTAAGTTCTATAAATCCATGTCTTATTGTTCCAAGCCCATCTTGTCCTGCTATACCCGCAACAGGTGCACCACTTGCTCCTGTTTCAAGATAAAGATTATCACCCATAGAATGAAGACCCGCTGGATTTATAAACTGAACTAGCTCCACTTGGCCAATTTGAGTTTCTTGTTGCTCCCCTGGTAGCATTACAGAAACGGTTCCATCTGTAGCAACATTAATTGCTGTTGCGCCTTCAGGTATTGTCATTTCAGGTAAAAGTCTATAACCATCTGAATTTACAATATTACCTTCATTATCTTTTGTAAATTGCCCATTTCTAGTATATCCTATAGTGCCATCAGGAAGTTGTATTTGAAAAAACCCATTACCTGCAATAGCCATATCAAGACCATCAGTACTTGTTGATTTTAAATTTCCTTCAGTAAAAACTTTAGTTACCGCTGTTGGACGCACACCCACACCCACTTCTATACCCGAAGGAGAAAGAGTAGTAGCTGAAGTTGAAGTTCCTGCATACTTCATAACTTGATACATAAGATCAGCAAATTCTGCGCGACTTTTCTTAAAACCTGCTGTATTAACATTGGCGATGTTATTTGAAGTAACATCAATTTGTGTTTGCTGCGCTACCATTCCCGTAGCAGCAGTATGAAGTGATCTCATCATTTTTAATCCTTTTTTTTATTTTATTTTAAATTATTTAACAGCTGCAAGCTTATTGATAGCTTCTTGATTTAAGTCATCCATATGAGCTGTCATAACTTTTTGATACATTTCTACCATTCTGTTTGCTTCAATCAGTCCTACCATTTCAGTAACTGGATTAACATTTGATCCCTGAGAAAAACCTTGGCGAATAGCATTGGAGTTTTTCAAATCTCTAATACGGGTTAGATCATCTATTTTATAGACATTATCCCCATCTTTTTGCAAAGCTCTTATATCATCTACTTGTGCTACAAATAATCTTGCATTTTGAGCTCCATCAACTTCAATGCTTCCGTTTTTATCAACGCTAATTTGAACAGCACCATTAGGAATGCGTATGCCAGCATTCTGAGGATTATTAAAATAATCACTACTTAATACCTTGTATCCTTGCTTATTTACCAAATAACCCTCATCATCAAGTTGAAAATTTCCATCTTTGGCTAATCTTACTTCTCCATCTTTGGTTTGAACCAAATAAAAAGCATCTTCTCTAGTCATTGCCAAATCCAAAGGATTGTTTGTGGCCTTTAAAGAACCTAGGCTAAAATCCGTATATTCTTGAGAAACTTGTGGGATTCCATCTATTGTAGTATTTACAAAACGAGATGCATCTCTTGTGTGATTTTCTATAGGCAACTCATCCTGAGTTTCTTTAAAAATCCTTTTAAAATCTGCAATAACCACATCATCTCTTTTGTATCCACTTGTATTAATATTGGCAAGATTATTAGTAATCACATCAAGTTTATTAAACTGAGTTACCATTCCGCCAGTTGCTTGATAATATCCATTTTGCATATTTTCACCTATAAAATTAAGATTTTATAGCTATAAAAGCAAAGAGTGTTCCAACTTTTAAAAACAAAGAAAAATAAATATTTGAAAGATTATTAGGAGAGAATTTTAAACTATAAAAAGCAAGATTTGACCCAATCTTGCTTTAAAAATCAATTTTAATCCATTTGACGACGCAAGAAAGTTGGTGTTTCAATTTGCGCCATTATCTCTTCATCGTAACCACCGCTTACCTTTTTAAGACTTAAATAAGGATTTTTCTTAGAAGCTTGAGCTTCTTCGGTAGATTTTTTAGCTACTGTATCTTTATCTTCAAACCCTGTCGCAATAATAGTTACTTCAACTCTATCTTCCATGCTATCATCTGTGGTAGAACCAAAAATAATCTTAGCATTTTCATCAACAATTTCTTGTATACTATTTGCTGCTGCCGAAATTTCAAACAAAGAGCAATTAGAACTTGTTTTAAAATGCAAAATAACTCCCTTAGCACCTTTAATATCCATTCCATCAAGCAAAGGAGATTCTATAGCGTTTGAAAGAGCCTCTTCTATAGCATTTTCACCACTAGCACTACCAACACCCATAAGCGCGAGTCCGCGATGACTCATGATGGTTCTTACATCCGCAAAGTCAACATTAATATCTCCATTATCAAGCAAGATAGACACCATACCTTTTACAGCACGAGCTAAAATATCATCAACCAATCTAAAAGCATCTTTAATGCCTGCTTTTTTATCAATAATGCTCAATAATTTTTCATTTTGAATTACAAGAATAGAATCACTTTCTTTTTTAAGCTCAAGGAGACCGCTTTCAGCAAGTTTTTTTCTTTGTTTTCCTTCGAATGCAAAAGGCATAGTTACAACAGAAACAGTTAAAGCTCCAATCTCTTTAGCTGCTTGTGCAATAACTGGAGTGGCACCCGTTCCAGTACCTCCACCAAAACCTGAAGCAATAAATACAATATCACTTTGACTAAGACTTGCTTTTATTTCTTCAAAACTTTCTCTAGCACTTTCTGCACCTACTTCAGGAAGCATACCAGCGCCTAAACCTTTAGTTTTTTTCTCGCCAAGTTGAATTTTAGTTTTTGCTAATGAAATTGAAATAGCTTGTGCATCAGTATTTGCTGCAATTAAATCAAGATCATTTAATCCCATTTTAACCATATGGTTGATCATATTACCGCCACCGCCACCGCAGCCTATAACCTTAATTTTTGCACCTTTATTATGTTGCATTTCTTCTACTAAAAATTCACTCATAAAAATTTCTCCTTGTTAAAATTGATTCATAATTTTATGCCAGATATTTGAAAAAACGCTAGGTTTTTTTTCTTTTGGCTCTTTAAAATCTAATTGTTCTTGTATTGCAATTGTATCATTTTCTTGCAAATTTTCATCAAAAAAATCAAATTTTATTTCACTTTCTGCATCTTTTTGCAAAACAATATCTTGTTTAATTTGACGATTAAAATTTTCAATTTCCCCTTTATATCTTAATTTTTCATTAGAATCAAGTTCATAAGGCGTAAAATACCCCGCTCCATATAAACAAAGTCCTATAGCACAAGTATTTTCAGGATCATTAAAAATTTCACTAAAACCAGTAATCAAATCTTTTCTTGCAGTAGCCAGTCTAACTGAGCGATTATCAAATGTTGCAGGAGCTAGCTCATCAATACCTGCTAACTTAGTCATTCCACCTGTTAAAACAACTCCACCGCCTATAGCATTGGCATAACGATTATCACTTAAGATTTTTGCCAAAATCATCAAAGTTTCTTCTGCTCTTGCATAAATTACGTTTGAAATAATATCCAAAGAAACTTCATTAACCTTTCTTTCATCACCCATTGAAGGAATTTGTATAAGGGTATTAGGCTGTTGCGAAAGAGCTGCATAATTAAGCTTGATTTTTTCTGCTTCTTTTAAAGGTGTATGCAATGCCATTGATAAATCTTGGGTAATATTAATCGAGCCAATTTGCAAACAGTCATTATATCTAATTGAATTTCCAGTATGAACAACCATATCACAAATCGCTCCACCCATATCAATCAAAACAGCACCTAATTCCTTTTCACTATCATCTAAACAAGCTATAGCTGAAGCATATCCTGAAAGAACTATATTATCCACTCTTAAATCAGCTAATTCAACTGCTTTCTTAAGATTTTTAATATGAGATTCTTGTGAAATCACTATATGGGTTGAAACTTCCAAACGATTGCCACTCATTCCCAAAGGATCATCAACATGTTCAAGATCATTAACCTTAAAATTATAAGGCAAAACATGGATAATTTCATAACCACTTGGTAGATTGGCAGTATGCTTAGCTGTACTTACAGCACGATGAATTTCTTTAATGCCTATTTCATGATTTGGAATATTAACAACACCTATGCTATCAACGCTTTTAGTATAAGCACCTGATATAGACACCACAACCTTATCATAATGAACTCCACTCATCATCTCAGCACTTCTAACAGCCTCTTCAATAGATTTAGAAGCAAGCTCTATATTGGTAATGGCACCTTTTTTAACCCCGTTGGTTTTCGACTTGGAAAAACCAATAATTTTTAATCCATCTTCATCTTTTTGAGCAATAATGGCACAAGTCTGGGTTGAGCCTAAGTCAATTCCTAATATATTCAAAATCAATTCCCTTTATAATAAATTTTTATCGGATATATCTTTTTAAGTTCATCAACAAGTTCTTGCTTAAGCTCATTTGCTTTTAAATTTTGCAAATTTTGTTCAAGCATAGCTTTGTATTGTTCAAATTTATCGGAGTTCATATCTAATTTTTGTTTATTTATTTTATATAATATTGCTTTATTGTCATTAATGACCACATAAGAACTATTTTGATCAGTATTAAATACATTCATTAAAAAATAAGCAAATTCAGAATCGTTTAATATTTTATCGCTAACCTTTACACTCTCGCGAGAACTATCTCGACTTACAAAGCCTATATCATCGCCTTTAAAATTTACTAAACTATTTTTAGCTTTTTCTTCTAAATTTTTTCTAGCTTGTTCGCTTAAATACATAGGTAAAACTTCTTCTCTAGCTTCTTCAAAAGTTTTATTTCTTATAGGATCTACTTTATTTAGTTTAACTATGATATATCCGTTATTATAAGGTGCTGGCCGTAAAACATCTCCATTTTTAGCTTTATTCAAAAGATCAATTGGATAATAAACATCAGATTCACTAATATTTTGATCTTTTTGAAAATTATCTTTCCCATTTTTTAAATCTAAAAATTTAGCATTAGCCACATTCTTTAGTTGCATTAAGGCGTAATCTTTAGCAACTTCATTTTTAGCAGACTGAAAATCCATCACTTTACCTGCAAAATCTTTATATTTTAGTTTATTTTCATCTTGATTATAAAATTTTTCTAATTCTTTGTCGTCAATTTTCTCATTGCTAACTGGCAAAAAATAAGTTGAAATTTCATATATTTTTTTAGTTTTATAATCTTCTTTATGTTCATTCCAAAGCTTTTTTAAATCCTCTTCGTTAATCTTAATATTTTTTTTGTCATAATCAATTTTTACAATACTTAAAGCATCTTGCATGAAATAACTAGAAGCTAACATTTTTAATTCCTCATCTTTGCTAGGAATATTAAAAATTTGATTAAGTTTATCGGTAATTACTTCATTTGCAAGTTGTGTTTCATAATCTTTTGGAGCTAAATTATTGGCATTTAAAAGTTCATAATAAATTGTTTTGTTAAAATCCCCTGTAGGATCTTGAAATTCTCTAGTATTTGCAAGTTTTTGTAAAATTTCATTCTCGTTTGCGTCAATACCCAAATCTTTGGCAAAATTTAACAAAAGCTTATCTTCAACAAGAGAGCTTAAAGCTATATTTTTAATGCCTAGTTGCTCAGCATTTTCTGGAGTTAAAGCACCATTGCTAATTTGATTATAATAACTTAAAATTTGTCTATATCTAGTATCAAATTCACTAAAACCTATCTTTTCATTTCCTACAGTTGCAACACTCGAACTTCTATTGAGATTAAAATCATAAACACCCCAACCTAAAAAGCCAGCGCCAACAAAAGCTATAGTACTAACCCATATAGTAACAACAAGATATTTTTTGTGATGTTGCATCCAAGTAAGCATATCATTCCTTGATTAAATTTAAACTAGATATTGTATCGTAGAAGTGTTTAAGTGGAGTTTAATTATAAAATTTTTACCAAAAAATATTTGTTCTTTAAATTTTATGATTTTTACAATGAAATTTAGTTATAATTATAGTTTATAAAAATTTATTAGGATTGATTTTGGAAATTCCTCATATCCCAGTTTTGCTTAATGAAGTTCAAGAGATTTTTAAAAATCTTAAAACAGGTTATTTTTTAGACTGCACTTTAGGATTTGGCGGACATAGTGAAGCTTTGCTTAAAAATCATCCTGATCTTAAATTCATTGCTTGTGATCAAGATCAACAAGCTTTAGAATTTTCTAAAAAACGCCTTAAAGATTTTCGCAATAGGATAACTTTTATGCAAAGTAATTTTAGTGAAGTTTTAGAAAAAATTTCACATAAAGAAGAATTAAGAGGTATTTTAGCAGACATTGGAGTTTCTTCATTTCAGCTTGATAATAACGAAAGAGGTTTTAGTGTAAATTCTGACTTTTTGGATATGAGAATGAATCAAAACTCCAAAATATCGGCTTATGAGATTATTAATACTTATACAAAAGAGCAATTAACTTCCATTTTTAAAGATTATGGAGAATTATATGATGCACATTTTATTGCTAAAAAAATTTGCCTAGAAAGAAGTAAAAATCCAATCAAAGGTGCCAAAGAGCTTTATCAAATCATAGGAAAAGGTAAACAAAATCATAGAAAAATTTCCAAAGCTACTTTAGCATTTCAAGCCATTAGAATAGAAGTAAATCAAGAACTTAAAGTGCTTAAAGATTTTCTTGAACATTTAGAAAATTTAAAACCAAAAAATTGCATTTTAGCTATCATTAGCTTTCATTCTTTAGAAGATAGAATAGTAAAACAATTTTTCAAAAAATGGTCAAAAAACTGCATTTGTAATGAAAAAATAATGCGTTGCGAATGTGGAAATAACCATAGCCTAGGACAAATAATAACTAAAAAAGCTATAAGTGCGAGCAAGGAAGAACTTTTAAAAAATTCTCGCTCTAGTTGTGCTAAAATGCGGGCTTTTTATTTTAATAATTTGGATAATAAATAATGCTAGAAGATGATTTTATAAAAGAACGCCAAAACATACGCCAAAAAATGCTGAAATTTTCTCGCGCCATAAATCAAGGCAAACCGCTTGATGATGATTTAAGAGATGAAATTTCTAGCGATGATATTTTAAGACGTCGTTTTAAAAAAAAGACTCCTAATAAATTCTTAAAAGAACTCGATGAAGAGTATGAGTCAAAACATACTAAAAAATCAAATATATATTTAAAAGAAGATCTAATCAATGTTAAATTAGAAGAAAAGCAATCTCTTGCTAAAAAAATTTTTTCCAAAATGAAAGAAAGAAGAAAAGAAGAAAATAAAAAAACTAAAAAAAATTTTTTATTTAGCAGAAAAAAAGCAAACGAAATAAAAAATATCCAAACCAAAACACAAATTCAAACAAAAAGCAATCAAGCTACCACTCAAACAAAACAAGAAAAAAAGGGACTTACAAATTCTATAGAAAAAATTCAAAAAACAGAAAGTAAAATACAAAAACCTCTAATTATAGAAAAAAAACTAGATGTTAAAAATCAACCTAATATCAAGAAAAGTTTAGAAAATTTACAAAAAAAAATAACACCACAAGAAAATAAACAAGAACTTCCAAAACCATCTAATCAAGCTCAAGAAAAACAACAAAATGATGAAGATGCTCAAAAGGCAAAAAATATTTTACTAGAAGGCTTCTCTAATGCTACCAAAGAAGATAGAAACCTAAACTTCAATCATCTTCTTTTTGCAGCTTTACTTGTTAGTTTTGCATTATTTTTATTTGCCCCACAAATTTATATTAGAAATCAAATTTATTATCTTAGTAGAGAGATTGCTACATTAAGAACAGAAGAAAGTGTTTTAAACGAGGAAAATAAAGACTTAAAAAGAAGACTTGAAAATATGCGATTCCAAAATCAAATTTTAGATTATTTAGAATGAATAATCTTATCTAAAACATACTGCTCTAAATTTGCTTTTGGAATTTCTTCTTTTAAAGCTTCTTTATAAAATTCACCCGCCATTGTAGAGTACTTTTCATAAGCAAAATAAGGAAAGTGTAAAGCCCAGGCTTTTTGTATTATTTTTTTTGAGATTATTTTGCGAGTATAAACTTTAAAAATATCATATCCTATAAATACACAAGCAGTAACCATAACAGCGCTCACTATGCTTATATGAAAGTCAAGCTTTGTTAAAAAATAATGAGTAATCAAAAGCAATGGCAATAAAATCACAGCGCAAAAAACACCAAAATAAATATAAGAATTTAGAATTTTGAAATTAAAATTTAGCTTAGAAGGATCTACAAGCATTCCATCGTTAAAAAGTGCATTTGCCTCTAATAAATCTCTTATAAGAACAGGTTGCTCTGATACTTTAAATAAAAAACGAAGGCTAAATTCTTTAAATTTTTTCATAATCCACGCTTTATTTTTTAATTAAAATTTTATCCAAAGAAAATTAATTCCAACTAAAAAATCATTTTCATAAATAAGCACAAGTCTTTAAATTTTTTAGATATAATTTAAAATGTCAAATTTTTAAAAATACTTTAGAAAGAAAGCCATGAATTACTATCAAGAACTTAAAAAATACCTCAACAATAATCTTTTTACAAGCTATTCTTTAGAAATTGACTTTCCTAAGATTTATAATTTCAACGCAAATCAAAAAGCCTTTAGAGATATTTTAACTAAAATTACAAAAATTTACGACAAAAATAAATTTATAAAACAAAACGAACATCAATTTGAAGATGAATTTATATCAAAAGTATTAGAAATTTTAGGGTGGTGCTTTGTAAGACAAGATGAAAAAATCATACAAGGAAAATTGGAAAAACCTGATTTTCTACTTTTTAGCAATGACAAATTAAAATCAAAATACGAAAATTTAGACAAAGAAACAAAAAAATCAAGCAATGATTTCACAATCATTTTAGAGTCAAAAGCTTATAATATAGAAATAGACAATAAAAAAGTAAAAGACAACCCTCACTTTCAAATTCTAAGATATCTAGGCAATCTTAAGAAAAATTATGGTTTTTTAACCAATGGTAGATTTTGGCGTTTTTATGATAATTCTATACTGAATTCAAACAAAGTTTTTTACGAAATCAATCTAGAAAAAATCATTGAAGATCAAAATATTGAAGCTTTTGCGTATTTTTATAGTGTATTTAGCGCTTTTAATTTCACAGAAAAAGAAGATCATTTAGAAATAACTCTACAAAACAATAAACTTTCAAAAATCAAAATAGAAGATGATTTAAAATCTATCATTTACGGAACCAATGGAAATGAATCTTTATTTGAATTCATAGGCTCTAGAATTTACAATAAAACAAAGGCGGATTTAAAACTAATCTATGAAAATTCTTTATATTTTATCTTTAGGCTTTTATTTATTGCTTATTTTGAAGATAAATTTGAAATTATACTAGAAAAACATAAGTATTTTAAAAGTAAAATCAGTCTTAGAACCTTACTTGAAAATTTACAAGAAGATGAAAGCTCAAGTGGTGGCTTTGGAGAACTTGAAAATATTTTCAACATTTACAACAAAGGCAAAGGCAATTTTGACATGCCTGTTTTTAATGGCGGTTTGTTTGATGAGAGCAAAACCGCTCTTTTAAGCACGCCAAAAATCTTTAACGATAAAGATTTAAAATTCATTTTAAACCAATTATTAAATTTTAAAGATAAAAATCTAAGCTTTAAAAGAGATTACAAAACTTTAAGTGTAGAACATTTAGGCACGATTTATGAAGGCTTGCTTTCTTATTTTTTTGAAATAGCAAATGAAGATATTTACTATGTAAGCTATAAAGAAAAATCAAAAGAAATAGAATGTTATTTTGATAATTATGATTTCAAAATTTTAGAAAAATCAAAAAAAGTAGAAAAATACACCTTTTACAAAAAAGGACAAATTTACCTTAAAAATACTAGCAACTCAAGAAAAGCAAGCGCAAGCTTTTACACACCTCAATCCATAGCTAATTTTTTAATCCAAAGTGCTTTAAAAGACAAACTAAACAATGAAAATATTTTGAAATTTAAAATACTAGACAATGCTTGCGGTAGTGGACATTTTTTAGTTGGAGTTTTAAACGCTATTACACACATTGTTTTATCAGATTTTGATCATTTTACAAATTTAAAAGAACTTTACGAAGAAGAAAAAGAAAATATTTTAAATCATATAAAAGATTTTGTGCAAGACTATGAAGTAGATGAGAGTGATATTTTAAAACGACTTTTACTAAAACGCATTATTTATGGAGTGGATTTAAACCCTTTTAGCATAGAGCTTACTAAACTTAGCCTTTGGATAGATAGTTTTATCTTTACAACCCCACTTTCTTTTATAGAACACCACATAAAGTGCGGCAATGCTTTGATAAATTCTAACCTAAGTGATTTTAAAGATTTGATAAAACAAAACTCAAGCAACCTTTTTACAAATTCCATAACACAAGAATTTGAAATTTTACAAGAAGTATTTGAAAAACTTGACAATCTAAAAGATACCAACGAAGAACAAATCAAACAATCTAAACAAATCTATCAAAATGAAATCACACCAAAACTTAATAAACTAAATTTATATCTAAACTATATCAACACGCTTCATTTTGTCAACAAAGAAGAATTACAAATTCTAAAAGCCCTAAGTCAAGATGATATACAAAATTTAAGCCAAAATGAACAAGCAAAAGCTATCATTAGCAAATATCAAAAAGAATTTAATTTCTTTAACTATGAGTTAGAATTTCCTGAAATCGTAGAAAATCAAGTCTTTAAAGGCTTTGATATCATCATAGGTAATCCACCTTGGGATAAAACTAAATTTAGTGACGATGATTTCTTTCCGCAATATAAAAGCGATTATAGAAGCTTAATCGCTAGCAAGAAAAAAGAAATTCAAGACAATTTGCTAGCGAAAGATTATATAAAGCAAAATTATGAAAAACAAAAAGCATATATAAATGATTTAAGCGAGTATTATAAAAAAGCTTATCCTTTAAACAAAGGCAGTGGAGATGGAAATTTATTTCGTCTTTTTGTAGAAAAAAATCTTTCTCTTTTAAAACAAGATGGAAATTTAGCTTATGTACTTCCTAGTGCTTTGATGTTTGAAGATGGAAGCTTAACTTTAAGAAAAGAAATTTTAGAAAATAAAACTTTAGAATATTTTTATAGTTTTGAAAATAGACAAGCTATATTTGCTGATGTGCATAAAAGCTATAAATTTGCTCTTATGCAAGTAAAAAACACACAAGCAAATCACACTCACAAAATCAAAACGATGTTTTATAAAACAGATATGAACTCATTAAAAAACAAAGATGAAATTTTAACTCTAAGTTTAAAAGATATCAAAAAACTAAGCCCAACTCACCTAGCTTTAATGGAGTTAAAAGACAAACAGGCTTTAGAAATTCTAAGAAAATGCTACAATGCTTTTCAAAACTTGTCTTTTGATTATATAGATTTTGTAAATGAACTTCATATGACAAATGATAAAGATTTGTTTATAGAAGAGTTTAGGGAAGGACTTTTGCCTTTATTTGAAGGCAAAATGATACATCAGTTTGATACAAATTTTAGCCAAGCTACTTATTTTTTAGAAAAGGCTAAATTTGACGAGCGATTAAAAAGCAAAGAACTTTCAAGAGCTAAAAAAGCTACTGGGAAAGAATTAAATCCTAAATTGATAAAATACGATAGAGAATTTTTTAGACTTGGATATAGAACTATTGCAAGCGATACAAATGAAAGAACCTTGATAGCTTCTTTATTGCCAAAAAATTGCGGGTGCGGAAATAGTGTTTATTCTAATATTCCGAAACAATATATTGTAAAAGATGATGCAATTTGCATGGATATAGTGCCTTATGAAAGAATTTTATTTGTTTTGGCTTTGTTTAATTCTTTAGTGGTTGATTTTATCATAAGAAATATGGTGCAAATCAATGTAAGCAAAACCTATCTAGAAAGAATTCCTCTGCCTCAACCAAGTGATGAAGAAATTCAAAACAATGAAATTTATAAAACCCTCGCTAAAAATGCTTTGCTTTTACAGCTTTACAATGATAAAAATCATCATTTTGATGAGCTAAAACAAGAATTTAATATAAAAAATGAAGAAATTCCAAAAACTAAAAAAGCTTATGATATCTTAAGAGCAAAAAATGATTTATTGGTTAAAGAACTTTATGGTTTAAGTGATGATGAATTTTCTTACATGATAAGCACTTTTAAAGTTTTAAATGAAAAGCAAAGTGAATATACAACCTTGCTAAAAACTATATAAATGAAAGATTTATATAGTTTTTAAAATTTAATTTTTACCGATAAGTTCTTCTGTGATTCTAGCGATTTCTAATTCTTCATCTGTAGGAATAACAAGCACTTTAAGTTTAGAATTTGCATGATTTATCATTCTTTCGCCCGAAATCCTTTGTTTGTTAAGTTCAAAATCTAACTCGATACCAAGATGAGCTAATCTCTCGCATACTTTTTGTCGAACCAAACTATCATTTTCTCCTATACCACCTGTAAAAATAATAGCATCGGTTTTTGGTAATATAGCGAAATAAGCTCCTATGTATTTTACAAGACGATAACAAAACATATCAAGAGCCAAGCGTGCTTTATCATTACCTTGTTCTATCTCTCTTTCTATATCTCTAAAATCATTATAACCGCAAATTCCATATACTCCACTTTTTTTATTCATCAGTGTATCTATTTCTTCTATAGTTAAACCCTTAAGATGACTAACAAAAGGTAAAATAGCAGGGTCTAAATCTCCACAACGCGTTCCCATAATAAGTCCTTCAAGTGGAGTAAAGCCCATAGAAGTATCCATACTCTTACCTTTTTCTATAGCACATACACTTGCACCATTTCCAAGATGAGCAGAGATGACATTTAATTCATTTTGATCTTTTTGAAGAAATTTTGCCGCTCTAGAACTAACATAAGCATGAGAAGTCCCATGAAAACCATATCTTCTAATATTATGCTTATCATAAAAATCATAAGGCAAAGCATACATATAAGCAAAATCAGGCATAGTGCGATGAAAAGCTGTATCAAAAATAGCTGCATTAGCAACACTAGGTGCAGCTTTGATCATTGTTTTTATACCTGCTAAATGGGCAGGATTATGCAAAGGAGCAAAAATACTAACCCTATCTATCTCTTTAAGAACATAATCATCTACTAAACAATGCTCACTTAAATTTCTTCCCCCGTGAACTATACGATGACCACAGCCATCAAGAGCATTTAAATCTGCTAAAATTCCTGATTCTTTAAAAAGCTCGTTGACTATACTAAGTCCTTCTTCGTGATTATTTATTGTTAATTCTCTTTCAAAACTTTCGTTATTTAAAGTATTTTTTAATACAACCTTTGAATTTTGCTCTCCAATTTTTTCTACCAATCCACTGGCTTTAACGATTTTATTATCAAAAAATTTAAATTTAATCGATGAAGAACCTGAATTTAAAACTAAAATTTTCATTTATCATTCCTTTCTATTGAGCTTGTATTGCACTTAAAATTACGGTATCTACAATATCATCTACCAAACATCCACGACTTAAATCATTAACAGGTTTTTTAAGACCTTGCAAAATAGGACCGATTGCTAAAGCATTAGCAGTTCTTTGAACTGCTTTGTAACAAATATTTGCTGCGTTAAGATCAGGAAAAATATACACATTTGCATGACCTGCTATCTTAGAATTTGGCATTTTCTTTGCTGCAGTTTTTGGATCATAAGCGCAGTCAAACTGCATAGGACCATCTATATTCAACTCAGGATATTTTTCTTTAGCAATCTTTAATGCTTCTTTTACAAGATCTACGCTTTCTCCTTTACCGCTATCACCACTAGAATAAGAAAGCAAAGCTATTCTTGGTTCAAGTCCAAAAGATTTAGCAGTCATAGCACTTACATAAGCACTAGTTGCAAGCTGTTCGGCAGTTGGACTTGGATTTACAGCACAATCAGCAAAAGCTAAAACTTGATCTTCAAGCCCCATAAAGAAAATTCCTGAAACGGAACTAATACCTTCTTTGGTTTTAATAAGCTGTAATGCTGGGCGAATCGTTTCAGCTGTAGTAGTTGATGCTCCACTAACCATAGCATCAGCTTTTCCAGTATGTATAAGCAAAGTTCCAAAATAAGTTTTATCCTGAACTAGCATCTTAGCCTCTTCTAAACTCATGCCTTTAGATTTTCTTGCTTCATAAAGAATAGAAGTAAATTCTTGATTATATTCTGAATTAAGTGGATTCATAATTTGTATAGTACTTAAATCAAGACTTAATCTAGCGGCATCTTGTTTGATTTTTTCCTCATCACCTAATAAAATAAGATCAACAACTTTACTTTTTAATAAAATTTCAGCAGCTTTTAAAATTCTCTCATCATTACTTTCTGGCAAAACAACAGTTTTTTTATTTTTTACGCTTTGTTTAATCAATTCATATTTAAAACGATGCGGAGTTATAAAATCATACTCTTTAAGCTTTTGCACTTCTTCAAAATTAAATTTTTCATTAATCAAAACATAATTACGACCATCTAGGGCATGATCGAAATATTTTTGAGCTATAAGTTTATCTTCATCGTTAATAATAGCAGCGATAGGGGTATTAAGATTTTTAGCCAATTTTATACTAAGATCAAATCCATCAAGTATTCCAAATTCGCAAAAGCTATTTACAAGCACAAAATCGTATTTGCGTTTTAACTCTTCGTATTCTTCTAAAATAACATTAAAAAAATTATGAGGATCTTTGCTAAATTCCTCCATTGCCTCTCTAAAGGTAAAACCATAAGCGCTTTTTACAGTTTGATTGATATTAAATTCTTCCAACCAACCTTGCAAAACAGGGACGCGATGTATGTATATTACAGGGCAATAAATTGCGATATTTTTGTAAATTTTGCTATAATTTTTAAGCAAATTTGTACTAATAATAGTATTTAACTCATCACTTCTAGATCTCATCAAATAAAGATTTGCCATCATTTTCTCCTTGAATTTATAAATGTGGAACACTCTTTGCTTTTTCTAATTTTAACAAAGAAAAATAAAAATTCATATTTTAAAGGACGAAAATGAAAAAAGTTTTATTTTATGTGTTACCGTTTGCATTTTTTGGTTGTTCTGCAACGGTTGATCCGCAAATTTCAATGAAACCACCTGCTTATGTAGAAGAACTTGCACCAAAACAAAGTAATAATGTAGAAAGTGCACCAGGATCGCTTTTTGGCAAAGGGGATAATCCTTTATTTTCAGATAAAAAAGCTATGAATGTAAATGATTTAGTTACAGTTGTTATACAAGAAAGCACCACTCAAAGCACACAAGCTAATAAAGCAACAAGTAGAACTAATACCTCAAATTTAGGCGGAGGTGCTTTAACAGGAAGTTCAGGAGTGGTAGCTAATGCTCTTAATAAAGTCAATGCTTATTCTAATATAGGCTTTCAAACCAATAGTTCAAACAACTACACAGGAACAGGCTCACAAAGCAGAAATGAAAGTTTCAATACTACAATTTCAACGCGTGTAATTAAAATTTTATCAAATGGTAATTATTTTATCGAAGGTTCAAGAGAGCTTTTAATCAACGGGGAGAAGCAAATCATACAATTAAGCGGTGTTATTCGTCCTTATGACATCGGTCAAGACAATACTATAGATAGTAAATATATAGCAGATGCTAAAATTCTATATAAAACAGAAGGAGAAGTGGATAGAAGCACAAGAAAACCTTGGGGTAGTAAAGTTATAGAAGCGATATGGCCATTCTAAAAGCAAGGTTAAACCTTGCTTTTAGGCTTTTATTCTTTTACAGCCCTACTTTTAACCTCATCTTCAACTTCAGCTAAAAATCTATCTACAAGTTCACTTTCTTTTAATTTAGCTACAACTTCACCATGTCTTATGACAAGTCCTTGATTTTTCCCAAAGGCTATAGCCACATCAGCGCCCTTAGCTTCGCCTAAAGCATTTACCACACAACCCATGACACTGATGTTTAAAGGTTCTTTTATATGCTTGGTTTTTTCCTCTACGATTTTAATCGCACTTAACAAATCACTTTGAATCCTACCGCAAGTTGGACATGAAATAATATTTACTCCGCTTTTTTGTACTCCGCTATCTTGCAAAATTGCTCTCGCTACACGAATTTCTTCTTCAAGCTCACCCGTCATAGAAACACGCATAGTATCGCCTATACCTTTAAGAAGTAAATTTCCTAAAGCTATAGAACTTTTTACAGTGCTATGAAATTTAGTTCCTGCTTCAGTTACCCCTAAGTGAAAAGGATAATCACAAAGCGGTCTTAATCTCTCATAAGCTTCTATAGTTTTTTGAGCATCTGAAGTCTTCATGGAAATTTTAATATCAAAAAAGTCTAAATCCTCTAAAAGCTTGATATTATACATCGCACTTTCTAGCATGGCATCGACACCATAACCAAATTTATCACTAAATTGTTTTTCTATGGAGCCGTGATTTACACCGATGCGTATAGGGATACCCCGTTCTTTACATGCTTTTACCACTTCTTTAATATTTTCTTTAGAGCCTATATTGCCAGGATTTATACGCACGCCATCGATAAATTCAGCACAATATACAGCCAAATTATGATTAAAATGAATATCTACGATTAAAGGTAGAGGACTTTTAGCTTTAATCTCTTTTAAAGCCCTTGCATCAGCCATATCCAAGCACGCCAAACGCACTATGTTTGCTCCTGCAAAATAAAGACGATTGATTTGTTCTAAAGAACCTTCTATATCTCTTGTTTTAGTAAAAAGCATAGATTGAACTGAAATGGGTGCATCACCGCCTATTAAAACATTTCCTACTTTGATTTGTCTGGTTTTAAATCTTTTATACTCCATAACTTCACTCTTTGAAAAATTTTAATATCAAATTTTAACTTTTTATTGCTTTAATTAAAGTTTATTTTTGATAATATATTTAAATTTCATGACATTTAAATATTTATGAATTATATATAAATTAAATACAATTAAAAGAGGTTATATGCAAAATCTTTTACTCTATATAAAAAATAACCTAACTCCAACCCTAGCTCAAATTCTTTTACAAGCTTTAAAAAATTCGAATAATGAAAAATTTTTTACCTTTGTTTTGAAAAATATTGAAACAATTTGCACTTGGCTCAATTCTAACGAATTTAGGGATAGATATTTATCAACAAAACATCCTTATCCACCTTTAATCAATCCTAATTTTATAGAAATAGATTCTAGTCGACATTGCGCAGAATTAGCTTGGGATTTAAATTTACCCCTACCTAAACACTATAAATTTATCTATATTTCTCCACATGGCGTTGGAGCAGCAGCATTTTTAAGATACCTTAATCAATGTTGCGATGTAACTTGTTTTGCCTCCTGGGTTTTACCACCTGATAGCAAAGAGAGATATTGTATTAATTACATGTGTCTAAATGATAATACAATTGCTCAATATGCTATTAATATATCAGAAATTAATCTACCTTATTTTGATAAATATCTATCTTTATTAGATTTTAATTCTAAGATTATTTGCGGAGTTCGAGATCCAATAGGACTTTTAAAGCATAGCTGGGGAAGAGATTGGAGTAAAGTTTTAAGAAACTATCCCCCTGAATTTAATCTAACTTATGATTGGCGTTATTACATCAACTATCTTACTCATCAAAATCATAAAATTAAAATCGATATAAATGAACTACAACAAGGAGTTTTTATCATCTCTTATTTATTAAAATATTTTAACAAAGACAATGTATACTATCTTGATATGGAAGAAATCCGCCAATCAAAGGCCTTCGATACCATGAATTTACTTGCTATAAATTTTAATTTTACCCCCCCCATAAAGATAAATTAGATTTATTTAAAATTAAAGAATTTAGAGGTTATATTCGCTATCTTTTTCCTATTACACTTTATGCAAATTCTAAAGATATTAATAACACCTTTTATCTTAATACTCCTAAAAATAATAAAAATTTCAATATTGATAGAACTTCTAGCATTCCCATAATTTTAGACAGAAAACATATCAATCATGAAAAAATAGACATAATACAAGAAATTATAAAAAACGACCTATGTAATGATATGGGTGTATATATTGATAAAAATGATTTTAAGCAATTAGAACAAAACAATCTTTTATTTTCAACAATTAAACATTATTTGTATGATTTTTTATATCAAATTAAAATAACCATAGATGAAACAGAATCAAAAATGATGAAAGAAAAAGATGTAATAGATTATTTTATAAAAAATAAATCACTTATTTACACTTTTTTTAATATTTTTGAAAATGAACTAAATCATTTAAAACAAACACATCCTCATATTATTGATTCTTGGAAATATTATAAAGAATTTGAAAAAATATACAAAGATAAATAATCATATCACTTACACAAAATCAATAGGATCAATATCCGCACTTGCATTTTTAAATTGCAAAATATAATTTTCAATTGCCACTAAAGCTTTATGATTTTCACTTCTAAGCAACAAATAAAAACGATATTTTCCATACAGCATTTCAACTCCACAAATTCCATAGCCTACCAATTCTACCTGTTTGATATTTCTAAATTGAGAAGCAAATTTTTCACAAAGTTTTTGTGCACTTTTTTGATCTTTATCTTCTATAAGAACTCTTAAAAGGCGTTTAAATGGGGGGTAAAGATCTTTTCTATTTTCTAACTCATCTTTTAAAAAAGCATCATAATTCTCTATATACCTTTCAAAAAAAGCTCTATTTTTTGTTTGCAAAAGTACTCTTGCTTCGCCTTTACGCCCTGCCCTGCCTGCAACTTGCATAGCTAAAGCTAAAGTTTCTTCACTCGCTCTAAAACTAGGACGCAACAAATATTCATCAAGCCCTAAAATCACACTCAAATCCACACTATGATAATCATGTCCTTTAGCAAGCATAGAAGTGCCAATAAGTATATCGATCTTATTTTCATTAAAGTTTTTTAAAATAGTATTAAGCTTTTTAACGCTTGTGATTTCATCGCTATCAAATTTTGCTATTTTTGCTAAAGGCAAAGCATTTTGCAAAAGCTCTAAAAGTTCAGCAGTCCCAATTTTTCTAGCTTCTAACATTTCTCCTTTGCAACTTGGACAATTTTGCTCTATTAAAGAAGTATAATTACAATAATGACATTTTAAAATATTTTTCTTTTTATGCATACTCATAGCAATAGAACAAAAAGGACATTTTATCGTTTCTCCACAATCCTTGCAAATGATTTGCCTAAAATTAGCCCTTGTAGGTAAAAACACTATAGCTTGTTTTTGATGTTTTAAACTTTTTTCTAATTCGCTTAAAAGCATAGGTGTTATACCGAGCTCATTTTCATCATATAAAAAATGTTTTTTACTCTCAAAAAAAGTTCCTTTTAGTCTAAAACTTTTTTGTTTATAAAAGCTCGTTAAAGATGGGGTTGCAGAACCTAAAACCACTTTAATATTATTTTTTTGACCCAAAAAAAGTGCTAAATCTCTTGCATTGATAAAAGGCTGGTTAGAAGCCTTATAAGAATTATCGTGTTCTTCATCTACTACAATAAGTCCTAAATTTCTAAAAGGTAAAAACAAAGCCGATCTTGCACCCGCTACTAAAAGCACTTCTCCCTTGCAAAAACACTCTAAATATTCTTGCTTTTTTTTCTTTGAAATTTTAGAATGCCACAGGAAAAAATTATCCTTAAAATATACTTCTAAACGCTTTTGCATTTGTGGAGTAAGTGCGATTTCTGGCATCAAAAGTAAAGCTTGCTTACCCTGTTCTAAACACTCTTTTATTAAAGAAATATAAATTTCAGTCTTACCACTACCTGTATCAGCAAAAAGCAAAGAATTATTTTCTTTTTGAAGAAAACTTAAGGCATTTTGTTGTTGATTGCTTAGCTTAGGGGTATCTTTAAAAAACATTTTTTGACATTCATACTTAGGACTAGTTTCAAAAAAACCCAAAACAAAACCAAGTTTTGAAGCATAATAATAAACAATAAAATTTGCCAATTCAAGTTGCAAAGGAGTTAGAAAATACTTTGTAATTTCTTTAATTTCTATAGTTTTAAAATCAGGTTTTTGACATTCTTTAAGTACGATGGCTTTAAGATTTTTTTTAGATTTTAAATCCACTAATACTTGTGTTAAAGGTTTGATTTCATCAAAACTATGAAAAGTTAAATTATCCAAATACAAACCACAAATTGCAAGTTCATAATATCTTATATCAGATCTTTGCATCTAGAACTTCCTATACATTTTAACAAACCTTCTTTAGAATCATAAATAAATTCAACCATCTCTTTAGCATTTAATGCAAATCTATAGTGATTTTTACCTATTTTTATCCAAGATTTAAAATCAGAATAAATAGGTGTATCAAGCAAAGAATAATCACAATCATTTAAACAATAAAAGAGTTTTTCTTTGGCTTGATTGTTTTGCGCATTATCTAAAATTTCTGGAAAATTTAAATTTTTAAGTCTCATTTGACTACGCATTAAAGCAAGAGCTGAGCTTAGCATTTCATAGTCCATTTTTAATTTTAAAATTTTAACCTCATCTTTTGTAGTATTGATAAAAGATAAAGATAAGCTTGACAAAATTCCCAAAATCAAAATCACAAAAACAAGCTCAAGCAGAGTAAAAGCTTTGTTCATTTTGTCGGGAGTTCTTCATTGATTGCTTTTATTAGTTTCTTAAGTTCTCTTTCTAGAATATAATTTTCATAACTTTTTTTAACAAACGCATCTACAAAGCGTTTAAGTTCTATTTTTTTAGTACCCCCTGAAATCAAAGCGATATCATCTTCTAAAAAATTTGCAAATTCTTCACTGCACTTAACAATGAAATCTTTTGCATTAACATTAACAATGACTTGTTTTAGATTATCTGCCAAGAACAGCCTCTATTTTCTTATAAATATCTTCGCTTTCTATATTGCGAGATTTAAGTTCTTCTTCCAAACGCATAATTTGATTACTTTTTGCTTCATTTTGTGCTTTAACGCTTACAAGCTCATTTCTTAAAGCCTCATTGGCTTCGCAAACTTCGTTATACTTTTCAATTAATTCATTTACTTTATCTGTCATAGTATTGATTATTTTTTCATCAAACATATTTTTGCCTTCTTAAAAAATTTGTAATTTATGGAAAATATTATTTGATATTGTAGCAGAAAAAAATTTAAATTTAGGTTTTTATTGTCAATTAATTTTTAATTAAAGCATTTTCTTTTAAAATTTTTTCAAAAATAAAAATAAAGTAGAAAAATGTTAGAACTTACCAGCGAATTTAAACCTAGTCCTGATCAACAAGAAGCCATAAAAGGTATAGTAAAAAGTATAAAAAAAGGCAACAAATATCAAACCTTACTAGGCGTTACAGGAAGTGGAAAAACCTTTACCATGGCAAATGTCATTAAAGAACTTAATATGCCCACTCTTATCATGAGTCACAACAAAAGCCTTTGTGCACAACTTTATAGCGAATTTAAAGGCTTTTTTTCTAAAAATCATGTGGAATATTTTATATCTTATTATGATTATTATCAACCTGAAGCCTATATTCCACGCACTGATGTTTTCATAGAAAAAGACAGCTCCACTAATGAAGACTTAGAGCGTTTAAGACTGAGTGCTACTGCTTCTCTTTTAAGTTATGAAGATGTAGTTTGCATAGCTAGTGTTTCGGCAAATTATGGACTTGGTAATCCAAATGAATACATAGGCATGGTTTTAATCTTTGAACTAGGTATGCAAATTTCACAAAAAGAACTTTTAAAAAAACTTGTAGATATGGGTTATAAAAGAAATGATAATTTTTTTGATCGTGCAGATTTTAGAGTTCAAGGAGATATTATAGACATTTATCCAGCTTATTATGAAGATGAAGTAGTAAGACTTGAATTTTTTGGCGATGAGCTTGATGCTATGTATCATTACAATATTTTAGAAAATAAAAAAGGCAAAGATTTAAAACGCTTCATACTCTATCCTACAAGCCAGTTTAGTGTAGGTGAAACAAGGCTAAAACAAGCGATAAAAGACATAAAAGCAGAACTTAACGAACGCCTTGCTTATTTTGAACATGAAAATAAACTCGTAGAATATCAACGCCTTAAACAAAGGGTTGAATTTGATCTTGAAATGCTTACAAGCACAGGAATGTGTAAAGGCGTTGAAAATTATGCAAGACATTTAACAGGGCTTAAAGAAGGTGATATTCCTTATACGCTTTTTGATTATTTTGCGATTAAAGATAGAAAATTTCTTGTTATAGTCGATGAAAGCCATGTATCTTTACCACAATTTAGAGGTATGTTTGCAGGAGATAGAAGCAGAAAACAAACCTTGGTGGATTATGGTTTTCGTTTGCCTTCAGCCTTGGATAACCGTCCTTTAATGTTTGATGAATTTATCCATAAAAATTGTCAATTTCTTTTTGTTTCAGCCACACCTGCACCTTTAGAACTTGAACTGAGTAAAGAAAACATCTTTCATCAAATCATGCGTCCTACGGGACTGCTTGATCCTTTAATAGAGTTAAAAGATAGTGATAATCAGGTTGAAATTTTATTTGATGAGGCTAAAAAAGTCATACAAAGGAATGAACGTGTTTTAGTGACTGTGCTAACTAAAAAACTCGCTGAAGAACTTACAAGGTATTATTTAGAGCTTGGTATAAAAGTCAAATACATGCACTCAGACATCGATGCTATAGAACGTAATGAAATCATAAGAGGTTTAAGAAGCGGTGCTTTTGATATGCTAATTGGCATTAACTTACTTAGAGAAGGACTAGATCTACCTGAAGTTTCACTCATTGCCATTATGGATGCAGATAAGGAAGGATTTTTAAGAAGCACTACAAGTTTAATCCAAACCATGGGAAGAGCAGCTAGAAATGTCAATGGTAAGGTTTTGCTTTTTTGCAAAAAAATCACAAAATCCATGCAAGAAGCTATGGATACCACAAATGAACGCCGCAAACTTCAAATGGCTTATAATAAAAAATACAATATCACGCCAACTTCAGTTAAACGCCATATTGAAGAGAGTTTAAAAAATGAAGAGGATTTAGGCGAAATTTATCGCAAAGGTAAAAAACTAGAAAAAATGCCTGCTAGCGAAAGAGCTAAACTTGTCAAAGAGTTAAGAAAACAAATGCTTGAAGCAGCTAAAGCACTTGAGTTTGAAAAAGCTGCTGCTATTAGAGATGAGATTAATAAATTAAGGGATTTATAATAAAAATATATCCCTTGTTCTAACTCCTGCCTCATTAAGTAAAGCACTTAAAATTTCATACTGAAAGTCTTGCAAGGGACGTTTTTCTTTTAAAACTATACCTATAACCCCTTTAGTTTTTTCCCATCTTCTATAGGTAAATACATAGCATTAGCATTAGGCAGGGTATTTGTACAAACACCTGCTCTTTCTTTATTTGTTGCAACCCATTGAGCAATAGCAATCTCATCAGCACTAAAACAATTTTTTAACATTTGCTTATCATCGTTAAAAAACAACAAAGGTTTCGATAAAATATTGTTTTTATTTATAGGATAAATAATAATAGGCAAATTTAATAATTTTAAAGCTTGATTTCCAAGTTGTTCCCAAAGCTCTTGTTTGCTTTTCACTCTTGCTAAATTTTCACTATTTTCAAGCAAAATAGCTGTTCTATAAGCTCTTTTAGTGAGTTTTTAGATTGCAATTTTAATCTTCTAGTAAAAACAGCTGTTAAAAATCCAACTATAAACATGGTTGTAAAAGTAATAATATTTCCACTATCATGAACTTTAAGACTAAAAATAGGTTCTAAAAAAGAAAAAATTATAAATCAAAACACTTACCAAAGAAGAATAAAAGGCGAAAATTTTATTATCAGAAATAAAAGAAGAAGCAAAAACTGCTAAAATAAAAATCATAACCATATTACTTGGCTGAGTATTAAATTTATGAAATACAAAAGCTATAAAAGTTGCTAAAAGCAAAACTCCTGTGATTTTTAAAAAACCTAAAAAATCAAAACTTTTTTTACTTCGTATTTTAGGAGTAGAAATTTGATTTTCATTAACAATATATAAATCAATATTGGGTGCTTTTTTAGCAACAGCTTCAAAAATCTCTTCTTTAAACTTTTTTTATCTTTATTTTTACCTAAAACAATTTTAGAAACATTGCTAAGACTTGAATACTCTGCAATTTGTCTTGCTATATCATCATATACGCTAATGATTTCAGCATCAAAACTTTTAGCTAGTTCTATATTTTCTTCTAAGGCTTTTTCTTCTTTAATATTGGGATTTTTCATATAAAGCGCACTCAATTTAGCATGAAAAGCTAAAGCAAGTCTTGCAGCTGCACGAATAACCTTTGCATTTGAAGCATTAATACAAACTAAAATATGCTCTCCAGTATGATAAGCTAAATCATCATTAATAAGCCTTTGTTCACTTGCTCTTAAATTCACTCTTGAAGCAAGTCTTCTTAAGGCAATCTCACGCAAAGCTATAAGTCTTTCTTGGCGAAAGAAATTTTCAAGTGCTAGTTTAGCTTGTTTTTCCTTATAAATTTTACCATCTTGCATTCTTTTTAAAAGCTTATTAGGTTCAATATCAACAAGTTCAACCTGATCAGCCTCATCAAAAATACGATCAGGAATACGCTCTTTAACTTCTATCTTACTGATATTAGCGACTAAATCATTTAAGCTTTCTAAATGTTGTATATTTAAAGTAGTATAAACATCAATCCCTGCTTTTAGAAGTTCTTCTATATCTTGAAAACGCTTTTCATTACGCAAGCCTTTAGCATTAGTGTGCAAGCTCATCTACTAAAACCAAAGCAGGCTTTCTCTTAAGGGTAGCGTCTAAATCAAATTCTTTTAATACTATATTTTTATAAGGAATTTCAAGATTAGCTATACTTTCAAAACCTTGTGTTAAAGCCATTGTTTCAGGTCTATCGTGAGGCTCTATATAGCCTAAAACAACATCAACTCCATTATCCCTTAAAGTTCTGGCTTCACTTAACATAGCATAAGTTTTTCCAGAACCTGCAGCATAACCTAAGAAAATTTTTAATTTTGCAAGTTTGTTTTTTTCTTCTTCCTTAGCTTTAACCTCAAGTTTTTTAAGAATTTGTTCAGGACTTTGTCTTTGCATGTTTATTCTTTTTTCATGGCTTTAGCAATAGCTATATTAACAGCTAAAACATTAACCTTTTCTTCCCCAAAAATCCCTAAAAATTTAGACTCGGTATTTTCTTGAATGATTTTTTCTAGTTCTTCTTTGGTGATTTTTGAAGATTGACTTATCCTAGGAATTTGTACTAGGGCTGCTTGAAGACTGATATGAGGATCAAGACCTGATCCTGAAGCACTTAATAAATCCAAAGGAATTTGTTCTTTTGTAATTTGCGGATTTTCATCTAAAAATTTTTGCAAATCTTTTTGCACACGCTCTTTTAAAGAGGATAAAACACAAGCTTTAATCATTTCTTCTTTACTTATACCTTGAACTTCATAAAATTCATTTGCCAAACGGTTTCCAAAAGTAATCGTTCCTGTTTTATCTAAAATCATAGTATCAACATCACCACAACTTTCAACAGCCTTGCCTGAAAGTGCGATCACATTAAAACGCGTTACCCTGTCCATACCTGCTATTCCTATAGCTGATAAAAGCCCCCCCCCCTATAGTTGTAGGAATAAGACATACAAGCAATGCTACTAACCATGAAATAGGCAAACTCACGCCTAAAAATTGCATAAAAGGATATAAACTTACAACCACCACCAAAAAACTCAAACTAAGTACAATTAAAAGAGTATTAAGAGCAATTTCATTTGGAGTTTTTTGACGCGCAGCACCTTCTACAAGATTGATCATTTTATCTAAAAACTTTCCCCAGCTCCAACTAAAATTTTAATCTTTAAAAAATCAGTTAAAACCGTAGTCCCACCTGTAACAGAAGAAAAATCACCGCCCGCTTCACGCATAACAGGTGCACTTTCACCTGTAATAGCTGATTCATCAACACTTGCAGCACCTTCTATAATTTCTCCATCATTAGGTATAAGTTCACCTGCTTTAACTAAAACTATATCACCTATTTTTAACTCGCTAGAATTAAGCATTTCTTCACTGCCATCACTTTTTATGCGTCTAGCTTTAGAATCCTTTTTGCTTTGTCTTAAGGTAGCTGCTTGGGCTTTATCCCTTCCTTCTGCAATACTTTCTGCAAAACTTGCAAAAAGCAAGGTTACAAATAAAATAAAAGTGATTAAGATGTTATAAATTCTTTCATCAGAATTTCCATTAAACAAAGTAGGAAAAATACTTAAAATCAAAGTAAGAATCAATCCAACTTCCACCATAAACATAACAGGATTTTTTACCATAAAGCGTGGATCAAATTTTAAAAATGCTCCTTTTATGGCATTATTTAAAATTTTTTTATAATGAGTTTATTTTGTTTTTTAGACATTGACTCTCCTTAATGCCATAAAGATAAATATTCTGCAACGCTTGATAAAGTAAGCACTGGAAAAAAAGTAAGTGCAGCAAAAATATATATAATACAAACAAGCACAAACATAAAAGTTAAATTATCCGTTTTTAAAGAATTTGCAGTATTTTCTTGTGTATTTTTAGCCAAAAGCGATCCAGCTATAGCAAGCTGAGCTATTAAAACCAAATAACGCCCACAAAACATAGCAAAAGCTGTGCTTAAATTCCAAAATAAATTATCATCTTTTAAACCTTCAAGTCCTGAACCATTATTTGCTGCCGAAGAACTAAATTCATACAAAATTTGAGCCAAGCCATGAAAGCTAGGATTGCTTATACTATCTTTTGCAAAAACAAGAGCTAATGCACTTAAAACAAGGATTAATAAAGGATGGATAAGAATTACCAAAGCTATAAGCTTCATTTGTGCGCTTTCTATTTTTTTACCCAAGAATTCTGGAGTTCTACCTATCATTAATGCACAAATAAACACGGTTAAAAGCACATAAATAATCATATTCATAAGCCCTACTCCTTCGCCACCGAAAGCTACATTTAGCATCATATTTAGCAAAGTAGCACTGATACTTAATGGATTTAAACTATCGTGCATATTATTGACGCTTCCTGTAGTAAAAGCAGTAGTTACAGCACTAAATAAACTCGAACCATCTGTGCCAAATCTTATTTCTTTACCTTCCAAATTTCCCAAATTTGCATTTAAACCCAAAGAATCCAAATTTGGATTTGACATTTTTTCGCTAAAATAAATTAAAAGCAAAGAAATGATAAAAATAATCCCCATTGCACCAAAAATAACTCCCCTTCTTTTCCCATAAGAGCAAAACCTTGTCTTTCTTTTCTATGATAAACCATCAATCCAAAAGCTACAACACAGGCACTAGGAATAAGCATCATGGATAAAATTTGCAAAAAATTTGTAAGTAAAGCAGGATTTTCAAAAGGCATGCTTGAATTAGCACCAAAAAAACCACCCCCCCCATTTGTCCCTAAATGTTTTATAGACTCAAGAGCTGCAACAGGACCTGTGGCAATGCTTTGAAATTTATTTTCTAAAGTAAGCACGCTAAAATTTGCGTGATAATTTTACACCACGCCTTCAGAGATAAAAATTACAGCCAAAATAAAACTTAAAGGCAACATCAAACGCGTAATAATACGCGTAAAATCTTCATAAAAATTTCCCATTTGCATACTACATAAAGCACGACAAAAAGCCATACAAGCAGAATATCCACTCGCACTTGAAACAAACATAGCAAGTAAAATGCCTGTATTTTGCGAAAGCAAACTTAAAGCACTCTCTCCACTACAATGCTGAAGGTTTGTATTTGTAATAAAACTAATTACAGTATTTAAATTCAAATCCCCTTTCATAGAATTTATCGAATTAGGATTTAAAAAAGTTTATCTTGTAAATAAAAAATCACGAAAGAAAAAATAGCCACTAAGGCATTAAAAGCAATTAAATGCAAAGAATAATTTTTGCCAAGTCATATTTTTTCTATCAATTGCACAAATTTTATAAATTAAGTTATCAATTGGATTAAAAATAAAATCAAAAATAGTTTTTTTTACAGCTTGCAATTTTATAAAGATAATTTCCAAAAATTAAAGCCAATATAAAAGCTATAATCAGTGTTATTAAAATTTCTAGAATATTTTTCCTTTAAAATTTTTCAGGATATAATAGAGCATAAAATAAATAAAGAGCAAGTATTAAGCTTAAAACTAGTAAAAATATCATCCGCTTGTCCTAGTTTGAATTTCACAAAAACGGATAAACAACCATAAACTACCAAAAGCTAAAAGCAGAAGCAAAGCAAAGATAACATCCATAGGATAGCCCTTTCTCATTGATTCAAAATAGGATTTATCCTATCCTTGTTAAGCTTATATTTTGATTAATACTAATTTTATGATTTATTTATAATTTTTATCTATATTAAATAAAAAGACAAATGAAGAATTTAGCAGGAAAAATCCTACTAAAAATTTTTAAAGATAACCCGCTGCCATAGCGATAAAATATCCTGCTATACAAGAAGTGATTACACCTATAAGACCTGGTAAAATAAAACTATGATTGATAACAAATTTACCAATGTGAGTAGTACCTGATCTATCAAATTGTATAGTAGCCAAATCGCTTGGATAAGTTGGTAAAATATAATATCCATAACAAGCAGCCGCAAAGGCAACAATTACACCAGGTTCAACACCAATTCCTAAAGCCAAAGGAGCAAAAGCCGAAATAGCCGCTGCTTGAGAGTTTACAAATTTTGAAATTAAAAGAAGCATTACAGCATAAGTCCAAGGATGCTCTTTTACTATATCTCCAAGCGCTGCTTTCATCATAGGAGTGTGAACTGCAAACATAGTATCAGCCATCCAAGAAATTCCAAAAACTGCAACAAGAGCTATCATACCTGATTTAAAAATTTCATTAGAGCCGATTTTCTTTGCATCTGTTTTAGTAAAGATGATAATCAAAGAACCTGCTAAAAGCATAAACATCTGAATAACTGAAACCATGGATAAAACATCCATTTTAGGATTGCCTAAAGCGTCTACTTGAGGAATGCCATTTTTTACAACTTGTCCCCAGTTTGGACGCAAGAAATCAAATACACCTAATAAAGCCACTAAAGCAATAGCTCCTAAGAAAATCCACATTGCAACCCAATTGCTTTTTGGAAGTTTAACACCTAAAAGTGTTTTAGAATCCCCATAAACATATTTTTTAAATTCAGGATCTTTAAGTTTTTCTTGAAATACTTCATCTTTATCCAAATCTTTTCCTCTAAACCAAGAAAAAATTCCCACACATAAAACACCAAAAAGCGTACTAGGTATAGTAATTTGAAGAAGATTGATATAGCCATCAAAACCTGCTAATTTATGATTAGCATTTAAAAGCAAAGCAGTCAAACTCACAACAGCCACAGATACAGGAGATGCAATAATACCCATTTGTGATGATATAGAAGCTGCCGCCATTGGACGCTCAGGACGAATACCGTTTTTAATCGCTATATCATAAATAATAGGCATAATAGTATAAACCACATGTCCTGTTCCACAAAGTATAGTCAAAAAGCAGGTTACAAAAGGTGCTAATATTGTCAAAAACTTAGGATTGCGTCTTAAAATTCTTTCTGCTATTTGAAGCATAACATCCAAACCACCACTTGCTTGCAAAGTTGCACTCGCAACCACTACCGCTAAAATCGTAAGCATAACATCTATGGCTGGTTTTCCAGGCTTTATATGAAAAGCAAATACAAGCATTAAAATACCTATACCACCAAGTAAACCAAGCGCTATGCCGCCTTTTTTTGCACCGTAAAAAAGACAAATTAAAACGATAATGATTTGGATTGCAAATTGCCCTCCCTCACTAAGGCTTGTTAAAAAGTCCATTTTAACTCCTTTGAAAATTAATATTTAAAAACAGTTATTATTGTATCACATTTTTAAATTAAAGAATAATATTTCTAAAAATAAAACAATAATTTTTTATATTATTTAAATTAAATTTAAATATAAAACAAAAGTGTAATGGGTTTGATAGATTGATAGAATTTTATCCTTCAAGTTCATATAATTTTTTTCTATCTGTAGAGCTTGCTATATTAAGATGTTTGCGATATTTTGTAATAGTTCTTCGCCCTATATCGACTTTAAATTCTTCTTTGATTAATTCTAAAATTTTACTATCGCTTAAAGGTTTATTTCGATCTTCATTCTTTACTAAATTTGCCACAAATTCTTTAACACCTACATTTGAAGTCTCTCCCTCTTCATCAAGAGCAAAAGCAAAAAAATCACGCAAGGGAATAAGTCCTCTTTCACAACTTAAATATTTATTTGCCACAGCTCTTGATATAGTCGAAGCATTGCGTTCTAAATCAAGTGCTAAATCCTTAAAAGTCATAGGTTTTATCTCTTTTCCCATGAAAAAATCATATTGATATTCTACTATCATAAGCCCTATTTTATAAAGAGTAGCTTTTCTCATCGCTAAAGCATCAACTAAATTTTTTGCTTCTTTGATGTAATGACTTAAAAAATCATGCTCTAAACCATCAGTTTGGATTGAAATTTCAGGATAATAATCATCATTGATTTTTACTTTAATTTCACCATTTTCTTTATAAACAAAAATATCAGGAACAATTATACGAGAATCTTCAAAATATTCCAAAAAAGGGGGAGTGCTAAAGCGCTTAAGTACAGCTAATGCTTCTTTATATAAAGGCTCTTTGGTATAGTTTTGTATATTTTCAAAATCCATAATCAACATTCTACAAAACTCATCAATATCTTCATCTAACTCCATATTTTCAAGAGCAAATAAAAATGCTTCTTTATAATCTTTAGCTCCCACTCCTGTAGGATCTAAAAATTTAAATCTTGCTCTTACTCGCTCAATTTCTTCCAAAGAATACTCTTTTAAAAATTCTTCATCGTGTTCAAAATATCCTTCCTCATTTAAGCATTCTATAATTTTTTTTGCAAGTTCTTGAGATTTGCTTGTAGGAAACAAAGGAGGAAGAATCTGTTCATTTAAAAGCTCATAAACACTTTTTTTGGCAAGTCCTTTACTATCCACAAAAGCCGAATTTACATTATGTTTATAAAATGAATCAAAATAATTCTTACCCTTATCATGAGTTTGTATCGAATCTTGAACATTTAAGAAAGGATTATCCTCAGCAAATTTATCTAAATTTTCTTTTAAATCCTCTATATTTGCTTGTAAAATAGGCAACCAAGAGCGTAAAGTTTGAGAAATTTTAGTCTTGGGCGCTTGGGTGATTTTTTGCTTTAACATCAATCAAGGAGTTTAAACTCCGCTCCTAAATAATACTTTTTCACGTCTTTATTGGTTGCAATTTCATCAGCATTCCCACTAGCAAGTAAAGAACCTGATCTTATAACATAAGCTCTATCACAAATAGCCAAAGTCTCACGCACATTATGATCGGTAATTAAAACCCCAATTCCTAATCTTTTAAGCTCTTTAATTAAAGTTTGAATTTCAGCTACTGCTATAGGATCAACACCTGCAAAAGGCTCATCAAGAAGCAAAAACTTAGGTTCACACATCAAACTTCGAGCGATCTCACAACGCCTTCTTTCGCCTCCACTTAAACTTAAACCTTTCCTTAAACGAATAGGTTCTATACTTAAAAGTTCAAGCATTTGCTCAACTTTATCATGTAAAATTTTTTTATCTTTATAAAAAATCTGAGCCGCTAAAAGCAGGTTATCTTCTACACTTAAATCCTTAAAAATACTACTTTCTTGAGGTAAATAACCTATCCCTGATCGAGCTCTTTTATTTAAAGGATCTTTTGTCACATCTAAACCATCTAAAAGAACTTTTCCACTACTTGGAGAAATAAGTCCACATATCATATAAAAAGTTGTTGTTTTTCCTGCACCATTTGGCCCTAAAAGTCCTACAACTTCTCCGCTATTAACCTCCAAAGAAATTCCATGTATAATCTTAGTTTTTTTAATAATTTTTTCCAAATTTACAATTTCTAATTTACTCATAAATTTCATACTTTCTTTTGTCATCTTTAATGCTAATTTTAATCTGGATAGTAGAAATTCCAAATTTCATTAAAGTTTTTTTCAAATTTTCACCGCCCCATTCAACCAAATGCAAACCTTTTTCAAAAAAATTTTCAAATAAACCATTCGCTAAAAGTCCTTCTAAACCTTCTTGATAAATATCATAATGATAAATGCAAATATCATGATTTTCATATCTTTGCATAATGGAAAAAGTTGGAGAATCCACCCTTGCATCAAGACCAAGAAATTTAACCCAAGCTTGCACTAAGCTTGTTTTTCCGCTAGCCAAATCTCCTTGAAGCAAAACAACACCTTCTTTAGGCATTATTTGAAGCATCGTTTTGATCTCATTTTTTGCTAAAATAAATTCTTTCATAATTTTACCACATATTCATTTTGTGCGTTTTTAGGAATGCTTTTCGTACTAGGTAGAGCTAGCACTTTATATTTTTGAGTGTATTCAGTAAAATGTAAAGTGATAATATCACCTACCTTAACCTCTTTACTCGCCTTAACAATAACGCCATTAATCCCCACTACACCACTTTTACACATATCTTCAGAAATAGCTCTTCTTTTCGTGATATTAACTACATTTAAAAATTTATCTACTCTCATAAAAGCAATTTTAGCAAAAAAAATCAATTTTTGGAACAAAATTTGCTTACGCCTTTGCTTTATTTTTTTAAGAAAATAGCAAGTAAAAACTTTTCTTTAATGAAATTTGGATACAATTTTACAATTTTCAAATCTATTTTAACAAAGGATATCTTATGAAAAATGAAGTAAAAAAAGTAGTTTTAGCGTATTCTGGGGGGCTTGATACGAGCATTATTTTAAAATGGCTTCAAGATGAGTATAATTGTGAAGTTGTAACTTTTACAGCAGATATTGGTCAAGGTGAAGAACTCGAACCTGCAAGAAAAAAAGCCCTTTCTTTAGGCATAAAAGAAGAAAATATTTTCATTAAAGATTTAAGAGATGAATTTGTTAAAGATTATGTATTTCCTATGTTTAGAGCCAATGCGATTTATGAAGGAGAATATCTTTTAGGAACAAGTATAGCAAGACCACTTATAGCAAAAACTCAAGCACAAATCGCCCTGCAAACAGGTGCTGATGCAGTAAGTCATGGTGCCACAGGTAAAGGAAATGATCAAGTGCGTTTTGAACTTGGTTATCTTGCTTTTAATCCCGATTTAAAAATCATCGCTCCATGGCGTGAGTGGGATTTAAACAGTCGTGAAAAACTCCTTGCTTATGCACAAAAACACGGTATTGATATTTCTAAGAAAAAAGGAAAATCTCCTTATTCTATGGACGCAAATTTACTTCATATTTCTTACGAAGGACTTGTCTTAGAAGATCCTGCACACGCACCTGAAGAAGATATGTGGAGATGGAGTAAAAGCCCAAAAGATGCTCCAAATGAAAGTGAAATTATAGAACTTGATTTCCAAAAAGGAGATTTAGTAGCGATAAATGGAGAAAAACTAAGTCCTGCAGGACTTTTAACCAAACTTAACGAACTAGGCTGCAAACACGGTATAGGACGCCTTGATATAGTAGAAAATCGCTATGTAGGTATGAAAAGCCGTGGTTGTTACGAAACACCAGGTGGTACCATACTTTTAAAAGCACACAGAGCGCTTGAAAGCATCACGCTTGATAGAGAAGCAGCACACTTAAAAGATGAACTCATGCCAAAATACGCGAGTTTAATTTATAATGGCTATTGGTTCTCGCCTGAAAGAATGATGCTTCAAGCCTTAATCGATGAGTCTCAAATTCACGCCAATGGCAGAGTAAAACTCGAGCTTTATAAAGGCAATGTGATAGTTATAGGACGCGAAAGTTCGAACGATAGCTTGTTTAACGCAGCTTATTGTACTTTTGAAGAAGATGAAGTGTATAATCAAAAAGACGCAGCAGGCTTTATCAAGCTTAATGCTTTGCGTTTTATCATCGCAGGAAAAAATGGAAGAAAATTTTAATAAAGGAATAAAATGAAAGTATTATTAATCAAAGATGTAAAAGCACTTGGAAAAGCAGGAGAAATAAAAGAAGTAAAAGACGGCTACGGACAAAATTTCTTAATCGCTAAAGGCTTTGCTAAAGCAGCTACTAATGAAGTTTTAAGAAAATATGAAAGCGACAAGAAAAAAGAGGCTGAAAATTTACGCTTTGAAATCGCAAATTTAGAAAAACTCAAAGAAGAACTTAGCAAAATCACTCTTGAAATTTCAAAACCCGTAGGTGCAAATGGAAGTTTGTTTGGTGGCGTAACCAAAGATGAAATCGCTCACGCCCTAAAAGAACAAAGCCATATAGAAATCGATAAAAAAAGTTTAGAATGTGATACCTTAAAAAGCTTAGGAATCCACGAAGTAAGCGTAAAACTTGGACACGCAATCCATGCTAAATTTAACATAAATATAAAGGCAGAATAATGTTTCACGCAACAACGATTTTAGCTTACAAAGGTAAAAATAAATCCGTAATTGGCGGAGATGGACAAGTAAGCTTTGGAAATACGGTGCTAAAAGGCAATGCTGTAAAGATTAGAAAACTCAACAATGGCAAAGTTTTAGCAGGTTTTGCAGGATCAACAGCTGATGCTTTTAATCTTTTTGATATGTTTGAAAATCTCCTTCAAAGTTCTAAAGGCGATCTTTTAAAAGCAGCGATTGACTTTTCTAAAGAATGGAGAAAAGACAAATACCTAAGAAAACTTGAAGCCATGATGCTCGTACTTGATAGAAATCACATTTTTCTACTTTCTGGTACAGGCGATGTGGTCGAACCTGAAGATGGGCAAATCGCAGCTATAGGAAGTGGTGGAAACTATGCACTTTCAGCTGCTAGAGCCTTAGCAAAACATACCGATTTAGATGAAGAAGAACTTGTAAAATCAAGCCTTCAAATCGCAGGTGAAATTTGCATTTATACCAATACCAATATCAAAACTTATGTAATCGAGGATGAGAAATGAATCTAACTCCAAAAGAAATCGTTAAATTTTTAGATGATTATGTTATAGGACAAAAAAAAGCTAAAAAAATCATAGCTATAGCTTTAAGAAATCGCTACCGCAGAATGCAACTTAGCCCTGAGTTGCAAGATGATATAGTGCCAAAAAATATCTTGATGATAGGTTCTACAGGTGTAGGAAAAACAGAAATCGCTAGGCGTTTAGCTAAAATGATGGGCTTTCCTTTCATCAAAATCGAGGCGAGTAAATATACTGAAGTAGGTTTTGTAGGTCGTGATGTAGAAAGCATGGTAAGAGATCTTGCCAATGCAGCTTTAAATTTGGTAAAAAATGAGCAAAGAGAAAAAAACAAAGATAAAATCGATGAATTTATAGAAAATAAAATTTTAGAAAAACTTTTGCCACCTTTACCAAAGGGTATCAGCGATGAAAAACAAGAAGAATATAAAAACAGTCTTGAAAAAATGAGAACTAAACTAAGAAATGGCGATCTTGATGAAAGCACCATAGAGATAGAAATTTCACAAAATATGTTCGATACCAATCCTAACCTACCTCCTGAAATGGGTGCAATGCAAGATATAGTTAAGGTTATAGGCGTTGGCAGTAAAAAAGTCAAAAAAGAAATGAAAATCAAAGACGCTAAAAATGCTTTAAAAAATGAAGCAGGAGAAAAAATCCTAGACCAAGAAAGCATCAAAAGCGAAGCCTTAAAAAGAGCGGAAAATGAAGGTATTATTTTTATTGATGAAATCGATAAAATCGCTGTTTCAAGCGGAAATTCAAACCGCCAAGATCCAAGTAAAGAAGGGGTGCAAAGAGACTTACTTCCTATAGTCGAGGGATCAAATGTACAAACAAAAATAGGTACTTTAAAAACCGATCATATTCTTTTTATCGCTGCAGGGGCTTTTCATCTTAGCAAACCAAGTGATCTTATCCCTGAACTTCAGGGACGCTTTCCTTTAAGAGTGGAATTAGATAGTCTTGATGATAAAGCTCTTTATGAAATTTTAACACGCCCTAAAAATTCACTTTTAAAACAATACTCTCAGCTTTTAAAAACTGAAAATTTAGAACTTGAATTTAATGATGAAGCTATTAAAGAAATAGCAAAAATAGCTTCAAGAGCCAATGAAGAAATGCAAGATATAGGTGCTAGACGCTTACATACTGTAATAGAAAAATTACTTGAAGATCTAAGCTTTGAAGCTGATGAGTATGCGGGTAAAAAATTCGTAGTGGATAAAAAAATGGTAGAAGAAAAACTCGGAGATATCATAGAAAATAAAGATCTTGCAAGGTATATTTTGTGAAAAGTGGCTTTGTTAGTATCATAGGGCGTACTAATGCAGGAAAAAGTACTTTAATCAATTCCTTATTAGAAGAAAAAATCGCCCTAGTTTCTCACAAACAAAACGCCACAAGGCGTAAAATCAAAGCCATAGTGATGCATGAAAAAAATCAAATCATTTTCATCGATACCCCAGGACTTCACGAAAGCGGTGCTACGCTTAATCAACTGCTTGTCCAAAGTGCTATTAAATCCATGGGAGATTGTGATGTGATTTTATTTGTGGCAAGTGTTTTTGATAGTACAAAAGACTATGAAAATTTCCTTAGTCTAAACCCACAAGCATCACATATCATCGCTTTAAATAAAGTAGATTTAACCGACAATGCTACGCTTTTAAAAAAACTTAGCGAATATGCAAAATTTAGCCAACATTTTAAGGCTATCATTCCTTATTCTTCTAAGAAAAAAAGCTATAAAAAAGGCTTGTTAGATGAGATAGTAAAATACCTTGATGAACATGAGTATTTTTATGATCCTGAATTTTTAAGTGCGAGTAGCGAAAAAGAACTTTATAGAGATTTCATACTTGAAAGTATTTATGAAAATTTAAGCGATGAGCTTCCTTATAGTAGTGAAGTGCTTATCAATCGCACCAAAGACACACCTAATCTTTTAATCCTAGAAGCCAATATCATCACAGATACAAACTCTCACAAGGGTATGCTTATAGGAAAAGAAGGGGCAACTTTAAAAAGAATAGGCAAAGATGCACGCTTTAAAATTTCAAAACTTGCACAAAAAAAAGTACTTTTAAAGCTTTTCGTAACAGTGAAAAAAAACTGGCAAAAAGATGAAGAATTTTTAAAAAAACTTTTAAATGATGAAAATTAATTCATTAAATAAAATAAATTTTATAAAATCTACAGATTTGCTTTATGCTCAAAGAACAGGAATATCCAAAGAAGACGAACTTTTTAACAATTTAACCGCAGATTTTAAGCTAAGCAAACCCTTTGACTATCAAATAGCTTTTTTTAAACATAATGAAATTTATCATTGTTTTTTAGCGCCTGTTTACAAATTGAAAAAAAGTCGTTTTTGCTTTCCTGAGCCTTTAATTTTTCAAGCTTTGTTTGATGAAAGATTTATTGAGGAAAGTGATTATTGTGTTTTAAATTTATATGATCAAACTTTATATTTATATTTTTACCAAGAGGGAAAATTTATCAATCTTAAAAAAATCGAAAATTTCAACCCAAGCAATATGGATTTATTTTTTAAACAAAATCGATTTATAGAACTTTTAAAACACTATGAAAGCAAATTGCTACTTTATCAGGATTTGGATACAATCAAACATTACTTCTCATCTCAAATAAAATGTTTAAATCTAAATGATATTCTTGATAAAAATAGTTTATTGAAATTAAGTTCATATAGTATAAAAAATCTAGATCAAAATTGTAATTTTATCAAGCATAATAAAATAAAAATATCTATTTCTTTTAAAATTATATTAATATTTATTTTTAGCTTTAGTCTTAGCATGATGACTTTATTATTTAAAGATTTTATAGAGTACAAACAAAATAAGGAAATTCAAAATAAAAATTTTATCATACAAGAAGAAATTTCTAAACTAAAACAAGATAAGCAAAAATTATTAACAAACATACAAGATTTAAACTTTACTCTTTCCAATAAAATATCATCTACACAACAACAATTTCATATTTTATCCACCATAACAAAAGAAATCAATTTAGATAAAAATAAGGCAATCATTCTAAATCAAATCATATCATGGCTTAATTCCAATGAACTTAAAATCACAAATCTTGAATTTGAACAAACAAAAATCATTCTTTCTTTTATCGATGAAAACCACTTTAAAAGAGCATTAGAAAATCTAAATTCTACTTTTAAATTCCTTGATAAAAATGAAGAAACATTGAATATCATATTAGAAGTCATACATGAATAAAATAGAAGTATTTTTGCAAAATTTAAATCCTAGGGAAAAATTTCTTTTTATTTCTTTTATCTGCCTTTGTGCTTTGTTTTTAGCTTTTAAAATTCACGATCGCTTTTTGGAAGATATTTTTCAAAAAACATTAGTAGAACATAATTACCTTGCATTAAATGAAGCAAAAATAGAAAATTCACATCTTAAAGAAATAGAGACAAAGCTAACAAAACAGATAAAAACAGAGGAAGAAAAATTAAAATACTATAAAGAAAAATTGCATTTATTTTCTTATGATAAAGATTTTTTCAATAAAAAAATCAATAATTTATCCAAAAATTTAACCATTAATGAAATAAAATTTTCCCAAGAAAACAAAAATTTTATCCACTATAATTATGTTTCTCTAAGTTTAAATGGCAACTTTAAAGACTTACTCAATTTTATACAAAATTTAGAAAATCTTCCTATAGCTTTAAAAATTGATAAAATAAAACTATACAATACACAGGGTTTAAAATTAAAGCTTGATTTAATGTTTAAATTTGTTAATTTATAATAATATTAAAATATTATATTTTTAAATATTATTATAAAAAAAATATTTAAAAATATTGTAATTTAATTATTTTTCTATTACTATTAGTTCAAATATTTTAAGCATAAAAAAGAAAGGTATTGGGAAGTGACTAAACAAGAAATACAAAAACTCGATACAAATTTACTAGGTCATCCCAAGCCTTTATTCTCTCTATCAATGGTAGAACTTTGGGAAAGATTTGCTTTTTATGGCATACGATCTTTACTTGTGCTTTTCATGGCAACAACCATAAGCAAAGGTGGACTTGGAATAAGCACTGAATACGCCTCGGCAATTTATGGCATTTTTGCAGGATGCTTGTATTTAGCAGCACTTCCTGGAGGCTGGATTACTGATAATTATTTAGGGCAAAAAAAGGCTTTATTTTTAGGTTCTTTTATTATAGCTTTAGGACATATTAGCATAGCCTTATCTATTTTAAGCACACCTATATTTTTCCTAGGACTTCTTTTATCGTTATTGGTACTGGATTTTTTAAAACTAGCGCTTCTGTAACAGTTGGAATGTTGTATAAACAAAATGATACAAGATGTGATACTGGCTATACGATTTTTTATATAGGAATTAACATTGGAGCATTCATTGCTCCTCTTATATGTGGTTTTGTTCAAGCAAAATGGAATTATCATTTAGGATTTGGCTAGGAGGTTTAGGTATGCTAATCTCTTTGCTTATTTTATATTTTAAAGCTGCCCCTGAGCTTGAAGAATTTCATAAAAATTGCACCTTAAAGCAAAACTGGGAACAACCATTTAAAAAAGTAAAAAATTTAACTCTTATACTAAGTATAAGCTTGTTAAGTATTATTGGATTTTTTCTAATGTTTATTAATCTTGTAAATATTAATCCCATATAATACTATCAAAAAAACTTCTAATTGTAATTTTACTATGCTTGGTAATTTATTTCATATATCTTTTTGTTTTTAAAGCCTTAAATAAAAGAGAGAAACAACAATTAATAATTTTAATTGTTTTATTCTTTGCAGCCACTTTTTTTGGAGTACTTTTAAACAAAAACCCTACCGCTTATAATCTTTTTGCGCAAGATTTTACAAATAGAAATATTTTTGATTGGAAAATTCCAACAAACTGGTTTCAATCTTTTAATCCAATTTTTATCATCATACTTGCTCCTATAGCAAGTTATATTTGGATATTTTTAGAGAAAAAAATATATATTTTTCTTCCATTGGAAAATTTACTTTAGGAATATTATTTGCCGGTATTGGCTTTATGATGATGACCTTTGCTTCACAAAATCTAATAAACAACAATGGTTTACCAATATCCATGGCTTGGATTATCATAAGTATATTCTTTTTAACACTTGGGGAACTATGCGTGTCTCCTATTGGACTCTCTATAATGGCTAAGGTTGCCCCTGATTTAATCAAAAATCAAATCATAGGACTTTGGTTTGTAGCAAGTGCGCTTGGAAATTTTGTTGCAGGACTTATAAGAGGAAATGTCAATATTAAAAACATCGATCAACTTCCTAATATTTTTAGACAATGCATGTGGATGCTTTTTGTTGTAGCACTTTTGCTTTTTATTGCTAAAAAACCATCTTAACAAAAAAAATAAGCAATTATCTAACTAAACTTAAAATACAAAATACACCAAAGTTGAAAATTGATCTTAATATTTCTTTTTTTTATATTTGCAAAAAAGTAACATTATGATATAAATCATTTAAAAATATTACAAAGTTATACATATTTTTTAATTTCTTGTCTATAATTTATAAATAAAAATACACAAAGGATATAAATTGAGTAAAAATGTAAAAAATTTAGATACTTCATTTTTTGGACATCCAAAACCACTTTTATCTCTTTCACTTACTGAGCTTTGGGAAAGATTTTCTTTTTACGGAATTCGTCCCTTGCTTTACCTTTTTATGATAGCAAGTTTTGAAAAAAGTGGAATGAACTTAAAACCTGAAGAAGCAAGTGCAATTATGGGAATTTTTGCAAGTTGTTTATATCTTGCTGCTTTGCCAGGTGGATGGCTTGCGGACAATTACTTAGGACAAAAAAGAGCAATTTTACTAGGTGCTCTAACTATAGCATTTGGACATTTGTGCATAGCCTTTTCTTATTTTAACAATAAAATGATTTTTGTTGGTATGGTTTTTTTGGTTATAGGTACAGGACTTTTTAAAACTTGTGCTTCTGTAATGGTTGGAATGCTTTATAAAAAAAATGATGCAAGGCGTGACTCTGGTTTTACTCTTTTTTATATGTGCTTTAATTTTGGTGCTTTTGTAGCTCCTTTAATTTGCGGCTTTTTACAAAAAGAATACGGATGGCATTTTGGTTTTGGTGCAGGTGGGATTGGTATGCTTTTAGCGGTAATTATTTTCTACCTAAAAACTATGCCTGATTTAAAAGAATTTGATGAAAAAGTTGGCATAGACTCTACTTGGGATAGACCAAGCAAAAAAAGCAAAAACGCATTTTACATCATCATTGTATCAGGTATTGTTTTGCTTGGAGCAATATTTTTAATCCTTGGTGGTTTTATAAAATTAGATGCACAAGTTATTAATAAAAATATTATTCTAACTATCTTAGCTTGTGCTGGAATTTATTTTTTATATCTTTTCGCTTTTACTTCTTTAAAAATAGAAGAAAAAAGAAATTTAATTATTTTTATTGTTTTATTTTTAGCGGCTGCGTTATTTTGGTCAGTATATGAGCAACAATACACTTCTTTTAATTTTTTTGCAGAAAAATTAACAGATAAAACCATATTAAATTATGAAATTCCTACAATATGGTTTCAATCTCTTGGAGGTTTATTTGTTATACTTTTTGCACCTTTTAGTGCTTTTATATGGACTATATGTGCCAAAAATAATAAAGAAATTTCATCTATTATTAAATTTGCATTAGGACTTTTGGGTGCAGCTTTGGCATTTTTAATAATGGCTTTAGCTTCAAATCATGCAATTAGTTTAAATGGCGATGCTAATACATTAAGAGAAAATTTAGAAAATTCATCACAAATTATTTTAGTTTCACCTTGGTGGCTTGTCAGTAGCTTTTTGCTTATGGTTTTAGGAGAGCTTTGCCTTTCCCCTGTGGGACTTTCTATAATGACAAAAATTGCACCTAATTTAATTAAATCTCAAGTCATGGGACTTTGGTTTGTAGCAAGTGCATTAGGCAATGCTTTAGCTGGATTCATAGGTGGTAAAGCAAGTGAAGAAAATATAGCTTATTTGCCAAATTTATTTTACCAATGTATGTGGATATTACTTGGTGCTGTTATAATTTTACTTATACTCAAAAAACCTATCAATAAAATACTAAAAAATTAATATTAAGGAGAAAATATGAGTATTTACAAACAAAGAGTATTAGAACTTAGAAGATTAATGAAAGAAAATAATATTGACGCCTATCTCATCTTAAGCGCGGATCCGCATTTGAGCGAATATTTACCAGAATATTACAAAAACAGAGTCTTTATCAGTGGCTTTAAGGGTTCTGTTGGAACAGTTCTTATCACACAAGAAGAGGGCTTTTTGTGGGTAGATGGAAGATATTGGCTTCAAGCACAAAAGGAATTAGAAGGTAGTGGCATACTTTTACAAAAGCAAGATGCTAAAAATACTTTTACCAAATGGTTGGAAAAGAATTTAAGCGAAGATCAAATTTTAGGCATCGATTTTGCACTTTTACCTTTATCTTTGCAAAAAGATTTAAAGATTAATTGCAAGGCAAATTTAAAACATATAGATTTGATAAGTCCACTTTGGAAAGATCGTCCCACTTTACCACAAGAAAAAATTTATGAACACGAACTAGAATACTGCTCTTACTCAAGAAAAGAAAAATTAGCATTAGTGCGTCAAAAAATGAAAAATTTAAATGTTACCTCTCATTTAATCTCCAGCCTTGATGATATAGCTTGGCTTACAAATTTAAGAGGGAATGATGTAAATTATAATCCTGTATTTTTAAGTCATTTGCTAATCTTGGAAGACAAAGCCTTGCTTTTTGTTGATCAGAAAAAAGTAAATTCAGAACTTGAAAAAAAATTAAATTTAGATGGGTTTTGGCTTAAAAATTATGATGAAATCATCATGGAGCTTGAAAAACTTGCAAATACAAATTTGCTTATTGAACCTTCAAAAATGACCGCTTTACTCATAAATTCTTTAGATAAAAGCGTAAAAATCATTCAAGAAATTAATCCAAGCACTCACTTAAAAGCAGCTAAAAATACAAAAGAAATAGCGCATATACAAGATGCTATGATAGAAGATGGAGTGGCTTTATGTAAATTTTTTGCCTGGCTTGAAGAAGCGATAGAAAATAAAGAACTAATAAGCGAATTAGACATAGATGTTAAAGCAAGCGAATTTAGAGCACAAAGCAAGTACTACATAAGTGATAGTTTTACCACTATAGCAGGCTTTAACGAAAATGCAGCATATCCACATTATAAAGCCACAAAAGAGAGTTTTGCTTATCTTAAAAAAGATGGGCTTTTACTTATTGATTCTGGTGGACAATATAAAAACGGCACAACAGATATTACACGCGTTGTACCAATAGGAAAGGCTAATGCAGAACAAATTCATGACTATACCTTGGTTTTAAAAGCACATATTGCCATTTCCAGTGCAATTTTTCCAAAAGATATAGCTATGCCCTTACTTGATGCAATCACACGCGCACCTTTATGGAAAGAACAAATTGACTATATACACGGCACAGGACATGGCGTGGGATATTTTTTAAATGTCCATGAAGGTCCACAAGTTTTATCTTATCTATCCCCTGTGCTTGAAAAAACAAAAGCCAAAGAAGGTATGCTAACCTCCATAGAGCCAGGTATTTATAAAGTAGGTAAATGGGGCATAAGACTTGAAAATTTAGTTATTCATACCAAAGTAGAAAATCCTAAAAATAAAGATTTTGGAGAGTTTTTATACTTTAAACCTGTTACTCTTTGTCCTTTTGAAATATCTTGTATTGATACAAAAATGTTAGATGAAAAAGAAAAAGAATGGTTAAACAATTATCACAAAGAAGTATTTGAAAAACTTTCTCCTAAGCTAGGTGATTATCCAAAAGCTCTAGTTTGGCTTGAAAAAAGAACAAAAGCCATCTTTTAAGATACTTTTGTTAACATAGATAAATTTTCCTTGTATTAAACTTATAATTTGTTTAATACAAGATTTTTAAACCAATTGCTAAAAAAGTTTTTTTTGAAAAACTCAATTTACAACTAAAAATTATTTAAAATATCCAAGTTCAATCATTTTTTGATAAATTTTAGCTACAGTTGCCCCTGAAGTAATATTTCTCCCACCATGTTCCAAAAGAACGGTAACTACATATTTTGGCTTAGAATAAGGAGCATAAGAAGTAAGCCACGCATGAGATCTAGTATAATACTCAAATTGTTTTTCATCAACCCTATTTTTATCTGTTTGTGAAAATCCCACAACCTGAGCAGTTCCTGTTTTTGCTGCAACTTTCACATTAAGATTATGCAAATAACGATAAGAGGTTCCTCCTTGCTCATTAGCAACAGCATACATTGCATCTCTTATATAAGGCAATTGACTCTTTTCAAACAAAGTAAAAATTTCTTTTTTATTTTCATCCATTTGATTTTCTATAGTTGTATTATTATTTTCTATGCTTTTTAAAAAATGAGGTATAACCTCTCCACCTTTTGCGATTTGAGCCGTATATCTAGCAATTTGCATAGGTGTTGCAAGAAAATTACCTTGACCTATAGCTGTATTTAAAGTATCACCTTGAAACCAAGATTGTCTATATCTTTGCATCTTCCATTCTTTGCTTGGTAAAGTTCCTACAAATTCACTAGGTAAATCTACCCCTGTTTTCGCTCCAAAGCCAATGCGAGATAAAGTTTCACTTATTTGATCGATTCCAACTTGCAAACTGCCATTATAAAAATAAACATCACAACTATATTTTATCGCATGTTTTAAATCCACAGGTCCATGGCCTGATCGATTCCAACATCTAAAAAACCTGCCTCCAAGTTCAATGCTTCCATTGCAAACATATTGAGTCGACGGGCTAATATTTTTAGAATTTAAAAAAGAAAGCCCTACTCCCATTTTTACAACAGAACCTGGAGGATAATATCCATTTATAAGTTTATTTGTAAAAGGATGATCAAGACTATTTGAAAGCTCATCCCAATCCTTAAAAGAAATCCCTGTTACAAAAGGATTAAGATCATATTCAGGGAAACTCCCTGCAGCTAAAATAGATCCATCATTTACATTCATAATTATAGCAGCTCCAGCATTCCCTTCAAACAATGAAGTTAAATAAGACTGAAGCTCTATATCTATCGTAAGTTCTATATCATTAGACATAGCAGGAGTGTAAGAAAGCTGTTCTACTTCTTGATTTAAGGCATTAACCTTATAAACCCTAGTTCCTTTTTCTCCTTGTAAAATATCATTATAATAGCGTTCTATACCGCTTTTTCCCGTATAGTTAGAAAGTTTTGCTATTTCATTTTCTTGAACATCTTGCAAATTTGCCTTACCTACATACCCAATAATATGCGAAGCCAATTTTCCAAAAGGATATTTTCTTTTTACAACAGGATCTATTTTTATTGTTTTATTAAGATTTAACTCTGAATAATGCGGAATAATCTCATCGTAGGGTATAAAATCTACAACTTTAATAAAATCTTGATTATAGTAAGAATCATTTCTCTTATAAATTTCTGCTAATTTACTAGCATTTAAATCAGGAAATAAATTTGTAAGTTCAGATAATTCTTTATCTAAAATTCCTTTATTTGACTTTTTAATACTTAAATAAGGTTTAATAGAAATACTAAAACCCAAATCATTAATAGCCAATAAAGTTCCATTTCTATCTGTAATTTGACCCCTAACAGGTGGTAAAAATTCAGTTTTTATGGCATTTTGTTTAGCAAGCTCTTCATAATATACATTTGATTTTATACTCAAATAATACACACGACTTAATAAAAATATAAAAAACAATAGTATAAATCCAACAACTAGACGCATTCTCATTTAAATTTTACCTTTAAAAAACACATAAGCTAAACAACATTCTATAAAAACTGAAACAATATACGCCCATCCTAAAATTTTAATTTTTTCATCTCCAATATAAAACAATATCATATCCAAAAACAAAATAATGCCGTAAGCACAAAGCACAAAAACAACAGGGATAAATTTACCAATTTTTAAATTTGTCTTAATCCAATCTGCACAAAGATAATAAAAAATAAAAAATGCCAACCAAGATGAAAAAATAAAAAAATTATAAGTTATATCAGTAAAAAATAAAAAAAATAAAGAAAAATACCATCTAAAATCAAGCTTTGAAAAAGTTCTCTCTCTCTCTTCTAATAAGCAAAACATATAACAGAAAAAAATCCCATAAAGTAACGGGGTATATACAAAAGTCGAACCAAGAATCTGATAAATTAGAAAAAAAAATCCTAAAAAGACATAAGCTCCATTAAATTTTGCTTTATAAGCACTTAAATTTCTTCTCATTTATCAAGACCTAAAGTTTGATTGATAATAATATCTTCTAAAGAATCAAGGCCAAATTTATTCAAATTTGAAACTAAAATAGAGTCTTTAAATTCATTTTTTAACTTAGCTTTTTCACTTTGATTTAATTTATCGCATTTGGTAAAAACTTTTAAAATTTTTTGATCAGGTCGTAAAAATCTTTTCAAATAGTCATTTAAATTTACATCGATCTCTAAATGAGTATGTCTTGAGTCGATTAAATGTATAAATAACTTTATCGAGGTTCTTAATTTTAAAAATTCATCTAAGTTTTGATTCCATATTTCTTTTAAATTTTTAGAAACCTTTGCATAACCAAACCCTGGTAAATCGATAAAATTGATATTAAATTTTTCTTCATTTCTTTTGCAAGCTACTTCGAAAAAATTTATAAGCTGAGTTTTTCCAGGAGTTGCCGAACTTTTGGCTAAATTTTTTTGTTTACACAAAGAATTGATTAAAGAACTTTTTCCGACATTAGAACGCCCCAAAAATGCTACTTCACTAAAATTTGAGCTCAAATTCTCATCAAATTTCACTAAAGAAGTGATAAATTTAGCACTAATTATCATTTGTCTTTAAGATCAAACACAAAACGAGCAGGTTTTTGATCCTTACTCTCCACTCGATAAATATTAGCTTTTCTATCGACTATTATTTTATCACCAAAAAGTTTTTGATTGCTTCCAAGCTCATTTATATAAGCATGACCATTAATCTCGTAAGTATCTTTAATAACATTATAAATAAATTTATCTCCACTACCTTTATAAGTTTTACCTTTTAAAACAATCTTAAACCTAGCATTTTGCATTGCTTCATAACGAATAGGTTTGCGATTTTTATCCGTATAAATAATCAATTTTTCAGAATTTAAAATATCATCACCTCTAATTACTTCTACATTTCCACTAAGAATACTTTCACCCTTATTTTCATCTGAGTAAAAATTTAAAGCTTTTACTTCAATTTGAGTTGCCCAAGTTACACTTACACAAGCTAACAATAAAATTATTTGTCTTGCAACCACGCATTTACTCCTTGGATATTTAAAATTTTGTTTTTTACATCATAGTTTAAAGTATTTCCGTTAATAATACTTCCATTGATCAGAGCTTTAAAATTAGTATTTGTATGTAAAATTTTATCCTTAGGTTGGTATTCTACCTCTTGAGAAATAATTTTGACATTATTAGAACCTATATAAGTAACATTTCCTTCAAACAAAACCTTGCTCATATCTTTATTGAAAAACTCTAAACGATTCGCACTAAGATTAAAATCTAAATTTAAAGTAATAAAATCATTAAATTCATCTCTATCTGCATATCTCACCCAAGAATTTGCCTTATAATATGCCTTAATTGTACTAGCATTACTCTCATAAGCTTTCAAATTTTTAGCCTCAATATTTTTAAAATTTAAAGCATTAGTTTGCAAATTCAAAGAATATGGATCTTGCAAACTTAAAATCGTAAAAGTAATTGTAAAAAGAGCAATTAAAATTCCAAAAATTTTTATAGCCAAAGCTTATTCCATTCTTCCTCTAGATGATTTTTTTCTACTAAAATTTCTATCATCTGTGCTACAGCAGCCTTACCACCTTTTTTGCTAAGCATTATGTCTACATTTAAATCTTTATGACCATCTTTTGGCTTAAAACTAAGTCCTACACTTTCAAGCAAAGCCTTATCGTTAAAATAATCCCCAATAGCCGCACACTGAGAAAAATCTAAATTAAGTTTTTGTAAAATTTCTTTTGCGCAAGCTAACTTATCCTTAATACCTTGATATAAAATTTCTATTTTTAAATCTTTAGCTCTTTTTTCAACACAAGGACAATTTCTACCTGTAATAATAGCAATTTTTTTACCAAGCTTTAGCCAAGCCTCGATAGCCGCTCCATCTTTTACATCAAATTCTTTAATAAATTCTCCATTAGAAGTATAAATAATTTTTCCATCAGTTAAACAGCCATCTACATCCAAAAAAATCAATTCTGTCATAATTTCTACTCTCTTACAACAAATGCACCTACAAATGCACCACTTGCAGCAAAATCTCTTGCTTCATCTTCACTTCTAAAGCCTGTTAAGAAAACGCGATTTAAGCCATCTACTGAGCTTGTGCGTATAGTAGAGCTATAAGTTCTATAAGTTTTATATCTTGCTGCTATCGTTTGTGCTCCAGCTGGGTTTTTAAAGGCTCCAATTTGAACCATAAAATTTCCACCTTCATAAATTTGTCCATTATTTGCAATCTCTCCACTATTTCCATAGTTTACATTAGAATGCACAATATTATTACCCGAATTACTTGATCCAAACCCTATAACCTCAAGCCTTACTGGAGCTGTTCCTGAAGCAATCATATCAATTTGACTAGCAGCTCCTTTTGATAAATCTATAATACGATTATTTACAAAAGGACCTCTATCATTCACACGAACGGTAACTTGACGATTGTTATTTAGATTGGTTACTTTTAAGATGGTATTCATAGGTAAAGTTTTATGAGCCGCGGTTAAAGCATTTTGATTATAGGTTTCGCCATTAGAGGTTTTCTTGCCGTGAAAGCCTGGCCCGTACCAACTCGCAATACCATCAGCAGTTTCGCCTACTGCTACAACAGTAGGATAATAAGTTTTACCATTGATAGTATAAGGCTTCATCGTTCCTTTAGTCCCTGAAGAACTAGGACTGCTTTTAAAATCATTTGAAGGATAATACACTTGAGCATTATCCAAGCTAGAAAAAAAACTAGTGCCTAAACAACCACTAAAAAATAAAGCCCCTAGACTAACGGCTGACAACTTTAGTGTAATTGTTTTTATTTGCATTTTTATTCTCCTTGATTGGTATAATTAATTTTTGATTAATACTAAGATGATTTTTTGCTATTTTATTGAATTCTCGAATTTCATCAACACTTATATTATAATTTTTTGCTATTTTATATAAAGAGTCACCAGACTTAACGGTATAAGTTCTTGTCATAGGTATAGTTGTATCAACCTTCGCAAGTTTTTCTGCTTTAAAATTTTTATCAAAAAATGCTACTTTATTAAGTGGTATATACATATAATACCCTTTACCAGGAGGCGTAAAATTATGTTTAAATTGTGGATTATATTTCTTAAAAGTTGCAAGATCCATATTTAAATTTTTAGCTATTTCTTTTAAAGATGCAGAAGAAGGCACATCAACTTTTGCAAATTCATTGCTTAAAGCATAATTCATTAAAGACGCATCTTTATCTAGTAAAAAATCCCTATCATTAGCTAAAAAAGCAAGCGTTAAAATCTTTCTTATAAAATTTCTAGTTTCTAAAGAAAGATATTTCTTATCAGGGTTCAATAAAACACTTAAATCATCACTTCCTGCTTGCTTGATAGCTTGTCTTAGCTTGCCATTTCCGCAATTATAAGCTAAAAGTGCCAAATACCATTTGCCAAATTCTTCTTTTAACTCTTTTAAATAATTTGTAGCGGCATAAGTTGACTTGACTGGATCACGCCTTTCATCAACATAAGCATCGATTCTTAAACCCAAATTTCTAGCTGTTGGTTGCATAAATTGCCAAACCCCTACAGCCTTGGCATTAGAAACGCTATGAGTTTTCAAGCCTGATTCAACCATAGCTAGATACAAAATCTCATCAGGAACTTCCTGCTGGGCTAAAATTTTTCTTATCATAGGAGTAACTTTTGAAAAATTTTGCATGCTATCTATTAAAGTTTGAGCATGTTTTGATTTTATATCTTGTTGAGTTTGCACAAAAATCAAATCACTGATAAAACTTGGATTAATATCTAAATTTCTTAAAACATTCATTTGTCTTTCATAAAATTCAGGAGTATTAATTTGTGCAAAAAGAAAATTAAAACATATTAAAAAATACAATAAAATTTTTTTCATTAATAACCTTTAAAAAATAATTTTTCAGAATTGTTAAAACAAATTTCTAGAAGTTCTTTTCTTGATAAATTCAATACTTCACACATTTTGTTTGCTACAAATTGAGTTAACAAAGGTTCATTTCTTTTACCGCGATAAGGCTCTGGAGTAAGATATGGAGCATCAGTTTCAAGTAGTAGTCTATCTTTTGGAATTTTAGGTAAAATTTCAACTAATTTCTTAGCATTTTTAAAAGTTAAAACTCCCCCAATACCAAAATAAAATCCATCTTCAAAAAGAGTTAGTAAATGTTCGCTTGCATTAAAGCAGTGTAAAACTCCTCCTACAAGATCCTTAGAATACCCATGTAAAATCTCATAAGTATCATGATTTGCTTCTCTTGAGTGAATGATAACAGGTTTTTTAAATTCAATAGCAAGTTCAAGCTGTGCGATAAAAATCTTTTTTTGATTTTCTTTTTCTTTTTGAATTTCTTCAGCAAGATCACTTTTAAAACGGAAATAATCAAGCCCACATTCACCTACAGCTACACACTTTTCATCGCATAAATACTGCCTTAAAATTTTCTCATCATAATTATCAATTTCATAAGGATGCACCCCTGCTGCAAAAAAAATATTTTTATATTTATGAGCAATTGTAGCTGCATAAGGCAAGTCTTTTATATCAGCACCAGGTATGATGATTTTCTCTATACCATTTTTAAAAGCACGATTTAAAGTTTCATCTAAATCATCTTTAAATGCTTCACTGTCTAGATGGCAATGCGTATCAACAATCCTTAAACCATCTTGAAAATCAAGATTTAAGAACATACTTCAACTCTATCCTTGCCGTTATCTTTTGCTTGAGACAATATTTTACTTGCTTTATCAACCAAAGAATCAATCTTATCTCCACTTTTTCCAAAAACCACGCCTATAGAAGCTGTAAAAAAGACTTCATCTAAATTAACTAAAACACCAGCTTTTTTTATATTTACTCGTATACGAGAAAAGATTTTAATCGCTCTTTCTTGAGATATATTTTTAAGCAAAATACAAATTTTTTCTGCACTATATCTACCTACAAGATCTCTTCCTTTAGTTTCATTAACTATTTCATTGGCGCAGATTTTAATTACTTCATCACCAACTTCACGGCCGTATTCATCGTTAATCATTTGAAGATTATCTATATCTAAGAAAGCAAAAGCAAATTCCTCGTCTTTTGTTGCTATTTCGTTAAAATAATCATCTATTCCATCGATTAAAGCATTATAATTTTTAACCCCAGATACAAGATCTAAAACATTATAAGTGCTTAAAAATTTTTTATCATCCATGTAAGATAAACAACGATCTAAGCGACAATTAAAACTTTCTTTGCTTAAAGGCTTAAACAAATACTCATTAACTCCATTTTTAAAAGAATTCGCTTCAAATGAATCATTATGATCCCCCAAAAGAATCACACCTAATTCATCATCACTAAAACGTTCTCTTACTTGAGTCAAAAGCTCAAAACCGCTAATTACTGGCATATTGACATCTGCTATAATAAGCTTAACATCATTATTATCATTTAAATAACTCATTGCTTCTTCGCCATGAGCCGCAGCTAAAACATTAAATTGTCTTTGAGTAAGTATTTTTTTAATTTCATTACGTTCAGGTAGCTTGCTCATAGCTACAATCACTTTAGTTTTTGCATATTGATTAAGTTTTACAATAGAACTAATAATCTCATCAATGCAAGTTTCACTTTCTTTAAAAATATAATCTAATATATCTTTATCCATAAATTTTTCTTTAGTAGCCTTATCACCACTAGCCGTAAGAACAATAGCAGGAATTTTCTTTTCTATAACATAATCCACAACTTCACCATTTGGGGCATCTGGCAAGCATAAATCCACAAAAGCTAAAAAATAATCATTATTCATTAACTCCTTAGCTTCAGCAAAACCAAAAGCAATATCTACCTCATAATCTAAAGTCATTTGAATTTTTTTAGCCAAAAGTTTGCCGAGCATTTTATTGTCATCAATAATTAAAATTTTCTTATTCATAGTGTGTAAAATACCTTTATATCTAAAATTTTTTATTATATTTGTTTCAAAAGAAAGGAAATTTTTATAGTTATATATTTTAACATAGCAAAATAAAAAATCCGCTTAATTCTTAAATAAGGTCTTAGCAAATTCGATCGCTTCATCACTAACAAGCTCTCCACTTACCATCCTAGCAAGTTCTTTAATTCTTTCTTCTTGATCAAGCTTTTTTACCTTACTTTCTTCACCATTTTTTTCAACTAAAAAATGATTATGTGCCTTAGAGGAAAGTTGAGGCAAATGAGAAATAGCAAAAATTTGATAAAACTTAGAAAGTTCCTCTAAAACCTTAGCTATACTCATAGCCTCTTTTCCGCTTAAATTTGCATCAATTTCATCTAAAAATAATATCCCTTTGCCTGTATTTAAAATATTACATTCTGTGGCTATAAAAGCAAGTCTTAAGCGATTTAATTCACCCGAACTTAAATTTTTTAAATGAGCTAAATTAATATCTAGCATTATCTCATCTTTGCCTAAAATTGAAATTTTTTCATTTTCTTTAAGCGTCAAACTTGCATCTTTCATATAAAGATCTTTAAGATAATTATTTAAACATTTTTCTAATTTTTTAAGGTTTTTCTTTCTTGTTTGAGTTAAAATTTGTGCTTTTTCTTCTAATTTTTGTTTTAATTCTTGAAATTTTTTTTCAAGTTCTTTTTTTTCAAAACTTAAATTTTCATAATGCTCTAGCTCATATTTTTTTTGTTTTAAAACTTCTAAAGCATTTTCTATGCTTTCATAACGCTTGATAAGATAGGATAAATTTTCAATGCGATCTAAAAGCGCCTCCACATCAAAATCTAAATCTTCCATTTTTTGATTTTCGCAAATCACACGCAATTCATTTAAACATTCACTAAAAAAACTCGCATCAACTTCGCTTAAATTTAAAGCTTCAATAACAACTTTTTCAAGCTCAAAAATACGCTCTGCCTTACTCCAAGCTTCTTCTAATTTATCTTTTTTAGAAAGCTTTTTTTTAAGTATTAAAAGCTCTTCATACTCGCCTATTTGAGGATTAATGCTTGAAATTTTTTCAATTTGCGCTCTAGCTAGTTCTTTTAATTCTTCTACTTTTTTTTCTTCTTCTAAAATTGCATTAAGCTCATTAGAAATTTGACTATAAGCATTAAAATCTTTTTTAAAATCTTCTAAAAAGGAAACAAAATTTGTATTTTCTTGCATCTCCAAGGCATCTAAGAGATTTAAAAATTTTTCATTTCCAAATTCGTTATTTTCCTTTGTGCTTAAATACTTAATAAAAGTTTTACTTAAATTTTGCAAACTTTTTTTCGCTATGCTTTGATTGTTAATAAAATATTTTGTGTTTTTTTCTTTTAAGAGCTTAAAAACATTCTCCTCTTCACTTTCTATACCAAAACTTTCTAAATCCAACTTATCATCTACTTCTATTTCGACAATTTTAGCCTCACTTTCACTCAAAGAAAATGCGGATAAAATTCCTTTAAACAAGACCGATTTTCCAGCTCCACTTAGGCCTGTAAAAACGGTAAGCCCTTTAGAAATTTCAAGCTCAGCCTTTTTAAAACCAAGATTTTCTTTCATAAAAATTCTATTTATCATCAATTTCCCCAGTGTAATTTTTCTTTTAAAATTTGAAAATAATCCCTATTTTTTGGGTGAATTAAAGCCACATTTTTATCACTTAAACCCACTTTTATACTTTTAAAATCATTCATTTTATAATTTTCTTGCCCATCAATGCAAAGCATGCAATCCTTTGCCATAATCTCTATTTCAAAACCTTTTGGCAAGACAATAGGGCGTTGTGTTAAAGAATGAGAACAAACAGGAGTTAAGATAAAAGCTTGAGCTAAAGTATAAACTATGGGTCCATTTGCACTTAAATTATAAGCTGTTGAACCCGCAGGAGTTGCAACAATAAGCCCATCTCCAAAATATTCATTAAATTTCTTTTCTTTTCTAAAAACTTCTATATGAGCCATAGAAGCTTGATTGTTTTTACTGATAACCACATCGTTAAAAGCTAATTTTTCTAAAATTTTTCCTTGCTTATCTTCTAAAAAAACACTTAACAAATAAGGCTTTTCTATTCTAAATTCTCCTTGAAAAAAAGCTTGAAAAAAATTTTCAGCTTCATCAACTTTAAAATCTGTTAAAAAACCTAAATGTCCAGCATGAATTCCTAAAACTGCTTTATCATATTCACAAGCTTTACGACATAAAGAAATCAAAGTTCCATCTCCACCTAAAGAAATAACAAAATCAGATATTTTAAACAAATCATCCAATCCATACTTTGGCAAATCTAAAATTTCAGAACTTTCTTTAAACAATACAAGTTCAACTTTATATATAGATAAAATCGATTGAAGTTTTAAAATTTCCTTATCTAAACTCACATTGGGTCGCGTAACAAGTCCAATTTTTTTAATATTTTTATAATCTATTTTATTTTGCATAAAAAATTATATCAAATCTTAGCAAAGCAAAAGAATAAAAATACTATAATTTTGCTCATTATCTTAAAAAATCTTTTTCAAGGAATAAATTTGCGAAGTCATTATAATACAGACTTGGGAATTTCCCATGTTGGTCAAAGCGTTAAACTTTGCGGTTGGGTAAATAGCTACCGCGATCATGGTGGAGTTATTTTTATAGATTTAAGAGATAGAAGCGGTATTATCCAACTTGTTTGCGATCCAAATGATAGTAAAGAAGCTCATGAAATCGCTTCCAATGCAAGAAATGAATTTGTACTTATTACAGAAGGTACTATTCGTCCGCGTGGCGAAGGACTTGTAAATCCTAAGTTAAAAACAGGAGAAATCGAAGTAGTTGTTTCTAAACTTACCATAGAAAATGAAAGTGCCGTACCTCCTTTTGCTATCGCTGATGAAAGTGTAAATGAAGAATTACGCTTAAAATATCGCTTTTTAGATTTAAGAAATCCTAAACTTTATGAAAATTTTGCCTTGCGTTCTAAAGCTTGTATAGCAGCTAGAAATTCTTTGGCAAATATGGGATTTTTAGAAGTTGAAACCCCTATTCTTACCAAAGCTACTCCCGAAGGCGCAAGAGATTATCTCGTGCCTTCTCGTGTGCATCAGGGTGAATTTTATGCTCTTCCACAAAGCCCTCAGCTTTTCAAACAACTTTTAATGTGTAGCGGTTTTGATCGTTATTTTCAAATTGCAAAATGTTTTAGAGATGAAGATTTAAGAGCTGATCGCCAACCTGAATTCACACAAATTGATGTTGAAATGAGCTTTTGCGAACAAAAAGATGTGATCAAGGTAGCTGAAACTTTTTTAAAAGATATTTTCAAAGCTTGCGGCAAAGAAATTCAAACCCCTTTTAGACAAATGCAATACAAAGACGCTATGGAAAATTATGGCTCTGATAAGCCGGATTTAAGATTTGATCTTAAATTTATTGATGTGATTGATATTTTCACTAAGTCAAATAATGAAATTTTTGCAAATATTGCCAAAGATACAAAGAAAAATCGCATCAAAGCCATACGCGTTCCAAAAGGCGATACTATTTTTTCAAAAAGACAAATGCAAAGATTTGAAGAATTTGTGCGTAAATTTGGCGCCCAAGGCTTAGCTTTCATACAAGTTAAAAAAGATGGGCTTAAAGGTCCACTTTGTAAATTCTTTAGCGAAGAAGATTTAAATGAGCTAAGCAAACGCTGTGAGCTTGAAGTAGGAGATGTGGTATTTTTCGGTGCAGGAGCTAAAAAAACCGTGCTTGATTATATGGGAAGATTTAGAATTTTCTTAGCCAACGAGTTAAAACTTATAGATCCAAATACCTTGGAATTCTTATGGGTTGTTGATTTTCCTATGTTTGAGCAAAATGATGACGGAAGTTATTCTGCGATGCACCATCCTTTTACCATGCCAAAAAATATTAATGAGACTGATTTAGAAGAAATTTCATCTATTGCTTATGATGTAGTGTTAAATGGCGTTGAGCTAGGTGGAGGTAGTATAAGAATCCATAAAAATGATATTCAACAAAAAGTATTTAAACTTTTAAATATCGATGAAGAACAACAAAAAGAAAAATTTGGCTTCTTGCTTGATGCTTTAAGTTTTGGTGCTCCACCACATGGAGGTATCGCTATAGGACTTGATAGACTCATCATGCTAGTTACAGGAGCAAACAACATAAGAGAGGTTATAGCCTTTCCAAAAACCCAAAGAGCGCAATGCTTAATGACAGATGCACCATCGCCTGCTAGCAATGAAGCAATGAGAGAATTAGGAATCAAATTAAGGGAGAATATAAAATGAAAGAATTGTTTTTAATCATAGGTGCACCAGGTAGTGGAAAAACTACCGATGCTAGTTTAATCGCACAAGCAGATGCGACAAATATTACACACTATTCAACAGGAGATCTTTTAAGAGCTGAAGTAGCAAGTGGGAGCGAGCTTGGAAAAACTATAGATAGTTTTATCTCCAAAGGCAATCTTGTTCCTTTAGATGTTGTTATAAATACTATAGTTTGTGCTCTAAAAGCTGCTCCAACTAAAACTATCATCATCGATGGCTATCCAAGAAGCGTAGAGCAAATGATGGAATTTGATAAGGTTTTAAGTGAGCAAAATGAAATTTGTCTTAAAGGCGTCATAGAAGTAAGAGTAAGCGAAGAAGTTGCTAAAGAAAGAGTTTTAGGCAGAAATCGTGGCGCAGATGATAATGAAGAAGTGTTTTACAATAGAATGAAAGTTTATACAGAACCTTTAAATGAAATTTTAGATTTTTATCAAAAGAAAAAACTTCATTTTATTATCGATGGAGAGCGCGCTATCGAACCTATCGTTGCAGACATGAAAGAACTGATTAAAAAAATTCAAAGTATATAAGGAGAAAAAATGAATTTAAACAAAATCAAAATCGGAGATATTCCAAATAAAATCAATGCCGTAATTGAAATTCCATATGGCTCAAATATAAAATACGAAATCGATAAAGATAGCGGTGCTATCATGGTAGATCGCGTTATGGCTAGCGCGATGTTTTACCCAGCAAACTATGGTTTTATTGCTAATACTTTGGCTGATGATGGTGATCCTGTAGATATTTTAGTGCTTAATGAATATCCTATCCAAGCTGGAGCTGTGATTCCTTGCCGCTTAATCGGTGTTTTAATCATGGAAGATGAAAGTGGAATGGACGAAAAACTTCTTGCAGTTCCAAATTCAAAAATAGATGCGAGATATGATAATATAAAAACTTATACAGACTTACCACAGGCAACTTTGAATAAAATCAAAAACTTCTTTGAAACTTATAAAATTTTAGAACCAAATAAATGGGTTAAAGTGCAAGACTTCAAAGATGAAAAAGCCGCAATTGAAATTTTAGAAAAAGCAATCAAAAACTATAAATAAGCTTAGCCCTTTCAAAGGGCTAAGCTTAAGGAAAACTCGCAATGAAAAATATCATTTTAGGTGGTGGTTGTTTTTGGTGTATTGAAGCCGTATTTGAACGTCTAAAAGGTGTAATCAATACTGAAGTTGGATATAGCGGAGGAAAACCAAATCCTAGCTATGAAAGCGTGTGTAATGGTGATGGTAACATAGAAGTTGTCAAAATAAATTACGATGAAAAACAAATCTCTCTTCTTGAAATCCTAATACTCTTTTTTAAAATTCATGATCCAACAAGTATAGATAAACAAGGTGAAGATATTGGCATACAATATCGCTCAATAATATTTTACGAAAATGAAGAAGATAAAATTTTAGCTCAAAATTTCATTGAAGAACAGCAAAAAATATTTAGTAAAAAAATAGTTACTAAAATTTCAAGATTGCAAACTTACTATAAAGCTGAAAACTATCATCAACATTATTTTATAAATAATCCCGATCAAGGATATTGTCAAGCTGTAATAGCTCCAAAACTGCAAAAAATACAATCAGACTAATTTCATCTTTTTAAGGTTAAAAAAAATTCAACTTTATTCACAGCCTTTTCACGCTGTGATTTTCTTTTCAAAGTACTTAAAAATAGAACTTTAAGCTTTAAAATAAAGAAAAAATTATTTATTGTTTTTTAAGTTTTTTTATGAATTTGTATTTAAATGTGAATAATTTTATTAATTAACATAATTTCCTAAGTTTAGCTATGAAAAATCCATCATAGTCTAAGCTTGGTAAAATCCGTCTGCATTTTGAAATTTCAGCAAATTCTTCACTTTGCCCTGCTTTAGCCTCAACATTTTCCAAATCAATATCTAAAAGCTCTAATTTAAACTCACTTTTTAAAGCATTCTCTATCACTTCTTCATTTTCTTCTTTGGTAAAGGTGCAAGTACTATATACAAGCTCTCCACCTATTTTTAATGCCTTTAAAGCAGAATGTAGAAGTTTTTTTTGAGTTTTTGCAATATTTTTGATTTCTTTATAACTTTTTTCCAAATCAAAACCTATTTTAGCAAAAGTCGAACAAGGTGCATCAAGTAAGATTTTATCAAATTTTAAAGGACATAAATTGCCTATATTTTTACCATCTTTCATAAAAACTTTAGCATTCACGCCGTAATTTTTAAGATTTTTTTGCAAAATAAAAAATCTATCCCTACTCATCTCATTGCAAGCTAAATAACCTGTATTTTGCATAAAATTTGCAAGATTGATACTTTTACCACCCGGAGCTGCACACATATCAAGAACCCTTTGCCCTGCTTTGACTTCTAAATTTAAAGCACACAAATAAGAAGAATAATTTTGTATATAAAAGTGCGCCTCATTAAAAGCTTTCATAGAACTTAAGATAGCCTTATCTTTGGCATCAAACAAATAACAATAAGCATTGATCTTTTTAAATTTTAATTTTTGTTTTAAAAATTCTTTTTCTAATTCTTCAATGCTAATTTTTAAAGTATTTGCAAATACACAAACATTTTTTTCTTGAGTAAAAGAAGATAAAATATTTTGCATTTCATCTTTGGTATAAAGTTTTTCTATTCTAGAGAGCAAAATAATCCTTTATCATGATAAAAGCGGATAAGGAGTCTAATTTACCATCTTTTTTGCGTGTATTGGCTACGCCGTATCCTAAAGCTTCTTTGCTTGTTCCGCTTTCATCTACAAAGCAAATTTCTTTATCAAATTCAAGCAAAGAAACAAAATGCTTAATGCGTCTTGTCATTTCTTCTTCACTTGATCCACCCTTAGGAATGCCTACAATGAGTAAAGAAATCTCATGTATTTTAAGTAAATTTTTGATTTCATTAGCGGCTTGATTGCGATTTTTTCTTAAAACTGCATCTAAAGGCAAAGCGATCTTTTTATCTATGCAAAGCGCTACACCTATGCGTTTTAAACCTACATCTAAAGCCAAAGCTCTCATGCTAAAACCCTTATAAAAAGCCCTTCTATGGAAATTTTTCCCTCAAGTTCATATTCATAAACTTTTTGTCCATAAATTTTTAAAGCCTCATCAACACTCACACCTTTTTTACAAAACTCTAAAAACTCATCTTGATTTATATCTATACTTGCAAACTCACTTACAAATTCTTTAAAATCACAAATTAACTTTGCTTTATTTTCCTTTAAAAGAAAATTAGTTCCTGTGCTTTCTTCTAGTCTTTGTGGTAAAACATATAAAGGTTTATTGAGTTCTAAAGCAAGTTTTGCACTCTGCATAGAACCACTTTTTATATCTGCTTGTGCAACCACAACGGCCTTACTTAAAGCAATAACCAAACGATTTCTTAGTAAAAAATCATAATTTTTTGGCAAATAATCATCTTCGTATTCACTTAAAGCTAAAGCATTTTCATAAATTTGTTTAATGATTTTTTCATTAGTTCTTGGATAAATTTGATCTAAACCATTGGCAAAAATACCTATAGTATTTGGCATAGCTGCCATACTTGCGGTGATATCCACACCCAAAGCACCGCCACTTACCACGCAAAGATGAGCATTTTTAAGCATACTCGCTAAGGAAAAAACACAATTTTTCGTATAAACACTCATACGCCTTGAACCTATAATAGCGATTTTATCTTGTTTTAATAAAGATAAATTTCCTTTATAGTGTAATTTTTTAGGAGGCTTTTTTAAATCTTGAAAAAGCTCTAAAAATTCATCAGGCAAAATTTCACTTGCCATAAATTTCACTCAAATACACAAGATCAACGCTTTTTAACAAATCTTTACTTTGCTCTAAAGCTTTAAAAGTATTTTTTCTAGGATGTCCTATGGCTATAACAAAACCTTTTTTTTGTGTAAGTTTTACCGCACTTTCAAGTTGTTTTTTAACATAATTAACATCATCTTCATTATCCAAAAACACATCTCTTTGTATATAAGGAACATTTAACTCTTTGGCTATTTTATTTGCTTTAGAATTTCCTATAGTTTTAGAATCTACAAAAAATATATTTTGATTTTTTAAAACCTCATAAAGCTTTCTCATAGCTTCTTCATTGCTTGTAAATAAACTTCCCGTGTGATTATTGATGTATCTTAAATCCTTAAAATCTTTTTTAATTTGCTTGATTTTTTTAAAAATTCTTTCTTTGCTATCATTTGGATTTAAAGTATCAAGCTCAGGTTTATTGTAATTAATCGCTGCTAAAGGTAAATGCACCATATAAAAATCAAATTTTAAAGCAAGTTTTGGCGTTTCGCTATGGTTTTTATCTGGCGGAAAAAAAGAAGGATTTAACTTTAAATTTAAAGCTTTTAAACCTCTAACCTGACTTGCATTTGCCATATCATCGATAATAATAGCAAGTTTTGGTTTTTTAGAAATTTTATTTAAATGAATATCTTCATTAAAAGTTAAATTTTGATCTTGGGTTAAATTTGTATCTTTTAGAATAAAATTTTGTTCTAAACTCTGATTTTGCTCTAAACTTAAATTCTGCTCCACACTGCTTAAATTTTGCTCATTTAAACTTGTGTTTAAATCATCAATTTCTTGAATTTTTTGCTCTAAAATACTTACAGATTTATTATTATCAAACTCATTCTCTTGAAAAATACCAATTTCATAATGATCTTTATTTAATGAAATTAAATCTTCTTGCTTATCAATAAAATAATCCGGCTTAACAGAAGAAACATCTTGGGAATTTTGATATTTTACTAAAATTCCCAAAGCTAAAGCTATGCAAAGTAAAAAAAGTATAGCTATGATTAAATAACGCTGAATTTGAACTAATTTTTTCTTTGACAATGTTTAGTTCTTATCTTTATCTACTAATTTTTTAGCACTGATCCAAGGCATCATAGCACGCAAATTGCGTCCTGTTTTTTCTATCAAAGAATCATTCATATTTTTGCGTTCTGCATGCATTCTAGCAAAACCTGCACGGCGTTCTAAGATAAAATCTTTTGCAAAAACACCATTTTGTATATCTTTTAAAACACCTTTCATCGCTTTTTTAGTCTCTTCAGTGATAATCTTTGGCCCTGTGATGTAATCGCCGTATTCTGCAGTATTTGAAATAGAATAACGCATATCTGCAATACCACCTTGATAAATCAAATCCACAATGAGTTTCATTTCATGCAAACACTCAAAATAAGCCATTTCAGGTTCATAACCTGCTTCAACCAAAGTTTCAAAACCTGCTTGAATCAAAGCACTAAGTCCACCACAAAGCACAGCTTGCTCACCAAAAAGATCTGTTTCTGTTTCGGCTTTAAAGGTTGTTTCTATAATACCTGTACGTCCACCCCCAATCGCGCTTGCATAACTTAAAGCTAAATTTTTAGCATTTTTACTTTCATCTTGATGAATAGCTATCAAGCAAGGAGTTCCACCACCTAAAGTAAATTCATTTCTTACTGTATGTCCTGGTGCTTTAGGTGCTATCATGATAACATCTACACCTTTTGGAACAACAATTTGACCATAGTGGATATTAAAACCGTGTGCAAAAGCTATAGCCTTACCTTCACTTAAATTTGGTTTTATTTCGACATTAAAAATATCTGCTTGAATTTCATCAGGAGCTAAAATCATAATCACATCCGCTATCTTAGAAGCTTCACTTACACTCATTACTTCAAAACCAGCATTTTTTGCTTTAACAGCACTTACACTACCTTCGCGAAGTCCGATAGTTACATTTACGCCATTATCCCTTAAATTCATCGCATGAGCGTGTCCTTGAGAGCCAAAACCTATAATTGCTACTTTTTTTGATTTGATTAAATTTAAATCACAATCTTTATCATAATATACTGTAATAGCCATATTCACTCCTTAAAAATTCAAAAATTAAAGGTATTATTATAACAATTAAAGTATAAATTTCATATTTTTTTTATAAACTTTATGTAAGAATTTTACAAAAAATCATAAAGTATTAAAAGTGAAAGAATTTTTAAACAGTCTTAGTTATGGCATTAGCTCTCACGAAGTAAGCAATGAATTTAAACAAATTTTAAGAGAGCTTTTAGCCAATCATATCATTAAAGAACACAAAAACAAATACTATCTTAACAATGGTTTTGCCTTTGGGGTGCTTGATATTTCGAGCAAAGGTACAGGTTTTTTACAATGCTTTGATGAAAGTTTTAAAAAAGATCTTTTGATAGAAAACAAAAACCTAAAAGGTGCAAACTATAAAGATATAGTTGCAGTAAAACTTCTACCTTTAAAGAAAAAACGCCCCAGTGCAAAGGTGATTTTGGTTCTAAAAAGAGCCAATGAAACCTCTTTAGTGATCACCAAAAGGTATGGCGAAGCCGTACTTGGAATGAATATCAAAACAGGATTAAGCATCGCCTTAAAAGCTTCTCAAAAATCCTTAAAAGCACTACCTTTAGGAACAGTTTTAAAAATAGAAAATGAAAATAACAATATCATAGAAGTTTTAGGGCATATTGATGATGAAAGTATAGATGAAAAAATCTCTTTAGCCCTTTTCAATAAAAACAACGAATTTAGCGACGCTTGTATCAAAGAAGCCCTAGCAAACGGCGATAGTGTTGATGCGAGTATGTATGAAAATCGCATGGATTTAAGAGCCTTGCCTTTTTGCACTATAGATCCTATACATGCAAAAGATTTTGATGATGCGATTTATTTTGACACTCAAAAACGAGAAATTTATGTAGCTATTGCTGATGTTAGCGAATATGTTTATGCTTATAGTGCTATAGATAAAGAAGCAAGAAATCGTGGATTTTCTATTTATTTTCCGCACATTGCTATACCTATGTTACCGCATCCTTTAAGTGAAAATATCTGTTCTTTAAAACCTCATTTAGATCGCTTAGCGTATTGTTTTAAAATCACACTCGATCATGAAAATAAAGTCATCAAAGAAGAACTTTTTGAAGGTATTATCAACTCAAAACGCCGTTTTAATTACGATGAAGTTGATGAAATTTTGGTACAAAAACCTGATTTAAAAGAACTTTCATGGCTTTATGAGCTTTTTGAAATCACAAAAAATTTACGCAAAATGCGTCTTAAAAATGCCTTTGAATTTCGCACCGAAGAATTAAGAATGAATTTAGATGAAAATTTAAGTCTAAAAAGCACAGTTTTTGAAAAAGACACGCCTTCGCATAATTTGATCGAAGATTGTATGCTTTTAGCCAATAAAGCCGCAGCAAAACTCATAGATATAGGCGTTTTTAGAAATCACTTAAGTGCTGATACAAGAAAAATCGATAAGCTTTTAAATGAATTACGCGAACTCGGAATCGATGTAAATTTTAAACCCAATCTTCCTGAGCTCATACGCGACATACAAGCTTTAGCTGATGAATTAAATTTAAGAGCAGAAGTAGATAAACTCATCATCAAAGCACAAAAAAAAGCGGAATACTCTAGCGTAAATGCGGGGCATTTTGGCTTAGGTTTTGATAAATACTCACATTTTACAAGCCCTATAAGAAGGTATTCTGATCTTATTTTACACAGACTTTTAAAAGCCAAACAAAAAAACGATGAAAAACTTTTTAATTATCTACTTTTAAACATAGAAAGCACTTGCGAGAATCTTAGCACACTTGAAAGAGAGGCGGATAAGGTTGCTTTTGATTTTATGGATAGAAAATTTGCTAGATGGGCAGCTAAAAATATAGGCAAAAAATTTAAAGCTTTAGTTGTGCAAAATGACGGAGTTTGCATAGCTAAACTAGATGATGAAATCAAAGGAGCGGATATAATCCTTTATGATACGCATGCGAATTTACTAGAAAATGTTGAAGTGCAAATCATGGAAGCGGATATAGTTATGGCAAAAATTTATGCTAAAATCACCCAAAGACTTATAAAGGAAGAAAATGTATAGAAAAGAGCTCCAAACCCTGCTTTCTAAAGATTCAATACCTAATTTTTTCTTTCTTTATGGAGCAGATAATTTTCAAAGCGAACTTTATGCTGAATTTATAAAAGAAAAATATAAGCCCGATGAAACTTTAAAACTTTTTTTTGAAGAATACAACTTCACTCATGCAAGTGATTTTTTAAGCACAGGATCGCTTTTTAGCGAAAAAAAATTACTAGAAATTAAAACTTCTAAAAAAATTCCAATAAAAGATCTTAAAATTTTAGTCGAACTTTGTAAAAACAATGCGGACAATTTCTTTCTTTTAGAGCTTTATGATGAAAGTTCTAAACAAAGCGACATAGAAAAAATTTTCTCTCCTCATTTTGTAAGATTTTTTAAAGCTAACGGAGCTAAAGAAGGCGTGGAGCTTTTAAGCATAAAAGCAAAACAACTAAGGGTTGAAATCACTCAAAATGCTTTATTTACTCTTTTTACAAGTTTTGATGAAAACTTGTATCTTGCTGCGAGTGAGCTTAATAAATTTAGTGGTTTAAGAGTAGATGAAAAAACCATAGAACAATACTGCTATAGTTTAAATACAGGAAGTTTTGAAAGCTTTTTTGATAAAATTTTAAAAAAACAAGACTTTAAAAGCGAACTTGAAAAAATTTTAGATAATTTTAATGAAATTGCTTTAATCAACTCTTTATATAACTCTTTTTATCGTTTATTTAAAATTGCACTTTATGCTAAAATCAATGGTAAAATTGATTTTAAAGAGCTTTTAGGCTACACTCCACCCCCTCAAGTGGGACAAAATTTAAGCTCTCAAGCCTTTAGTTTAAAAATCGAACAATATAAAGAAATTTTCACTCTTTTGCTTAAAAGCGAATACGAACTTAAAACCAATCCTAAACTCGTAAAAAAAGAATTTTTGATTTCAAATTTACTTAAACTTGCAAGGATTTTAAAAAATTAATTTTTACTCTTCAATCCTCTTCACTTCTTTTTAATCGTATTAAAATAATTTAAAATGATTGTATTGTTATAATCTTTGTTGAGTTTTTAAAATACTTTAAAAGAATGATTGCAATCTAAAAAGAGTTTAATAACCTTAAAAACATCCATCCTAATAATTTTAAAATTATCAGGATGAAATTTTTAACAAGTAGGAGAGTAAACTAATTAAACTAAGTATTATCTTTTATAAGATTACCAAAGATAATTAAACTGAGCAAATCCTGTATGGGTATTGCCATCTTTATCAAACATTCCATTATAGTTTAAACTAAAATAGAAAGCTTCATTAACAGGAACGATAAAAGAAGTGCTTACAAATTTTTGTACTCTTGGTAAATCAAACTCATCACTTACTTTTATATTACCAAATCTAGCCTCAGCTTCTACTTTAGGATTGATATTAAACTTAGCTCCAAGTTCTACTGAAGTTTTTAAATTAGGCAACCAATCTCTAAACCAAGTAAGACTTGTTTTAGTAGAGAAAAGATTTAAATAGTTTGCATAGGTTCTTTCTCCACCTTTAACTGTTGCTTGTCCTATGGTGTCTTTCATAGAAAAAGCTTCAGTATAACCTCCTTCATAAGCAAGACCTATTTCAGGAGAGAATATATCTTTATTAGAAATAAAATTCATACCTAAGGCTGTATTGACTCCATAAGCATAAGAATTAGGTTCAGCTTTAGCTTCATTATTTCCTATTTTTTCAGTTAAATCATTTTTAATCAAAGCAGCTTTACCTTGAGCTTTGATATAAACTTCTTGACCTTTTTCTGTAGTAAATAAGGTATTAAAGTATTTTAAACCTGCATAATAGGTTCTATTATTAATATCAAAATAAGTTGAACCCATTTTTGTATCTTCATAACCTGCATACACACCATATATTCCACTGTCTTTTAAAGTAGAATAACCTATAATGGTTCCTTTAGTGTGTCCTTTACTTTCTTCATTTAAAGAAAGTTCAACATTCTGTGAAGAAGTATAAGGAAGGATGAATAAAGAATGTTCTTTATTAGAACCATAGCTTCCATTATTTAAATCACTCTTTATATAATCACTTGCATCTGCATATAAATTACCCTTTTCAGACATAGCGATGCTTTGAGATTTACTTGAAGAAGCTAAAGCAAAGCTTTGCATAGAATTACCCATAACATTATCTATAAAGGTTGATCTTCTTGAAGTAGTAGAGATTAAAGATCTAAAGGTTGCACCTGATATGGAAGCATTAAGATTAAAATCTGTAGTAAGCTTTCCTGTTATTGGATCATAGCTTAAAGATATTTCTCCACTTCCATTGGTTCCTATATTGCCAATATTGTTTTGATTAACACCTGAGATGATGTTGTTTATATCGTTTAGCTCTTCAAGATCAACATTGCTTTGATCTACGGTGATGTTTTCTACTTTTACATTAAAAGCTCTACTTCCACCTATAACCACAGTGTTTAATTTACCTGTGTTTTTATCTGTAGAAACAAGCCAATCTTTGATTCCAACACTACCACTACCATTGTTAGTTACTGTATTACCATTTTCATCTTTACCTACTGAGCCTTGATTGGAGATTTCAACTTGTGCTGATCCTGAAACAGTGATGCCGTTATTTATGGTTGAGCCTTGTGAATTGGAAATACTAGTGCTTCCACTTCCTGAAGAACTAATACCGCCACTAATAGTTCCACCATTACTATTGCTAATCACCATATCAGCACTACCTGTACTTTCAATCTTACCACCGATATTACCTGAATTAGAAATTTCAAGCTTATTATCACTATTGTTAGTAATAGAACCACTTATACCTGTAGATGATGTAGAAGTGTTAGTGATAGAATCAAGTTTACTATCTTTATCTACAGTAATTGAACCAGAAATAGCTCCATTACCCTCATTGGTAATGGAATCAATACTACTACCACCACTTACTTGAACACTTCCTGAGATACTTCCATTATCTTGATTAACAAGACCACCTTCTACCTTAGCTCCATCTTCTATCTTGATATCACTACCTATAGAAGCATTACCTATATTGATTATATTTCCTTGAAGTTTAGTGTTTTTCCCACTAACAGTAATACCACCTGTTATACTTCCTGAGCGAGAGTTAGCTATGGCTCGATTCGAAGTAGCCGTAACAGTTGCTCCATCTTTTATGGTTATAGAGCCTTCTATTTTTCCACTTCGATTCAATATACCAGCACCACTTCCACCTTCTACCCTAGAACCTTCGCCAGATAAAATCATTTCTCCACTTAAAGAGGCACCATTATCCAATCTTATACCATGGATCTTACCTTTTATAATGCCGCCATTTTTAAGTTCTATTTTTTGAGTTCGTGAGCCAGCATCTAATGAAATTCCACGTTGATCACTATAAATTCCACTTACTCTGCCATTATTTGAACTTCCATCTATATATAAATCTCCTAGAGTTTGCCATTGACCCACTCCTATTCCCACGTATTTGCCATAAACTATACCTCCATTTTTTATGGTAAGTGTTCCAAATTTACCATGAGTTACAGATATTCCAAAACCAGCAGAATTGACAGTTCCTGTGTTGATGATATTTTCTATGGTACCACCATTTTCGAGTTTTATACCAGCACCCCAACCTACCGAACTGTCTGTATGATTAATGGTACCTTTATTTATAAGAGTTTTAACACGACCTCCGCTCATGTAAATACCAGCACTTTTACCATCCATAATGCCTTCATTGGTCAATGTTTCTATAGTTCCACCTAATGATCTTATAGATGTAGCATGTCCTTTTATGGTTCCCTTATTTATTAATGTTTTTACATTAGCATTTATCTGTATTCCATCGTTCGTTGCAGCAATTAAACCGTTATTGACGAAGGTATTTATTGTTGAACGAACATTTACACCTATTCTCTTGCCTTCAATAGTTCCGGTATTGTTAAAATTCTCTATACTTGTTCCTTGAGATATATTTACTCCTGCATCTTGTTTACTCTTAATAGTCCCACTATTAACAAAACTTGATATATTGGCGTTACCAAAATAAATACTTTCACCAGCATTAGAGTGAATAGTTCCACTATTACTAAAATTATTGATTATAGATTTAGGGTTATCTTTACCCCCCCCCCAAACTGTTACTCCAAATTTAGAAGAACCATTGCCTATGATGCCTTGATTATTAAAGGTTTCTATGGTAACACCGTTATTTCCATTTGCTCCTAGTTGAACACTAGCAGTATTGTTTCCACCTATAAGAGTTCCTTGATTTAAAAAGGTAGAAGTTGAAGAATCTTGAGTGAAATTGACCGCTTGTTGCCCACCATTAGAAATAGTAATAGTTCCACCACTTTCTATAACTAGAGTATTGCCGGTGCTACTTATAGTTTTAGTTGAAGTTTGTAAATTATTTATAGTCTCATTAGTCGAACTTTTAGAACGAGAACCTGACCTAGCTTTAGCATGTCTATTTGCCTCTTCGTAAGTTTCTATTTCAGGAGTAAGTGTAGCATGAGTACAACTTGCCGAAAAAGAAATAGCAGCTAAAGATAAAACTATCTTTTTAGAATTTAAACAGGAATTTTGTATATCTTTTGTGTATGTTTTAGTTAATGCAGTTTTATTCATAAATATTCCCTTTCCTTTTATATTTATATTTTCTTGTTTATATTTAAAAATAATATAAAACTATAATAAGAAAATAGTGAAGACTATATAATAATTATACTTAAATTATTATTAAAATTTTGGTTTAAATTTTTAGTTTAAATTAAAATATCTTAAATAAGAATAAATTTGTATGAAATATTATCAATATTTTTATAATATTTTTAAATTTTATTTAAAATAAATTTAAAAATATATTTTTTTAGTTTTTGCATTTTTAGATAAAATTTCAAAATTTATGATTTTTTTAGCTTGGTTGTTAAATATTAAAATAATAATATCGATAAAATATTTACTATTGTAACAAAAACGCCAAATATATTATTTCATCACAAGTCGCATAAGATGTAAGTCCTCACCTTGTATGATTTTATATTCTATACTTTGACATTTAGGACACTTAAAAACATTTTCTTCTAAAATACTTGTTTGATCGCATTTTAAGCATAAAATTTCAAGCGGAGCAAGCTCTATAAAAAGTTTAGCATTTTTGCAAATATTTGAGTTTTCTTTAAAAGTTTCAAAACAACGCTTAAAAAGATCCACTTCTATACCGCTTAAACGCCCGATTTTTACATAAATTTCTTGCACATTACAAGCCTTATTGTTTAAGGCATTTTCTTCACAAAGTTCGATTAAAGATTCTACTATACTTAATTCGTGCATTAGCAAATTCTTGGTAAAAGTTCGCCTTTAGGGCTTTCTAAAAAGCGTTTTGCTCCATAAGCGTTTTGTAAGATCACGCGTGCTTTTTTCTCTTCTAAAACTTCTCCTATAATACTCGCATTTACATTGTATTTTTTTAGAATTTCCAAGGCTTTTAACCCATCTTCTTTTTCCACACAAAGTATAAAAGTGCCTTCATTTGCAAGCTCATAGGCTTCATAACCAAAAAGCTCGCAAAGTCCTAAAACCTCATCTTGAACGATGATTTTTTCTTCAAAGATCAAAAGATCATTTCCACTTTGCTTTGCCCACTCATTTAAAACCGCACTAAGCCCCCCGCGAGTAGCATCTCTCATTGCTACAACCTTTATATCTTTTTCTAAAAGCTCTAAAACCTCTTTATTCAAAGCCTTGCAATCACTTTTAATATCAGCTTCTAGCTCATTTCTTTTGATTAAAACACTAGCTCCATGCCTTCCTATATCGCCTGAAAGAAGTATGCTAAGCCCTGCTTTGATATTTTTACTTTCTTTTTTAGAAATAATTTCACCTAAGGCTGTAGTGTTGATATAAATTTCATCTGCTTTACCCTTAGGAACAACTTTAGTATCGCCACAAACTAACATAACTCCACATTTTTCACATTCTTCTTTAATGCTTTTTAAAATACGTTCTAATTTTTCTAGCTCAAAACCTTCTTCTAAGATAAGCCCTAAGCTTAGATATTTTGGCTTAGCACCCACCATCAAAACATCATTAATAGAACCACAAACACAAAGTTTACCTATATTAACCTCTTCATCTAAAAAAATCGGACTTAAAACAAAAGAATCCGTGCTTAAAGCCAAATTTCCCAAAATCGCTGCATCATTATTTGCGTTTAAAATTTCATTATCAAAGATCTTAAAAAGCTTAGTTAAAAGCTCATTCATCTCTTCTCCACCGCCTCCGTGGGCTAAGGAAATATTTTTCATGCATTCACCTTTGAGTATTTATAATACGCCGCACAAGCACCCTCGCCAGAAACCATACAACTTCCTATAGGACTTCTTGGCGTACAAGCCTTGCCAAAAACTTTACAATCATAAGGCTTGGCCAAACCTCTTAAAATTTGCCCACAAATACAGGCTTTGCTTTCATTTTTACTTTGCACCGTACAATCAAATTTTTTACTCGCATCGTAAGCGCTAAATTCTTCTTTTAACTCCAAGCCTCCATCTTTAATAAGTCCTAAGCCACGAAATTCAAAATCACACACCCTAAAGTATTTTTTTACTAAATTTTGTGCTTTAACATTGCCTTCTTTGCTTACGGCTCTTTTGTATTGATTATACACTTTAAAAGTGCCTTCATTGCTTTGTTTTATGATATTTAACACACTTTCTAAAATATCAACTGGCTCAAAACCACTCACCGCTATAGGGGTTTTAAATTTTGCTGCTAAAGGCTCATAAATACCATAACCTGTTATCACACTCACATGAGAAGGACCTAAAAAAGCATTGATTTTTACATTTTCATCATTCATGATCGCTTCTACAGGTGCTGGAACTGTGATATGATTGATATGAAAAAAGACATTATTTATTTTTTCTTCTATAACCTTTTGAAGAAGTAAAGCACTCATAGGCGTAGTAGTTTCAAAACCTATAGCAAAAAAGATGATATTTTTGTTTAAATTTTGCTTAGCAATTTCCAAAACCTCAAGCGGAGAATAAAGCGCTCTAACATCAGCCCCTTTAGCTCTTAAATCCAGTAAAGAAATTTCACTTCCAGGCACCCTTAAAAGATCCCCTAAAGTACAAAAAATCGTATCTTTCATGGAGGCTAACTTGATAGCTGTATCAATGCGAACTCTTGGCATAACACAAACAGGACATCCTGGCCCATGGATAAAGTTAATTTCCTTTGGCAAAATAGAAGGCAAAGCATATTTCATGATACTATGCGTATGCCCACCGCAAATTTCCATGATATTAATAGGATTTTTAAGTTCTTGTTCTATGAGTTTTTTTAAAGCTAAAATGCTTTCTTTATCTCTAAATTCATCGATGAAATTCATTTAAACCCAAATCTCCCTCATCACTTTTTATCTCTCCACTATTCATTTTTTCTACTATTTCTTGATAGGTTTTAATGCTTTCTAGTGCAGCTTCTTTGTCGATTTTTTCCATAGCAACGCCTACATGGATTAATACATAATCGCCTTGTTTTAAAGGTTCATCAATCAAATCCAAATTAACTTTTCTTTTCACGCCTAAAGTTTGTACTAAAGCATTGTTTAACTCATCGATTTCTAAAATTTCAGAAGGTATAGACAAACACATTAAAAAAGCTCCTTTTTAAGTTTAAGCACCTTATACCAAAGCTCCATATTGGTGCCATTTTTTGCATCAAGGGTGATAATATCTGCTCTAGGATTTAATTCTTTAATCAACCTAGTCGCCTCTTTAATATCGAAATCAAAATGATGGGCCAAATCTACCTTTGTGATTAAAACTATATCAGCCTTTTTAAACATCACAGGATATTTTTGCGGTTTATCGCTTCCTTCGGTAACAGAAAGCAAAACCACATTTAAATGCTCTCCTAAATCATAACTTGCAGGACAAACCAAATTTCCAACATTTTCTATAAAAAGCAAATCCACATCATCAATGGCTAAATGATGCAAAGCCTCATGCACCATAAAAGCGTCCAAATGACAGCTTTGTCCTGTAGTGATTTGATACGCCAAAGCTCCGGCATTTTTTACCCTTAGAGCGTCATTATTGGTTTCTAAATCCCCTTCAATCACAGCAATTTTAAGTTCATTTTTCAAAGCCTTAATCGTGCTTTCTAAAAGCGTGGTTTTTCCACTACCTGGAGAACTCATTAAATTAATACAAAGCGTGTTAGCTTCATTAAAATGCGCTCTATTGTGCTTAGCTTCTTCATCATTTTTGCTTAAAATTTTAGAAATCACTTCTATGGTTTTGCTTTCTTTTAAACTTGGATTTTCATGATGGTGGTCGTGATGATGACCATGCGTATGGCTTGAATTTATAGAGCAGCCGCAATCTTTACACATTTTCTTTCCTTCTATATTTTTTGTTTCATTTTAACCTTAAAAGCATTAAAAAATTATGAGTTTTTAGAATATTTGCTTTATTTTTCTAAATTTAAAAAATGCACCATTTGTCCTAAGGCTATGGAGCTATCATTACAAGGGTACTTTAAAGGTATAAAAAAATCAAAATTTTTAGCTTTTAAAATTTCAAGCAAGGTTTTGTTTTGAAAAACCCCTCCGCTTAAAAGCACTTTTAAATCATAATCTTTGCTAAAATCTATGATAAAATTTGCCAAGGCATTAAACATACCTGTAATCGCCTTAGTTTTTTCATCTTGCAAAGCCCCTAGGATTAAATTTTTAAAATTAACCTGCCCTTTTTCTACAAAAAGCTTATAAGAAAAATCAAGATTTTTATCATAAAAAGCTTCACACATTAAGCCAACTTGAGCTTCATAAGAACTTTTTTCTAAGTTAAAAACAATACTTCCAAAAGCATCGATAATGCGTCCTAAAGAACTTGTTTGTAAGTTAGAATGAGAATAAATTTTTTTAAGATTTTTAAGTTTAATTTTTGGAATTTTTGCTAAAAAATCCTTAGCCTTATCTTCTAAATCATAATGAAAAATAAGACTTAAGGCTAAATTTTGTATATTTTTAATATCACTATTTATAAGAGTGAAATTTTCAAAATGTGCAATTCTTTCATATTCTTTTAAATTTCCTACAAAAACTTCTCCACCCCAAATTTTACCATCTTCGCCATAACCTGTTCCATCACAAATAAAAGCTAAAGCCTTTTCATCTTTTGCAAAATTTTCTTCGTATTCAAAATAAGCCGCACAAAAATGCGCATAATGATGAGAAATTTTAATCCTTTCTTCAAATTCTTTTGCATAGCTAAAATGCGGGTGTTTATCGCACAAAATCGCATCAAATTTCAAATCATAATTTTGTTTAAAAAATTCTAAAAGTTTAAAAAATCTCTCATGCACATCAAGACTTTTCAAATCCCCTATATAAGGAGAAATTAAAAGTTTATTTTCATAAAAAATCACAAATTCATTTTTAAGTTCCGCACCCAAAGCTAAAAAAGTGCCTTTTTTGTTAAAATTTCTTTCCAAATAAAAAGGATTTAAACCCCTTGAAGTACGCAAAAACATAGTTTTGCCATTTACCACTTGAGCTATGCTGTCATCACTTGCATTGATAATTTCCCTATCATAATCCAAATAAAAATCAAAAACTTTATCAAGTTTTTTACACAAATTAAACTCATCTTTAATAATACTTTCTCCGCTTAAATTTGCACTCGTTGCTACAAGGCTTCCTTTAAAATACTCAAAAAGCAAAAGATGTAAAGGTGTATAAGCTAACATAATACCGATTTTATCAACATCAGGAGCGATTAAAGAAAAGGCTTTTTTTGCCTTTAAAATCACAATAGGAGCTAAAACCCCACCAAGCAAAGCTTCTTCTTTTTCATCTATAAAGGCAAGTTCTTTAGCACTTTGTAAATCTTTACACATCAAAGCAAAGGGTTTTTTGGGGCGATTTTTTCTAAGTCTTAGAGTTTTTAAAGCTTCTTCATTAAACGCATCACACATGAGATGAAAACCACCTATGCCTTTTATGGCTAAAATTTTACCTTCCTTTAAAAACTTCGCACTTTGTATAAAAGCTTCTTGATCTTTGGCTAAAATTTCACCCTTTGGATTTTTAAGAAAAACATTGATTTTACACTTAGGACAACTGATGGGCTGGGCATGAAAACGCCTATTTTTAGGATCTTCGTATTCGCTTTTACAAAACTCACACATCAATAATTCTTGCATGGAAGTATGGGCTCTATCATAAGGAAGACTTTTTATAATACTAAAGCGTGGCCCACAATGTGTGCAAGTGATAAAGGGATACAAAAAGCGTGGATTTTTTTCATCAAAAAATTCTTTTTTACACTCCTTACAAAGCGCAAAATCGCTTAACATAGGCGTGCTTTTTGTATTCTCTAAAGAAGGAGTAATGCTAAAATTTTCATAGTTTGAAATAGAAATTTGCGTGATTATAAGCTGATCTATTCTTGCTAAAGGCGGGAGATGATTTTTTAAATTTTCTATGAAATTTTCACATTCTTTTTGAGTGCAAGCAAGGATGATTTCTACCCCAAAACCATCATTTCTTACTTCTCCAAAAAGCTTTGATTTCAAAGCTAGTTCATAAACTAAGGGGCGAAAACCCACCCCTTGAACTAGACCTGAAATTTTGATCTTATATCCTAAGTGGCACATCGCTTAACTGACAATTTTTAAGATGTTTTAAAGTATTTTTAAGTAAAGATTTATGTTCAAACAAAGAGCCGCTTATAAGCGCTAAGTCGCTTTGCTTTTTCTCTCTTAATTCATCATAAGTATCACGCAAGAAATAAGCCAAACTCTCAACCGCTCCATAAGCGATATTAGCACTATCCACACCTGCTAACATAAAACTCATAGCAGATCTTAAAGTTCTTGTATAATCAAAACTTTTATCTTCTTTCAAACGATAATCAATCTTTACTCCACGAGGCATTTTTGACTCATCAGCGATTTTTAAAAGCTCGCTAACACTCTCTTGTAAATTTTTACCCAAATTTAGCACTCTTCCTACTAAGCCAAACAAGGAATAAAAATTGTTTTGAAGCTCAAAATTTTCATCTAAAAGAGGAAATTCCTTGCTAAAATTTTCTAAAAGCCTTGCACCAATTTCATCTTTTTTGATCTCTTCATAAAGCTCTTTGCTGTGTTTTGGTAAGCAAAGTTTAAGCAAATTAAGCTCTTTGTTGATAAGCAAAATATCTTCATCATCTTTACTTAGCTCTAAAATAAAAGCCTTTTCTTTATAACGGCTTACAAGATAAGAAATTCTTGCCATATTTTTATCTTCTTTAGAAAAAATAAGCTCTCTTGCCTTAGCATTGATAAATTCAAAGCCTTCCAAAACCACCACTTGCTCATCTAAAGCACTGATATAAAAATCTTTTTGATATTCTTCTATCTTTTTTACGCTTAAAAATTTATATTCATTTTCAAAAAGTTTTAAACCTAAAGCAAAACAAAACAAATCCCTAGCAAGTCTGATTTTAAAATCATTAAAATCAAGATTGTGATTTTTTCTAAATATGGCATTAAGCCTTAGCTTCATCAAAGGTTTTTCCAAACTTGCAAGAAGTTTTAAATTTTCATTTGAACAAACAAAAACTGAATTTATAGCTTTAATATCACAAGGAAGTAAAAAATCTCCTATAAATTCGTTCTTAAACAAAGAAAATTCATAAATGCCATTTTTATCTTTCAAATAAATCTTTTTTTCTTGACTTAACAAATCAAAAGCAAGATTTAAAAAAGTATTGAAATTTTCTTCATTGATTTTTTCAAATTCTGATAAATTGCTTGAAAATTCACACTCACAAAACACACCCCATTCATTTTTGTTTAAAAGTTTTTTTTCTTGATAAGCATTAGAATTTAAATAAGTAATATAAGAAAATTTCGAAAATTCTTTATCTTCTGGTATACAAGGGCTAAAACCCTGCCCCGCTTTTACATCAAATTTTTTCAAAAAAACGCTATGACTCATGAAATTCAAAGAATCACAAAAAGTCTTTAAATTTTCTTCATCTGCATCGATAGAAAAATGATAAGTATTTTCTTCTTTACTAAGGGTGTAGTTATAATTTTTCGCATAAAAACGCAATAAATATTCAAAAATATCATTATCTGCATTATAAATAAAATCAAAATCCAAAGTCATATTATGCCTTTTTTGAAAAATAAACTATAAATATAACATTTTTAACTTAAAAATTCTTTCTCTCTTTGCCTAAAATCACTCATAAAATGCTCTATAAAAGTATAAAATTCTTTGCTATGATTGGGAAATTTTAAATGGCTAATTTCATGCAAAATCACATATTCAATAGCTCTTAAACTCTTTTGAATGAGTTTTAAATTTAAATTAATATAAGCTTTATTGTGATTGCAAGAACCCCAACGTGTTTTCATATTTTTAATGCTTAAATGCGTGTAAAATAAGCCTGTTTTTTTACTCCATTTTTTAAGATAAAAAGTAAAAATCTTTTTAGCATTTTGTCTTAAAAATAAATCCAATTTTGCTTTATTTTGACAAATTATTTTATCTTTATCAAAATAAATTTTTTTGGCATTTTCATCAAAAATAATTTGATATTTTTTAGCTAAAAAGATTAACTCATCATCTTTTAAGGCTTTTTTTTCAAATCTTTTTTTTGCCTCATTCATCCAAGAACTTGATTTATCTAAAAACTCATAAATACTTTTAAAGGTGCAAAAATAAGGAATACTAAGAACAAATTCACCCTTTTCATTTAGCCTTAATCTTAAAGTTTTTATGCATTTTTTAGAATAAAAATAGCACTCATCTTTATAAATAAATGATTTTAAACTAGAGCTTTGCCTTGCCATTTTTTACTTTTCCATCTGTATGAATTTACCATTCCACGCAAAAATTCATCTGCACAAAATCCTATCCAAACCCCTAAAATTCCAAGATTAAAATGAAAACAAAGCACATAACCCACAGGCAAAGATACCCCCATCATAAAAACAAGTCCGCTAAAAAATGGAAACTTAGCATCGCCACTTGCGCGCAAGGAATTAACCATAACTATATTAAAAGTTCGTGAAATTTCAAGAAAGATTGAAAGAGCAAATAAAGGTATCATTAAATTTTTTAGCTCTTCTTTAAGCCCTAAAATTTGCATAGTAAAATCTTGACAAAGATAGTTTAAAAACGCCACTAAAGCACTCGCTATTACACTAAAATATAAAGCACGCCAAGCATGTTTGTAAGCGATATTTTCATACCTAGCACCGACTAATTTACCTACTATGATTTCATTAGCTATGCTTATAGCTTGTCCTATAAGCATGATAAGCATTGAAATTTGAAAATAAATCGTTTGCACACTCAAACTCGCCTCACCTAAGCTTGCTACAAAAGCAAAAGCTATAGTATATTGGACTATCCACAAAAGATTTTCCCCTGCTGAAAATCCTCCTATATTTAAAACCTTTTTTAAAACTTCTTTTTCAAGTTTTATCATTTCTTTGATTTTAAGATGAATTTTAAGTTTATAAAAAAGTATCGCAAACAAAGCAACTATAGCAACAATGCGAGCAAAAATATTACTAAGCCCTATTCCAAAAAGTTCTGACTTTGTATAATGCAAAACATAATAATTTCCACAAATCACCACTATATCCATCAAAAAACCTATAAACATGACCCAATAAGCCATATTATAAACCCTTACAATAGCAGCTAAAACAATACCTATGGCATCAAAAAACAAACAAATTGCAAGCATATGTAAGTAAATTTCGCTATCTTTGAGCAATTCTTGTGGAATTTTTAAAAGATAAAGCAAATACTCCCCATGCCATAAAATAAGCACACCGCATACAAAGCCTAAAAGTGCATTTAAGAACAAACTTTGATGAATCACTTTTCTTGCTAAAACATGATCTTTTGCACCAATTGCTTGTGCGATCACCACGCTACAACCCACACTTAAAAATGAAAAAATAGTGATAAAAAGATCTAAAATTTGATTTCCAGCCCCCATAGCACCGACAAGAAAATTAGAATAATGCGACACCATAGCGGTATTGATAATCACGGTTAAATACTTAGAAAGCAAATCCCAAAATATAGGAAAACTAAGTCTTGTTAAGGAGAGTTGTTTTTTTGCCATGATATTATCTTATCTCTTTTTTTAAATATTTCTTTTAAAAAACAATTCTACTTAAAAATTACTTTTTTAAATATAAATATTTAATATACTCAATTTGTTATATTTAAAATAATTTGATGATTTTCTTCTTTGAAAGTATACACTAGCTCATCACATTTATATGAGACTTCCTTCTTGCAAATTTTATCTTGCAAAGGTTCTTTTAATATTTGCAATAAATGTTTTTTAAAAAATAATTTTGTGCTCAATCCCATTCCATGATTTAAATTTTTAATAAACTTATTATCAACTTGTGAAATAGCAAAAAATTCTACTTTAAAATTTAATTCTTTTAAAATATGTACAAAATTTTCCTTATTTTTAAAAGGAGATCTTTCATCAAAAATACTATGATATAAAATATATTTTGGATTTGGGTATAAGCTTTGTATTATTAGATGTTCTTTGTTTAATGGTTCTCTTATGATTTTTCTAGCATTTGAAAAATAATTTTTTGAAAATTTATTATTATTCCAATAAGTTTTATCACTTAAATATAAAAATATATTTTTAAATAAAGTATCATCATATGTTCCATGATATCTAGTAAAATCGATTTCTTTTCCAAAGCCTATAAGTCTAAAAATATTTCCAAACAAATTAACAAAAGAAGAATTATCTAATATAAAATCAATACTCCAAGGAGCTATTTTTGCACATAAATTTGCTAAATATCCGCCATATGAATTTCCAAACAAAATCGTTCTAATACCCCCCCCCTCATTAGTTTAAATGGAGAATTTTCTTTTATATAAAAAATAGCATTTAAAATATCCATAGCTTGCATTATACCAAAATTTTGATATTCATTTTTAGATGGTAAAAAGCTTACATGCGTTCTTAATTTATAGTTTTGATGTAATTGTTGATTTAATTTTAATTTTTGAATTTCTTGATCTATTCTTATAAAAGCATTATTTAGATTTTCATAAGAATTTATACCATAAACATTTATACATTTTAAATTTATAGCCTTTAAACTAGTATCTAAAATGAATTTATCTATATCATCCAAATAAAAACTAGAACCCAAATGAGGTCTATTTCCTATACAATGATAGTTAATATTAATAACAGCAACTTTATAATTTCTAGTCAAATAATCATCAATATAAATATAACTATTCATATCTTCAGCACCACCTGGAATAATACAAACAATAGCTTCTATTTCTTTACTATCATCATAAGTCAATCTAAATTCTAATTTACTTCCCCTTTTGATATTTAATTCTACATCATCACAAGAATCTATAGAATAAATTTGGTTTATAATCATATTAAACCTTTTTTTGGAAATTTTTAATTAATTATATCATCAAATTTCCAAAAAATAAATCTCACCCAAAAGCACCGCTTAAATAAGCTTTGGTTTTTTCTTGCTTTGGATTTTCAAAAAATTCCTTGCTTTCTCCAAATTCTATAAGCTCACCTAGGTGAAAAAATGCTGTATAATCAGCTACGCGTTTGCCTTGTTGCATATTATGCGTAACCATGATCATAGAAAGATTATGGCTTAATTCTTTCAAAAGCTCTTCAATCACGCCTGAACTTATAGGATCAAGTGCAGAAGTTGGCTCATCTAAAAGCAAAAGTTTAGGTTTGATCGCTAAAGCTCTTGCGATACAAAGACGTTGTTGTTGTCCGCCTGAAAGAGCTAGGGCATTTTGCTTTAATTTATCTTTAACCTCTTCAAAAAGCCCCACTTTTTGCAAGCAATCCACCACCAAAGCTTCTTCTTCATCTTTGTTTTTAATCATACCATGAAGTTTTGGTGCATAAGAGATGTTTTCATAAATGCTTTTTACAAAAACATTAGGTTGTTGAAAAACCATGCCTACATTTTTACGCAAGGCTACTACATCTTGATTTTTAACATCTTTTCCTTCAATTTCCACTAAACCATCGATTTTTGCAATTTTATCATTCATTCTATTAAAACAGCGCAAAAAAGTGGATTTACCACATCCTGAAGCACCGATGAGTGCAGTAATTTTGTTTTGCTCTATTTGCATATTGATATCAAATAAAGCTTGTTTTTTTCCATAAAATAAATTTAAATTTGTTGTTTTTGCTATCACTTTAATTTTCCTTGAAAATATTTTCTTAATAATATTGCACTAAGATTTAATACGACTAAAAGTCCTAAAAGCACAATAATACCCGCTGCTGTTCTTTCTAAAAATGCACGCTCTGGCATAGCCGACCATGAGTAAATTTGAGCAGGTAAAACGCTAGTTGGATCAAAAATCGAACTAGCTACATCAGGGATAAATGCTATCATACCGATAATCATCAAAGGTGCAGTCTCGCCTATAGCCCCTGCTAAAGTCAAAATAGAACCTGTTAAAATCATAGGCATAGCCAAAGGTAACATAATACCTTTTACCATTTGAACCTTTGTCATACCTAAGGCATAAGCAGCATTTTTCATATTGATATCCACACTTTTTAAGGCCGCTTTGGTTGAAACAATGATAATAGGCAAACTCATGATCGCCAAAGTAAGCCCACCCACTAAAGCACTTGAACGAGGCATTCCAAAAAGATTGATAAACACTCCAAGTCCTAAAAGTCCAAACAAGATACTAGGAATACTTGCAAGGTTGTTAATACACACTTCTATAAAATGTGTAAGGATATTTTGTGGCGCAAATTCTTCTAAGTAAATTGCCGCTGCAACGCCTATAGGAACACTCACAACCATACAAACAAGCATAACAAGCAAAGTCCCTACAACTGAAGATAAAATTCCTGAATTTTCAGGAGATTTTGAGTCCCCATTTAAAAAGAAATTGCTATTAAATTTAAGCTCTATCTCGCCTTTTTGCATAAGATCATCGACTAAAGTTCTTTGTTTTTCACTAAGGCGATTATATTTTTGCTTCATATATTGATCTACTTCTGAATTTGCCAAAAGCCAAGATTTTTCAGTGATTTGCCCTGTTCTTATCTTTCTTTGCTCAGCACGAGATAAAAGATCATAAGCAGGAGAATTTCTATTAGCCTCTACAAAAATATAGGTTTGCTTAAAAGCAGGAAATCCAAGATAAGCCACACTTCCTAAAAAGATACAAAGAAAAATTAAATTAATATAAAGCCCCATTTTACAAAGTCTTTTAAAAGACTTTGAAGCTTTTTGTCTTTTTTTAAAAAGTTTTTTCATAAATTTTTCCTTTTGTGAAAGCGATTGATAAGATAAACGCTAAACATATTGATGATTAAAGTGATGACAAAAAGCACCAAACCTAAAGAAAAAGCACTTAAAGCCAAAGAACTATCAAAGGCTTGATCTCCACTTAAAGCTTCTACGATTTTTACCGTTACCGTTGTCATATCTTCTAAAAAATTTAAAGTTAAATTTGGACGCAAAGAAGCTGCCATCACCACTATCATAGTTTCGCCTAAGGCTCTTGAAAGTCCTAAAAGACAAGCTGCAACTATACCAGGAATAGCCTCAGGTAAAATCACGGCAAAAACCACTTCTTTTTTTGTCATACCTAAAGCATAAGCGCCATTAATCCTTTTCTCGCTTACTGCTTCAATGCAATCTTGAGATAAAGAAGCCACTATAGGTACTATCATGATCCCCATGATAAAACCTGCGCCTAAAGCACTTTGAAAGCTTGCTTGTATGCCAAATAAAGAAAAAAACCACACTATAAAAGGCGCTACAACTATAGCCGCAAAAAATCCAAAAACAACAGTAGGAATCCCTGCAATGATTTCTAAAATAGGTTTTAAGTAATTTTTAGATTTTTTGCCAGCAAAAACACCTAAATATATAGCACACATAACCCCTAAAGGTAAAGCCGTTAGCATAGCAATCAATGAAATATAAAAAGTTCCCCAAAAAAGCGATAGCGCTCCAAAAACACCTTGTTTACTCGTGCCATCTGCATTCATAAAAGCTGCATCAGCTGCCCACTGACTTGAGAATAAAAAGGTAATAACGCTTTCTTTTTGAAAGAATTTTAAAGCTTCAATTAAAATTGTAAGCATGATAGCAAAACTTACTATCACGCTTACAAAAGCACATAAAAAAAGTGCAAATTTGATTATTTTTTCTTTTAACAAAGTTTTTCCTTAAAAAACTTTTCCAGCTTTTACAAGCTCATCATTTAAAATTTTTCTATCTTCTACATGTTTTTGAGAAGCTTTTAATTTATCATCACTTAAAGGAACAAGTCCTATTTTTTCAAGCTCTCCACCACTTTTTGCCAAATCATCACTCATATAAATTTTTGCAAAATCAAAGGCTTCTTTTGGATTTTTCTTAGCATTGATATAAATAAACAAACTTCTTGCAAGTTCGTATTTTTCATCTGCGATACTTTCTTCGCTTGGCGTAACACCATCGATATTAGCAGCATTGATTTTGTCTGAATTGCTCACTAAAAAGCTATAACCAAAAATTCCAAAAGCATCCTTATCAATAGTAAGTTTGGAAACGATTAGATTATCATTTTCACCACTTGGGATATAAGCACCATCTTGGCGTATGGTTTTATACTCGCCTTTATACTCAGGAATTTTTTTAGACACATCGCTCATTACAAGCTCTTCTACAGTATCTCTTGTTCCTGAACTTGATGGTGGACCATAAACACTAATTTTACGATTTGGTAAATTTTTATTGATTTGATTCCAGTTTGTATAAGGATTTGGTATAAGTTTTCCATTTTGTGGAATTTCTTTTGCCAATGCTAAGAAAAGTTCTTTTTTTGTGATATTTAATGGAGCATTGGTTTTATTTTGAGCTAAAACTATACCATCATAACCTATCATCATCCCTACTATATCAGTTACCCCTGCTTTTTTGCAAGTTTCAAATTCGCTAAATTTCATCGCTCTTGAAGCATTAGAAATGTCAGTTATGCCCTCGCAAAATACCTTAAATCCACCCCCTGTTCCCAAGCTCTCTACTATAGGAGTTTTTGTATTGTGAATCGCTGCATACTCTTCAGCTACAAAAGAAGTAAAAGGATACACAGTCGATGAACCTGCGATTTTTAAATCTGCTGCATTTAAAGCACCACAAAGTGCAAGACTTGCCACACTTAAAGATAGAATTTTTTTCATTTTTTCTCCTTAACTTTAAAAAAGCAATGGAAGTTTAAAAAAACTTGGAAACATTTTGGAAACATTTTTTATTTTGTATTTTTCTTAAATATAATTTTTAACTATCAAAAAATTTAGCTTGTTTTTAAAAAAATAATATATCATTATAAAACATTTTAAATTTTAATAAGGAGATAAGAATGCTTTCTAAAGAAGTTGTAAAATTACTCAATGAACAAATAAACAAAGAAATGTATGCAGCAAACTTATATCTTAGTATGAGTTCTTGGTGCTATGAAAACAGTCTTGATGGAGCTGGAGCCTTCTTGTTTGCACATGCAAGCGAAGAAAGCGATCATGCTAAAAAGCTTATCACTTATCTTAATGAAACAGATTCTCATGTAGAGCTTCAAGAAGTAAAACAGCCTGAACAAAATTTCAAATCTTTACTTGATGTTTTTGAAAAAACCTATGAACATGAGCAATTTATCACAAAATCAATCAATACTTTAGTTGAACACATGCTAACACATAAAGACTATTCTACTTTTAATTTCTTACAATGGTATGTAAGCGAACAACACGAAGAAGAAGCACTTTTCCGCGGTATAGTTGACAAGATTAAGTTAATCGGAGAACACGGAAATGGACTTTATTTAGCTGATCAATACATCAAAAATATTGCATTAAGTAGAAAAAAATAATCTTTGCCCTATTATGGGCAAATCTCGCTTTGGATTGAAGGTATGACTTATTTTTCTCTAGAATTTAGTATTTTAATGATAGCTTTTTTTGCTATTTATTGGACTTTTAAAAATAATTATAAAATACAAAATATTTTAATTTTAATTTTCTCTTATATTATTTATATTTTAATCAATCCTTATTTCGCCTTAGTTTTATTTATATATACCTTTTTTATACACTATTTCGCCTTGCTAATTTTTGTGCGTCGCAAGCGTTATATTTTCGCTACTTGTATAGCTTTTATTATTTTAAATTTATGTTTTTTTAAATACTTTCCTAGCATCAAAGGAAGTGTTGATGAGATATTAAATTTTTTCGGTTTAGAATTTTTAAATATTGATTTAGTATTACCAATAGGAATTAGTTTTTATACCTTTACTTCTATCACTTATCTTGTGGAAGTTTATCAAAAACGCCGTTTAGAAAGTTTTTTAAATTTAGCAACCTTCTTATCATTTTTTCCAACACTACTTTCAGGGCCTATTATGCGAAGTTCTTTTTTCTTTGAGCAGGCCTATCAAAAACGCGAATTTAAACATGCAAATTTAATCATCATCTTGCTTGTTTTTGGTATAGTTAAAAAAGTTTTAATAGCCAATTACCTTGGAATTTATGCTAAAAGTATTTTAGACTTTCCACAATCTTATAATTTCATACAACTTTTAAGCGCAATTTACGCCTATGCGATTCAAATATACTGCGATTTTAGCGGATATGTTGATTTAGTTTGTGCTTTTGCTTTAATGTTAGGTTTTACCCTTCCATCTAACTTTAACATGCCTTATCTTGCAAAAAACCTAAAAGATTTTTGGGCTAGATGGCATATCAGTCTTTCAACCTTTATAAGAGATTATATCTATATACCTTTAGGGGGCAATAGAAAAGGAATGCCACGCACTATAGTTAACATACTCATCGCTTTTATACTTTCAGGTATGTGGCATGGCAATACACTTGCTTTTATTGTTTGGGGTTTATTGCATGGTATTGGCATAGTTTTTATACATTTGCTAGCTTTAAGCAAATTTAGTTTACAAAAAATTCCAGCTTTAGGAAGATTTTTAACCTTTCAATTTGTATGTTTTACTTGGATTTTCTTTTATTATAGCAAAAATCTAGAAGATGCAATAGAATATTTTAAAGCTTGTTATTATAATTTCTTCCAAATTCCATCTTATAACGATATCTATATGTTGGTTGCTTTTGGGGTTCTTTTTATGATCTATCCTTTATTTATTAATTTTAAAGAATATTGCATTAAGATTTTAAATCTTACTCCATTTTTACTAAAACCTTTTATCATAGCTTTTATTTTACTTTTGGTTTTTGCTTTTATGCCAGATGGAATTCCTGATTTTATTTATTCGAGTTTTTAGATGAGTGTGGTTAGATTTTTCTTTATTTTGATTATAGTGCTTGGCTTGGTTGTTGTAGTTATGAATCAGAGCATTAGCTCTTATATAGAACAAAAATATCACTTTGCATTCTATCCTCATAATGATCTTTTAAAAGAAGCCAATGGCTTCAAAATTAAATTAGAACAAATTCGCGCAATTTTAAGCAACGAACCCTTGCCTCAAACTAATGAAGAAACTACAAATCAAGAAAATAAATCAATAGATGAAAACTTAAGTAAAATAGATAAAGTTCTAAACACTTTAGAAAATGATGAAAACACTTCTCATAAAGAAACAAATCCAACCTTAATCCGAGATGCAAATATTAGTTTTATCGACAATACCAAATTAGAACTACAAAATGGAGATGAGTTTTTATTTATCGGAGATTCTTTAATGCAAGGTGTTGCAATAGCCTTAAATAGAGATTTAAGAAATTTAAATCTTAAGGTAACCGATCTTAGCAAACAAAATACAGGCCTTTCTTATAAATCCTATTTTGATTGGTCAAAAGCAACCAATGAAGCTTTTATTAAAAACTCAAATATTAAATATCTTGTTGTTCTTCTTGGCGCTAATGATCCTTGGGATATTAAAAAAGGAGGAAATTACCATCGTTTTGGCTCCCCTTCTTGGATAGATATTTACACAAGTCGTGTAGATGAAATCATTAAAATCGCTAAAAAACATAAAGCCAAAGTTTTTTGGTTTGAAATCCCTCCTGTAAAAAAAGAAGATTTGAACAAAAAAATACAAGTGCTCAATAAAATTTACAGCGATGAAATTCTTAAAAATAAAGAAATTTTTATCAACACTAAGCTATTTTTTAGTGTCAATGATGAATACTCAGCTTATATAAAAGATGAAAACAATAGAAGTATAAAAGTAAGAACAGATGATGGGGTTCATTTTACTCCAAGTGGGGCAAGAGAAATGTCTAAACTTTTATTAGAACACATAAAACTTAAGGAAGAAAATGCTAGTAAATAAATTTAAAATTATCTTATTGTTTTTTATTATTTTTACTAGCTCTTATGCACAAAATTTAAATACAAATGACACAATAGATTCCATACTCAATCAAAACAAAAATCACTCTGCTTTAACAAGTTATGTATTAAAAAAAGATCTTAAAAATCTAGAAAAAAAATTAGAAAAAAATCAAAACATAGGAATTAGAATTTATGGAGATTCTCATATGGCGGCTGATTTCTTTCCGCGTGTCATAAGAGGATATTTAATCCGCTCTAACTCTATAGGTTTTGCCTATCCTTTACAGCCCAAATATCAACAAAATCTTAATCTTGTTTATTCTTATAAAAACTTTGAAATTTTAAACTCAAGAAATCCTGCTAATGCTGGACATAATTTTCCACTAGGTGGGATAATAGCCAAAGCAAAAACTAAAGGCGCAAAAATCAACCTTGATACAACCCTAGATAAAAAAAATTTCAAAATAGGATTTTTATTTAAAGCCAAACAAAATACCAATGCTTTTAGCATCAAAGATGCAAAAAACCAAAGCTATGAGTTAAGAACTACACAAATTAACAAATGGTCTTATAAAGAACTAGAACTTGATCTTCCTTTGCAAATTTCAGCCTTACAAAAAGATGCTGAGCTAGGAGGATATTTCATCACAAATAAAGATAATAATGTTTTCTTAGATACCATTGCAATCAATGGTGCCAAAAGTGATTTATGGCTCTCTTGGAATCAAACAGTTGTAAAAAAAGAACTAGGACTTTTACACAATGATTTAATTATTCTTGCCTATGGTTCTAATGATGCACTCTTTAAAGGGTTTGAAAAACAAAAATTCAAAAATAATTTAAAAAAATGGATTAGTATTTTAAAAACTTACAATAAAAACGCTGTTATCATGCTAATCTCTCCACCAACTGTAGTTCAAAAACAAGGTAAAAACTACAAGCTTGCTCCTGATTTTTTTACCATACGCAAAGCATTATATGAAGTTGCTAAAGAAGAAAAAACTCTTATTTTTGATATGCATCAGTTTATGCAAGATAGTGGGGGAAAAAACAAATGGATAGAACAAAAGCTTTCGCTCAATGATGTACATCTTACTATAAAAGGCTATGAGCTGATGGCTAAAAAGTTACTCGAGGATTTAAAAAATATCATCGATTATTAAATTTAATACTTAGGAAATTCTAAGTTTTTATCATTAAAACTTAAAGCTGTGATTTGATAGTAAGAATTAATGGTTTTTAAAAGACTAAATCTAGCTCTTAAAAATTCTTGCTGGGTAGAATTTAAAGTATTGTTTGCATCCAAATAATCTTTTAATTCACTTTTTCCTAAAATATATTTTTCATAATACGCCTTAGTGATAAGCTCTTGTTTAATGTTAATATTTTGCAAATTTTGTAAAAGCAAGGTGTCGCTTTGATAATCTTTATAATTCAATGCAAATTCATTCATCGCACTTTGCAAGGCTTGCTCATAAGAAATTAAAAGTTGCTCATAAGCAAATTGTGAAATTTTGATATTTTGCTTTACCCTACCATAATCTAAGAAAGGTAAAGAAATCTTAACATTACCACTTAAAATTTCAAATTTAAAACTACCATCAATTTTTTTATCACTCCCACTTAATGCTCCACCTAAAGAAATACTAGGCAAAATAGATTTTTGCATAGAAGAATAATCCTTAAAGGCTGATTTTAAGCTATTGAGTTTAGATCTCACATCTGCACGGTACGCTAAAGCTTTTAAAGGTATATTAAAATCAGGACTTAAGGTTTTAAAATCATTTAAAGATAAAGTTTTAAAATACTCTATATAAGCAAAACCTTCTTGCCTTGCCAATAAATCTTGTAAATTTTTTATGAGTAAATTACGATTTTGATCATTGCCTAATAAATTTTGTTTAGCTCTTAATAAGCTTTGTTCTATGTTTAAAAGATCTAATTCTTCTATTTTTCCAAGCTTGTATTTATAGTTATAAAGCTCTTTCATTTGTTCTAAATTTGAAAGATAAGCTCGAAGCAATTTATCTACATCGTTAAAATAAGCCAGCTCAAACACATCATTTAAAGCTGTATTGATCATACTTATTTTTAAATTTTCAAGATCATAAGCACTTGCTTTTGCACTAAATTCACTCGCACTTGCACTATCTCTTAATTTGCCATAAATATCAAGCTCATAGCTTAAATTTAAAGAATTATTGAAATTTTTACTTTGTTTGCCTGAATTTAAATCTTTATCCGCACCAAAACCCAAATTTCCACTTAAAGTCGGATATAAATCATAATCAATCAAATCAGCTCTAGCCAAAGCCGAAAGCAAAGTTTTTCTAGCAATATTAATATCACTATTATTCAATAAAACAAAATTTAGAAATTCATTTAATTTTGCATTATCATAAGATCTATACCAATCATAAGTAAGATTTAAATCTTTCATTTGTTCTTGAGTTAAATCAACTTCTTTAGGCAAGCTAAGTTTTACACCACAAGCGCTCAAGAAAAATGCTAAAAAAATGCTAAGTATTATTTTCATTTTATTCCTTTGATAATGCACTAATAGGATTTAAATTTGCTGCATTTCTTGCAGGGAAAAAACCAAAAACCACACCGATAAACATAGAACTTAAAAGTCCCAAAAGCACAGAATAGGCATTTAAAATCATAGGAAAATCCGTACTTAAAGTATTAAAAGCAAAAATAACAAAAATCGATAAAATCACACCTAAAATCGCCCCTATAGTACAAATCATAACCGCTTCGATTAAAAACTGCATCATAATATCTTCTCTTCTAGCCCCTATAGCCATGCGTATGCCTATTTCTCTTGTTCTTTCACTTACAGAAACAAGCATGATATTCATCACTCCTATACCCCCAACAATCAAAGCAATCACAGCCACACAAGCGGTAAGTATGGTTGTAGTGCGTTTATTTGCTGTAATAGCTTGCTTAAAAGTGTCAGAATTAAAAGTAAAAAAATCCTTTTGTCCGCGTTTAATTTCTAAAATTCTTATAATAGCATTTTCAGCCAAAGTTGAACTCACATCATCTTTAACCTTAACTATGATTTCACGCAAATTTCTATCTCCTGTAAGCTTATTCATCAGTGTTGTATAGGGTATATAAAGACGTACTACATTATCTTCTATAGGCTTGTCTGTATCTTTTTGCAAAACTCCTATAATCTTAAAAGGTTGAGAATTAAAAAGCACCACACGACCTAAAATATTTTCACTTTTTTCATCAGGAAAAAGATTTTTTTTAGCATTAAAATCCAATACAGCAACATTGGTACTATTTTTTACATCATCATTATTTAAAATTCTTCCCGCATCTATCCTTAAACCTTCTATAGCAAAATTATTTACCCCTACTCCTTCAGCTCTTGCGCTTAAAGAAATATTGGTATAAGTTGCCACTCCTGAAGTATTTGAATGAGCATCAACTGCTTCTAAATATTCTAAAGATCTTAGCGTTTCTAAATCACTAAAATTAAGCCTTGTTTTACCCGAACGCAAATCCCCAAATCCTTTTCCAGGGCGAATTTCAATAGTATTTGTCCCAAGTCTTGCAATAGACTCAAGCACTTTAGCTTGAGAGCCTAATCCTAAAGCTACAACACAAACTACAGAAGCAATACCTATGATGATTCCAAGCATAGTTAAAATAGAACGAAGTTTGTGTGCAAGTATGGAAGAATAAGCTATCTTAAAACATTCAAAGGCTTGATTTTTAAGCAAAGTAAGTGTTTTTTTCTCTTTGGGCATTGTTTTTAAAATAAGTTTTTCTTGAGCTTTTTCCTTTTTAGTATCGCTTAAAATTTCTCCATCTTTAATCTCTACAACCCTTTTAGCTTGTGCTGCAATTTTTGGATCGTGAGTTACTAAGACTATAGTATGACCTTGTGTGTTAAGTTTTTGTAAAATTTCAAGCACCATAATACCGCTTTTACTATCCAAAGCTCCCGTTGGTTCATCAGCCAAAATAAGCTCTCCGCCATTGATTAAAGCTCTTGCTATAGAAACGCGTTGTTGCTGCCCTCCGCTTAATTCGTTTGGCTTAGAATCTAACTTGTGAGCTAATTCTAAATCATTTAAGAGTTTTTTAGCATTTTGACTTCTTTCTTGTAAATTTTTTCCCGCATAAACTGCAGGTAAAGAAACATTTTCTTTAGCACTAAGCAAGCTTAAAAGATTATATCTTTGAAATATAAAGCCTATTTTTTCACGCCTTAATCTTGCTTTTTCATCGTTATTAAGTTTAGTGACTTCATACTCATCAAAAACATAAGTTCCGCTACTTGGCGTATCTAATGTTCCTATGATATTTAAAAGTGAAGTTTTACCACTTCCACTTTGTCCTATAATAGCAACAAATTCACCTTTTTCTATACTTAAACTTACATTTTTTAAAATGGCATTTTCGCCTATATTTTTGCAAATATTTTTAAGAAAAATCATTAAAATCTCAACTTCATTTTAGGAGCTAAACCATCAGCACTTGAGCTTACTATCAATTCTTCATCTTCATTTACACCTTCTAAAATTTGAGTATTGATAGAATCTTTAATGCCAAGTTTGACATATTTTTTAACAGCTTTTTGATTTTCCAAAATTTCAACATAATAGCCTTTTGGATCGCTTTTAATTGCATAAGTTGGCACTGCTAAAACAGCCTTTGCACTTGCTACGACAATTTCATTTTGTATACTCATACCAATACGCAAAAAATCATCTTTATTGGCTACATAAAATTTTGCGTAATAATAAATAGCATTTGATGAGCTTGAGCTTGAAGAACTCGAACTTGATGAGCTTGAGCTTGTACTAGAATCACTCACTTCAGTATCAGCTGGATCTATACTTGCAATCTTAGCATGATAAGTTTTTTGAGGATCATTAAGCAAAGAAAAATCAAGCTCTGTTCCTACTTTTATCTTACTCACATCAGCCTCTGCTATTTCCATTCTTACTTCCATTTCGTCTAAATTAGCTATACGGACTATAGTAGGAGTGTTTTGATTAGCATTAACTGTTTGTCCTTCATCTACAGCTACATTAATCACAACACCATCCATAGGAGCAGTAATGGTTGTATAACCTAAATCTTTTTGTGCATTTTTAAGAGTGATTTCAAGCTGAACTACTTGAGCATTAAGCTCTGCAACATTGGCTTTTAAAGCATAATAATTATTTTTTTGAGTTTCTAAATTTTCAAGAGAACTTGCTTTAGCTGCATAAAGTTTTTGCTCTCTTTGATATTGCTTATTCGCAATCTCAAGGGCAACTTTTTTACTCTCTAAATTAGCCTTAGCACTTTCAAGCTGAGCTTTTGTAATATCTAAATCGTTTTGTTGTTTATCTTTATCAATTTGAGCGATCAAATCACCTTGCTTTACATGAGTTCCCACATCAACATAAAGTTTTATAATTTGTCCACTAACTTGAGCACCCACATCGACTTGATCTTTGGCATATACCTTTCCTACTGCCTCTATGGTTTGAGATATATCTTTTTTTTGTATTTTTTGAGTTAAATAGCTGATTTTTTCATCATTATTAAAAAAAATAAAATAAGCCCCAACACTTCCAAGTATTGCAATTAAAATGATTAAAACAATCTTCTTTTTCATAATAACAAATCCTAAAGAAAAATCAAGATTAAATTTTACTCATTTTTTGTGAATTTTTTGTGAATTTTTAATTCTATTTTATAAATTTAAAAATTCTAAAGCCATCATCACATCACCCTGCATTAAAACTTTTAAATTTTCATCATCCCAACAAAAAGTAGAACTATGATGCAAAGCTGGATGATTTAAATCCTTTGAAATTCCAACAAATACATAAGCCCCCATTCTTTCTCGTGTTAAAAAAGCAAAATCTTCAGCCCCCATGTCAGGTTTAGAAGAAACAATGATATTTTCTTCTCCTAAGACCTTTGCAAAAGCTTTTCTTGCTATTAAAACAGCTTTTTCATCATTAATCAATGGAGGAAATTCTTTAGTATATTTAAGCTTATAATCTCCGCCATTGGATTTTGCTGTAGCAGCAGCCACTTCTTCTAAAGAACTTTTTAAAATATCTTGCGTTTTATCATTTAAAAAGCGCACAGTTCCTTTTAAATAAGCATTTGTAGGAATAACATTATAAGTAGTTCCTGCACAAATTTGACCTACGGTAATCACCCCTGCTTCATAAGGGGCTAAACGTCTAGAAATAACACTTTGTATATTATTTACAAATTGCGTTGTCATAATTATAGGATCTATACAAGTGTGCGGATGAGCTCCATGCCCTCCTCTGCCAATAAATTCCAAATCAAAAATATCCGTTCCAGCCATCATTTCACCACTTACAATTTGAGCAGTATTTTCAAGCAAAGGCCCCCATAAATGACAACCAAAAACTGCATCAACATAAGGATTTTCCAATACACCTGATTCTATCATAGGTTTAGCTCCACCGCTTCCCTCTTCTGCGGGCTGAAACATAAATTTAATCGTGCCACAAAATTCATCTTTAAGCTCATTTAATATCAAAGCAGCTCCCAAAAGCCCTGCTGTATGTCCATCATGTCCACATGCATGCATCTTACCATCAATTTTTGAAGCATAGCTTAGATTAGTTTTTTCTTGCACAGGCAAAGCATCCATATCCGCTCTTAAAAGAACACATTTTGGTTTTTTCTGACTCTTCTTTTTTCCTTCTATAATAGCTAAAATTCCTGTTTTTGCAATATTTTTTTGATATTTAATGCCAAACTCATCTAAAATTTTACACACTAAATGGGCTGTATTTTCTTCTTCAAATTCAAGCTCAGGATGCATATGAATTTGATGTCTTAAATCAACTACTTTATCATAGTACTTTAGTGCTAAATTTTCAACCAGCTTTTGCATTCTTTTCCTTAATCTAAATCTTTTATTTTCTCATCTGCTTTTTTACTGTCAAGTTTTTCCAAATTCGCCTCCATTTTTCGTATTTCTTCTTCTCCACTACGCACTAATTTTGCATCAATTTTGGAAAAATCTCCAGTTTTTTTATTTGGATATTCTACCTTAGAAAGTATAAAACGCAATAAATTTAATCTTGCTTTTTTCTTATCATCAGAAGAAATAATAGTCCAAGGACAAGTTGGAGTATTAGATGCTAAAAGCATAGAGTATTTAGCTAAAGTATATTTATCCCATAATTCTTGCGATTTTTGATCCACAGGAGATAATTTATATTGTTTAAGTGGATCGCTTCGGCGTTTTTCAAAACGTTTTTTTTGCTCGTCTTTTGATACTGAAAAATAAAATTTAAAAAAAATAATATCACTATTTGAAATCATATTTTCAAACAAAGGCACTTCTCTTAAAAAATCTTTATGTTGTTGCGGTGTACAAAAACCCATAACCGGTTCTACTCCTGCACGATTATACCAAGATCTGTCAAAAATCACAATCTCACCGGCTGAGGGCAAATGTGCTATATAACGCTGAAAATACCACTGTGTTTTTTCCACATCACTAGGTTTTTCAAGAGCCACAACGCGGCAACCACGCGGATTTAAATGCTCAATCAAACGTTTAATCGCCCCACCTTTTCCAGCTGCATCACGCCCTTCTATAAGTATAAGAACCTTTAAACCCTTGGCTTTAACATGATTTTGAAATTTCAAAAGCTCAATTTGCAAATTCTTTAAATCTTTTTCATATTCTATTGTACTTTTCTTTCTTTTAACAGAAACATAAATTTCATTCTTTTTAACAACCGCTTGCGCTTTTGGAGAATTATTTTCTTGCATTTTCAAACCTTTATAAAGTATTTAAAGTAAATTTACCATAATAAATTATAATTGAAGTTAAAAATAAAGGAAAAAATAAGTTTTTAGGAAATTTATGCGTATTTTTGGTATTATTTTATTAAGTTTTTGTTTATGTTTTGCTTCTATATTATCTTTAAATGAAGCTTTTAATGTAAAATCAAACTCTTATAATAACTCTATCTCAATTGATATTGAACTTGGAAAAGATATTTATCTTTATTCTAATAAACTTAAATTATATATAAACGAAAAAGATATAAGTTCTTTGATTAATCTACCTCAAAGTTCTACAAGAGGTAATGAAAATGTTTATTATCAAAAATTAAATTTAGCTTTGCCAAATTTATTACTAGAGCGCTTTGCAAAAAATACCACAAATTTAATCAAACTCGAATTTCAAGGCTGTTCTGAACAAGGCTTGTGTTATAATCCTCAAACTTGGTACTTTGATCTCATTTCTAAAAAAGATGCTTTTGAAATTTCAAAACCTTACAAAGCTCAAAAAACAGATAAAAAAACTAAAATTGAATCTGAAGAAAGCTCTATAGCAAATTTTTTAGCAACAGATAACTTTTTTTGGATTTTGCTAAGTTTTTTTGGCTATGGACTTTTACTCTCCTTAACACCTTGTATTTTACCTATGATTCCGATTTTATCTTCTCTTATCGTAGCAAAAAGTAATGCTAAATTTTCAAAAAAATATAGTTTTTTTCTCTCTTTTATCTATGTTTTTTTCATGTCTTTAGCCTATGCTATTGCTGGAGTTATAGCAAGTTTTCTAGGAGCAAGTATTCAAGGAATTTTACAAAAACCTATTATTTTAATTCTTTTTGCTCTAATTTTCATAGCTTTTGCTTTTGCTATGTTTGGAGCTTTTCGTTTTGAATTGCCATTAAGATTTCAAACCTTTATACATAAAAAAAGCGAAAAAGGGAAGGGAGTTGTAGGTATAGCCATCATGGGATTTTTATCTGCTTTAATAGTAGGTCCTTGCGTAGCAGCTCCTTTAGCAGGTGCTTTAATTTATATAGCCAATACAGGCAATGCTTTATTAGGTGGTAGTGCACTTTTTATCATGAGTTTTGGCATGGGTATACCTTTGCTTTTCATAGGCTTAGGATTAGGTTTTATTAAACCTGGTTTTTGGATGGAAAAAGTAAAAATTTTCTTTGGTTTTGTTATGTTGGCTATGGCTATTTGGATACTTTCTAGAATTATTGAAGAAAATTACATTTTAATTGCCTATGGAATTTTAGGTGTATTTTTTAGTGTTTTTATGGGAATTTTTGAAAAAAGTTTTACAATAATTTCTAAAATTAAAAAAAGTATTTTAATTCTTATTTTAGCTTATTCTCTAAGTATTTTCCTAGGAGGACTTTTTGGGGCTAAAAATTTCTTAAATCCTTTAAATTTCAATACTATATCTGCCTCAAAACATGCTTTAAGCTATGATTATATCAACAATTTTGAACAATTAAAGCAAGAAATACAAACAAATACAAAGCCTATAATGCTTGATTTTACTGCATCTTGGTGTGAAAATTGCAAACTTTTAGATGAATTAACCTTTAGCGATGAAAGAATCATACAAAAAATGCAAAATTACAAACTTATCAAAGTTGATGTAAGCGAAAATAATAATGAACAAATTAAAACCATGAAAGAATTTAATGTTTTTGGCCCACCTGTTTTAATTTTCTTTGAAAATGGAAAAGAAAAATTAAAAATCACGGGTTTTATCAGTGCTGATGATTTATTAAAAAAAATAGAACCATGAAAATTCAAAGTTTGCAAATAGGGAAAATTAAAAACTATAAAAATTTCCAAAGCGCATTTATTAAAGATACTTACCTAGAAGAAACACAAATTGATTTTCTAGGTGTTTTAGATGATCAAATAGCTGATAAAATTCATCATGGAGGCTACCATAAGGCTATTTTTGCCAACTCTTGTCAAAACTATCCTATATGGGAAAGATTTCTTAATAAAAAGCTAAATTTTGGCTCAATGGGTGAAAATTTGAGCATCGATGGGCTTTGTGAACAAAATGTTTGCATAGGTGATATACATCAATTTTCAAATGCAATACTGCAAGTAAGCGAACCTAGAAAACCTTGTGTAAAAATTTCTAAAATTCACAATAATCCAAATTTTACACATGAAATTTTTAAAACGGGCTTGAGTGGATGGTATTATAAAGTTTTACAAGTTGGACAAATACGAAAGCATGAAAACATTAAAATTTTAGAAAAAAATTCTACTTCACTTAGTGTATTTGAACTCAATCAACTTTTTTACTCCCCGCATCAAATTCTTAAGCAAAATCCGAATTTATTAGATAAATTAGAAAAATTAAACTCTCTCATATCTCAAAATTGGCACGAAACGATACACAAACGCTTAAAAAATACTTACGATATAAGCTATATGGATAGCTTATAAGTTTTTAAAGTTATTTTTAGGTAAAATAATTCTTTTTCGAAAGGATAATCATGCAAAGACAAACATGGAGTAGCACACTAACTTATATTCTAACAGTTGCTGGAGCAACCATAGGATTTGGAGCAACTTGGCGTTTTCCCTATCTTGTAGGAGAAAATGGTGGCGGTGCTTATGTATTAGTTTTTTGTATAGCCATGATTATCATAGGCATTCCTGTTATTTTAGTTGAAAATGTCATAGGCAGAAAAGCGATGACAAATAGCGTAGATGCTTTCAAACAAAAATGGCAAAGTATTGGATATATGGGACTTTTAGGAAGCTTTGGCATAATGGCTTACTACATGGTACTTGGAGGATGGGTTTTAGTTTATATTTGGGAATTAACCCTAGGGAATTTTAGTCTTGCCAATGTAGTAAGCAAAGAATTTACTCATCAGTTTTTTAACGACAAAATAGCCTTCAATCCTTTAGGAGTTGGTATTTTTACCACTGTTTTTGTAATTATTAATTATATTATTTTAAAAAGAGGCATTATAGATGGTATAGAAAAATCCGTAAAATTTTTAATGCCTTTGTTATTTATCTGTCTTATTATTGTTGTAGGACGCAATTTAACCCTTGATGGAGCTATGGCTGGAGTTAAATTTTATCTTGAACCTGATTTTAGTAAAATTTTATCACCAAAACTTTTAATCGATGTTTTAGGACAAGTCTTTTTTGCTTTATCCCTAGGTTTTGGGGTAATGATAACACTTTCATCTCATCTTAATAAAAATGAAAATATGGCAAAAACCGCTATTTATACAGGGGTTTTAAATACTATCATAGCTGTTTTGGCTGGTTTTATGATTTTTCCAGCACTTTTCTCAGCGGGACTTGCTCCAGATAGCGGGCCTTCTTTGGTTTTTGAAACTTTACCTATAGCATTTTCTCATATCCATTTTGGCACCATTGTGTGTATTTTATTTTTTGTCTTACTCTTGATTGCAGCTTTAACCACAAGCTTGCCAATTTATCAAGTTATTATTAGCGTATTAGAAGAAAAATTTAAATATTCTAAAAATCTTTCTATTAACCTAACTCTAGGGTTTATCTTCATACTTGGCAATCTTCCTTGTATTCTAACTTATGGGCCTTGGCGTGATATTGTTATCATCAAAGGAAAAAACATTTTTGATAGTTTTGATTTCATTAGTGGAAATATTTTGTTTGTTTTAACTGCATTTTTTTGCTGCATTTATGTAGGTTGGATTTTAGGCAAACAAGAAAGTCTAAAAGAACTTAGCAATAATAATACGCTTAAAAGTTCATGGTTTGGAATTTGGTTTTATTATGTAAAATATATAGTACCTTTGATTATTTTAATCATTTTTATCTATGGAATTTTAAACTAATTTTTTAAATTTATATCTCTCTAACATAGTGGAATTTCCTAAAATTCCACCTTGATGTATATAAAGCAATGGTTTTTTCCACTCTTGTTTTAATGCTATACTTAATCCTAAAATATCATACAACAAGTCAAATTCTATATTGCACTTTAACTTTAAATCCATATAAAGCTCATAAAATTCTTTATACGGCTTAGCAAAGTGATATTTTTTATCACTTGTTAAAAATTCTAAATTTGAAAAATCATAGCTTGGATCTAATGTTAAAATTTGTTTTTTAAGATATTTAATATCACCTACACAAGCGCAAGTAAATACTTTAAATTTAGAATACTTTGCCAAAAAAGCTGCCGAAGTGCCTGTACCCGAAGGTAAAAAAATATCAAAATCAAGCTTTAAACTTTGACTTTGCATTTGAATTTCTTGAGCAAGTTCCATATAGCCATATTGAGCTTCTAAATTAGCTATGCCTTGTTCTATAAAAATATCATCTTTTTTACACAAAGACAAAGCAAATTGCTTTAAGGATAAAGAATGGATATTTTCTACAAAATCAACACCATTTTCTAAAGCTAAAGTATAGTTTCCACAAGGATTATTCTTAAGAAAAGTAGAAATTTTTTCACAAGCAAAAACAAGCTTATATGATCTTTGTTTAGCAAAAATACTTAATGCCGCCAAAGCATTACTTTGGCTTCCTCCATAACTTACAAAAGATTGATTTTTAGGATATCTTTGATGGATATAAAAAGCAAGTTTCCTAGCTTTATTTCCATTAATTTCCCCTAATAAATCATCTCTTTTAATATAAAATTCAAATCCGTTAAAATTGATTTTTTGTATAGGACTAATTGTTTTAATGAAATTCAAAGAATTTTTCTACATCCTTTAAAGCATTATCATTTTTAATGCTAAATTTTATTTCTATGCGACGACTCTTATCCTTATCTTCAACTCCGTTGACAAACACAGGATCTGAAAAAGAACGTCCACTTGCCATTAAAAGCTTTTGAAGCTTATCACTCTTATAAAAAGTATAGATAAAATTCATCACCTCATAAGCTCTTTTTTGCGACAAATCTAAATTATAAATATAAGATCCATCACTATCAGTATGTCCTTCAATAATGATATTTTCAATGTTAGAAAAAATTTTTGGATCTTCAAGAATAGCATCAAAATATTCGCTTAAGATTTTTCTCAAACTTGCCTTTGCCTCATTTTTTAACACATAAGAATCTTTATCAAAAAGTACTTCAGCAGGCAAAGAAATAGATCCTGTCTTTTCATCTATAGTGATATTATTATCAAGCTTACTTTGTAATTCCTTGCTTAAATTTTCACGAATCAAACCAAGATTTTGCACCTTTTCTTTAGCTTTTTGAAAATCTTCTTGTAAATTTTTAAGCTCTTCATCTTTTTTCTCTAGTTGACCTAGTAAAATCAAAATTTGCTTATCTTTATTATCTAAAGTTGAGTTTAAATCTTTACTTAACTGCTTGTAATTTGTAATATTAGCCTCTAATTCTGCTTTTTGAGAATTAGCAAGATTTAAAGCACTAGAAGCATTGTTTAAATCAGAACTTAGTTTAAACACTATGGCTTCTTTATTTCTAAGCTCTTCTTTACTCTCCTCTAAGCGTGCCTCTTGTTTATTGAGATTATCTTTGATTTCTTTTAAATCACTTTGAGTTAAAACATATTTTACAACAATAGCACCTATTAGCAAAATAAAAACAAACAGCAATCCTGCCATTAAATCAGCATAAGCTATCCAAAAATTGCTATCTTCTTTTGACTCATTTTTCATTTATTTTCTTTATCTTCATTTTTTAGCTCATCATTGCTTTCTTGCTTAGATATTTCTGCTTGAATTTCATCTTGATTTTCTTCAGTCTTAGACTCTGAAAAATCTTCTATTTGTTTGGTTTCATTTTCTTTATTCTGATTTTCATCCCCAGAAAGCTTGCTCATCATTTGACTTGTTTCTTCATCAAGTGCTTTCATTTCTTTTTTAAGCTCATCCATCATTTTGATTTTAGCATCAATACTTTTTTCTTCTTCATATACTTCTTTAAATTTATGCATACCTTCAAACAAGCTTGCTTTAAATCCCTCAAAAACCTTTTCTTGACTTTCCAACATTGCTTTTTCATAAAGTTCAAAATTTTTACCAAAACGCTCTATTTTTTCATCGAATGCACTTAGTGTCTTATCAAGATGATGAATTTTATCACTACTGATATCAAGCAAGCGATTATATTGTTCTGACATTCTTGTATTGATTTCTTTTAAATTTTGATTGAGCAAACCTATACCATTTAACATTTCACTATAAAGCTTTCCAAGATCGCGTTGATCTCTTTGTGCTTTACTAAGCTCACCCATGGTTTGTTTGATATGTTCACTACTTAATCTAATAGCCTTTTCTTCTACATTTAGCATATCTTGGAAAATACCAAATTTTCTATCAATAGCATGATCAAGCTCTGCAAAAAAATCATCATTACTAACTTGTTTAAAAATTGCTCCAATTTTTTCAAAATGTTGCAAACTTTCAGTTAAATATCTTTGATCAAGCTCTTCTTTTGTCCAAAAAAATCCACTTGTAGCGTTTTTTTGACGATTTAGCAAACGATCTATTTTGCTTTTACCATATTTTTCAAAAAACATCCACCATAATGCAAGAAAAATTCCATAAATTGAAACATAAAAAGCAGTTCCCACTCCACTTAACAAATCTGCAATTTCTTGTTCTAAAGCGGCTGTATCACTAGAACTAAAATTTGGCATTGAAAAAGCTATACTGATAAAAGTTCCTAAAATTCCCATCATTGGAAAAATTGCCGAACCTATACTAGCAAAATTCTCATTTCTTGCACCCTTAATATATGTATAAGCAAAGTCATCAAAATTGGCATTTGATTTCGTGTCTTTCCCTATGGCAAGAAAATGCCTCATAATATGTCTTTTTAAAGCCTGTTTAAATTCATCTTTTTGTTGTTCAAAAATACTATACGCATACTCAGCACTATGTCTAGCAAAAATCAATGCTGTAAAAAAAATCACACCTGTCATAATAACCGTATGTAATTCGACCTTAAAGTCAATTACATTAAAATAACCCAATAAAATCAAAATATAAAGAAAAGCTGGAATAAAAATAATTTTAAAATAAACCAAAGAACCTCTTGCATCTTTGCCTTCAGGCAAAACAAGTTCTGAAATTTCATCTGATTTAATATCCATGAAACCAATACCTCATTAAAAATTTTATTTTAAAGATTGCTACTTAATTTGATAAAAATTTTTAAAACAAAATAAAACTAAGCTTTTAAAATGCTTAGTTTTTGTTTATACAGTTTAAATCTTCAAAAGCGATTTCAAGACGTTTTATCATGCTTTCTTCACCGCTTCTTAACCAAACACGCGGATCATAGTATTTTTTATTTGGCTTGTCATCACCTTCTGGATTTCCAATTTGTCCTTGCAAATAAGCCCTATTTTTAAGTTCATATTCACGCACCCCATCCCAAAAAGCCCATTGAGTATCTGTGTCAATATTCATCTTAATTACGCCATAGCTTACTGCATTTTTAATATCTTTTAGCTCACTACCGCTACCGCCATGAAATACAAAATTTATAGGCTTATCGCTATTTAAAGCAAATTTATCTTTTACAAATTTTTGCGAATTTTTTAAAATTTCAGGTTGTAAGCTAACATTTCCTGGCTTGTAAACTCCATGTACATTTCCAAAGCTTGCTGCGATTGAAAATTTATCACTAATTTTTCCAAGTCTTTCATATGCAAGAGCTACATCTTCTGGTTGGGTATAAAGCTTGGAATTATCAATACCTGTATTATCCACTCCATCTTCTTCGCCACCTGTACAACCTAATTCTATTTCAAGCGCGACACCTAAAGCATCAAGTTTTTGAAGATAAACTTCACAAGTGCTAAGATTTTCTTCTAAACTTTCTTCGCTAAGATCAAGCATATGAGAACTAAATAAAGCTTGTCCATGGGTTTTTTTATATTGTGCATTTGCCTCAATAAGCCCATCAATCCAAGGCAAAAGTTTTCTTGCAGCATGATCAGTGTGTAAAATCACAGGTACACCATAAGCTTTAGCAAGTAAATGTACATGTTTAGCCCCACTAATTGCACCTAAAACTTCTCCATTAGGACAATTTTTCCCTGCATAAAATTTTGCCCCACCATTTGAAAACTGGATAATAACTGGAGAGTTAACTTTTTTTGCAGCTTCTAAAACTGCATTAATAGAATCAGTTCCTACAACATTAACAGCAGGGATAGCAAAACCCTCTGCTTTAGCATAGTCATAAATTTTATTAAGCTCATCTCCGCTAATCACCCCTGCTTTTACAATGTCTAAAACACCCATTATTTATATTCCACTTTAGCACTATTTAAGAGATCTTGGCCTTTTTGATTGATAACTTTTTTAAATTCTTCAAATTTAAGTCCGTTTTCAATACCTTGTTTTACTTCATCAAATTTGATTTGACCTTTAGCTTGCGAATTTTCTTTTAAGATTACATGATAACCAAAATTCGTTTTTACCGGAGTTGTAGTAATAGTACCATTTTTAAGCGCGAAAGCAGCATCTGTAAAAGGCTTTACCATAGTTGATTGATCAAACCAACCAAGCTCACCACCTTGGTTTTTTGAACCTGGATCAATTGATTTCTCTTTAGCAAGCTCGCTAAATTTAGCATCTAGTTCTTTACCTTTTAAACCTTTAAGTTCGTTAATAATATCCTTAGCTTCTTTTTCTGTCGCTACTAAGATATGTTTTGCTTGCACTCTTGCAGGTTTTACATATTTGTCTTTATTTTGATCATAAAAAGCTTTAACTTTAGCCGCATCAATTTTAATAGTATTTAAAATTTTCTCTTGATAAACATTAACAAGTATTGCATCTTTTGCACGATCAAGTTCTTTTGTGTATAAAGGGTCTTTTTCTAAATTTTGTTTTTTAGCATCTTGCAAAATTAAATCTTGCATAATATATTGCTGAATAAGAGCTTTTTTTTGATTATCTGGCAAAGTTTTAAAATCCTGTCCTCTAAGCATAGGGGCAAAAAATTCACTTACTTCTGTATCGCTAATGCTCTTGCCATTAACAGTAGCTACTGTAGCTGCATTTACATTTAAAACTACACCTGCAATCAAAGTTGCTGCGACTAAAGAAAATTTTTTCATTAGGTTTCCTTTTTAATAAAATGTATATAAAATCAATTATATCTAAACTTGGTTTAAAGCTAATTAACTAAAATTAAAAAATGAAAAGAAATTTAGAAATCAAAGAACTTTTTTTAAAACATTTTGACAAGCCTGTAACAGAGCTTAAATTTTCAAATTTATATGAGCTTTTAGTCTGCGTAATGCTTTCAGCCCAATGCACTGATAAAAGAGTTAATCTCATCACTCCTGATCTTTTTAAAGCTTATCCTGATATTAAATCCCTTGCAAATGCAAATTTATCAAGTCTTAAAACCTATATACAAACTTGTTCATTTTTTAATAATAAAGCACAAAATCTTATAAAAATGGCAAAAGCAGTTTGTGAAAATTTTGACGGAGAAATTCCCCTTGATGAACAAAATTTAAAATCCTTAGCAGGCGTAGGACAAAAAACCGCTCATGTAGTTTTAATAGAATGGTGCGGAGCAAATTTCATGGCTGTAGATACTCATGTTTTTAGAGTTTCTCACCGCTTAGGACTTAGCAAAGCAAAAACTCCAGAAGCTACAGAAGAAGATTTAACACGCACATTTAAAGATAATCTTAACTATCTTCATCAAGCCATGGTTCTTTTTGGACGTTACACCTGTAAAGCTAAAAAACCTTTATGTAAAGAATGCTTTTTAAATCATCTTTGCAAAAGTAAAGATAAGGAACTTAAATGAAAATTTTCATCTTTTTACTCACTATATCTCTTAATATTTTTGCCTTAGAACCTTACAAGCCTAGTGCTGATTTTTCTTCTTATTTTAACAATATAAATTGCTCGCAAATCTTAGATAAGTTTTTTTATCTAAATTGCTATGATTATAAACTCAAAGGCACAAAAGCTGTTGCTTATAAGGTAGAAGCTTCAAATTTGAAAGATAGACAAATCAAAAAACGCCCTCGCTTTGAAGATGATACAAATATTCCTAAAAAATACCGCACTACTTGGAGTAATTATAAAAACAGTGGTTACACACGAGGACACACTGCACCCAATGCTTCTTTTAGCTTTAGTAAAGCTGCTCAAAATTCAGTATTTTTAATGAGTAATATTACCCCACAAAATGCACAAATAAATAATAAAATTTGGAATGAAATCGAACAAAGAGAAAGAAATTTAGCTTTAGAATTTCAAAGTATCGAAGTTTTAAATTTAGTACTTTACGATAAAGAACCACAATACATTAAAAGCCGTATTGCTATACCAAGTTTTTATGTAAAAATTATTAAAACTCCGAAATTTAAAGAATGCTATCAAGTACCAAACCATGAAGTAAATGATGAAAATATTAAACAGTATCAAATAAATTGTGATAAATTTTAAGGTATAAATTATGGAGATAAATGCTCTTACGATAACCACTCTTTATATCATAGGTATTTCCGCAGAAGGAATGACAGGGGCTTTAGCTGCAGGACGCCATAAAATGGATCTTTTTGGAGTTATTTTTATTGCTCTCGTAACAGCAATTGGAGGCGGAAGCATAAGAGATGTGCTTTTAGGACATTATCCTTTAACTTGGGTTAAACATCCTGAATATATTATTTTAATCTGTTTTTGCGCCCTTGTAGCCACAAAAATTCCGCGCGTAGTAACCAAACTTGAAACTTTATTTCTAACTCTTGATGCTATAGGACTTGTTGTTTTTAGCATACTTGGAGCTCAAATAGCCATAGATCAAAACCGTGGCTTTATCATAGCCGTTGCTGCTGCTGTAATTACCGGTGTTTTTGGTGGAATTTTAAGAGATATTTTATGTATGAGAATCCCCTTGGTGTTTCAAAAAGAAATTTATGCAGGAATTGCCATAATTGCAGGAGCAATCTATTATTCTCTAATAATTTGGCTTGAGCTTAATGCCCTAGTTTGCACACTTTTAACTCTTTTTATAGGAGTTTTTGCAAGGCTTTTAGCTATCAAATATCAATGGTCTTTACCTATTTTTTCTTACAATGAAGAAAAATAATTTATCGTTGCTTTATACAAGTTTGCTAAGATATTAAAAATTTTAGGAGATTGATAAATGCGAAGACTAAGTATTTTACTTGCAATTTTAATAGTTATTAATATAACAGCTTGTGATAGTAAAACAGAAAATTACTACAAAAATCTTCCTAGCGAAGCAAAAGAAAAAGCGAAAGAATGCAAAAAAAGCGGAACTCTTAGCGAAGATTGTATTAATGCATTAAAAGTTGGTGTTAAACCAACAAATGAAGAGGGTAAATACAGTCCAAACACACCGAAAAAATCTGATAATCAAATATTAGAAGCTTTAAAACAAAATGATTTAAAAAAAGAAAAAACCACAAAAGATATTAACCAAAGTTCAGAAAATAATGAAAGTATTATAATACCACCTATAGCAGAAACACCTTCTGAAATTTATCCTTCCAAAACAACAGAAAACAATCAAAGTTCTATCTTTAGCGATGATGTTAATATGACACAGGAAAAATGACCATGAAAATAACTCTTTTTTTAAGCCTTATTGGTATATTTTTTGCAGCATGCGAACAAACCAAAAGTGTAGAATATTATCAAAATCACCCCGAGGAAGCAAAAAAAAGAAGTTTAGAATGCAGACACAAAGCTATCATTAGTCAAGATTGTGTTAATGCATATAAGATAGGTTTTCCAAAAGATGAATGGGAAGATGAAAATATTTCTAATCCTTAAAAGCTATGAAAGTTTCAAAATTTGCCCATTTAAAAATACTTTCTATTTTCTTAAAACCTGCCTTTTCTAGCATATTTAAATTTTCTTTTTGACTATAAGGAATTAAAACATTTTCCAAAGCTTCTCTTTTAGCTGCGATTTCAAACTTAGAATAGCCTTGTTTTTCTTTATAATCAGCATAAAGTTCTATGATATTTTTAGACAAAAAAGCATCTTCATAAAGGATTTTTTCACTCATAATCAAAATGCCTTTAGAGTTTAAATTTTTATAAATTTGATCAAGCAATTCTTGTCTTTTAGGAGGACGAATAAACTGCATGGTATAATTTGCTACAAAAACATCGCAAGTAAAAAAATCAAATTCGCATAAATTAGCTTCAAAAAAACTTATATCAAGCCCATAAGCTTTAGCTTTTGATTTTGCAACTTCAAGCATGGAAGCAGAATTATCCACGCCAAAAAGTTTAAAATCCTTTCTTAGATTTGCCAAAAAAATCAAAAAATTAGCACTTGAGCAGCCCAAATCGCAAACACTTGCATTTGTAGGTAAAATTTTAGCCAATAAATTGCCACAAAGTTCTAAATTTTCTCTATAAAATGGTACAGAACGATTGATCATATCATCAAAAACACTAGCCACGCTTTTATCAAATTCAAATTGTTTTTTAGGGCTTTGTTTAAAAAGTTCATCTTTCATCATTTTTCCTTAATAATTCTCTAGCCTGTTCTATATCTTTAGTAATTTGATTTTTAAGTTTTTTTAGATCTTGAAATTTTTGATTCTCTCTTAGAAAAGATATAAACTCGAGTTCAAAAAACTCTCCTTGCGTGAAATTTTCACCCAATTCTTCTAAAATATGACTTTCTATAGCAAAATTTTCATCGCTTGATCTTACACCTAAAAAACTCACACTTTTATAAGTTTTTCTTTGACTTTTTAACAAAGTAGCGTAAACACCATTTTGAGGCAAAAAATAACCTTCGCAATCTAAATTTATAGTTGCAAAAAGTTCTTTAGAACCTAAGCCTTGTCCTTTAATTACCTTTCCTTTGATGCTATAATTTCTCCCTAAAAATTCTTTTGCTTTTTGCAAATTTGCTCTTGATAAAAAATCCTTAATTAAACTTGCATGAACACCTATTCCACCTATGCTAAATTCATCAACTATTATAGTTTTTATCCCACTTAAAAACTCAATATCTTTAGCACTATAAGCCCTATTTTTCCCAAAAGAAAAATCATAACCCACGACTATAAATTTTAAACTGGTAAATTCTTTTTTCAAAAAGCTTAAAAAATCTTTACCATCTAAAGATTTTATACTTTCAAAATCCACTTCTATAACTTTTTTTCCTGAAATTTCTTCTTTTTGACGATTTGAACAAAGAAATTGACCTTTAAATTTATTAATAACTAGCAAAGCCCCATTCTCATCTAAATATTTTACAAGTTTTAGATGTCCTAAATGCATACCATCAAAACAACCTATGGCTAAAGAAGTAATATTAATTTTTGAAATAGTAGTAAAAATATTCAACATTACCTTCCTTTCCTTTAATGCTTGATTTTTGCGTATTTTTTAAAAGCCAACCTAACTTAGCACATTCTTTTTCAAAATCCATTCTTGCTTTTAAGATTGCCTTGTCATCTTTTAAAACACCTTTTTTATCTCTTTTGATATTTTTTCCCACTTCAAACTGAGGTTTAAAAAGTAAAATAATTTCCTTTAAAGCTAAATTATCGACATAATAAAGTAAATTAATAAGAGAAATAAAACTCACATCACAAGTAACAAGTTCAAATTTTTCTTCACTTTTAAAGGCTCTAAGATCTGTATTTTCATGCAAGATAATTTTTTCATTTGCTCTTAAACTTGGATGGAGTTGATTACTACCCACATCAAGAGCAGTGATTTTTAAAGCCTGATTTTCAAGTAAAATTTGAACAAAACCGCCCGTACTAGATCCTATATCAAGACAATTTTTATGTTTTATTTCAATATCATTTTCTTCTAAAAATTTTTTTAATTTCAAAGCTGCTCTTGAAACATAAATTTCACTTAAAAGATCCAATTTTAACTCATTGGCTAAAAGTATATCTTCAGGATTTAAATCTTGCGTTTTTTTTAAATTTTCTAAAAAATTTTTCACATCAAAAGAAGCTTTAAAACTCTTACCATTAAGTAAAATCTCTTCATTTTCTATAAGCTCTAAGGCTTTATTTCTACTGATATTTAAACGCTTTGAAACAAAAAAATCAAATCTCATTTTAAACTCTCATTTATTCTTTTTTCTAAGTCTTCTTTTTCTTTAGAAAACCACCAAATACCTATTTCAAAAGCATTTTTTTTAAAAATTTCTCTAAGATCTTTAAGATCTTTTTCAAAAAGATCTTTTTCTTTTTGAATTAAACTTAAGTTATTATCTTTTAAAAAATTAAAATTATTCATCCATAAAAGTATTTGCTCTTGTTCGGATTTTAAGGCATTATTTCTTTGCTCTTTTAAAAAATAATTTCCTAAAACCATGATAAAACATAAAAATAAAACAATTATTTTTATCTTTATTTTCAAAACAAAATTAAAAACAAAAGCCAAAAGAGAACAAAACATAAAAAAATTAAAAAAATCAAAAATAAAATTTAAAGCCCTAAACCCCAAATATCCAAAATAAGAAAAAATAAAAAATTTTAAATTTGAAACAAAATGTAAAAATTCAGATAAAAAATCAAAATAAACAAAAGAAGCACTCTTATAGGCAATGATTTTCCTAGAAAAAAGTTCTAAATTTAAAAGTTCATTGTAAGTAAAAAAAAGCCCATAAAATGCATAAAATAAAGCAGTAAAAAAACTAGCGATAACAACTATTCTAAAATCATTATAAGCATTATCTATAAATTGCAAATGCAATTCTTTTTTTAAAAATATCATCAATAAAGGTAAAATTATAAATATAAAAACAAAATCAATTTTTTCAAGATTTAAAAAATTTAAAAATAAAGAAACAAGTCCAAAAATCGCCAAAAAAAAGCTAAAAATATAAAGATAAAAATCCCCCATACTAATACGATAAAACAAACTTCCCTTAATCAAAGTAGCTTCTTTTATAATATTTTTTCTAAGCTTTAAAAATAAAAAGAATTCCCAAAAAAGTGTTAAAAAAATAGGAATTAAAAAAAATAAAGAAAAAGCACTCCTTTGCCAAGTTAGCAAAAAGCCAAAAAGGCTTAAAAGCGTTAAAATATAAGAACTATTCTTTAACAAGCTCATTAAAAGCACTTTCATTTATACATTTTACTTCAAGCTCTTTAGCCTTGCTAAGTTTAGAACCTGCCTCTTCTCCAAAAAGCACATAGTCAGTCTTTTTAGAAACAGAGCCGCTTACCTTACCCCCAAGCTTTTCTATCAAAGCCTTAAACTCATCTCTTGGACGTGAAAGAGTACCTGTAATCACAAAAGTTTTACCAAAAATCATACTATCACTTTTGATTTCAAGTTTTTCTATTTTCAAATTTAAAAGCTTGTAAAATTCATCAATTCTTGTATGATTAACACGCGTAAATTCGCAAAGACTTAAAGCCATTTGCTCTCCAAAACCTTCTAAATTGGCATAAGCTTCAAAGCTTTGCTTGTGCCACTCTTTACCAAAACTTAAACTTAATTTTTTAGCCGCAACCTCGCCAATATGCTCTATCCCTAAAGCCGTGATAAAACGAAAAAGCTCACATTCTCTGGCTTGCTCTATGGCATTTAAAAGATTGTTGATTTTCTTTTCTTTAAAGCCTTCCAAACCTTCAAAATCACTAAATTTTAAATGAAAAATGCTCTCAAGCGTAGTGATTTTTTTGTGCTTGTATAAAAGTTCTACTATATTTTCTCCAAGTCCGTCGATATTAAGACATTTTTTAGAAACAAAATGAATGATAGAATTTACAAGTCTATCTTCACAATCTATATTTTGACATTTTATTAAAGTTCCTTCATCCAAAAGCTCACTTTGGCAAGTAGGACAAAGTTTAGGGCGTGAAATTTCCATCTCTAAACCTTCTCTACGCTCTTTAAAAACCTTAGTGATCTTAGGAATAACATCACCACTTCTTATCACGCTTACAAAATCATTGATTTTAACATCAAGTCTTGCAATTTCATCAAAATTATGAAGGGTGGCTGATTTTACTACAACCCCATCTAAATTTACAGGTTCTAAAACCGCCACAGGAGTGATCACTCCACTTCTTCCTACTTGTAAATTTACCCCTATTAAACGCGTGGTTTTTTCAAGTGCAGGAAATTTAAAAGCTGCCATAAATTTTGGAAATTTTACCGTATAGCCTAATTCTTCACAAAGTGCAAGATCATCAACTCTTACCACCATTCCATCCATCATCATAGGTTTTTTTTCTCTTAGAGCTAAAAGCTCATCATAAGCTTTTAAAACTTCGTCTAAATTAGCGCAAAGTCTTACAAAATCATCTTTTAAAAAACCAAGCTCTCTGATAAATTGCATCACCTCGCTGTGTTTGGTGAAATTTAAGGTATTTTCCCCTACTCCCCAAGGATAAAATTTCAAATTTCTTTCTTTAGTGATGCTTGTATCAAGCTGCCTTAAACTCCCGCTTGCAGCATTGCGTGGATTAGCAAATAAACTTTGATTTAAAAGGGCTCTTTTTTCGTTGATTTTCTCAAAATCATCTTTTAAAATCACCACTTCTCCACGAATTTCTATCCTTTCTTTATAGGCTATATTTTTAGGTATATTTTCTATCTCAAAAACATTAAGCGTTATATCCTCACCCACTTCGCCATCGCCCCTAGTGGCACCGCTTACTAATTTACCATTTTCATAAAGTAAATTTAAACTCGCTCCATCAAATTTAGGCTCTATAAAAAAGTTTTTTTCACATTTTGCGCGTTTTGCCCAAGCCCTAAGCTCACTCTCATCAAACACATCTTCCATCGACCACATACGCCTTAAATGAGCTATTTTTTTAAACTCGCTTTGTATGATAGGAGCTATTTTTTGCGTTGGAGAGTCTTTTGAAATTTCATCTTTGTTTTGTTCTTCAAAAACACTTAATTCTCTGATTAAAGCATCGTATTCTTCATCGCTAGCCAAGGGTTCATCTTTTTCATAATATGCCCTCATCCACAAATTTGCTAAAGCAACTTTTTCTAAATACTCTTCTTTTTTCATCTAAACTCCTATATTATCCATTGCCTGCGCTAAAGCAAAAAGTTGTTTATGTTCATATAAATCATGCACTCTTATAATACTAGCACCATTTTCAAAAGCTTTTAAATGCAAATACAAAGTTCCTGCTAAACGATCTTTAATCTCGCTTTGAAAATACGCATTAATCACACTTTTGCGACTCGCACCTATAAGTAAAGGCTTATTAAATTGCAAAAAATGCTCTAAGTGTTTGATTAAAATCATATTATGCCCCGCACTCTTTCCAAAACCAATACCTACATCTAAAATACTTTCTTTTACTCCAAAACTTTCTAAAAGTTCAAGTTTTTCTTTAAAAAACAAAGTCATCTCATCAAGCAAATCTTCATAAGAAGGATTATCTTGCATGTTATTTGGATTGTTTTGCATGTGCATTAAGCAATATTTTGCCTCATATTTACTTGCAAGTTTAGCTAGATTAAGATTTCTTAAACTTGTAATATCATTAATGAGTTTAAAACCCTTATTTAAAGCATATTCTAGACAATATTCATCAAAACTATCTAAACTAAAAATTGCTTGTTCGTAATAATTTTTCTCATAAATTAAGTCAAGTACTTTTTTCAGTCTTTTAAATTCCTCTTCCTTGCCACAATACTCACTCCCAGGTCTTGAACTAACCGCACCTATATCGATATACGCAGGCTTTAAAGCAAGAAAGTCATTAAGCCTTTTTTCAAAGTCTTCTTCACTCACACGACTTTTTGCATTAAAACTGTCTTCATTGACATTAATCACTGCCATAAGCTCAGCTTTTTTTGGTTTTAAAAAATCTTTTTGTAAAAAAAGAGCCAAATTTTTAAGTCCAAAATCTTGAAGTTTTTCTTTAGCAATAAGCTTTTGAATTTGCTCTTTACTTGCCATTAAAAGTGCATTTGAATGAGTGATTTTTGCAGTAATTACTTCTTTATGAGTAATAAGTTCAGCTCCTATTCTTAAAGCATCTTGTTTTAAAATATTTGCTGCAGGAGTGGAAATATCTTTGATAAAAATAAAATGAATTTTTGTTTTTTCACTCATAATCTTTTGTCCCATTTTATGGGGATTTATGAAAGAACAAAGCAAATTAAAATCGGTATTTGGATTGATTTTAAAAAATTTCATTTTATTTCTTTGTATAGTAATTTAACAAAAGAGTAGCTAAAAGCACCCCGCTTTTAGAATTTAATTTTGCAAGCTCATAGCCTTCATAAAAAAACTCTAATTCTTCAGCATTAAAATCTTTATATTTCACACATTCTTTAGCAAGTAATGCGATTTGATCCATAAGTTCATTTTTATCCAAATTTTCATTTTTTTGCAAAAAATCAAAAAGCATTCTTAAATCCATTCTTTTAAGATCTAAATCAAGTTTTTTAACTTCCTTTTCAACTTTTCTTTTTTCGCAAATAAGACGCGATTTTATGGTAGGTAAAAGTAAATTTTTAGAAGGTACCACAATAAGAAATTTAATATTTTTTGGAGGCTCTTCAAGAAGTTTAAGTAAAAAATTTTGTGCTTCTATCCTATAAGAATCCGCCATTAAAACAATAATTTTTTCTTCAGTTTCTGCAATATAGCTTTCTTTTTCAACCGCTCTTGCATCATCAAGTAAAAATTCATTTTGTGGCATAAAAAATCTTAATTTTTTAATACCAAAATTATTAATCATTTCTTCTTTAATACCTAAAAAATCTTCGCTGATAATAATCTTACTAATAAACAAAATATTTATCCTAATTGCACCTTGGAAAATAATATTGCATCCAAACTTACATCAAAAAGTTGATATAAACTAATAAGCTTGATATCCAAGTCTTTATCTTTAGAATTTAAATAAAAACTATCTTGTAACTGCTCATCAAAAAGCCACAATAAACTATCATCTCTTGATTTAGCGATTAAAGATTTATTATCAGAAGCACTTCCTATATAAAAATACACATAACCATTAGGAAAAGAAATGTCAAGCAAGTCATTAAGTAAAGCTATATCTTCTGAACTTTGTACTTTCTTCTTGCATAAAGAATTTAACGACACAAAAGGAAGCATAGGACGAGCGGCTTTTGAATTTATATTTTTTAAAAAATACTCTTCATACCAAGATCTTTGTTCATCGCACATTAAGACAAAAGTGCGTCCCTCTAAAAGATATTTAAGTCTTGCAGCCATCAAAGGAGCCCATTCTAAACGACGCGACTCCAACCATGCCATAAAAGCTCCGCCATTGCGAATATTTTCAAGAGTAAAACTTAAAAAATCACTCATTTATTTATCAAGTCCGTAGCACTCATGTAGTGCTCTAACTGCAAGTTCTCCGTATTTTTCATGAACTATCATTGAAATTTTAATTTCACTAGTAGAAATCATACCGATATTAATCCCCTCATCAGCTAAAGCTTTAAAAGCTTTACTTGCCACTCCTGAATGTGATTTCATGCCTACGCCGACTATAGAAACTTTTACTACAGCACTATCACTTTCTATAGTTGTTTTTGAGCTTAAAATTTTTTGCATAGCATTTTTGGCTAATTCAAGTTCATTTTGAGGAACTGTAAAACCCAAATTTGTAGCGCCATCAACTCCAACATTTTGTATAATCATATCTACATTAATATTTTCATTTGCCAAAACAGAAAAAATTTCAGCTGCGATTCCAGGCTTATCTTCTACATTTCTTAAAGTCACTCTTGCTTGATTTTTATCCAAAGCAATACCACTTACTAAAGCTTGTTCCATTCCATCTTCCTTTGTTATCATTGTTCCTTCGTTATTGTTAAAACTACTTCTAGTTACTAAGTTAACATTTAATTTTTTTGCAAGCTCTACAGAGCGATTTTGCAAAACTTTTGCACCCAAACTTGCAAGTTCAAGCATTTCTTCATAAGAAATTTTATCCAATTTCTTTGCCTTTGGTTCAATTCTTGGATCTGTTGTATAAACCCCATCAACATCGGTATAAATTTCACACAAATCCGCATTTAAGGCACCTGCTACCGCCACAGCACTTAAGTCGCTTCCACCACGCCCTAAGGTAGTTACATTACCTTCCTCATCTACACCTTGAAAACCTGCTATAACGACTATTTTACCATTTTGAAGTTCTGATTTTATCGCTTTTGTATCAATATGATGAATTCTTGCCTTTGTAAAAACACTATCTGTAATAATTCCCGCTTTTCTCCCAGAAAATGATATAGCAGGATAACCCTTTTCATTTAAAGCAATAGAAAGTAAAGCACAGCTTACACGCTCTCCACTGCTTAAAAGCATATCCATATCTTTACCATTAGGAGTTTTACTAAAATATTCAGCTTGCTCGATAAGAGTATTTGTCACCCCACTCATTGCAGATACTACAACAACAAGTTGATCACCCTGTTGCACACTTTGGATAACCCTATTGGCTACTGCTTCGATACGCTCAAGTGTTCCAACGCTTGTTCCACCATATTTTTGAACTATAAGCATTTTAGATATAACCTTTCTCTTCAAAATATTTGATCACTTTAACATAAATATTTTTTTTGAAATGATTAATCATTTCAAAAATTTGTTTAACACTCACAAATTGATAATCATCAAATTCAGGATGCTTGGTATTGATATTGATTGTAGCACCGTGCTTTAAACGCACTAAAAAATATTTTTGAATCTGCCCATCATAAGGATACATTTTTTTAACAATTTTACTCGGAAAATCATAACTCAACCATTCTGGATACTCAGCAATGATTTCAACCTCATCAGTGCCTATTTCTTCTTTTAATTCTCTAAATAAAGCGTTTTTGACACTTTCACCTTTATCAATGCCTCCTTGTGGAAATTGCCAAATATTATCCATATCACTTCTTTTAGCTATAAAAATCTTACACTCGAAAGGATAAGAACTTGATAAAACAATAGCTGCAACATTTGGTCTATAATTTTTCTCGTTTTCCACAATATTTTTCCTTAAATCTCAAGGATATAATTTTAACCTAAATCAAATCAAATTTTTATTAAAATACATTAAAAATTTAATAAAATATTTTAGGGTTTTTATGCATTTTTATATCCATATTCCATTTTGTGAAAGCAAATGTAATTATTGCGCTTTTACAAGTTTGAAAAAAAATGATTATGAAAAAGCCTATTTTCAGGCTTTAAAAGAAGATATTGTTTTTCAATTAAAACAATTTAACATTCAATCAAATCAAATTAAAACCTTATTCATAGGCGGAGGAACACCAAGTTGTGTCGATGCGTATAATTATGAAGATATTTTTAAAATTTTATATCCCTTACTAGATAAAAATGTAGAAATTTCATGCGAAGCTAATCCCAACTCAGCAACATTAAATTGGCTTAAAAATATGAAAAATCTAGGAGTTAATCGCATTTCTTTTGGAGCTCAAAGTTTTCATCCTAAAAAACTTCACTTTCTTGGAAGAATTCACAATCAAGAAATGATTATCAAAGCATTAGAAAATGCAAATAAAGTAGGTTTTAAAAATATCAATTTAGATCTTATTTATGATACAAAATTAGACAATAAAAAAATGCTTGAATTTGAACTCTTACACTTAAAACAAATCAAGGCTTTAATCACACACCTTAGTGCTTATAATTTAACCATAGAATCAAACACAGCCTTTGCCAAAAAAGAACATTTCAAAAAAAATGCTCCTAATTTAATGAAATTTTTTATCAAACAACTTCTAGAGCTTGACTTTTTTCAATATGAAATCAGCAATTTTTCAAAAACCAAAGCCCAAATTTGCAAACATAATCTTGCTTATTGGCAAGGAAAAAACTACCTAGCTTGTGGATTAAGTGCGGTAGGATTTTATGAAAATAAGCGTTTTTATACAGCAAAAAATTTAAAAAATTACATAGAAAATCCCACTTTTAGATCTATAGAGCAACTAAGCTCTAAAGACTTGAATTTAGAACACCTATTTTTAGGACTTAGAAGTATAGTAGGGATTGATGAAACAAAACTCAATCAATGGCAAAAAGACAAAATAAATATATTATTAAAAGAAAAAAAACTCTTTTACAAAAATAAAAGATATTTTAATCCTAATTTTCTCATTAGCGACGAACTTGCTTTATATCTCTCATCTTAAATTTAAGTTTTTTAAGTAAAATATTTATTTAAAATATCAAATCAAAGAGTAACGATTAATGAGTTTTGGTGAAATTATAGTTATTTTAGTTGTAGCGATTTTAGTCTTAGGGCCTGATAAACTTCCAGAAGCTATAGTGCAAATAGCAAAAATTCTAAAGGCTGTAAAACGCAACATAGATGATGCAAAATCAAGCATAGAAAAAGAAATACGCATCAATGACTTAAAAGAAGAAGCTAAGAAATACAAAGATGAATTTTCAAGCACTAATGAAAATATACGCAAAAAACTCAGTTTTGAAGAATTTGATGACCTTAAAAGAGATATTTTAGATAAAACAAAGGTAGATTTAACCTTTGATAGCAGAGATGATAAAGTAAAAAATAACCTTAGCGGACAAAATTTAAATACAGAGGAAAAACCAAATCTTAGCAAATTAGAAACACAAGATAAAACGGAAAAATAAATGTTTGAAGAATTAAGACCTCATTTAATAGAACTTAGAAAACGCCTTTTTATAAGCGTTGCTTGCATTGTAGTTATGTTTATTGTATGTTTTGCTCTACGAAGCTATATCTTAGATATTTTAAAAGCTCCACTTATAGCTGTTTTACCCGAAGTAGCCAAACATGTGAATGTAATTGAAGTACAAGAAGCCTTATTTACCGCAATGAAGGTTAGTTTTTTTGCAGCCTTTATCTTTTCTCTACCTGTAATTTTTTGGCAATTTTGGAAATTTGTAGCTCCAGGACTTTATGATAATGAAAAACGCCTTGTGGTGCCTTTTGTTAGCTTTGCAAGCATTATGTTTGCCTTGGGGGCTTGTTTTTGCTATTTTGTTGTAGTGCCTTTGGCTTTTAAATTTTTAATTAATTTTGGTTTAAATGAAGATTTTAATCCTGTGATTACCATAGGAACTTATGTAGATTTTTTTACGAAAGTTGTTGTGGCTTTTGGCTTAGCTTTTGAAATGCCTGTAATTGCCTTTTTCTTTGCTAAAATCGGACTTATAGATGATAGTTTTTTAAAACGCCATTTTCGCATAGCTGTTTTAGTTATTTTTGTTTTTTCAGCCTTTATGACTCCACCTGATGTTTTATCTCAATTTTTAATGGCAGGACCACTTTGCGGACTTTATGGACTTTCTATTTTAATTGTTCAAAAGGTAAATCCTGCTCCAAAAGATAAAGAAAGTGATGAATAAAGACTTACTTCTTTCAAGCTATGATTACACTCTAGCTAATGAACTCATAGCCAACTATCCTACAAATCCAAAAGAAGATGCTAGGCTTTTGGTTTTTGATCGCAAAAACAAAGAAATTTTTCATACTACTTTTAAAAATTTACAAGACTTTTTACCCAACTGCGCGATTTTTTTCAATGATACCAAAGTTATTAAAGCAAGAATTTATGGCAATAAAGCAAGCGGAGGAAAAATAGAGCTTTTCTTGCATCAACCTTTTTTAAATTCTCACGATCCGCTTTTTCTAGCTCAAATTAAAGGGCGTGTTAAAAAAGATGAAATCTTATATTTTAAAGATGATTTAAAAGTACGCGTTGTAGAACTTTTAAATGATGGTCTTCGAAAAGTTCAATTTTTTCAAAATGATAAAACCTTAGACACCTCAAATCTTTACAACCTGCTTGACAAGATAGGACATATACCCTTGCCTCCTTATATTAAAAGGGAGGATGAAAAAAGTGATTTGAAAGATTATCAAAGTATCTTTGCAAAAAATTTAGGTGCAGTGGCTGCTCCGACTGCAAGTTTACATTTTAGTGAGACTATGCTTGAAAATTTAAGAAAAAAACACGAAATTTATCATTTAACCTTACATGTAGGAGCTGGAACCTTTAAAAGCGTGGAATGCGAAAATATACAAGAGCATAAAATGCATAGCGAATTTTTTAATATTCCGCAGCAAGCATGTGAAATTATAGATTCTAAACAAGCTATTTTAGGCGTAGGAACAACGGTAACAAGAACCATAGAATATTATGCAAGAACTAAAACAAAAAATGGTTTTTGTGATCTTTTTTTACACCCGCAAAATCCACCTATAAGACAAAATCATCTTTTAACCAATTTTCATTTACCAAAATCTACTCTTATCATGCTAGTTTCAGCTTTTATCGGTAGAGAACAGTGTTTAAAACTTTATGAACTCGCCATAAAAGAAAAATATCGCTTTTACTCTTATGGCGATGCGATGTTAATCTTGTGATTTTTCTTTAAAATTTATTGCTATTTTAGCTTGAAGTTTTAGCCAATCTTTTTGAAGCATGATAGGAAAACCTCCATAAACACGCCCGCCTTCTAAATTTTTACTCACACCGCCTCTTGCAGCTATAGTACTAAAATCGCCTATTTTTAAATGTCCACTCGTTGCACTTTGACCACCCATAATAACATTGCGTCCTAACTCACTTGAACCTGAAATTCCAGTTTGTGCCACAATGATACAATTTTGACCTATATTGCAATTATGTCCGATTTGAACTAGATTGTCTACCTTAGTACCTGCTTTGATAATAGTACTATCAAAAACTGCTCTATCTATAGTTGTACAAGCCCCCACTTCTACAAAATCTTCTAAAACCACATTGCCATTATGATAAATTTTATAATGTTCGCCGTTTTTATTGTGCGCATAACCAAAGCCATCGCTTCCTATTACACAATTGGCAAGCAAATGACATTTTTTACCGATTTTAGTATCATTATAAATCACTACATTAGGATGGATAATACTCTCATCACCAATGCTGACATTATCGCCTATATAAGCTCCCGCCATAATGATTACATTTTCACCGATATTTACATTATCACCTATATAAACATTAGGCATGATTCTTGCGCTTTTTGCGATATTTTGTACTTTTTCTTTAGCTGTGCTTATCAAAGGTTTAGCAAAAAGCTTGCTTAAAAAAGCAAAACTCAAATGTGGACTTTGAGTAATCAAAGCTTTAGTATCTTTAGGTACTAAATTTTCATATTCTTTAGATACTAAAATAGCAGCAGCTCCTGTGTGAGGTATATCTTTGGTATTTTTCTCACCATCACAATAAGTAAGCTCTGTAAAATTTGCTTTCAATAAAGAATTTAAAGCACTGATTTCTATATCCTCGCCTTTATATTCCAAGCTTAAAAATTCTGCTATTTCACTTAATTTCATTTAATCTCCATCAAAACAGATCCACTGCGAACTATATCACTAGGATTGTATTTTTTAATTGTTTTTAAAAAATTATCAATGCGATTTGCATCATCAGCAACCATTAAAAACAAAAAATTCTCATTGCTATTTGCAATAGTACCATTATAAGCTTTCAAAACGGCATCAAGTCCACCTAAATTTTCATTTAAAGGAATTTTCACTAAAGCCATTTCTTTGTCAATAAATTCTTCACTTTCTATCACTTTATAAGTAGGAATGAGCTTATGAAGTTGTTTGACTATCTGCTCAAAAGTTCTTTCATTTCCTGAGGTGACTATATTAATACGAGAAAATTCTTTATTTTCCAAAGGTGCTACTGTAAGCGAGTCAATATTATAACCTCTTCCTGAAAAAAGTCCTACTATACGAGATAAAACCCCATGCTCATTTAAAACAATTACCGATAAAACCCTTCTCATTGTCTATCCTTTGCCTTTGGTAAAATCATATTATAAATCGCACCTCCTGCAGGCACCATAGGTAAAACATCTTCAAAGCGATCAATTTTTACATTTAAAAGAGAGGTTTTATCACTTTTTAAAGCTTGGCTAAAAGCTTGAATGAATTCTTCTTTGCTTGAAATTTCATAACCTTCACAACCAAAACCTTGAGCAATTTTGATAAAATCAGGCTGAGTGCTTAAATCAGTTTGTGAAAAATGCTCTTTATAAAACATACTTTGCCATTGTCTTACCATACCTAAAAAGGCATTATTTAAAATAATATTTATAGTTTTTATACCATACTCATAAGCAGTCATAAGCTCTTGGATATTCATTAAAACCGATCCATCACCTACGAAATTAATCACCACTTCTTCACCCACGGCAAGCTTTGCACCCAAAGCAGCAGGTAAAGAATATCCCATAGTTCCTTGCCCTCCACTTGTTGCAAGTTGTCTTGGATAATTAAAAGGATAAAACTGTGCCACCCACATTTGATGCTGACCCACATCGGTAATAATCCTTGCATCTGGAGCCATTTTCGCACATTCTTCAATCACCCATTGCGGTTTTAAAATCTCATTGCTATCTTCATAAGAAAGCGGATAAAGTTCATTATAACGCTTTAAAGTTTCGTGCCATTCTTTAAAAGTTGTGTTGAAATTTTCCTTTTTAAGCTCTTCTAAAAGCTCTTTAAGAACTTCTTTAATATCTCCTACTATAGGATAATGCGCATTGATAATCTTTGAAATAGAACTAGGATCAATATCAACATGAACTATAGTCGCATGTTTAGCAAATTCACTTGTTTTTCCTGTAATCCTATCATCAAATCTCGCTCCTACACTCACAAGCAAATCACACTCACTTAAAGCCATATTAGCAGCATAGCTTCCATGCATACCTGCCATTTTAAGATTAAAAACATCATCACTTCTTAAAGTTCCAAGCGCCATCAAAGTTTCAACTGCTGGAATTTTTGTAAATTTTATAAGCTCTCTGATTTGCTCGCTTGCATTAGAACTGATGCAACCTCCACCTAAGTAAAACAAAGGTCTTTTTGCTTCTTTTAAAAGCTCTGCAAATTTTTTAATTTGCTTTGAGTTACCCTTATAAACGGGCTTATAAGTCTTCATGGAAATTTCTTTAGAGTATTCCCAAAGTCCCAAAGTTGCACTTACGTCTTTTGGCACATCTATATGCACAGGCCCAGGTCTACCACTTCTTGCTATATAAAAAGCCTCTTTTAAAATGCGTGGAAACTCTTCTATACAAGTAACTAAATAATTATGCTTTACACAAGGTCTTGAAATGCCTACTGCATCAATTTCTTGAAAAGCATCTGTACCAATAAGAGAATTTGCCACCTGCCCTGAAATCAACACCAAAGGGATAGAATCGCTATAAGCCGTAGCTAGACCTGTAATAGTATTTGTAAAACCTGGTCCGCTTGTAACTATAGCTACGCCCACTTCTCCGCTCATTCTTGCGTAAGCATCAGCAGCATGCAAAGCCGCTTGTTCATGACGCACTAAAATATGTTTAAAATACTTTTGATTGTAAATTTCATCATAAATATTAAGCGCAGCGCCTCCAGGATAACCAAAAACAATTTTAACATTTTCTTCTTTTAAAGCCTCGCAAATCATTGCCGAACCGCTTAACTCTTTCATAATAACACTCCAAAAAATTATTGTAAAAGCTCTTTAAGTGCTAAATTAAGTCTTTTGCCATCAACACTCGCACCTAATTTTATTTTAGCTTCTTTCATTACCAAACCTTGTTCTTTTAGTGAACTTACGCCCAATTCTTCTATAAGTTGTTTTAAGGCTAAAGTTAACTCCTCATCACTTAGTTGTTTAGGCAGATAAATTTCAAAAAGACTTATTTCATTTTGTTCTTTTTGTGCTAAATCTTCACGATTTGCCTTAAGATAAAGTTCGATTGCGTCTTTGCGTTTTTTGATTTCACTTGCAATGATTTTATAAATTCTTTCATTATCCAACTCTATTCTTTCATCCACTTCTATTTGCTTAAAAGCTGCATTTAGAGTTCTTAAACTATCTCTTTTAAAATCATCTTTTTGTTTCATTGCCTCTTTGATATCGTTTAAAATTTGTTCTTTTAAAGTCATTTTTTTCCTTTTTAGTTAAAATTACAAGCTTTAAGGTTTAAACCAAAACCTTCTAAGCCTATATAGTCTTTATCACAACTTTGAGATAAAAGTTTAATTTCTTCTATACCAAAATATCTTAAAATCTGTGCTCCTATACCATAGTTTTTGTATTGAGTGGTGCTGGATTTTTCTCCTTGCATGAAAACTATAACGCCACCATTTTCACTAAGAAATTTGATTTGCTCTAAAAGTTTTGAAAATTTATCTGAAGTTAAAAGCTCAAAATCACTACCACTGATATGAAATTTAACATTTTCACATTTTTTGATATCTTTAAAGCAAAAAGCTATGTGTTGGGTTTGATTATGATCACTAAAGATAAATTTTTCTGCTTTAAAGCCTGCTAAAACACTTTGACTTTTTTCTTCAAGCTTAATAAGACTTTCATGTTTTAGGCGATATTCTATAAGATCGCTTACGGCTATCATATTTAAATCATGTTTTTGGCAAAAAATTTCTAGATCTTCTCTTCTTGCCATATCTCCATTATCTTTTACAATTTCACAAATCACACAAGCACCTTTTAATCCTGCTAATTTACAAAGATCAACCGTGCCTTCTGTATGACCTGTGCGTTCTAAAACCCCACCTTTTTTTGCGATTAAAGGATTGATATGCCCTGGTCTTACAAAATCACTCGCCTTAGCATTATCATCGGCAAAAATTTGTATAGTCATATTTCTTTCATAGGCGCTAACTCCCGTTGTAGCATCTTTTGCATCTACGGTTATAGTAAAAGCAGTTTCGTGGTTTGAAGTATTTTTAGGCACCATTAAAGGAAGTTCAAATTTTTTTGCCAAAGTTTCATCTAAGGCTACACAAACCACACCACGAGCTTCTTTTATCATGAAATTTACTTTTTCTTGAGTACTAAATTGCGCAGGAAAGATTAAATCGCCTTCATTTTCTCTATCTTCTGCATCTACCATAACAAGCATTTTTCCTGCTTGTAAATCCTTAATCGCTTGTTCTACGCTAACAAATTTCATTTTTATTTCCTCAAAATTTTTAAAATTATAACTTAAATTGCTTGACAAATAAATTAAAATTCATTATAATCACACTTTTAAAAAATATTTATTGGGGTATCGCCAAGCGGTAAGGCAACAGGTTTTGGTCCTGTCATTCAGGGGTTCGAATCCCTTTACCCCATCCACTTCTTATTTTATATTTCAAAGATCTTATATGCCGCGAAGTAGAGCAGTGGTTAGCTCGTCGGGCTCATAACCCGAAGGTCGGGAGTTCAAATCTCCCCTTCGCAACCAGTTATGGATTTAAAATAAATTTTATTTAGATAGATTGTTTAAATAACTTTTTAAAATATTCTCCAGCCGTGTTTTCAGTTCTATAGGAGCTAGAATTTTTATATAGGGGATCCACTGTTTAACCAAATGTAAAATTTCATCTTCATAGGAAACTTGAGTGCTTAAAGTATAGTTTGTTTCATCTTCATCAATGATTTGACAATTGCTTAGTATTTCTTTTCTAAAAAAATATTCCTTAGCATTTTTATCAAGTTTTAAAATCACTTCTTTGCTTTCTCCAAGCCAGATATTAGGATCATTTTGGATTTGTTCCTCAAGTTTTTCATTGGGAATAAAATTTTCATTTTTAGTGCGAAGTTTTGAAATTTTATCTAAATTAAAATGTTTTAATTTATCGTTTTCATCCCCAAAAGATACCAAATTCCCTTGTAATTTACGAGTTTGTAAGGTTTGATTTGGCGTTCTTTTTCCTTATAGAAAAAATTTAACACATTGTGTTTGAGTATAGCCACACCAAGATCTTTAAAAAGCTCATAATCCACCTTTTGAAAACCTTCATTTTTTACCATCAAAACTTTATTTACCCTATGGCTTAAAAGATCAACTATAAAGCCTTGATCGAGTTTTGGATAAAGCTCAGCGCCACTTAAGGTGGCGAAATTTTGTATATCTTTAAAGCTTAATTTTCCCAAAGCAAAGCTTTCTAAAACATATCTTCCATTTTCTTTTTTAATAGGCATAAAAGCAAGTCTTTCGTTAAGATCCCTTTGTATGGTTCTTGTATCGACATTAAACTCTTGTGCAAGCTCTTGGGCGCTTAGACTTTCTCCATTGTTAAATTTTGATAAAATCTGCACCAAGCGTATACTTAATTTGTCGTATTCTTTCATGAAATTTCCTTGTGAGTTAAAATGCTTTTTAACAAACTTACGCCTTCTATGCCTAAAATTTCATTTCTAAGTTTTTTGACTTCATTTAAACTTGGGGCTTTCGCATGAACGGCTTCATTACGGATTTCTTGAATGATAGTAAGACTTTTTGAAAAAGGATAATTGATAAATTGAGTTAAACTTTTTCCTAAATGACATTGGATATTTTCATGTCTGAGTAGAAATTTAATACTTCCAAGATTGGGTTTTTGGGTAAAAAAATCTTTAAGTATAAAAGATTTGCCTTGGACATTATAAGCTAAATCATAAAGGCTAGGATCTTTCATACAAGCTTTTAAAAGAACTTTTTTGGCAAAAGCGTAAATTTCATATTCTAAGGTTTTAGAGTATTTGACTACAATGCTTGTAAAATCATTTAAAAGATCGTTTTCGCTTTGCAAAAGCTCTAATTCTGCATGAATGATATTGCTTATGCTATCAGAGTGTAAGAGATAAAAAATCCTTTTGCCAAAAACAAAGCGTATGAAATTTTCTTGCATGGCTAGGTATTCTTTGCTTTTATACACACTTAGATAATGCTTTTCATCTCCTAAAAAATAAGAACACTCTTCTTTTAATCTCACAGGCAAAGGATAGGTGTAATTATTGCCATAGATAGCATAGGTGTGATCGTTTGGTGTGATGAAATTGGCTAAAAATTTATCTCTTAAACGACTAAAATCTTCCCTGACCAATTCTCTTAAATCACTAATAATAAAAAAGTCTTCCACTTCTAAATTTTTTTCTTTATAACAACTAGGAATCAAACTTTCATCAACATTTTTAGAAATTTTTACCACCTTAGCGACAAATAAATTAACATAATCGCTTAAAAAGAGTTGCAAGAAATTTTCTTCATTTGTACTTTGGTAAATTTCTTCTAAGGAATTTTGCTTTTCTTGATCGTTGAGTTTTGATTTGATTTTGCCAAAGGCAACTTGGGATTTTTCTTGTAAAATGCTTAAATGTTGCTTGATGACATCTTCTTGATAGTAGGGATTATAAAGGATTAAAAGGTGGTTCATGTTTTGCCTTATTTTAGGATTTCTTTGAGATTTTGCTTGATTTCATTAGGATTTTGCTCGTATTCTTGTATGAGATCTTTTAAAATTTCAAACAACTCGTTAAAATCCTGCGGATGTTCTTTTTTAAAATTTACTATCAAATCCAAAGTTTTGCAAATACTACTTGCTTGATCTTTGCTGTCATTAAAAGCATTTTTTATATCCAAAACCATACTAATAATACGAGCACTTTGCATAGGGCTTGAAATGCGTTTAAATAAAAATCCTTTAAACGCATTTGCAAGGCTAAGAGATGAGAAAATCTTAGAAAACATCTGTCTTTATACTGTTTCTTTGCAATCTAGACAAATTTTTTGCCCGTTTTCGTCATATTTCCAATTGTGTCTTGTTTGTCCCAATCTTTCATGTCCGCATAAATTACATTTTTCGTGCATTCTGCATTTTGCATCTTTTTTGATTTCATAATAATTATGAAAATTATCAAACACTTGAATAGAACAAAGAGTACATCGTCTATATCCATAACAATTATCAGGATTTAATATTTCAGGAGCTTCAAAATCATGTTGATTTTTTGTAAGATATTTTCCGCAATCAGGGCAAATTTTGGAAAAAAACATTTTGGTTTATCTTTTTCATTTTGATATTCACCCGCGTGCCAACCAATCCCACATTTTACTTCCATTCCAATATCTTTAACAACTTCAGCAGTCTTAATAGTTTTGTCTTTAATTGCTTCTGAAGCATTTACCGCCTTATCTTTTAAAGAACTTAAAAAATTCATAAATTAACGCCCTATAAAATATAATACAATCGACGCAACAGAAACTATCAAAGCTAAAATTGAAATGCTACTTGTAAAAACATTTTTTCTTTTATTTAAAATATCTTTCAGTTCATTGATTTTACATTCTTGCTCTTGAACAATTTTGTCATTATAATTTTTATATTGTATAAATTCTTGATAATGTTTTTCTATGAGTTTATATTGCTCATCATCAATTTGATTTTTTTTATCTAATTCTACTTGGATATTATTTATCGTATCTTTGTGTTTTTCATGATCTTCTATAAAACTCAGTGTGAACTTTTGTATTTGTTGAAATTGTTCTTTAGCGGCTTTAGATAAACGAATTACCTTGCCATCGCTCTTTACAAAACCTTGCGCAATAATAAGAGATAAAGCTTGATTCATACGCGTAGCAATACAAAAACTGGAAGTAAAAAATATTACAACTTCTTTTAGAATTGTTGTCATTTGATTCATTGATTCATTCTGTAACTCTGCTACTTCAAGGATCATATTGGATTTAATTTCTTTTTTTCTTCTGATGTTTCTCCAAGCCAACGTCCAAAAATTGGTATATAAGTTTGCCAATCACTATCTGTATTAAGATTTTTGGCTTTTTGTGTTCTATCTTTTGCTTTATCAGCATTCTCTGCTGCTGTTTCAATAGCTATAGCTATTTCACTGATTTTTTTATTAATAAATTTTTGAATATATTCTTCATCAAGGTTTTCAATATTTTGCAAAAAATCTTGATCTTTTTGTGTGATAAGTTCTAGCATCAGTTCTCCTTAGTTTGATTAAGTTTTTTGTATAATTTTTTAGTGATATTACAATTTTCAAATTCTTCAATTGCTGTTTCTACTTCTTGAGAACTTTGCTCTCTCATTTGGTTATCTTTTTTGATTTGTTGTATAGTTGCTAAAGTTTCGTTTTTTACAATATGATAAGCATCATTCAATGCAAACCAAGTTTTGGCAATTTTGTATTGTACTATCAATTTTTTTTGAGTTACAATTTGTATTTGTAAATTGCCAATTTTGGAATTGCTTCTCCACTTATCCATATAAAAAATAGCTATAGTGCTCAATACAGCACCACCAGCCGCTGAAATACATAAAGAAAGGGCATCCCCTATTGTTTCATCGGTAAAAGGGATAGGTAGTGACAAAAATACATTAAATCCAGGTATTGACAGCAGAAACTTGTGGATCATTTCACTTCCTAACATTGAAATTGCAGAAATCATCCCGCTAACAAAAATTTTCGATGCTTCAAAGTAAATTTCATCTTTTGGTATATTTTTAGGTGGATTAATAATGATTTTTACAGCTTAATATAGAGAAGTAAAGCCTGCACGTATGATTTGCACTATTTTTTTTAAAGTTGTAAAAATAGTGTTAATAATAAAAACCAACAAATTAGAAAAAAATGCTTGAATTCCTGCTTCTAAAGAACCTTTGAATATATCCTTCCATTTTGCCTTTATCTTTTCCCAAACTTTTTCCATTCTGCGTGCAAATCGTTTAAAAATTTCTTTAATATTTTCTTTTCCAAACTCTCTAAAGGTGGTTTTTAATTCAATAACAACAGCTTCAATAAAATCTTTTAAGACAACTCCAAAGGCAGAATAAACAAAGATTTTCATTGAATCTTTAGCACCTGTACTTAAAACTTCATTAGAATATTTGACAATTTTTTCTTTTATAACTTTCTTTTTTAGGTTTGATTTGGCTGTATTGTAAATTTTTTCAGCTTTTTTTCATCGATTCCATATTTTTCAAAATTGGTTTTTCCTGTTTTTGGATCAATTTCTTTACCCCGCTCCATAAGATCTCTATCACCTTTAGAAGCATTAGCACTTGCATCAAGCCACTTAAGATTGTCAGGGTGATTTGCTATTTCTGCCCTAATTGCATCATCCAAAAATAAATGCATATTAGGATCTCTATCAATTTCCTTTAAAGAAATAACATGATCTAGTTGCGCTTTATTCTTTCCAGCACCCTTTTTCATTTCTTCACCTGTGTATTCACTACGTACAATTTTTGGAGAATTATCTCTTATATTATCTTTTATTTTATCATAGTTTGAATCTCGTTTATAGCCTTGTTGATACTTTGTAAGCTTTTGTAAATCTTCTTCTGTTGCTACAATACCTTTTTCAAAGTTATGTAGTGTTGTTACATTCCCACCATCTTTTGCATTTAAGATCGTTGAAGCGAGTCCAAAATGCCCTGTCACAGCATCCATAGCATTTTTAGTGCATTGTTCAAAAAGTGTTTGGGTTTGCTGTTCGGGTAATTTTTCCATTAAATCTTCAAGTTCTTTAAGTGAATTTTCCAAACCTTTATCAATTTCTATTCTTAGACATTCTTTTTTAGATAAATTTTCCAACTCTTTTTCTAAATCCGCATAATTGGCTTTTAAATCCAATTCTTCTAAATGTATATAATTATTCATATTTTAATAATTCCTTGTTTTTAATTTTTGTATTTTATCAAATCCCCCCCCCCAGTCAAGGGGGAAGTGAAGTTTTTAAGTTTTACGCCATAGCACTAGCACTAAAATTGTGGTTAAATATATAGCACAAAATATTATATTATAAGGATAAGGTTGCATAGAAAGAAAAATAAGTATCGCTATGCCAACAAAAACCATAAACACTATAAAATACAAACTACACATCAACACTATAGCAACAAAGCCGGCTATAAGACTTAAAATTCCAAGTATTATTCCCATTGTTTATTCCACATACGAGAACTCCACACAGAAGGAAAAATATACTGAGGAAAAGTTTGAAATTTTGTTTGCAGATAAAATCTCTGTGTTTTTCTCTCCATACTTTCGCTTATCATTTTTACAACCGCTAAGTCATTTTTTTCGCTTTGTGTTTCCAAAAAAGCACTCAAGCATTCAAATTTTTTAGCATAGTCGATCACTTTTATCATTTGATCTTTATAAGACGACAAAAGAAATTCTGTTTTATGATTATTTTTAGAGGTAAAATTTTGCTCAAATTCTAAAAATTCCTTAGAATTAAAATATTTTGAAAAGCCGCTATAACACTCCATACATTCGCAAAGAAATTCTTGAATTTGATTTTTCTTTTGTTCGATTTCAAGCTCTCTTTTGAGTTTGTATTCTTCGGTATTGATCATATCTTTACAGCTTGGAACAATAGCATGTGTATCAAATTTTCTTTCTGGCTTGGATAATTTTTCGTATAATTTTTTTATGCCATATCCTGTAGCTGTAAGAGCTATACTACCAAATGCGATTTGTTTTAACATTTTCTCTCCTTGTTTTAAAATAACAAAGAAAGTATAAAACACCCTTGCGACAGGTTGTGTCGTAAAAAATAACTTTAAAATATTAAAAACTTATTTTATTAAAGCTAGCCTGTAAATTCAGTAGTTTCATAGCCTATAGGTTTATCTACAAAACAAGATTTTTCTTTTAAAAATACAACTTCTATAGTTCCAACAGGTCCATTTCTATTTTTTCCAACAATAATTTCAGCATTTTCTTGCATAGGATTTGGTATAAAAAGCCTTTGATAAGCTTTGCCTTCGGCTTTAGCTTTATTCTCTCTTTCTTTTTCTTCTTGTTCTCTATAAACCTCATCGCGATATACAAACAAAATAGCATCCGCATCTTGCTCTATAGCTCCACTTTCTCGCAAATCACTCATCAAAGGACGCTTATTTGCCCTTTGCTCTAAGCCACGATTAAGTTGTGAAAGTGCGATAATAGGCATATCAAGTTCCCTAGCCAAAAGCTTAAGTCCTCTTGAAATTTCACTAACTTGCAAATGTCTATCATTAAAATTTGAATTACTCATCATAAGCCCTATATAGTCAATCACACAAAGTCCTATACTTTCATCTTGAGATTTTAAACGCCTTAAAATAGCCCTTACATCAGCAATAGTTGCATAACCACTATCGTAAATATATAATTTCTTTTGACTATAATCATTGCAAGCATCTCCTAAACGCTCCCATTCATCATCGTTTAAATCTGCAGTTAAAATTTTTTGCAAAGGAATAGAAGTTTTAGAAGATAGCATTCTTTGCATGATTTGAGTTGCAGGCATTTCAAGAGAAAATAAAGCCACGCCTTTTTTTTGTCTTAAAACCTTATCAATGAAATTTAAACAAAGAGTTGTCTTTCCCATACCTGGACGCGCGGCGATTATTATAAGTTCACCCCCTTTAAAGCCTTTTGTCATTTTATTTAGACCTTCAAAACCTGTATCAAGCCCTATAATACCTTTATTTTCTAAAGTTTTTTGCTTTTTAAATTCTTCAAAAAGTTCTGATATTACCATATCAACATCTTTAATATCTCTAGAATTCACACGATTTGTAATGCTAAAAATTTCTTTACCAATTTCATCTGCGATTTCACTTACAGCACGATCTTCATTGATACGAGTTGGCAAAAGATGTGCAAAACTCAAGAGTTGTCTTTTTACGGACTTTTCGTGAAGTTCATTTACATAAGCAGGCAAATCTATCATAGAAGGAGTGGCAAGAATTTCTGCTAAAATTTGCTCATCTATTTTTTTATGTTTTCTTAAAAAACTTACAGAAATGGGCTCTTTGTTATTACTACAAGCTATAACCGCTTTAAAAATATCTTGGTGAGCTTTAAGACTAAAATCTTTTGGGCTAATATCACCTGCTATACTAGCATAAGCTTCTTCACTCATGATACAACTGCTTAAAATAGCTCGTTCTAAATCCAAGTCATAATACTCTTGCTGCACTAAATTTCCTTATAAATATAAATTAATTCTAAAAATTCTATCTAAAAAAACTTAAATTATAAAACTTAATTTTTTTATAAATATTTAATGTAATATTAGTTACAATTATAAATGTAATTTAATTACAAACAACAAACATTTCAAGGAGAACATTTGAAAAAATATTTATTTTCCTGTGTTTTAGCCTCCATTTTAACCCAATCAGCTACGGCTGTAGAATTTCAAGAAGGTTTTAGTGGAAATTTAAGCATAGGTGTGGGTGCAAAGGATATTAAAAGTAATATTTCAACCTTGGCAAACAGCGATTATCTAAGCAGTCACAATGCTGATAATTCAGACTCCTCTTTCATTCCTTTTATCGGTGCAGAACTTTACTATGGTAATCTTATAGATAATGATAGAATTTTTATTAAAAACTACAATGGAAGAGATATCAGCGGTATAGCTTTAGGCTACGAAAGAGCTTATTTAGAGCGTTTTAGCACTTCTTTTTCTGTAATTTCCTCTTTAAGAGAAAAAGCTTATGCAAATCCTTATGTAATAGGAAATAGAGAAGAAACTGATGTTGATAGATATGGTTTTAAAATCTCTCAACTTTATGAAAGTGATTTTGGGAAATTTACCACTTCATATTTATTTAGCAAAAACAAATATGATAAAGACACTATCGCACAAAGCTCTTTAAAAAGGGAGGGATATTATCACGAAATTGAATTAAACTATAATTATAGCTTATTAAACCTAGGGTTAAATTATGATTACAATGATGCAGACGGAAAAGCTCAAAGCTATTCAAGATATGGTTTTAGTATAGGAACAAATTTGGCTTTTGCTAATGATTACATCTTCACTCCAAATTTAAATCTTAGCAAATATGAAGCAGTAGGAACTGATCCTATCTTTCACAAAAAACAAGATGGTAATATAGTTAAGCTTAATTTAAAAGTTGTTAAAAATCAATTTTTGGGTTATAACGGACTTTATGGTTTTGCAAATTATGGCATAGAAAAAAGAAATAGCGATATAGGATTTTATGATGAAACCTATCAAATTGTCCTAACTGGTATAGGATATAAATTCTAAAAATTATAAAAAAGCTCCTTTGATAAAATTTAAAAAAGATCTATCTCCTATAAAGATAGATCTTTAAAAATTCTTTTAAGAAAAATCCAAGCTAAAATCAAAACACAAAATTCAGCAAAAAATGGACTTAGCCATACTCCATTTAAACCCATAAAACAAGATAAAAACAAAAGAAAAAACAAAGGTATAAATAAATTTTGCGCCAAACTTAAAACCAAAGAAAAGCTTGCCTTATTAAAAGCTGTCAAAAAAGAACCACTTAGAACATTAAACCATGCAAAAAAATAATTAAAAGCAAAAAGCATCAAAGCTGTATAAGCAAAAGTTTTAAATTCTTGATTGTTTTCTTTTGTAAAAAGCGTGATTAAATTTTCTCCAAATATCAATATAAGCACTATAGAGAATAAAGATAAAAATCCCCCTGCAAAAAATACCACTTTTACAATAGCTTTGATTCTTGAAAAATCTTTTTTAGCATAGTTGTAACTAAGCGCAGGCTGCATTGCATCACCCATAGCAATAATAAGCATTATAATAAAACTATCAATATATAAAACTATAGAAAAGGCTGCCACGGCTTGAGTATCAGAAATTTTTAATAAAACAAAATTTGCAAAAATACTATATAAAGATCCTGAAATATTGCCAAAAAACTCACTGCTTCCGTTATAAAGAATATTTTTAAAAATTTTTAAATTCATGTATAGGCTTGAAATTTTAAGCTCTAAATTTTGAAACAAGAAAGGAAAAATTCCAAAAATACCACCTAAAACAAGTCCCAAACAAGTTGCAAGAGCAGCTGAAAATAAGCCCCAACCCAACTCGACTATAAAAATATAATCAAGCACTATATTGCTTAATGCTATAATCACATTCATTACCATACTATAAGCAGTTTTTCCGCAAATTCTTAAATAATTATCCAAAGCAAAAGAAAGCATAGTAAAGGGTGCAAACAAAGCAAAAACAAACATACATTCTTTAGCCATCGTTTTAATCTCATCGCTAACATTTAAACAATCAATCAAAACAGGTCCTAAAAAATACTCTAAAATTCCAATAAAACAAGAGATTATAAAAATAATCAACATACTTGAGCTAAATATCTTTCTAGCTAAATTCTTCTTGCCTAAACCTAAATGCATAGAAATTTGCACTGCTGATCCTATGGCTATCATATCAGCCAAAGCAAAAGACATCATGATAAAGGGAATAATCAAGGCTAGTGCCGCTAAAGCATCACTTCCTAGATATTTTCCAACAAAAATTCCATCAATAATAAAAAGAAATAAAAGCCATGCTTATAACATTTGGCACGGCACATTTTACAAAAAGCCTAAAAGGGCTTAAGGTGCTAAAAATACTTGACATAATAATCCTTAAAATATTTAAAATTAAAAATATTTTAAACCGCTAATAAAATGCCAAAAGTCCTAATATGTAAGAATTTAAATAAAGTAATTTCGCAATAAGTTTATTAATATTTATTTTATTTTGCATATGAATTTTCTAGATTAAACTAAAATAAAAATTTAGCCCAAAGGCTAAATTTTAAAGCACAGAAAGAATTTTCACAGCGTCATTTAACCCTGTAACTATACTTGCTCCATTTTTAGTAGCAATATCTCCTGCTACAAAGATGCCTTTAACATTGCTTTGTTTGTTTTTATCCATTAAAGGCACGCCTTTATCATCAACATTAATCCCACATTTTTGTAAAAAATCAAGTGGAGTAGAACCACCAATAGCATAAATGATTCTATCATAAATATCACTTGTACCATCGGTAAAATTTACTTTAGCTTTGCCATTATCATCTTCTACTTCATTAATGTCAATTCCTAATTTTAACTCTACCTTACCCGAATTTCCAGCTTCGTGAATATCTTTAAGATTTATATCATTTAATCTTGTAAATTCTTTTTTACGATAACAAAGGCTAACTTGATTTGAATTTGCCAAATCCACAGCGTATTCTGCTGCTGAATTTCCGCCACCTACAACAAGAATTTTTTCATTTCCCAAAACTGAATTGGCATTAAAATTAATGATTTTTGTTAAAGTCATAGGAAGTTTGTAATCAGGTTTATTAGGTTTACCCATTCTACCTATAGCAACAATAATGTTTTTACACTCATAAACACCTTTAGCTGTACTTACTAAAAAAACTCCATTTTCATTTTTAACGCTCTCAACTTCAGAACCAAATTCAACTTCTATATTGTGCTCTTTTAAAGCGTTTTGAAAAGTTTCTATAGTGCTTTCTTTGGTGCCATCTTCAAAAGGAACATGTCCGTGATTGGTTCCTTCGCATCCCTTATAAGCTTTATCTACTCTTTTGCCATCCTTATAAAATTGCATTAAAGTTTGACAAATGTTATTTGATTTTTCTAGTATCAAAACTTCTTTGTTTTTAAGCTTGGCTTCAACTGCACAGCCTATCCCTGTTGGACCTGCACCTACTACAATTAAATCTATTTTTTTCATTTATATTTACCTTTCAATTCTAAATTTTTTTGTATAATTTATCAAGTTTTTTGTAAATAAAGGATTAAAAATGCGAAATTTGCTTGAAAATATTAAGAAAAATTCTCAAAAACTACTTAACTTAACGCCCAAAGATAAAGAAAAAATTATTCTAAAATTAGCTCAAATTTTAAGAGAAAATTTCAAAATTATCCTAGAAGCAAATAAAAAAGATATGGCAAATTTCACAAAAAGCGGAGCAATGAAAGATAGGCTTTTGTTAGATGAAAAACGTATTTTAGCTCTTTGCGAAGGCCTAGAAAAAATCGCTTACATCGAAGATCCTATAGGCAAAATTTCTAAAGGCTGGAAAAATTATGCGGGTTTAAACATACAAAAAATAAGCATTCCTTTAGGACTCATTTGTGTTATTTACGAAGCAAGGCCTAGTCTTAGCGCTGAAATCGCAGCTTTAATGATAAAAAGTTCCAATGCTTGTGTATTTAAAGGCGGAAGTGAAGCAAAATTTACAAATGAGGCTATATTTACTCTTGTTAATAAAGTACTTAAGGAATTTGATTTGCAAGATTGTTTTGCTATGTTTACCCAAAGAGATGAAATCTTGCAAATTCTAGCCTTTGATGATTTAATCGATGTGATCATACCTCGCGGAAGTTCAAATATGATACAAGAAATTGCAAACAATACCAAAATTCCTCTCATTAAGCAAAATAAAGGCTTGTGTCATGCTTTTGTAGATCAAAGTGCTAACTTAGATATGGCTTTAAAAATAATCCTTAATGCAAAGTGTCAAAGAGTAAGTGTTTGTAACGCTTTAGAAACGCTTTTAATCCATGAAAAAATTGCTAAAAATTTTATAAGTCTTTTAATACCTGAATTTGAAAAATTTAAGGTAAAAATTCACGCCCATGAAAATACTTTGGCTTATTTTAACAACTCAAATTTAGAAATTTTTAAAGCAAATGAAAATACCTTTGATACAGAATGGCTTGATTTTGCTTTAAGTGTAAAATTAGTAAAAGATTGCGATGAAGCTATAGAGCATATCAATAAACACAGCTCCTTGCATTCTGAAACCATTATCTCAAATGATGCTTCAAATATCGCTAAATTTCAACGCCTTATAAACTCATCTTGTATTTATGCTAATGCTTCAACGCGTTTTAGCGATGGAGGAGAATTTGGCTTTGGTGGAGAAGTTGGAATTTCAACCAGCAAATTGCATGCAAGAGGTCCTATGGGGATTGAAGATATTTGCACTTATAAATATATAATCAATGGGGAAGGACAAATTCGAGAGTGAATAAAATAGAAATACTAAAGCAACACTTTAAAGAAATTGCTAAATTAAATTCAAGCGAACAAGTTTGGCAAATGCCTTTTTTTGCGGCTTTAGGCGTAGGTATAGTTTTAGGGCTTAGTGTATTTTTTGGAAAATTAAACTATGGACTCATTGCCATGATAGGAGCTTTGTCTTTTTTATATGTTCCAAACACTCCTTTATATCATAGAATGGCTGTTGTGATGTGCTGTTCTTTTGGCATAGTTTCTAGTTTTTTCTTAGGAATTTTAACTCATTTTTTGCCTGCAATTTTTGCCTTCATCCCTATAGGAATTATGGCCATGGGAAGTTCTATTTTAATTAGATACTATAACATTGGTGCACCTGGATATTTTTTCTTTGTATTTTCTTGTGTTTTAGGAGCCTATTCTCCTTTTGAAGCTAAGGATTTTATCTTTTTAGTAGGTCTTGTTTTTCTTGGAGCAATGGTAGCTAATTTAATGGCTTTGTTATATTCTATCGTTGTGATTTATGGATTTAAAAATGCTTTACCTAGCGAAATTCCACCTAGAGAATATATAGGTTTTGATGCAGTTTTTGTGGATTCTTTGATCATGGGTTCTTTTGTGGCTTTTTCTATATTTATAGGAACTTTTTTAGAACTTGAAAGAAGTTATTGGATAGCCATTTCTTGTACAGCTATTATGCAAGGTGTAACTTTAAATTCTATATGGATTAAACAAATTCAACGCATCATAGGAACGGCCTTAGGAGTATGTTTTGCATGGTGGCTTTTATCTAAACAATTTCACGATATAGAGCTTATTTTACTTATGATGTCTTTGTTTTTTATAGGACAATTTTTAGTCAATCGAAACTATGCTTTAGCTATGATTTTCTTTACTCCTTATGCTACTTATCTTTCGGAAGCAGCTAATTTTATGAGTGAAAATGCAGATAAATTAATACTCGCTCGTTTAATTGATGTTGTAATAGGAAGCATTTTAGGGCTTTTAGGTGGTTTTGTGATTTACAAACCTTATCTAAGAGTGCATTTTGAACGCATTGCAAAATACATCTTTAGGATAAAACAAAAAGCTTAAAAGCCAAATAAAGCACAAGCATTATCCCCTAAAATTTGCTCTTGTTCTTTTTTAGATACGACAACTTCATTAAAAGCTACTAGAGCCGATGAAAAATTAACATTTGATTCAAAATTTGTATGTGGCCAATCGCTTCCAAAAACAAAATTGCTAAGTGGAAAATGTTCTTTTAAAATTTCATATATTTTCTTTGCAAATTTTACAGCTTGTTCATTATTAGCATAATCTATTTTTGCTCTATAAAAACCGCTAATTTTAAAAAATATTCTAGAGTTTTTTAAGCAAATTAAATCCTCTAAATTTGTTAAGTTTGCATTAGCTCTTGCTAAATGATCGATAACAATATTACAACCATAAGGAATTAAATTTTCAACAATATCAACAAGATTATTATCTAAATCTCTTTGAATTTCTATTTGCATTTTAAGCTTACTTAAATTTTCAAAAAATTGAGTCCAAACCATACTTTTAAAATTTGGTAATTCTTTGCCAATTAAATTTAATCTAACTCCACAAGCTTTTCTTTCTTTTAGTTTTTTAAGCTCATCAAATTTAATATTTTCATCAACCACAACTATAGCTTTTATATTTTCATCTTTTTCTATACTCTGAAGCAAAAATTCATTATCAATACCTAAAAAACTTGGCTGAACTAAAGCCCCTTTATTAAAATCATAATGATCTAAATTTGCTTTATAATCTTTAAAACTAGCGTCATAATCAGGCTTATATCTTGCATTTGCAACCGTATTTAACTTTTTCAAAAATATATGTGCGTGAGTATCAATCTTCATTAAATTATCCTTATAAAATAAAACTCATTATAATAGTAGCTAAAATCGCCGCTATAAATCCTATAGGCACAGCCTTAATAAGCAAATCTTTAAATAATTTTTCCTTATATTTATCAGGGCAAGATCCTAAAATTAGACTTCCTCCAGAAGAAAAAGGAGAAATAGCAGAAGCTTGAGCCCCTACAACAATACAAGAAAAAAGCAATGCCTCGCTTAATCCACTGCTTGCAGCAATGCTTGGAACTATAGGAAAAAGCGCTGGAGTAACCACACCCAAAGTACTTGAAAAAAGCGACATAAAAGCTGCAATAGCACACATTATTAACGGAATAAAAATCACATTGATCTCATTTTCTACAAGATCTGAAAATAATTTTATAACCCCTGCTTCAACTGCTATGCTAATTAACATCCCTACTCCACAAATCATTATCAAGGTTCCCCAAGGAATTAAAGCAACAACTTGTTTCTCATCGGCTAATTTTAAAAATAAAGCAATAGCAACAAAAATCATGGCTATCATGGCTATATCTATTTTTTTATTAAAATAACTAATTGTCTCATTATGTGGAAAAATAATATTTAGCACAGGAAAGATTAAAACAACAACAATCATCATAAACATGAGAATTAAAGTAGTTTTTTGTTTATAATCAAATGGATCAGGTTTTGAAATAACACTAATTTTTATATTATTTTTAAAAGCATTAAACACAAAAAAAGATAATACCACAATAGGCAAGATTATAGTAAAAGCAAAAATAATACTAGAATTTGCAAAAGCTTCATTTGCTTCAATGCCTGAATTTTCCATCAATCCTCGAAAAATAATCCCGCTTTGAGAAGTCATAAAATTTGCTCCTCCCAAAGCACCATAATTTATAGCCATAGCTCCAGCAATTTTGCTTAAACCGATTTTATCGCAAAGTAAAAAAGTAAGTGGTGCCATAAAAGCTAAAACTGTATAAAAACCTGCTCCTAAAGCAGCTATAATAGCACTAACCACAAAAATAACAAAAGGAAGCAAATAAGGATGATTAGCAAAACGATACATCAAATGTCCAGCTAATTTTTCAAGAGTTCCATTTACGGTTGCAAAATTATAAAACAATGAGACAGCAAAAATAACAAAAAATATAGAAATAGGCCAAAAAGCTATGATTTTTTTAGGAGCTAAATCCATAAAAAAAGCTCCTATAATATAAGCAAAAATCATAGCAAAAATTCCAACATTATGTCTAGTAATATAGCCCAAAATAATAGCCACTATAATACTAGAGATGATTAAAAAAACCATTATCATCCTTTAAAATATTATAGGGCTTATAATATCAAAAAATATATTTTTCAAAGCATAAAAACAAAATCTAAATTTAAAAAATATCTATTTAGCAACAAATTTACTCATCTTATGAAATTTTTTATAAAATATCCACATCCAGAGCAAGCAAAGCAAAGCTTCCTAGCCAATGCGACCCAAGATAATCATCTTCTATATGAGCTATAGCTTTATCAAAATGCTCTGTAGCATTGTTTCTTAAAAGAATTTTTAAATTTTCATCGCAAAAATTTGAAAGTATTTTAAAACACCAAGCACGGCTTAAATTTAACCCATCTAAATGTGCTATTTTACCATCGCTCCTATCACTCACACTCACAGGGGTAAATAAAGTTGCAGGCTCTTTTGCTTCTAAATTTGGCAAATATGCTTTAAAAAATTTTACAAAATCATTTTTATGTAAAACAGCACTTAAAAGCACCGCTTCCATCAAAACAGGAGATAAAAACTCATCTCCACAAGGCTCTAAAGCTTGCATATTTTTATCATTTAAAAACCACTTTTTAGCACTTTGGATGATGCAATACTCCAATTCTTGATCTTTTTTAAATCTTGCATATTCTAAAGCAAAATACAAAGCAAAAGAGCTATTAAAATGGGTTCCAACTCGTATAGGATAATCCATCTTAGGTAAAAACTCCTTAAATTCTTTAACAAAGAAATCAGCTATGCCTTCTAAATTTTTAGCCCAAATTTCAGCTTTGTCATTTTCTTTAGCAAGTAAATTTATCTCCAAAGTCAGTTTTAAAAACCATCCCCATCCATAAGGTCTTTCAAAACCTTTGTGTGCAGGGTTTTGAAGATATTTAAGCTCTCCTTCTGCTTTTTCTTTGCTAAATTGAGAATCTAGAGCTTTGATGATTTCATCCTTTGGAGCAAAATGAGAAAAATCTTTTAAAATTTTCACCAAAAGCCAGTGAGAATGCACGCTAGAATGCCAATCATAAGAACCATAAAATATAGGATACATAAGTTTTGGCGGTTTAATATCATTGATATCATTAAAAGAATGTGTGATTTTATTTGGCAATTCTCTAAAAATATTTTCTAGTGCAATAAAGCTAAATTGTTTTATAAATTTTTCCATTGTTTCTCCTTAAAATCTAAAAGCTAAAAAATACATTAAAAAGATATTAGCTACAAGCAAAACAAGTCCTGACATAAACTGGGCTTTAATTACGCCATTTTTATCATCCAAATTTAAAAGTGCCGCAGGAACTATATTAAAATTTGCAGCCATAGGCGTCATTAAAGTTCCGCAAAATCCACTAAGCATTCCAATCGCACCTATAATAGCAGGATTTGCATGCATTTGTATGATTAAAATCGGCAAAGCAATAGCAGCAGTAATCACAGGAAAAGCTGCAAAAGCATTGCCCATTACTATAGTAAAAAGCGCCATAGCGATACAATACACAGCTACTGCAATAAAAGCATTATCCAAACTAATATAACTAGATAAAAGTTTAGATACTTGATCGCCCATTCCTGTAGAAACAAAAACTACCCCAAGTGTAGCCAAAATTTGCGGTAAAAGCGCCGCCCAACTAATGTGATCCATAGTATGTGCTGCATCTTTAACAGCTCTTTTAGGAGAAGCCTTAAACATAAAACAAGCAACTATTGAAGAAATAATTATACCTATAATCAAAGCCATCAATGTAGCATTTTTATTTTCAAAAAAACTCAAATGGGGAAATAAAAAAGTCCCAATAAGTGTAATCAAAGGAACCATTAAAGCAGGAATAAAAAGTTTATTTTTATAAATATTTGCATGTTTTATCTCGTATTCTTTTTCTTCTTTGCTAACTTCGATCTTTGCTGGTTTTAATAAATTAAACCCTGCTATAAGTGCTAGTAAAATCACTATACAACCCATCACAAAATGAGGCAAAACTCCTGCTAGTAAAAAAGTAAAACTATAACTTATCCAAAATACCCCGCCGCTTATTCTTGATTTTATATCTTTAGCTTGATTAGAAAAACTTAAAATTCCAAAAACTAAAAATAAAATTCCTACAATATAATAAAGTAAATCAAGACTTATCATCACTCAACCCTTTATAAGTTTTTTCCAATCTTTTATCAAATAAATAAAGTCTAGAGCAATGGATAATTAAAGCCAAAATTCCAGTTGGTATAGCCCAAACTGATAAATGCAATGGCTCAACAATAATACCATTGCTCTCATAAAAAGCTTTAATAAATAAAATAGAATGCACGGCTATAAAAATATCCTCTCCAAAAAATACAGCAACATTATCCGTTCCCGCAGAAAAAGCTTTGATTTTTTGACTATCTTTATGTGTTAAGTTTTTAAATTTAAGCTTAGCTGCAGCTTCTGCCATAGGGGCTATTAAAGGTCTTATCATCTGTGCATGTCCGCCTAAAGATAAAAGCCCTAAAGCTGCAGTAACTTGTCTAAAAACAAAATAACACATTAAAATTCGTCCTGTACTGGCAACTTTTATTTTGGATATTAAATTTTTAGCCTGCTCTCTTAAGCCTTTGCGTTCCAAAACAGCAAGTAAAGGTAAAATAAGCCAAATTATAGCAACATAGCGATTATCTACAAAAGATTTTCCTATATCACTAACAACCTTAACAAAATCAAAACCTGAAACAAGTCCAGCATAAATTCCAACTGAAGTTACCACTAAAAAGGGGTTAATCTTTAAAGCAAAACCTAAAACAATCAAAGGTATAGAAGCAAGAAGTAACCATTCCATCAACCATCTCCAATATGAATTAGAAATATTATAGAAATTTTAAATTGAAGAAAAGTTTAAAAAAATATTTTTAAGAATGGAATGAGAAATTAAGTAACAAAATAAATTTTATATAAATTTAAAAAAGCCTTGGAATAGTCCAAAAGCTTTTTTTGTATTATTTGTTCGCTCTTTCTATATACTCACCACGCACAGTATCAACGCGTATAACTTCACCTTCTAACACATGAAAAGGAATTTGCACTACTGCGCCTGTTTCCAATGTAGCCGGTTTTTTATTTGATCCTTGAGTATCACCCTTAAAATTTGGAGCTGTTTCGATGATTTTGAGTTCAACAACTTGTGGAACTTCTACGCCGATAGCTTTACCATTATGGAAAAGCACATCTACCATCATACCATCAAGCATCCATTTTTTCGCCTCACCTACATCATCATCACTAATAGCTACTTGTTCATATGTTTGCGTATCCATAAATTGGCAATTTTCACCATCATCATAAAGATACTGCATAGTTTTATCTTCTAAATTTGGAGCTTCACATTTATCACCTGCATGGAAAGTTTTTTCAAGTACTTTACCATCAATAAAAGATTTGATTTTAATACGCACAAAAGCAGGACCTTTGCCTGGTTTTACATGCTGATACTCAACTATTTTAAAAGGAATTCCATCGATTTCTATTTTAAGTCCCTTTTTTAAATCACCCATTGAATAAGATGCCATAAATTTCCTTTGTTAAAAAATAAAAAACAATTTTATCAAATTTTGATTGATATCACAATAAAATTATTTTATTTGATGAAAAAATAAGTAAAATTACGTTAAAATCCAAATTTAAAGCATAGTAAATGCTCGCTTCTTTTTAGGAGAGGAAAGTCCGAGCTGCTAAAGACAAACATTCCATCTAACAGATGGCTAGGGTAACCTAAGGGATAGTGCAACAGAAAGAAAACTACCACGTAAGTGGAAAAGGTGAAACGGCGGGGTAAAAGCCCACCAGCGATTTTGGTAACAATTTCGGCTATGTAAACCCAATGTGCAGCAAGAAGGGATGGTTAGCGTCTTTGTTTTAACCCTTCGCTTGATTTTGTTTGCAAAAACAAAACTAGATAAATGAGCATTCAAGACAGAACTCGGCTTATCGCTATGCTTTTTTAAGATTTAAAATATGTCAACGCTTTTTGAAATTTTTGAATTTCAACAGCTTTTGTTTTTTTCTTTTGTTCAATCAGTATAACAGCTTCTTGCAAAAGAGCTTGAACTTGATAAAATACATCATTTGCATTTTCTTTTAAAAAATCTTCTGAAGGCGATTCTTTGGCTAAATTTTTAATAAAAGCTTTCATATCAAGTTCATCAAGTAAATTTTCAAGTTTATTGACATCTTCTTGGATTAATGCAAGTTTAAAATCACTGAGCCACTGTTTCATTGTTATGCACTTCTCTCCAAGCTTCTAGCAAACCTTTGGTTACATTTATAACTTCATTGATTCTATCTTCGTTATTTTCTAAATTTGCCAAAGATAAAAGTTGAATTTCTCTTGTATAAAGCCCGCTTAAATAATGTGCCACTTCTCCGCCTTTTTCATAGTTTAAAGTATTAATAAGCTCTATAAAAATAGCCGTGGTTCTTTTTACAAAATACACTCTTTGTTCTATATCTTCATTTCTTATGGCTACTTTAGCTCTTGCACAAAAACGCAAAATTCCCTCATAAAGCATTTCAATAAGTTTTTGCGGGGACTCTATCCCCACTTGATTTTGAGAATAAGCATTATAGGCTAAATTATTTTGCATCTTTTTTATCCTTAATTATTAGAATTGTTTGCCGCATTAATCATATTAGTCACAGTATTTAGCTGTTGATTGAGTTTATTTAAAATACTCTCATATTGCAACCATTGATTCGCCATTGTATCATATCTTGTATCAATCATAGCCTGAGTCGAGTCTTTAGAGGTATTTAATGATTTAATATCATTTGTCAAACTCTCATCATATTTTGTAATTGAACCGTCTTTTCCAGTCATCTCTTGCAACGTGGCTTTTAATTTTGAAAAAATACCTTTACCTTCTATAGGCTTAGAGGTTATATTTACGTCAGACAAACCTAATTCCTTGAGAATGTTAGCATCTCCTTTGATTGAAAAATCCGAGCTACCATCTCCACTAAAATTCAACCTAAACCCTGTAACATTGTTTTGATTATAGGATTCAACCTTAACTTTTAAGCCTTCAATACCTTTACTGTTTATATGATTAGCTAAATTTTGAAGCAATTCTTCCTCTGTTTTCCCTGTTAATTTAAAATTAGTACCATCAGAATTTTTAGATAAATCATATGTTTGATTATTAAAAACTATAGTAAAATCTCCTGGTTTAAATTCTAAACCATTAGTATTACCTCCATTGGAATTAAGATATTTACTTAAACTTCCTGTCTTAATTACCTCTCCTGTGTGATTAATGTCTTCGTATTTAGTAATATTTGAAAAAAAACTTTCAGTAGAGTCTGGATCTTCTTTAACTTTTTGTTCAAATTTAGAAGAATCAAAACTCAAAGTGCCTGCATCATTTAAACTTAAGCCAAAATCCTGCATAGAAAGCATAACCTTAGTGTTCACTTTATTACCATTTGCATCTTCAGTAGTTCCATCAACAACTTGAGAATCAAACAAATCAGCAAGAATGCTTGAGCGTATTGAATTTACTTCACTGATGCCTTGTAAAGTTCCTTTTGTTCCAGTTTCACTATTATAGTCAGTTGCAGCATTAAGATTGGTTACTAAATCATTATAAGCATCCACCAAATCTTGCATGGCTTTTGTCACACCTTCAAAATCTTGCTGTACATCAAAATTAATTTCACCTGTTTTATTTAAAGTTAAAGTCATTCCTACACCAAGATCGGTAACAGTGTTACTTGATCTAAACATCTTAATACCATCAAGTGTAAATTCTGCATTTTGCGCAGTTTGGATATGCAAAGAAGCATCCTTGATGCCATAACCTTTTTTATCCTTAGCTGGATCAATAGAACTCGTTTTATCTAATTCCCATCCAAGATTTGAAAATATGTTTTCTGCCTCTGAATCACTTTGATACTGACCATTCGAATCTTTTTTTCCAGCATAGAAACTTATCGCACTGTCTTCGCCTGTTTCTTTACTGGTTAAAGTTAAGCGGTAAGGAGTGCCTTTCTCTCCTGTGTTTACAATCTTAGCAACAATCTCTCCTCCACTAACTTCATTAATTTTATCAGCTAAATCTCTATAGGTTGTGTTTTTATCTACTGTAACAGTATATTCTTTGCCATTTGAAAAAAAAGTAAGATCGGCAGTTCCATTTAATTGTGCATTAACAAAACCACCGTCATTTGCTAATCCTTTGCTTTGATACACATCTTTTTGTGCAAGTTGAGTAACATTGATATTCATGCTTTGTAAAGCAACACCCGAATTAACTGTAAGACTTGCTGGAGGATTATCACTAATACTTCCTACAACTTTTCTTTTCGCAAAAACCGTAGCATCGGCCAATGATGAAACAGCCGTCTGAAAACTTAGTAATTTAGTTTTGATTTCTGTTAAATCTTTTTGTTTGGTTGTATTTTCTTCAATTTTTTTAGTATAAGGATCAATGCGAGCTTTTTGCTCTGCTTCTTTTAATTTATCTATAGTATCTTGAGTTAAAACCCCAGAACCAAATCCTAAACTAGATAGACTACCAAATGCCATTTTTAACTCTCCTTATCAAATATCATTCCTATCACATCCCTAAAATACTCAGCTAATCTCATAGCTTCTTCGCTAGGAATTTGACGAATTTCCCTTCCAGTACTTTTTTCAGTCACGCTAATATACATAGAACCGATTTTATCGCTATAACCGAAACGAACATTGGTATCTAGAGAATCCATTTGCTCATTTAACTTTTTTGTAATATCAGCTAACTTTTCACTCACACCTTGTTGTTGTCCATCATCGCCTCCTTGACTTTGACTTCTATCGGTTTGAATGTTTGAACTAGCCTGTGTCTCACTTGTTCTTTGGCTAATGTTTGCCAAAGCTGTATCCATTTGCCCATTTGCCTTCGATATTTCCATTTTAAAATCCTTTTTAAAATTTCCTATTGCTAGTTAAAAGCTTATATCGACAAATTTATAAATTTATGAACACCTATAAAGAAAATTTTATTTTTCAATAATAAAAAATAATAAGCAAAAACTGTGCCAAAATTTTAAAATAAATCTCAATTATCTTAAAAAATTTCAAATTTATTAAAAAGATCTGGATTATTTTCTAAAATATTACGCAAGATCAAATCTTCTATCACGCTTTTAGTGCAATCTGTTTGCTTAGGCCAAGCTCTTAAATAACCCTCAGCTTCACCTTTAGCACTTGCATCTACTCCAAGTCTTTCTTCTTTGATAAAAATATCTCTTTTAGCATCTATATTATTTACCACACGCCAAACAAGCATATAAGAATTTTCAAGCTTATTTTCAGCATCTAAAAATACTAAAATCCTAAAATGTTTTTTAAATTCTAAAAGTTTGTCAAAACTTTGTTCAATTTTTTCTTTTTTATCAAGCAAAATACAAACTATAGGACTTTTACTTTCTTTATAAAATTGCTTTAAATTTAAAAGTTCTACCTTAGTTTTAAAAAGTTCTAGTAATTTTTCATCTTCTAAAATTTCAAGTTCTTCAACTTGTATTTCTTCGCAAGCATCAAGTCCTGCTTTACCCCCAAAACAAGAATTAGGTGAAGCATGATCTAATTGATCACAAATTCCTTCTGAAATTAAAATTTTCTTTGTATTAAAACGATCTAACATATAAGGAATTAAAGCATCATAATCTTTCAAAGAAGGTGCATTTTTATCCACAAAAATTGCATGCTTAACAAAACTCATTTGCCCTACTCCCCAAAATGCATGCATAATTTGTTGCGCATGAGCGGGATATTTTGCATCGATTTTTGCTAAGATAAGATTATGAAAGACCCCATTTTCAGGCATATTATAATCAATTAAATCAGGTACTGAAGTTTGAAGCAAGGGTAAAAAAATTCTTTCGGTACCAAGCCCCATGATCTTATCTTCTAAAGGAGGCTTTCCTACAACCGTTGCTTGATAGATCGCATCTTTTTTAGCATAAATTTTTTCTACTTTCATCACAGGAAAAAGTTCAGCAGGAGTATAAAAACCCGTATGATCTCCAAAAGGACCTTCGATTTTAAACTCTTCTAAATCCACATAACCTTCAATAACCACATCACTATCATAAGGTATAAAAATACCATTTTCACAAGGAGTAATTTTTGCAGGAGTTTTTTTAATAAAACCATAAAGTAAAAGTTCAAAAATTCCCTTAGGTAAAGGTGCTTGAGAACACCAAATATAAAGCGGATCTCCACCTATGGCTATACTTACAGGCATTTTTTTAAAACCAGCATTTTTGTATTCGTGATAAAAATTTGCCCCATCTTTATGAATTTGCCAATGCATTAAAAGTTCATTTTTATCACTCATTTGCAAACGATACATTCCAAGATTATTTTGAGTTTTATCTAAATTTTGCGTATAAACTTGCCCCATGGTAATAAATTTACCCGCATCATCTTCCCAAGTTTTTAGTATGGGAAGTTCTTCAAGTGAGTTTAAAATTTCATAATCATACAAGGCTTTATTTTTTTTCAGTCTTTTAGGAGGAATATTTTTAAAACTTAACAAATTCATAAAAAAATCCATTTTTGCTTTAAAACTCGTAGGAATATGAAGCTTGGTGAGTTTTGAAATTTCTTCAGCCACCTCTTCATAATCACGTCCAAAAGCTAAATTTAAAGCCTTTTCATTGCAAAAAGTATTCATCAAAACAGGAAATTTATATTGTTTATTTAATTTTTTATCTATAGGATTTTTAAATAATAAAGCCTTCCCTTTTTCTCCTTTTTTAGCTTCTATATAGGCTAAATGAGCGATTTCAAGATCTACATCTACAGGTTCTTCAATTACCCTTAAAAGATCATTTTCTTTTAAAATTTGAATAAATTCTTTCATATCATACTCTCAGCTTTTTTTAAAAGTTCTTTAGCACCTTTAGCAATAAACTCCTTAGCCAAACTCTCTCCAAAACCTTTAAAATCATTCTTTTTAATCATTCTCTTATCTTTTAAAATTTCACTTCCATCGGGTAGTCCAAGTACCGCACGCACACAAATTTCATCTCCCAAGAGCTCTGCGTTAATACCTATAGGAACTTGACAACCTCCTTCTAAAGTAGCAATAAATTCTCTTTCAATGCTTGTTTCAATCAAAGCATTTTCATCATTTAAACATTTTAAAAGTTCTAAAATTTTTTCATCATTTATGCTTTCTATACCTAAAGCTCCTTGAGAAGCCGCAGGAATAAGCTCATCTTTGCTAAATTCATAAACAAAATTCACTTGCTTATCTAAGTTTAAGCGTTTAATTCCCGCCATTGCCAAAATAATCGCATCAAAATCATTATTTTTTAATTTCTCTATACGAGAATTGACATTACCACGCAAAGAAATAATATCTAAATCAGGTCTTAATAATAAAAGCTGCATCTTGCGTCTAAGACTAGTAGTGCCTATTTTTGCACCTTTTGGTAAAGAAAGAAAATCTTTATAATTTTGACTTAGCATAGCATCATTGCTTTGCTCTCTTTTGCTTACCGCTGCCAAAACTAAACCTTGAGGAAAAAAACTAGGCACATCTTTTAAACTATGCACTGCTAAATGTGCTTCTTTTCTTAATATACTTTCTTCAAGTTCTTTTGTAAAAAGTCCTTTACCACCAATTTTTGCCAAAGGAGAATCCAGCAAAACATCGCCTTTTGTTTTAAAACCTTCTAAAAGCACTTCAATTTGATGTGTATTTTTTAAAATTTGGGCTACATGCTCACTTTGCCAAAGAGCCAATTGACTTTTTCTTGTTGCGATAATAAGCTTCATTTTCTATCCTCTATAATTTCAACATCAATAATTTCTTCATTAGAATTTTGATACTCTTGCTTGGTGTATTGATATTTTGATTTAGTTATTAATTTCAAAGCAATACCAAAGAAAAATACAAAAATTCCAAAAACACTTGTAATAATCCCTGGAAAAACAAGTAAAAACCCTGCGATAACAAAAGAAAATTGTGTTAACATATCCTTTAAGCCACCCATTTGAAATTCAAGCATATTTTTCCAAAAAATTCCCAATAAAACCGCACCAAAAATCATACTCAAAAGTATGAAAAATAAAAAATTACCAAAACCAAAAAACACTATAAAAAGTATACTTGCAATAATTTCAAGTACAAATAAAGGGCTTAAACTTAATTTATAATTCATAACACTTTCTTTTTAAGAATTTCCATAAGTTCATCAGTTTTTATAAGTTCTTTTATCAAACCTTCTCTTTGGATAAGCTCTATTTCATTCTTTTCTAATCCCTTGCCAACAACTAAAGCATAAGGAAAGCCCATAAGTTCAAAATCATTCATTTTAACCCCAAAACGCTCATTTCTATCATCAAGCAATACCTCTAATCCAAGATTAGTTAAATCCTCATAAAGCTTATTAGCAAATTCTAAAGCCTTTTCATCTTTGAGATTTGAAACAATAATTTCAAGCACAAAAGGAGCTAAAGTTTTATTCCAAATACATCCTTTTTCATCATGACTTGCTTCAATAGCTACAGCCAACAAGCGTGAAACACCTATGCCATAACATCCCATGTAAAAAGGCTGACTTTTGCCATTTTCATCTAAGAAATTTGCATTCATCGCTTTGGAATATTTTTGTCCTAGCTTAAAAATATGCCCTACTTCTATACCTTTACTTTGTTTTAATTTTGCTCCACATTTAACACAGCAATCCCCTTCTTTAACTTCAATCAAATCTTTAAAACGATCTTTATTTAAATTTACAACATCAATACCGATTAAATGATAATCCTTTTCATTCGCACCCATAATCATTTGCTTTTCGTTTTCAAGCTCAAAATCTATATAAAAATCTATATCTTTTAATCCCACAAAACCTATAAAACCAGCTACTAAGCCAGCTTTTTCCAATTCTTCTTCGCTCGCATCGACTAGTTCAAGGGCACTGCAAGCATTTTGAGCCTTGATTTCTTGCAAATCATCACTTCCTCTTATAAAAAACACAACTAATTTGCTTTCATTTTCATAAATAGCTTTTTTTACCACTGCTTTAATCGTATAAAAAGCATTAATTTTAAAAAATTGTGCTAAAGAATCTATAGTTTTAATATTTGGAGTGTGAAATTTACTTGCATAATTTGCTTCAGGACGCTCATCTTGACAAGTTTTTTTAGCTCTTTTTGCAGCTTCAACATTAGCCGCATAATCACAATTTTCACAAATTAAAATATCATCTTCCCCATTTTTTGCCAAAACCATAAATTCCTTAGAACCACTTCCACCAATAGCCCCACTATCAGCTTCAACTGCTCTAAAATCAAGCCCCATTCTTTGTAAAATTTGAGAATAAGTTTTATACATAAGCTCAAACTCACGCCCTAAATCTTCTTCATTAGCATGAAAACTATATCCATCTTTCATTAGAAATTCACGACATCTTAAAAGCCCAAATCTAGGCCTTGCTTCATCACGAAATTTAAGTCCAATTTGATATAAGTGCAAAGGAAGTTGTTTATAGCTTGTGATTTTGTTTTTTACCAAAGAAAGCATAGCTTCTTCATGTGTTGGACCTAAAACAAATTCATTTTCTTTTCTGTCTTTAAAACGCAAAAGTTCTTTTCCAAAAACATTATAACGCCCACTTTCTTGCCACAAACTTGCAGGAGTGATAAAACTAAGATTTACTTCTTGTGCTCCAGCCTTATCCATTTCTTCTTTAACTATATTTTTAATCTTGTCTAAAACTCTTTTTCCCAAAGGCAAGAAATTATAAAGTCCGCTACCAATTTGTTCTACAAAACCCGCACGCGTTAAAAAAATATGACTAGGTAAACTCGCATCTTTTGGCGCTTCTTTTAAACTTGGTGCATAAAATTTAGTAAATCTCATCATTATTCTCCATATCAAATTCACATTTATATTGATTTAAACCTTCAAGATTATTTTGCAAATCAAAAACATAACGCATAGCATTAATCACTGTATCGCTTTGCATTTTACCTTGTAAATGTTTCAAATTTACAGTAGGCGTGTGTAAAAAAGCCTTAAAAACTTGATGAATCAACTTTCTAGCCTCTTCTTTATCAGATTTTTTCAAATATCCTTTTTTTAACGCAATTTCAAGTTGTTTATCTGCATATTCTTTAGCTTGCAAGCGTATAGCTTTGATAATAGGCATCAAAGCCAAATCGTTTAAATACCTAAAAAATTCACTTGTTTCACGACCTATTATCCCATAAGCCATACGAGCTTCTTGTTCTCTTAGTGCTAAATTTTTTTGAACCACAATTTCAAGATCATCTACAGCAAAAACAGATATATTTTCATTTTCATTGATATCAATATCCCTTGGAACTGCAATATCAAAAAAATACCTTTTATAAGAAAGTTCTTCTATTAAAGAATTTGTAATAATAGCATTTGGTGCATTGGTAGCTGAGAAAAAAAACTCGTATTGATTTAAATATTTTTTTAAATTTTCTAAACTATCATATTCGCTTAAAACACCAAGTCTCTCACACAAATCTTTAGCTTTTTGTAAATCACGATTTAAAATAATCACCTTAGCACCCGCAGCAATTAAATGTTTTGCCGCAAGTTCTCCCATCTCTCCAGCTCCAATAACAACAGCTTTTTTTTGCGTTAAATCTGCAAGTTCTTTTGCTTTTGCCACGGCAACGCTAGCTACAGAAATAGAATTTTTAGAAATTTGAGTTTCATTGCGTACCTTAGCAGCACATTTAAAAGCACTATGTACTGCTCTTGAAAGGTGTACTCCACAAAAATTATTTTTTACAGCAAAAGCAAAGGCATCTTTTAATTGTCCTGCTATTTGAGTTTCTCCAACCACCAAACTATCCAAAGAACTTGCTACAGAAAAAAGATGGTGGATTGCTCCACTATCTTCAAAAATATCAGCTTTTTCAAGTAAAATATCTTTATCAACATCACAAAGTAAAGCCAAAGATTTAACAATAAACTCCGCACAGGCCATTTTTACAAAAGCAACAATTTCAACACGATTGCAAGTACTTATAACCAAACATTCTTCAATATTTTCATGAGTGCTAATGATTTTTAAAAACTCACTTTTTTTAGCTTCATTGGAAAAGCTTAACTTTTCCCTTAAGGCAATATCTGTATTTTTATGAGTAAAAGATATACAATAATACATTAAAATTCCCTATCTATCATAGCTTTAATAATATCATTAAGCTTGTTATTATCATATTTTTCAATTGCTTTTCTAGCCTTTTTTGCATAAGTTTTAGCTTCTAAAATAGCTTTTTCTAAAGCTTTTTGTTCTTCAAATTTAGTTTTTAGCCATTCTTTTTCATTTTCATTTAAATCTTTTTTAAATAAAGTCTGCAAATATATCCTATCTTGTTCTTGTAAATTTTCATAAAGATAAATATAAGGCAAGGTAGTTTTACCCTCTTTAAAATCATTCATAGCAGGTTTTCCAAGAATTTTTTCATCACTCTTAATATCTAAAATATCATCAATCATCTGAAAAGCAAGTCCTAAATTTTTACCATATTCTGCAAAATCTTTTTCATATAATCCAGCCAAAATAGCTCCGCATCTAGCACTTGCTTCAATCAAAACAGCTGTTTTATTATAGATCATTTTCAAATAAGCTTCTTTATTGATATTAAATTTCTCTCCCAAATCAACATCCATAAGTTCGCCTATAGCAAGCTTTACAACAGCATCTGAAATAATACTTGCAAATCTAGCATCCATTTTGCTTAATTCATAAAAGGCTTTTGAATACAAAATATCGCCCAACATAAGAGCATTTTTTGTACCAAATTCAGCATTAACAGATCTTGCTCCACGCCTTAATTCACTCTCATCGATAATATCATCATGTAATAAACTAGCAAGATGTATCAATTCTATAGCTGCGCAAATTTTAAAAGCAATCTCACTCTCATCTGCGATAGCTAATAATAATTTAGAGCGTAATTTCTTTCCTGGTTTTACATTTGAAAGCATATTTAAAATAGGTTCATAGCCAAGTTCTTCTAAAAACTGTTTTATTAATTCATCTATTTTTTGCACTATCTTTTCCTTGTTAATTGCTATTATTATTTTCTTTGCTTGTTAATGGTTTTACCTGAGGTTCGTTAAAATTAATCATAGGAACAACCTGATTATTTTGCGGTGGATTTTGTAAAGCTTTTTTTCTCGGATCTAAAAATTCTACCATTAAGCGAGATTCCTTATCTTCTATATAAACCGTAAAAGTTGCCAAACCTTTATTATAACCACTAAATTCTAAAATAAGTCTTGCTCTATCAATATGTGGATTAGTATAATCAGGTATTAAAGTTTGAGTTACCCAATCTAAATTTCTTCTTAAACTCATCACAAATTGACGCGGATATTTGCGAAATTTCGAATGTACGATGATATTAGTATTATCAAACAAAGTCCAATAAAAATCAAAATTTTGCACCTTATCTTCATAGCCTATTTCTTTAATCTGCACACTAGCTCTCTCATCTTTTTTAAGTATAAATTTATAAGTATAATCAAAAGTTGGTTCAGATGCTAAAACATTACTAAAAATAAAAAAAATACAAATTAAACAAGGGCTTATTTTAAACAATTTTAGCCTTCGTGTCCTAAAATTTTTGCGCCCAATTCTATATAAATATCATTTTGCCTTTCTTCTATAAAATCACCATTTTCTAATATGAAATTTTTTACATCCATTTCTGTTAAACCTTGTTTTTCCAAAAGTTCCACCATGGCAATATGATCAGCAAAAAATTCCTCAAAAACTTTTTCTAAGGCTCCTAAATTTCCATTTTGTATAATTTCTATAAATTTTTCTTTTGGAGTTTTATTAAACATTTCATCAAAAAAATCCATTAATTTTCCTTGAAAATATAAGTTTTTGATTATAAAATTTTAATCGTTAAAAGTAGCTAAATTAAAATAATTAAAATTTAAATTTTATTTGCAATGTGTAAAATTTTAGAAGTTAAATTCCGCATGATGCGGAATTTATTATGAATATGGTTTTGCTTGAGTGGCGTATTTTACACCCAGATCAAAAGCTTTAGCATTTGCATCACGAGTTTTTGCAGGAACCATATGAAGCATAGTTTCTTTTAAAACATCTAAATCTATACATTTGCTCATATAAGCAGCAATTGCAAGTGCAACAACTGATTGAGTAGCCACATTTCCTACCTCATCTTTAGCTATGGTAATAATAGGGATTTCAAAAATTTGCCATTTTTTATAATCTTCACTTTCAGGATGTACTAAATTTGGCTCTACAACTATAATACCTCCTTCTTTTACACCCCCACGAAAACCTTTATAACCCTTATCTGCAGTCGAAAGCATAAAATCTACTTCCCCTTCTACAGCATAAGGAAATAAAATTTCTTTATCATCAATGATAATATCCACCTTAGTAGGACCGCCACGCACTTGTGAAGTATAAGTAGAAGCCTTAAAAGCTTGACGACCTTCTTTAATGGCTGCTTCTGCTAAAATTTCTCCTGCGGTGATAACACCTTGTCCGCCTTCACCGCCAAATCTTAATTGATATTTCATTTTAAAGCTCCTAAATCCACCATTCTTTTTTCTTTGGCTGCACGACGTACTTCTTCATAAGCGTGGCAGTATTCTGGCTGAGAATTATCTTCATGTAAAATTCCTGTTGGAAATTTATCTTTTCTTTCTTCAAAATCCATGCTTTCAAATTTAGCTTTATCCACAACGCGATTTTTAATCCAATCAAGCATAGCTACAGCTTCGCCCATTTTGTTTTTTCTGCCTAGATTGATATGACAATTTGAAAAAACATCTACAAAACTATAACCCTTATGCGCTAAAGCCTTATAAATTAAATTTTCAAGCTTATTAGCTTCGATCACATTACCCCTTGCCACAAAAGAAGCTCCTGCAGCTTTAGTTAATTCACACGCATCAAAATTAGGGTCAATATTTCCAAATTGAGCTGTTACTGTATAAAAACCTTTTGGAGTGGTTGGGCTTGTTTGGGAATTCGTAAGTCCATAGATAAAGTTATTGATCACAATGTGGGTTAAATCAATATTTCTGCGACAACCATGTATAGTATGATTTCCACCAATTGCCAAAGTATCCCCATCTCCGCTTACTACAATAACATGTTTACTAGGATTGGCTAGTTTAATGCCTGTTGCATAAGCTATTGCTCTACCATGAGTTGTATGAACTGTATTGCAATTTACATAAGAACTCATTCTGCCACTACAACCTATACCCGAAACAAGACAAACATCATCCATATTCCAACCAAGTTTTTCTATCGCGCGGATAATACATTTTAAAACAACACCATCGCCACATCCCCAACACCATTGAGTAGGCATTTTATCTACTCTTAGATATTCATCATAATTAAAAGCCATTTATATATTCTCCTTTACCTTAGCAATAATTTCACTTGGAGTGATAGGACGACCATTTGCACGGTGCAAACTAATAAAATCGCGACGCGAAGTTACTCTTTCAATCTCTTCAAGATATTGTCCCATATTAAGCTCGCTTACCATTACTTTTTTAAATTTGCTTACAACTTCAGCGATTTTTTTCTCAGCCACTGGATAAAGAGTAATCGGACGGAAAAGCCCCACTTTAATCCCTTGCTCTCTTAATCTTTGTATAGCTTCTTTTGCTGAACGACTCACGCTTCCATAAGCAATGATTAAAAATTCAGCATCATCAAGCATATACTCTTCATAAGTACAAATATCTTCTTGATTGTTTTTTATTTTACCTATGAGTCTTTCCATATTTTTTTTCACTATAACTCCATCTTCAGTTGGAAAACCTATATCTCCATGATGAAGTCCTGTAACATGATAACGATAACCTGTAAAGAAAGGATTTAAAGTTGCAGGCTCATTTTCTCCTGCTGCATAAGGTTTATAATCCTTTTTATCGCCTTCAAATTTTTTACGGTTATATACTTTAATATCTTTTAAATCAGGTAAAACCGCTTTACCATTCATGTGCCCTACAGTTTCATCCATAAGTAAAAATACTGGAGTCATATATTTTTCAGCTAAATTAAACGCTCTAATGGTTTCTGTATAAGCTTCTTCAAGACTTGCAGGAGCAATAGCAATACTTGCAAAATCCCCATGAGTTGGTGCTTTAGCTTGAAACAAATCTCCTTGTGCTACACGAGTTGGAAGACCTGTTGAAGGACCACCTCTCATAACATTCACAATCACAAGTGGAATTTCAGCAATAAATGCAAGTCCTATTTGCTCTGCTTTTAAAGAAATTCCTGGACCGCTACTTGCAGTCATGGATTTTACTCCACTCATTGCCGCACCAATAGCCACGCTAATACCTGAAATTTCATCTTCCATTTGTATAAAAGTTCCATCATTTGCAGGAAGCATATGGCTTAATTCATGAGCTATCTCACTACTAGGAGTAATAGGATAACCTCCAAAAAATTTACATCCACAATCAATCGCAGCTTTGGCGATTAAAACATTACCTGTTGCTATAACTTCTCTCATTATTTTTCCTATGCTAATTTTTTGTATTTGTTATTTTTTACGGCTACAGCTCTATCTTTAGCCTCAGCAGTAAGTTTGGCAAATTTAAATTCATCTCTTTTTGCCACCATAATAGCAAAATCAGGGCAATGTGTCTCACACTCGGTACAGCCTATACAGGATTCAGGGTGTACCACCTCTATCATTTGTCCTAAAACCGCATGCACATCATCGCGCATAGCTAAAACCCCAGCGGGGCAATAGCTAACACAAATATTGCATGCTTTACATCTATGCTCATCTACCCAAACAGGGGTATCTTTTGGAGCTGTCATACTCATGTTTTTTCCTTTATTAACCTAATATTTTTTGAATTTCTTCACCAATCAAAGCCGGAGAATCCACCACATGAATTCCATAGCTTTTTAAAGCTTCTTTTTTAGCTGCAGCGCTTTCATCAGCACTTCCTACTATGGCACCTGCATGCCCCATTCTTTTGCCTTTAGGAGCAGTTGCACCTGCAATGAATGCTACCACAGGTTTGCTAATATTTTCTTTAATAAATTTAGCCGCTTCCACTTCCAAACTACCACCAATTTCACCTATCATTACAATAGCTTTAGTTTCATCATCTTTTTGGAATTCACTTAAAAGTTCTTTATAAGCAAGACCTATGATAGGATCACCACCAATTCCTACTGCAGTAGAAATTCCATAACCACCTTGAACTACCTGATTAGCAGCTTCATAAGTTAAAGTTCCACTTTTTGAAATAAGCCCCACGCAACCTTTTTTAAAAATAAAACCTGGCATAATACCTAACTTACATTCTTCAGAAGTGATAATACCTGGACAATTTGGTCCAATGATTTTCATACCCTTTTTATTAGCATATTGCTTAGCAAACATCATATCCTTTACAGGCGTATGCTCGGTGATTACAACTGCAAGCTTAATACCCGCATCAGCTGCTTCAATCACGCTATCACCCACAGCAAAAGCAGGGACAAAGATCAAGCTCACATCAGCCTTTGTTGCTTTAACCGCATCTGCAACGGTATCAAAAACTGGTTTACCTAAATGAGTTTGTCCGCCTTTATGAGGGGTGACACCTCCAACTATATTTGTACCATAAGCCATGCATTGCTCAGCGTGAAAAGTTGCTTCTTTACCTGTAAAACCTTGAACTATTACTTTTGTATTTTTATTAACCAATATACTCATTTTCCATCCTTATCCTACTAAACTTTTTACAAGCTCTGCACCGTTTTTAAGATTGGTTGCTGCTTTGATATTTTTAAGATTTGAATTATCTAAAATTGTCTTTGCTTCTGCTGCGTTAGTGCCATCAAGACGCACTACAATTGGAATATTTACCTCAACATTCTTAGTAGCTTCTAAAATTCCATTTGCTATCCTATCACAACGAACAATACCACCAAAGATATTGATAAATATAACTTTTACATTTTTATCTCTTAAAATAATTTCAAAAGCCTTTGCAACAGTTTCTGGAGAAGCTCCCCCACCTACATCTAAGAAATTTGCAGGTTTTGCACCACTATAATTAATAATATCCATAGTTGCCATTGCTAGACCCGCACCATTTACCATACAAGCTACATCTCCATCTAATTTCACATAGCTTAAGCCAAATTCAGCCGCTTCTCTTTCAGCAGGATTTTCTTCAGTAGTATCTCTAAGTTCAGCAATTTCAGGATGACGATAAAGCGCACTATCATCAAAACTGCATTTTGCATCAAGGGCATAAAAATCCCCTTCTGCAGTTTTAATTAAAGGATTAATTTCAAGCATATTCATATCTTTATCCATGTAAAGCTTATAAAGTTTAGCTATCATAGAAATGAGTTTTTTGCCTTCATCTTTATCAAGTCCCAAAACTCTCGCTACTTCAAGTCCATGAAACATTTTAAATCCAATTTGTGGATCAATACCTACTTTTGCAATTTTTTCAGGACTTTCTTTGGCTACTTTTTCTATATCCATCCCTCCTTCACTTGAAGCGATAATGGTAATTTGCTCTGCCATTCTATTAAACAAAATAGCCAAATAATACTCTTTTACTATATTAGCACCACTTTCTATATAAAGTTTTTGCACAAGTTTGCCTTCAGGTCCTGTTTGATGAGTTACTAAATTCATTCCTAAAATTTTACTTGCATAATCTTTTACCTCATCTAAATTCTTAGCGATTTTAACACCACCACCAAGACCACGGCCTCCTGCATGAATTTGAGCTTTAACTGCCCAAACACTACCGCCTAATTCTTTAGCATTAGCCACAGCTTCATCTACGCTAAATGCAACTTTTCCCTTTAAGGTAGGGATGCCATTGTCTACAAAAATTGCTTTTGCTTGATACTCATGTATGTTCATTTATTCTCCTTTATATTGATATTTGATTAAAGATTTTTCTAATTTGTCTTTTTCTTGCAAACTAAGATCCATTTTCATGATTTCAATCACACCTTCAAGTCCTAATCTTGCCATAACTCCCAAGGCTTTGTTTTGCACTCCAAATTCTCCATGTAAAATCACACTCATAGGTAAAAACTCGCCACTTCTTATAGACTCAAGCATTCTTATACAAGCACTAGCAGGGGCTAAATAAGCTGAAGTTTTAAGATGTTTGATTACTTTAGCTCCACCTGTTTTAACTTCATTTTCTAAATCCTCAAATTCTTCTTCATTTAAAAATTCGCTTATATTTTTATTTTTAACACTTGCGTAAGATTTTACCAAAACCATATCATCATTATGAAAACCAATAAGTCTTGTATCCACTCTTGACATTTTGACATTAAGTTTTTTGGCAAGTTCATACTTAAATCTTGCATTGTCTAAAACACCCGCCATGGCTATAATTTTCTTTGATGAAAAAATCCCGCTTTCATAAAGAGTATTAAGTAGAAAATCCACAGGATTAGTTAAAATAATAAAAAGCGGATCTTCTGTAAAATCTTTAATTTTTTTAGCACAATCAAGCATAATGCTTGTATTTAACTGAAGCAATTCTTCTCTACTTTGCCCATCTTTTCTAGCAAAACCTGCACTAAAAAGCACTATATCTGAATTTTTGGTATGAGTATAATCTTTAGTGCAAAGTAAATCTATATTTAAATTTAAAGCAGCTATGCTTTGAGTAAGCTCTAGTTCTTTTGCGTAAAGCAAATCCTCGTTAATATCTACTAAAACAATTTCATTTGCTATTTCTCTTAAAATCAAAGCATAAGCTACGCTTGAACCTACATTGCCAGCCCCTATAACAGTGATTTTCATCTTTGTCCTATTTTTTCTAAAATAGCGTTAAAAGTTGCACTTGGACGCATAATTTTATTTGCTTTTTCATCATCAAATTTATAATACCCACCCAAATCCACTTTCACACCTTGTGCATCGTTAAATTCGGCTCTAATTTTTTCTTCATTAGAAGAAAGCTCTAGGGCAATATCTTTAAAAAAGCTTTGAAGCTCCATATCACTTGCCTGTCTTGCTAAATGATTTGCAAAATACATTGCTAAATAAAAATGACTTGTTCTATTATCATCTTCTTTGACTTTTCTTGATGGAGCTTTATTATTTTCAAGCCATTCGCCTATAGCCTCATCAAGACATTCTGCTAAAACCTTAGCTTTATGATTGCCACACTTATTTGCATAAAATTCCAAACTTGCTTGCAAAGCCAAAAATTCACCCAAACTATCCCAACGCAGATGATTTTCTTCGACTAATTGTTCTACTTGTTTAGGTGCTGAACCCCCTGCTCCTGTTTCAAACATAGCTCCACCATTTAACATAGGCACAACAGAAAGCATTTTTGCACTTGTTCCAAGCTCTAAAATAGGAAAAAGATCGGTTAAATAATCCCTTAAAACATTACCCGTGATAGAAATAACATCTTTACCTTCTCGGATTAACTCTAAACTTCTTAAACAAGCTTCTTTTGGAGTTAAAATGGCTACATTTTTACCCTTTTCTTTTAAACGATTTTGTACCAAAGTTATCATGATTTTATTACTAGCTCTTTTGCTATCTAACCAAAAAATAGCTTCGGCTCCACTAAGTTCTGATCTTTCTATACCTAAATCAATCCAATTTAACACTGCATCAAATTTAGCCTGATTAGCTCTATAAATATCACCTTTTCTAACCTTATGTTCTAATAAAACTTTACCGTTAGAAACTATTTTAAAAGTTCCTTCTTCTTTAGCCACAAAGGTTTTATCGTGCGATCCATATTCTTGAGCTTTTTTAGCCATTAAACCTACATTAGATACACTGCCAAGTTTTGAAGGATTTAAAGTACCATTTTTATGCAAATCTTCAATAACTGCCTCATAAATAGTTGCGTAAGTTTGATCAGGAATTACAGCATTTGTGTCCTTTTCCTTACCTTCCTTATCCCACAATCTTGCGCCATTTTTAAGCATTGCAGGCATAGAAGCATCAACGATAACATCGCTTGGAACATGAAGATTTGTAATGCCTTTATCTGAATTTACCATAGAAATATCTGCAGATTTAGCTAAAATTTCATTGTATTTTTTTAAAATTTCATCTTTTTTGCTTGAATTTTCGATCTTACTTAAAAGCTCACTTAAACCATTATTTGGATTAATGCCTAATTTTTCAAATTCATCTTGAAATTCGATAAATAATTCTTTAAAAAATACTTTTACCGCATAACCAAAAAGTATAGGATCACTTACTTTCATCATTGTAGCTTTTAAATGCAAAGAAAAAAGCACATCATCATCTTTGCTTGCTTTAATTTCTTTTGCATAAAATTCCTGAAGTTTTTGCACATCCATAAAAGTAGCGTCTAAAATTTCATTTTTTTCAAGTTTTAAGCCCTCTTTTAAAATTTCTTTTTTACCATCAACGCTTGTAAATTCTATATTAGCCACACAATCTTGATCGATTAAAACCGCTTTTTCATTAGAGAAAAAATCCCCTTCTTTCATATAAGAAACACGAGTTTTTGAGTTTGGATTAAACTCAACCACACGATAAGGATTGTTTTTTGCATAATCTTTTACCGCTTTTGTTGAACGACGATCTGAATTTCCTTGTCTTAATACAGGATTAACCGCTGAACCTAAAACTTTTTGATATTTTGTTTTAATTTGCAATTCTTCATCATTTTTTGGCTCATCTGGGTAATTTGGTAACATGTAACCCTTATCTTGCAATTCTTTAATCGCCGCCTTAAGCTGAGGAATAGAAGCTGAAATATTTGGGGTTTTAATAAGATTTGCATCCGATCTTTTGACAAGCTCACCTAAAAGTTCTAAAGCATCTTCACATCTTTGTTCCTCTTTTAAATACTCACTAAAAGTAGCTAAAATCCTTCCAGACAAAGAAATATCCGAGGTTTTTACTCCTATATGTGCCCTACTTAAAAAAGCTTTCACTATAGGCAAAAACGAATAAGTCGCAAGAGCTGGAGACTCATCTGTTAAGGTATAAGTAATTTGCATTTTTAGTCCTTTAAAATACTTATTTTTATTTTCATTTTTAAGTATATTACAAATAAAAAAAAATGCAAGAGTAAGTTTAAAGTTTGTTTTAGTTTTCAAACAAACTTTAAATATTTTTAATTAAGTAAATTAGCAGGAAGTTGTATGATATTTTTAATAAGATTAAAAGGGGTTTTTAGAGTATCTGTTAAAATTTCGGTATGAAATTTAGGGTCATCTATACTTCCATCTATTTTTAAGTTTGTGCTAATTTCTTGATTTTTACCTAAAATTACATAATTTAAAATTGGAACCTTGGATATAGCTTCTGAAGCTGATTTTAAAGTTTTAAGCTCTAAACTAAAATCCACTGTATTTAATCTTAAATTTGCTGATCCTAAACCATATATATCTACACTATCACCATTTAAATTAATAGCCGAAACACTTAAAAGATCTTTTTTTCTATTAAAAATAATCTTTCCATCATGTAAGCTTAAACCTTTTTGATTAAAAGTTGGAGATTTAAACATCAATAAACTTGGTACAGTATCGATAAAGGAAATAAGCTGATTTATACCTTTTAAATCCTTCACATAAGTATTTTTAAAATCGATCTGTCCATCAAAATACTCCAATCCACTTCCTTTTATACTTAAGTTAAACACTCCATCTTGAACAGCTTGTTTTTGTAAAAACTCATTTAAATAATTATCATCAATATTGCTAACGTTTAAATTTAAATCATTAGAAGAATAATAAAGATCAAATTTTGCATTTCCTCTAGAACCTTTAAGATCTAAAGCATTGCCTTTTAAATCAGCTTCTACTCTATCAAAAGCCAAAGTTTTATTAGAATCTGCCAAAATTAAAGCTACATTTGCTCCACCAAAACTAATATTTTGGGTATTAGTAGCAATATCAAATGTTGAATTTGAAGAGTTGGAATGTTTTCTATAAATATAACTTAAATTTTTTAAATGAATTTCTTTATTATCAGAACTTATTTTAGCACTTGCTGTATCACTTTGAGTATGAATTTCCATAATGCCCTTATTTTTTACAATATCAAAGCTATCATTTTCATAAGGAGTTTGACCGTTGATAAGTAAATTATTTTTAAAATAAGCATCATTAACACTTGCATTAAAATCTTCAAAATTTAAAGTTTTATAATAAACATTTTTAGCATCGATAAACCCAAGCTTTTTAAGTAATGGAGAAAATGAAAATAAAATCTTAGGATTATTAAGATTAGCCTCAAGTCCATCTTTAAAATTTAAAATCAAATTCCACTGAGGAATGCTAATGTTAACATTTTGCGAATAATCTAATTTTACTTCTACATTTTGATTTTTTAAATCTAAAAGCTCTCCATTGTCAAAATAAAGCCTTGAAATCTGAGTATTGAAATTTCCTTGCTGTTTTTGTAAGTCAAATTTAGCATTAAAATCAGCTTCTAAAAAGCCATTTTTAACACTGGCATTTTCTATATTTAAATCATTTTGATTTAATTTTACAAATGCTTTTATAATATTAAAATCAGCCAAAGAAATACTAGCATTCTCTAAAGCTAAAATACCACTATAAGAAATTTCACCCTTATCATGAAAATCAATTTTAAGCTCCAAATCACTTTTAATTTTTCCGCTTTTTTGATAAAAAGGTAGTGAAAAATGATAATCCTCTAAAGCTTTAGCAAGTTTTTCGTCAAATTTTAGATTATCAGACTTAATGCGCAAATAAATCCCAACTTTTTTTTCATCAAACAAATCATATAGATAAACCTTACTAGAACTTAAATCAGCACCATTATAGAAAGCTTTATTAAAGACAAAATCAAGCTTTTGTTTGTTTAAATTTAAATCGAGTTTTGGAATTTCAATAGCATTCATTTTATCATCCAAACGAACTTTGACATTATTAACATAACCTGATGCGCTAATATTGTCTAAATAATAATTATCTTTAGTAAAATCTATAAAGCCCTGCAAATAATCTAAATGATAAAATTCTCCCTTAGCCCTATATGCTACCCAAAGATTTAAACTCTGCGGAAGTTCTATTCTTTTATTAACTCTTTTAAAAATTTCCGTAATATTTCTAATGTTTAAATCTTCTATTTTATAAGCTAAATTTTTATCTTTGTAAGAGATGCTTGCGTTAAAGTCAAGCAATTCTCCACTTGCTCTACCTTGAAAATAATAAAACTCGCTCTTAGTATTGATACTTAAATTTCCATCAATACTTAAATCATAATCTTTTAATAAAAGTTTTTTAATATCAGCTATAAGTTCTTTATTTTGACGCTGTAATGTTAATTTTAAAAACAATAAATCATTATCTATAAAAAATTCATTATCTTTAAATAAAATACGCACATGATTATCTTTTATATTTAAATTTTGTATATCAATCTCTTTAACAAAAGTATATAGATATTTTAAATTTTTTGTTATTTTTAAAATCTCTGTTGAAGCATTATCAGAAGAGTGGGTTTGTGATGAAATTTCGGAATTTTGAGTCTCATTTATAGTGATATTTTTTGCTCGTACAATTAATTTTTTATCTAATTTAATATATAATTGTTCCAATTTTAAAAAATCAAATTGGATACTAGAGATGACAATTCCATTTTTAAGCACTATAAACAAAGCTAATATAAGCACAACAAAAAATACAACAATATATAAAATTTTCTTTTTCATACGCAACTTCTTTTTGATATTTATTTTGGGGATTTTTTATTATCTAACTCAGCCTTTAAAAAGCAATTCTGTGGTATTTATTCCCCAAGGTTCAATTTCTCAAATTATAACATATTTAAAGCAAAATAAATATCAGATGAGTAATATTGATAAATATATTTTATTTTTTTTAGGACACCCTCAATCAGGCTGGATCAACATAGGTACAAAAGATTTAAATAGAGCTGAATTTCTACATAAACTCACTATTGCTAAAGCAGCACTTCAAACCATTACTCTTATCCCAGGAGAAACAAGCGTAATCTTTCTAGAACAAGCAGCCAAACAACTTGGACTTGATAAAGATATACTTTTAAAAGAATTTCAAGCTCAAGCTCCTTATGATGAAGGAGTTTTTTTACCAGAAACTTATAAAATCCCGAAAGGCATTACAGAAAATCTACTCATTCAAATGCTTTTAAACCATGCTGAAATTTCCAATAAAAAAACTTCTGAGAAAATTTTTGGTGATTATAATCCAAAAAAATGGCACCAATATATCATCATCGCTTCTGTAATACAAAAAGAAGCTGCTAATGACAATGAAATGCCTATAGTTGCAAGCGTAATTTACAATCGACTTAAAAAAGGTATGAAACTTCAAATGGATGGAACTTTAAATTATGGAATTTATTCCCATGTAAAAGTTACCCCACAAAGAATAAGACAAGATAATAGCTCTTATAATACCTATAAATTTACAGGATTGCCTAAAGAAGCGGTTTGTAATGTTTCTTTAGCTGCTATTCGTGCAGCTATTTTTCCTTTAAAGACAGATTATTTATATTTTGTGCGTGATAAAAATACTGGAGTTCATATTTTTAGCACAAATATAGATGATCACAATAAAGCCATAAATTTACAAAAAGGAAAATAATTTTTGATATTTTTATACAAAATAGTTAAATTGGAACAGTATTTGCTTGTTAATATTAAAAATTATAAAAAGGATAAAAAATGATTAACCCATTTAAATCAAAAGAACTAGTCACTGGTGCTTTAGCGGGTAGAAATCTAAGAAATCAACTCATCAATGCCAATCTTGCAAATGTTGATACTCCTTTTTATAAAGCAAGAGATATTGAATTTGAAACAGCTTTGGTAAATCGTGCAAATGAAATTTTCAAAAAAAATGACAAAAAAGAATTAGAATTGGCAGTAACCGAAGAAGGGCATCAAAAACCTTGGAAATTTCCTGATCCTAGTAAATCTACTATTTACTTAAGAGATGGTCATTTGGCAAGAAATGATGCAAATACTGTTGATCTAGATGTAGAAACTACAGAAATGAGTAAAAATACAGTTATGATAACAGCTCTTGATGGAGTTTTAAGAAGACAAAGCAATATCTTTAGTTCTATACTTGATGCAAGCTCTAAATTAAGTTAAAGGTAAATTATGGCATACTTAAGTGATTTTGATATTAGTGGTTATGGTTTAAGTGCTCAACGTTTTAGAATGAATGTTATTAGCTCTAATATAGCTAATGCAAACACTACAAGAACAGCTGAAGGTGGGCCTTATAGAAGACGCGAAGTGATCTTTAAAGCAACAGATTTTGATAAGCTTTTAAATGAGCAAATTAACAAAGATAATAATTTTTTAAAATATGAAAATCCTTTAAATGATCCAAGTTCGCCAGAAGAAGCTAAACCTGCTATTCAAAGTGTTGTAGTGGATAAAGTGGTCAGAGATGACAAAGATTTTCGTATGAAGTATGATCCAAGCCATCCTGATGCAAATGCTGAAGGTTATGTAGCGTATCCAAATGTAAACCCTGTTATTGAAATGGCAGATTTGATTGAAGCTACAAGAGCTTATCAAGCCAATGTAAGTGCTTTTACAAGTGCAAAAACTATAGCTCAAAGTGCGATTGATTTATTAAGAGGATAATAAAAAATGAACAATATTAATGATTTAAGATTAAATAATAATATTTCAAATACCAACAAAAGTCAAAATTCCACAGGAATTGGTGATGAATTTGCCAAGATGCTTAAAAATGAAATCGATGATTTAAATAAAGCACAAGAAAGTGGAGAAGCTGCAATGACAGACATTGCCACAGGACAAGTAAAAGATTTACATCAAGCAGCTATAGCTATCACTAAAGCTGAAAGCAGCATGAAATTTATGCTAGAAGTAAGAAATAAAGCAATCAGTGCTTATAAAGAAATCACAAGAACTCAAATTTAAACCCTAATGCAAGAATATAAAAAAAATAGGGTTTCAAAAGTTGCCTTTGCCTACTGCATGGCACTTTTGTTTATGATTATTTTTATCAGCTCTACTTTTTTTCTTACATCAAAACGTCATATACCTAACACTGAAAAAGATCAATACGCTCTTGCTCTAAGAGGATCGATTATAACCAAAGATAATTTTACTATCACAAGTTCTAAACAAATTTATCGTGCTGAAATTGATCTTAGAAGCATTAACAAAGATAAATTTGATCTATTTTTAAAGCTTTTTCAAATTTATAGTGGGATAAGTAACGATCAAGTAGCAGATATTAAAAAAAGAATGCAAAATCAAAAAAAACGCTCTTATAATTTTGTTCTTTTACAAAACTTAGACTCCAAGCAAGCAAGCTACCTTAAAGATCTTGCTAAAAAACTTTATATACAAGGTTTTTTCAAAGCTTTTACAAATAACTCAGGAAGAGTTGAAACAAGAGGATTAAATATCATCGAACATGAAGAAGATAGAATTTACATGTCAAAAGATTCTTTTACTCCTATTATCGGTTATACTAAAATGATATTAGATCCAGAAAGTGGAATTTTAAAAAATATAGGAGTTAAAGGTTTAGAAAAATACTACGATGCATGTCTAAGCCCTGTTCAAAATGAAAAAATTCAAGGACTTAAAGATATAGGTGGAAATATTATTTTAAATCTAAATTCACTACAACAAAAAAAGATCAATGGTTGTGATTTATATTTAAATCTTTCTTTAAAACTGCAAAAAAGTATAGAGAAAGCTATAGATCAAAGAAATGAGGATTTAAAAGCCAATGAAATCATCGTTGGGGTAATGGAAAGTAAAACAGGAAGAATTTTAGCTCTAGCAAGCTCAAGGCGTTATGACCCACAAAATCGCGGAAAGGATCTATCAGTTCTTAATGCAAGCGCTATAGAATACGGCTATGAAGCAGGTTCTGTTATCAAACCTTTTATCTTTACAACAGCCTTAAGACTTGGTAAAATAAAAATGGATGAAGTGATTAATACTTATGGCGGTTCTTACAAGCTAGGACGTTTCACCATCAAAGACGATCACAAAATGGACAAAATGACTATGGAGGAAGTTATAAGATATTCTTCAAATATAGGCATGATACAAATTGCTAAAAGGCTTAACAATATAGAAATCGTATCAGGACTTAAAATATTTAAATTTGGCGAAAAAAGTGGTATTGATCTACCCTATGAACAAAAAGGAGAAATTCCAAATCCTAAGCGCTTAAGAGATATAGAAAAATCTGTTTTAAGTTATGGTTATGGACTTAAAACAACCTTTATACAACTCCTTGCAGCTTATAATGTTTTCAACAATGATGGGTTTTATATCACACCACGTTTAGCTGAAAAATTCTATCAAAATGGACGCTTTACAAATCTTGATGATGATGTAAAAAAAGAAAAAATTCTTTCTAGCGAAGCCGCTAAAACGATGCAAAATGTTCTTATAAATGTTATAGAAAAAGGAACAGGAAAAAAGGCAATTACACAAGGTATTATTGCAGGAGGTAAAACAGGAACGGCAAGAATAGCCGAAAGACAAGGTTACACCTCAAATCGCTACAATGCATCCTTTTTTGGTTTTGCAAATGATTTAAATCACGCCTATACCATAGGAGTTCTCGTAAGACATCCTACTAAACCTTATAGTTATTATGCTGCACAAAGTGCTTTGCCTATGTTTAAAGATGTTGTTGATATTTTAATCAATGAAGAATTTCTAACGCCTATACAAGACAATAACCAAACTAGCACAAACAACTAGTTTGATATATCTTTAGAAAATATCACCTCAACAGCACCTATAAGTTCTTCAGCAATCTTAGCAGCAAAAGTTGTATCATTAAGTATTGAAATTCCTTCAGCTGTTGTGATTTTTCTTACTGAAATAAGATGTTCAACATTGCTCAAGGTTAAAGTATCGATTTCTTTTAAAATTTCTTTTCCTTTTTGAAGATTTTTAATAATCAAATAAAGCTTTTCACGATCTTCAACAACTCTAAGCTCTTCGATACTTCTTAAAAGCTCTCCTAAATTCGATCTAATTTTATTGTACTCTAAAGCCAAAAATTCATTAGAAGAACTAGAATATTTCTTAATATTTGCTTGGATAATTTTTAAATTTTTAGTTGTTTCGGCTAAATTTTTAGCTGCCATCTTAAAGGTAAAAATTTTATGATTCTTTGTTTCATCGTTAATATAAACTTGTGCTTTAGTTGAAAAATCGATAATAGCTTCAAAAAGAACCTTTATCCTAGTTTGATACAAATAGTCCAAATCCACATTTTTACTAAACCACTTTTTATTTTCTAAAATTTCTTTAAAACTTTTATCACTTTGTATATCTTTACGACTAAAACCTATAGCATGAGCAACAATTGCATAGGTATTGTTATAAAGATGCTCGCTTTCTTTCCTTAAAGCTTCGATGGCTGTGTCACTAAACTTAACCAAACTACTATCAAGATATAAAGGCTTGTCTTTATTCTTATCTTTAGGAGCTTTTACTATCTTATTTAAAAAAAGAACAATTTGAGGAGTAAAGAATGAAAAAAGCACAACACCAATTAAATTAAACAAAGTGTGAAATAATGCTACTTTCAAAGCTATATCTTCTATGTTTAATACAATGGATAAAAAATTAAGAAAATGTATAAAATAAGGAAAAATAAGCACTATTAAAAAAGCTATACCAAAATTAAAAATACAACTTGCAAACGCTAATTTCTTTCCTTCAATATTGGTACTTAAAGAAGCTAAAACAGCCGTTACAACTCCTCCAACACTAGTACCTAAAGTTGCTGCTAAGGAATTTTCAAACTGATTTGTCCTGCAAGTAAAGCAGCGACAATAATAGCCATTGTAGCTGTGCTTGATTGTATAACTCCTGTAAGCAAAGCACCTAATCCTAAAAAAACAAAAACTCCTTTAAAACCAGCAAAATCAAAACGAGAAAGATCAATTATATGTTTAAAATTTTCAAAACCACTTTTAATATAATCCACACCCAAAAAGAAAAATCCTATACCAATAAAAATATTACCCAAACCTTTTAAAACACTATCTTTTTGAAAGAAAAATAATACTCCAATAATCAAAAGTGGGATAGCTAGCATTGAAATTTTAATATTTGTCAAACCAACAATCAGCCAAGAACTTGCCGTATTTCCTAAATTTGCTCCAAAAATAATCCCTATGCCCGCACCCAAAGAAATAAGCCCTGCACTCAAAAAAGAAATCGTAATAATAGAAACTAAAGTTGAAGATTGCATAATTAAAGTACTTAAAGTACCAAAAAGTATACTTTTTATCTTTGTATCGGTTGACTTCGCTAAAATTTTTTCAAGCAAACCACCACTAAAAGCTTTAAAACCTATACCTAAATTAGTCATTCCAATAAGAAGTATTGCCACTCCTGCTAAAAGATTGGCAAGCTCGTCATAACGAATTAAAATAAAAATCAGAACTAAAGTAAAAATACTCCATGAAATAAATTTAAAATATTTTAAAGAATTTCTTTCCTCTTGCAATGCCTAACCTTTTAGTTTTTCAAATTCATTCATCAGAAATTCTCTTAAATTTTCGGCTTCTTCTTCGCCTTTTTCTAGATACTCAAGCAATAAATTTTCTAATTCCTTTAAAAAAGAAAAAAGTTCATTTTGCCAGATACTATCGTTTTTATTGCTTAAATTCATGGTTTGTATGAAAGTCAACTCTCTGCTTAAATCCCCAAGTTTTTCTAAAAATTCATCTTTTTGATCAGAATTTTTTAATGCTAAATTAGTATTTTGGACATTTTCTTTAAATTGTCTGATTTTTTCATCGATTAAATCGCAAAATTTCGGATAAACATCCATTTTAATAGGCTCTAAAAGGGTTTGCTCGTCTATATTTAAAGTAAGCTTTTTAACAGCAAAATAAAGAGCTAAAAAAGACAAAGCTGCTATGAGTAAATAAATTCCTAGCATTAATAACTCTTAAGGGCTAGCATTCCGCCATCTAAATTGATGCTTTCAAGTCCCAATTTTTCAGCTATAAATTCAGCTGCAACCATGCTTCTATGGCCACTACGACAAATAAAAGCAAGTTTTTTACTTTCATCTCTTTTGCTTTGAAATTCATCTAAAAATTTAGCATTTAAAAGCCCTTGATTATCATATAAAGCCACACATTGCGCATTAGGTAAAATACCTTCTTCCCATTCTAAAGGAGTACGCACATCAAAAATTTGATATGCGTTTAAATCTTGCTTTGTCCAAAGACTTGCAGGGATATTTTCTATCATGAAAAAGCCTTATTGATAATTTTTGCAAGGCTTGCATTAAATTCAGCAGGATTATCCACTCCCATACCTTCGCTTAGTTTTGCCATATTTAAAACTAGGGTTGCTATATCTGCACTAAAACTTTCGTTGTTTTTAAGACCTGTAAAAATAGCGTGCTTTGGATTGATTTCTAAAATAGGTTTGAAATTTTGTTCTTGACCCATTTGTTTTAAGAGTTGTTGCATAGCAAAATCAGGTTTATTTTTATCGTAAACTATACAACTTGGGCTATCTTTCAAGCGACTGGTTAGTCTTACATCTTCAACTTGATCTTTTAGAAGTTCTTTAAATTTAGCTACAAGTGGAGCAAAAGTATTTTTTTCTTCATCGCTTAGTTCATTTTTATCTTCTACTTGATTAATGGCTACAAATTTCAAACCTTCAAATTCTAGCATAGGAGTTACTAAAGAATCAATCTCATCATCCATGAGTAAAACTTCTATATTTTTTTGCTTATATTCTTCAAGTAAAGGAGAGGTTCTTAATAAACTTTCATTATTTCCTGCTATATAAAAAATTTCCTTTTGCTCGCCTTGAAGGTCATTTTTATACTCTTCTAAAGAGCGTAAATTTTCACCTTTGGTGCTTTTATAAAGCATGAGTTTTAAAAGACTGTCTTTTTCTCCGCCAAAACCATAAAGTCCTTCTTTTAATACCTTACCAAAGGTTTTAAAGAAAGATAAGTATTTTTCTTTATCATTGTTTTTAAGTTTTTCAAGTTCACCTAAAATCTTTTTAACGCTAGCTTCTTTAACACCTTTTAAAATTTGATTTTCTTGTAAAATTTCACGGCTTACATTAAGTGGTAAATCTTCTACATCGATAATCCCACGCACAAAACGCAAATAAGTTGGTAAAAGTTCTTTATCATCATCGCTGATAAATACACGTTTTACATAAAGTTTTAAGCCGCTTTGATAATCCACACGGAATAAATCAAAAGGTGCATTTTGTGGTATGAAAAATAAGGAATTGTATTCTAATTTTCCTTCGCTTTTAGTGTGAAGATAAAGTAAAGGTTTGTTTGAATCATGAAAATTTTGCTCATAAAATCTTTCATAATCTTCTGCTTTAAGGCTTGATTTTTGCATTCTCCATAAAGCGTTGGCTTTATTGATTTGAGAAATTTTAAGTTCAGTTTTTCCTTCTTCTTCGCCCTCTTTAGCAGGAGTAAATTCTTCTTTTTCCATGAAAATTGGAAATTGAATATGATTAGAATATTTTTCTATAATGCTTTCGATTTTATAAGTATTAGCAAACTCATCATCTTTTAAATATAAAGTAATGCTTGTTCCTTGTTCTTCTTTGCTTGCGTCATTAATCTCATAACCATTTGCATCGGAACTCCAAAGATAAGCTTTATCATCTAAAGCTTTTTTACTTAAAACTTCGATTTTGCTAGCCACCATAAAAGCAGAATAAAAACCTACTCCAAATTGTCCTATGAGTTGAGAATCTTTTTTAGCATCACCGCTCAAATTTTCTAAAAAGCTTTTAGTGCCGCTTTTTGCTATGGTTCCAAGATTGTTGATAAGATCATCTTTATCCATACCTATACCATTATCACTAATACTTAAAGTTTTTTTATCTTTATCAATTTTGATTTCAATTTTAGGTTCAAATTTTAAGCTTTTATATTTATCATCACTTACGCTTAAAAAATTAAGCTTATCTAAAGCATCGCTTGCATTTGAAATAAGTTCTCTTAAAAAAATTTCTTTATTAGAATATAAAGAATGTATCATAAGCTGTAAAAGCTGATTGACTTCGGTTTGAAATTGCATTTTAACTTCCTTTGTAATTTTTTAAAGTGGTATTTTAGCAAAAAATACAAATTCTAAAGTAAATTTAAAGATTTATTTGAAAATTATAAAACCAAGCCATGCGGCAAATAAGCAAAGAAAGACATTTAAGATAATATTTAACGCAAAATGAGGATAATTTCCACTTTGCAAAAGAAGTAAATTTTGATAAGAAAAAGTAGAAAAAGTTGTAAAAGCTCCTAAAAAACCTGTACTTATAAAGCTTTTAAGTAAAGGAGATAAACATTTATTTTGTGCATAAGAAAACAAAAGTCCTATGATAAAAGAACCCAAAACATTAACAAAAAGAGTTCCAAGGCTGATAGAATAAGGAAAAAATTTATTCACTAAATTAATAGAAAACATTCTTAAGATTGCTCCTATAAATCCCCCAAAACCAACAACTAAAAGGGTATTTAGCAAAGCTTAGCTCTTTCTTGATCGAGTAATTCTTGCATTTTTTTTCTAGTGTTTTCAAGCCATTTTTCATCATTTGTATCGACTAAATCCATACAAATGATTTTAAGCACTCCGCTGCTTGCACTAAAACTTTTTGTGTCTAAAATTTTTGCAGAATCCACAATTAAAATGGGTTGAACTTTAAGATTTAATTTTTCACTTAAAATTTTTGCTCCACTTTGAAATTTAAGCATTTTTTCATTTTTAGATCTAGTTCCTTCTGGAAAAATAGCCAAAACCCTATCTTCACTAATTCTTTCTTTTGCTTCTTTTAAAACTCGTACCAAATCACGCGGATTTTTTCTATCTATACAAAGAAGTTTTGGTTTTTTCATAGCAACTTTGAAAATAGGAATTTCTCCTAATTCTTTTTTGGCAATCCAGCATAAATTTTTAGGATATAATTCTTCTAAAGCGATGATATCTAAAGCACTTTGATGATTCATTAAAATCATCTGAGCTTGCGGATTAAAAGTGCCAATGATTTCTTGTTTATAAGAGATAGTATATCTTTGAAATTTAGCCCAAATTTTGCGGATTTTCCAAAGTGTGTTTTGAGATTTTGTAAAGCAAAAACAAAAAATCACCAAAGCAACACTTAAAACAAAAAAAATCCAAAAATAAAGAGCTTTAATTTTTTTGTAAATCATCTTTATTAACCCAACCTATTTTTCCATCAGAAAACAGTACTTTAATATAATTTTGTCTTTTGCCCAAAACTTCTACTTTTTCATCTGCATTTGCCGTATAAAAATAAGTTGAAGGCTCTGTAGGTAAGATTTTAGCCCTAGAACCAGCCTTGATAATTGCATTTTGAGTATTGGTATCTACAAGAAAACTAAGTACAAAACAAACAACTGCCAAAGCCAGAATAATGTAATTTTTTCTCCATACAAATAAAGCTCCAAATAAAACCGCTAAAAACCATAAGGTATATTGTTTATAAATATTTAAGTCTTTATTTACAGGATTTAAATCACTCTGAGTGCTGATCTCATCGTCACTAATTTTTAGTTTTAAATTTATATTTTCAAGCTTTTTACTGTCCTTATTGAAATACGAAAATTCAAAATTTGTTTTACTTAATGGCAAAATAGCATAATAAAAAGCACTAGAAGCATTAAAGTCCCCTTTTAAATTTTCAATACCTTGCTTTTGAATTCCTTCTATAAAAAAGCTTTTAAGATTTGTATTGGTTGCGTTTAGTTCTACCATCATAATGATATTAGCATCATCAAAATAACTCGCTTTAACTTTTTTAATTTCCAAAGAACTTGCCACAAGGTGTGAAAAATCTTTATTGGATAAAGTATTTTCAAATTTGATAGGATTAAGATTGATATCAGCCTCTTGAAAAGCTTCATTATTTCTAAGAAGTTTGATAGAAATTTTACTCAAACTAGCATTTGAATTTTTGGCTTCAAACCATAAAGTTGTTTTATATTCGTTATTGATAAATTCCCATTTTGCATCTGGATTTAAAAAAGATAAGTTAGTTTTTTCTACGCTTATGTTAAAATCAAATTTTGTATTTTCCGTAGTGCGAGCATAGATCGTAATAGGAAAAACTTCTCCAACATATACCCTACTTGGATATTCATTATTTGTAAGAACCAAACTCCCTTTAGCTACAAAAGGATCATCTACATTGCTTTCAAAGTCATTGTTTTCATCACTTGGCGGAATATTTTGATAAATTTTTTGTTCTTCTTGGGGTAATTTTTGTAATTCTTTTTGCATATTTTCATCTTGGCCGCTAAATACAGAAATTTCACCCCTGCCAAACAATACAACAACACTAAAAATTAAAGTTAATAAAATTTTCAAAATAAAAAGCCTTTAAGCATTTTCAAACCTATATCATTACCTAGGACTTTTTCACAAGCACGCTCAGGATGTGGCATGAGTCCAAAGATTTTTTTGTTTTCATCACAAATTCCTGCGATATCAAATACAGAACCATTTGGATTTGGCTCGTATTTTAAAGTAATAAGATCTTTATCTTGCAATTCTTTTAAAATAGCCTCATCAGCGTAATAATTTCCCTCTCCATGGGCAATTGGTAAATTAATAATTTCATCTTTTTTGAAATTTTTCAAAAAGGCATTACCATTAGAAACTACTCTTAAATTTTGGTTTTTTGAGATAAAACTAAGATTGTTATTATGCTTCATTGCACCTTTTAAAAGACCGCTTTCAAGTAAAATTTGAAAACCATTACAAATACCTAAGATATATCCTCCCTTTTTTGCATGATTAAAAACACCTTGCATAGCAGGAGCAAGTTTTGCAATAGCTGCACATCTTAGATAATCTCCATAAGAAAATCCGCCTGGCAAAACAACTAAATCTGCATCAAATTCTTTTTCTTCATGCCAAATAATCTGCGTTTTTACTCCAAGTTTTTCAAAGGCATAAGCTGTATCAAATTCACAATTTGTCCCTAGAAATCTAATAATAGCAACTTTCATTTTACTCTTTCTCAATTATAAGCTCATAATCTTCAATGACGCTATTTACCAACAACTCTTCACACATTTTTTTTACTTGTTCTTTGGCTAATTTTTCATCTTTCTCATCAAGAGAAATTTTGATTTGTTTTGCTATTTTTACTTCTTTAACACTATTAAAATTTAAAGAATGCAAAGCTTTTTCCACCGCTTTGCCTTGTGGATCTAAAACCCCATTTTTTAAAGAAATATTTACAATAACTTCCATATTTTTCCTTAATTTAATATTCTTTTTAAAACTTCTTCATAAGCCATTTTTACATTACCTAGATCTTGACGAAATCTATCTTTGTCCAATTTTTCATTACTAAATTTATCCCAAAATCTACAACTATCAGGGCTTATTTCATCGGCTAAAACAAGTTCATTATCTTTAGTTAAACCCAGTTCGATTTTAAAGTCAATCAGCCTTAAATTTTTATTGTCAAAAAATGGAGTTAAAATAGAGTTAATCTTTCTAGCCATATTTTTAATTTCACTAATTTGAGCTTCATTTTGCACTAAATTTAAAATCAAACAATGCTCATCATTGATAAAAGGATCGCCTAAGGCATCATCTTTAAGACAAAATTCCACCAAAGCAAAAGGTAGCACAGTGCCATCTTTAATGCCCAGTCTTTTTGTAAGAGAACCTGTTGCAACATTGCGTACTATAACTTCAATAGGAACAATTTTACATTTTTTAACCACTTGTTCTGTATCGCTTATAGTTTCTACCAAATGGGTTTTAATCCCATTTTTTTCGAGCAAATGAAAAATTTCAGTACTGATTTTACAGTTTAATGCACCTTTTCCACTTTCATTGCCTCTTTTTTCTGCATTAAAAGCAGTTAAATCATCTTTAAACTCACTAATTAGTAAATTTTCATCATCAGTTTTGAAAAGTTTTTTACCTTTTCCTTCGTAAAGCATTTCTTTTTTTGTCATTTTATTGTCCTTGTTTGATATTTAAAATTTTAATAGTATCAATAGCTGATTTTAACTGCGCGTCATCATTGATTTGTTTTTGACTGATTAGATTTTTATTGTCTTTATTTTCTTGTTTATCTTCTTTTTTATTTTTATCTATTTTTTCAAGCTCGCTTTCTAAATGTTGTTTTAAGTCGCTTTCTTTTATAGAAAAACCATCTTCTTGAGTATTTACTTTACCTGGAAAAACTTCAATATCAGGTTTTACACCCACTGCTTGAATAGTACGCCCGCTTGGAAGATAATATCTTGCGATAGTAAGCCTTAAAGCTTCAGTTTTATTAATAGGTATGATTTGCTGAACACTACCTTTTCCAAAAGTATTTTCACCCACAATAACACCGCGTTTAAGATCTTGTAAAGCTCCACTTACGATTTCACTTGCACTAGCACTTCCACCATTTACAAGCACAACCAAAGAAGCATTAGAAATTTTGTTTTTAGGATCGGCTTTATATTCTTGATTTTCACTTGCGATGCGTCCTTTTTGAGAAACAATAACACCTTTATCTACAAATAAATTTACAAGTCCTATGGCTTGATTTAAAAGTCCACCAGGATTATTTCTAAGATCTAAAATAACTCCTTTAACATTAGGATATTTTTTAAGTTCTTTACTTGCCACATCTACAACATTTTTATCAAAATTTGTAACCCTAAGATAAAGAATGTTTTCATTTTCTATCATTTTTGCATAAACACTTTCTATCTTAATAATTTCTCTTGTAAGTGTAACATCAAAAGGTTTTGTTGTACCTTTTCTAAAAATGGTTAAAGTGATTTGAGTTTTTGGCTTACCACGCATTTTATCTACAGCATCATTGAGATTAATTCCTAAAGTGGCCTTATCATTAATTTTTAAAATAATATCTCCTGATTTTATCCCTGCTTTATCTGCTGGTGTTCCTTCTATAGGAGAAACAACTGTTAAAGCGCCATCTTTCATACCTACGGTTATACCAAGGCCACCAAATTCACCATTGGTTTGAATTTTCATATCATTAAAATCTTTTTCATTTAAAAAAGAAGAATGCGCATCAAGATTGCTTAAAAGTCCTGATAAAGATTTATCCACCAAATTGCTGATATTTTGATCATCCACATAGTATTGCTCTACTATAGCAAGAGTTTTTGTAAGCTTATCTAAAGCTTCTAGGCGTTTTTGAACCTGCTCTTCTTTTTGATCAACTTTAGCTTGTAAATGACTTGTTAAAAATAGACATAAAATAAAAGTAGTGGCAAAGCCTGCAAGACCCGCAAAAAATCGTTTTGTTTTCAAAATAAGCTCCATCATTGAGTTTTAGTTTAATTAGTTTAAAGAGTAAATTTTAATAAAAATTGCTTAAAACTTCGTAAATAAATTTAAATTCTTAAAAATATGTTAAAATAGACTAAAAATTCCAAAAAGAAAGTTAATACAATGTGCCAAGAAAAACATACTCATACACATTCTCAAAAACATCTTAAAGCAGTTTGCAATCGTCTAAGTAGAACCATAGGGCATTTAAGCGCTATTAAAAGAATGGTTGAAAATGACAAAGACTGTAGTGAAATTTTAATCCAGCTTGCTGCCGTAAAAGCCGAAGTTAACAATACTGCAAAAGTAGTTTTAAAAGAACATTTAGCTCATTGTATGGTACATGCTATAGAAGAAAATGATATTCAAAGTATAAAAGAACTAAACAAGGCTATAGATATGTTTATGAAATAATCTAAAATTAGTCATTTGTCCTATTATTTAAAAAATTTTACTCAATTAACTTGACATTATATGACTAAAGTTATATAATAGCAAGTATATAAACTAAATAAAGGATAAAACATGGCAAATATACAAGATTTTTTAACTGATAATATGCTTTCAAACCTTGAAAGTGCAGCATCTTTAGCTATACATTCTAAAAATAATGAAGTTGTACCTTTACATCTTTTATGGGCTTTAAGCGTAGATAATGCAAGTATTTTAAATCAAATTTTAAATAAATTAAATATTTCTAAAGAAGCCTTAGAGCTTGAAATTAAAAGCAGAATTTCAAAACTTGCAACGAGTTCAAATGTAAACCGTGAAAATATACGCTTTTCCAATGAACTTATAAATTCATTAGAAAATGCTAAAGGATTAATGAGTGCTAATGGAGATAGTTATTTAAGTGTGGATACTTGGCTTATAAGTGAAAGTCAAAAAAGTCCTATTAAAGAAATTTTGGCGCAATTTTTAGATTTAAGAGAATTTCAAAAAGAGCTTGAAAGTCTAAGAGCGGGACGAAAAATGGATAGCAAAACAAGCGATGAAACTTTAGATAGCTTAAATAAATTTGGTATAGATTTAACCTTAAAGGCAAGCGAGGGTAAACTTGATCCTGTTATAGGCAGAGAAGAAGAAATCGAACGTTTAATGCAAATTTTAATACGCAAAACCAAAAACAACCCTATACTTTTAGGTGAACCAGGCGTAGGAAAAACAGCTATAGTAGAAGCTTTAGCACAAAGAATTATTAAAAAAGATGTTCCAAAATCTTTGCAAAATAAAAAAGTCATCGCTCTTGATATGAGTGCTTTAATTGCAGGTGCAAAATACAGAGGAGAATTTGAAGATAGATTAAAAGCTGTGGTTAATGAAGTGATAAAAAGTGAAAATATCATTCTTTTTATCGATGAAATTCACACTATAGTAGGAGCTGGAGCGAGTGAAGGCAGCATGGATGCGGCAAATATTTTAAAACCTGCTCTTGCAAGAGGTGAACTCCATACCATAGGTGCAACTACTTTAAAAGAATATCGTAAATATTTTGAAAAAGATGCAGCCTTGCAACGCCGTTTTCAACCTGTAAATGTAGGTGAGCCAAGTGTTAATGAGGCTTTGGCTATGTTAAGGGGTATAAAAGAAAAGCTTGAAATTCATCATAATGTAACCATAAATGATAGTGCTTTAGTAGCCGCAGCTAAACTTTCAAAGCGTTATATAACAGATCGTTTTTTACCTGATAAGGCCATTGATTTAATCGATGAAGCTGCAGCTGAACTAAAAATGCAAATTGAAAGCGAACCAAGTTCTTTAAGAAAAGTACGCAAAGATATAGAAACTTTAGAAGTTGAAAATGAAGCTTTAAAAATGGAAAATGATGAAAAAAATCAAAAAAGACTCGATGAAATCGCAAAAGAACTAGCTAATTTAAAAGAAAAACAAAATGCCCTAAATTCACAGTTTGAAAATGAAAAAAGTGTTTTTGATGGCATAAGTGCTAAGAAAAAAGAAATTGATCTGCTTAAAAATGAAGCTTCTTTGGCTAAAGCTAGAGGTGAATTTCAAAAAGCAGCCGAGCTAGAGTATGGAAAAATTCCAAGTCTTGAAAAAGAAGTAGAAATCTTAGAAGATAAATGGAAAAAAATGAGTGAAAATGGAGTTTTACTTAAAAATCAAGTGGATGAGGATTTGGTTGCTGGAATTTTAAGCAAATGGACGGGTATTAGCGTGCAAAAAATGTTAACTTCTGAAAAACAAAAATTCTTAGAAGTGGAAAAACATTTAAAAGAAAGTGTCATAGGACAAGATAAGGCCTTAAGTGCTTTAGCTAGAGCCATTAAACGTAACAAAGCAGGGCTTAATGCGGACAATAAACCTATAGGAAGCTTTTTATTTTTAGGGCCAACAGGGGTAGGAAAAACACAATCGGCTAAAGCTTTGGCAAAATTTTTATTTGATGATGAAAAAGCAATGATTCGCTTTGATATGAGTGAATTTATGGAAAAACATAGTGTTTCAAGACTCTTAGGTGCGCCTCCAGGATATATAGGACATGAAGAAGGTGGAGAGCTTACTGAAGCCGTACGAAGAAAACCTTATAGCGTACTTTTGTTTGATGAAGTTGAAAAAGCACATAAAGATGTATTTAATGTGCTTTTAGGGATTTTAGATGATGGTAGAGCAACCGATAGCAAAGGTGTAACAGTGGATTTTAAAAATACCATTATCATTCTAACTTCTAATATCGCCTCAAGTGCCATTATGAATTTAAGTGGAAAAGAACAAGAAGATGCGGTAAAAAATGAGTTAAAAAATTTCTTTAAACCTGAGTTTTTAAACCGTTTAGATGATATTATCACCTTTAATCCACTTGGAAAAGATGAAGCTTATGAAATAGTCAAGCTTTTATTTAAAGATTTACAAATGAGCTTAGAAAACAAGGGAATAAAAGCAAGTTTAAGCGAAAATGCAGCCCTTTTAATCGCTAAAGATGGTTTTGACCCTGATTTTGGTGCTAGACCTTTAAGAAGAGCTATTTATGATCTTATAGAAGATAAATTAAGCGATATGATACTTGCTGATGAACTTCATGAAAATGATAGCATTATCATTGATGCAAAAGATGATGAAATAATCATCAAAAAAGCTTAATCATTTTGAAAGTAGATCTTTCTACTTTCAAAATATAATCTCGCTTTCATTAAATTTCATATTTGCTTTTGGTAATGGTGATTTGGTGGTATAATAAGCACTTTCTCCTTTATAATTTCCACGATAAACTCCATTAGGAATGCTAAATTTTCTAGTTGTATCAGGGAATTTTTCTATATATTGAGTTAAAAATTCTCTAAACACAGGAGCAGCTGTTCTAGCCCCACCTTCTGTATAACGCATAGGCTTGTTGTTATCATTTCCATACCAAATGATTGCTTCTATTTCAGGCGTAAGTCCACAAAACCAAGCATCAACACTTTTATTCGTTGTTCCTGTTTTTCCTGCTATTTCTATATCTTTTACTCTTGCATTACGCCCTGTGCCTTTTTCAACAACATTTCTCATCATATCTAAAACCAGAAAACTTTGCGCTTCATCGCTGACTTTACGCTCATTTGAGTTAAATTCCATGATGGTTTTACCGGTTTTATCCTGAACTTGTCTGATAATTTGAGGATCTTTAATCGTACCATAGTTCCCAAACATGGTATAAAATTTCGAATACTCCAAAGGAGAAATACCAAAACTTCCCAATACGATTGATAAATTAGGCGGTATATCTTTAAATCCAAATTCCATTAGCTTAGAGTAAAGAACATCCAGCCCCATATCAAGTGCGAGATTAATGGTAGCTAAATTTCTTGATCTTGTTAAAGCTTCTTTTAAGGTAATTAAACCTAAAAATTTACCCCCTTCATTTTTAGGTTTCCAATCCTCATTATTACCCGCTCCACCTTCAAAAATTCTAGAAATATCAGCAATTTCACTCATAGGCGAATATCCTAAATTAATCGCCACTTGATACACAAAAGGTTTAAAAGAGCTTCCAGGTTGACGCATACTTTGAGTAGCACGGTTATAATTACTTTTTTCATAATCAACCCCGCCTACCAAAGCTAAAACATCACCACTTTGATGATTTACCACGACCATAGCTCCGTTTAAAGTGCTTAAATTTGCATCTTTATCGCGTTTTACTATCTCATCATAACCAAATTTTAAAGCATTTTGCGCCATATTTTGAACATCTAAGTCTATATTTAAAATGATTTTATATCCACCTGTTTTTAAGTCTTTGATATTAGGGCTTAATTGTTTAATCACTTCATCTACAACATAAGGAGCAGCATTTTGAGTAAGCGTATCATCATAAACTTGCGGAATTTCTTTAATGGCTGTATCATAATCTGCTTTTGAAATCCAACCTAGATTATACATTCTTGAAATAACATTATTTGCTCTTGAGATGGAAAGATCTAAATGCTTTGTAGGATCATAACTGCTAGGTGCTTTTGGCATACCTACTAGCATAGCAATCTCTTTAAGGCTTAGTTCATTTAAATTTTTATGAAAATACCCCAAAGCTGCGGTTTTTACTCCATAATACCCATGTCCAAAAAAGATAAAATTTAAATACCTTTCTAAAATTTGTTCCTTGGTTAAAATGGTTTCCATTTTATAAGCAAGCAAAGCTTCTCGAATTTTACGCGTAATAGTTTTTTCTGGAGTTAATTCCGTGTTTTTAATAAATTGCTGAGTAAGAGTGGAAGCTCCTTCCATGGTTTTTCCACCACTTTTTATAATTTTTACGGCAGCTCTAAAAATGGCGTCGATATTAACTCCATTATGTTCAAAAAAGCTTGTATCTTCTATAGCAACCAAAGCTTCTATAAGGCGTGGAGGAAGCTCTTCATAAGGAGCATAAAAACGATGTTGTTCAAAAATATTAGCCACAAGCTTACCATTTCTATCATAAATTTGTGTTGTAAGAGGAGGTTTGTATTCTTTAAAAGTATAACCCTCAGTATCAACACTTGTGAAAAGATAAGCCGCATAAATAAATCCAGCTATAAACAAAAGAGTAAAAAATGAAAAAATATATTTTAATATTTTCATAAATAAGCCTTTAAAGTTTGGATATCAAGCCCTAAAGCAGTGCTTAGATTTCCTACTTGTTGGGTGATGAAATTTTGATGAAAACCCTCACACATAATACAACCCGCCTTGCCTTTATAAAGATCATTTTCTACATAATCTCTTAAAGCATTTTCATCAAAATTTTTAAAATAAAGCGTAGTTTTTGAAAGAGAAAAAACTCTTTTTTCAGGTTTTACAAGCAAAAAAGCCGATAAAATACTTGCATACTTTCCATTTTGCAAGGCAAGCATTTCATAAGCTTCTTTTTTATCCTTTGTTTTGGTAAGAATTTTTTCATCTATACAAACTATACTATCTGCAAAAAGCAAATTTTGGTTTTGAAAATCTTTGCCTAAAGTACTTAAAAATTGTCTTTCTTTTTCAAGAACTATTTTTTGAACATATAAAAAAGGTGAAATATTTTTATTTAAATTTTCATCATAATCAAAACTAACTTGCTTAAAATCAATCTTTGCGGTTTTAAGCAAGTTAGCCCTTGAAATGGAATTTGAAGCAAGAATTAACATTAAAGTGCTTTTTCTATCGTTTCTAAGCTTTGTTTTAAAGCTTCATCAATTTTGCTTAAATCTTTTCCACCTGCAGTAGCAAAATCATCTCTTCCACCGCCATTTCCGCCTAAAATTTGCGCCGCTTCTTTAACCAAAGCTCCTGCTTTTAAAGGTGCATCTTTAACACCAGCTGCTAAAGTGATTTTTTCATCTTTCACTTGGATAAGTAAAATCACCGCTTTAGCAAATTTGTTTTTAAAATCATCAATCATAGCTTTAATATCGCCATTATCTATACGCTTTACGCAAATTTCAACACCTTGGATATTTTTAGAATCAAGCTCTGTTTTACTTGAGTTTTTAAGCTCATTTTTTAAACTTAAAATTTCATTTTTAATTTTTTTAACCCCGCTTAAAATATCATTATTTTTAAGTTCATCTTTTACTTTAGAAAGTTCTTCGAGTTGATTTTTTACAAATTCTAAAGCCGCTTTAGAAACTACAGCTTCAATGCGTCTCACCCCAGCACTCACACCACTTTCTTTAACTATGTAAAAACTTCCTATTTGAGCAGTATTTTTAACATGAGTTCCCCCGCAAAGTTCTTTGCTTTCACCTAAAGTTAAAACACGCACATTGCCTTGGTATTTTTCATTAAACAATGCTATAGCACCGCTTTTTTTAGCTTCTTCTAAAGGCATATTTTCTAAGATAGCTTCGCTTGAGTTTATAATCATTTCATTGACTCTTTTTTCAATGCTTTCTAGCTCTTCTTTGCTTAAAGCTTTATGATGAGTAAAATCAAATCTTAGTTTATTGCTTTCAACCAAAGATCCTGCTTGGCTTACATGAGAACCTAAAATTTCTCTTAAAGCATGGTGTAAAAGATGAGTGGCTGAGTGGTGGCGTGCGATTTGCTCTCTTTTTTCTGTATCGATTCTTGCATGAACTATATCGCCAACTTTTAGTTCTTCGCCTGCTTTTATAAAGCTAAGATTGAGATTAAAAAACTTTTGCGTATCTAAAACTTCACGCTTAGTTATAAACCCACTATCAGCACTTTGTCCCCCACTTGTTGCATAAAAAGGTGTGTTTTCAAGCATCACCCAACCCGCATCTTTAAGGGTGGAAACTTCTTTAAAATCTTCATCTAAAAGGGCTAAAATTTTACTTTCGCATTCTGCTTTTTCATAACCTACGAAATGATTTTCTCCAAATTTTTCAAGTAAGTTTTTAAAATCTCCGCTTGCAGTTTTATCTCCACTTCCTTTCCAAGAAGCCTTAGCGCGTGCTTTTTGCTCATTCATGAAAAGTTCAAATTTTTCTTCATCAACTTTAAGATTTTTTTCTCTTAGCATATCAGCCGTTAAATCAAGCGGAAAACCATAAGTATCATAAAGCTTAAAGGCTACTTCTCCGCTAAAAATTTCTTTAGTGTTTTTAAGCTCTTCATTAAAAATTTCAATCCCATTTTCTATAGTGCTTAAAAATCTTTCTTCTTCAAGGCGAATTTGTTCTTTTATAAAGTCTTTTTTCTCATTAAGATAGGTATAATGTCCGCCCATTAAATCGCACACAATATCAACTAGTTTATACATAAAAGCTTGTTTAAAACCTAGCAAATATCCATGTCTTAAAGCACGACGCAAAATACGACGCAAAACATAACCTCTACCTTCTTTATCAAAACTTACCCCTTGTGCAAGCAAAAATACACTTGATCTTATATGATCAGCTATGACTCTAAAACTTGCTCCGCTTTCATAAACATAAGTTTTATTACAAAGTTTTGAAATTTCATTGATGATTGGCATAAAAAGCGAGCTATCAAAATTGCTAAATTTACCTTCTTTAATTGCAGTTACTCTTTCAAGCCCCATTCCTGTATCAATGCTTGGCTTTGGCAGTGGGCTAAGCACTCCATCAGCACTTCTTTCGTATTGCATGAAAACAAGATTCCAGATTTCTAAAAATCTATCTCCATCTCCGCCCATATAATCTTCGCTTGAGTTAAAATGCTCTTGTCCTTGGTCATAAAAAATCTCACTACAAGGACCACAAGGACCAGTATCGCCCATTTGCCAGAAGTTATCTTTATCGCCAAATTTGTAAATTCTTTCTTTTTGAATGTGTTTTTGCCATAGATTAAAAGCTTCATCATCGTTTTCATGCACGGTTACATAAAGTCTATCTTTAGGTAGTTTTAAAACTTCAGTTACAAATTCCCAAGCATAAGCTATGGCTTGTTCTTTAAAATAATCCCCAAAGCTAAAATTCCCAAGCATTTCAAAAAAAGTATGATGGCGTGCGGTATATCCTACATTATCTAAGTCATTGTGCTTTCCACCCGCTCTTATACAAGTTTGACAGCTTGTTTTGCGTGGAGGGTTTGGGCGTGGAATTTCTCCTGTAAATATACTTTTAAAAGGCACCATACCCGCATTAGTAAAAAGTAAAGTTGCATCATCAGGAACTAAAGGACTTGACGGGGTTATCTCATGTCCTTTTGATGCAAAAAAATCCAAATAAGCTTTTCTAATATCCATGAATTTTCCTAAAGAAATTTTTATAAAAACATATCATACCAAAATTACTTTAAATTAAGTAAAACTAAAATACAATAAACATTTTTATTTAATTTTATTTCTCTAAGGTTTTTTATGAATTTTATCAATCTTCAAGCCCAATATCTCGCATACAAAGATGAAATCAATGCTAAAATTGAAAGCGTTTTATCAAGCTCTTCTTTTATAGGCGGTACAAAGCTTAACGAATTTGAGCAAAATTTAGCTCATTTTTTAGGTGTTAAACACGCTATAGGTTGTTCAAGTGGAACCAGTGCTTTATATCTTGCCTTAAGAGCCTTAGATATTGGCAAAGATGATGAAGTTATAGTGCCTAGTTTCACTTTCATAGCAACAGCTGAAGTTGTGGCCTTAGTAGGCGCAAAACCTGTTTTTGTAGATATAAATTTATCAAATTACAATCTTGATTTTGAAGCAGTACAAAAAGCAATAACCCCAAAAACTAAAGCTGTTATAGCAGTGAGTATGTTTGGACAAATGAGTGATTTAAGGGCTTTAGAAGAAATTTTAAAAGATAAAAATATCACTTTGATCGAAGATGGTGCACAAAGTTTTGGTGCAAGTTTCAAAGGAGAAAAATCCTGCTCTATAGCTAAAATTTCATGCACAAGCTTTTTTCCTTCGAAGCCTTTGGGAGCTTATGGCGATGGTGGGGCTATTTTTTGCCATGATGATGAAATTTCTAAAAAAATAAGAATTTTACTCAATCACGGACAAACACAGCGTTATAAACATGAATTTATAGGTATAAACGGACGCCTTGATACCTTGCAAGCGGCGATTTTAAATGTTAAGTTAAAATACCTAGAAAAAGAATTAGACAAAAGACAAAAATTAGCACAAATTTATAATGCAAATTTAAAAAACTGCCAAATTCCGCAAATTGATCCAAATGCTTTTAGCGCTTATGCACAATACAGCGTTTTAGTTGAAGATAGAGCTAGTGTATTGCAAAAATTTGAAAAAGCTAATATACCTTATGCTATACACTATCCAACCCCTTTGCATAAACAACCTTGCTTTAGTGAGTTTTCAAATTTAGAACTTAAAAATTCAGAATACGCAAGCGAACACATCTTATCTTTGCCTTTTTCACCTTTTTTAAGTGAAGAAGAGCAAGAGCAAGTTATTTGTATTTTTAAAGATTGATTCCATGAAAATAGGTATCATAGGCCTTGGAAAAATGGGGCAAAACCACTTAAATGAACTTAGTAAAAATTCTCATTTTAAACTTAATGCACTTTTTGATCTTTGCAAAAATCCAAACCTAAATATTTTTGATGATATTTTTTATGATGATCTGGATAAATTTTTAAATCAAAATAATGATATTATCATCATAGCAACACCTACAAATTCACATTTAACAATAGCAAAAAAAGTTTTTAAACAATGCAAATGCGTTTTAATCGAAAAGCCTTTAGCTCTAAATTTAAAAGAAATAGACGAAATTTCAAATTTAGCTAAAGAATACAGCATAAAAGTAGGTGTAGGTTTTTGCGAAAGATTTAATCCTGCGGTTTTAGCCCTAAAAAAAGAGCTTGAAAATGAAGAAATTATCAGCATTAACATACAAAGATTTTCACCCTACCCACAAAGAATCAGCGATGTAGGGATTTTGCAAGATTTGGCTGTGCATGATCTTGATTTGCTTTGTTTTTTAAGCAAACAAGAAATAACAAAAACCAATTTGCTTAAAAAATACACCCAAGATCAAACAAGAGAAAGTGAAAGCATTATTCTATGTGAGCTTGAAAAATGTATTGCTAGCATACATCAAAGTTGGAATAGCACACAAAAACTAAGAAAAATTCATCTTATTACTAAAAATCATTTTTATGAAGCCAATTTAAATGACTTTTCTTTATTAAAAGATGGAAATTTTATAGAACTTACTCAACAAAGTCCACTTTTTTCAGAACACGAAGCTTTGTTAAAACTTATCGATAATCAACCCAATCATTTAGCCAGCACGAGCGATGCTTACAAAGTTCAAGAAATTTTAGAAAGGTTTGCGTGAAATTAGTTTTATTTTTAAATATGGGCGGAGCTACGAATTTACAAGATTGTGAAGTTTTTTTAAAAAATATGTTTAATGATCCTTATATTTTAGGAATCAAAAATCGATTTTTAAGAAAATTTGTAGCATGGATCATAACAAAGGCTCGCGTTAAAGCCATGCAAGAAAACTATAAAAAAATGGGCGGAAAATCCCCTTTAAACGAACTTACTCAAAGCCTGTGTGACAAGCTTAATTTAAAACAAGATGAATTTAAATTTGATTTTGTAAATCTTTATGTTCCTCCTTTTGCCACAGAAATTTTGCAAAAATACACTTTAAATGCAAGTGATGAAATCATTCTTTTTCCACTTTATCCGCACCATTCTTGCACCACAGTAACTTCATCTTTAGAAGTTCTGCAAAATGAAATTTCAAAGCAAAAAATTCAAGCAAAAGTAAAAACTATAGATATTTTTTACAAAAATGAGCTTTATAACGAGATGATAGTTTCGCACATTTTGGCTAAAAAAAGTAAATTTGATGCCAAAATTTTGATTTTTTCAGCGCATTCTTTACCACAAAGCATTATTGATAAAGGTGATTTATATGAAAAGCATGTAAATGATCATGTAGAAATTTTAAAAGAAAAGCTAAAAGATCATTTTGATGAATTTATTTTAGCTTATCAGTCTAAACTAGGCCCTGTAAAATGGCTTGAGCCAAATACGAGCGATATTTTGGCAAATTTAGATAACAAAGCTTTGATTTATCCTATTTCTTTTTGCATAGATTGTTCTGAAACGATTTTTGAGCTAGGTATGGAGTATAAACATTTAGCAAAGTGCGATTATGATTTAATCACTTGCCCAAATGATAGTGATGAATTTATCCACTTTATTTTAAAGTATTTATCTGATTTTAATTAAGAATGATTTTGAAGTCCTTGTTTATGATTACAAGGACTTTTTAGTAAAAATTTAGCCAACTAAGCTAAAGTATAAGCTTTTTCTCCGTGCAAACTCACATCTAAGCCTTTTTGCTCTACTTCTTCTTTTACTCTTAAGTCTGTAAAACAAGAGATAATCTTAAAAATAACAAAGCTTATAAGAGCTGACAAAACCACACAAATCACAATAGCAAAAATTTGCTCTTTTAAAAGTTCCAAACTTCCGCTGATAAAAAATCCCTCGCCAAGTGCATTTTGGGCAATCACATTAGGATTTACTTTAGCACTTGCAAAAAGCCCTGTGGCAATTCCTCCCCAAATACCTCCGATTCCATGTAAAGAAAAGGCATCTAAAGAATCATCCCATTTGAGTTTGTATTTGATAAAACTTAAACCAAAATAACAAAACACAGAAGACAAAGTCCCTATAACAAGAGAAGCATAAATATCTACATAACCGCAAGCTGGAGTAATTCCCACAAGCCCTGCTACAAGCCCACTAAGTCCACCTAAAATAGTCGGTTTTTTATGGATGAGCCACTCAAGTACCACCCAAGATAAAAAGCCACAAGCTGCTGATATAATACTTACTATAAAAGCATTGATAGCAATATCATTCATTTCGCCAGCACTTCCAGCATTAAAACCTAACCATCCTATAAAAAGCAAAATCGCACCCAAGAAAGCATAAGGAATAGAATGCGCGTTTTTATCCTCATCATCACTTTTTCTAGCGCCTACCATCAAAGCTCCTACAAGTCCGGCAACCCCAGAGCTGATATGCACAACACCGCCCCCAGCAAAATCAAGACTTCCTCTTTTAAGCAAAAATCCCTCACTGCTCCAAATCATATGCGCTAACACATCATAAACTAAAGTACTCCAAAAAAGTAGAAATATCACCAAAACACCCAGTTTGATTCTTCCCACCAAAGAGCCTGTTATAATAGCAGATGCAATAAGTGCAAACATCATTTGAAAAATCACAAAAAGAATATTTGGAACGCCTGAAGCGTTGTATCCGCTAATACCCTCTAAGAGGAAATTCTCGAAATTTCCTACAAGCCCAAGTCCTTCATCTTTACCAAAAGAAAGACTAAATCCAAGCACTACCCATTGTAAAGTAATAACACCAAAAACAATAAAGCAATTCATTATGGTATTGAGAGTATTTTTACTTCTTACCATACCTGAATAAAACATTGCCAAAGCTGGAGTCATAAGCAAAACTAGCAAAGTACACAACACAATAAAACTTGAATTTATCGCATTCATTTACCTGTCCTTTCTTACAAAATTTAATTGCGAGATAATTATATTTAAAATGGTTTAAAAAAATATAAATTTAAGAAATATTTTATATATTTTTTTTATCAAAATTTATTTTTTTATCTTAAATTACTATAAATAGGTATTTTAAAAAATATTTTACTTCTCTATAATTCAAATTTACTAGCATTAAAATAAAAATTTGGGGCTAAACCAAAACAATAAAAAAGAATTCTTGCAAGATAATAAAGAAAATTTTGATGATTTGGTAAAAGTTTTTTTTAAATTAAAAGTAGAAATTATCTAGTATTAAAAAAGCAATTGCGTTTTAAAATAGCCTAAAAGCTCTTCTTTGGCTTTGAAGATATCATCAGTGTTTAGCTCAAAATCTATTTTTTGTGGCTTTTTATAACTCTTATCATAATAAGCCAAAAGCAAAGCAATAAGCCTTTGCCATTCTCTTTGCTCATAACTTTTTAGCAAATCCTGACGAAAATTTACACTGATATAAGGACTGATCTTAGCAAGACATTCTTTAAATTTTAAAGGAGTCATTTTTTCTTGATAGATCTTTTGTATCCTGTCTATGCGCTTTTCTAAAGAACAAAAACAATGAATTTTAAATGCTTTTTGCATTTTTTCATAAAGCTTTAAAGGTAAAACTATTTCACCTATTTTACGACTTTCGCTCTCTATAAAGATAAAATCTTTTAAAGAGTTTAAAGTATAAAAAAGGTTTGCTTCAAAAGCTTTTTGCGTAGGTTGTTTTCCTAAAATATCACCAAAAGATGATCCTAGATGATTTGCCATTTTTTCTAAATTTAAATGATGGGGCAAAAGCTCCAAAAGTTCTGTTTTTCCACAGCCTGTATTACCACAAAGAGCAAAAAAATCTAAATTTATTTCATTATCAAAATAATGCGCCAAAAAACTTCTATAAGCTTTAAAGCCACCCTTTAAACGCACCACTCTATAGCCCAATTCGCTCAAAATCACTGCAATAGATTTTGAACGCAAATCCCCACGAGAGCAGTAAATTCCGATCTTATCTCCTATACGGAATTTGTGGGCAAGCTCTAAGATATGCTTTGACATATTTTGACAAATATAACTCGCACCCCTAGCCTTAGCCAAAGCTTGATTTTTTTTATAAATTGTTCCTATTTCTTGATATTCTTCATCATTTAAAGCATAAAAATTTAAAGCTCCTATCAAATGAGAATGCAAAAATTCTCTAGGGCTTCTTGCATCGATTAAAAGAGAGAAATTTTCTTTTTGAAATTCTGCAAAATCTACTTCATTTAACATTTTTAAACGCCAAAACAAGTTTTTGATAAACTTGTTCTATATTGGTACCACAAACCCTAGTCTCTCCTATAGTGGTGATAAAATTAGTATCCCCTACCCAACGCGGCACTAGGTGATAATGACAATGAGGAGCTATCCCAGCACCCGCATCTTTACTTAAATTCATACCGATATTTACCCCACCTGCATGGAGTTCACTTTTTAAAATTCTTACTCCTAGACGCACAAATTGACTTATCTCTTGCCAAGCTTCATCACTTAAATTTTCTATATGCTCTTCATGCAAATAAGGTATTATCATAAAATGCCCTGCAGAATAAGGATAGCGGTTCATCACGCCAAAACAATACTTAGCTCTAAAAATCACTCCTAATTCTTCGTCGCTTTTGATTTTATTAGCACAATCACAAAAAGGGCACTCGCTCTTTTCTTTTTCAAAATACTCACTTCGCCATGGTGCATACAAATACTGCATTTTTATCCTTTTAAAGCAAGGCTTTCAAAGCCTCTCCTTCATCGTTTTGACGCATAAAATATTCTCCGATTAAAAAAGCATCAACGCCTAAATTTTGCAAATGCCTTAAAAAATCTTTATCCTCTAAACCGCTTTCTGCGATAATAATTTTTGAATTTGGAATTTGTGGGATGAGTTTTTCGCATAAATTCATATCCATAGAAAAATCATCCAAATTGCGATGATTTATGCCTATAATATCAGCTCCTGAAAAAATCGCTTTGCTCAAATCTTCTTTATCGTGAATTTCAACCAAAGCCTCAAGACCTAAATGTCTTGCAAACTCAAGCAGTTTTTTAAGCTCTTTCATGCTTAGCATTTTAGCGATTAATAATACAAAATCCGCCCCATAAACCAAAGCTTCTAAAATTTGATACTCATCAAAAATAAAATCCTTTCGCAACAAAGGAGTGTGCGTATAACGGCGTATCATGCTAAGGTATTCTAAACTCCCTTGAAAAAAATGCGGTTCTGTTAAAACTGAAATAGCAGCAGCTCCATTTTTTTCGTATTTTAAAGCTATATCTAAAGGATCAAAATTTTCCCTTATAACCCCTTTACTTGGACTAGCTTTTTTAACCTCTGCGATAATTCTTACTTCATTTTCTATTCTTTTTAAAGCAGCTTTAACATCTTTAGGAAAAAAAGGATTCGACGCTAAAGATCGTCCCAACATATCATAAGGCAGTTGCGCCTTACGCTCTTTTAAATCTTCTTTAGTTTTTTCAAAAATTTTATCTAAAATCATGGTTTAATACACGCCTTTATTGCTTTTGCATGAGCCTTGCTCTCATCAGAATTTGCAAATTCTTTATCCTCTAAAGTTTGCTTCAAAATTTCCCAAGCCTTTTTACAATCACCTTGTTTATAATACCCCCACGCTAAAGAATCCAAATAGTATAAATTTTGAGGCTCTTTTTTTAAGGCAAGTTTCACAAGCTCTATACCTTTTTTAACATCTAAATCATAATCTATAAGCAAATATCCATAGTAGTTTAAATACAAAGCATTGCTATCTTTATCGATAGCCTGTTCGAATTTTTCTTTTACAGAATCAATTACTTTTGGAGTGATTTTTTTAGCTTCATTTGCAGCTTCAAATTCAAAAACTGCCGCTCGTAGAAGATATTCTTTATTTTTTGTTTTATGATAAAGAGCTAAACTCATTTTTTTAGCATCATCAAAGCGTTTTAAATTCTGATACAAAGCGAGTTTAATGTCATCATCTAAATCATACTGCAAAGAAATTTTTAAAGCTTCTTCTGTTTTGCCTTGAGAATTTAAAAGCTCAACTAAAGCCAATACAAAACTTTTATTTTTGGTAAGTTGATAAAGCTCTTTATATATACTTTTTAAAGCTTCGATATTTTTTTCATCAAAATAAATTTTAGCAAGCAAGACGCAAGTTTTGAGAGTGCAACCATTGGTTTTTCTTGAAAATTCTAAAACATTTTTAATATTTAAAGTATCATTCAAAATCGCATAAATTCCTATGAGTTTAAATAAAATTTCTTCATTTTGCACTTGATTATAAGCAGATCTATAGTATTTTGTAGCATTTTTTAAATCATTTTTTTTAACCAAAATATCACCATAAAGCTCTAAATTTCTAGGATCACTATCCTTTTTTGTTAAAAGCTCTTTCATAAGTTTTTGAGCATTGTTGATATCATTTGAATTTAAAGCATAAAGAGCACTAAGTCGCTTAAGATTGTCATTTTGATTTAAATAAGGCTTTGCTAGATTATCTAACTCTGCTTGCTTGTCAAGATTGTTTGCTAAAGTAAGTAAAAATGCATTTTCTAAAAAATTAGTATTATTATAATCTTGATAAAGACTTAAAAATTCATCTCTGGCTTCTTTGTATTGTTTATAATACTCATAATTATAAGCCTTCATAACCCTTAAATCAAAATCATTGCTTTTATATTTTGTATAATCAGGATAAACAACATTGATTTTTGAACTTCCACAAGCTGCCAAAAAAAAGGCTACTAAGACAAATAACAAATACCTATACATTCTTTTTCTAATTCCTTTTGATGTGTTTTAAAATATTCCCAAAATGGAAAAGTTCTGCATTGTTTTGGACGAAAATCGTAGATACTACAATTTCTTTTTTGAGTATCAAAAAAAATGCAAGCAAAACCATCTTCACATTCGACTTCCTTAAAACTCATTTTAAAGCCCACTTTTCTCAAGTATTTTTCAGCAAATTCTTTGCTTTCTAAATTTAAATGCTTTCTTAATGCTTCTAATTCTTCCTTGCTCGCAAAAATATTGCCACTTTCTCCAGTGCAACACTTTCCACCGCATTTCTCACAAGCATTTTCATCAAAAGCATAAGAAAAATTTTTATCAAATATCATAACTTTTTAACCTAAATCTTAAGTGAATTTCTTGCATTTGTTTGCTTAAAATTTCATTTTCATATACAAAAAAAGGAGGTAAAATCTCACAAGGCGATTTTGAACCTTTTTTTACCTGTATCAAAACAAGTCTTGCTTTTTTGTTTTGATGTGTATGTACAAAGCAAAGCTTTGTTATTTTCATTTTCATATCTTTTAAAATAAAACAAATTTCATCTAAAGCTAAAGCTTCATAGCAAAAATACAAAGCACCATTTGGCTTAAGCATAGAATTTGTTTTAGCTAAAAAGCTATGCAAGGGTAAAAATTCCTGAAATTTACTTATAGCTTTATGCTGATCTTCACTCTTGTAAGCTCCTTGTCTATAAAATGGAGGATTGCAGACTATGAAGTCAAATTTTTTTATGATTTGAAATTGATTAAAATCATCATGAAAAATATCGCCTTGTATTTTGTTGGATTTTAAATTTTTTTCAATCAATTTTATATTTTCTTTTTGAATATCAATCAAAGATAAACTTAAATTTGCAATATTTTTTTTAAGTAAAATACCTATGATACCACAGCCCGCACCTACATCAAAAACAGCGCCTTTAATTCCTTGTTTTAAAATAAAATCAGCTAAAATTAAAGAATCACTATTGTAACGATACCCTTGTGATAATTGTGCTAGCGTAATCAGATCTGACATATATTTTAATGCGTTGGAATTTTAATGCGTTTTGGAGATTGTTCTTTAAATATATTTCGTTCTTTTGTTATATTATTATCTTCTTTAAAATTTACTGGGCTTTGTGCTGCCAAAAAAGAAATTACAAAAGTTATAAAAAAAGCAATTTTTATCATAATAACACCCCATAAAATGGTGTCCACGGCGAGATTCGAACTCACGGCCTCAAAATTAGGAATTTTGCGCTCTATCCTGCTGAGCTACGAGGACAGAAAGCGGGAAAAATCCCGCTAAAAATTTAACCGTTTCTTTTTTTGATGATTTCATCCGCAACATTTTTAGGAACTTCATCATAGTGATCAAATTCCATAGAATAAGTCGCACGACCTTGAGTTTGACTTCTAAGATCAGTAGAATAACCAAACATTTCAGCCAAAGGACAAAATGCTGTGATGATTTTATTTCCACCACGCTCATCCATGCTATTTACTTGACCACGGCGTTTGTTAAGATCTCCAATAACATCACCCATGTAATCTTCAGGAGTTTCTACTTCAACTTTCATCATAGGCTCTAAGATCACAGCACCTGCTTTTCTAGCACCTTCTTTAAAGCCCATAGAAGCAGCAAGTTTAAACGCCATCTCAGATGAATCCACCTCGTGATAACTTCCATCATAAACAGTTACTTTAACATCTTCCACAGGATAACCTGCTAAAACACCATTTTGTAATGCTTCTTGAACACCTTTATCAACTGCAGGAATGTATTCTTTTGGAATTACTCCACCTTTGATATCATTAACAAATTCATATCCACTACCTGGCTCAAGTGGTTCAAGGCGTAAGAATACATGTCCATACTGACCACGACCACCTGATTGTTTAGCATATTTGTATTCTTGTTCAACAGTTTTTCTAATAGTTTCGCGATAAGCAACTTGTGGTTGACCTACTTCAGCTTCAACTTTAAATTCACGAAGCATTCTATCAACGATAATTTCAAGGTGTAACTCACCCATACCTGAAATGATAGTTTGGCCACTTTCTTCATCAGTTGAAACTCTAAAACTTGGATCTTCTTGTGCTAATTTATTTAAAGCAATAGACATTTTTTCTTGATCAGCTTTAGTTTTTGGCTCAACTGCAACAGAAATAACGGGATCTGGAAAATCCATTCTTTCAAGGATTACCTTATCTTTTTCACTTGCAAGAGTATCCCCTGTTAAAGTATCTTTAAGTCCTACAACAGCACCAATTTCGCCTGCGTAAAGCACTTTAATCTCTTCTCTTTTATTAGAGTGCATTTTTAACAAACGACCAATTCTTTCTTTTTTATCTTTAGTTGAGTTATAAGCATAAGAGCCACTTTCCAAACAACCACGATAAACACGCACGAAAGTAAGTTGTCCTACAAATGGATCTGTCATGATTTTAAATGCAAGCCCTGCAAACTCGCCATCATCAGTTGATTTTACAGAAACTTCTGTACCATCTTCATATTCACCCTTGATATTTGCCACTTCATCAGGAGCTGGCAAATAAGCCACAACAGCATCAAGTAAAGGTTGAACCCCTTTATTTTTAAACGCTGTACCGCAAAGCATAGGAACGATAGAAAGACTTAAACATCCTGCTTTAATCCCTGTTTTAATCTCTTCAAGACTTAATTCTTCTCCGCCTAAATATTTTTCCATCAACTCATCTGAAGTTTCAGAAACTGCTTCTATCATTTTTGTGCGATATTCTTCTGCCTTTTCTTTAAGTTCAGCTGGAATTTCTTTTTCTACATAATCCGTTGGCTTAGTATCATCTTCCCAAACTAAAGCTTTCATAGTTACAAGATCGATTACGCCTTTAAAATTATCCTCAGCACCGATTGGAATTTGAAGTGGAACTGGATTAGCTTTTAAACGGTTGCGAATTTGATCTTCTACATTATAAAAATTTGCACCGATTCTATCCATTTTGTTTACAAATACTATTCTTGGAACACCATATTTATTTGCTTGTCTCCAAACTGTTTCACTTTGAGGCTGCACCCCACCCACTGAACAAAATACCGCAACAGCACCATCAAGAACACGCATAGATCTTTCAACTTCGATTGTAAAATCCACGTGGCCTGGAGTGTCAATAAGATTGATTTGATGATCTTTCCAAAAACAAGTTGTAGCCGCAGAAGTGATAGTAATCCCACGCTCTTTCTCTTGCTCCATCCAGTCCATAGTTGCAGCACCATCATGAACTTCACCGATTTTATGACTCATACCAGTAAAGAAAAGAATTCTTTCAGATGTAGTCGTTTTACCCGCATCAATGTGAGCAGCAATACCGATATTTCTAACTTTTTTTAAAGGAGTATTTCTTGACATACACACTCCTTCCTTACCAACGATAGTGAGCAAATGCTTTATTTGCTTCAGCCATTTTATAAGTATCTTCTTTCTTCTTAAATGAAGCACCTTTGCTATTAGCAGCATCCAAAAGCTCAGCTGCAAGTTTATCAATCATAGTTCTTTCGCTTCTTTTTCTTGCAAAAGAAATAATCCAACGAATCGCCAAAGCTTGTTGTCTAGCAGGGCGTACTTCAACTGGAACTTGATAGGTCGCACCACCTACACGACGAGATTTTACCTCTAATAAAGGCTTAATATTTTCAATCGCATCATTAAAAATATCAATACCTTTTTTCTCGCCACCTTTTTTATCGATAGCTTCTAAAGCACCATACATAATTGTTGTAGCTGTGCTTTTTTTGCCATCATACATTAAAGAATTAATAAATTTTGTGATTACTTTATTACCATAAATCGGATCAGGTAAAACTTCTCTTACCGGAGCTTTTCTTCTTCTCATTATTTTTCCTTCAAATTTTAAATTTTACTCAAACAAAATCAAATCTAACGGATTTGTCTGTATGAAGATTATTTTGCAGCGCCTGCTTTAGGGCGTTTAGCACCATATTTAGAACGAGAAACTGTTCTTTTTGCAACACCTGCTGTATCAAGAGCACCACGAACGATGTGATATTTAACCCCTGGTAAGTCTTTTACCCTACCACCACGCACTAAAACAATGCTGTGTTCTTGTAAGTTATGACCTTCACCGCCAATATAGCTGATCACTTCAAAGCCACTAGTAAGTCTTACTTTGGCAACTTTTCTTAACGCTGAGTTTGGTTTTTTAGGTGTTGTAGTATAAACCCTAGTGCAAACTCCCCTTCTTTGTGGACAATTTTTAAGCGCTGGAGATTTAGATTTTTCTAAAACTTTTTTGCGCTCTTTTCTAACCAATTGATTTATGGTAGGCACAATAATTCCTTTCTTTAAAAATGTAATAAACTTTGGATGATATCTAATTTTTGCTTATATTTTAGTTAAAAAGATTGAAAATGAGGAAATATAGCCCCGAAGGGCTATAAAATAGAGTTTTATTCTTGTTCTTTAAGTTTTAAATTTTGTTCGCCATAAAGCCCTGTTCCAACAGGAATCATTCTACCTAGAATAACATTTTCTTTTAAATCTTCTAAGTAGTCAAATTTACCTGCTATACTTGCTTCAGTTAAAACTTTGGTAGTTTCTTGGAATGAAGCCGCAGAAATCACACTATCACTTCCAATCGCTGCTCTTGTTACACCTAAAAGCACAGGCTCGGCAATAGCTGGTTCTCCACCCATTCTAATGATTCTTTCATTTTCTTCACGGAATTTACGTCTTGAAACCAAATCACCTTCAATAAATTTCGTATGTCCACTATCTACAACTTTTACTTGTCTTAGCATTTGAGAAACGATAACTTCTATATGTTTATCAGAAATCACAACACCTTGTCCGCGATAAACTTGCTGAATTTCAGAAATCAAATAATAATGCAAGGCTTTTTCACCTAAAATTTTAAGCACATCATGACTCGAAACAACTCCATCTGTAAGTTTTTCACCTGCATGAATAAACTCTCCATCTCTTACTTGAATATGTTTTGATTTGTCGATTAAATACTCAGCACTTGTTCCATCTTCTGCTTGGATAATAATTCTTTCTTTAGAACGCAAAGGCTTATCAAAACGAACAACACCATCAATTTCTGCAATCACAGCCGCATTTTTTGGTTTTCTTGCTTCAAAAAGTTCAGAAACTCTTGGAAGACCTCCTGTAATATCCTTTGATTTAGCTGCTGCTTTTGGAGTTTTTGCTAAAATATCTGCTTGAGCAATTTTATCGCCATCATGAACAAAAATAACGGTTTTTGGTTCAAGGTGATAACGCACAGCTTTATCACCTTTTCCTGCAATTACCAAAGTTGGTCTAACTCCGCTAGGTAAATACTCATTAATTACTAAAGAACGCTTACCTGTAGCTTCATCAATTTGCTCATCAGCACTATAACCTGCTTCAATATCCTCAAAGCTTACAACACCATCAATTTCTGCAATGATAGTATTATTATAAGCATCCCATTCTGCAATCACTTTTCTTTCTTTTTTAGGAGCACTTGCAATGATAGTATTTGCGTCATCGATTTTTTCACTATCGTTAAATTCTATCTTAGATTCTCTTGGGATATAGTGTCTTTTTGCTTCTCTATCATTTTCATCAGCAATCACTACAAAGAATCCTTTTTCTTTAACAATATCACCTTTTTTAACATTTTTTACTCTATCTAAACCATCGCCTTTAAGGATGTAAAATTTGAGCGTTCCTTTTTCGCCTGCTTTGATATTTTGAACTATAGGCTCGCCATCTTCTACTAAAATTTCACTCGCAAAAGGAATACGATTTGGTACATTCCAACCCTCTTTAATCACTTCTACGATACTTTCATTTTCTTCTACTTGCATGCCGCTTTGATATGGCAAATAAAGTTTTCCATCTATACTGCCACTTACACCTGCTAATTCATTTGGTTTAGCAAGATCGTATTTTCTTAGTATGTATTTTACTTCTTGTTTTTTATCTTTAATAGAAACAATCACATCTTCATGAATATTTTCTATATTAATCACACCTTTAAATGGAGTTTTGATTTTTGGCTCCACAAGTAAAACCGCCGCATTTCTACGATTTGCTACGATATTTTTACCTTGTTTGTTTTTATAAGTTTTAAGATTATAAAATCTTATAAAACCTTCTTTTTGTGCGCTTACTTGTCTATCTTGTAAATCCGTACTTGCAGTTCCCCCGCTATGGAAAGTTCTTAGAGTTAGCTGCGTTCCTGGTTCACCGATAGATTGAGCGGAAATAATTCCCACTGCTTCGCCTGGTTTTACTAATTTACCTTCACCAAGATTGATACCATAACATTTTGCACAAATTCCTTTTTTAGCTTTGCAGGTGATAGGAGTGCGGATATTGACACTTTTTATACCGCTTTCGCCAAGAATTTTTGCTTTTTCCTCATCCATTAAAGTACCTTCTGCAAAAAGCACAGAATTTGTAATAGGATCAATCACATCCTCAGCTAAAACCCTGCCTAAAATTCTTTCTTCTAAAGTTTCTATAATAGAACTATCTGCGGTAATTTCATTGATTTCAACACCCTCATGTGTTCCACAATCTTCAATGGTAATTTTTACATTTTGTGCAACATCGATGAGTTTTCTTGTCAAATAACCCGCATTTGCTGTTTTAAGAGCGGTATCTGCAAGACCTTTTCTAGCACCGTGAGTTGAAATAAAGTATTCAAGAACATTTAGCCCTTCACGGAAATTTGAAATAATAGGCGTTTCGATAATAGAACCATCAGGTTTGGTCATAAGTCCTCTCATCGCAGCAAGCTGAGAAATTTGAGCTGCACTACCCCTAGCACCAGAATCTGCCATCATATAAATAGAGTTAAAACCTTCTTTATCTTTTTCTACAAGCTTCATCATTTCTTTTGAAAGAACATTGTTTGTACTTTTCCAAATATCAATGATTTTATTGTATCTTTCCCCTGAAGTAATCAAACCGAGATTATAAGAATTTTGAATTTCTCTTACTTGTTTTTTTGCTTCATCGATAGCTTTTTGTTTATCATTAGGAACAATAATATCTGCAATCGAAATTGAAATACCTGCTTTAGTTGCATATTCAAAACCTAAATTTTTAAGTCTATCCAAGAAACTTGCTGTAATCTCTAAACCACCTTGTTTATAAACATAATCCACAAGCGCAGCAATGTCTTTTTTCTTTAAGACTTTATTCCAGCTATTTTCAGGCACAAAATCAGGTAAAATGGATTTAATAATCAATCTTCCTGCTGTAGTGGTAATCTTTCTACCATCTACCATAGTTTGTATGCTCGCATGAATATCCAAACACTTGCTTTCAAGTGCCATCATCACTTCATCAATGCCTGTACAAATTTTATGCGAACCTTTAGCACCTGCTTTTTCCAACGAAAGATAATAAATTCCTAAAACCATATCTTGCGATGGAACGGTTACAGACTTACCGCTTGCTGGTAAAAGAATATTCATTGATGAAAGCATAAGCACTTTACATTCTGCAATAGCCTCTTGAGAAAGCGGTACATGCACTGCCATTTGATCCCCATCAAAGTCTGCGTTAAATGCTGCACAAACCAAAGGATGAAGTTGTATAGCCTTACCTTCCACTAAAACAGGATGAAAAGCTTGGATAGAAAGCTTATGCAAAGTAGGTGCACGGTTTAGCATAACAGGATGTCCCTTTACTACCTCTTCTAAACATTCCCAAACTTCATTGGTTTTGTTTTCTATCATTTTTTTAGCTTGTTTTACTGTGGTTGCATAACCTTTTTCTTCAAGCTTAGCTAAAAGATGTGGCTTAAAGAGCTCTAAAGCCATTTTTTTAGGTAAACCACATTGATCCATTCTAAGTTTTGGACCTACAACAATAACGCTACGACCTGAGAAATCCACCCTTTTACCTAGTAGATTTTGTCTAAAACGTCCTTGTTTCCCTTTGATGATTTCACTTAAAGATTTTAATGGGCGTTTATTTGCTCCTTTTACAGCATTAGCACGACGACCGTTGTCAAAAAGTGCATCAACAGCCTCTTGAAGCATTCTTTTTTCATTTCTGATAATGATTTCAGGTGCATCAAGTTCCATAAGTTTTTTAAGACGTGTATTTCTATTGATAACACGACGATATAAGTCATTCACATCAGAAACTGCAAATTTTCCACCATCTAAAGCCACTAAAGGACGCAAATCTGGCGGTAAAACTGGAAGATTTGTAATCATCATCCATTCAGGACGATTTGGTACGGCTTCATCACTATCGGTATTGGCGTTTAAATTTGAATTTAAGAAATTTTCTACTACTTTTAAGCGTTTAATGATGGTTTTTTTCTTAGCCTCTGAATTTGTAGCCGCCATTTCTTCTTTAAGCTGATTTAAAAGTGCCACAAGATCTAAATTTGCAAGTAAATCACGAACAACTTCTCCACCCATTCTTGCTTTAAAGCCACTATTTTCATAGCGTTGCATTAAATTTTGATATTGCTCTTCGTTTAAAACATCACAATATTCTACTTTTTTGGTGCTTTCATTATCATAGAAAGCATCGCCTGGATTTTCAACGATATAAGCTTCATAATAAAGCACACGCTCAAGATCTTTCATCTTAACACCCAAAAGCGTTCCTATACGGCTTGGAAGAGAATTAACATACCAAATATGAGCCACAGGAGTTACAAGCTCGATATGCCCCATTCTAGAACGACGCACTTTTGAATTTGCTACTTCAACACCACATTTTTCACACTTAACGCCTTTAAAACGCATTTTTTTGTATTTACCACAAAGACACTCATAATCTCTTATAGGTCCAAAAATCTTTGCACAAAAAAGCCCATCTCTTTCAGGCTTTAAGGTTCTATAATTAATAGTTTCTGGTTTTTTTACTTCTCCATAAGACCATGATTTGATTTTTTCAGGACTTGCAAGTCTCAGTTGAAATGCTTCAAAATCTCTAGGTCTTGCATCTTCTTTAATTTCTATTACTTTAAATTTACTCATTATCTTCATCCTTATCAAAAATCTCAACATCTAAAGCAAGAGATTTAAGCTCATTGGTTAATACAAAAAATGTTTCAGGAATTCCTGTTGCTGGAACATTTTCACCTTTTGTCAATGCTTTATAAGCACTAAATCTACCTTCTACATCATCTGATTTTATGGTTAACATTTCTCTTAAAGTGTGAGCCGCTCCATAAGCTTCAAGTGCCCAAACTTCCATTTCTCCAAATCTTTGTCCCCCAAAGAGTGCTTTACCACCCACAGGTTGTTGGGTAACCAAGCTATAAGGTCCTGTACTTCTTGCATGAACTTTTTCATCAACCAAGTGATGGAGTTTTAGCATATACATACATCCTACATGAACACGCTCTGCAATTTTTTCCCCCGTGCGTCCATCATAAAGTTCTGTTTTGCCATCCATATCTATCTTAGCCATTTTAAAAAGCTTGCTAAATTCTTCTATATTTACACCTTCAAAAACAGGAGTAGAAAATTTAACTCCTTTACTCCAGTCTCTAGCATAGTTTAAAAGCTCTTCATCGCTTAAGCTTTTAATAAATTCTTTTTCGTTTGCAAGTCTTGGAATAGAACAAATTTCAAGCATTTTCGCTCTTAATTCTTTAAGAAAATCTTTTTGCTTTCTATCAAAAATTTCTTGAATTTGATCCCCAAGTCTAAGTCCAACTAAACCTAAATGACTTTCTAAAATTTGACCTATATTCATACGACTTGGAACGCCAAGTGGATTAAGCGCAATATCCACACTCTTACCATTTGGCAAATAAGGCATATCTACTTCAGGAACTATAGTTGAAACTATACCTTTATTTCCATGACGTCCTGCCATTTTATCACCGACTTTAAGCTTTCTTTTTGTAGCAATATAAACTTTAACAAGCTTAATTACCCCACTTGGTAAAATATCATCTTTTTCTAAAATTTCAAGCTTTTCATCGTGTTCTGCTTTTAATTTTTTCTTCTCATTTTGGAAATGATTTTTTAAATCATCGTATTCTTTTTGAATCTCTTTAGAATAAGCTTTAATCAAAGTTGTTAAAGTAAAACGATTGATTTTTTCAAGTTCGCTAATATCTGCAGTTTGTCCTTTTTTATAATTTTTATCTCCAATTTTTTGATCGCTATTTAAAGAAGCTTTGGAAAGAAGAGCACAAACACGAAGCATTTCTTCTCTATCCATCATCAAAAGTCTATCATGATGCTCTTTTTCTAAAGCCATTTTTTCTTTATCATAAGATTTTATTGCGCGATCATCTTTTTCATAGCCTTTTTTAGTGAAAATTTTAACATCCACAACAACACCCTCTAAAGAAGCGGTTGCATAAAGGGATTTATTCACAACATGTCCTGCTTTTTCTCCAAAAATCGCTCTTAAAAGTCTTTCTTCAGGAGTTGGTTTAACCTCACCTTTTGGAGAAACCTTACCCACCAAAATCATACCTGGTTTGATATGGGTACCAATTTTTGCAATACCGCTCTCATCAAGATGCGCAACATCTTCTTCTTTTACATTTGGAATATCTTTGGTAATTTCTTCTATACCGTCTTTTAGTTCTCTTGCTTCAATTTCTTTTTCATAAATGTGCACGCTTGTAAAAGTATCTTCACGAATAATTCTCTCACTTACAACTATAGCATCCTCATAGTTATAACCATTCCAAGGCATAAAAGCGATTAAAGCATTTTTACCTATAGCAAGTTCGCCTTGATCCATAGAAGGACCATCTGCGATAATTTGTCCTGCTTTTACTATATCACCTTTTTTAACAATAGGGTGTTGAATATAATTTGTATTTTGATTGGTTCTTAAATTTTTCTCCATAGTGTAATGGTCAATAAATGGACCTTTATCATCTTCACCTAAAATGAAAATGCTTTTATTATCCACTTTCTCAACCACACCGCCACGCTTTGCTTTAACAGCTTCCCAAGCATCACGCGCAATAATTTGTTCCATACCTGTTCCTACTATCGGAGCTGAAGCAGTAAGAAGTGGCACAGCTTGACGTTGCATGTTTGAACCCATTAGCGCTCTGTTTGCATCATCGTGCTCTAAAAACGGAATCAAAGAAGCTGCAACTCCAACAACCATACCTGAGCAAAGATCGATTAATTGCACTTCTTCGCGTCTTGCAAGTATAGTTTCACCATCTTGCCTAGCCTCAACAAATTCTTCTACTATATTGCCTTTAGCATCAACCTTAGTTGAAGCTGGTGCGATAAACAAGCCTTCTTCTTGTGTCGCTGTAAGATAAACAACTTCATTAGTCACTTTACCATTTACAACTTTTCTATATGGCGCTTCAACAAAGCCAAGTTCATTTACTTTTGCATAAGTAGAAAGAGTGTTAATCAAACCAATATTTTGACCTTCGGGTGTTTCAACTGGACAAATTCTACCATAATGTGTCGCGTGAACATCACGCACTTCAAAACCTGCTCTTTCTTTTACAAGTCCACCTTCACCAAGCGCTGACAAACGACGCTTATGAGTAACCTCGCTTAAAGGGTTGGTTTGATCCATAAATTGCGAAAGTTGACCTCCTGTAAAAAATTCAATGATAGTTGTAGTAATCATTTTAGGATTGATTAAATCATAAGGCATTACTTTATCAAGATCCGCATTTAAAGAAGTAAATTTATCTCTGATCGCCTTTTGCATTTTTGCAAGACCTAAATGAAGTTCATTGGCTAAAAGTTCACCTATAGAACGGATACGACGATTTCCTAAATGATCTCTATCATCAATATGTCCTTTACCATTTTTTACTTTAATTAAATATTTTGCAGTTTTAATAATATCTTCATTAGTCAAAACAGTAACATACTCAGGTACTTCAAGACCTAATTTATGGTTCATTTTCATACGACCCACCTTGGTAAGATCGTATCTTTCAGGATTGAAGAATAAATCATTTACAAAAGCCTTCGCTGCATCTTTTACCACAGGTTCACCTGGGCGCATAACTTTGTAAATTCTAATCGCAGCTAAATCATTTTCATCATCGATATTTTCACTTTGTTTAAGAAGTTTTAGAGTTTCTCCATCTTGAGCAAAGGAGTTAATAATCGCTGCATCAACGCCATTAGCCAAGTCATTTGCTATATCAAAACTTTTTTGCTCTTTAATCTTAGCAAGCTTACTCTCATCTAACAAAGTTAAAGAATCAAATAAAACCTCTCCACTTTCTTTATCAATAATAGGATTTGCTAAATAACGATTAAGTAAAATTTCTACAGGATATTCTATCCATTTTAAACCGTCTTTAATAAGCTGTTCTGCTTTTTTCTTTGTAAGTCTTTTTCCAGCTTGATGAACGATTTTTCCTTTTTCATCTTTAATATCATATTCTATTCTATCCATAAAATCATTTGGATTAAATTCTGTTAAAAATTTATCTTTTTTCACATGTATAGTCTGAATAGGATAAAACAACTTAATAATATCTTGTTTTTTATACCCTAAAGCTCTAAAAAGCATAGTTACAGGAACTTTTCTACGCTTATTGATTCTTACATACAAAACATCTTTGGCATCGTATTCAAAATAAAGCCACGAACCACGATCAGGAATAATTTGTGCTGTATAAACAAGCTTATTTGCAACCGTTGAACTTTCTTCTTCTTTAAAAATAACACCAGGGCTTCTATGTAATTGATTTACAACCACCCTCTCAACCCCATTAATGATAAAAGATACACGATCTGTCATTAAAGGAATTTCGCGGATATAAATTTCTTGTTCTTTAATATCTTTTACGCCAACTTTTTCCCCTGTTTTTTCATCTTTTTCATGCAGAGTAAGACGGATTTTCATTTTTAAATTTACAGAATAAGTCAAACCTCTTTCCATGCATTCGCGAATGGTATATTTTGGCTTGCCTATTTCACTACTAACATATTCAAGACTCAATCTATTTTGCGGATCATGAATAGGAAAAATTGATTTAAAAACTTTTTCTATACCACTTTCACCATTATCAAGATTTAAAAAATAATCAAAACTCTTTTTTTGTAATTGTAGAAGATTTGGGATTTCTATTTGTTTTGAAATGTTTGAGAAGTCTACTCTTAAACGATTTCCTAATTTATTATCTAACATATCGCACATACCTCATGGTAAATTTTGTAAATTTAAAAAAGAAGACCTAAAAATTAGGTAAAAATAAAAAAAGAAGACTTGCCTTGGCAAATCTTCTTCTAACTTTAAAGCTTAAAATTACTTAAGTTCTACTTTAGCACCAGCTTCTTCAAGTTGTTTTTTAGCTTCCTCAGCTTCAGCTTTAGCCACACCCTCTTTTAGAGTTGAAGGAGTTTGCTCAACTGCATCTTTTGCTTCTTTAAGACCAAGGCCTGTAAGAGCACGAACGATTTTAATAACTTCAATCTTTTTAGCACCGCCATCAGTTAAAACGATATCAAATTCAGTTTTTTCTTCAGCAGCAGCTGCAGCACCACCAGCTGCAGCACCACCAGCTATCATTACAGGAGCAGCAGACACACCAAATTTTTCTTCAAACTCTTTTACAAGTTCTGATAACTCAAGAACACTTAAATTTGAAATATATTCTAATACATCTTCTTTAGAGATTGCCATTTTTTATCCTTTTATTTAATTTATTCAGATTCTTTTTTATTTTTAAGCGCATTTAAACCTATTGTGAAATTGGTAATTGGCGCATTCCAAACTTGCAAAAGCATAGCAAGCAACTCATTGCGTGAAGGCATTTTAGCAAGAGCTTTAACCTTAGCAACATCTGCAACTTCGCCTTCAATATGAGCTGTTTTGATTTCAAATTTATCGTTATTTTCTTCAAATTTAGCAGCTACTTTTGAAACACCTAGCTGATCTTCGCCCCAAAGATAAATATTTGTATCTTTAAGAACTAGACCTGTTTTACCGGAATTGTTAAGAGCAATGTTAGCCAAAGTATTTTTAACAATTTGAACTTTTACATTGTTTTCTCTTGCATTATTTCTAAGCTCTTCTAGTTTTTTTGTGCTAAGACCTCTGTAATTACAAACTACAATAGCTTCACTAGCTTTAAAACCTTCTTCAAGTTTAGCAATAATCTCAACTTTTTCGCTTCTAGTCACATTTTCTCCTTTCCGATTGAGATTTCAAGTAGAGTGGAAATCCAATTAAGCTTACGCCTCGACTATCTTCAATCTAAAATAAACATCTCAAAAAATCAAAAATTTTTTCAAATGTTTATTTTAAAACAAAAGAGTTGCAAAAAAGCAACTCTTATTTCATATCAAGCAATTCTTGTGTTTCAAGCTTTACAGAAGGGCTCATTGTCAAAGATAAAGCCGCATTTTTAATATATCTACCTTTAGCTGCAGCAGGTTTATGTTTGTTAATTGCCTTTACAAAAGTGCTAACATTGTCCCATAATTGTTCTTTGGAAAAACTTACTTTACCAAGACCTGCATGGATATTTCCTTGCTTATCAACACGGAAATTTACCTGACCACTTTTTGCATTATTAACTGCTTGAGCAACATCCATAGTCACTGTTCCAGTTTTAGGATTTGGCATTAAACCTTTTGGCCCTAAAATTCTACCAACTTTACCAACAAGTCCCATTAAATTTGGAGTAGCAATCAAAACATCAAAATTCATATTACCTTTTTGAATTTCTTCTACTAAATCATCGCTACCCACAATATCTGCACCAGCATTTTTCGCTTCATCAGCTTTTGCGTCTTTTGCAATTACAGCAACACGAACTTTTTTACCCGTTCCAGCAGGTAAAACAACAGATCCTCTTACCATTTGATCTGCATGTCTTGGATCAACATTGAGTTTTAAAGCAATTTCTACAGTCTCATCAAATTTAGCAGACTTTAAAGTCTTTATTGTATCAATTGCATCGCTTAAAGCATACTCTTTATTTGAATCAATTTTTTGTGATAATTCTTTTAATCTTTTTGCTATCTTAGCCATTTATTTTCTCCGCATTTTAAAGTGCTACCGCCTTTTACCTTGGCGGTGAAAGGATTAATCTACGATTTCAACACCCATAGAACGAGCTGAACCTGCAATAATTTTAGCAGCTTGATCTCTATCTTTAGTATTTAAATCTGCAATTTTCTTATCTACTATTTCTAAAACTTGAGCACGAGTTAACTTACCCACCTTATTTTTAAGTGGATTATCCGTACCTTTAGAAATTCCAGCTGCTTTTTTGATCAAATCCGTAGCTGGCGGTTGTTTTGTAATAAAAGTAAAACTTTTATCTGCATAAACAGTGATAACAACAGGGATATTAAAACCTGCCATATCTTTTGTTCTTTCATTAAAAGCCTTACAAAACTCCATAATATTAACACCTTGCTGACCCAAAGCAGGACCAACAGGTGGTGATGGGTTTGCTTTTGTGGCAGCAATTTGCAATTTAATTTCGCCTACGACTTTTTTAGCCATAACAAATCTCCTTACTTGATATAAATTAAATTATTTTCTCAACTTGAGAATATAAGATCTCCACTGGAGTTGAACGTCCAAAAATAGAAACATTTAATTTTAATAAACCACGAACCATATCATACTCTTCTACAATTGCAGTAAAGTTTGCAAATGGCCCTTCTGTGATTCTCACATTTTCCCCTTCTTCAAAAGAAATCTTTGGTTTAGGCGCTGCACGATTGTGAACTTTTTCCAAAATCAAATTAATATCTTTTTCTGTTAAAGGGGTTGGCTTTTTGGATTCTCCAATAAAACGACCAACCTTTGGAAGAGATTGAATGCGATGCCAAAGCTCTGTATTTAAATCAAGAAGTGCAAAAACGTATCCTGAATACAAACTTCTTTCGCTAATCTTCTCCTTTCCATTCTTAAATTCAATAACATCTTCAGTTGGAACAACAATTTCTTTAAGTTGTTCTTCAATTCCGTTATCTTTTACTAAATTTTCAATGGCTCTTTTAACTGCCATTTCACTGCCAGCATAAGTTTGAATTGCATACCATTTATGAGTACTCATTTACTCTCCTTATACGATCGCAGAAACAATAGAGGACATAAGCCAATCCACTAACGCCAAAAACAAAGAAATCACCACAACAACCACAAAAACTGTAATATAGGCATTTCTTACCTGTTCTTTTAAAGGAAAAATTACTTTCCTTAATTCGGCTTTTGATAATTTAAAATAAGTTATTAATTTTTCCATTTATTTAAACCTTAATTATGGCAGGGCAAGAGGGATTCGAACCCCCAACCATCGGATTTGGAATCCGGCGCTCTACCGTTGGAGCTATTGCCCTAAGGGCGCAAGCTTAACTTTTTAACTTAACTTCTTTGTGAAGTGTATGTTTTTTTAATCTTGGGCAATATTTTTTTAATTCTAATTTTTCAGTAGTATTTTTACTATTTTTATAGGTGCTATAATTAATATCACCACATTCTTCACACTTTAAACCAACTTTAATTCTCATTTCAATTTTCCTTAAAAAATTAAAGCCAAGCTTTTAACTTGGCTTTATTAAATTATTTAATAATTTTAGAAACAACACCTGAACCAACAGTTTTACCACCTTCACGAATAGCAAAACGAGTTCCTTCTTCAAGTGCTACTGGAGCGATCAAGCTTACAGTAATTCTCACATTTTCACCTGGCATAACCATTTCAACACCATCAGCTAATTTAATCGAACCTGTAACATCAGTTGTTCTTACATAAAACTGTGGTCTATAGTTGTTAAAGAATGGAGTATGTCTACCACCTTCATCTTTATTTAAGATATAAACTTCAGCTTCGAAGTCAGTGTGTGGAGTAATTGATTTTGGTTTAGCAAGAACCATACCACGGATAACTTCTTCTTTTTTAGTACCACGAAGAAGAACACCTACATTATCTCCTGCTTCGCCTTGATCCATTTCTTTTCTGAACATTTCAACACCTGTTACAGTTGTTGTTTGAGTATCTTTAATACCAACGATTTCGATAGTATCACCTACTTTTACAACACCTTTTTCAATTCTACCTGTAACAACAGTACCACGACCTGAAATTGAGAAAACGTCTTCAATTGGCATCAAGAAGTCTTTTTCAGTATCACGAGTTGGAGTTGGAATATAGCTATCAACTGCAGCCATAAGATCCATAATTTTTGCTGACCATTCACCATCTTGTCCAGCTTTAGCTTCTTCAAGAGCTTTTAAAGCAGAACCAGAAATAATAGGTGTATCATCGCCTGGGAAATCATAAGAGCTTAATAATTCTCTAATTTCCATTTCAACTAACTCTAAAAGTTCAGCATCATCAACCATATCTGCTTTATTCATAAAAACAACAATATATGGAACGCCTACTTGACGAGAAAGAAGAATGTGCTCTCTAGTTTGTGGCATAGGGCCATCTGCAGCAGAAACAACCAAGATCGCTCCATCCATTTGTGCAGCACCTGTAATCATGTTTTTAACATAATCTGCGTGACCTGGGCAGTCAACGTGTGCATAGTGACGATTGTCTGTTTCATATTCAATATGAGAAGTAGCAATAGTAATACCACGCTCTTTTTCTTCTGGAGCATTATCGATATTATCATAATCTTTAAGCTCTGCTAAACCTCTTCTAGAAAGAACAGCAGAAATAGCAGCTGTTAAAGTAGTTTTACCATGGTCAACGTGACCAATAGTACCAATATTTACGTGTGGCTTATTACGTGAAAATTTTTCTTTAGCCATTTTTTTCCTCCGTATAAAAAATAAATTGAGCAAAGCAAGTCTTATATCTATATAATTTTTTCAATTCATGGAGCTCATAGCGGGAATTGAACCCGCGACCTCTCCCTTACCAAGGGAGTGCTCTACCTCTGAGCCATACGAGCGCTCAGAAAAATTATACACAATAACAGACAACAAAAACTCTTAAATGGGATATATACTGTAAGTTAAAGGTTTTAAAATACAGCTCCCAGTTCTTTTAAATTATTGGAGCGGGAAACGGGACTCGAACCCGCGACCCTCAGCTTGGAAGGCTGATGCTCTAGCCAACTGAGCTACTCCCGCAAAGCATGGTGGTGAGTCGTGGATTCGAACCACGGAAGGCGAAAGCCAGCAGATTTACAGTCTGCCCTCGTTGGCCACTTGAGTAACTCACCATAAAAATATTGCTTTTTCAATATTCTGGTCAAACACTGCTAAAATAAATGGAGCTGGTTAAGGGACTTGAACCCCCGACCTGCTGCTTACAAGGCAGCTGCTCTACCAACTGAGCTAAACCAGCAAAAATAAAAGTAAGATTATAACTCAAAAAAAAAATTTTGTCAAGACTTTTTTAGTTTTTCTATAAAATTTTAGTCTTGTAAATTTTATTATCATAAACCAATATTATTTTTATCTATTTATGATAATCAAATAAATTTAAAAATTTCTTTGCTCTTTCGCTTTTTGGATTTTTAAAAAAACTTTTAGGATCATTTTCTTCGATGATTTTTCCTTTATCCATAAAAATAATTTTATCTGCTACAGCTTTAGCAAAACCCATTTCATGAGTAACAATAAGCATAGTCATACCCTCTTTTGCAAGATTTAACATCACTTCTAAAACTTCTCTGACAATCTCAGGATCCAGCGCTGCTGTAACCTCATCAAAAAGCATTAACTCAGGATTCATGCATAAACTTCTTACTATGGCAATTCTTTGCTTTTGTCCTCCGCTAAGTTCTCTTGGATAAGCATGAATTTTATGCAAAAGCCCCACCTTTTCAAGCCAAATTTTAGCCTCTTTTAAAACCTCATCTTTCTTTCTTTTTTGCACTTTCATAGGCCCTAGAAGTATATTTTCTTCAACACTTAAATGCTCAAAAAGCTCATAAGATTGAAAAACCATACCAACTTTTTGACGCATTCTTGGCCATTCTTTAAAATCTTTATCTATTTTCTCATTATCAATATAAATATTACCACTTGCAATCTCTTCAAGCCCATTAATACAACGCAAAAGCGTAGATTTTCCACATCCGCTAGGACCTAAAATCACCACAACTTCTTTAGCCTTAACTTCTAAATTAATATCTTTTAAGGCGTGATGCGAACCATAATACTTTTGTAAATTTTCTATTTTTAGTATACTCATTTTAGCTCCATTTTTTCTCTAATTTTCTTGAATATAAAGTGATAGGATAACAAAGTATAAAAAAGATAAAAAAAATCAAACCATAAATAATAAAAGGTGCAAAATCATTTCTATTATGAAATTCTATAATTTGTTGCCCTACTTTTACAAGCTCTACCGCGCCGATTAAATAAGCAAAGGTTGTACTTTTAATCATACGAGTAAGTAAATTCATGCTCATAGGAGTTAAACGACGCATAGCTTGTGGAATAATAACATAAGCAAAACTTTGCACCGTATTTAAACCTAAAGATGATGCACTTTCATACTGATGTTTTGGAATACTCTGCAAGGAAACACGCACCAAATCCATCATCTCAAAACAACCCCAAATGCTAAAAACAATAATAGCTGCACTTACAGAACTCAAATCCCACCCAAACCATCTAGGAAAACCAAAATACACCACAAAAAGCCATACTAAAAGTGGCATAACACGCACAAATTCTAAACCCAAACGACAAAAAGCATAGATATAGGTATTTTTAAAACTCATTAAAATTCCTAAAAATAACCCACCTATCGAAGTAATAATAATGCTGATAAATGAAATTTCAAGAGTGACAAAAAGCCCTTGCCAGAGTCTTAAAAGCGTATCGGTATTTAAAAGTTCAAGCATGAAGCAACCTTTTTTCAAACTTTAGCAAAATAAAAGACAAAGGTAAAATAATGCATAAATATCCCATAAACAACAAAAACAATAGCTCATCTGTCTTATAGGTTAAGGAATTTAAACTCTTCATTAAATTCACCAAATCTGGCAAGGCAATAATACTAACGACTGAAGTTTCTTTGATTAAAAATATAATATTAGCACTAATACTTGGCATAGAAATAGCCAAAGCTTGCGGCAAAATCACATAACGCAAATTTCCAAATTTTGAAAAACCCAAAGAAAGTCCCGCTTCAAACTGCTGTTTTCTTATGGCTTCAAATCCCGCTCTTAAACTTTCAGCCATATAAGAACCTCCTAAAAAACTAAGTCCTACTATAACACAAGCAAAAGAAGGCCTTAAAGTTTCTTCTACGCTTAAGCAAATCAAATCAAGCGGTGGAATTTGCTCTAAATGTATATTAAATTTAGGTAAAGCATAATATAAGAAAAAAAGTTGAATTAATAAAGGCGTATTTCTTGAAAACTCTATATAAAGCTTGCAAATATTTTCTAAAATTTTTATTTTAAAATAACTCATTAAAATACAAAACAAACCTATTATCAAAGAAAAAATAATTCCAAAAAAGCTTAGTTTTATCGTAAGCCAAGCAGCCGTTAAAAAAGCAGGAGCTTGAGCTAATATAAAATCAAAATCCATTCTCTACCTTAAATTTTACCAAAGTTCTTTCATGATCATATCTTTATTTAAAATTTCAATTCTACCTTTTTTTGTATCAATAAGTTCTGAAATTTTAAGTTCTTTTAACACTCGAGATAAAGATTGTGCTCTAACATTTAAATCAATTGCAATTTGTTTTTGTGAAATTGTATCTAAATTTTTTTCATTTTCCAAAAGATACTTTAATAATCTCGTCCTTAAATCTAATGCATTTTGAGATAATTTCTTTTCTAAAATTTTAATTTTATCAAAAAGTGAACTGATAAGTAAAAAATTGAATTCTTTATTTTCACTGCATAAATTTTGAAAATTAATAAAATCAATTTCCAAAATTTCTCCATCCTCTTCAAAAACAGCATTAGCAGGATAATTTAATTTTTTAAAAGCAGGCATTTCTGCTATAAAATTTGGAGGATTAAAATAATGCAAAGTAATTTCTTTATCACTTGCTGTACTTTTATAAATGCGTATTTTTCCCTTGAGTAAAATAAAAAATTTTTTAGCCTCTTCGCCTTCATAAAATAAAATACTATTTTTTTGAAATTTTTTTAATTTTCCTACACTAGATAAAAGTTCTAAATAATCTTTCATTATATAATATTTCCATTCTTAACTTATGTTAAATTTAATTTATCTTATTTTTGCTATATTAACGCCATAAAATTAACATTTAAGAAAGGCTTATATGAAATTTGAAACAATTAATCAAGAAAGCATAGCAAAACTCATGGAAATATTTTATGAAAAAGTTAGAAAAGATAAGGATTTAGGTCCTATTTTTAACAATGCTATTGGAACAAGCGATGAAGAATGGAAAGAACATAAAGCAAAAATAGGAAATTTTTGGGCAGGCATGCTTTTAGGCGAAGGTGATTATAATGGGCAACCCTTAAAAAAGCACTTAGATCTACCTCCTTTTCCTCAAGAGTTTTTTGAAATTTGGCTAAAACTTTTTGAAGAAAGTTTAAATATAGTTTATAATGAAGAAATGAAAAATGTCATTTTACAGCGTGCACAAATGATAGCTTCACATTTTCAAAATATGCTTTACAAGTACGGCGGACATTAATTTGGCAATTTTTTTGCCAAATCTTTTTTTGCCTTTTCTAAAATCTCCTCATCCTTGGAAAAATCAAAAAATTTAAACTCATTTCCATGTTGCATAAAACCATCAAGCAAATCTCCACTCAAACGATTTTTAAGATCAAGCTCTGCTATTTTAAACCCATCTAAAGTGCTAGCAAATTCTTTTAAACGACTCGGAATTTCTTTAAGCTTAGTATAAAGATAGCAAGTACTTTTAAGCCCTACACGACCTACACGGCCACGAAGTTGATGTAAAGTAGCAAGTCCTAAACGTTCCGCTCCTACAATCACTATCATACTCAATCTTGGCAAAGAAATGCCCACTTCCACCACTGTAGTGCTTAGTAAAATATTTCCCTCATCTCTAAAACGCTCTAAAATTTCATCTTTTTGTTTATCTTTCCCATGAGTTACAAAAACTTTTTCATAGTGACTCTGCCAATATTCTTTAGCCTGCTCTAAAGAAAGATAAGGAATATTATCACTAGCACTCACTAAGGGATAAATAATGATAATTTGATGATTTTTAGCGATTTCTTCTTTGATCTTCTCGCTAAGCTTAGAAAAGCCTTCATTTTGTATACAATAAGTTGTGATATCTTTTTTAAAAGGCATTTGTTTAATGAAACTAAAATTTAAAAGTTCAGATTGTATCATGCTTAAAGTTCTTGGAATAGGCGTAGCCGAAAACTGTATAAAATGAGGGGCAAATTCTTGTTTACTTAAAGAATGAATTTTCTCACGCTGAGCTGATCCAAAACGATGTTGTTCGTCTATCATTACAAGTACGGCATTATGGCTTTCTAAATGAATTAAAGCATGAGTGCCTATAACAAGATTTGCTTTTTGGATATTTTGTTCTAAATCTTTTTCTTTTTTACCCCCTTTAATAAACAAAATATTCATAAAATCAGGTAAAAATTTCTTAGCCTCTTCATAAAGCTGATACGCTAAAATACTAGTAGGTGCCATTAAAATAGCTTGCTTAGGATAAACCATCAAAGCCGCACCAAGTAAAACCAAGGTTTTACCACACCCTACATCACCCATAATCACACGCCTTTTGGCTTCTTTTGAGTGTAAATCTTTTTCTATGTCTTTTAAGGCATTAAGCTGATCTTTAGTAAGAGAAAAAGGCAAATCTTTAAGCCAATTGGCTATATTAAAAACATTGATTTGATGAGCTTTAAAATGCGTTTTTTTAGCTTTTAAACGCTTTAAAAAATTATATATTTCTATATATTTTAAATCTTTGCTAAAATTTTGCAAATTTTCAAACATAAAAAAACTTTTTTCATCATAAGCATGCAAATTTAAAAGAAAATGTATATATTTATCCTCTATGCCACTTTCTTTTAAATTTTCATAATTAAGATATTTATGTATAAAAGCAGCAATTTTTGTATCTTTTAAACCTAAAATTTGATACTTTGGACTAAAACCCTCAAAAGAAGTTAAAATTTTAGGATTGTTAAATTGCCAAGTGTGATTAAAATGCGAGAGTTTAGCATTAAAAATAAGCTCTTTTTCTACCTTACAAATACCAAAATGCCAAGCTCTAGGATGAAAAAACACAAAAGAAATATTTTCTTGCCATTCCTCACAAAAACCTAAACCAAAAAGTTGATTTTTTCTTGAACTAACGCTTTTTATAGTGATTTTTTGGGTGCAAATTTCATTTTCTTTAGGATTTTTACTTGGATTTAAATTTTCAATTTTTTTAGGTAAAAGAAGCGCTAAATCAATAGCACTTCTAATTTTTAATTTTTTAAAAAATTCAAAATCACTTTCTTTAATTTTCATTTTGTATGCTTGCAAAACTTATATTTAAAAGCTCTTGATGTTTTTTAATATAAGCATTCATGGTTTCAAGTTTAACCTTTTCCATAAGTTTTAACTCTTCTTTATAATATCCCAAATTTAAACCTTGATAAAATTCGTTAAAAGACATAGATAAACGCTTGCTTAAGCTTTCATAACGCAAAGGAGTTGATCCTATGAGAAAATTTTTAGCTTGATCAAGTTCATTTTGAGTCATGCCATTTTTTATAAAATCTTCAAAAAGCTCTTTTACGATTTTTTTAGCTTCTTTAGCGCTTTCATTTTTAGTTTGTAAATATCCAAAAACTCTAGAAAAAGACATATTCATATCAAGCATAGCATAAGCTGAGTATGCAAGACCTCTTTTAACACGAATTTCTTCCATAATCCTTGAACCAAATCCTCCTTGCCCTAGAACAAATAATGCAATTTTTGCAAGATATAAATCCTTATCTTTAAAATCAGCAAAAAAAGGTGTAGCAAAATAAATATAAGCTTGTTCACTTTCTGGGCGTAGCAAAATTTCATCTTTGATGTTTTTGCTTAACTCATATTTTTTTGGAGTATTTTTTTTGCCTATTTGAAGTTTTGATAAGAGTTTTAAAAGATCTTCCTTGGCTTGTTTTTCTTCTAAATCTCCTCCTAAAATCACAACCAAATCACTAAGATGAATAAAATTTTTATAAAAATTTTGTAAATCTTTTAAAGACAAAGTTTCTATACTTTTTTCATCTCCATCGTTTGGACTTTGAAATTCTTTACATTTAAAAATTTGAGCATTGAGTAAATTTTTTGCTAAATAATCAAAATCACTATTTTTACTCGCAAGTTCACCTAAGGCATTGATTTTTAATTTTTGCAAAATTTTTTCTTCTATTCTTGGTTTTAAAAGCAATTTTTCTAAACTCTTTAAAGCAAAATCAAAATTTTCTTTCAAGCAAGAAAGATTGATTTCCAAACTTTCAAAACCACTACTTGCCTCTAAATTTATCGCTCTAAATTCTAAATCCTTAAAAAATTTATCATCCACGCCTTCATTTAAAATACGTGAAAACATCTTAGCTAAGCCTGCTATTTCATCATAACTTCTAGCACAATTTCTAAAAACAAGCTTTAAAACAACAATAGGAAAATCAGAATTTTTTTCAAAAATAAAAGGGATTTTAATACCCCTACTCTCTAAATACTGCATTAAAACCTTTCTAAAATTTCATAAGCGGTATTGCGTTTAGCTGGATTTTCGCCTAAACTTCTAATCAGCCTTATCATCTCATCTTGATTCATTCTATAACTTGCTCCTGCGGCACTTACTACATTTTCTTCCATCATGGTTGAGCCTAAATCATTGGCCCCAAATTTTAAAGCAAGTTGACCTATAAGCGAGCCTTGAGTTACCCAAGAACTTTGCAAATTTTTAAAATTATCTAAATAAAGTCTTGCTAAAGCTAAAAGTCTTAAATACTTGTTAGAACTTTGTTTCATAATCTCTGGATGTTTTTGGATTAAAGCAGTATTATCACTTTGAAAGCTCCATAAAATAAAAGCTCTAAATCCGCCTGTTTCATCTTGCAATTTTCTCAAATACTCAAAATGATCGATGATTTCTTTATCATTTTCAACCGTTCCAAACATCATAGTAGCTGTACTTTTCATACCGATTTTATGAGCTTGGCGATGTACTTCTAACCAAGTAGCTGTATCACATTTATTTGGTGCGATAATATCACGCACCCTATCGCTTAGCACCTCAGCACCTGCTCCTGGTATAGAAAATAAACCTTTAGCTTGTAGTCTTTGAAGTACTTCAGTAATTGAAATTTTAGATGCCTTTGCGATATAAGCGATCTCAACCGCTGAAAAACCATGTACAGTGATATTTGGATAATGTTCTTTTATCCAAGAAACTAATTCTTCATACCATTCTATTTTTAATTTTGGGTGCACCCCGCCTTGAAAAAGAATTTGCGTACCCCCGATAGCTTCAAGCTCTTCTATCTTTTTGCCTATCTCTTCAAAGCTTAAAATATAAGCATCATCTTCTTTATGATGGCGATAAAAAGCGCAAAAAGAACAATCAATACAACAAACATTGGTATAATTAATATTTCTATCTACAACAAAAGTGGTGATTTTTTCAGGATGAAGTTCTAATTTTCTTTTATAAGCCATTTCTCCAAGTTCTGTTAAACTTGCATGGTGTAATAAATCTAAAGCTTCTTTTTTATCCAGTCTTTTCAAAATTTTTCCTTGTTTTTTACATAATTAAAATAATTATAGCATTTAAAATATAAATTATGCTATAGTTTCGCTTATGAATTACATTGAACTATTAAAAAATAATAAAAATATCAGAATATTAGCTTCGGTTCAGTTTATAGTATATTTTGGAGCATGGTTTTCTCAAACAGGAGTTTTTACCCTTTTGGTTGAGCTTAATGCTCCTACTTGGGCAACAGCTACAAGTGCTATGCTTGCTTTTTTACCTGGAGTTTTACTTGCTCCTATTAATGGCGTCATAGTAGAGAAAAATAAACCTAAAAAACTTTTACTCAGCATGATTAGCATAGAATTAATTTCTATTTTTTGTCTTATTTTTGTCACAAGTCTTAGTATGCTTTGGCTTTTATTTATTTTAATTTTCATAAGACTTTGTGTTGCTTCGATTTATTTTCAAGCTGAAATGAGTTTATTGGCCAAAATTTTAACTCCTCAAGAACTTAAACTCGCTAATGAAATGCACAGTGTCATTTGGGCGATTTCTTATACAGCAGGTATGGCAAGTGCGGGAATTTTTATTTATTTTCTAGGAGTTAAAACCGCTTTTCTATTTGACTGTATACTTATACTCATAGGCATTTCTTTTTTAGCAAGATTAAGCATTCCTGATTTTCATCAAAAAACACAAAGTCGCTTTTTTACCATGATAAAAGAAGGATTTTTCTATGTTTTAAACAATAAGATAATTTTTCATCTTATCTTGCTTCACGCTTTTATAGGTTTAACTGCTTATGAAACCTTGGTTACGCTTTTAGCGCAACATCAATATAAAGAAGTTTTATCTGCTGCTTTAGTAATAGGGTTTTTAAATGCGGTACGTGCTTGTTCTTTAGCTATAGGACCTATGGTTTTAAGTAAATTTATTAATAATAAAAATTTATTTTACATGTATCTTGGCCAAGGTTTTGGTATTATACTTTGGGCTTTAACTCAATTTAATTTTTATATTTCTTTTTTAGGTTTAATCGGTGCAGGTTTTTTTACCTCAGCACTTTGGGCTTACACCTACACTATGATACAAAAAAATGCTGACAAAGCATATCATGGTAGAGTGATCGCTTATACAGATATGATTTATCTTAGTTTTAGCGCTATTATTTCAATGCTTATGGGCTTTTTATTTGAAATAGGCTTGAGTTTAGAACTAATTACAGGCTTATTGGGTATGATTTTTATCTTTGCGGCATTTTATTGGAAGTGGTTTTATAAAAAATATTTGTGAAAATTCACAAATATTTTAAATTTTAAACAAATCTTGAAGATTTTTCATTGCTTCTTCATTGCTGATGGCATTATTTAGCTGCGATGAGCTTAATTCATTGAGCTCTATTTCATAACCACTTAACATAGAAGCAAGGCGAATATTAATACCATTTTTTCCTATGGCTTTGCTTTTTTGTTCGCTATTTAAACTTACAATAGCTTTTTTATCTTCAATTTTTACAGAATTTACAATAGCGGGAGCCAAGGCACGAGAAATTAAAATTTCACTCTCATTTGTAAATTCTATACAATCAATATTTTCATTATGAAGCTCTTTGCTTACTGCATTAATTCTTACACCTTTAACACCTACTGTAGCACCTACAGGATCGATATTTGCTCCATTGGCCTGAAGAATGATTTTTGCTCTTTCACCTGGAATTCTAGCACATCCTATAATATTGACATAACCATCTTTGATTTCTGGAACCTCAGCTTCAAGTAAACATTCTAAAAATTTAGGACTTGTACGACTAAGCTCGATTTTAATACCTTTATCTGTATAAACACGGCGTATCACAGCTTTTACCACATCACCTATTTTAAATTTTTCCCCTTTAATGCGATTTTTTCTCGGTAAAAAAGCTCTTAATTCATCTATTTCAATAAAAGTATTTTCTTCATTATCCACTCTAACAACTGTACCAAAAACCATTTGCCCTACTTTGTTTTTATATTTTTCAAAAATAGTTTGTTCTAATAATTTTTGTATATGATATTCAAGTTCTTTATGCAAGGTATTTACCGCAGTTCTTCCTAAATTTTCCAAAGAACATTCATAGGTTAATTCATCTCCTATTTCAACATCTGGAGCTTCTGATTTTGCCTTACTTAACGCGATAAAACTCTCACTTTTATTTTGCAATCTCTCGTCATTATCTGCTACTATGGTAATTTTTTGATAAAGATTTAAATTTTTAGGATCCACAAAAAACTCATATTCTTGTCCATAAATTCTTTTTGCAGTATTGATTAAAGCGGTAGCTACCTTTTCTCTTACATTCTCTAAGTTTAAATTTTTTTCATTAGCAATAGATTCGATAATATCTGCTATCTTTTCCATATTTTATAAAACCTTTTTTGTGGGAAATTTAAAAATGTAGATAAAAATTATATCCTTAATAAGTTTAATTAAAAGTAAAATTTGCTAAAATTATAGATTAAAATGAAAATTCTTAAGGATTTAGCTATGGAATTAAAATTGGCAAGAACTTTGATTAATGAAAAACCTAAAAATATTAGCCTAGAAAAAATCGAAGAGGCTATAGAAAAAGAAGGACAAAAGTTTTTTTATTTTGATAAAGATAATACACACAAACAACTCATTGCCCTTGTAAATCATTTTGAAAAAAAAGGAGTAAGCATTTATCATAGAACCGTAAAATACGGACTTGATGATAATGATTTTATGTATGAGGTACATATTCTTTGAGTGCTAAAAAACTTTTTATCCAAACTTTAGGTTGTGCGATGAATGTCAGAGATTCTGAGCATATGATCGCAGAATTAACACAAAAAGAAAATTACGCACTAACAGAAGATATCAAAGAAGCAGATCTTATTCTTATCAATACCTGTTCAGTGCGTGAAAAACCTGTGCATAAACTTTTCTCAGAAGTAGGTGGTTTTGAAAAAGTTAAAAAAGAAGGTGCTAAAATAGGAGTTTGTGGATGTACTGCATCACATTTAGGAAATGAAATTTTCAAACGTGCTCCTTATGTGGATTTTGTTCTAGGAGCAAGAAATATTTCCAAAATCACTCAAGCTATAAAAACTCCAAAATTTATGGGCGTGGACATAGACTATGATGAAAGTGAATTTGCTTTTGCAGATTTTAGAAATAGTATTTATAAATCCTATATTAATATCTCCATAGGTTGTGACAAACACTGCACTTATTGTATAGTGCCACATACTAGAGGAGATGAAATTTCCATACCTTTTAACATCATCTACAAAGAAGCTCAAAAAGCTATTGAAAAAGGCGCTAAAGAGATTTTCTTGCTAGGACAAAATGTCAATAACTATGGCAAAAGATTTAGAAACGAACATAAAAAAATGGACTTTTCAGATCTTTTAGAAGAACTTAGCACTATAGAAGGTTTGGAACGCATTCGCTTTACAAGTCCACATCCTTTGCACATGGATGATAAATTTTTAGAAGTTTTTGCCAATAATCCAAAAGTTTGCAAATCCATGCACATGCCTTTACAAAGCGGCTCAAGTGAAATTTTAAAAGCTATGAAGCGTGGCTATACTAAAGAATGGTATTTAAATAGAGCTTTAAAACTTAGAGAACTTTGTCCAAATGTTAGCATTTCTACAGACATTATTGTAGCTTTTCCAGGGGAAAGTGAAAAAGATTTTGAAGAAACTATGGATATTTTGGAAAAAGTGCGTTTTGAACAAATTTTTTCTTTTAAATACTCCAAACGCCCTTTAACAAAAGCCGCAACCATGCCTAATCAAATCGATGAAGAAACAGCTTCAAGAAGACTTAGCACCTTACAAAATCGTCATAGTGAAATTTTAGATGAAATTGTAAAAAAACAAGAAAATAAAACTTTTAAAGTTTTATTTGAAGAATTAAGAGCAGGCAATAGCATTGCTGGAAGAACAGATAATAATTTTTTAGTTCAAGTTGAAGGTAGCGAAGAACTTTTAGGGCAATTTAAAGAAGTAAAAATAACTAATGCAAAGCGTATGGTTTTATATGGGGAAATCGTTTAAAATCCATTGCTTAACATATATAATTTTCATCTTGCAATGGCTTATTTTTTTAAGCTGTAAAAAGCACTATAAAGGTGAAAAAGTTGACCGTAAAGCTGGTGTGATACTTTTTTGGCATGGAAAATTAGCACTCATGCCTTTTGCGTTTAGACATTATAGACAAAAAAATAAAAAAGCCTATGTCATGATCTCCCACCATAAAGATGGAGAACAAATTGCAAAAATCATCAAGCTTTTCGGTCTTGATACTGTAAGAGGAAGCACTTCAAGGGGTGCTAGCAGTGCACTTAGAGCTGCATTTAAAGTTTTAGAACAAAATGACGATATAGTTATCACGCCCGATGGTCCACGAGGGCCTTATCATAGTATTTCAGATGGTTCTATCATTTTGGCTCAAAAAAAAGAACTAAAGATAAGAATTTTAAACTATGAAGCAAATCGTTTTTGGAAATTTAAAAGTTGGGATAAGATGATCTTGCCAAAACCTTTTAGTAAGATTACTTATAGTCTAAGTGAACCTTTGGATATTTTATCTTTAGATAAAGAAAAAGCTAAAGAATTTCTAATAAAACAATTTGATAAAATTAGCTTAGCTGATCAATTTAAGGAATGAAATGTTATTTTTACTTAAAAAAATATTTCCACAACTTTTTATTAGTATTATTTTAGAAGATAAAAAAAATATTGTAAAAGCTTCTATTTATAGAGGAAATAAACTAATCAGTAGCAATGAAAAAACTTTTGATAAAAGCGAAAATTTACTAGAATACATAAAAAATTTAAGCAAGCATTTCTTATTTTACCACACTGCTTTATTTTTAGATGCCAAAGAACAAGGATTAATACCTAGTACAAATATTCAAGATTGTGAGCACTTTAATATAGGAAAAATCAGCTTACAGCATATTTTGTTTAATAATGCCCTTGTTTATACGGCTACCGAACATGTGGAATATTATAGCGAGCTTTTTGAAGAATATAGAGGTTTAGATTTTTTATATTCCCCTTTTGCTCTTCTTTACTACAATATACAAAAAGAAAAACAGCCTGATGATCAAATTTTACTTTATGGATTTAAGCAAGGACATCTTTTGGCAATTATTGTTGCTAAAGGCAATACTATTTTATACGGTGATTTTAAAATATTTGAGCAAGAATTAGGTTTAGAGCTTGAACTTCCATCAGAAGATAATCAAGAAATTGAAAACAACAACAATGATACTGAAGTTACCCTAGATAACTTCAATGAAGCCTTAAATAATAAATTTGATCTACTTGATCAAGAAAATAATCTTGAAACTTTGAATAATAATGATAATTTTAATCTTGATGAATTAAATCAATTTAGCAATGATATGGAACTATGCCGTTATATTATTACGAGCATTGAAAAATTTTATAATGATGATAAATATGCTGGGGTATTTATCAATGGTATTTTATTATATAGTGAATCAGATATTAACATAAGTGCTATTGATTTTTTAGAAAGTGAAACTTTTTTAGAGATAAAAACGAAACAAATCAACACCTTAGATCTTATGATAGAATTGATGCAAAAGGAGCTTAAATGACTTATAGCTTCATACAGCCAAGAAAAAAACCTATTTTCACACTCTTTGATAAAATTTGGCTAGGACTTTTTGGTTTTAGTATATTATTTATCTTGCTAGTATATTTTACATATACAATAAAAATTGCATTAATCAATAGCTCTATCGATGATGAAAAACAACAAGTTATAGTGCTTCAAAATCAAACTAAGCAAAATGAAATGCTTTATGAAATTTTATTTGATCAAAGCCAAATAGCGAAAAATTTTAACACTCAAAATCAAATTGTTAAAGAAAGCTTAAGAAATCTATTTGATATTATTGTAAAAACTGATAATATTACTCTTGAAAGTGTTGAACAAGACGAATATTCCTTAAAACTTATCGGAGTCACTCCTACAAGAGAAATGTTTACTCTACTTTTAGAAACCCCTTTAAAAAGCATCTTTGATCAAAGCTATACAACCTATTATCGCTTAGATAATGGGTGGTATCGTTTTGTTAGTATTAGTAAACAAATTCCAGGAGTTGCAGATGAAAGATAAAAGTCTAGAAGAAATTGATTTATTAAAGCTTATCATTTGCGCGTTAAGTTTTATAAGCGTTTGCACAGCCTTGATCTTATTTTTACTTTTACCGACATTAAAAAATTACAAACAAGCAAATCTTAGAGAAAATTCACAACTTGCTATCTTAAAAGCCGCTAAATCAAAATTTGACTTTAGTGAAGATAAAATATCAACTCTAAGAAGCGAAAACAACAAAAGTTTAGAGCAATTTGAGCAAAATTTTAATATAGGAAATTTTGATATTTTTTTACAAAAATATTTTCAAAATGTAAAAATTCAAGAAACTAAGCCCGAAAAACAAGAAAAATATCTAAAAAACCGCTTAGCCATTAAAGCGACAATGAACAATCCTAGAAGACTTTATGATTTTATTGATGCTCTAAAAAACTATAATAACTTAATCAAGCTTGATTATCCACTTAATCTTAAAGCAGGAGAGCAAGGCATCTCTATAGATCTTACTCTCAAAGTTTATTCAAGCTAAACTCACATCTTCGCCTTTTAAAATTTGATTCATAGTATTCATTGCACACATTTTTCCACACATGGAACATGAGTTTAAATCATCAGGGCGACGCTCATTAAACATTTTTTTAGCCTTTTCTCCATCAATAGCAAGTTTAAACATTTTCTCCCAATCTATCTCTTGTCTAGCCTTACTCATCTCATCATCTCTTGCTCTTTCTTTTGGAAGTTTAGCTATATCTCCCGCATGAGCTGCAATTTTAGTCGCAACTATACCCTCTCTAACATCTTCTAAATTTGGAAGTCTTAAGTGTTCAGCAGGTGTTACATAACACAGCATATCAGCACCGCTAGCTGCAGCCACAGCTCCTCCAATAGCACCACTAATATGATCATACCCTGCGCCAATATCTGTTACCAAAGGTCCTAAGACATAAAAAGGCGCTCCTTTGCATAAACGCTTTTCTAATTGCATATTTGCCTCTATTTCATTAATAGCCATATGCCCTGGACCTTCTATCATTACTTGAACCCCAACATCCCAAGCTCTTTGAGTAAGGAGTGACAATTCTATAAGCTCTGAAATTTGCGCCCCATCACTTGCATCGTGAGTAGAGCCAGGACGCAAAGCATCGCCCAAAGATAAAGTTACATCGTATTTTAAACAAATGTCAAGCAAATCATCATAATACTCAAAAAAAGGATTCTCAGCATCTTTCATCATCATCCAAGCATAAAGCACAGAGCCTCCTCTTGAAACTATATTTGTAAGTCTTTTACTTTGTTTAAAAATATGCGCTGCGCGAGAATTAATACCTGCATGAATTGTCATAAAATCAACCCCACTTTTAGCATGATGATATACAACATCTAAAAAGTCTTTAGCACCAATTTGTTTTAAATCTTTTTCTAAAAATCCTACCGCATCATATACAGGAACTGTTCCTATCATAGCTTTTGAAACATTAACAAGCTCGTCTCTAAAACGACTTGTTTTGCCATAATTGCTTAAGTCCATAATCGCTTCTATGTCAAATTTATGAGCAAGCTCTACTTTTTTCATTTCCTCGCTATAATCAACGCAATCATTTGAAACTCCTAAATTTACATTAACCTTAGTACGCAGTCCAAAACCTATACCATTTGGATCAAGACTTTTATGATTAATATTTGCAGGGATAATAATTTTACCGCAAGCAATATTTTCAAGCAAAAAATCTTTACTTAAATTTTCTTTTTGTGCAACAATCTGCATTTCTTTAGTAAAAATACCTTCTTTCGCATAATTCATTTGAGTTTTCATAAATTTATCCTTTAAAAAATTTGGATAAATGAAGGGTGAGTATAAATTTTTAAAGTATTGAAATTTATAAATCTTCCCGACGCTGGCATTATCCAGATCCGGTTCGGTCTAAGCTTTTAGCTTACTCTCAGCCTGTTACACAAGCTCCCGTCATTTATGTTTTAATTATACACTTTAAATATTTATTTTTGCTTTATGCGTGGCAGTCTTTGTAAAATTTATAAGTTCTTCTGTAGTTTTTATATGATAGGGAAGTTTTCCAAGGCAATATTTCAAAATTTCAGCAGCTGCCAAAGCATCATCTAAAGCCCTATGATGCGTATTTTCCACGCCCAGAAATTCTTTCAAAACCTCTAGTTTATATTTTGGACTTTCTATACAACATTGTGCAAATTCTATAGTACAAATACGACGATTAAGTAAAATGCCAAAACCACACTCATTTAAAGCCTTAGAAATAAAACTATAATCAAAACGCACATTATGTGCTACAAAAATACTGTCTTTTAAAAAAAGCCTAAAATCACTTAAAACCTTTGTTAAACTTGGAGCATTTTCCACCATCTCATAAGTAATACCCGTAAGTTCGGTTATATTTTCTGGAATTTCTTTTACTTTAACAAAACTTTGAAAGCGTCCAATTTCTTTAGAATTTTGAATTTTTACTGCTCCAATTTCTAAAATTTCCCCCTTACTTACACCGCCAGTACTTTCTATATCTACTATACAAAAAATTTCATCTTTAATTTTTGTTGTGCGTGTTTTAAGGATAAAAATATTATCTTTATTCAAAGTTAAGCCCAAACCCAAAAGCTCAAAAGTTTCCAAATCTAAATCAAAATTTTTTAATTCTTCAACTTTGGCAAACTCTTGCATCACCCAATCATAAGGCTTGCTTTGCTTGTTTAATATAGAAATAATCTGATCAATTTGCTGTAAACTCAAAATTCAAGCTTTAAAGATGAAATTGCAGTTTTATAATCATTAGAAGAAAAAATATAACTTCCAGCCACCAAAATATCAGCTCCGGATTCCTCTAAATCGCTAGCATTTAAACCATTAACACCACCATCAACCTCTATAAAAACTTTAGCATTTTTTTTATCAATCATTTGGCGTAATTCTTTGATTTTTTCATGTACCAAAGGTAAAAATTTTTGTCCACCAAATCCAGGATTAACACTCATTAAAAGCACCATATCTACAAATTCTAGCATGTGTTTAATAGAATCAATAGGAGTGTGTGGATTTAAAACAATAGCAGGATGGATTCCTTGACTTCTTATATATTCACAAAGCCTTATAGGATGAACTTCGCTTTCCATATGAAAAGAAATGAATTTTGGTTTCAAAGGGATAAAAAGATCTATAAATTTACTTACATCTTTAACCATCAAATGCACATCTAATGGCAACTTACTAATAGTTGAAATTTTTTCGATCACGCAAGGTCCGAAAGTCAAATTTGGAACAAAGTGTCCATCCATTACATCAATATGTAAAAGATCTGCACCTGCAGCTTCAATAGCTTTAACTTCTTCTTCTAATTTCAAAAAATTTGCAGACAATAAACTTGGAGCTACATACATGATCAAAACCTTAAACTATATATAAATGTGATAAATAATATTTTATCGACTTATATATTAAAAAAACTATAAATTATGGAATATTTTAAGCTTAATTTTGATAGAATCTTCATTTAAAAATTTTCATAAGGACAAGAAAATGGCAAGAGTATGTCAAATCACAGGCAAGGGTCCAATGGTGGGTAATAATGTCAGCCATGCTAACAATAAAACAAAAAGACGCTTTTTACCTAATCTCAGAACAGTTCGTGTAACTTTAGAAGATGGCACCACGAGAAAAATGAGAATCGCAGCTTCTACTCTGAGAACTCTAAAAAAACAAAATTCTAAATAATTTTGAGGATTTATTCCTCAATTTTAAAATTTCCAATTTAAAAATAAACTTTAATAAATCACTTATATAACACACATTTAAAAATTATTATTAATTTTATTATTTTTTAAGCCAAAAATATCTTTTAATAGTGTAAAATACCTTGTTAAATGAATTTTAAATTTCACTAATACAAGGAGAGTTTATGCTACATGAATATAGAGAATTAATGTCAGAGCTAAAAGGTAAAGATGCTCATTTTGATAAACTATTTGATCGTCATAATGAACTTGATGACATGATTAAAGATGCAGAAGAAGGTAGAACTTCTCTTAGCAGCATGGAAATTTCAACTTTAAAAAAAGAAAAGCTTCATGTAAAAGATGAACTTAGCCAATATCTAGCAAATTATAAAAAATAAGGCAAAACAATGTTTGGAAGTAAAATAAACCATTCTGATCTTCAAAAACTTGAAGAAGAAAATAAAAATCTTACACATAAAATTGAAAAATTTCAATCGGAAAATTTAGAATTAAAAAATAAAATTACATCATTAGAACAAGCGGCTTTAGAGTCTAAACTTAAAACAGATCTTTTAAATGTTTTATTAACTGGGGTTTTAAAAAATATTACTATTATTCAAGGCGATATGTTAGAAAATGTAAATAAGGCAGAAGTTATCTCTAGCTATTCTAAAACTTCTCTTGCTGAAATGGATGAACTTAACCATATTGCTAATTCTATCAATGCCTCTTTGAGAAATATTACAGAATCAGCCAATAAAACAAGAGATGTTGCAGGAACATTGCATAGAAGTGTAGATGAAATTACTAATGTAATTAATCTAATTAAAGATGTTTCCGATCAAACCAATCTTTTAGCTCTTAACGCTGCCATAGAAGCTGCACGCGCAGGTGAACATGGGCGTGGTTTTGCTGTTGTTGCCGATGAAGTAAGAAAACTAGCTGAAAAAACACAAAAAGCAACCACAGAAGTTGAAATGAATATCAACCTTCTAAAGCAAAATGCAAATGAAATGTATACTCAAAGTGAGCAAGTTGAAAAAATTTCTATAGATTCTAATGCTCATATTATGAGTTTTTCTGAAAAATTTACTCACTTGGTAAATGAAGCGCATTCTACTAATTCAAATGCAGTTGGTATCGCTTCAGAAGCTTTCGTATCTTTAGCAAAACTAGATCATATAGCTTTTAAATTAAATGGTTATAAAGAAATTTTTTCCAAATCAGGAAAGCAATTAGCCGATCATACATCTTGTCGCTTAGGAAAATGGCTTGCTAGCACAGGAAAAGAAAGATTTGGGCAAAATAAAAGCTTCTTAAAAATTAACGAGCCACATGAAAAAGTTCATGAAAATATGAATAATGCTATAACAATAGCAAATACAGAAGATATTAGCAAAGATATTACTCAACACAGCATAATTAATAAATGCGAAGTTGCTGAAAATGCATCACTTGATCTTTTCAATGTATTTAAAGAAATGCTTGATGAGTCAGATCATTAAAATCCCAGGTTGAACCTTTTTAAGGTTTAACCTAAATAATCTTTAATTTTCCCCACTTTTCCTTTAAAAACCACATATAAGCAAAATCAAGCAAAGGCGTTCTTATCATATTTTTACATTTTTTTTCAAAATCCTGCACCTTAACATAAACAGCTTCAATCTCTTCATCATCAACTCCACCTCCAGAAGAAATTTTATCTTTTTCATCAACTTCTGCGAAATAAAAGCTTTGCTTGCTTACACCTGAACCAAATCCTGTATAAAAATCTCCTATTTTTTCTAAATTTTTAGGAGCATATCCTAGTTCTTCTATACATTCTTCTTTTGCTATTTCCTCTAAAGATAATTTTTTATCCACAAGCCCAGAACAAAGCTCTATAGTATAGCCCATATCATCATCTTTTACATAATCTTTATCATGCATTTGATGATACCAAAGTGGTATACGAAATTGGCGTACAAAAATAAAACTTTCTAATTCTTTATGATACAAAAGCACTGAAACACTATCTTTAGATTCTATAAAATCCCAAGTGCAAAGCCTACCATTACTTTCATAAGCAAATCTCTTAGGCTTAATATAATTTGATTTTTCAAAAGAAAGTTCTTTTAAATTTTTAAACGCCATAATAAAACCTTTTATTTATTTTTCACATTGTACTTTATTTTTGCTTTTTTGAAAACATAAAGGTGATTAAAGCCTTAAAAAATTAAAAATCATATTTATAACTTAACCAAAAACTTCTTCCTTCTGTATAGTCTTGATAGCGATTTGCATATCCAGCAGGATTAGCCCCATCCCATCTTGTAACTTGCGGATCAAAGAAATTTTTATCAAAAAGATTTTACACTGCAAAACTTAAGCTAGATTGCTTATTGATTTTATAATTTATCCCTAAATCTACTATATAAAAAGGCTTATATTTTTGCCATGGCAGACTACCATTACCGCCACCTTTTGCTTTAGCTATAGTATCAAGTCTTGCTCGTGTTTTTATATAGGAACTAAATTTACCTCGCTCATAGTTTAATTTTAACATTGCTATATGTCTTGGTAAATTTTCTATTCTATCACCACCAAACCAATTTTTTGACCATCTTTGTAGCGATTATCCATAAAAGTATAACTTGAATTTAGGCTAAAACCATTGTAAGTTTTGGTATTAATGCAAATTCTATACCTTTAGTCTGCGTTTTTCCAAGATTAATAGGACGCTTACAAACAATGCCATTGCTACAATTAATATCATTATTTTGCATACCTGTTAAATCTTCACTACTGATTTGATTTGTAAAATCAGTAATAAATCCTGTAGTAGAATAATGCGCAAAATCAAATACCATAAAATCAACACCCAATTCATAATTTATACTTTCTTCTGGTTTTAAGTCAGGGTTTCCAAAATAAGCATTATTATTGGCATAATTATAATATCCATTTGTCAACTGCTTGGCAGCAGGAGTTTTATAGCCTTTTGAAACACCTCCTTTCAAGGCTATATTATCATTTAAGTGATAAACCAAATAAACCCTAGGCGTAAATTTAGAATCAAACAAATCGCTATAAATATAACGCAAACCTGTAGTAAAAATCAAATCATCGGTTATAAAATACTCATTTTCCCCATAAAGCGCAACCGTGGTTTGATCAAGATTTTTACCTCTTATTTGACTACCTGCGCTTGCTTGATCATTTTTTAATATCTCATAATCAATCCTTGCACCAAAGGTATTTACTAAATTACCGTATTGACCTAAATTCCAAGGTAAAACAACCTTACCTTCTCCTACCCAAATTTGGCTATGCAGCTCCTTATCCTTAGTGCTACCATATTGTAAATATGAGTTAGTTGAACCAAAATCATAGTTACCATCATGATTTAAAACAATATTATCCTTAAAAAGTTGTCTTTCACTTTTAATAGCCCTACTACTTGTAGAATTCACTGAAATTTCATTAATATATCGTTCTATATCAAAATATATATTATTTTTATCATCTACTGTCCAATTAAGCCTAGAACCAAAACCCAAGCTAGTAAAAGCACCTGGGCTATGACTAGCAATTTGATAATTATCAGGTCTTTGATTGTTATTATTCCAAACCGGTGTAGGCCATTTTAAATCAGAAGCTGCCTTATCATAATACTTCAACCTTGCAGAAATTGATAATGTATCTTCAATCAAAGGGGTTGCTACATAAGCATTAAAACCGCCCGCATTGCCATAGTGATTAGAGTGCTGTTGTAAAAGAGTATTAAATTCTATATTTGCTTCGATTTTATCAGGATTTTTCTTAGTGATAATATTTATCACACCGCCTACAGCATCACTGCCATAAAGTGTAGAAGCTGGACCACGTATAACCTCAATACGCTCTATCATAGACAAAGGTGGCAGATATCCTGACTCACTGCCACTAAAACCATTATCATAAAACCCATTTGCAACACTTTGACGTTTTCCATCAATTAAAACTAGAGTATAAGAACTACCAAAACCTCGTATGCTAAAATCATAAGTGCCTGTTTTATTCATAGTCACATCTACACCTGGAATATCTCCTATAGCCTCTCCTATATCCTTAATTGGCTTTTTTCAAGCTCTTCTTTTGTAATGATAGAAATACTAGCAGGCGCATCAACCAAATCTTGTTCAAAACCACTAGCACTAACCACAACATCATTAAGTTGATATTTTTCTTCTGCTTTTAACAAAGCTCCAGATAAAATTAAAAAACACAGTAAACTTTTTTTAAATTTTATATTTTTGATTTGAGTCAAATTAATTCCTTTAAAAATAATTATTTTGATATTTAAAATCATTTTTGAAGTATAAAAAAAGAATACTTTTAATTAACTTAATTTTGATAACAATTATAAATAATAAAATTATTTAAAAAAGCGAAGTAAAAGCCTAAGCCTCTTGATAGGCTCCAAGCTTTAAAATTTTCTGCATACGATTTGCAGAAAGTTCTCGTACATCAATATTTTCAAGTTCATTTAGAGATTTTTTTACATAATCAGCAATAGCTACTGCTGCAGCCTCTTTATTGCGATGTGCACCATTTGTAGGCTCATCTATAACATCATCAATTAAACCTTGAGATTTTAAATCATCAGCCGTTACCTTCATAGCCTTGGTTGCAGCTTCACTTTTTGCAGGATCATTCCAAAGTATTGCAGCACAACCTTCAGGAGAAATTACTGAAAAAACAGAATTTTTCATCATTGCAAGTTTATCTGCAACCCCTATAGCTAACGCCCCGCCACTACCGCCTTCTCCGATAACTATAGCAATGGTCGGTATTTTCAAATCACTTAATTCATATAAATTTCTAGCGATAGCTTCACTTTGTCCTCTTTCTTCAGCACCTATTCCAGGATAAGCACCTGGAGTATCTATCAAAAATAAAATAGGAATTTGAAATTTCTCTGCAAGTCTTGCTACTCTTAAGGCTTTGCGATATCCTTCAGGATGTGGCATCCCAAAATTTCTAGCGATTTTATCTTTTGTTCCACGTCCTTTTTGCTCACCAATTACAATTATTTTTTTCTCTCCTAAATAACCCATAAAACAAACAATAGCAGGATCATCTCTAAAGGCACGATCACCATGTATTTCGTGAGCGTCATTTAAAATAAGTTCAATATAGTCAAGAGCATAAGGGCGATCTGGATGACGCGCTAATTGCAAACGCTGAAAATCACTTAAATTCTTATAAGTTTTAGAAATTTCTTTTTCAAGATTTTTCTTTAAAATCGATACAGCTTCAGTATCTCCTTTAATCTGAGCATTGATAATGTCCTCGTCAATTTGCTGAATATTTTTTTCAAAATCTAAATAAGAAGCCATATTAATCTACTTTTTTAAATACAACACAGCCATTTGTGCCACCAAAACCAAAAGAATTACTCATCACCACTTTTAAATCTACTTTTCTTGATATATTTGGAATATAATCAAGATCACATTCATCATCTTTTACAAGCTGATTGATTGTAGGTGGAACTACCCCATCTCTTAAAGCCATAACACTAACAACTGCTTCAATTGCACCTGCAGCACCCAAGCAATGACCTGTTTGTCCTTTGGTGGAACTTATAAGCGGGATATTATTGCCAAAAAGCTCTTTAATTGCTGCTGTTTCATTTTTGTCATTTACAGGGGTTGAAGTTCCATGTGCATTGATATAATCTACCTTTGGATTCCCTGCCATATTTAAAGCTTTTTTCATAGCTCTTAAAGGCCCATCTAAAGTTGGTGAAGTAATATGATGCGCATCTGCACTTTCTCCAAATCCAATTAATTCAGCATAAATCGTAGCACCGCGTTTTTTAGCCTCTTCATATTCCTCAAAAACTAAAGCTCCAGCACCTTCTCCCATGACAAAACCATCTCTTTCTTTGTCAAATGGTCTTGAAGCATGCTGTGGATCTTCATTTCTAGTTGATAAAGCTTTCATTGAAGCAAAACCACCTATACCTACAGGACAAATCGCAGCTTCTGCACCTATGACTAACATCTTTTTAGCATTTCCCAAAGCTATACTTTTATAAGCTTCTCCTATAGCATGAGTTCCTGCTGCACAAGCTGTAACACAAGAAATATTTGGCCCTTTAAGTCCATGCTCTATAGAAATCAAACCTCCTAACATATTTACAAGTGCTGAAGGTATGAAAAAAGGGGAAATTTTACGCGGACCTCGCTCGGAACAAATAATGGAATTTTTTTCTATGTTAGGCAAACCTCCAATACCAGAAGCCGAAACAATGCCAAATTCTTCTTTATCTAATTCTTCACTAAATCCAGCATCCTGCATTGCTTCTCTTGCTGCTTTAATTCCAAGTTGTATGAAACGGTCAATTTTTTTTACTTCTTTGCCATCAACAACCTCTAATGGATCAAAATTTTTAACTTCAGCTGCAATTTGAACAGGAAAGTCCGTAGCATCAAAAAGAGTAATTTTATTTACTCCGCTTTCTCCATTGCAAATTGCTTTAAATGAACTTTCTTTATCTAAACCAAGGGCATTGATCATACCAATACCTGTAACTACAACTCTTTTCAAGAATAAGCTCCTTGCAAGAAAAAAAATTATTTTTTTAGATTGTCAATATAATTTACAACATCTTCAATTTTAATTAATTTTTCAGCATCACTATCTGGAATTTCTACTTCAAATTTTTCTTCTAAAGCCATAATAAGCTCTACAACATCTAAAGAATCAGCACCTAAATCTTCAATAATTTTTGATTCCATTTTAACTGCATCTGCATCAATACTTAATTGCTCTACTACTACTGCTTTTACATCATCAAATGTTGCCATTTGTTCTCCTTCAAAAAATTAAAATAAAGCGTATTTTACTATAAAAAGCTTAAAATATTTATAGTTTTTCATTATACTTGAAAATAAAATATTAAAACATAAAGGAAAAATGATGCTTTTCTCTAATTTAATCAAAGAAAATCAAAAAATTTGGGATGCTTATCTACATCATGATTTTGTTAAAAAATTAGAAGATAAAAGCCTAAAGCAAGAAAATTTTCTTTTTTATCTCAAGCAAGATTATATTTATTTGCTTAATTACGCAAAATGCTACGCAAGGTTAGCACTTAACTCAAATACTGCAAAAGAACTTCGTTTTGCTATGAAATTTCAAAATTATATAGTTGAAGGAGAAATGGAGCTTCATCGTGCAATTTTATCTCTTGGCATTAATGCAGATGAACTCGATATAAAAGATGAAAGTTTAGTCAATATAGCCTATTCGCGTTATATGTTAAGCGTAGGTGAAAATGGAGATTTTTTAGATATGTTAGTTGCTCTTAGTGCTTGCGCTATAGGCTATGCAAAAATAGGTGCTGAAATTATAAATCGTTTAAAAAATGAAAATTTAAAAGATCATCCTTACAAGGAATGGATTTTGACCTATGGAAGTGAAAATTTTCAAAATGAAGCTAAAGAATTTGAAGATTTTGTTAATTCTTATACTTCAAGTGTTAGTGCACAAAAATTCCAAAAACTCAGCGAAATTTTTCATACTGTAACACGCTTGGAAGTGGCTTTTTGGGAGCATTCTTTAAGAATGGAATTAAATCTTTAAACATGGGCTTTTTGCCCATGTTTTTATGCAATTTTACTTGCATCAATAATATTATAATCTAAACCAACCGTTTCTTTAGAAAGTCCTAATGCAAGTCCTACTAATTGTGATAAATGAATAATAGGCAATCTTGCTTTAGAATTAGTATAATCTTGAAATCTTTCTTGATAGATATCAAGCTGCATTTGACAAAGTGGACAAGGTGTTACAACACAATCAGCTTGATTTTCACTTGCATTATTGACAATTTGACTAGACATTTTTTTCACAGATTTTTCTGCAGGATAAGAAGCATGAAAACCACAACAATCAAGGCGTTTTTCAAAAGGAACTATTTTAGCCCCTAAAACTTCTACTACACTTTCAAAACTTTTTGGATTGGTTGAACTTTCTTTTTTACCGAAAGTATCTTCAGGTCTTAAACTATGGCAACCATAAAATAAAGCTACTTTTAAATTTGAAAGCGGCTTTTTCACCTTGCTTTTTAAATTATCCAAATCCTCATAAAGCTCCCACAAAAGACTTGTAATAGGCGTTGAACCTTGATATTTCATTCCACCTTTTGCTAAAAAAGTATTGATGCGTTCTTTTGCACCCTTATCAAGAGTATTTTTTGCTTTAGCTAAAGTTAGCATACAAGTACTACAAGTTGTAAGCATTGGCATTTTCATCTCTTCTGCTAAAGCAATATTTCTTGCATTAGCTACCAAAGTCGCAATAGGATCAACACACTGCGCTTGAGAAGCCCCACAACAACTCCACCCCTTAATTTCATTCAACTTCCAACCCAAAATAGGTGCAATAGCTTCAAGTGAAATTTTAGATTCTTTTGCAGCTTGAGATAAAACACAACCTGGAAAAAAAGCGTATTCTTTTTGCATATTTTACTCCTTAACAGCAGCTTCTTGTGCCGCCTTTATCATTTTAACCAAATCTTTATGCCATTCTATTTCATCCTCGCCAAAAACATGCATAGGATTCATTTTTCCTGCACGCATAAGTTTAAAAGCTATATCTGTTTTACCCATAGAACCTATAACACCCTCAGAACGCAAAGCAAGATAAATTTCATTCAAGCGTCCTGAACCTTCAACTAAATCTTTATAAAAAGCTTCAGCATGATCAGACCCTAAGCCTTCATTTAAACCTTTTTTAATCGCCATCACTCTTAAATTTGCTATATCACTTACTGAACTTATACCCTTTGGACAACGATCAGCGCACTCTTGACAATGAACACAAAGCCAAAGTCCATTCATTACGCTGGGTTTTACATGCAACATAGGATCCTTACCTCGAGAGTCCGCCGCTGCACGCCAAGCATGAGTAAAAACAAAAGGTTGCATATAATCGCTACTATCTGCTTCTAATTTATTACACTCTGAAGCACAGCTACCACATAAAATACAATCCCATTGCTTGCTAATACGATCAAATTCTTCTTGACTTTGTTTACAGTCCTTTTCCGCTGAAAATTCATTTTTTGCCACCATGGCAGGACGAATTTTTCTTAAATTTTCTATAGAAGGCTCCCAATCCACAATTAAATCAGAAATTACTCTAAAATTTCCAAGCGGAGAAATGCGTATACTTGAAGGATTATCATATTCTTTTAACAAATCTTGCATTTTAGTATCACAAGCAAGATAAGAATGCCCATTCACACGAACTGCACAAGCCCCACAAATTGCAGATTGACAAGAGGCGGTAAAATTTAAAGTAATATCTTTTGTTTTTTTGATAAAAAGCAAAAGAGAGAGCAGAGTTTTTCCTTGTATATCCTTATCATCAATATCATAACTTTGTTCATATTTTTCCTTGCCATTAAAACGATCTATGATAATTTTCATTGTACTCTTCTTCCATCAAGTGAAAACTCAGTTACCACGATATCTTTATAACTAAGTTTTAATTCATCATTTTCTAAATTTACAATGCTATGTTTTAAGAAATTTTTATCATCTCGCTTTGGATAATCTTCTCTAGTATGAGCCCCGCGGCTTTCAAGTCTATTTCTAGCTGCTAAACAAGCACAGCGAGAAAGTAAAATCAAATTACCAAGCTCTACATAATCTGTAAAAGCAGTATTCATCACTTCATTAGGATTTGGAATACGAATTTTTTCATATCTTGCTTGTATATCTTCTAAATTTTTTGCTAGAAGATCGAGTTTTTCTTGAGTTCTAAAAATCCCCATATTATCCCAATTTTGACTTCCCAACTCTTCTCGCAATTCATACATTTCTTGACCATTTCCGCCATTATTTGTAATTTCTTTAAATCTAGCCTGCCATTTTTGAGCAAGTTCATGAGTTTTTGCCCCTTTTTCAAAACTTGCATCTTTGGCATAATTTGTCGCACCAATGCCTGCTAAATGCCCCGTTACAACTGCATCGGCTAAAGAATTTCCCCCTAGTCTATTAGCTCCATGTATAGAAATACAAGAAGCTTCTCCACCTACATAAATTCCAGCAATTTTAGTACTCATATCTTCAAATTTAGCCACTTCAATTCCACCCATAGAATAATGCGCCGTTGGACGGATAGGTACAGGAGTATCTACTAAATCAATATTTTCAAAAAGCATTGCAGTGTGACGAATTTTTGGTAAATCTTTTAAAATTTTTTCTTTTCCTAAGTGGCGTACATCGCACAAAACATAAGCTCCAAGTCCCTCGCCATAACCTCTACCTTCACGAATTTCTGTTTCTATAGCACGCGCAACCACATCTCGCGGTGCAAGCTCCATTTTTTCATGGTAATTTTTCATAAAACGCTCACCACGATTATTTAAAAGATATCCCCCTTCACCGCGCGCCGCTTCTGTAATAAGAGTTCCACCATTTGCAACTCCTGTTGGGTGAAATTGTATCATCTCAGGATCTTCAAAACCAAGTCCTGCTCTAAGAGCAGCTGCCACACCATCTCCTGTGGCAATAAAAGGAGTTGAAGTTCTATTATAAAATATCCTTGTGTATCCCCCTGTAGCAATCACCAAAGCTTTGCATAACACAGGATAAATTCCACCGCTTTGTATATCTCTTAAAACGACACCCTCGCATTTTCCATCCACAACACCTATATCCAAAAGTTCATGATCCATTAAAAATTTCACACCACTACTAATAGCATCATCCAAACAAGAATGCATTAAAATATGACCTGTTTTATCTGCAGAATAGTTACAGCGTTTCTTAGAAGCTCCTCCCATTAAACGCTGAGCTACTCCACCTTGCTCATTTCTTGAAAACAAGGTTCCTATAAAATCCATATTAAAAATAGCCTTTCCAGCTAATTCGCAAAATTTTAAAGCCGCGTCTTGATCTACCAAATAAGCTCCGCCTTTAATAGTATCATAAGCATGTAATTTATAGGAATCTCCATTAGAAAAATCAGTAACTCCATTAATTCCACCCTCTGCCATACAAGTTGCGTTACGCGATGGCATCATCTTTGTAGCTACTACAACGCTTAATTTTGGATTTTCTTTTCTCACTGCGGCTGCAGCACGCAAACCTGCTCCACCTGATCCAATTACCAAAACATCGCAAGAAGGTAAATTTGCATCTTTATCCATCTTAGATGAATCATCTAAAGCATAAACTCCACTTGAACTTGCAACTAAAGCTCCTACACTAATACAGGCTGTTTTTATAAAATCTCTTCTAGAAAATTCACCCATATCATTCTCCTTATTTAAAAAAATTAATAATAATTTTTAATGTAAGTCAATCTTACATAACCGCATGCCAAAAATCCAAAAACAAACTCTCCTTTCAATATAAAATGGATTAAAAACAAATTTATAATTTAGTAAATATAAAAAAGCATAAGATAAATAATCAAAGAAGATAGATGAATATAATAAAATAAATATTAAAAAATGTTTGCAATATATCATAATCTATTCCTTGCAAATTAAACGGAATGATTATACCTTAAAAAATAACAAAAAGTTAATATTAATTAAGATAATATTTATCTTAATTAATATATAGTTAATAAAATTATCAAATCATTAAGCCTTAAAAAGCTTAAATTCTCCATTCATAAATTGCATTCTAGCGCTTAAATGATCAAGATAAAAAACTTCAAATTTTGGATTTTGCGGAGTTTCATAAAGATTTACAAGATAAGGATATTTTTTAAACATCATTTTTTTAACTTCTAAATTTGGTTCAAAAACCGCATTAGCTCTAAGTCTTAAAAAAGTCCCATCTTTTGCACAAGAACAAAATTCAATACCATTATAATTTTTTATATGCTTAAAAAGTCCTTTTGTATTTGCTGTGCAAAAATAAATTTTATCTCCCACAAGCAATGGACTTTGTATAGGACGCACTCTAGGATTTCCACAAGTTCCTAAAGTGGCTAAAAATGCTGGTGCATTATCATCTAAAAATTGTGCTATTTCTTTTAAATCCATCATTTCTCCTTACATATATAAACCACCATTGATCTTAAGCACATCGCCTGTCACATAAGAGGCATAATCACTAAGTAAAAACGCTACACAATTAGCCACTTCTTCAGGTTCTGCAAAGCGTTTTAAAGGGATATTGTCTTGATAGGTTTGTTTGATTTCATCACTTAAAACTTCAGTCATATCGCTTTTTATGAAACCTGGAGTCACACAGTTAAAGCGTAAATTTCTACTTGCTCCTTCTTTAGCAAAAGATTTAGTCATAGCTATCATTCCACCTTTACTAGCAGAATAATTTACTTGTCCAGCATTACCCATTTCTCCGACAATAGAAGCGATATTTACAACAGCACCAAAGCGTTTTTTACTCATGGTTTTTAAAGCTTCTCTACAACCTAAAAAAGCTGAGCTTAAATTCGTATCCACAACGCCACTAAAGTCCTCTAATTTCATTCTTAAAGCAAGTTTATCATTTGTAACGCCTGCATTATTTACAAGATAACTTAATTCTCCATCACTCTCAACTATAGTTTTTACACCGTTTTCAAACTCATCTTCTTTGCTTGCATCAAATTTAATCACAGCAGCAACGCCACCACTTGCAATAATTTCATCTTTTAAAGCATCTGCAAGTTCAGGTTTTGAACGATAATTGATCCAAACTTTAAGTCCAAAACCCGCCAAAGTTTTTGCGATAGAAGCACCTATTCCCTTACTTGCTCCAGTAATTAAAACATTTTTTCCACTAAATTTCATTATCTATCCTTAATAAGTTTAATTTTAAAAATTGCAATCTTAACAAATTTCTTATAAAAAAGGCAAACAAACTAAAATAAAGCCTCATTCATTTCTTTTGGAATTTCTAAGTCTAAAATTTTAAGCACGCTTGCAGCGATATTGCTAAGCCCCATATTATCTTTAATCTTTGAAACTCCCTTTGCTTGCACAAAAACAAAAACATCAAAAGTGGTGTGATTGGTAAGCAAATTTCCTTTTTCATCTTGCATAGCCTCGCAATTTCCATGATCACTTGTAATGATAAAAGCATAATCATGCTTTTTTGCACATTCTATAATCTCGCCCAAACAAGTATCCACCGCTTCGACAGCCTTTATAGCAGCATTAAAATCACCTGTATGTCCAACCATATCTCCATTTGCAAAATTTACCACTATAAAATCCTCACCCTTTTCTATGCCTTTTTTCACTGCATCACACACTTCAAAAGCACTCATTTGGGGTTTTTTATCATAAGTTTTTACCTTGGGGCTTGGGATTAAAACCCTTGTTTCATTTTCTAAAAGCTCTTCTTTTCCGCCATTAAAAAAGAAAGTTACATGGGCGTATTTTTCGGTTTCTGCGGTATGAAGCTGACTAAGCCCTGCTTTAGAAATCACTTGCGCTAAAGTATTTTCAATTTTTTCTTTTTCAAAAAGCACAGGGAGTTTAAATTTATCATCATAAACACTCATAGTAAGTAAATTTTCAAAGATTTTTTCGCGTTCAAACTCTTTAAAATCCTTAGAATTTAACACTTCAATAAGTTGTTTCATTCTATCATTTCTAAAATTGATAAAGATAATGCCATCTTCTTCTCTCATGCCCTTGTAATTCTCATTTTGAGCTGCTTTAATAAACTCATCAGTAACATTTTCATCGTAAGATTTTTGTAGGTATTCTAATAAATTTGGCACTTTATAAGCCTTACCTAACAAGCACTCATAATACTCTTTTACCCTATCCCAACGCTTATCTCTATCCATAGCATAAAAACGCCCACAAAGCGTAGCAAAATGCACGCCTAAGTTTTCACAAAATTCTTTTAAATCTTTTATGAAATTTAAGCCACTTTTTGGACTTGCATCACGCCCATCAGTGATTGCGTGAGCAAAAACTTCATTGCCATTTTTCGCACAAATTTCAAGCATGGCTTTAAAATGCGTATCCATAGAATGCACCCCGCCATCACTATAAAGCCCTATAATATGCACTCTTTTACATTTTGCTAAAAGTTTTTGCAAATTCTCATTTTTTTCAAGTTCTTTGTTTTCAATGGCTTTATTAATACGCACTAAATTTTGATAAATAATACGCCCACCTCCTATACACATATGCCCTACTTCACTATTTCCCATCTGCCCTTCTGGCAAACCTACAGCTAAACCACTCGTTTTTAGTAAAGAATTTGGGACTTCCTTAAAAAGCTTTTCATAACTTGGTTTTTTAGCTGCTTCAAAAGCATTAAACTTACTATTCTTATTATACCCTATTCCATCTGTAATAATTAAAACGCATTTTTGCTTCATTTTTCTCTCTTTTATAAGAATTTTTTTGGTTAGATTTTACTAAAATTAAACTTTTAAAAACCAAAAAGAAGGCTAGGTTTTGTATTATCTTTCAGATTTAAGTCATTATGCTTTTTTTACTTATATTAGTGTGCGTGCAGGATTTGCATTTTTTATCGCTTTATGTTTGTCTTTATTTTTAATGCCTAAATTTATTACTTGGGCAAAAGCTAAAAATGCTAGTCAACCTATTTACGAATACGCCCCAGAAACTCATAAAACCAAATGCCATACTCCAACCATGGGTGGGCTTATTTTCATCAGTTCTGCAGTAATCGCAAGTTTATTTTGTATCAAATTTGATAATATTTTTGCTATAAGTGCTTTACTTTGTTTGATACTTTTTTGTTTGATAGGACTCATAGATGATTTAGGCAAAGTTCTAAAAAAAGATAATCATTCAGGACTTAGTCCAAGAATGAAGCTTTTAGCACAAATCATCGCTGGACTTATCTGCATCTTACCTTTATATTTTAGTTCAGAGCTTAGCACGGAACTTTTTATACCTTTTTATAAACACCCTCTTTTTGATATGGAAATTTTTGCCATTGCTTTTTGGATTTTGGTTTTAATTTCTAGCTCTAATGCTGTAAATTTAACCGATGGACTTGATGGCTTAGCTACAGTTCCAAGCATTTTTTCTTTATCTACTTTAGGGATATTCTTATATTTGAGTGGAAATTTAAATTATAGTGAATATCTACTTTTGCCAAAAATTCAAGGACTTGGTGAAGTAGTGATTATTTGTGCAGCGCTAATTGGTGCTTTAATGGGATTTTTATGGTACAACTGTTATCCTGCACAAGTTTTTATGGGAGATAGTGGAAGTTTAGCTTTAGGTGGCTTTATAGGATTTTTAGCCGTTATTAGCAAAAATGAAATTTTACTTTTACTCATAGGTTTTGTTTTTGTTCTTGAAACTGTTTCTGTAATTTTACAAGTTGGAAGTTTTAAAATTTTTAATAAAAGAGTATTTAAAATGGCGCCTATTCATCATCATTTTGAAAAAGTTGGCTGGATGGAAAATAAAATTATAGTGCGTTTTTGGATGATAGCCTTACTTTCAAATTTGCTTGCACTTGCATCAATAAAGCTAAGATAATGAAAATTTCACTTTTTGGATACGGAAAAACCACACGTGCTATTGCTGAAAATTTAGTAGATAAATTTGGACCTTTTGATATTTATGATGATCATTTTACAGAAACAAAAAAAGATACACTAGGAAATTTACTTTTAAATCCTAATGATTTTGATGATAATTTAAGCGACATTGAAATTCCTAGTCCAGGTTTTCCACCAAAGCACAAACTCATTCAAGAAGCAAAAAATTTACAAAGTGAATATGACTTTTTTTACGATGTCATGCCAAAATCTGTTTGGATAAGTGGAACTAATGGAAAAACAACCACTACTCAAATGGCTACACATTTATTATCACATATTGGTGCTGTTATGGGTGGAAATGTTGGAACTCCTTTAGCAGAGCTTAATCCTTATGAAAAACTTTGGATACTTGAAACTTCATCTTTTACCCTACACTACACTCATAAAGCTAAACCTGAAATTTATGCACTTTTACCCATCAGTCCTGATCATCTTTCTTGGCATGGAAGTTTTGATAATTATGTTCAAGATAAGCTAAGCGTTTTAAAAAGAATGAATGAATGTGATGTAACAATACTGCCTAAAATTTATGCAAATACTCCAACAAAAGCTCATAAAATAAGCTATGAAGATGAAAAAGATCTAGCTGTTAAATTTGGCATTGATACGGAAAAAATTTCCTTTAAAAGTCCTTTTTTACTCGATGCTATCATGGCTTTAGCTATAGAAAAAATTCTACTTGATACTTTAAGCTATGAGCCTTTAAATAGCTTTGTAATGGAAAAAAATAAACTCGAAGAGATTAAAGACAGTCAAAATAGGCTTTGGGTAAATGACACTAAAGCCACAAATGAAAGTGCAGTAATGGCTGCGCTTAGTCGCTATAAAGATAAAAAAATCCATCTTATCATAGGGGGAGATGATAAGGGTGTAGATCTTAGCAATTTATTTGATTTTATGAAAGGATTTGATATAGAACTCTATGCTATAGGTATTAGTACCGAAAAAATGCTTGATTATGCAAAAAAAGCGAATTTGAAAGCCTATAAATGTGAAGTTTTATCTAAAGCTGTAAATGAAATTTCAAATCACTTAAGAGTCAATGAAGTAGCTCTTTTAAGTCCCGCTTGTGCAAGTTTAGATCAGTTCAACTCTTACGCAGAGCGTGGAAAAGTCTTTAAAGAATGTGTGAATAAAATTTAATTTATTTTACTTTTCATAGAAAATTTTAAATTTTATCCTTCTAGTATTTTCAAACCCCTAAAAACACCCTATTCTCTCTAAAAACCCTAACCAGCAGCAAACTCTTTTTTAAACACGATTCTAAGTATCATCTAAAACAACAATAAAAATAAACATAGGATTTATATATAAAGTAAGTAATGAAGACATTTAACAAGTCCGCAATGAGCTACTTTCCCCCTGCCAGTAAGGCGTAGTATCATCACCCACGATGTGCTTAGCTTCTTGGTTCGGGATGGAGCAAGGCGTTTCCACATCTGTATAATCACGGACATTGTTATTTAAATATTCTTTGAAAGATTGAATTTAAGAATAAAACTTAATCTTTTATTCTCTTTCTTCTTTTCTTATCTTTTATCTTTGATAAGTTTTTATATAAAATACTTAAAAAACAATGTTAAGAGCAAGTTCTAATACAAACTTTACTTGAAAGATTTCTATTAAACTCTAAATATTATCTATATTCAAAGTCTTCTTAAAAACCTTAACAAGGAAGTGATGCTTTATTAAAGATAAGCCAAACGCTCTATTAGTACTGGTCAGCTAAAGGACTTTCATCCATTACACACCCAGCCTATCAAACTAGTAGTCTTCTAGAGAGCTTAGAGAAGATTCATCTTAGAGTTGGCTTCACGCTTAGATGCTTTCAGCGTTTATCCTTTCCAAACTTAGCTACGCTGCGATGCTCTTGGCAGAACAACAGCTACACCAGTGGTTTGTTCAACCCGGTCCTCTCGTAATAGGGTCAAATCTCTTCAATCTTCTTACGCCCACGGCAGATAGGGACCGAACTGTCTCACGACGTTCTGAACCCAGCTCGCGTACCGCTTTAAATGGCGAACAGCCATACCCTTGGGACCTGCTCCAGCCCCAGGATGCGATGAGCCGACATCGAGGTGCCAAACCTCCCCGTCGATGTGAGCTCTTGGGGGAGATCAGCCTGTTATCCCCGGGGTACCTTTTATCCTTTGAGCGATGGCCCTTCCACACAGAACCACCGGATCACTAAGACCGACTTTCGTCTCTGCTTGACTTGTATGTCTTGCAGTTAAGCTGGCTTATACCTTTATACTCTACGAACGATTTCCAACCGTTCTGAGCCAACCTTTGTAAGCCTCCGTTATTATTTGGGAGGCGACCGCCCCAGTCAAACTACCCACCAGACATTGTCCCACTTGAGGATAACTCAAGCTGGTTAGCTACCCAAATAAGAAAGAGTGGTATCTCAACAATGGCTCATATACAACTGGCGTCATATACTCAAAGCCTCCCACCTATCCTGCACATTCTTATCCAAGTAGCAGTGTCAAGCTGTAGTAAAGGTCCACGGGGTCTTTCCGTCTTGCCGCGGGTAGGAGGAATTTTCACCTCCACTACAATTTCACTGGATCCCTCTTTGAGACAGCTCCCATCTCGTTACGCCATTCATGCAGGTCGGTATTTAACCGACAAGGAATTTCGCTACCTTAGGACCGTTATAGTTACGGCCGCCGTTTACTCGGGCTTCGATCAAGAGCTTCGCTAATGCTAACCCCATCAATTAACCTTCGAGCACCGGGCAGGCGTCACACCCTATACATCCTCTTACGAGTTAGCAGAGTGCTGTGTTTTTGGTAAACAGTCGGGAGGGACTCTTTGTTGTAAGTTTCCTTGCTTTCGGAGTAAATCCTAATACAAAGCTAACCACACCTTATACCGAAGATACGGTGCTATTTTGCAGAGTTCCTTAAAGAGAGTTCTTCCACGCGCCTTAGAATACTCATCCCACCCACCTGTGTCGGTTTACGGTACGGGCAACATTAGCTAAACTTAGAAACTTTTCTTGGCTCGACGGCATCAGGGGTTCTTCTATCCATCCGAAGACTTCAAAAAGCCTTTCAGTTCTCGGAGTATTGTTATACGGATTTGCCTGTACAACCTCCTACGACCTTAGACTAGCACTTCCATCCGCTAGCCCCCTTAGCCCTAAGCGTCCTTCCATCGCACACTAATGTTGGTATTGGAATATTAACCAATTTGCCATCGTCTACCCCTTTCGGACTCGACTTAGGACCCGACTAACCCTACGATGACGAGCATCGCGTAGGAAACCTTGGGTTTACGGCGTTAATGATTCTCACATTAATTATCGCTACTCATGCCTGCATGCTCACTTCTATTCGCTCCAGCACTCCTTACCGGTATACCTTCGACGCAAATAGAACGCTCTCCTACCACTTAGTAAACTAAGTCTACAGCTTCGGTACTTACTTTAGCCCCGTTATATTTTCCGCGCAAAATCACTAGACCAGTGAGCTATTACGCTTTCTTTAAAGGATGGCTGCTTCTAAGCCAACCTCCTGGTTGTTTAAGTAACTTCACATCGTTTTCCACTTAAGTAAGATTTAGGGACCTTAGCTGGTAGTCTGGGTTGTTTCCCTCTTGACGACGGATTTTATCACTCGCCGCCTGACTGCTGTGATTACATATAAGGTATTCGGAGTTTGATAGGGTTTGGTACATTGGTGTATGCCCTAGCCCATTCAGTGCTCTACCCCCTTATATTACGACACAACGCTATACCTAAATATATTTCGGAGAGAACCAGCTATCACGAAGTTTGATTGGCCTTTCACCCCTATCCACAAGTCATCCCGGGGCTTTTCAACGCCTATGGGTTCAGTCCTCCACTAGTTCTTACACTAGCTTCAACTTGCTCATGGATAGATCACTTCGTTTCGGGTCTGCAGCATCTGACTAAGCGCCCTATTCAGACTCGCTTTCGCTACGGCTTCGCGTTTGCTTAACCTTGCCAGACACCACAACTCGCAGGCTCATTATGCAAAAGGCAGTCCATCACCCTGTATTGCTACATAGGGCTCTGAATGATTGTAAGCAAATGGTTTCAGGTTCTATTTCACTCTGATCACCTCAGTTCTTTTCACCTTTCCCTCACGGTACTTGTGCACTATCGATCTGGTATTAGTATTTAGGGTTGGATCGTGGTCGACCCGGATTCAGACAGGATTCCTCGTGTCCCGCCCTACTCAGGATACTGCTAGCTAAGGTTTGTTTTTCGCATACGGGACTATCACCCTCTATGGTTATACTTTCCAGAATGTTCTGCTAAACTTACCTCTTGCACATTGCAGTCCTACAACCCCCAGTGCAAGCACTGGGTTTGCCCTCTTGCGCTTTCGCTCGCCGCTACTGACGCAATCTCTATTGATTTCTTTTCCTGAGGGTACTAAGATGTTTCAATTCCCCTCGTTCGCTCCTATATAGGTAATGTATATCTCTATACATTGGGTTGCCCCATTCGGAAATCTACGGATCAAAGCTTCTTGACAGCTCCCCGTAGCTTATCGCAGTCTAGTACGTCCTTCATCGCCTTTACCAGTCAAGGCATCCACCATTCGCTCTTAGTAGCTTACCTTTTTTACCTTTTATTATTGATTCTAAAACGCATCACTTCCTTGTTAAAGTTTTTATGATAAGACTTCTTTATCTTAAGACGGAAAGCATTCAAACACTTAATATAAAACTAAATGATTTAGTCTCAACTAAGCAGTGAGTTTGAAACTTGTCTTTAATTTATAATCCTTAAATCTAATATTCTCTTTATTCATAGAAGAGAAGACAGCTAAAAGTTAAGTTAAACTAAAGAAAAGATAAATAGGTTTTATCCTTTAACAAGTCCTGTAAAATTGTTTTTATTAAAACTTGCTTGTGACTCTTAACAATGATAATTAAAAAGAACATTTAGGTTTAAAACCTAAAGGAAGTATATATATTAACATAATCATTATAAATATAAATGCATAATGTATATGCTACTTATATCTATTAAAGTATATTCTTTTATAGTTAAAGATAAAAATAAATCTAAGTATAGAGTTTATATTTTATATTTAATCTATTTTATATACTTGCTTTAGATTTTAAAGCTTCTTTATTCAAATCTTTTTTATGGTGGGCCTAACAAGACTTGAACTTGTGACCTCACCCTTATCAGGGGTGCACTCTAACCAGCTGAGCTATAGGCCCTTAATAAATGGTGGAGAATAGCGGGATCGAACCGCTGACCTCCTGCGTGCAAAGCAGGCGCTCTCCCAGCTGAGCTAATTCCCCATAAACAATTAGCTTTATCATCAATCTTTGAAATCTAAACAAGAATCAATTGAGTTTATATATTGAAGTAATAGTTGTGAGACTTATTACTTTGTACTCTAGAAAGGAGGTGATCCAACCGCAGGTTCTCCTACGGTTACCTTGTTACGACTTCACCCCAGTCGCTGATTCCACTGTGGACGGTAACTAGTTTAGTATTCCGGCTTCGAGTGAAATCAACTCCCATGGTGTGACGGGCGGTGAGTACAAGACCCGGGAACGTATTCACCGTAGCATGGCTGATCTACGATTACTAGCGATTCCGGCTTCATGCTCTCGAGTTGCAGAGAACAATCCGAACTGGGACATATTTTATAGATTTGCTCCACCTCGCGGTATTGCGTCTCATTGTATATGCCATTGTAGCACGTGTGTCGCCCTGGGCATAAGGGCCATGATGACTTGACGTCGTCCACACCTTCCTCCTCCTTACGAAGGCAGTCTATTTAGAGTGCTCGGCCGAACCGTTAGCAACTAAATACGTGGGTTGCGCTCGTTGCGGGACTTAACCCAACATCTCACGACACGAGCTGACGACAGCCGTGCAGCACCTGTCTCTAAGTTCTAGCAAGCTAGCACCCTCTTATCTCTAAAAGGTTCTTAGGATATCAAGCCCAGGTAAGGTTCTTCGCGTATCTTCGAATTAAACCACATGCTCCACCGCTTGTGCGGGTCCCCGTCTATTCCTTTGAGTTTTAATCTTGCGACCGTACTCCCCAGGCGGTACACTTAATGCGTTAGCTGCATTACTGAGATGACTAGCACCCCAACAACTAGTGTACATCGTTTAGGGCGTGGACTACCAGGGTATCTAATCCTGTTTGCTCCCCACGCTTTCGCGCCTTAGCGTCAGTTGAGTTCCAGCAGATCGCCTTCGCAATGGGTATTCTTGGTGATATCTACGGATTTTACCCCTACACCACCAATTCCATCTGCCTCTCCCTCACTCTAGACTATCAGTTTCCCAAGCAGTTTAATGGTTAAGCCATTAGATTTCACAAGAGACTTGATAATCCGCCTACGCGCCCTTTACGCCCAGTGATTCCGAGTAACGCTTGCACCCTCCGTATTACCGCGGCTGCTGGCACGGAGTTAGCCGGTGCTTATTCCTTAGGTACCGTCAGAATTCTTCCCTAAGAAAAGGAGTTTACGCTCCGAAAAGTGTCATCCTCCACGCGGCGTTGCTGCGTCAGGGTTTCCCCCATTGCGCAATATTCCCTACTGCTGCCTCCCGTAGGAGTCTGGACCGTGTCTCAGTTCCAGTGTGACTGATCATCCTCTCAGACCAGTTAAGCGTCATAGCCTTGGTAAGCCATTACCTTACCAACTAGCTGATACTATATAGTCTCATCCTACACCGAAAAACTTTCCCTACTCAACTTGTGTTAAGCAGGAGTATAGAGTATTAGCAGTCGTTTCCAACTGTTGTCCTCTTGTGTAGGGCAGATTAACTATACCTTACTCACCCGTGCGCCACTAATCCACTTCTAGCAAGCTAGAAGCTTCATCGTTCGACTTGCATGTATTAGGCACGCCGCCAGCGTTCACTCTGAGCCAGGATCAAACTCTCCATAAAAATTATAGATAGTTTAATCTTTTTCTTCAAAGAAAAAGTTATGAAAGATTAAAAGAAAAACTTTTAATCTTTTTAATTATTAGATTGAATAGATTTTACATAATTACTTATGCCTAAATCTTTCTGGCTCAATCGATCACTTATTTAGATTTCAAAGATTGACTAATAAGATTTGAATAACAATACTAAGTTAAAAGAACAAAACAAAAAATCATTTTTAAAAGAAAAGTTTTTAAATTAAAAAACAAGATTTATAAAAAAGCTTTTAGTTTATAAGACAAAAACCAAAAGAGTTAATTTATAAAATCTACTAAGCTAGTGAAACTTTATAATTTAAAAGATTTTAAGTCCTTTTTTCAAAAAAAGGAAATGAAAGTATAACCAATTAAACTTAAAAGTGTATTAAACAAAGGATTAAATAGTATAAATATTTGTGTAAGTATTTATATAAGTATTTGGTGGGTTTAAAAATGGGGGGGGGGTTATATTTTAGAGCACTCGTAATTTTTATTTTTTATATTAACAAATTGACTTTTAAGTGTTTTAAAATCTGGAATATAAGCATAACCACTAAGCGTATCTATAACGATACAAAGAGCATGCTTTTTTGATAACAAACGTATAATGCAATCTGAATTATTCTTTGCTAAAGTTTTTTCATAGGTATAATTGGCATTTTTTAACGGAGAATATACTCTGCCCATTTCATCAAATACTAATCTAGTAAATCCTGAACAAGATCCTTTGAATTCAACCTTTTCTATTCCGAATCTTTTTGTAAGATTAAATCTTTGTGTAGTTTTTTCATCATCTTTACTAATAACTCCACTTTGACCTGAATTCATTAATTTGTTATGATTGATTACATCAACAGCAATTTCTCTATCTATATTGATTTCAGTTTTACCTAAATTAGCATTTCCATCGCCATTTTTATCCAAGAAAATAGTATATGTTTGATCATAACCTGTGGCAGCTGATTTTATAAAATAAATCTGCCACCTACTTTTAAACCACTCTCTTTTTGCGATAGCCAACTCATCAACTCTTATACCTTCTTGCATCATGGCTAAACTTTGGGTATATTGGATATCATTAAGAATTTGTATTGCGCCTTCTAGTAAATTGTCTTTTTTTAAGTAAAGACTGCCTAAATTAAAAACTATACCTAAAATAAGAATTATAAACACAAATTCTAACAAACTGAAAGCTTTAATCATAGTTTAAAATCTGATATACTTTTTCATATTTTCCAAGTTTTACTTTAACAATTTTTTTGTCCATATCATACTTATCGGCTTGTTTTAAAGCTTTTAAATAAAACTTATTGCTATTTTTTATTCCATAAAATCGCAATCTTTTTTGCAAACTTGGGGCTGTTGCAAGCTCTAAAACATCTTGTTTTTTTAATGCTAGCGCCAATTCTTTAGCAAAATGATAATTATTGGCAAAATGACGATTTGGATTGTTTATAAAATAATACAATAATTGATTAGCGACGATTAAAAAGTAACAAAATATCAAAAAAATTATAGAACATTCTATAAAGATTTTATACCTTAATCGAAAAACTGGTAATCTCACCCTATAACTTTGCATTAAAGTTTTTATAAGCAAAGGAGTGCAAATAACACAAAAAGGCAAAAAATCATCTAAAAAAAGTTTTTGTCTTAAAGAAAGCAACAAACAAAATACAAATGTTACGCTCATTAAAAACCATAATAAATTTTTATATTTCTGAAAAGTCAAACGATAAATAGTATAAAAAAAATACACAAAAACCAAAGGAGAAAAACATGCAGCAAAAATTCCTAAAGTATCTAAAAAATAACCTCTTGGACGACCACCTGTATCAAAACCATAAAAACTGATACTTGCTCCAAACAAAACAAGAGATAAGGTAAATAAAATAGCATTTCTTTTATAAATCCCAAAAAAGAAAAAAGTTAAAAATAAAATATTAAAAGATTTATCAACAAATAATACTATAATCAATAATATATAAAAAAGCCATTTTTTTTCATATTCGTAAGCACATAATATAGCAAGGGTTAAAAAAATCACCAAAGATGCGGCATTAACCAGTAAAGCACTTGCAACAGTACCCGGCAATAAAACAAATAACAATAAAGAAAAAAAAGCATCAATTTTAGTTTTAGTATATTTTAAAGCTAGCAAATACAAAAGCAAACAACTTAAAAAATGAAAAAATAAAAAAGGAAGCCTTAAACCAAAATCATTTTGCCCAAAAATAAAAGTTCCAAAATGAGATATATAATAAAGCAAACTATGGGAAAAAATAAGTGATTTACCCTGCTCACCAAAATAAATATCAGCTTCATCAGCACTAATACTCAGTGTTGAAATTCCATAAAGCAAAGCCAACAAATCAAGACTAAGTAAAATGATGATAAGTTTATAATTTTTGATTTTTTCCATAATGAAAATTTTACAAAATTAAACTTAAAATATCAATGCAAATCATACAAATATCAAATATCTTAAAAATTAACATCAAATTGATTTTAGTTTTTATAAGTATAATTTTAAACAAAAAAGGCAAAAATGCAAACTATTGATCAAATTTTTCAAACACAAATCGATATTAAAAAATCTACTTTCTTATCTTTTCTTTGCCCTTTTAAAGATTTTAAATTTTTAATAGAAACACTAAAAAAAGAACATCCAAAAGCCGTTCATTTTGTCTATGCTTATCGTGTTTTAAATGATTTTAATCAAATTGCAGAAGATAAAAGTGATGATGGAGAGCCTAAAGGAACTTCTGGAATGCCAACTTTAAATGTTCTAAGGGGCTATGATCTTATCAATGCGGCTTTAATCACTGTAAGATATTTTGGCGGTATAAAACTTGGTACAGGGGGACTTGTAAGAGCCTATAGTGATGCGGCAAATGCCGTGATCAATAATTCTTCTTTGCTTTCATTTGAATTGAAAAAAAATATAACCATTGCTATTGATTTAAAAAATTTAAATCGTTTTGAACATTTTTTAAAAACTTATTCTTTTAATTTCACAAAAGATTTTAAGGATTGCAAAGCTATATTACATATCAAATTAAATGAAAAAGAGGAGCAAGAATTTGAAATTTTTTGTAAAAATTTTGCACCTTTTGAAATAGAGAAATTATAAATTCTTGCAAGTAAATACAAAAGCTCCAAAATGGAGCTTTTGATTAAATTGCGTTCAATAAATCATTTAACAAAGTATTATTCTTACTTTGTTCATTTGCACCTTGTTGCGCAAGATCATTGTGAACGCTAGCACTTTGAGCTCTCATAGACAACTCGCCTTCATTTTGTCTAAAACGATAAGCGTAAACATTTGACATTTGAGCATAATTACTTAAATTTGAATTTGAGTTTTGCGCATTGCTTTGAAAACTATTGCTAGAATTTAAAGCATCTCCGCTTGACTTCTCATTCGCCTTATTTAATATATCCATAAAATCAGAATTTCCAGATGAAGAATAATCTTCAACCTGTTTATCCACCTGTTTATACTGACCACTAATAGCATCGTATTCATACGAGCTGATCGTTCTATAATTTACCTGCATAGCTTTCTCCTTTCAAAATATGCAAAAACTATACAAGCAAAAAGTATTCCTTTTTTTATGTAAAAATTAATGTTTTTCAATCATGATGAGTAGGCAAATGCTCCACATCAAGCTCATTATTGGCTATAAATTCTTCCTTGGCTTTTTTACAGTTTTCATCACGCATTTTGCGGTATTCATTGCGAATCGTGATTTCTTTATCGCTTAGAGGTCTATCTTCTAAAAAACTGATATGAAAATAAGTATCATCGCTCTTTGAATAAGTTTTATAAAAATCTATATAATCAAAATAATCCTTGCCATTATCAAACTCTACGACTTCTTCTATATAAATCGTAGGCCCAAAACCCTTGTGATTTTGCGTATAGTGCCCAAAACCTGCGCTGTATTGAATTCTAAATTTAGCCATCATTTTCTCCTAAAAATTCTTGATAAGTTCCACGAAAATCTGTAAGCTTACCATTTTCTAAATGCCAAATTCTATTAGCAAAAGCAGAAACTAACTCCCTATCGTGGCTGATACAAAGCACTACACCTTTGAAATTATACAAAGCTTCACCTAATGCAATAATACTTTCAAGATCTAAATGGTTATCAGGTTCGTCTAAAAGCAAGAAATTCGGACGCTCTAGCATTAAACGAGAAAGCATTAAACGATGTTTTTCACCCCCACTTAAACTTGCTGCCATTTTTTCTTGATCGCTGCCACTAAAAAGCATTCTACCTAAACACTTGCGGATTTCATCTAGATCTTTAAATTTTTCACTCATCAGCCATTCATAAAGTTTCAAATTTTCACAAATTAAATTACTTGCATCTTGAGGAAAATATCCAAGCTCTATAGTTGCCCCAAGATGTATAGATCCACTATCTGGATTTATAGCATTGGCGATGATTTTTGCCAAAGTACTTTTGCCCACACCATTTGCCCCGATCAAAGCGATTTTATCATTTTTTTCTATTTTTAGCTCCAAATTTGAAAACAATTGTTTATCATAAGCCTTGCCTATACCTTTAAATTCTAAAACTTCATTACCTATTTCACGATTGGTTCTAAAAACTATGCTAGGATCTCTACGGCTTGAAATTTTAATCTCTTCAAGCTCTAGTTTTTCAAGTGCCTTAGCACGGCTTGTGGCTTGTTTTGCCTTAGAAGCATTTGCGCTAAAACGGCGAATGAAATTTTCTAATTCTTCTCTTTCTTTTAAGGTTTTATCACGTTTAAGCTCAGCTTGTTTTGCCAAAAGCGTTGAAGCCATATACCAATCATCGTAATTTCCCGCAAAATCACGAATTTGTTTAAAATCCACATCTAAAATCCTTGTGCAAATTTTATTTAAAAAATGTCTATCATGAGAGATAACAACCAAAGTTCCTTCATGTCTTAAAAGCTCATTTTCAAGCCAAAAAATCGCCTCTAAATCAAGGTTATTTGTAGGCTCATCTAAAAAAAGCACATCCGCACCCAAAAACAAAACTTGAGCTAGTAAGACTTTAAATTTATCCGCACTTTGCAAGGTGCTCATCAAAGCATCAAAATCTTTAATCTTTAAAGAACTTAAAATTTTTTCACAACGCGTTTCACAATCATAATTTGGATCTTCTTCAGCCGTTATTATCTCAAGCTCACCTAAACGCTCATTGATCTCATCTGTAAATTCCTCGCTCATATAAAGCTTTTCTTTTTCTTTTAAGGCCTCATATAAACGCTTATTTGCACACATCACTGCATCTTTGATGGTGTAGTTTTCAAAAGCAAATTGATCCTGTCCTAAAACTGCGATTTTTAAACCTTCATCAAATACTATTTCACCACTACTCGACTCAATTTCTCCTGAAAGAATTTTCAAAAAAGTCGATTTTCCCGCACCATTAGCACCGATAAGTCCGTATCTTTGTCCTCGAACAAGTTTTAAATTAACATTTTCAAATAAAAGCTGATTTGCAAAACGCATAGTAAGATTTTTTACTTCAACCATGATTTTCCTTAAATTTTTTACTTATAAAAATTTTTAAGAAATTGTATCAAAAAAAAGACTTGAAATTAATTAAGTATAAATTTTATATAGACAATGAAAATAAAATTTCATTGTCAAAATAAATTAATAATCTAAAAGTTCTACAAAAACTTGCTTTTTATCATCACTAAATCTAGCACTATAAGAAATTTGAGTTTCGTATTCCCCTCCATCAAATAAAACTCCTTTTAAAGTACCTCTTGAATATTTTTCTCGCATTTCATTAGGCATTTGTGGATAAGTAAATTTTAACTGACCCATACAAAAACTAGTTTTTTTATCCTTGCTATCTTTGGTTATAAAACTTTCAAAAGAAGTATAAACCACTTCATTGGCATAATCTTTCAAATCAAGCAAAGGTTTAAAATGCGCCCTTAAAACCCCAAGCGTATCTGTAGATAATGCAGCCTCTAAATCCCTTATATCCATACCATTAGAATTTATCCTTAACGCCCTTAAGGATTGTTCATTTAAACCGTATTCAACATAAACCCATTCATCATTATCCAAAATACTTTTTAGTGTAAGCTTAACATCTTCATCATCGCATTTTGGCTTATTGTTAAAACATCCTGTAAATAAAAAAACAAACATCAAACTTAATAAAATATTTTTCATTATTTCTCCATTATTATTTTAATAAATTCTATGATTTCATCATTTTTAGCACCATCTTGCCCCAAAAGACTTTTTAGTAAATCCGAGCTAAGCTGTGGAGGAAATATAAGATAAGAATTTATTGGAAAACCATTTGATTTTAAGCCTATGCAAAATTGTTCATCTTTATTTGTGTATGCTTTTCCTGCAACAATTTGATAGGTATCTTTCTCATAAAGTAAGGTAGGCTCTACTTCAAAAGGTGTATATTTTTCACTCATTTTCATCTCCATTCTTTCATTGGTTTTAAAATAAAATAATCATCACTGTATGATATTTGCAATTTTTTCATAATTTTGTTTGCGAAGTTTTTTACCTACTAAAAACATATCTACAATCCACCAAATAGTCCAATTGACTATCACTAATATATATGCTATGTTCTGCAAAGATTTACTTGCAACAATATTAAAAATTATTGGAATAATCACAAATGCTAAACGCACAAAACCTAAAACCATATCACCTATCATAAAACGCCCTACTCCAAAAGGGCCAAATAAAAAAGTTCCTACCCAAAACACCAAAGTAGGGCTTTTTAGTTTAAGCATAGGAAGTTGATTTAACACATCTTTTTTTTCTTTCTTCGCTTAAGCGTTCAAATTTTTCTTTTAGCGTAATTGCCGCTAAACCATCTCTTGGTAACTTATCGCCAATATTAGAAAGAACTGAATTAAAATCCATAACTTCTCCTTGAAAATTAAAAAATATCTCGAATTATTCCATACTATAACTTAATTAATATTGAAATATTAAATATATTTTATATAAAAGATTGAATATTTCAAGTGTTTTTAATAAAGAAATTTTAATGTAAAATTTTTTAAAGGCTAAATTTTTAAGGTAAAAAATGACAAAAAAGAGCAAGCGTGATATGGCATATGAACTAGACATTGATGTTAGCACTTTATATAATTGGAGAAAATATAAACCCAATTTATATCGTATTGTTATGCTTGGCTTTAAATTTGATGAACTTTTAGAAAATAGCAAAAAAACTCATGAAGAATTGCTTCATATAGAACAAACCATACAAGATGAAATTGCTAAATTTAAATAAAACCCGCTTTTAAGCTTTTTTCTATACAATTATCACTTTTATTAAAATCAAGGATTTGAAATGTTTTTATTAGATTTTTTAATATCATTGAGTTTTATTTTTGAAATTTCAGCTCTTGTGCTATCCTTTTACTTTAAAAATTCAAAAATTTTCTTTTTGACTTTAGTATTACTAGGAGCTAAGCTGCCTTATTTTTATACAAGTTTTTTTCAAGCTAATTTATTTGTGGCTTTGTTTTTACCTATGATTTTTACTCTATTTTGCCTTGGAAAACATCATGTTTTAATTTTAAATAAAAAAAATATCGCCTCAATTACAACCCTTATTTTCATAGGCGTTTTAAGCATCATTTTACCTAGAAATACTACTTTCAATAGCGCTGGTTTAGAATTCCATTTTATTACATTAAATTTTTTTAAACCTGTGAGTGAATTAGGATTTTTATTTTTTTTAGTCGGCTTAATACTCATTTTTATCAAAACTTTTAAAACTAAAGAATATTATCTTCTTATCGCATTTTTTGCTGCATATTTTCAGTTTTTATTCCAAGAAGGAACAGGAATAAGATATTTTGAATTTGCAAGTTTGGTTTTTTGTTTTTATCTTTTAAATCACGCTTATAGGTTAGCTTTTTTTGACACCTTAACAAAGCTACCCAATGAAAAAAGCCTTACACGCTTTACAAAAGGAAAAAACAACTATATCATTGCCTTGCTTCATTTTAATGAACTAAAAGATACCAAAGAAAGCTATACCAAACTCATTTTAAAACAAATTGCAAAAATTTTAAAACGCTTTAGAGCAAAAATTTTTATCGTAGAAAATGATTTTATTTTAATTTTTAATGATAAAAATCAAGCTTTAAATCATCTTGCTTTTTTAGAATCCACCTTGAAAAACACGGAATTTAATTTAGAAAATGAAAATTTTAAACCGGATTTTAAATTGATTTGGCAAGAAAGTGAAGAAAATTTGGATAAAAATTTACAAAGTCTAAGAGCAAGACTCTTAGACTAAAAAATTATTTTTCGTTCGCTTCAACTTCGATATTTAAATTAATATCATCACTTAAAGTAATAGTTGAAGTACTTGTTGCAAATTTAAAATCAGAGCGTTTGATTTTTCCATTTAAAGAAAATCCTATTTTTTCTTTTCCATCTTTGCCTTTAGCTACACCGCCGATTTCAGCATCTAAAACGATATCTTTAGAAACTCCAGCTATAGTTAAAGTTCCTGTCATTTTGCCTTTTTCATTATCGATTTTTTCATATTTTTTCATTGTAAAAGTCATATCAGGATATTTTTTTACTTTGAAAAAATCATCTTGTTGTAAGTGATTATCTCTTGTTTGATTTTCTGTATTTACAGATGCGATTTTTATAGTTACATCAAGCTTTTTAAATTCAGCACTCGCAGGATCAAAATCAATCACCGCAGAATAATCTTTGAAATTTCCTTTTACATTGCTAATTTGTAAATGTTTGATTTTAAAACCTACATCTGTATGTGCTTTATCTAAAGTATATTCTTTAGCAAACAAACCTGTGCTTAACAAAGACACCGCAACCAATGAACTCAATAAAACTTTTTTCATTTTTTTCCTTTTTTATAGTAATTTTCAATATAAAAATTTTATTAGATAAAACATAACAAATCATTAATAAAAATCAAAAAATTTTACTATTTAAAAATTTTACAAATTCTTCAAATTTAGGCAAATCAAGCTTTATTGTTTCTCTTTGCTGTTTTCCCCACATACACTCTGGAAAAAACGCATCTTCTTTAAATCTTGCCATAACATGAAAATGCACCCTTGGCACATAATTTGCAAAAGAGGCGATATTGATTTTTTCAGGTTTGTAAAATTCTATCATAGCCTTTTCACAAAGTAAAATTTTTTCAAAAAGTTCCTTTTGCAACTCTAAAGGACAATCGCTAAATTCTTTATAAATTTCTTTAGTAAAAATTTTAAGCCAAGGCACTTGAGCCTCCTCTTTCTCTATATAAATCAAATCATTTTCATAAATCATTACATTCCTTTGAAATTGTATTTATGATTATTTTACAAAATTTATCAAATTTTTAAGTCAAAATGCGTTAAAATTCCTAAAAATTTAAAAAACAAAAAGGAGGATAAATGCAAATTAGTTCAAGTTATAACTCTTATGATTACTACTCTAGCAAACCTTCTTTTGATAAAACAAATCAATCTGATTCCACTCAAAAAGATGAAAAAAATCTTAGTGAAAATAAAGATGATAAAGAAAAAAATGGCGAACAAACCCAAATGGTTAATGGCGTAGAGCTAAGCCAAAAAGAAGTAGCTCAAGTTCGCGAACTCCAAAGTATCGATAGAAATGTAAAGGCTCATGAAGCTGCGCATCAAGCAGCGGGTGGCGGCTTAGCAGGTGCTGCAAGTTTTACTTATACAAGAGGCCCTGATAATCAAATGTATGCTACAGCGGGTGAAGTTCCTATCAGCATGCAAAAAGGAAACACACCAGAAGAAACTATAGCCAATGCAAGACAAATCGCAGCAGCAGCTATGGCTCCTGCTGATCCTAGCCCACAAGACTATAAAGTTGCAGCAAATGCTGCAAAAATGGAATTTGAAGCAAGAGCTGAAGCAATGAAGCTTAAAGCCGAAGAAGCCAAAGAAAAAGAAGAAGAAAATAAAGAAAAAGATGACAAAAATTCAGAAAATAGCTTAGAAAAAACAGATAAAGATTCAAAAAACAACGATAAAAATTCAAATTTTGATAAAGACTTTAAAAATTTTGTTGCTAGAACTTATCAACAAAACTCACAAAATAACGACATTAAATTCAATATCGCATCTTAAAATTCTTAATTTAAATAAAAAATTTCCTTATAAAAACGATGACTTGAATTTGTATGTTAAGATATTTAACATTTTTTCTTTTTTATAATTTAAATTTTTGCATTTTCAAGCTTTTATATCTATACTTTTTGGTGCAGAATTTAAAGAAAGAATTTTATTAAATTCTCCTGCATCATCATCACTAAATTTCACACCAAAAAGAATTTCTAATTCTTTGCTAGTGCTAAATTTACCTTCTAATAGTTTTTTTACAAGCTCGTTTCTTGTATTATCATCTTTGTAAGTTTCTTTGTTTTTACTTTCTGCTTGTATAGGTTTGAAAGCTTCTTTGTCTTCTTTTTGATTGTTTTTATTAGTTAAGAACCTATCTATATCTTCTTGAGTAAGTGGCTTACCAAGTTCATTAAAGAATTGTTTTTCTCTTTGTGCCCTTTCAGCACCCCATATTTTCTCAAATTCATTCATACTTGTAAGAGTTTTTAAAAGATCAACTTTTCGTTTATGAAGTGCGGACAAATCTACGCCTTCTGTAAGATAGTCTGTGCCAAATTTATTAAGTATTTTTATTTCATCCTTGCTTAGTCTATCTTCCATATATCTTTTATATAAAGAGTTTTCTACTTCTTTTACATCAGGAGATCCATTATAGCCATTTTCTTCTTTAAATTTTTCAAGATCTCCAAATTTTTTTATTATGGATTCATAATAAGCATCATCATCATTTTTAAGCACAGTTTTTTTATTGCTTGTGTTATTATTTGGATAATTGATATTTGTATATTGAGTATCAAAATTTACCATAGAAAACCCTTTTTTTATGATATTTTATTAAAATAATCTTGGATTCCAACCACCAAGAGCAGACTACATTTGCCTTTTTGTATAATTGTAGTTTAAATAAGAATTTACACCATTAATCATTTTTGCCTTCCTTGATATTATACTATATCGGAAGAAAATTAAAAATTTATAATCTTGAGAGTTTTCAAAAACTCTCAAGTTATTATCAAGCTAAGCTTTTTCCACTTTTATGATACTTTAAAATACCTTCAGCACAGCGATAAGCCAAAGCTCCTACAGTATCAGTTGGATTATATCCACTATTGTGTTGGAAATTTCCTGCTCCTACAACAAAAAGATTATCCGCATCCCAGTGTTGTAAATAAGTATTAACCACACTAGTTTCTCTATCTGCACCCATGGTTGTTCCACCTGTGTTATGAGTAGATTGATAAGGCACAACGCTATAATCCTTAAGATAAGCACCTTTTTTGATTGATTTTACTCCTTGCATTCTTTTTGCTACCTCAGCTGTTTTATCTGTGATAAATTTATGCAAAGCTCTATCTTGATCGGTGAAATTATAAGTTAAGCGTAAAAGTGGCATACCAAAAGCATCTTTATAAGTTGGATCAAGACTTAAATAATTATTCTTATGAGGCAAAGAAGCACCTTGTCCTGCTACGGTAATAGCTCTTGTGAAATTATAGTTTAATGCTTTTTTAAATTCAGCACCCCAAGTTGGAGCTCCTGCTGGAAGTGGGGCTGATTGTATAGGGCGAGTTCCAAGCTGAACGCTATAAATCATAGCTCCATGAAGGAATTTTTCCTTAGAATGATCAAAATTATCTCCGTTAAAATCATCACTCGTAGTTCCCAAAGCACCTGAACCCATGAAGGTGTTAAATTGCTCATCAAAGAAAGCTGTTGTACCCATGTTCATTTGATAACAATAATTTCTACCTAAAGTTCCTCTACCTGTTTTTGGATCGTATTGCTCACCTATGTTGCTTACCATTAAAAGCTTAGCATTGTTAAACATATAACTTGTAAGCACAACTATATCAGCAGGTTGAATATACTCTTTCATCGTTCTAGTATCGACAAATTTTACCCCCGTTACTTTTCCGTCTTTTTTAAGAATTTGCGTTACATTGCTATAAGTGCGTATAGTGTATTTACCTGTGCTCATAGCCTTTGGAATTACTGTGTTTAAAGGACTTGCTTTTGCGCCATACTCACAACCAAAACGCTCACAATACGCACAGTATTGACAAGGAGCTAAATCTTGACCATCAGGGTTTGTATAGCCACCTTTAGAATTTGAAGCTGGCAAACGATAAGTGTGTAAATTTGAACTTTTTGCTGCACTTTCAAATCGTTTAAGCATTTTAGTATTTTCAAGAGGTTCTTGTGGATAAGGACTGGATCTAAAAGCTCCCATTTTTTCCGCTAAAGGATTTGACTCACCTGATACCCCACAGGTTTTTTCAAATCTATCATAATAAGGCTCCATATCCTTATAAGTCACACCCCAATCTTGCAAGGTATAATCATTACCTAATTTATTACCATATCTTTGTTTGCTTAGGGTTTGAATTTCAAAATCATAAGGCATAAACCTAAAAGTCCAACCATTCCAATGCACCCCTGCACCGCCAACATTATTACCCAATAAAAACGAACCCATTTTACGATAAGGCAAGGCTAAACCACTAGGATCATGGCGAAAAGTCACAGTGTCTTTCGAGCAATCTTGCATCAAACCATAATTAATCCCGTATCTCCACTCATCATGGATAAAATTAAAATTTTCAGTACTTTGCATATGTCCGCGTTCTAAACTAAGTACATTCAAACCTGCTTTAGTAAGCTCTGCAGCCACTATACCTCCAGTCCATCCTGCCCCAACTGTTACCACATCTACTTTTTTTAATACTTCAGCCATTTTAACTCTCCATATCTGCTAAACTCATAGGTTCAATGTTAAAAAATTCATCACTTGCAATTTTATCCACATAGCTCATTTGTGCGCCTGGATATTGCATCATTCTCCAACCATTTTTATTATCATTTCCGCCATAAATTGGATCAGCTAAAACTCCAGCTACTGTCATATCTCTTAAAAGAGTGAAAAAATAAGAAGATTTAAAACCCGTAGTTTGAATTTTTCCTTTTTCAAAATCGCTTAGAATTTTATCCTGATCTCCACCTTTAAGCAGAGAAAAAGATTTTTTATAACGCTTTTGAGCATTTTCTTCAAGAGCATGCACACCTTCTAAAAAAATATCTTTGCGTTGCATAGGAGTTTGATAGCCTTGTTCAGCTTTACCCTCAATGAAAGGTCCTTGCATATATTCTCTATCATTATAACCATAAGCACTAGCTAGCTGATTATCGATAAAATAAGGTACGCCTAAACCTATAGCTCCTTCTCCTTGCTCATCTTTAGGATAAATTCTTTCACAGGCTGCACTTAAGGTATCAAATTCAGTTTGAGTTTGAAAAAACATTCTACCTCTAACTTTATTTGATTTTCCTTGTGAAGCTTGATGCGAATGCGTAAGTTCTGCTGCCTTTAAAACAGCACCGCCACCTATAGTACTAGCTGCTACTACAGAACCACCTAAAAGCCCTAGTTTAAAAAAGCTTCTGCGATCAATAATATTGTCTTGCATTACTTCTCCTTGATAATAATTTAAACAAGACTATATTAGCCCTATTAATATAAATTTAACTTTAAAAAGCGATAAATTTTGTGTTATTCTTAATTTTATTTAAGAATATCTTTGAAAGTAATGAAAATAGAACTTTTAATAAAGCTCTATATCTTTAGAATTAAGTTCTTTATAAGCTGCACAAGCTTCTTGATGTTTTTGATCACAAGCCATACCAAAATATCTTTTTGCCTTTGTTAAATCTTGTTTTTCTAGTTGATTATAGCGTCCTAACAAATAACAAGACTCACCAAAACCTAAAGTGCAAGATTTAGAATAAAAAGCAAGGGCAGATTTTACACTTGCTTTAACAAGCTCTCCTTTATCATATAAAGACCCTAATTGATAACAAGCTCTTGCATTTTTTAAATCACAAGATCTTTTATAAAAACTTGAGGCCATTTGTCCATCTTTTTCTTTTTCATAAAATAAAGCTATATTATTACAACTTAACGATTCTCCTAAAGTACAAGCTTTATTAAAAGCCAAAAGAGCTTCATTTTTATAACCTTGATTTTGCAAAAGCAAAGCCATATTAGAACACGCACTTGCTAAACCCAATTTACAAGCTTTATCATAAAATTTATAAGCTTGATTTAAATCCTTACTCATACCCTTAGCACTTTCGTACATAAAAGCTAAAGAAAAACAAGCTTTAGAAATATCTTTTTCACAAAGGCTTTTAAAAATTTCATAAGCTTTATCAAATTTATTTGCTTCATAAAGTTTTAAACCTTCTTCTAATTCACTTAATGCAAGTAATGAATTAAAAAATAAAAATAAAGCTAAAAATATTCTCATTAATCTTCCTTTATACTTTCTCTAACATTTAAAATCTGTACTCTTCTTTTTTGAAGTTCTGCTTTTTTAAGATCTAAAAATTTATTTTTTTCTTGGATTAAATTTTGACTTTGTTCTAAAAAATTTTTTGCAATTTTTGTCAAAATAGGCTTATTAATAAGCAAAGTTTCAAACTCATAAACATTTAATTCATTTAAAACTCTTTCATAAATTTCGCTTTTTTTAGGATAAAAAAGTACGAATTCAGAACTATCAAGCTCATAAAGAACACGACTTTCATTGATTTTACGACTAAAAAATGCAAGGCTTAGTTTCGTAGCATTTTCATAATTTGTAAAAGCCTTAAGATTTAATTTTTCAAAAAATAAATCAAGCTCTAAAATACTTTTAAATAAAAGCTCCTTAAAATCTTTCAAAAAGTACTCATCACTTGCATTGCAAAAAGCTCTTAATTCACTAAAATTTTTATCACTTTGGAAAATGTGATCTTTTTGTATGTTTGAAAATTCTGCTTTAAAAAGCAAAATTTCTCTTTCAAGTATGTTTATAAAATCTTTTAATTTCATCTTGATTTCTTCAAAAGATTTATAAAGTTCATTTTTGATTTTTTTAAACTCTTTACTCATCACATCACTATTATAAAACATCGCCAAAAAAGCATCGTCGCTTGAAATATAAGGCGCTTTATAATCATATCTTGTGTATAAATCTTTCTTTAAAAATCCTTTGCTTTCTTTGTAAAAATAAGCATCTTTTTCCTTAACACTTGCAAAAATTTCACTAGAAATTCTTTCGCTAATGCTTTTAAGCTGTTCTAAAATCTGATGATTTAAAATTTCAATCTCTTTTAAAAAAAATTCATACGCTAAAAGTAAATGCTTTTCATAACTTTGAAATTGATTTAATAAACGATCAAAAATACCTACAAAAAGTTGGTTTTCATCTTCTAAAATTTCGCATAAATTTAAAATTTTTCTTTTAACAAATTTTTCTTTTAAAACTGTTGTATCTAGCTGAGTTAAAAAATCAAGCAAAGATTGAAAATTAGATTTTTCATAGCTTTGCTCATCTTTAGCCTCTTTGCAAGAAATGGCAATAAGCTCATTAAAATATTTTAAAAACACACTTTTTGCATAATTTAAAACATTATCTAGCTCTTCTGTGCTTAATTTATCTTTTTGATTTAATACACAAATGCTATTTTCTCCTAAAAGTTCTAAATTTGCTTTTATGGCATCTTCTTCACTTTTTTTACCTGCATTATCAATCAAACTTAACCAAATCGCTCCATGAATATTTTTAAGCTCATCAAGAGTTGTTAAAGTATCATTTTCATTTGCATTTAAACCTGGAGTATCTACAAGAGTGATTTTTTCAAGTAAAGGAATGGGTGCAAAAATATGCAAACTTTTTGCTTGTTTTACTTCATTTCTTTGATCCGTATAAAAGGCTAATTTTTCTATATTTGTGATAATATCACTTCCATCTTCAAATTCTACTCTTAAAAAATATTCTTTTGCATAGCGTAAAAAAGTAGGTTTAAAAGTAACAGGAACAACACCCGTAGGCAAACAATCACGCCCTAAGATCAAATTTAGCAAACTTGATTTACCACTTGAAAACTGCCCTATAATAGCGATATTAACATTCTTATCCAAAGAAAACACAAGCTCTTTTAATTCATTTTCTAAAGCATAACTTGCGTGCATAAAAGGCTCGTTAAGTTCCTTGCAAAGCTCTTGAATACGCCCTTTAAAACTATCATCAAAACTCACACTATAAGTATTTTCATAGGCTTTTATAAAATCATTTAAAAGATTAATCTGCATTTAAAAGCCCCATTTCAAGTTGTTTTAATTTTTCAATTTTTTCTAAATTTTCTTTAAAAGAATTTAAAATATTGGCATCTTGATTTTTCAGACTCTGTAAAACTTTTTCAAGACTTTCTAATTTTGATTTTTGATTTTTTTCATAATGTTTTAATTTATCATTTAAAAACTCAAAAAATGCTCCATTGATATTTAAAGAGTTTAAAATTTCGCTCATTTTAAATTCTTTAAAAGTATCAAAAATAACCGTATCTAAATTCGTTTCAAGCTCATATAAATCTGATTTTAGATTGCTTAATTTTTCAATTTTCAATCTTAAAAGTGCAAATTTTTCGCTTTGAAAAATACTATCTATATTTTTTGAAATTCCATCTTTAAAACCTTCAAAACCATTATCAAAATCATCTTTTAAAAAATCATATTTTAAAGATAAATTTGTTTTAAGCTCCTCGATTTTTTTAATATTTTCAAATTTAATTTCTCTTAAAATATCATTAATCCCATCTTTTGTGGTAATATCAACTATATTTAAAATACGAGAAAGATTAAGCTTTTGTGCATTATTTTTCAAATATTTAAACTCATCTATCAAACGTTCTTTTAATTTTTTAGCCAAAAGTAAAACAAGATTATCTATGCCACTATCTATATTTTTAAGTTTTGCAACGGAATTTGAAATTTCATCTTGTGCTTCTTTTAATAAGATATTTTGCTTTTGAAGTTCAAGTAAAAGCTTTTGATTTTCTTCACTTACACCTTGTTTATTCTCCTTAATAAGACGATTTTGCATTTCATATTCGCTTAGAATATTTTTAAGTTCCAAATGTAATTCTTTTTTGTAAGCTCTTAAGGCAATCTTGCTTTTTTCTCCTGCATAAAGCTCGTTAAAAAGATAGTTTTCAAATTCTTGCATACCACTTTTTTGCAAACTTTCCTTAGGTGCTAAACCTTTATAAAAATCACTTGCCATTTTAGCACTCACACATAAAAAATCAATCTTTTCCACCAAATTTTCATCTAAATCTACAAGTCTTGATTTTAAGCTTTCCTTGGTATAAACAATGACTTCTTCTAAATCCTTTTTGCTTAACAAATCCGCTTTAGTTAAAACAATTAAAAACTTACTCAGCCTTGAATTTAAAAGACAATGCACCAAAAAGTCTGCATCTTTTTGAGTCAAGCTTTGAGAAGCATTCATTAAATGAATTAAAAAATCACTTTCTCTAAGATACTCATTTGTAACAATTTCTCTTTGAACTACAACATCATCAAGTCCTGGAGTATCAACTATGGAAATATTATTTTTTAAAAATTCTAAATGACTTTTAATTTCTATTTTTTTAATTAAAGCTGAAATTTTATTTTTAGCTGAACTGAAATCTTTAAGCTCACAAAGTGCGATATTTTGTATTAAAGGTTTAACTTTGATAAAATCCTCTATATTTACACTCTTATCCAGCTTGTCAATAAATTCTTTTAAATCTGCATTAAAGTGCGAACTTTCAAGTATATTTTGCCATTCTTTCTTATCCCAAAAATATATCTTTGCTTCTTCGCTCTTACCATAACTTAATACTGTTAAATTAGCTGTTTCAGGTATGTTTGAAACGCCTAAAAAATCTTCTTTTAAAAGAGCATTTAAAAGGCTTGATTTTCCTGCATTCATCACGCCAGTGATGGCTATATTAAACTCTAAATTTTGAAATTTTTCCAAAGTTTTTTGAAGTCTTGATTTTAAATTTTCATCAAAACTTAGCTTTTGAAGCTCTAAATTAATGGTGTTTAATTCTTTAAAATCATTTTGAAATAAAGCTTTTTGATCTATACTTTGAACTTTTTCTTGTGAAATAAAATCAAATATTTCAGTATTTTTTGAAATTTTTTCTAAAATTTTTAGAGCCTTAAGCAAATCTTGCTTTGAAATAAAACCTGATTTAAAAAAATTTAAAATACAAATTTGAGCATTTTGTATACTAAAAATATCCACTCTTAAATCAATTTTTTTGCAAAGCTCTTGAAATTCTTTTAAGAGAAAATATCTTTCATAATTGTCTTTATTGACACTTAAAATAATCGCACACTCGGCCGTATCAAGTTTGCTTTTATCTTGAAATTTAGCATCAAAATTTAAAAATTGAAGTTCATTTTGCCAAATTTTTTGGAATAATTCTTTCATAATCTTCCCCTTAAAAAGGGGAAAGATTTATTTGTTTCTTTGAGCGACAAGTTGTTTTCTCATATAAGCGATTTTACTTTGCAAAGGTAATTCTTTAGGGCAATTATCTTCACAAGCAAGCAATGACATACAACCAAAAACACCATCATCATCGCCTACTAATTCATAAAAATCTTCCACACTTCTATGGTCATGCGGATCTTGTAAATATCTAGCTGTTCTTAAAAGTCCTGTAGCAGCTATGAAATTTGGGCGCATAAGTTTAGTTGCACAAGAAGCTACACAAATTCCACACTCTATACAACGATCAAGTTCAAAAGTTTCATCCGCAACTTCTGGCTCAATGCGTTCTTCAAGTTTAGAAATATCAGTTTCTTTTTCATTATGCACCCAGCTTTCAACACGCTTACACATGTCTTCAAACCACTCGCCTGTATTCACGCTTAAATCTTTAATATGCCTAAATGCAGGCATAGGCATAAGCTCTATCACTCCATCAGGATAATCTTTAGTTAAAGTTTTACAAGCAAGTTTTGGCACTCCATTAATCATCATTGCACAAGATCCGCAAATCCCTGCACGACAAACAAAGTCAAAACTCAGATCCGCATCCATTTTTTCACGGATCAAAGTCAAACATACAAAAACCGTCATAAAAGGAGTTTCTTCAAGCTCATAAGTCACAAAATGTGGTTTAGAAATTTTGCTTAAAGGATTATATTTAAATGCCTTTATTGTCAATTTTCTACTCATAATCAACTCCTATTCTTTGGTTTGGTGCTTTATATTTAGCTTGTAATTCATAAGGCATTAAAGCGTTTTGAATTTCATAACGACCTTTGCCTTCAGCTTCCATTTTTTCACGTATTGCATCCACTTCAGCTTGGCGTTTTTCACTTAAAGGATTTTCTATAATATTTCCTTTAGCTCCATATCCACGGAATGCTGGTGGAATTTCCATTTTCATAATATCAAGCTCTTCATATTCTATGCGTGGTAATGTTTCGCCTTCTACCCAAAAAGTATTGGTTCTTTTCATCCAATTTAAATCATCTCTTTTTGGATAATCTTCCCTATAATGCGCCCCACGACTTTCTGTTCTTAAAAGCGCTCCATAAGCTACACAAAGTGCTATTTTTAACATTCTTGGTACTCTATACGCTTCTTCAAGCTCTGGATTTGCACAATCAAGCTCTTTACAATGCACTTTAACATCTTGAGAATCTTTATAAAGTTTTTCAAGTTCATCTACTGCTTCTTTCAAACCTTCACCTGTTCTAAAGATAGCTACCTTATCCCACATGATTTCTTTCATTCTATTTTTGATTTCAAAAACATTATGTTTACCTTCTTTATCTACTAAAGATTTTAAATATTGATACTCTTTAGTTAAGAAGTCTTTTACTACATTTGTGTCAATTACTTCACCATTATTTTTACAATAATCTGCAAAATAATCTCCCACTATCATACCTGCTACAACAGTTTCAGCACATGAATTTCCACCTAAACGATTAAATCCGTGCATATCCCAGCAAGCTGCTTCTCCACAAGCAAAAAGTCCTTCTAGCCATTGACTTTCACCTGTTGGTTTAGTTCTAATTCCACCCATAGAATAATGCTGCATTGGAAGAACTGGCGCCCAACCTTTTGGACCTTCATCTGCTGGATCAATACCATTGAAAGTTTTGCAAATATCTTGTACATCGCGGAGATTTTTTTCCACATGAGCACGACCCAATATAGAAATATCAAGCCATAAATGATCCCCATAAGGGCTTTTTACACCTTTGCCTTTACGAATATGTTCCATCATTCTACGACTTACCACATCACGGCTTGCAAGTTCTTTTTTCTCTGGTTCATAATCAGGCATAAAACGATATCCATCCACGTCACGTAAAATTCCGCCATCGCCACGACAACCTTCAGTAAGCAAAATACCGCTTGGTACAATAGGAGTTGGATGAAATTGCACTGCTTCCATATTTGAAAGTCTGCAAAGCCCTGTTTCAAGAGCGATGGCTGCACCCGTTCCTTCGCAAATTACCGCATTTGTAGTTTGTTTATAAATTCTACCATAGCCCCCTGTTGCTATCATGGTTCCTCTTGCAATATAAGCAATGAGTTGTCCATTAGTTAAATCTCTAGCGATCACACCTAAGCATTTTTTACCATCATGGATAATTCTTACTGCTTCCATTCTATCAATGATTTTTACTTGATGTTTAATAGCTTCATTTGCTACACCATAAAGCATACAATGCCCTGTTGCATCTGCGATATAGCAAGTTCTCCATTTTTTAGTTCCACCAAAATCTCTAGCATTAATAAGCCCGTGCGCTTCTTCTTTTTCTTCAATCACAGTTTTTTGTGCATTGATTACAACAGTTCTTGGACCTTTAGTAACTCTAGTCCAAGGCACACCCCAAGCCGCAAGTTCACGCACTGCTTTTGGTGCAGTTTGAGCAAACATTCTTGCTACTTCTTGATCACAGCCCCAATCACTTCCCTTTACTGTATCTGCAAAGTGAAGATCTTCATTATCACCCTCACCTTTTGCCCCATTTGCTAAACTTGCCTGCATACCTCCTTGCACCGCTGCAGAGTGAGAACGCTTCACTGGACAAATACTTAAAAGTGTTACACTTTGGCCACTCTTTGCTACTTCAATAGCCGCTCTAAGACCTGCTAATCCTCCGCCTATTACTAAAGCATCACTATATTGTATATTCATAATTTGCTCCATTGTAGTTTTTTATCATCGCAGTAGTTTGGGTTTGATTTTGGTAGTTTTCATAACCTATTTTTATAAATGCTGCAAGACTTAATACACCTAAAACTAGGAAGAAAATGCTGATTATCCATTTAGCAGTTTTAAGCTTTTTACGACTTTCTTTTGCATTTTTTCCTTCAAACCAACCCCATTTAACACAAAGTCTGTAAAGACCTATACTTCCGTGAAGCTCAACACACACTAAAAGAACAGCATAAAAAAGCCACATAAAATGACTTACAACCCTATCTCCTGACATATCACCACTAATTTTATCTGCATTGGTTACAATAAAAATAAGATGAGCAGAACCTAAGAAAAACATAATAAAACCTGTAAAAGCTTGAACCCACCATAACGAAGTATCGCTGTGATTCATTTTTTTACTGTGTGTTCTTAGTATTTGATACTGGCGATAATTAATAGGAAATTTTCTCATTGCAAGTAAAGCATGAACGAAAAAAACCACTAAAACACAGGCGGCTAAAAATGAAGTAAGATAACTCATAACAGGATTATCATAAACAAATTTTAATTCTAAAAAATGGACCACAGAATTAAAAAAATCCTCACTGACTAAAATTGTAGAAACAAAAAGCATATGCACCCACATAAAAAGACCTAAAAAAAGCCCTGAAGCACTTTGGATAAAGTCTAATTTCGCAGGCATTTTACTTTTTTTGCCCTCAATGCTCTTACCCAAATAACCTTCGATAAGCTCACGCATCTTTACTCCTTTGTAAAAAGAAATTAAAAAAAATCCATTTCATTATATTACAAAAGTCTTTAAGATAGATTAAATATTTACTTTTTTAAACTTTATACAAATATAAACTAACAAAGCTGTTATAAACATTATAAAACTTAAAATTTGCCCCATACTCATACCCCATAAAACAAAACCTATACCAAAATCAGGCTCGCGATAAAATTCACATATAAATCTTGCCAATGAATAAGCACCAGCATAAACAAGAATCAATTCCCCTTGAAAACTTTGCTTAAATCTTGCTAAATAAACTATAATAAAAACAACAATACCTTCTAAAAATGCTTCATAAAGTTGCGATGGATGACGCAATACTCCATCAACATAAATTCCCCAAGGCACATTTGTAATGCGACCAAAAAGCTCTTGATTTAAAAAATTTCCTATACGACCAAAAACATAAGCCAATGGAACACTTAAAGCGACCAAATCAAGAAAAATCCAAGGATTTGTTTTATATTTTTTGCAAAACAATAAAGTAGCTATCAAAAATCCTATAATTGCTCCATGATAACTCATACCTCGAATACCTACAAATTCACCATTAATATAAGGATTAAAAATTTGCCAAGGATGAGTAATATAATACATAGTATTTGCATCATAAATCAAAATATATCCAAGCCTTGCACCTAAAATAACCCCTATTTCAACCCATATAAAATAACTATCCAAATGTTTTTCATTAATGTCTAGTTGAAATTTTCTTACAAAAAATTTAGCCAAAAGCAAAGCCAAAAGCAAAGCTATAACATACATAATGCCATACCAATGCACCTTTAAACCAAAGATGCTAAAAGCTATAACATTAAAATTTGAATAAATATGCTGCCAAAATTCCATATATCTTTCCTAATTTTCTTTTATAAAAATATAACAAAAAAACTTTAACTTGCTATAATTAACACAAACACATTAAATAAAGGTAAAAAATGAAAAAATATATTTTACTTGCTAGTAGTATGTTAATTTTAGCAGCTTGTGGGGGTACAAGCAGTAATTTTGTCAATGTTTCTATGCCAAATTTTAAACCCCAAGTTCCAACAAAGGTTGAACCTATTGATTCTGGAGTAAGCATTGCTCTTGAGCCTATTAATATAGAACAAAATAACAATTATTCTGATTATTTTGAAAATTCAGTGCTTAAAATTCGCATAGAAAAAGAAATTGATCTTTTAAAACAAAATTTAGAAGAGCAGATCAAAACCATCGCTCAACTAAAAGGCTATAAAATAGTTACTACTAATCCAGACTACACTCTTAAAAGTTCAATCAGTATTTATACGGAAGAAAAAAATGCACAAAAAACAAGCAATTTTATGAGTGGAGATTATGTAAAATCCAATTTAGGTATAAATTTTAAAGGTAAAATAGATTTTATAGATGCACACAATCCACAAAATTCAACCAATCTTTCAAGTAGCACCAAACTGGATTCTTTAGTTGCGCTTAACTATCCTATTAAAAATGATGATGGAGTTAATATGTTTAAAACTACTATCTCTACCGTACCAACTCAACTCAATAAAGGTTTAGAGCAACCTGCTTTTGAAATTGATAAAAGTTTTTTAGCTTTTTATAAAAATACATTAAATACACTTTATAACAATCTACCAAAAGCAACAGACATAGGCAAAACTATACCTAATACAAACAGTGGTTTTAATAGTTTTGATGGCGATGCTACCTTTGAAGAAAGCTTACCTCAAACAAATTCTAATCAAAATAATACAATTGAAAACACGCCTACACAAAATATTCCTACAAATCCATCTTCAACAAATCAAAATAATCAAAGTAAAAATCAAGATGGGGTAGAAATATTTGAATGATAAAACTTGTGGGAAAATTAAACTTTCTCACACAAAAAATAAGATTTTCTTATACAAGAAAAATAACTATCATTCTACTTTAAAATCAATGCCTGTTGCATTGCATTTTTTATCATCTCTCTTTTATCTTGTATTTCAAAAAAAAGTTCAAAAGCAAAAACTCCTTGCCATAAAAGCATATCAAGTCCATCTTTAATTTTTAAATGATACTCTTTACACAATCTATAAAAAGGTGTTTCTCTGCCATAAATTACCTCAAAAGCAAATTTAGCTTTAGGTAAAATTCTATCTAAAAGCTCTCTATCACAAGGTAAATTTTCATCTTTTAATCCAGCAGAAGTTGAATTTATAACCAAATCAAAGTCAAAATCTTGCAAGTTTTTATAAAGATAAGTTGGATAAGCTAAAAAATCTTTAAATCTTTCTTTACTACGATTAGCTATATACACTTCTACGCCTTTTTGTTTTAATGCATAAGCAAGCGCCAAAGCTGTACCTCCAGCACCCAAAATCAAAGCTTTTTTTATATTATCAAAATCCTTAATAGCTTCTAAAAAACCTAAAGCATCAGTATTATAAGCGTAAATTTTATCTTCTTTTAAGCATAAAGTATTTGCTGAGCCAATATTTCTAGCAAAATCATCCTTCACATCAGCAATATCTAAAGCTTTTTCCTTAAAAGGCAAAGTAATATTAGCTCCACTAAGTCCTAATTTAAAAAAATCTTCTCTTAAACAGTTAGCATTTCTTAAATGATAGCGTGTATAAATGCTATCAAGCCCTAAGGCTTTAATAGCATTATTATGCATTCTAGGCGATTTAGAGTGAGAAATAGGATCGCCTATAACTGCTAAAAATTTCATTTTAAAGTAAAAGAAAAAGCATCTTTTGCAATATCCTTACGGATTTTAGCAAGTTCTGCTGCAATATCTGCCTTTTCAAATGGTCCTATTAAAACCTTGGTAATTTCTTTACCTCCAACTGTAGTTTTATAAAGTTTATAATCATAACCTTTTTGCTTTACAGAAGCAAGTTCTTTTGATTTTTGATCCAAATTACTTACTGAGAAAATTTGCACATAAATACCCGATGCCAAACCACTTGGATGTACAGGTTTAGCATCAACATTTTTAAATAAATCATTTGCATTTTGTTCTTTTTTAGGGGTTTGTTTTGCACTTTCTTTTTCTTTTTTTACAGCTATTTGTTTTTTTGCTTCTTCTTTAGGTTTTGCAGTTTGTTTTACTTCTTGTTTAGGAGCACTTGCTTGTGGAGTGGTATTTTCTGAAGTAGTTGCTGTTGGTTCTGCTGGAACTTCTTGATCAGGCATAGCAAAATTTGTGCTATCATTGTTATTTAAACTAGAGGTTGTTGTATTTTGAGTTGTATTTTGTTCATCTTGAAATTGTTTTCTTAATGCCTCAAATTGATCTTCTGCTGAAGTATTATCTGTAATTGGCATACTTTCAAAAGAAGTATCATTGTTATTGTCTTGAGTTGCTATAGGTTCACTTGGCAATACACTTTGATTTTGCGTATTTTCATCACCACTACCATTAATAAGCTTCATAACTATCATGATAGCTAAAAACAAAATAACTAAAGCAATAACTCGTAAAAGAATTTTTTTTACTTTTTCACTTTTATTACTTTTTTCTAAAATAATATCATCAAATTCATTTTTTTGATTTTCCATAATTTGTCCTTTCTTACATATGCTTAGACCAAGAACTTCCTCGTTCTTTTTGATAAACCTCATAAGGCAATATTAAAATATTAAATTCCCTAGGTACATCCATGCTAGGAAACACCTTCCATTCTACTGGCATTTTACTTGCAAACATCATTGAAAGTTTAGACGCTAAAGAATAACCTTCGTTTAACGCCGTGTGTCCTTTGTGAATATAAAGATGTAAATGTCCTGGAGTTTTAGTCTTATAGGCTGTGAAATTTATAAAACCTTCTTCTCTTAAAATAAGTTGTGCACGGTGATAAAATCTTTCAGCATTAAAACCATTATAATCAAAGACAATATTTTCTACTTTATTATCTTTTGTTATTAAATCATGAGCGACAACAATTTTTTTAGCAGCGTGTTCTCTCATGACATTTAAATTTAAAGGAGCATCAACTCTTTCAAATTTATCAAAAAATAAGCGACCTCTATGTGTAATTTTATTTACAATTTTATCGCGTCTTATATAATAATGATCGCCAATTATTTTAATTAGCGACATATCCATTGGTGAAATCAAAACATAGCCCTTTCATAAATAATAAAATTACTTGCAAGTTTTTTTAATTCTTGTTTAATATTCTCTTGTAATTTTTCATTATTAATATCATCTAAAATATCTGCAATATAATTTGACACAATTTCCATTTCTTTTTCTTTAAAACCTCTGGCAGTAAGGGCTGGAGTTCCAAGTCTTAATCCACTTGTGATAAAAGGACTTCTAATCTCTCCTGGAACGGTATTTTTATTTGCAGTAATACCTGCATTTCCAAGAGCTAAATCTGCATCTTTTCCACTAAATTCACGATCTAAAAAACTCATTAAAACAAGGTGATTATCCGTTCCATCGCTAACAAGTTTAAATTTTCTATCCATTAAAACATTAGCTAAAACTTGAGCATTGGTTCTTACTTGTTTTGCATAAACTTTCCACTCATCGCTAAGATTAAATTTAAATCCTACTGCTTTTGCAGCAATTACATGCATCAAAGGACCACCTTGAATACCTGGAAAAATGGCAGAATTAATTTTTTTAGCAAGCTCTTCATCATTTGTCATAATAATACCACCTCTTGGGCCACGCAAAGTTTTATGCGTAGTTGAACTTACTACATGAGCGTGTGGAAAAGGACTTGGATGTTCGCCTGCTACAACAAGACCTGCAATATGTGCTATATCAGCAAAAAGATAGGCGCCTACTTCATCAGCGATTTCTCTAAATTTAGCAAAATCAATCACTCTTGCATAAGCACTAGCTCCACAAACTATTAATTTTGGCTTTTCTTTTTTAGCAATTTCTCTTACTTTTTCATAATCAATTCTTCCATCAAGTTCTACGCCGTAAAAACAACTTTCGTACATTTTACCCGAAGAACTTACTTTTGCACCATGAGTTAAATGTCCACCATGACTTAAATCCATTCCTAAAATTTTATCACCTGGATTAATCAAAGCCGCATAAACACCTTGATTAGCTTGAGAACCTGAATTAGGCTGAACATTAGCAAATTTACAATTAAAAAGTTTTTTACATCTTTCAATAGCTAGAGTTTCAATCTCATCAACAAATTCACAACCACCATAATATCTTTTACCTGGATAACCTTCTGCGTATTTGTTCGTCAAGATACTTCCCATAACTTCCATTACTTCAGGTAAAGTGAAATTTTCACTCGCTATCATTTCAAGACCTTCGCATTGACGCTCTAACTCTTTGTTTGTTAAATCAAAAATTTCTTTATCAAACATTTCTAAACTCATTCTTTCTCCTTTAGTTCTGATTTTAATGGACGCATTGCAGGAAACAATATCACATCACGAATGGATTTTTTATTTGTCAAAAGCATAACAAGTCTATCTATACCTATGCCCTGCCCTGCCGTTGGAGGCATTCCATAACCCAAAGCATTTACAAAATCTTCATCCATTTCACAAGCCTCTTCATCGCCTGCATTTTTAGCTTCAATTTGTTTTAAAAATCTCTCATATTGATCAAGAGGATCATTAAGCTCATTAAAACCATTTGCCAATTCTCTTCCGCAAATAAACAACTCAAATCTCTCAGCAATCTGAGAATCCTCATCGCTACGTCTTGATAAAGGACTTATGGAAATAGGAAAATCAATCACAAAAGTAGGATTGATCAATTTTTCTTCCACATAATTGTCAAAAAGTTCAGCTTGCAAATGTCCAAGTTCAAGCTTTTCATTCGCTTCAAAACCATCTGCTTTTAATTTAGTAAGAATTTTTTCCTTATCTTCGATTAAATCCCTATCTAAACCACCATACTTACAAAGTGCGTCTTTATAGGTTATTCTTTCAAAAGGTTTGGAAAAATTTATCATTTTTCCATCAAATTCTATTGTTTTTCCTAAATTAAGTTTATCCAAAAGTAAAGCAAAAAGTTCTTCGGTTAAATCCATTAAATCTTTATAATTATGATAGGCCCAATAAAATTCTATAGTTGTAAATTCGGGATTATGAGTTAAATCCATACCTTCGTTTCTAAAACAACGATTGATTTCAAAAACCGCCTCAAAACCACCTACTATAAGTCTTTTAAGATAAAGTTCTGGAGCAATTCTTAAAAATCTTTCTACGCCTAAAGAATTATGAAAAGTTACAAAAGGCTTAGCGTTTGCTCCACCTGCAATCGGATGCATCATAGGAGTTTCTACTTCTAAAAAGCCTTTATTTTCAAAAAAATGACGGATTAAACTCACCACTTTAGAACGCACTAAAAAATCTTTTCTAACTTCGACATTCATTATCATATCAACATAACGTTTACGATATCTTTGCTCAATATCTGTTAATCCATGATATTTTTCAGGTAAAGGAACAATAGCTTTTGTAGCGAGTTTTACTTCGCTTGCATGCAAACTAAATTCACCTGTTTTAGTTACAAAAGGAAAACCTTTAACCAAAACAATATCACCCACCTCTAAATTCTTTTTTAAAATCGTATAAAGCTCTTCGCCTACGCTATCTTTACTAAAATAAATTTGTAAATTTGTATCCTCATCTTCAATGTTTGCAAAAATTGATTTCCCAGCTATACGCAAAAGTTTCAAACGTCCTGCAACAACAGCATTGACACTTTCATCTCTTTTTTCAACTTGCTCTAAAATATAAGAAAATTTATCCTTAAAAGTCTTTAAAGACATTTCCTTTTCTAAAAAATGAGGATAAGGATTAATCCCTAATTTTTTTAACTCTTTAGCTTTTTCTATTCTTTGCTGCTCTAAAATATTATCAAACATTTATATTTTTACCTTTGCTTTTTGATTATTACAATCACCACAAACACCATAAAGCTGCATCAAATGCCCTGTAAGTTTAAAACCATGTTCTTTTGCAATCAAGGCTTGCTGTCTTTCTATAATAGGATTTTCAAACTCTATAATTTTTCCGCAATTTTTACATATCATATGATCATGGTGAGGTTTATTAGCAAGCTCATATTTTTTACCTGCTGAACCAAAAGAAATGGAAGTTACCATTTCTGCTTCTTCAAGTAAATTTAAAGTACGATAAACAGTTGCAATTCCTACATTTAAATCAGGTTCAGCTTGTTTGATTTCCATATATAAACTTTCGGGTGTGTAATGAATATCACTGTGATAAAGAGTTTTTAAAAGTACTTCTCTTTGCTTGGTATATTTAAGTCCGCCTTGTCTTAATATTTTTTTAAATCTCTCAAGTAAAACATCATATTCCACATTTTCTATCAGCATATCACTCCCCTTTTTGAGTATTGTTTAAATCACTTACAATATCTTGCAACTTTTCACTAGCATGATCTAGACTATTTTCTGTTAAAGGTTGATTCATAATAAAAGATCCCGTTTCTTTAAGTAAATTTAAAGTATAGCTATTTTTAGCAAAATTATCTAATTTATCATTTAAAAAATCAATTCTTGCCACACAAAAAACTAAAATTGCAAAAATTAAAAAGATTTTTGCTCCACCAAATATAAAGCCACCAATACGATCTAAAAAACCTAGGCCACTTAATTTAATCAACCTAGAAAGAAAATTACCCACCAATAAACAAACTATCCAAAAAATAATTAATATGGCTAAAAATCCAGCAAATCCAGCTAAGCTTTGATTTTCTATCTTATAAAAAGTACTTTGTATAAATTCAGCTGCTTGAGTTGCATATTTTGAAGCAATAAAAACACCACCAATAATACCCAAAAGTCCAAAAATTTCTTTTATCAAACCATTGATAATACCCTTAAGCCCTAAAAGCAAGGTAAATCCTAAAATAAAAGCATCAAACCAATAAAAATTCATTTCAATCACTCTCTGATTTTTTTGTTTTAAATTTATTCTACAAATAAGCACTAAATGCTAAGTTAATCATTCTATGATTTTAGGAACAACAAAAAAATGTTCTTGTTTTTTTGGAGCACAATCTAAAACCTCATCAATAACATTGCTATTTCTTATCTCATCAATCCTCAAAGGAGCTCCACCTTTTATAGTACTCACAGTAATCTCTTGGGAATCTAAATCAAGTTCGTTTAATTTTTCAACAAAATTCACAATTTCACTTAACTGTGCAATAGTTTCATTTCTGTTTTTTGTTATTTGTAAAGCACTTAATTTTTCAAGCTTGCTTAATAATTTCTCATCTATTTGCATTTCTTAAACCTTAATAAAAAAGTTAAAATTTTGAAAATTATATCATAAAAAGCTTTAAATTGTTTAGGATATTTTGCAATTTATATGATACAATATCATAATTTTTCTATACAAAAATAAAAATATTTTTTCAAGGATAAATTTTGGGACTAAAAGATAATTTAAAAGCTGTTAAAAATGAACTTAACACAGAAGAACAATTTATAGAAAATTTTATCAAAGGAGAGAGATTTATACGCAAGTATAAATTTTATATATCTGCTGTTGTGATAATTTTAGTTGCTTGGTTTGCTGGAAATTTTATAATCTCAAAAATAAACGATTATAAAACAAAAGAAGCAAATGAAATTTATGCCAATCTAATACAAGATCCTAGCAATAAAAATCTTTTAGAACAACTTAAAAATAAAAATACTAATCTTTACACTATCTTTTTACTAAAAGAAAATATTAATGATCTTAATAATACAGCCTTTCAAAATGAACTAAAACAAATTTATAATAATGCTCAAACAAACACTTTACTTAAAAATATTATTGCATTATCTTTAGGAGATAAATCAATATTTTTAAAAAATTATGATAAATTATTAGAAGCTTACAAACTTTTAGAGCAAAATAAAATCGAAGAAGCTAATGTTTTACTTTCTCAGATAAAAGAAAATTCAAGTTTAAATCAAATAGCTAAAAACCTCAAACATTATCAAGGCATTACACAATGAAAAAAATATTTTTAACACTATTTTGTTTAATATTTCTATGTGCTTGTGGCACCAAAAGACAATATTTTGAACCAAAACAAACCGATGGAGATTTAAGTCATAATAGCAATTTAAAAAGTAAAATCGTTGATTGGAATCTAGTTTCTGCAAAACTTAGCAATAATACAGCTATCTTAAAAAATAATATCTCCATAGACAAGTTTAAACTTCCTAAAAATTATATGCTTCTAGCTTATCAAGATGGGGAATATTTTACTGCAGATAATAATGGAAATTTAAAAATTTTTGACAATTCTTATAATGAAATTTATAATTTTCAATTTGACGCTAGTGTTGTAGGAGTAGCTTCTAATGGAGATGATTTAGCCCTTGTACTTGCAAACAATACTATAGTTCTTGCAAATCGTTCTTTGGGTATTAAATTTAGTCAAACCCTAACCTCAGCTCCAGCTCAAGACAGTCGTACCGCTAATCCTATATTTTTAGACAATATCATCGTATATCCAACGCTAGATGGCAAAATTTTAATTCTTTCAAGAAACAATCTTCAAGTCATTAAAGATGTGGTTATTTCAGCAGAAAATTTTTTCAACAATGTAATCCATCTAAGTGTAATCGGAGATAAACTTATAGCAGCAACAGCTAAAAAAATCATTGTTGTAAGCCCTGCTAGAACTCTTTATCTTGACGCTGACATAAAAGATGTTGCACTTAGTGATGATGGTATTTTTATACTAGAAAAAGATGGCACTATTATTAAAACTGATTATAACTTAAGAAAAATTGCAGAAAAAAAATTTGAATTTGCTATTTTTGTAAAAAGCAATATATACAATAATTATTTATATATTTTTGAAAAAACAGGCTATCTTATCAAAATGAATCTAAATTTAGATAATACACAAGTATTTAAACTTTCAGAAGCTGTTGATAAAATTTCTTTCATGGGGAATGGTAAATTTTACTACGGAGATAAAATTTTAGATTTGCTATGATAAAAATTTTAGAACAAACAATAAAGTCTTTAAAATTAAATTTAAAGCCCTATGACTTAAGTATGTTGACTAGAAAAAAAAGTTATATTTGTGCTAAAGATCAAAATAACATTCTTTTTATGTATACAGGAAAAACAAAATTTTTAATGAAAGATGCCTTATTTTTAGAAAATCTAGCACAGCAAATTAACATAAATAACAAATATTTTTTTAGTATGGCTTCTCTTTGCTCTAAAGCAAAAAATCATCTAGAAATGAAAGGATTTAATATCTATGTTGCTCTGTGATATTGGGAATTCAAATGCTAATTTCCTAGATGATAACAAATATTTTACTCTTAGTATAGATCAGTTTTTAGAATTTAAAAATGAACAAAAAATTTTTTATATCAATGTCAATGAACATCTCAAAGAACATTTAAAAAATCAAAAAAAATTTATCAATCTTGAACCTTATTTTTTATTTGATACAATTTATCAAGGATTAGGAATCGATCGCATAGCAGCTTGTTATACTATTGAAGATGGAGTTGTTGTAGATGCAGGTAGTGCTATTACAATTGATATTATTTCTAATTCTATACATCTTGGTGGTTTTATCTTGCCAGGTATTGCAAATTATAAAAAAATTTATAGCCATATTTCACCGCGATTAAAAAGTGAATTTAATACTCAAGTTAGTCTTGATGCATTCCCGCAAAAAACTATGGATGCTTTAAGTTATGGTGTTTTTAAAGGAATTTACCTACTGATAAAAGATGCCGCTCAAAATAAAAAGCTTTATTTCACTGGTGGAGATGGACAATTTTTAGCAAATTATTTCGATCACGCAATTTATGATAAACTTTTAATCTTTCGAGGAATGAAAAAGATTATAAAAGAAAATCCCAATTTACTTTATTAAAAATGTTACAAAAATTCTCATTGATATCAAACCTTAATGAAATTTAACTTTTTGTAAAACAAATTCAATTAAACTTTATTTAGAAAAAAGTTTATTAAAATAAAAAAAGGAAAAACAATGAGCCAACAAGAATTTGATGTGCTTGTCATCGGAGCTGGAATTTCGGGAGCAGCATTATTTTACGAGCTTGCAAGATATACAAATATTAAAAATATTGCTTTGATAGAAAAATATAATACAGCTGCAACATTAAATTCTAAGGGAACGAGTAATTCTCAAACCATTCATTGTGGAGATATTGAAACCAATTATACTTTAGAAAAAGCGCGAAAAGTAAAAAGAACAGCTGATATGATAGTTAAATATGGACTCATGCAAAATGCGCAAAATAATTTCATGTTTTCTCATCAAAAAATGGCTCTAGCTGTTGGAGATATAGAATGTGATTATATGAAAAAACGCTATGAAGAATTTAAAGAACTTTATCCTTATATAAAATTTTTCGATAAAGCAAAAATCAAACAAATTGAACCCAAGGTTGTTTTAGGAGAAGATTGCAATCAAGATAGACCTGAAAATATCTGTGCCATGGGTGTTGAAAGCGGCGAGGTTTTTACAACTGTAGATTTTGGGAAAATGAGTATAAATCTAATAGAACAAGCCCAAAAACAAAATAAAAATACTTTCGTTGCCTTTAATCAAGAAATTATTCACATAGAAAAAAAAGATGATATTTTTATATTAAAAACCTCAAATCATCAAGAATACCATGCCAAAAGCGTAGTTGTCAATGCTGGGGCGCACTCTTTATATTTAGCACATAAAATGAACTTAGGTATGGATAAGTCTTGTTGGCCTGTTGCAGGAAGTTTTTATTTAACCAAACAAAAACTTTTAAATGGCAAAGTTTATATGGTGCAAAATCCTAAACTTCCATTTGCAGCCCTTCATGGAGATCCTGATTTGCTTGCTGATATGAACACTCGCTTTGGACCTACTGCACTTGTTATTCCAAAACTAGAACGTTATCATGGTCTAAAATCAGTTCCAGAATTTTTTGAAGCACTAAAACTTGATAAAACTGTTTTAAAAGTAACTTTTAATATGTTTAAAGATGCAACAATTAGAAATTACATCTTTTATAATTATCTTTTTGAACTACCTTTTATTGATAAAAGCTTATTTGTTAAAGATGCCAAAAAAATAGTCCCAAGTCTTAAAGCAAGCGATATTTATTATGCGAAAGGTTTTGGAGGCGTAAGACCACAAGTTATTGATAAAACTAAAGGAGAATTAATGCTAGGTGAAGCAAGCATCACAGAAACCCCTGGTATTATTTTCAATATGACTCCAAGTCCTGGGGCAACAAGTTGTTTAGGAAATGCTGAAAGAGATGCAAAGCTTATATGTAATTACCTAGGAATGGAATTTAACGAAGATAAATTTTCTTCAGAATTATTGTAATCATTTTGTTTCTATTTTTAGCTACAATAATTTCAAAAGGAGTTTACCATGCTTAAAAAAACAAAAATTGTAGCCACAGTAGGTCCAGCAAGTGAAAAGGAAGAAATTCTACGCCAAATGATTATCAATGGTGTAAATGTTTTCCGTTTAAACTTTTCTCATGGAACACATGAGTATCATAAAAAAAACTTAGATACCATAAGAAGAGTAGCTAAAGAATTGCATACTCGTATTGGAATTTTACAAGACATTAGTGGTCCTAAAATTCGTACAGGTGAACTTAAAGAACCATTTGAATTAAAAAAGGGTGATAGACTTGATTTTTATCGTGAAACAATTTTAGGGGAGAAGATTGCTCAAAATCATTATAAAATCAGTATTAATCAAAAATCTATTTTAGATATGTTAAAAATTGATGAATATATTTATCTATATGATGGATCAATTCGTGCTAAAGTAGAAAACATAGATGATCAAAAAATTGAAACCATTATAGAAAATGATGGTTTTTTAAACTCAAATAAAGGTATTAATTTTCCGAATACTAAAATCAATATTGATGTTATTACACAAAAAGATAAAAATGATTTACTTTGGGGTATAAAAAATGAAGTAGATTTTTTAGCAATATCTTTCGTACAAAATGCACACGATATTGATGAAGTTCGTGAAATTTTAGCACAAAATAACGCAAAAATATCTATTTTTGCAAAAATTGAAAAATTTGATGCAGTAGAAAATATTGATGAGATTATTAAATCTAGCGATGGTATAATGGTTGCAAGAGGAGACTTAGGTATTGAGGTACCTTATTATAAAGTTCCTAATATCCAAAAAGAAATCATACAAAAAGCAAACAATGCCTCTAAGCCTGTTATTACTGCGACTCAGATGCTTTTTTCATTAGCCAAAAGCAAAACCGCCACAAGAGCTGAAATTTCAGATGTTGCAAATGCTGTTTTAGATGGAACAGATGCAGTAATGCTAAGTGAAGAAAGTGCCGTTGGTATAGATCCTGCAAACGCTGTTGATATAATGTGCCAAACTATAATAGAAACAGAAAAACGCTATCCATATAACAAATTTAATGATTTTAATGATTTAGACAATACAGATAAAATCATGCGTTCTTCAGCTCATCTTGCAACAGATCTTAACGCTGATGCTATTTTTTCTTTAACAAGTAGCGGAAAATCTGCTATTAAGATTGCGAGATATCGTCCAAATATAGAAATCATAGCAGTAGGGCATTCTGAAAAAACCTTAAACTCTTTAAGTATAGTTTGGGGAGTTAATCCTGCGATCTTGGTTAACAAAAGTAATGAACTTACAGAATTATTAAAAGACTCTGTAAGATCAAGTGTTGAAAAAGGTTTTATGGATGAAGATAAATGCTATCTTCTAACTGCAGGCTTTCCAACAGGAGTAGAAGGTACTAGCAATCTTATCCGCATTCTCAATAAAGAGCAAATTGCTTATTATCTACAATAAAACATTAAATTCCTTTGAAAATAAGGAATTTAATGTCCTTATAAATTTTTTAAGTCAAAAGTCGATATAAATTAAAGCCTCACACAAAGGAGCAAATATGCAAGTGAATACTTTTTCAAATATCGCTAGCATGGCACAAACACAAGTTAGCAATAAGAAGGCAGATGATGCTAAGGAAAACACAAAAGACAAAAATGTTCAAAGTGCTAATTCTAGCAAGGATGTAGATAAAAATACCCTTGAAAAATTAAATGCACTTGGTGGAAAAGGCATTACACAAATTTACCTAGTTCAGTTTCAACAGCAAACAATGAATGCTGTAATAGGTTCGAGCAATGCCCAAACTGGACTAGATAGTCTTTTAAATGGTGCCAATTTAGATGCTGCGAAATCTATACTTACAAATATTGATTTTGCATCCTTAGGCTACAGTGGCAAAAATCCACTTGATATGAATACAGATGAACTTCAACAACTTGTAAGTGAAGATGGTTTTTTTGGAGTGGAAAATACAGCCAATCGCATCGCGGATTTTGTTATTAAAGGCGGTGGCGATGATGTTGAAAAATTAAAAAAAGGTCTTGAAGGTATGAAAAAAGGATTTGAGCAAGCAGAAAAAATGTGGGGTGGAGAACTTCCTCAAATCAGTCAAGATACAATAGATGCGGCACTTAAAAAAGTTAGCGATCGCATCGATGAACTAGGCGGAAAAACTCTAGATCTTCAAGCTTAACTAAAAATGCTTAGAAATTTCTAAGCATTTTTAGTTGTTATTAATATCAAAAGTAAAAAATTCACTCTTAAAATTATTAGGTAAAGTTTTATACTGAGATATCGCAGCTTCATAGTTCTTTACTTCTTGATACAACATACCAAGAGCTGCTTTACTCTCTTTGTTATTTTTATCTGTAAGTTTAGAAAGCTGCAAAAGCGCTATAGCTGAATTTGGATTATTTGCACCTACGGCTGCTACGGCTGCTAAAAATAAAGTTTTAGTATCTTTAGCTCCATAATCATCAATCAAAGAATTATAAAGCGCATAAGCCTCCTCGTATTGCTGTGCAAAAATATCCAAATAAGCTAAAGTTTGTAAAATACCCTCATCTTTTGCTCCTGAAACATTAATCAACTCTTTAAATTTCTGTCTTTCTAAATTTAAAAGCCCTGCAATATGCATTAAATTAACATAAAATTCCCTAGCTATATTTGGCCCACCAAAAACACTACGATAATCAAGTTTTAAATTTTTAAAATGAATTTGAGCATTTTGAGCATATTCTTTAATATTTAAATTTGAATTTAAAGAATTAAAATACAAAATATTTGCCAAAATATCTTCAGGCAACTCTGAACGCAATTTAGCAATTTTCACATCTACTTGATTATTAAGGTTATTATTTTTAGCAACAATAGCTTCAAAAATCAAACTCAAAGGCGTATCTTTTTTTGTTTCATCTAAATAAGGAAGTATAGAAATATAATTATTATTAACTAAAAATAACATACTTTTTTGCATATTAGCTTTAAAATTAGAATCAGCAGCTATATTATCAAGAATTTCATTGTAAAGTTTAGTTGTATCAATATCAATTAATTTTGCACAAAACATAGCAAAAGCACCTGCTAAGTAATTTTTAGGATTAAGATGATATGAACTTGAAAAATGCTTATAAGCAAGTTCATAATTTTGCATTTGGGCATAAGTTAAAGCCAAATTATAATGTAAAATACTATGTTCTGGATAATCCTTGATAAGTTTTTGAAATTCTTGGTTAGCAAGGCGTAACTTCTGATTTAATGCATAGTTAATAATATTGGCAATTTTTACATTGGTAGATGAAAGAGCCTTGCTTATATTAAGATAAATTCCCACATCAGTACTATCATCAACGAAATCTGTAACATTAGCTTTTTTAATATATAAAGCAGCCTGCTTACTATCAAAAACCTGATAAGGTGCAAAATAAAAAAGCAAATCGAATTGATCTTTTTGTTTTTTTAGCAAATCTTTTGAAAAAGAATTTTGAGCAACTGCTATATTAAAAAGATCCTTATTTAAACGAACTTGAATTTTATAAGTATCTAAAATCTTATATCTATCTTTATCGTTATCATAAGAATTTTGCAAGCGCGCTAACATATCTTGATAATTTCCTGTTTTAATATCAACCAATGTTAAAGCCGCCAAACTCTGATTAGAATCTCTTTCAATTTTCATCGCTGTACTTAAAGCGACTTTAGCTTTAGCATATTCTCCTATTCTAGCGTATAAAAGACCTAAAGATAAACTAGATTCAAAATTGCCTTGAGAATTTAATTGCTGTATAGCCTTGGAATCAAAGTCCATTTTTGCATAAATTTTAGCAGACAAATACTTTGCAACATCAGAATACGGCTCCACATCTGTTCTTTGTAACATTTGTAAGGCCTCAGGGTAATATCCTTTGTAATAATTAATCAAGCTTAAATAATAATCATATAATTTTGATTTTCCTTCTTTTGGAAGATACACTTGAGCTAAATCAATATAATATCTAAATTTTTCCTTATCATTAAGCTTTAAAGCACAAACAGCAGCATTGATAGCAGCTACACTTTGATTTTCTCCATTGGCTATAGCTTTCTTGAAGCTTTCAAAAGCTTCTTGGAATTTATTCTCATTCATTTGAGAAACGCCTAAATTATAATTAGATAAAGATTCGTTATATACGGCAACTTGCTCATAAACTTTTAAAGCCTGTTCAACCTCACCCTTTAAATATAAAGCATTTGCTTTTTGGATCATACCATCAATTCTTTGCATATCATTGTATTTATATGATTCATCAGGCATAACAACAGGTTGTTCTAAAGGCTTAGAAGCTATAATATCTGGTTTAATTTTTCCTTCACTAAAAGTTAAATAAAAAAGTGTAAAAACTAAAATACAAATAATCCCCAAAGATAAACCCACAAGAGACATAAACTTACGATCTTTATACCAAGGCGTAGGCTCTTGACTTTCAACTTCTTCAAAAGTTGATACATCTTCAGGCGCACTTTCTCTTGTAAATTTAAAACCACTATCACTATTTTCTTGAGGTAATTCTTCTGGCAATGATGCAAATTCTTCATCTTCTGGAGCTTGCCCCTCTTGCCCCTTAAATCCCTCTAAACTCTCATCAAGTCTTGGTTGATTTAAGCCATCTTCGGGTTTTTCTAGTATTATATCTTCTTGTTCAGCCATCTATACTCTTTAAAAATATTTTTTCAAAACATCAGGAATATGAATTTTTCCTTCTTTATCTTGATAATTTTCCATAATCGCTACCAAGGTTCTTCCTACTGCCAAAGATGAGCCATTAAGAGTGTGGACGAGTTCATTTTTTCCTTGTTCGTTTTTATAGCGAATTTTAGCGCGTCTTGCTTGAAAATCACGACAATTTGAAACCGAGCTGATCTCACGATATTTATTTTGTCCTGGAAGCCACACTTCAAGATCTACAGTTTTTGCTGCACTAAAACCCAAATCTCCAGTGCAAAGCATCAAATGTCTATGCGCTAAACCTAAAGAACTCAGCAAATCACTTGCACACTCAAGCATTTCATTAAACACACTATCACTTTGCTCAGGTTTAGTGATACTTACAAGCTCTACTTTTTCAAACTGGTGTTGTCTTATAATACCCCTTGTATCACGCCCTGCACTGCCTGCTTCTTTTCTAAAACAAGCACTATAACAAGTCATTTTTATCGGTAAAGTTTCACTCGCTAAAATTTCTCCGCTGTAAAGATTGGTTACTGGAATTTCAGAAGTTGAGATCAAATACAAATCCTCATCATCTACCTTATACATATCTTCTTTAAATTTTGGCAACTGACCCGTCCCAAACATAGTAGCACCATTTACCAAAAAAGGTACATTAACAAATTCAAATCCACGACTTCTATTAAAATCTATCATATAATTTACCAAAGCACGGCTTAATAAAGCTCCTTCATTTTTAAGCACACAAAAACGACTTTGTGAAATTTTTACCCCACGCATAAAATCAAGCCAATTTAAACTCTCGCCTAATTCAAAATGTTCTTTTGGAGTAAAATCAAAGCTAGGTGGATTTAAAACTTTTTTAAGCTCCACATTTTCATTTTCATCTTCACCCACAGGCACACATTCATCAGGGATATTTGGGATGGCATGAGCGATTTCCTCAAGCTCATTTTCTAAAGCATTTACTTTAGCGCTTTGCTCATTAATTTTGCTTTTATTTTCGCTTAATTTTGCTTTTAAACTTTCTTTATCTTCGGCTGTAGCAAGCTCTTTACTGAATTTATTTTGAAAAGCTTGAAATTCTTCCAAGGCTATTTTTTCTTTTTTTAAACTTGCAAAAAGTTCAGCAAGTTTTTTTAAGATATTTTCATCAACTTTTTTATTTTTTAACTTTTTAGCTACTTCATCAAAATTATTTTGCAAATTTTTTAAATCTAGCATTTTCTACTCCTTAAAGTCCGATTTTTTCATAAATTTTTTGCATTTTTTCTTGGGCGATTTTTCTTGCTTTTGTCGCACCAAAATCCAAAATTTCTTTCAAATGCGAAGGCTTTTCTAAAAGCTCATTATATTTTTCTCTTGCTTCTTTAAAATAAGCATTTACAAGCTCGTTTAAATATATTTTAAAATGTCCATAACCCTCACCACCTTTTTCATAGCGTATTTGTAATTCTTTTTGCCCTGATTCATCTAAAAAAAGCTTTGCGATTTTAAAAATATTGCAGTTTTCATGATCTTTTGGATCTTCTAAAGCGGTACTATCTGTAACTATGGAAGAAATTTGTTTTTTTAAGGTTTTTTCACTGCTAAAAATATCTATAGTATTTTGATAAGATTTACTCATTTTTGCTCCATCAGTACCCACAACCACAGCTACTTCTTCATTAACTCTCGCTTCTGGAAGGGTAAAAATTTCACCCCATTCATTATTAATTTTTAAAGCAATATCGCGTGCGATTTCAACATGCTGGATTTGATCTTTTCCTACAGGGACAATTCGTGTATCAAAAAGTAAAATATCTGCCGCCATTAAAACAGGATAAGAAAAAAGCCCATGTGAAGCACTAAGTCCCTTAGCAACTTTATCCTTGTAACTATGTGCACGCTCTAATAAACCCATAGGAGTAAATTGCGATAAAATCCAATAAAGCTCCATAACTTCCTTAACATCACTTTGCAACCAAAAAACGCTTTTTTGAGGATCTATACCAAGGCTTAAAAAAGCCGCAGCAGCTTTTAAGGAATTTTGTTTAAGTTTTTCTCCATCTTGAGAAGAAGTCATGGCATGATAATTAGCAATAAACATAAACATTTGGCTTTTTTCTTGTGCATCTACCATTTGCTTAATCGCACCAAAATAATTACCTATATGCAAATCGCCACTTGGCTGAAGGCCTGTTAATACTCTCATTTTATCACCTTTTTAATCTCGCTTAAAAGCTCATCTATATTTTTATTTTCTATATTTAAAATAAAATTTGCCTTTTGTTCATACTTGCTTAAACGCTCATTATATAATTTTTTTGCTTTAATTTCATCATAAAATAAAGGTCTTTTAGAAATTTCATCTTTGTCTAAACGCTTTTTTAAATATTCAAAATCTGCTTTTAAATAAATACAAAAACCTGCTTTTTCTAAATTTGAAACATTAACAAAACCCCCACCTGTAGCAATACAAGTTTTCTCACAAGAACTGAAAAAATCAGCCATTTTTTGCTCTTGTTCTCTAAAAAAATTTTCCCCTTTTTGTTCAAAAATTTCACTGACTTTTTGATTAAATTTTTGTTCTATTAAAAAATCACTATCTAAAAAAACAAGATCTAAATCCTTAGCTAAAGCTCTTGCTAAAGTGCTTTTTCCAGAACCCATAAATCCTATAAAAACGATATTTTTAGCTTTCATCATTTTCTTTACTGCCCTTTTTACGCGAAGCAATCACTAAAGGCACACCTTCAAAATTAAATTCTTTTCTGATTTGATTTTGTAAATAACGCTTATAGCTAAAATGCAAGGCCTTAGGACGATTCATAATAAGTGCAATTTTTGGCGGTGCTAAGTCATATTGTACTGCATAATAAATTTTAACCAATTTCCCATAATCATGCGGCAAAGGATGTGCTCTTGTGGCATTTTCTATCAAGATATTAAGCTTAGAAGTTTGGATTTTTTGAGTGAAATTTTCAAAAATTTGCAAAATTTTATCGAGTAAAACATGCACCCTTTTTCCACTTAAAGCTGATACGCTAATCACGGGTGCGTAAGCTAGAAATTTAAAACGATCAAGACGCAATTCTTTTACAGTCTTATCAAAATCCATCTCACTTTTATCCCATTTATTTAAAACAATAATCACACCCAAATAATGCTTAGCCACAAGCCCAGCAATGCGTTCATCAAGCTCGTTAAAGCCCTCATGCGCATCTAAAACCAAAAGTGCTATTTGAGAATGAGATAAAATTTTTTCCGTGCGATTTAGGGCAAAGCGTTCGAGTCCTTGAATTTTACCCCTTTTTCTAATACCTGCAGTATCAACAAATTCTATCACTTTATCTTTATGAACTACACTTTCATTAACAGGATCTATAGTAGTTCCTGCAATAGAACTTACAACACTGCGTTCTTGTTTAACCAAAGCATTTAAAAGACTTGATTTTCCAACATTTACACGCCCTACAATACCCACTCTGATATGATTTTGATCGACTTCTTTAAATTGAAATTCTTTTCCTTCTTCATAATACTCTAAAAAATCTTCTAAATTTTCTTCTTCATCGGGGATTAAAAACTCTTCATGTAAAAATTTTTCAAGCCATTCATAAAGTTCATCTAAGCCTACATTATGGGTTACTGAAAGATTAAAGATTTCCTTTATACCAAAATTTGCAAACTCCCAAGCCCTTTCTTCATCTTTTTTATTATCTACTTTATTAATCACTAAGGCTATAGGTTTTCCAAGTTTTTTTAAAGAATAAAAAAATTGTCTATCCTCATCATCAGGCGCTAATTTCCCATCAACTAGATAAAGTATGATATCGCTTTCTTTGGCTACTTTTAAAGTGTTTTTTTTCACATTTTTAAAAAGTTCATCACTTTCATCAAGCCCTCCACTATCAATAAGCATGGCTTTTTTTGAATGAATATGAATTTGCGTTTTATTTGTATCTCTAGTTGTACCTGAAATATCACTTGTAATAGCTATTCTTTGTCTTGCCATTCTATTAAAAAGGCTTGATTTACCAACATTTGGCTTGCCTATAAGTATGATGCTTTGCATTTTTTTCCTAGAAAATTATATTTTTAAAATTATATAAAATTTGGCTTAATATTAAGCAAAAAAAGACTAGAATTAACCCAGATTTTAGTCAAGGAAAAAAATGCTAAAAGTAATCAAGCATAATTTAGGAATTTATTTCATGATTTTAGCATGTTTGGATTTTGCACTTATGGGAGCTTGTGCAAAAATTCTTAGCAAGGAAATGAGTTCTATAGAAATTATGTTTTTTAGAAATATCATAGGAATTTTTTTCATAGTCTATCTTTTAAAACGATCTAAGGCGCATAAAGAAGGGGGACATTTTTGGCTCTTGGTATTTCGTGGAGTAGTAGGCACGCTTTCACTATATATGTTTTTCTATAATGTTTCAAATATTACACTAGGTGGAGCTTTTGCTTTTCAAAAAACTGCTCCTATTTTTATTACTTTAATAGCTTTTGTTGTTTTTAAAGAAAATATTGGTATCAAAGGCTGGATAGGAATTTTAATAGCATTTGGTGGAGTACTTTTAATCGCTCAGCCTTGGGCTCATAATTTAAATCATTCAGGCTTTGATTTAAAAAATTCAGTTATAGGTATCACGAGTGGATTTTTAGCCGCTTTAGCTCTTACAAGTGTAAGAGAACTTAGAAAATCTTACACTACAGAACAAATTGCCTTTTCTTTTATCCTTTTAGGAACCTTAATGCCTTTAATTTCTATGATCAGTGCTGAATTTTTTGAACCACAGCATCTTGATTCTTTACATTTAGATTTCATTCTAGCGCCTTTTGTGATGCCAAGTCTTGCAGCTTGGCTTATCATTGCCATTATGGGAACTTTAGGCACCATTTATCAAATTCATGTCACTAAAGCTTATGGTATCGCTAAACAAGCAGGAGTGGTTGCCGGAGTTAGTTATCTTGATGTAGTATTTAGTATGATAGTTGGGATAATTTTGGGAGATAATTTACCAAGTACTATGGTTTTTTTAGGTATAATAGGCATTATTTTTGGTGGATTAATTTTAGTTAAGAACAAAGGAAAAAAATGAAAAAAATGATACTCATTGCTGGTCCTTGCGTGATAGAAAGCAAAGATTTGATTTTTAAAGTTGCTGAACAGTTAAAAAATTTTAATGAAAATCCAAATATAGAATTTTATTTCAAATCAAGTTTTGATAAGGCCAATCGCACAAGTATTAATTCTTTTCGAGGTCCTGGTCTTGAAGAAGGATTAAAAATTTTACAAAGCGTAAAAGATGAATTTGGTATGAAAATCTTAACCGATATACACGAAAGCAATCAAGCAAACCCTGTAAGTGAAGTAGCTGATGTCTTGCAAATTCCTGCTTTTTTATGTCGTCAAACCGATTTACTTGTAGCCGCAGCAAAAACTAAGGCAAAAATTAATATCAAAAAAGGACAATTTTTAAACCCAAGCGATATCAAATACAGCGTTAAAAAAGTTCTACAAACCCGTGGTATAGAAGATGAAGGCTATGAAGCTGCTCAAAGAAATGGTGTTTTTGTAGCTGAAAGAGGGGCTAGCTTTGGCTATGGAAATTTAGTAGTAGATATGCGTTCTTTAGTTATCATGCGTGAATTTGCTCCAGTTATTTTTGATGCTACCCATAGCGTACAAATGCCAGGGGCTGCAGGTGGAAGTAGCGGAGGGAAAAGCGAATTTGTAGAACCTTTAGCAAGAGCGGCAGCAGCCGTAGGCATAGATGGCTTTTTCTTTGAAACACATATTAATCCTTGCGAGGCTTTATGCGATGGACCTAATATGCTTAATCTTACACGCCTTAAAAATTGCGTTAATACATTACTAGAAATACAAAATATCATAAAGGAAAACAAATGAATATTATTGAAGGAAAATTAAATTTAGACTCAAATACAAAAATTGCTATCATTAATGCAAGATTTAATCATATCATCACAGATCGCCTTGTAGAAGGAGCAAAAGATGCTTTTTTAAGACACGGGGGCAAAGAGGAAAATCTAAGCCTTATACTTGTTCCTGGTGCTTTTGAACTTCCGTATGCGTTAAAAAAAGCTATAGAAAGCAAAAAATTTGATGCAATTTGTTGCGTAGGCGCAGTAATTCGTGGCTCAACTCCGCATTTTGACTATGTTTCAGCAGAAACCACCAAAGGCATAGCCAATGTGAGTTTAAATCATAATATCCCTGTAAGCTTTGGTGTTTTAACTACAGATACAATAGAACAAGCCATAGAAAGAGCTGGAAGCAAAGCAGGCAATAAAGGCTTTGAAGCTATGACAACTGTAATCGAGATGTTAAATTTAAGCAAGGAGCTTTAATGGCAACGCGTCATCAAGTTCGCCAAAGCGTCATCTCCTTACTTTATGCTTTTGAATTAAATTCTCAAAACAACGTTTTTGTAGATGAAATTTTAGATGAAAAAAAAATACGCAATGAACAAAAAAATTTTACTTTAAATTTATATAATGGAATTTTAGATAATTTAAACAATATTGATGAAACCTTAAATTCATTTCTAAATGATAATCAAATTACAGCTTTAGGACATGTAGAAAGAGCTATACTAAGACTTGGAGCTTATGAGTTACTTTTTACCGATACTCCTAGCGCCATTGTCATCAATGAGGCTATAGAACTTGCTAAAGAACTTGCTAATGACAATTCTCCAAAATTTATAAATGGAGTTTTAGATGCCTTAATAAAGGCTAAAAAATGAAGCTTTGTGTCGCACTTGATCTTTCTACAAAAGAAGAATGCTTACAACTTGCCAAAGAATTAAAAAATTTAGACATATGGTTAAAAGTAGGTTTAAGAGCATATTTAAGAGATGGTTTTAAATTCATAGAAGAACTTAAAAAAGTTGATGATTTTAAAATATTTCTTGATCTTAAATTTCATGATATTCCCAACACTATGGCAGATGCTTGCGAAGAAGTATCAAAACTTGGTGTTGATATGATCAATATCCACGCAAGTGCTGGAAAAATAGCCATACAAGAAGTTATGACACGGCTTAGCAAATTTTCAAAAAGACCTTTAGTTTTAGCAGTTTCTGCTCTTACGAGTTTTGATGAAGAAAATTTCTTTAGTATTTATAGACAAAAAATTGAAGAAGCTGTAATTAATTTTTCAAAAATATCCTATGAAAATGGACTTGATGGTATGGTATGCTCTGTTTTTGAAAGCAAAAAAATTAAAGAGCACACAAGTTCAAATTTCTTAACCCTTACTCCTGGAATTCGTCCTTTTGGAGAAACAAATGATGATCAAAAACGTGTTGCTAATCTTGCAATGGCTAGAGAAAATTTGAGTGATTATATCGTTGTGGGAAGGCCTATATATAAAAATGAAAATCCTAGGGCTGTATGTGAAAAAATTTTAAACAAAATACACAGAAAAAATATAAGCGAAAACGATATAGAGCAAAATTATGAAGTAATTCAGCAAAAAGAATGGGATATGTGTAATCACTTTGAAGAATGGATTAAAACTCAGCCTGATAAAGAACATGCTTTAAAAGAATTTTATGCTAAGTGTGGGATAAAATATTGAATTATCAACAATTAGAATGCGATTACTTTAATCTTTACAATCAGTTTCTTAGCGTGGATTTTCAAATTTCATTATTTGAAAAAGATCATAAAGGTTTAATTAAAGATTTTATATTTTTTTATTATCAAATTTTAAAACAAAAAGACTTGAGCTACTTGCTTGAGGTAAGAAATAAAATTTCCCTGAAAGTTTATAATTATATGCAAGAGCACTCCACTTCTCCAAAAGATTTAAGTCTTATTTGTCTAAGAGAAAATAAACATATTGAATTTTTTCAAATATTTTACAAGGCTCTCGCTTATTTTGTAGCCTTTAGAAAAAAACTTGATGGAGAACAAAAAATTAAAAATTTGATTTCAAATATCAATGACTGTTTTGGCTATCATTTCTTGAATTCTGACTTTAACAATCTTCAAAATTTTCAAAAAAGCGATTTGTTCACCTTACCTGAAAAACATCTTAAATATTTTCACTTCGCCATGATTCATCTTTGTTTCATGGTTTTAAATCCTTTAAATTTTAAAGACTCTAATCGGCATCTTGATAAAGCGATTAATTATCTTGTCGATGGAACTTTTGAAATTTATGAGCTCATCTTTAAAGAATATTTTTTATTGTTTTCAAAAGATAAAGAGCTCAAGGATGAACTTAGAAAATTAAAAAAATTAGAATTTAAAATTCTAATGCAAGAAACTTCAAAAATTAAACTACTTAATCATTATAAAGAATTTTGCGAAGAAATATTCTACAATATAGAACTTGAAAAAATCACACAAAATTAATCCTGTATTAACATTGTTATAGTTTAATAATAAAAATTTTTAATAAGGAAAAATTATGCTTATAACACCTGAAAAACTTTATAAACAAAGGAGAAATTTTTTAAAACTTGGAGCGGGTGCTTTAATAAGTTCAAGCGTGCTTGCTTCTAAACTATCTGCTTTAAATTTCACAAGCGATACTAATCCAAACAAACTTGAAATCAGCGATGAAGAACTAGCTACAAATTATGTCAATTTTTATGAATTTTCAACAGATAAAAGAAAGGCTGTATCATTGGCACAAAATTTCAATACTCAAAATTGGAAAATCGATATCAGTGGAGAAATAGAAAAACCTTTAACTTTAAGCATGGAAGATATTTTAAAATTTCCACTAGAAGAAAGAATTTATCGTTTTCGCTGTGTTGAAACTTGGTCTATGGTGGTACCTTGGGTAGGCTTTGAATTGCGTCGTTTGATTGAAATGGCAAAACCTACAAGCGAGGCAAAATTTGTTAAATTCACCACTCTTTTAGATAAGAGTCAATTTCCCGATCAAGACGCTTTATTTCCAACTATAGACTATCCTTATGTAGAAGGACTTCGCATGGATGAAGCTATGCATCCTCTTACCTTGCTTGCAGTAGGAATGTATAAAAAAGCCTTAAAGCCTCAAAATGGCGCTCCAATACGCCTTGTTGTTCCTTGGAAATATGGCTTTAAAAGTATTAAATCTATAGTTAAAATAGAATTTACTAAAGAACAGCCTAAATCCACTTGGGAAAGTTACGCTCCAAGTGAATATGGTTTTTATGCCAATGTCAATCCTAATGTTTCTCATCCTAGATGGTCTCAAGCTAACGAAAGGGCTTTAGGAGACTTCTTTACCAAGCCTACTTTAATGTTTAATGGTTATGAAAAAGAAGTGGCAAGTTTATATAAAAACATGGACTTGAAAGTGAATTTTTAATGCAGACAAAATACTTTAAATTTCTTGCTTATTTTAGCTTTATCATAAGTTTAATCTATGGCTTTTATCATATCATAAAAGCCTTTGATTTTGTAAAAGAAGCCTATATTTACACCGGAATATTTGCTTTAATCTTTTTAAATTTAAGTCTTTTATTTTCTTTACTTAAATTTAAAAAAACAAAAAATTATCCTAAAATTTTAGGTATTTTTGCAGCTTTTTGGGCGATTTTGCACTTTTTAAATTATTTTATTTTTGATAGAAATGCTCAAATTTTAAGGCTTTTTGATGATATTTCACATCGTTTATTAGAAGCAATTGGATTTATCGCATTTTTAATCATATTTTTAATGCTTTTAAGTTCTTTTAAAATCTTTAAAAAACTTAGTAAAATCAGAAAACTGGGATATTTATGCTTAATTTTGGCAAGTTATCATTATTTTTTAACCCCAAAAATTCCTATGTTTTGGGAATGGAGTGCTTTAATTATAGCTTTGTTTTATTTTATAGTTCGCTATACAAAAACATTAAAAAGTTAAAATCCAACAATCTTACTTTTATCAAAACTTGAATTTAATTCTTTTTGTATACTTTCTATAAAATCTTGCATTTTAAAAACCCCATCTTGTGATACAGCTACTTTCAAAGCTGTATTCTTCACTACCATTAAAATTTGTGCTCCGCTTAATTCATAATTTGATAAAATATTTATATTAAAATCTTTTTCAAATAATGCTTTTTTAGGTAGAAATTTTTCCCAAATTTTAAGCCTATCTTTAAAATCAGGTTTTTTAAATTCTATCTTATAATCAAATCTTCTTGAAAATGCACTATCTAAGCTTTCTAAAAAATTTGTCGTAGCGATAATCACACCACTAAAACGCTCAATTTGCTCTAAGAATATATTTTGCATTTGATTATGCATTTTATCGCTACCACTACTTCCATCTACACGCGTACTTAAAAACTGATCAGCTTCATTGAGAAGTAAAATAGGACTTTGTTTGCAAGTTTGCACGATATTTTTATAAGTATCAAAAATTTTTCTTACATTTTGCTCACTCTCTCCAACCCATTTGCTCAAAATTTTAGAACAGTCAAAACTAAGAACAGGTTTTTTCATTGATTTAGCCATAGCTAAAGCTGACATAGTTTTTCCAGTACCAGCAGGACCATAAAAAATAATTTTAGCTTCTATATTTTTATTACTCTTTATACCCCAAGAATGAAGTCTTTCTAGGACTTTTTTATCTTGTTGTTTTAAAATATTTTCTAAAAGCTCTTTTGTATTTTCAGGCATAATAATATCATTGATGTCAGCGCTTGGTTCTATAAGCTCGAAAATATCTTGATCTTTTAAAACACTTTCAATTTTGATTTTTTTACTTTGTTTTGGTTCAAAATTTATAATTCTTTGTAAAATTTCATCGATAATAAAAAAACTTTTAGAAATATCTCCAAAAGCATTTAAATATTCATCATACTCGATTAAGTTTAAAAGAGGAGCATTTTCTTGTAATAATTTTTTGTTTTTATGTCTTTCTAAATCATTTTCACTGATTAAAGAAAGTAAAGAATTCATTTCTCTAGAAATCGAACTTTCATTACTTAAGGCGTATTCTTCTTTTAAAAGTGCTAGAAAAATAATTTGTTCTTTATGTTCAAGATTGTATTCTTTAAAAATATCAGCCAATACATTATAAAATTTACTTTTTTTTAGTCTTTCTTTGATATGTTTTTCATAAAGTTTAATTTGATTTTTTATTTCACTATTATAAGCACTTTTTTGTATAAAACTTAATCTTTCGTATAATTGAATACGCGCAAATTCATCTTTTAAATATTCTAAATAATCTGCATAAGCCTCTTGTTTCTCAAAATTTAAACGAGGTTTTGCTTCTAAAAATTCTAAAAAATATTCACTTAGACTAAGCTCACTTTGCAATAAGGCAAGAGTTAATGTTTGAGTTTTATTATTTTCTAAACTTTTAAAAAAACTCGAATTTTGATTTACAAAACCTCTTTCGATAAGTTTTTTTAAATCCTCCAAAGCATCAAGATAAAGATACTTATCATTTCCAAAAATTGTCGATAATAAAGTAAAGGCATTGATAGAAGAAATAGAAACGACATAATTTCTACAAAGTTCTCTAAGAATCAAAGCCTCATTTTTAGCACACTTAAGCTCTTTATAAATTTGAGTATCTTCTATATTTTTCAAACTTAAAAAATTTTTTAATTTTTCCATTATTTTTTAAATTCCTTAAGCTCATCTTCGTTAAATTCTACGCAAATATTTTCATCTAAAAAATGACCTTCAAAAGGTAGATAACAAATTTTTAGTTTTCCATTATTAAGCAAAAAATTATTATTAAATTGTAAATTTTGCAGATCTTCAAAACACTCATCACATGTATTTTTAAGCTTCTCATGTAAAAGATTTTGAAATTTTTGATTTTCAGTATTATACAAATCATTTAGTTTTACAAATGCGTGAGCATTAATATCATAAACAAAATTATTTAACTCTAAAATAGCACGGCTCATACCATCTTCATAAAAATAATACCATTCTTCAAAACTAATTTTTCCATCTTGTAAAAAAATAGGCTTTTGGCGAATTTGTTCAAAACTAAATACACTCTTATGAACAGGATGAAATTCTTTAAAATCATCATTAAAACCTATAAAATCAAGACTACGCTTTATACGAATGCCATCTTGCGTTTCGACAAGTTCTAAAGTAGTTGTTCCTAAATTTTCTCCTTGAAAATTTTTATTATCATATGTAAGCATTTTAGAAGAATTGATTTTATATTTTTTACGCTCATCCTGCCAAAAATCATTTGTCTTAACGAGCGGAATCTCTAAATTTCCATTTATATCATCAATAATTAAAAAACTAGAACTTGTTTGATTTTTATCCCTGTCAAAAAGTGGAGTCATAGGCGCATTATCATAAACTATGGCAAAAATTTCTTTATCCTGCAAATGATAAAAATACAATTCACCTTTATAAACTTGCGCTAAAGCTAGATTTACAAAGCAAAATACCAGTAAAAAAAATTTCAAACTCTATCCTTCAATTTTGAATATGCGTTAAGATAATTTTAGTATGTGAAATTTTATCAAAAAAACTTACTTTATTATCACAAACTTGATAAAAAATTTCATAATTTTTTGCTTTTAAATTTTGTTCAAAACCACAATCAGTTTTTTCTAAATTTTTACCCTGCCATAAAGCATTTGCCTTTAAAATATCACTTAAAATATCATCATAATATACATTTTTAAAAAATTTTTGATTAAACACTTTTTTATCATAACACACTGCATTGATACAAATTTTATCTTTGATTTTGAGTTCAAAAAAAGCTTGCCCTAGTTTATAAACTTCTAAATTTAAAGCATTATTTTCTTTTTTTAAAAAAGCTGCGTCATTGATTTTTATCATAGGAGAAGCAATCAAAACCATCAAGCTTTGACTCGAAAAATTTTGATTTTTCACACTACAAGCACAAAGAAAAAAAATAAAACACAGGGCTAAACAATGCTTCAAATTTGACCTTATTTAAGATTTTTAAAACTGATATTTAACTCTAAATCAAGCTCTTTTACAAGCTTCATCACAGCTTGTAAATCATCAATTTGTTTTGCTACAACACGAATTTCTTCACCACGAATCGAAGAATTAACTTTAAGTTTGCTATCTTTGATAGCTTTATTGATTTTTTTGGCATTTTCACTATCAATAGCATCGTTTGCTTTCAAATTTAAACGAAACATTGCTCCACTTTCACGAGAAAGCTCTTTAATAGCTTTAGGATTAATTCCTCTTTTGATAAGTTTAGAAATCACTATATCTTTTAAAACATCAAGCTTTCCTTCACTAGAAGAACTGAGTTTAAAAATACTCTCTTTTTCGCTTAAATCAATCTCACACTTAATTCCTTTTAAGTCATAACGACTATCAAGTTCTTTTTTAGCTTGTTCAAAAGCATTTTTTAACTCTTGTTTATCTAAAGCTGCTGAAATATCAAAACTATGTTCACTTGCCATTTTCTATCCATTCTTTTAAATTATTATAAACTATATCCATTAAAGCATTTAAAGCCTCCTTGCTCGCCCACGCAACATGAGGAGTGATAATAAGATTTTCTTTATTTTTAATGCTTAAAAGTGGATGATTTTTCATCATAGGTTCAATTTCTAAAACATCAAGCCCTACACGAATATTTTTTTCATCTATGATTTTAGCTAAATCATTTTCATTGACAATCCCACCTCTTCCTACATTAATCAAAATCGCATTATCTTTTAAAAGCTTTAATTCTTCAAAGGCGAGTAAATTTTTGGTTTTTTCATTTAAAGGTGCGTGGATACTTATAATATCGCAAGTTTTTAATAAATCTTTTAATTCCAAATGTACAAAATCTGCGTTTTTATTAGCTCCACTCGTAGAATAATAATAAATTTCGGCTCCAAAAGCCTTTGAAATTTTTGCCACTTCTTTACCTATGGTTCCTAAACCTATAATACCATGTTTTTTACCACTTAAGGTGTTTAAAATTCTACTATAATCTGTAAAAATAGGACTTTCACACCATTTACCCTCTTTGCTCCATTTGTCATAATAAAGCACTTGATTTAAAAAAGCAAACATAAACGCAAAAGTATGTTGCACCACACTCATAGTAGAATACCCAGCAGCATTTTTTACAATAATACCTTTTTCTTTAGCATACTCAATATCGATATTATTAACCCCTGTAGCAGTTTCCAAAATGAGTTTTAAATTTTTACAAGCATCAATCACATCTTTATCAATTACAACCTTGTTTGTCATGGCGACATTAGCATCTTTTAAACGCTCTATGGTTTGCTCTTTATTTGTTGTGGTATAAATTTGCAAAGAACCAAATTTTTCAAAAACACTTAAATCATAATCCCCTAAAGTTGCCGCATCTAAACAAACAATTTTCATTTTTCAATCCTTTATAATATGTCCTACAAATTTAGAATAATTATCAAGCACAAGTCCTCCTTTTCTAAATCCTAAGCCACACCCTTCATAAGCAAAGAAAACACCTGCTTGATAGTATTCGTTTTCACATGAATTAAACTCTACATATTCTTGATAAATAGCCTTATTATTCCCATAAGGACCTACATTCTCATGCAAAGTTTTTCCATCTTTAATTATACTGATGTTTGCACCTTCTCTACCAAAAACAGGTTTTTTAACATAGTTTTTACCTTCCAAAGGAGTATCTTTTGTTTCTAAAAGTAATGGATGATTTGGATAAAGTTCCCATAGAATTTTTAAAATTCCCTTAGATTGAAATAAAAGCGTATAAGCAGGATTTAAAATAATTGCTCTTTGATTACGCATGATTTGAGTTAAAAGCATGGCAAGTTCACCCTCTTCTATGGCTATATCTTCCCAAGGAATAAGCTTAAACCAATACTCATAATTTTCGCCCTCTTTAAAAATACCCTCTTCGCTAAATTCCACCTCATCCACAAAGGAAAAATTAGTTTGAAAACCTGCTTCATTGGCTATATGTGCAAGCAATTTTGTAGTGATTTCTTCTTCTTTACTTCCTGCAACACTTGAAAAAAGAATTTTCCATCCTTGATAATGCTCTTCAAACCCTTCAACACTTTCATCAAGGGTAATAAGTCTTTTAAAATTATCCATCAAACTTTCATAAATGCTATTAAATTGTGCGCTTTCATCCATTCCATTTTGTTTTAAAAGTGCCCATTGTAAAATCGCACTTTCAAAAAGAGCAGTAGGGGTATCAGCATTAAATTCTATAAGTTTTATAGGCTTGCCATCAAGTCCACCCGCTAAATCAAAACGCCCATATAAATGCCAATGAACCTCATTTTCCCAACTCATCTTAATTGCATCAATAAGATTAAAAGGAATTCCAAGCTCATCAAAACGATCATTATCAATCACTTCTTGCGCTGCAGCAATAAACATATCATAAAGCTCATTTACCGCTTCATAATAAGCATTAGCTTCACTTTCCTTAACACAAACTAACTTATTGCTAATATAATCACTTCCATCTTCATCTGTATACCAAGAAAAACCTATATTTTCTAAATAATCTTTTTGAAGTTTATCTACTTGTAGTAATTGCATTATTTATCCTTAAGAACCAAAAGAAGAACTAGAACTTGTGGCTTTAGAGCCTCCGCCAAAAAAGCCTGATTTTTTAGCACTTGAAGCAGAGCTTGTTGTGCCTGCTTTATTAAAACTATTAACACTCCTTTGATAAGCACTTTGATTTGAAAAAGCACCGCGTTGTTGGTTGGCAAAATTTTGATTATTGAAAAGTTTTGAACCTATCCAACTTCCTAAAATAGCACCTGCAGCACTTGCGAGTAAAGTTTCCCCTAAACTCAATCCCCCACTACTGATTTGTCCATTGTCTTTAGTTAAATTTGAAGTTCCATTATCAATTTTAGCTGCTTCTTCTTTAATCAAAGCATCCATTTCTTCTTTGGATAAAATTCTTTCTGTGCCATTAAGATCTTTTAAAACTACCCTTGTTTCATCACTTGGATATTGATCTTTGATTTTATACTGCCCTGGAGCTGTTTCTTCGATAATTACAAAAGCTCCTTGAGCATTAGCTGCTTGATTTAAAGTATCTGAATTGTCATTATTACTTCTACAACCTGCTAAAGCACCTCCAGCAACAGCTGCTAAACCACCTATCATACCAATTTGAATGATTTTTTTGATTTTTTTCATAAGTTTATCCTAAAAACAGAAAATTTAAATTAGAAATTTTAACAAAAAATAATAAATACTTTTTAATTTAATACCAAATGAAGTTTGTAGATATAAAAAAGCCCTTTCGGGCTTTTGGGTTAGAGTCTTGACTCGTAGCGTCTAAGCATATAAAGTCTTTTAAGCATTTTTTTGCGTGCTGAAATTTTTTGTTTTTTGCGAATTTCAGTCATAGGCTCAAAAAATCTTCTTGCTCTTACTTCAGTCACAACTAGATTTCTATCTACTTGTTTTTTGAATTTACGATACGCTTCATCAAAAGACTCGTTAGGATGCACCTTGATTCCTGGCACAGTCCTCACCACCTTTCTGTGTAAATTTTTGTTGTGAAATATAATTATAAAACACTTCTTATTAATTCTAACTTAGAAAGCATTTAAAAATTGTTTTAGTTTTTATCGGTTATAATCCTTAATTACAAAGTACTAAAAAATTATAATTTAAGGTCTAAAAATGCAAGGACACATTACAAACTATACAAAAGAACGATATTTTGTATATTTAATTGCAAGTATTATCATATTTGCCCTACCTTTCATAAGAATTAATGAGAATCATTTTTTTCTTTTAAGTTTTGATCATTCTAAATTAAACCTATTTTTTATTTCTTTTTCAACACAAGAATTTTATCTCATGCCTTTTGTTCTTATATTTCTTTTTTTATTTATTTTTTTTATTACAACTTTAGGTGGAAGAATTTGGTGTGCTTGGAGTTGTCCACAAACGATTTTTAGAGTTATATATAGAGATATCATACAAACTAAATTTCTTAAAATTCGCAAAAATATCAATAACAAACAAAAAGAATATGAGGGACAATATTTTAAAAAATTTCTTGGAGTAATATTTTTTTATTTTATATCTTTAGTTGCTGTTAGTAATTTACTTTGGTACTTTATTCCTCCTGAAGATTTTTTCAATTATATTCAAAATCCTGGCGAGCATCTACTTTTACTTGGAATTTTATTTTGTGCTAGCTTACTTTTTACTTTGGATATTACCTATTTACAAGAAAAATTTTGTGTTTATGTCTGTCCTTATGCAAGAATACAATCTGTAATGTTCGATCATGATACAATGCAAGTGATCTACGATGAAAAACGCGGGGGCTTGATCTATGATGGACACACCAAACTTCATAAAAAACCGCCTGAGGGAGAATGCATAGGTTGCGAAGCCTGTGTTAGCATCTGTCCAACTCATATTGACATACGCAAAGGAATGCAACTTGAATGTATTAATTGTCTTGAATGTGCCGATGCTTGCTCTAAGGTTCAAAGCAAATTTAATCGTCCAAGTTTGATCAATTGGACAAGTGCAAAAGCTATTGAAACGCGTTCTAAAGTTCATTATTTAAGATTTAGAACGATAGCATATTTTATAGTTCTTCTAATTGCTTTACTGGCTTTAATCATCATGGGAAGCAAAAAAGAAAGCATGCTTTTAAATATCAATCGTAGTAGTGAATTATATAATATTTCAAATGTTAAAGGTGAATTAGTCATTTCAAATGCTTATACCTTTTTGTTTCAAAATACAGATTCTAAACCTCATGAATATTATTTTACAGCAAATTTAGAAGGAATAAATGATGGAATTGAAATCATAAGACCAAACAAACCTTTTAAATTAAAAGCAGGAGAACAAGTCAAAAAAATAGTTGTTATCAGGGCTACAAAAAATTTAGCAAATAATGATAAAAAAGACGTAATCTTTCCTTTACATATAAAAGCTTACGCAAAGGATAATGAAAAAATTTCGGTTTTTAGAAAAAGTATATTTGTATACCCTAAAAGCACTCTTATAAAGGATAAAAATGAACTCAAATAGAACACCATCACAAAAAGTTTTAGCCAGACAAGAAAAAATCAAAGCAGTGGCCTTAGAGCTTTTTTTAACAAAAGGATACCAAGAAACAAGTTTGAGTGATATTATTAAATTATCTGGAGGATCTTATTCTAATATTTATGATGGTTTTAAAAGTAAAGAAGGGCTATTCTTTGAAATTTTAGATGACATATGTAAAAAACACTTTCATCTTATTTATTCCAAAACACAAGAAATTGAAAATGGCACTTTAAAAGAAATTTTAACTTCTTTTGGTTTAGCTTTTATAGAAATTTTCAATCAACCAGAAGCTGTAGCTTTTGGTAAAATTATCTATTCTCAAGTTTATGACAAAGATAGACATCTTGCCAATTGGATAGAAAACAATCAACAAAATTTTTCCTATAACATACTTATGGATTTTTTCAAGCAACAAAATAATTCTTATATGAAAAAAAATGCAGAAAAACTTGCTGTTCTTTTTTGCACTATGTTAAAAGAACCTTATCATCATCTTAATGTTTTAATTAACGCTCCTTTGAAAAATAAAAAAGAACAAAAAGAACATGTTGAATTTGTTGTAAATGTTTTTCTAAATGGAATCAATAGCTCCAAAGCTTAAAAAATAATTTTATTAACCAAAATTAAGATATAATTAGCCAAAAATTTTTGTAATAAAAATTACAATTTTTAATTTAATTTTTCAAGGCAAAACCATGAAATTATTTCAAAAAAATACTATTTTAGCTTTAGGTGTTGTGCTTTTACTCACTGCTTGCAGCAAAGAAGAAGTACCAAAAATACAAATGCCGCCTCAACCTGTAACAACCATGAGTGCTAAATCTGAAGATTTACCACTTAGTTTTACTTACCCTGCTAAACTTGTCAGTGATTATGATGTCATTATAAAACCTCAAGTTAGCGGCGTAATAGTAAATAAACTTTTTAAAGCTGGAGATAAGGTAAAAAAAGGACAAACATTATTTATTATAGAACAAGATAAATTTAAAGCTAGTGTTGATTCAGCTTACGGACAAGCTTTAATGGCTAAGGCAACTTTCGAAAATGCAAGCAAGGATTTTAATCGTTCTAAAGCTCTTTTTAGTAAAAGTGCAATCTCTCAAAAGGAATACGACTCTTCTCTTGCTACATTTAACAATTCAAAAGCTAGTCTAGCAAGTGCTAGAGCACAGCTTGCAAATGCAAGAATTGATCTAGATCATACCGAAATAAAAGCTCCTTTTGATGGTACTATAGGAGATGCTTTAGTTAATATAGGAGATTATGTAAGTGCTTCAACAACTGAACTAGTTAGAGTTACAAATTTAAATCCTATTTACGCAGATTTCTTTATTTCAGATACAGATAAACTAAATTTAGTCCGCAATACTCAAAGTGGAAAATGGGATTTAGACAGCATTCATGCAAATTTAAATCTTAATGGAGAAACCGTTCAAGGCAAACTTTATTTTATTGATTCTGTTATAGATGCTAATAGTGGAACAGTAAAAGCCAAAGCTATATTTGACAACAACAACTCAACACTTTTACCAGGTGCTTTTGCAACAATTACTTCAGAAGGTTTTATACAAAAAAATGGCTTTAAAGTGCCTCAAATAGCTGTTAAACAAAATCAAAATGATGTTTATGTTCTTCTTGTTAAAAATGGAAAAGTAGAAAAATCTTCTGTACATATAAGCTACCAAAACAATGAATATGCCATTATTGACAAAGGATTGCAAAATGGCGATAAAATCATTTTAGATAACTTTAAAAAAATTCAAGTTGGTAGCGAAGTTAAAGAAATTGGAGCACAATAATGTTTTCTAAATTTTTTATCGAAAGACCTGTTTTTGCTTCAGTTGTTGCAATTATCATTTCTTTAGCTGGAGTTATAGGTCTTACAAATTTACCTATAGAACAATATCCTTCTTTAACCCCTCCTACAGTTAAAGTAAGTGCAACTTACACAGGAGCTGATGCACAAACCATTGCTTCAACAGTTGCAAGTCCTATCGAAGATGCAATCAATGGCGCAGATAATATGATTTACATGGATTCAACTTCAAGTTCTTCAGGAACTATGAGTTTGACTGTTTATTTTGATATCGGTACAGATCCTGATCAAGCCACCATAGATGTTAATAATAGAATTTCAGCCGCAACTGCAAAAATGCCAGATGCAGTTAAAAAACTTGGAGTAACAGTTAGAAAAACTTCCTCAACAACACTTGCTGCAATTTCTATGTATTCAAGTGATGGCTCAATGAGTGCAGTAGATGTATATAACTATATCACTTTAAATGTTTTAGATGAGTTAAAAAGGGTTCCAGGAGTTGGAGATGCAAACGCTATAGGAAATCGTAATTATTCTTTAAGAATTTGGCTCAAGCCTGATTTATTAAATAAATTTGGAATCACAGCTACTGATGTAATTTCTGCGGTTAATGACCAAAATGCCCAATACGCAACTGGTAAAATTGGCGAAGAACCTGTAACCCAAAAATCCCCTTATGTTTATTCAATCACTATGCAAGGAAGACTACAAAATCCTAGTGAATTTGAAAACATTATTTTAAGAACAAATAATGATGGATCATTTTTAAGACTTAAAGATGTAGCTGATGTGGAAATAGGATCACAACAATACAGCTCACAAGGACGATTAAATGGCAATGATGCAGTTCCAATTATGATCAATCTTCAATCAGGGGCAAACGCATTGCATACAGCAGAACTTGTTCAAGCCAAAATGCAAGAACTTTCAAAAAATTTTCCAAAAGGTTTAACATATAAAATTCCTTACGATACAACAAAATTTGTAATAGAATCAATCAAAGAAGTTGTTAAAACTTTTGTTGAAGCTCTAATTTTAGTTATCATTGTTATGTATATGTTCTTAAAGAATTTCCGTGCAACACTTATTCCTATGATAGCTGTACCTGTTTCATTGTTAGGAACTTTTGCTGGACTTTATGTTTTAGGTTTTAGTATTAACTTGCTTACGCTTTTTGCTTTAATTTTAGCCATAGGGATCGTTGTAGATGATGCGATTATAGTTGTAGAAAATATTGATAGGATTTTACATGAAAATGAGCAAATAAGCGTAAAAGATGCTGCTATCCAAGCGATGCAAGAAGTTAGCTCTCCGGTTATTTCAATTGTTCTTGTGCTTTGTGCTGTTTTTGTACCAGTTTCTTTTATATCAGGTTTTGTTGGAGAAATTCAAAGACAATTTGCTCTTACCTTAGCTATATCTGTAACCATATCAGGTTTTGTTGCTCTTACCTTAACACCTTCTTTATGTGCACTCTTTTTGCGACGCAATGAAGGAGAGCCATTTAAATTTGTAAAGAAATTTAATGATTTTTTTGATTGGAGCACCTCTGTATTTAGCGCAGGAGTAGCATATATCCTAAAAAGAACCATTCGTTTTGTTTTAATTTTTTGTATTATGCTTGGAGCAATTTTTTATCTCTATAAAGCAGTACCAAATTCTTTAGTTCCTGAAGAAGATCAAGGTTTGATGATTAGCATTATTAATCTTCCTTCAGCTTCAGCACTCCATAGAACAATTTCAGAGGTTGATCACATAAGCCAAGAAGTTTTAAAAACTAATGGAGTTAAAGATGCAATGGCTATGATAGGATTTGATCTTTTTACAAGTTCACTCAAAGAAAATGCCGCTGCAATGTTTATAGGTTTGCAAGATTGGAAAGATAGAAATGTAAGCGCTGATCAAATTATAGCCGAACTTAATAAAAAATTTGCTTTTGATCGCAATGCTTCAAGTGTATTTATAGGCTTACCTCCTATACCTGGATTAAGTATCACAGGCGGTTTTGAAATGTATGTTCAAAACAAAAGCGGAAAAAGCTATGATGAAATACAAAAAGATGTAAATAAACTTGTTGCTGTGGCCAACCAAAGAAAAGAGCTATCAAGAGTAAGAACAACCCTTGATACAACTTTCCCTCAATACAAGCTTATAATTGATAGAGATAAATTAAAACACTACAATCTTAACATGCAAGATGTTTTTAACACGATGAATGCAACTATAGGCACTTATTATGTTAATGATTTTTCTATGCTAGGTAAAAATTTCCAAGTAAATATCCGCGCAAAAGGTGATTTTAGAAATACACAAGATGCGTTAAAAAATATTTTTGTAAGATCAAATGATGGAAAAATGATACCACTTGATTCTTTCTTAACTTTACAAAGAAGTTCAGGGCCTGATGATGTAAAACGATTCAACCTTTTCCCAGCAGCACAAGTTCAAGGTCAACCCGCACCAGGTTATACTTCAGGTCAAGCTATAGAAGCGATTGCTCAAGTAGCAAAAGAAACTTTAGGGGATGATTATTCCATAGCTTGGAGTGGATCAGCTTATCAAGAAGTTTCTAGTAAAGGAACAGCAAGTTATGCTTTTGCTTTAGGTATGATATTTGTCTTTTTAATTCTAGCTGCTCAATATGAAAGATGGCTTATACCTTTAGCAGTCGTAACAGCTGTACCTTTTGCGGTATTTGGATCATTTTTATTGGTATATTTAAGAGGATTTAGCAATGATATATATTTTCAAACAGGACTTTTGCTCTTGATTGGACTTTCAGCTAAAAATGCTATCTTAATCGTAGAATTTGCAATGGAAGAGCGCTTTAAAAAAGGTAAAGGAGTTTTTGAAGCAGCTGTTGCAGCAGCAAAACTTCGTTTTCGTCCTATCATAATGACTTCTTTGGCATTTACTTTTGGGGTCTTACCAATGATTTTCGCAACAGGAGCAGGAAGTGCTTCAAGACACTCTTTAGGAACAGGGCTTGTTGGTGGAATGATCGCAGCATCAACTTTAGCGATATTCTTCGTGCCTTTATTTTTCTATCTTTTAGAAAATTTTAATGAATGGCTAGATAAAAAAAGAGGTAAGGTTCATGAATAAAATAATTTCAATTAGCACTATAGCAAGTTTTACTCTTTTGATTTCAGCTTGCTCTTTAAGTCCAAATTTAAATACTCCCGAAGCAAACTATAGCATTGATAATAAGCTTGGAGCCTTATCTTGGGAAAAAGAAAACAATAGCTCTATCACAAAAAATTGGTGGAAAGACTTTGATGATGAAAATTTAAATAAAGTGGTTGATTTAGCACTTAAAAATAATAATGATTTAAAACTTGCCTTCATACACATGGAACAAGCTGCTGCTCAATTAGGTATAGATTTTAGCAGTTTGTTGCCAAAATTTGATGGTAGTGCAAGCGGAAGTCGTGCAAAAACAGCTATAAATGCTCCAAGCAATCGAACTGGGGAAGTAAGTTACGGTAATGATTTTAAAATGGGACTTAATTTAAGCTATGAAATCGATCTTTGGGGAAAATATCGCGATACATATCGCGCCTCAAAATCAGGCTTTAAAGCAAGTGAGTATGATTATGAAGCTGCAAGACTTTCTGTTATTTCAAATACAGTTCAAACTTATTTTAATCTTGTAAATGCTTATGAAAATGAAAATGCTCTTAAAGAAACCTATGAATCGGCAAAAGAAATTTATAGGATTAATGATGAAAAATTTCAAGTTGGTGCTGTAGGTGAATATGAACTTGCTCAAGCAAGAGCCAACTTAGAAAGTATGGCTTTGCAATATAATGAAGCAAAGTTAAATAAAGAAAATTACCTTAAAGCTTTAAAAATTTTAACTTCAAATGATTTAAATGACATACTTTACAAAAATCAAAGCTATCAAGTTTTTAATCTTAAAGAATTTGACATTCCAACTGGAATTTCAAGTACCATCTTGCTTCAACGTCCAGATATTGGCTCTTCTTTAGAAAAATTAACTCAGCAAAATTATCTTGTTGGAGTAGCTCGCACGGCTTTCTTACCTAGCCTTTCTTTAACAGGATTATTGGGATTTGAAAGCGGGGATTTAGATACCTTGGTTAAAGGAGGTTCTAAGACTTGGAATATAGGTGGAAACTTTACTCTGCCTATTTTTCATTGGGGTGAAATTTACCAAAATGTAAATTTAGCCAAGCTTAATAAAGATGAAGCTTTTGTAAATTATCAAAATACTTTGATTACTGCTTTTGGAGAAATTCGCTATGCTTTAGTAGCTAGAAAAACTATACGCTTACAATACGATAATGCACAAGCAAGCGAACAATCTTACAAAAGAATCTATGAAATTGCTAAAGAACGCTATGATATAGGAGAAATGTCTTTGCAAGATTATTTAGAGGCACGTCAAAATTGGCTTAATGCTGCCGTTGCTTTTAATAATACTAAATATTCTTATGCCAATTCCATAGTAGATGTAATCAAAGCATTTGGTGGAGGATTTGAGCAAAATGAAGACACGAGTAAAAATATAAAAGAAGAATCAAAAAATTTAGATATATCTTTTAGAGAATAGTTCGTTCTATTCTCTAAATAAATTAAAAATCTTTATCTAAATCTGTATCTGTAATTTCATAAACCTTGTAAATAGCAGGCAATAATTTTCTTATAGCATAATCAAAATGATAAAATTGCTTATATACCTCTTCTGGATTTAAATTTTTAGCATTCTTAAAATCAAATACTTCAGTATCATTGATTTTGGCAATATTTTCATCAAAATAAGAGTAAAACTCTGCTCTTTGTTTAAACAAAGCATTTAAATTTTGAACAATTTTGGCTTTATCCATTTTATATCCTTTTTAAATAATTTAAAAACTTAATCCCATTTTTTATTTAAGAAATAAAAAATTTACTCCTATTTTAGCTAAAAATTGATAAAGTTATATCTTAAATATTTTAATATATAGGCCACTTATGAATTTATTTCAAAATTTAGCTTTAAAATACTCTCATACTATGATGGAAAAATCCCTCCAAAAAGGTTTCAATGTCGAACTTTTAAAACAACCCGAAGAAAAAATTCCAAAACAAGACAAAAGCTATATGCTTTATGCCCATGTACCTTTTTGCCATACTTTTTGTCCTTATTGTAGCTTTCATAAATATTATTATGATGAAAATTTAGCCAAAGTATATTTTCAAAATCTTAGAGAAGAAATTAAAATCATGAAAAATAAAGGTTTTGATTTTACCTCCATGTATGTGGGTGGTGGTACAACACTGATTGATGAAGAGGAATTATTAAAAACCTTAGAACTTTGTAAAAAGTTATTTAATATAAAAGAAATTTCATGCGAAAGCGATCCAAATCATATTGATCCAAATAAGCTTTCTATGTTTAAAGGTATAATTGATCGTTTAAGTTGCGGGATTCAAAGTTTTGATGATGAAACTTTGAAAAAAGTGGCAAGATATAATAAATTTGGTTCATCTAAAGAACTTCAAGAAAAAATTTCAAAAGCTTTAGGAATTTTACCTATTTTTAGTATAGATCTTATTTTCAATCTTCCAGGACAAAACGAAAAACAACTTTTAAATGACTTAGAAATTGCTAAAAATTTAGCCCCGCAACAAATCACAACCTATCCTTTAATGAAATCAAATCTTACCAAAGATAATATCGCTAAAAGTCTAGGAGTGAGCATTAAAGATAATGAATTTACTTATTATCAAATCATACGAGAATTTTTTAAAGACTATACCCAAAACAATGGTTGGAGTTTTTCTTTAGAAAAAAACAAGCTTAATGACGAATATGTCAGTTCTCATCATGAATACCTAGGAGTAGGCAGCGGAGCTTTTAGCTTTTTAGATGGGGAGCTTTTAATCAATGCATTTAATCTAAATGATTATGCTAAATTTATACAAGAAAAACAAAATGCTAATATAGCCAAAGCTTGTTTTGATAAAAAAGAAATTATCAAATATGTCTTTTTAACTGAAATTTTTTCAGGGAAAATAGAAATTGATAAATTTAATAAAACTCTAAATTGCAATCTCGAAAAAGAACTTTTCATAGAACTTTTAGGACTTAAAACAAGTGGTGCCATCATAAAAGATCAAAATGCTTTAATCGCAACTGAATTTGGTCAATATCTTTTTGTGGTTTTAATGAAAGATTTTTACACAGGAATGGATCTTGTGCGCGCAGTATTTAGAGATGATAAGCGTCTTAAAAATAAAGATTATATCGATATCATGAAAGAAAATATTGATCCGCTTAACTCCGCTAGTATGGAATTTAAAGCGGAGACAAACTAAAAGGGACGAACAACCATCATTAAAGCGATGATAATAAACATTATAGTTGGAAATTCATTATAAATTCTAAAATATTTTCCACTTTTAGTAGAAGTATCATTTGCTAAAGCTTTTAAACAATAATAATTATGTATATGAAAAATAATCAAAAGTGTAACACAGGTAAGTTTAACATGCATAAAACCCGCACCTACCATTAAAACTTCCTTATGAGCATGCAACATTAAACTTCCTGTGATTAAAGTCACAATCATGGCAGGAGTTTGTATATAATAATAAAGCTTTCTTTCTTGAATTTTTACAACCTCGACAAAACCTTTATTGTCTTTATGTTCAGCATGATACACAAAAAGACGAGGTAAATAAAAAAGACCCGCCATCCAAGAAACAAATGCCAAATAATGCACCCATTTAATCCAAAAATAATAATCATTAATCCATTCTGTCATCTTTTTTCCTTTTTTTAAATATTTCTTGTATTAAAATCAAAGCCACACTTATATTTATCATGACATCTGCAACATTAAAAATAGCAAAATTAAACCATTTATGCCAAAAAAACATATCCACTACACCTCCATGTATAAAACGATCCAATAAATTTGAAACGCCGGCACCAAGCATCATTCCAAAAGCTATGCTATGAGTTTTTAAAAGTGTTCTTTGCCAAAAAAGATAAATAAAAAGCACGCCAATTAAAGCAAGATGTAAATATTTTAAATTATGTTCTAAAAAACTCAACATTGAAAAAGCTACGCCTGTATTTAGAGCATAAGTTAAATCTAGGTATTCACTCTGCCATCTAAATCCTGCTAAAGTTAAGGATTTTACCCATTGATCAAGGGCAAAAACCAAAACAAAGGCACCCCAAAAATAAAAAATAAATTTAAAAGTTTTAGTCATTTAAAGCTTTCTTAAAAAACTCCACAACATTTTTCATTTCTTTTTCTAAGAGCTTAATATCTCTGGCTTCTAGTAAAAGTCTTATCAAATTTTCTGTTCCAGAATAGCGAAATAAGGTATTAATATTTTTATTTTCTAAATCTTTTTTTAATTCTTTTAAACCTTTAATTTTATCTAAATCTTTTTTTTCTGCAATTTTAAGATTGGTTAAAAGCTGAGGATAAGGTTTGACTTGACCCAAAATAGAGCTTGCAGATTTTTTCTTAGAAAGCATTAAAGCACTAAATTGCAAAGCAGCTATCAAACCATCTCCAGTTTTTGCATAATCACTAAAAATAATATGCCCACTTTGCTCTCCACCAAAATTTCCACCATTGGCTTTTAATTTTTCAAGCACATATTTATCGCCCACATTACAAGTATCAAGTTCTATACCATGTTTATTTAAAAATTCTTTTAAAGCACCATTACTCATTATAGTGGCTACAACACTTGATTGTAATTTACCTTGTTCTTTAAGATAAAGTGCTAAAACCCCTAATAAACTATCTCCATTAGCCACTTCGCCTTTTTCATCTACAACCACCAAACGATCTGCATCACCATCAAAAGCAAAGCCCACATCTGCACGCAAACGCTTTACCTCAGCAGCTAAATTTGCAGGATGTAAAGCTCCACAATTTTCATTGATATTAAGTCCATTAGGTTTATCGCTCATTACTATAACTTCAGCACCTAATTCCTTAAAAACAGTAGGTGCTACCTTATAAGCTGCCCCATGAGCCACATCTAAAACCACACGCAAAGACTTTAAAGTAAGATCTTTTGGAAAAGAATTTTTAATAGAAACAATATACCTTCCTATAACATCATCAATTCTTTTCGCTTGACCAATTTTCTCCATATCTACCTTAGAGGCTTGTATAAGCTTATCATCAAAATAAATTTCTTCTATTTTTTTCTCTATATCTTCACTGAGTTTGTTTCCATGAGCATCAAAAAATTTAATACCATTATCATAATAAGGATTGTGAGAAGCTGAAATCATAATCCCTGCATCACAACGCATATCTTCAGTTAAGAATGCAATCGCAGGAGTTGGCATAGGACCAATTTGTATAACATTATATCCTATAGAAGTAAGCCCTGAAACAATAGCATTTTCTATCATATAGCCGCTTCTTCTTGTATCTTTTCCTACTAAGATATTATTAGTAATACTTTTATCTTTAAAATAAATACCCGCAGCCATTGCTAAACGCATAGCCAAAAAACTATCTAAAAATTCACCCGCTTTTCCACGAACTCCATCAGTTCCAAAAAGTTTCATTGCAAACCTTTCTAGCAAAATTTAAAGACAATTATAACAAAGCTAAGATAAAGAAATTTAAACAAGCTCTAAAATTAGAGCTTGTTTGGAACCTTATAGTTCAGGTTTAGGAGTTTTTTCAGTAGAAATAGGAAGTTGTGGATAAACAATTGCTGGTTTTGTTCCTGTTAAAGATTTTAAGAAAGTTTCAATACTTTTTGCTTCTTTATCAGAAATTTTAATGCCAAGTTGCACACTACCCATTTCCTTAATAGCATCTTTTAAATTCCAAATCGCACCATTATGAAAATATGGAGCAGTTTCAGCAACATTTCTTAAAGTTGGAGTTTTTACCATGCCATTTGCATCACCTTTAAAATCACCTAAATTTGCAAATTTATATTTACCAGCAACTTCAAACGCTTGCATATTGCCACCTAAATTCACACCATTATGACAAGCTACACAACCTTTATCTATAAAAAGCTTTAAGCCTTTTTGTTCTTCTTTTGTTAAAGCTTTTTCATCGCCTTCTAAAAATTTATCAAAACGAGATGGAGTGATCAAAGTTCTTTCAAAATTTGCAATTGCATCAGCAATATTGTCAAAATTTACACCGCTTTTACCATAGATTTTTTTAAACTCACTCACATATTCAGGCAAAGATGAAATTTTTTCTACTGCAAGTTTAGCAGGAGTTGCCATTTCAGGATCAGCTTGGATTGGACCTTTAGCTTGATCGGCTAATGTTCCTGCACGACCATCCCAAAATTGAGTATTATTTAAAACTGCATTATAAACTGTTGGTGAATTTAAATGATGAGGATTTGCTGTCCATTTATGACCTATTGCAGTACTGATTCCATCTGTTCCACCAAGTCCTACATTATGACAGGTATTACAAGAAATGATACCACTTTTTGAAAGACGTGGTTCAAAATAGAGCTTTTTGCCAAGCTCTGCTTTTTCAAGAGTAAATTCACTAGCCTTTACTCCATTTTGTTTTAAAATTTCATCAACGCCTTTTTGATCTTTTGGTAAGGCAACAAGACCTGAATTTTTAGCTTCATCTATAAGACTTGCAGCATTTAAGCTTGAAAAAGCAACTAAGGATGCGATTAGCAATGATTTTACTTTCATTTATAAACTCCTATTAAAGATAAATTAAAATAAAATAATAATCATTTAGAGCTTAAATAAAAATAAATATTATTAAAAAATATTTACAATTAATTAATACTATTTTTATCTTAAAAATTATTTTTTGTTTATTTATTTTCATAAGATATAATTTTTAGTTATAAATCTTAAAATTTTAAGATGATTTGAAAAGGATATTATGGAAAATTTAATAATTTACGCTTTTATATATCTTTTAGGTTCAATCCCTTTTGGGCTAATCCTAGCTAAATTTTTTGCTAAAACTGATATCAAAAAAGAAGGTTCAAAAAGTATAGGAGCAACCAATGTTTTAAGAGTAGTAAAAGAAAAAAATCCCAAACTAGCAAAAAAACTTGCCATTGCTACAATAATTTTAGATTTTGCAAAAGCAGCTATTCCTTTACTAATCTTGAAATTTCTTCATTATGATCAAGCTTTGCTTTGGAGCGTCGCAGTTTTGGCTATTTTTGGACACTGTTTTTCAATTTACTTGTTATTTGAAGGAGGGAAAGGCATAGCAACAGGAGCAGGCGCTATGATAGTTTTACTTCCATTGGAAGTGCTTACAGCATTTATTGTGTGGGTAGTTATTGGAAAAATTTTTAAAATATCTTCGCTAGCTTCTTTGGCAGCGTTACTTGCTTTTGTTATAAGTTCTTTTATATTTAATTATGACTTAGAAATTCATACACATGCACCCGTTTTCATTATCGCTTTTATTATAGTATATAAACATCTACCTAATATTAAAAGATTGATTTTTAAAGAAGAATGCAAAGTCATATAAAAATAAAATTTCACTTTAAGTGTATTATTGGTATATTAGATTTCGAAAGAAAAAAAAAACAAAAAATTATTATCAAGCTTAAAGCTAAAGCAAATGAATTTTTAAATTATGCAGAGGTAATTACCAAAATTAAAACATGGTATAAAAAAGAAGAATTTTACACCCTTGAAGAGTCTTTAGACTTTGTAAGCTTAAATTTAAAAAAAGATTTTCCTAATTTAACCAATCTTAACATAAAAATTTTCAAACCCCATATAATAAAAAATGCTACAGTTGGGGTTAAATTGAAAAAAAAATATTAATTTTTTTTTAAAGATATCTAAACATTTACTTAAGCTATGATATAATTCTTTAAATTTTTCTTAATAAGGATAGAACAAATGAGAATTTTAGTTATAGAAGATGAGATTAGCCTAAATAAAACAATTATAGACAATCTTAATGAATTTGGTTATCAAACTGATTCTTCTGAAAATTTTAAAGATGGAGAATACTTTATCGGCATTAGACATTATGATTTAGTTTTAGCAAACTGGACTTTACCTGATGGAGATGGAGCGGAACTTGTTAACACTATTAAGCATAAATCTCCAAGAACTTCGGTTATGATTATGTCTTCAAAAACAGACAAAGAAACAGAAATCAAAGCTTTGAAAGCTGGAGCTGATGATTTTGTTAAAAAACCTTTAGATTTTGATATTCTACTCGCAAGAATTGAAGCAAGACTAAGACTTGGCGGAACCAATGTTATTAAAATTGAAGACTTAGTTATTGATCCAGATGAGGAAAAAATTACTTATAAAGGTCAAGATATAGAACTTAAAGGAAAACCTTTTGAAGTTTTAACGCACTTAGCAAGACATTCGGATCAAATTGTATCCAAAGAACAACTTTTAGATGCCATCTGGGAAGAACCTGAGCTAGTAACTCCAAATGTTATCGAAGTAGCTATCAATCAAATTCGTCAAAAAATGGATAAACCATTAAATATATCTACCATAGAAACAGTTCGTCGTAGAGGATACCGTTTCTGCTTCCCTAAAAAATCTTAACAATTTTGCACCTTCGGTGCAAAAAATTTATCTTTATTTCTATTTTTATATTTTATTTAAGTTTGGTTATTGTATAAACTAAAATTATTTTTTAAATTTTTGAAAGGTTATGATGTCTCTTTTAATTACAAAAGACTGCGTATGTTGTGATGCTTGCAGAGAAGAATGTCCTGATGAAGCTATTTATGAAAATAGTCCAATTTATGTAATAGACCCTGATCTTTGTTCAGAGTGCGTTAATGATTTTTCAGAGCCTGCCTGTATTGTTGCTTGCCCATATGAATGTATCATTCCTGATCCTGATAATGTAGAAACTATAGAAGAATTAAAACTCAAACATAGAGATAGAGAATTTTAATGGCAAAAAAAACAGCCGTTGTTGATCTTGGCTCAAACTCCATTAGAATGGTGATTTTTGAAAAAACTTCTAGATATGGTTTTTATACAACTTACGAATACAAACGCAAAGTAAGACTTGGAGAAAATGCTTATAATAATGGCAAAATTCTCCAAGAAGAAGCCATGCAAAGAGCCGAAGATGCCTTAGCTTTTTTCAAACAATGCGCTTTAAAGCATAAGTGCAAAAAAATATTTATAGTAGGCACATCAGCCTTAAGAGATGCCCCAAATTCAAAAAATTTCATTAAAAGAATCAAAGATAATCTGTCTTTAAATATACGCTGTATAGATGGAAAAAGCGAAAGTTACTTAGGTGGTCTTGCAGCTCTAAATTTATTAAGTCCTTTTAAAGATGGAACCACTTTAGACATAGGTGGTGGTTCTAGTGAATTGTGTTTAATAAAAAATAATAGAATTATTTCTTGCATATCTCTTGATATTGGCACTGTTAGGCTAAAAGAATTGTTCTATGATACTGGAAAAATGGATTCTTTAGAAGAATTTATAAAACCAATTTTAGAACAAATTCCTAAAGAATTTTGCAATCAAAACCTTATTGCAATAGGTGGAAGCTTAAGAGCAATATCTAATTCCATCATGCAAAAAAATTCCTATCCACTGAAAAATTTACATGATTTTCGCTATATGCTAGATGAAGAAAAAGGGCATATTTTAAAAATTTTTAATTCAAACTTAGACTCTTTAATCAATTTTGGCATAAAAAAGGATCGTTTTGATACCATTAAAGAGGGTATATTTATTTTTTTAAAGATTGCGGAAAAAATAAAAGCCAAACAAGTTATCACGAGTGGGGTTGGAATCAGAGAAGGAGTTTATTTGCAAGATTTACTTCGTCCTAAAATCACTTTTCCACCAAATTTTAATCCTAGTTTAAAATGTTTACAAGATAAATTTTTACAATCAAAACAAAAAAATAAAACTCCACATTTTGCTCTGCAAATTTTTACAACCCTTAAAAATCTTCATAAACTTAACGATAACTATAAGCATACTTTACTAAATGCTGCTAAATTATGCCATATTGGAGAATATTTAAATTTCTATTTTGCTAATGAACACTCTGCTCATTTTGTACTAGGTGGATTAAATTATGGATTTTCACATAAAGAAAAAGCTTTAATTGCTAGCATTATTAAGCTTAATGGAAAAAAAGTTAACCCCTATAATCTTGAACCCTATAAACAACTTTTACCCAATATTCATACCATTTCATGGCTTAATTTTATTTTGTGCCTAGCTAAAACTTTAAGCACAAATGAAGATAAGATTGATTTTGCTTTTGCAAACAATACTCTTTATATATATCAAGAAAACAAAATTCTTAATTTACCCAAAGATGAGCTCAAAAAAATTGCAAAACCAGCTACCATAGCATTAGCAATCAATCAAAAAATTTAAGATTTTTTACCTTTTTGACGCTGCTCTATAAGATTTTGAATTCTTTTTTTATTCTCTTCAAAAAAAGAATCAAAATTTTTCTCTGTTTTTTCTGTATGTTTTATTATTTGTTCCTCTGGAATTTCAACACTTTCTAAAAGCACATTGGAATTACCTATTATCATTGTATAACGTTTATTAGCGTGATCAAAAACAACAAGTTGATTATTTTTATCTAAAAATCTTTGGAAAATCATAGTAAAATCTCTAGAAACATTGTTATTTTTATAAACCATAGTCTTTTTAAACCACCAAAGCACTATTAACAAAATAACTAAAATCAGCATTACTAAGATATAATTTGTATAATCATACCCTTCTAAACTTGTACTTTTTGGTTTAGGCATTAATTCTTGAGAATTATTCGCAGTAGTTGTAGGTACAGATTCGATATTTGCTTTTCCTTGCTCTATAGCTCGTATTCTTACTCCAAATTTATCATTGATAGAACTAAGTTCTAAATTAATATTTTGTTTGTTTTGTAGCATAATATAGGTATTATTATTTTTAGAACTAATACTAATTTTATCTACAAGTTGAGAGTTAAGTTCTTTTAATTCATCTTTAGAATACGTTAAATCACTAAAAGTTAAAAGAGTTAAATTTTTTTCTTTTTTTTGAGAAATCTTGCCATTATAGGCATTATCAAAAGAAAGCATTAAATCTACTCGATCATTTCTATCGTAGATATTATAACTAATCAACTCAACACTATATAAAGGTAAAATTAAAAAAAATAATACTAGCAATCTCATTTAAATTTCTTTTTTAAAGTATTGAAGCACAGTCTTAGAATCCAAAATTTCATTAATTCTTATAGCGAGATTTTTTTCATAAACCATAACCTCGCCTTTACCAAAAATTCTTTTATTGATATAAAGCTCAACGCTTTCTCCAGCAGGCTTTTCAAGATCAATAACCGAGCCTACTTCAAGTTTTAAAAGCTCCGCTACACTCATATTTGTAGTTCCAAGCTCGCTTACAAAATCTACTGTAATATCTAAGATATCTTCATAAGATTGTAAAAGCCCATGATGAATGTTAAACTCTATATCATCGCTCATTATTTGCAATATCCTATTCTAAAATAACAATTTTCAAATTTATAAGTTAAAGCTTCATCTAGAACTATTTCAGAAAAATCAACTTTTCCTAAATATTCCGGAATTCCGAGTTTATACTCGTCATCACCCTTGGCATCATTTAACAAATTTTTAGCATAACCTATAATCTGATTGGCACATTCTTTAGTTAAATCGCACCAGTCATCTTCTTTAAATTTTTCATCATTAATTAAAATTTCTGCAATTTTTTTTAAAAATTCTTTTGGAAAAAATAAATAAAAATTACATTCTCCTTCGCTTTTGCCCATGATAGGAATACTCGCTCCATAAAGTTCACCGCTTATATCTTGAGCTGCTTCAATGCGAAGTCTTAAGATATGCTCGCAAAAATGAGTGATGGAATACTCAAGAATCTTTAACATAACTACCACCTTTATAAAAAACTTAATTTAAAATTATAGTAAATATAAAATAAAAATATGTTTTAAAATTTTATTTTTTGAAAATTTCTTCAATATCTTTCATTATTATATCCAAATTTCCTTGTTTAAAACACTTTACTATACTAGTTCCTACAATCACTCCGTCAGCAACTTTTCTCATTCTTTTTACATCTTGATTATTTTGAATACCAAAACCTACAAAAATAGGCAAATTTGTAAAAGATCTGATTTCTTTTACTTTATCTTGCAAGATTGCTTCTTCGACACTTTTCGTACCTGTAATACCTATACTTGCTAATAAATAAATAAAACCTTTAGCATGTTTTACTAACTTTTTAACCCTTTCTTTAGGGGTTGTAACGCTTACAAGTGTGATTAAAGCTATATTATATCTTTCACACTCTTTAATTAAATCATCACTTTCTTCAAAACTTAATTCAGGTACAATCAAAGCACAAATCCCTAAAGATTTTGCTTTTTTCACAAATTTTTCCAAGCCATAAGAAAAAATTAAATTATAATAAACCATAAAAACCAAAGCTTTTTTAGTTTTTATCCTAGCTAAAAGCTCAAAAACACTATGAATATCCACGCTTTGATCAAGAGCTATTTTTGCCGCATCTGCAATAATCTCACCATCGGCAATAGGATCACTATAAGCAACACCAAGTTCTAAAATATCAATAGGGCTTTGATCCAATCTTTGCAAAAAAGCTTCACTTGTTTGAAGATTTGGATAACCTAAAACCGTATAAGCCACATTTGCATTTTCTTTATAAAATTTTCTAAAATCAACCATAAATCACCCCTTTTTTATAATCTCTAATCATTTGCATATCTTTATCTCCCCTGCCTGAAAGATTTACTACTATCACGCTTTTCTTTTTTAAAGTTGGACAAAGTTTTTCTAAAAATGCCAAAGCATGCGAACTTTCAATCGCTGCAATAATACCTTCTTCTTTACAAAGTAATTTTAAAGCCTGCATACATTCTTCATCACTTATAGCATGATATTGCGCTCTTTTGCTTTCAAATAAAAAAGCATGCAAAGGACCAATTCCTGGATAATCAAGCCCTGCAGAAACACTATGTACAGGCAAGATATTGCCTAAATCATCTTGTAAAACCTTGGTTTTCATACCGTGAATAATGCCTGTTTTTCCCTTATTTAAAGTCGCTGCATGATAAGGCGTATCAATGCCAAGCCCCCCTGCTTCAATACCTATAAGTTTAACATTTTCATCTTTGATAAAATCATAAAAAATCCCAGCTGCATTGCTTCCACCCCCAACAGCTGCGATAATATAATCTACTTTTTTATTGAGTTTTTGAAGTTGCATTTTGCATTCTTTTCCTATAATACTTTGAAAATGCATTACCATTTTAGGATAAGGATAAGGACCTACCGCACTTCCAACCACATAAAAAATATTTTTAATATCTCCAACCCAAGCTTGAATAGCCGCAGTAGTAGCTTCTTTTAGAGTTTTAAGCCCACTTTGTACTGCATGAATTTTAGCACCCAAAAGCTCCATTTTATAAACATTTAAAGCCTGTCTTTGCACATCGGTTGCCCCCATATAAATTTCACATTCAAGTCCTAAAAGTGCTGCTGCAGTGGCTGTTGCAAGCCCGTGTTGACCTGCTCCTGTTTCTGCTATGATTTTTTTCTTTCCCATTTTTTTTGCTAAAAGGGCTTGAGCGATGGCATTATTGATTTTATGTGCTCCGGTATGATTTAAATCCTCGCGTTTTAAATAAATTTCATGCTGATATTTTTTGCTTAAATTTCTAGCAAAATAAAGTGGAGTAGGACGCCCTACATAAGTTTTTAAAAGCTCGTTTAATTCTTTTTTAAAGAGTTTATCTTTAGAAAATTTCAAAAAAGCACCTTCTAGCTCATTTAAAGCAAACATTGCACTTTCAGGCAAAAACTGCCCACCAAAATCCCCATAATACGCTTTTTTCATTTTTTCAACTCCTTTAAAATTTGTTTTATTTTGTTGATATCTTTTAAGCCTTTTTCATCTTCAAGTTTTGAATTAAGATCTAAAATTTTAGCTCCCGTTTGTACAGCCTTATGAACATTATCCAAACCTATGCCTCCGGCTAATATAAAATCTTTAGTATAAGAACCTAATAAAGTCCAATCAAAACTTATTCCATTACCGCCCTTTAAAATTCCCTTAGCATCAAAAAGTACTAAATTAGCAAAAATTTCACTTTTTAAATCTAAACTATTTTCCACACTAATCACCTGCCAAACAAAAACATTTTGCACCTTTAAAATTTCAAATTCTTCTTTGGTAATAGTGCGATAAATTTGTATCCCATCAAGCTTAGCTTCTTTAATACATCTTAAAATTTGTTCCAAATTTTCATCTACAAAAACACCGACAACTTTTTTATCTTTTTCATGAAAAATTGCACTTAAATTTCTTGCTTGTTCTAAACTCACTCTTCTTGGACTTTTAGCAAAAATAAGTCCAAAAAAATCAATATTTAAAAAAGCTAAATCTTTGGCATTTTTTTCATCTTTAATACCACAAATTTTAAGCTTTAGCATAAGCTTGATACTCCTTAAAATATTCTATAACCTTACCTGAATAAATGGCTTCTAAAATCATATCTTTAGCCACTAAAGGCGAACTTGCTTTATTGGCTGTATAAAGTGCAAACATAGCATTTAAAACTACCAAATCAAATTTTGCCCCTTGCATTCTACCGCTTAAAATATCTTTTAAATCTTTAGCGTTGTCATATGCACTAGATCCTATGATTTCACTATGAAAAGCTCTTTTAAAACCAAATTGTTCAGGACAGATAGAATACTCTAAAATTTCTCCTTCACAAAGCTCATAAATTTTACTTTCATCGCAAATACTAAGCTCATCCATACCATCATTTCCTCTTACCACTAAAGCTTTTTTGCGTCCTAAATTTTTTAAAACCTCTATCAAAAGCCTATGCACAGGTGCGTGATAATTTCCCATAAGTTGATATTTTAACTTTAAATTAGGGTGCAATAAAGGACCTAAAACATTAAAAACCGTTCTTACTCCAAGTCTTGATCTGATCTCTTTAAGTTCTCCTACTAAAGGATGAAAAAATGGAGCATGTAAAAAACTAAGCCCTTGATTATTTAGTTGTTTTAAAACTGATTCTAAAGTGTTTGGAGTAGTTATATTTAAAGCTTCTAACACATCTGTACTTCCGCTAGAACTTGAAATGGCACGATTTCCGTGTTTGGCTACTTTTACTCCTAAAGCTGCTAAAATAAAAGCACTAGTCGTAGAAACATTGATACTTTTAAAACCATCTCCACCTGTTCCACAAATATCAATCATCTCACTCTCATCACTAAAAGTTTGAGAATATCTTAAAATTTGTCTTACAAAAGCACTTAAAGATTTTTCGTTTAAAGACTTTTCAGTGATTAAAATCAACAAAGCCGCTACTTGTAAAATTTCATAATCTTTAGACATAATAATCTTACAAATTTGCTCAAAATCATCGCTTTGTAAAAAATGATTTTCACTCATTTTTTGCAAATAAAAACTTAAAGGATTTTCTTGTTTTTGTGGTTTTTTTATATCTTGTTTTAAAAAATTAGAAAAAAGTTGTAAGCCATATTCACTAAAATAGCTTTCAGGATGAAATTGCACACCATAATAAGGTAAATTTTTATGTCCCAAAGCCATAATCACACCCTTTTCATCAAGGGCTAAAATTTCAAGCTCATCACTAAGCTGTTTAACCTCTAAAGAATGATAACGCATTACACTAAAATTTGAAGGCAAATTAGAAAATAATTCATTTTCCCTGCACTGTTTTATCAAAGAATTTTTTGCATGCATAGGCTCTTGCATCTTAACCACTAAAGAATCAAAAGCTAAAGCTAAAGCTTGATGTCCTAAGCAAATGCCCAAAACAGGGATATTAAGCCTTGCTTTAAAAATTTCAAGACAAATCCCACTTTGACTTGGATGCTTTGGACCAGGACTTAAAATAATATGAGTAGGATTTAAATTTTTAATTTCACTCAGAGAAATTGCATCATTTCTTCTTACTAAAATTTCATCATTGCTGAGTTGCTCTAACATGCTTTTAACATTAAAAACAAAAGAATCATAATTATCAATTAAAAGTATCATTGATTTTCCTTTTTTAAATTTTCAAAAGCTACCAAAAGCGCCTTGCGTTTAGCACAAATTTCTGCATATTCTTTTTGACTCTCACTTTGCAAAACAATACCCGCCCCACTTGCCAAATAAGCCTTATCTTGAGTAAAAAAAGCGCAACGGATTAAAATCGCTAAAGTTATGTCTTCGTTAAAATTTAAAAATCCTACCGCACCACCATAAATTCCACGATCGCAATCTTCAAGCTCGCTAGTGATCTCTAAAGCTCTTATTTTAGGAGCTCCGCTTAAAGTTCCCGCTGGAAAAACTGCTTCAATCACATCAAAAATACTCGCATCTTCTTTCATATTGGCATACACTTCACTCACTATGTGCATTACAAATTTATTTTTAATAATAGAAAAAAGATTTTCCACTCTTGTTTGAGTGCCAAATTTAGAAGCATCATTTCTTGCTAAATCTACAAGCATCTTATGTTCACTAAGTTCTTTTTCATCACTTAAAAGATCTTTTTCTAAAGCTAAAAGATCACAGTTATTTTCCAAATTTCTAGTTCCAGCAATAGGGGCTAAATAAATCTCTCTTTTTTTAATTTTCAATAAAAACTCTGGAGAAGAACCCAAAACAACACCATATTTACTTGGAAAATAAAACATATAAGCGCTTGGATTTAAAGCACTTAAATTCTCATAATAATCAAAAGCATTTACTTGATGTTTGATACAAAGTTGCTTACTTAAGACCACTTGAAAAATATCTCCACTTAAAAGATATTCTTTGGCTTTTTCGCACATTTTTAAAAAATCATTTTTTTCATCTTCTAAAGAATTTAAAATTTCAAAATCATTTTTTTGTTTCTTTTTCATTGGTTCAATATCATCTTTTAAATATTCAAAATATTTTGAAGCACCAAATTTAAAAAACATCTTGCTATTTTTCTCATAAATCAAATAAGCTTTAGCATTGGCAAATAAAAATAAAGGAAAATCATAATTTTTCTTAGAAGAAAGTGGAATTTTTTCAAACAAAGATACAAAATTTGCACTAAAAACTCCAAAAAATCCAGCAAAGTCGCAAATTTTATTCTTGCTTAAAGCTTCATAATATTTTGCCTTAAACTCGCTAAAGGATAATTCATTAGCATCTAAATAATCACAATCAATCCCTATAATTACCTTAGTCAAATCCTCTGCAAAATAAGAATTTTCAAATTTTTCAAGGATTTGTCTGTAATAAAAATTTACATTTTTAACAAACATAATAAACCTTTTTTTAAAAAAAATAAATTAAAATAATATTAAAGAAAAAATTTAGATAAAAAGAAGTTTAGAAACGCCAAGAGCGAAGAGTGTGTGTAAGTTTTAAAATCAAAGAATTACTAAAAAAATCATTTTCACTCATCTTTTACCTTTCTTATAAAATATTTCAAAAATTAAGACTTTTATGAAAATTTTTAAAGTCTTAATTAATTTTAATCAATAAATATAAATTTTGCTTTAAATTTAAAATAAATATTATAAAATCTTTATATTTTATAATATTTTGAAACATTTTTACGATGCTTAAAGTTACCAAAAAAATATTCTATTGTTATAAAAAACTAAGATAATACTTAGCTTAATAAGATAAAATTATTCCGTATTTGAAATATTTAATATTTTTTAGGAAAAGCTATGGAAATCACAGATTTACCTTATCTAATCATAGGAATCATTTCAGGTATTGCTTCTGGACTTTTTGGCATTGGTGGAGGTATGATTATCGTTCCTTCTATGTTCGCACTTGGAGCAAGTGCTCACCATGCTATCGGAATTTCAGTATTGCAAATGATTTTTGCAGCAGTTTTTGGCTCTTATATTAATTATAAGAAAAAAAATCTAAATCTTAAAGATGGTATTATGATAGGTTTTGGAGGGCTCATAGGGGCAAGCTTTAGCGGAATGCTTTTAAAAGCTTTAAGTGATGTAGCTCTTACTAGCGTATTTTTGGCGGTAAGTTGTATATTTTTTATCAAATATGCTTTTGGAATTAAAGAAAACATTGTGCAAAATCAAAGAAGCGTTTGGGTAAAGAATGTCATTTTATTTATTGCTGGAGCTTTTACTGGTATTTTTGCTATTTCTTTGGGAATTGGTGGCGGACTTTTAATTGCTCCGATTTTAGCTTATTTTTTAGGCTATGATAGTAAAAAAGTTGTTTCCTTATCCTTGTTTTTTGTTATTTTTGCTTCAGTCTCTGGTATTATATCTTTTTCAAATTCTGGAGTTATAGACTCTGAAGTTATTCATAAAGGAATACTAGTAGGTATAGCTTCTATGGTTGGAGTTTTTATAGGAATTAAAATCATAGAAAAAATGCATATTTCAGCTCATAGAAAAATTTTACTTTGCGTATATACCTTATCAATACTTGGAACCACCCACTCTTTGCTTAATAAGCTAAATTTTATAAATTTTTAACTTGGATTTATCCAAGTTCTTTTAATATTATTATGCTAAAATCTTAAATTTATTTAATGTTTAGGAAAGACTATGAACGATACCATAAAAATCATTGGCGCAAGAGAAAATAACCTAAAAAATATCCACCTTGAAATTCCCAAAAACAAACTCATTGTTTTTACAGGACTGAGCGGAAGTGGAAAATCAACCCTTGCTTTTGGAACTCTTTATACTGAAGGACAACGCCGTTATATAGAAAGTTTAAGTGCTTACGCCAGACAATTTTTAGATAAGGTAGGCAAACCTGATGTCGATAAAATCGAAGGTTTAACTCCAGCCATTGCCATAGATCAAAAAACTACTTCTAAAAATCCACGCTCTACTGTAGGAACCATCACTGAAATTTATGATTATCTAAGACTTTTATACGCAAGAGTTGGCATTCAACATTGTCATCAATGCGGACAAAAAATTTCATCTATGAGTGTAAGTGATATAGTCAGTGAAATTTTAAAATTTCCAAAAGGTGCAAAAATCATCATCTACGCCCCACTCATACGAGAAAAAAAAGGAACTTATGCAGATTTGCTTGAAAATTTACGCAACAAAGGCTATGTAAGAGCTCAAATTGATGGAGTTTTGGTAAGACTTGATGAAGAAATTGAACTAGCCAAAACCAAAAAACACACCATTAAACTTGTCATAGATAGGCTTGAAATTCAAGAAGATTTACTTTCTCGTCTTGCAAGCGATATAGAAAAAGGCTTACAAGAAAGCTTTGGAGAAATAGAAATAGAAGTTTTAAATCATGAGGAAATAAACCTTAATAAACACTATCATTTTAGCGAGCATTCAGCTTGTTTTGATTGTAAAATTTCCTTTGTTCCACTCGAGCCTTTAAGCTTTTCTTTTAATTCTCCAAAAGGAGCATGTGAAGCTTGCGATGGACTTGGAATTCGTTATACTTTAGATATGAAAAAAATCATCGATGAAAATTTAAGTCTCGAAAACGGTGCTGTTAAAATCATGTATGGTTTTAATAAAAGTTATTATTATAAATTCCTAATCGCCTTTTGCGAGCAAAATGAAATTCCTATCAAAATACCTTTTATGCAATTAAACGAAGAACAAAAACGTCTTGTATTGTATGGTAATGCCAAAACTATAGAATTTCTTTGGAAAAGAAATCGCCTAAAACGCACTTTTGAAGGCGTGGTTAAAATGGCTTATGAAATGCTAAAAGATGAAAAAGATTTAGCTGAATATATGAGTGAAAAAATTTGTAAAGACTGCGGTGGGCATCGTTTAAAACCCGAAAGTTTAGCCGTGAAAGTAGCCAAAAAAAGCTTGGGTGAAATTTTAGATATGAGCATAGAAGATAGTACGGCTTTTTTTGCAGATGAGAAAAATTTTTCTTATTTAAGCGAGCAACAAAAACTTATTTCTAAACCTATCCTAAAAGAAATCAACGAAAGATTGTTTTTCTTGTATGATGTGGGGCTAGGTTATCTTTCTTTAGGGCGCGATGCAAGAACGATTAGTGGGGGTGAAGCACAAAGAATCCGCATAGCTTCACAAATTGGCAGTGGTTTAAGCGGAGTGATGTATGTTTTAGATGAGCCTAGCATAGGACTTCATGAAAGAGATACTGCAAAACTGATTAAAACTTTAAGAAATTTACAACAAAAGGGCAATACCCTAATTGTCGTAGAGCATGATAAAATGACCATAGAAGAAGCAGATTTTATTGTAGATATTGGTCCAAAAGCAGGAAAATTTGGGGGTGAGGTTGTATTTAGTGGAACTTATAAAGAACTTTTAAAAAGCAAAAGCGAAACTGCACTTTATATGAATGGTAAAAAACAAATTTCACAACTTCAAAACAGAACACAGAAAGAATGGCTTGAGCTTAAAAATGTAAATATTAACAATATCCAAGATTTAAGCGTAAAATTTCCTTTGCAAAATTTAGTCGCTATAACAGGAGTTTCAGGTTCTGGAAAAAGCTCTTTGATACTTCAAACCCTACTTCCTTTTGCACAAGAGGAATTAAACCGTGCGAAAAAAGTTAAAAAACTTGGCGGAGTACAAATAGAAGGACTTGAAAAACTTGATAAAGTCATTTATCTTGATCAAAGCCCAATTGGGCGCACACCACGTTCAAATCCTGCCACCTATACAGGTGCTATGGATGAAATCAGAAATCTTTTTGCCGCCACTAAAGAAGCCAAAATGCGTGGTTATAAAGCTGGACGCTTTTCTTTTAATGTCAAGGGTGGAAGATGTGAGAAATGTAGCGGAGATGGAGAAATCAAAATAGAAATGCATTTTTTACCTGATGTTATGGTAGTTTGTGATACTTGCGAGGGCAAACGCTACAATGATGCCACGCTAGAAATCAAATATAAAGGCAAAAATATCAGTGAAATTTTAAATATGAGTGTTTTAGAAGCGAGTGAATTTTTTACAGCCGTTCCTAAAATCAAACAAAAATTAGATACTCTAGTAAAAGTGGGTTTAGATTATCTAACTCTAGGACAAAATGCCACCACCTTAAGTGGAGGTGAAGCACAAAGAATCAAACTTGCTAAAGAACTAAGCCGTAGCGATACAGGAAAAACGCTTTATATACTTGATGAACCTACAACAGGACTGCATTTTGAAGATGTCAATAAACTCATCTTAGTTTTACAACATTTAGTTGATCTTAAAAATTCTGTTTTTGTGATAGAACATAATTTAGATGTGATTAAAAATGCTGATTATATCATCGATATGGGGCCTGAAGGCGGAGTTAAAGGTGGAAAAGTTATAAGCACAGGAAGCGTGGAAAAAGTCGCTAAAGAACACAAAAAAACCCGTTCTTACACAGGATATTATCTAGACTTAGAGCTTAAAAATACACAAAAATCATAATTTTATGTTTGATTTTTTATATAATGATATTAGCTATTTGGGGCTTTTCATGGTGTGTTTTCTTTCAAGCACACTATTACCGTTAGCAAGTGAAGCCTTTGTTTTAGGCTTTATAAAACTTGATTTTACTCCGAATTTGGTACTTATCGTAGCCACTTTGGGTAATACCTTAGGAAGTTTAAGTACTTATGCTTTAGCGTATTTTGGAAAAGAAAAAATTTTAGAAAAATACTTTAGCAAATCCTTAAAAAAATTAGAAAATTTCAATGCTAATTTTGCTAAATTTGGAAGTATATTTGCTTTTTTTACTTTTTTACCTTTAGTAGGAGATCTTTTTGCCTTGGGACTTGGTTTTGCGAAATATTCTTTTTTAAAAACTATATTTTTTATCTTACTTGGAAAATTAAGTCGTTATGCTTTCATAATTTTCATAGCAAACTCCTTTTAAAAACCTCTCTTTTATAAGTTTTAAAAGCTTTGCATTGTCTACATTTTTTAGAATTTTAACACAATTTTTAGTGCTTAAATCCACCCCCATACTCATTTTTGGTTCTTTAAAACAACGCCAACTCATACCTCTTGCCAAAGAACTATCGCAAATAACATCAGCATAACACTCATCAAAATCTGCAATACTAGAATCTAATGCGTAAGCTATCGTTAAAGCATCATGTATCCAAGTTCCCTTTATACCACGTGTTTTAGAGGCATAATCAATCCAAACACCTAAAGTTTCAACGATAAAATCACATAAAATATTCTTACCTTGCAACTCTTTTAAATCCTCGTGTGTTAATAAAGTCTGCATGGTTGCATTATAAGGTATGAGTGTAATTTTAGCTCTTGAATTTAGCACTATACTAGCCGCCTCAGGATCAAAACCAAAATTTGTATCTTTAGTGTAATAAGGCATATCAAAACTGCCGCCCATAATAAAAAGCTCTTTAAGATTTATATCAAAATCTTTAAAAATTTTCATAGTCATAGCGATATTTGTCAAAGGTCCTATCGCACAAATAGAAATTTCTTTAGGATTTTTACTCACCAACTCACCCATTTTAAAAATCGCATCAGGATTTATATTTTCTAAAATTTCAGGACTTTTTATATTTTCCCAAAGATATTCAAGTTTAAAATTTTTAACACTTTCATCAAGTCTTTGACGCCAAGCTTTACTTGGTTCTTTTAGGGCTTCATTCGCTCCCAAATAAACGGGGATATTTAAATTTAAACGTTTAAATAAATCCTTAGCCACACTATAGGCAACAAGGCTTGGAACATTACCGCAAACTGTGCTTAGCATTTCAAGTTTGATTTCTTTAGATGACAAAATCAAAGCAAGTGCTAAACCATCATCAGTATTTGCTCCTGCAATAGCATTGCCTATGTCCGTGTCTAAGATAAGTCTCATATCGCATCTTCTATTTTATTTAAATCTCTACCTCTAGTTTCTGGCGCAAAAAATGTAGTCGCAAAACCTATACCTGCAGTTAATACAAAATATGTCGCGATAGGCCACCAAGCGCCATAATATGCAAGCAAAGCAGAAGCCACCATAGGCGCTGTTCCTCCTGAAAGAATAGAACCTAGCTCCTTAGCAAAAGCCATTTTTGTATAACGGTTTTTTACCCCAAAAAGCTCCACACCCCAAGCCGCTTGCACACCAAAAATCCCTAAAGATGCTAAAGACATACCTACAATAATAGTTAAAATCACAATAATTTCATTTTTACTATCTAAAAGCATAAAAGCAGGAAAAGCATAAATCATTAAAAGCAAACAAAACATTCTATAAGTAATACATCTTCCAAATTTATCACTTAAATAACCCGCCAAAGGAATAACTAAAAACCCTACCAATGAAGCTATCATTACCGCTGTAGTAGCTACTGATTTGTCTAAAAGTAAAATTTTAGTCACATAACCTACAATAAAACCTTGCGCAAGATAAGAAGGTCCATTTTCGCCTATTCTTAAGCCCACCATAGTCCAAAAAGCACGACTTCTTTGCCAAAAACTTCTTTCATCTTTTTTCATATGCTTTTCGTTATTAAGACGCAATTTCATCATTTCATTTTTTTGCTTTTCAAAAACAGGGGTTTCTTTGACATGAAAACGAATATATACAGCAAAAAGAGCGATTAAAATACTTCCCATAAAAGGAACTCTCCAGCCCCATTCTTTAAAACTTGCTTCATCCATTTGTACCATCAAAAGCCATACAAAAGACGCAAGCAAAGTTCCACTATTTGATCCTAAAGCAATCACAGAAGAAACAAGCCCTCTTCTCTTGCTAGGAGCATATTCTCCTAGCATAACTGTTCCACCTGAAAGTTCAGCTCCTGCGCCAAAACCCTGCATAAAACGCAATGCAACCAAACAAATAGGCGCCCAAACACCAATCACTGCATAACTTGGGATAAAACCTATCAGAGTAGTTGAAATTCCCATTAAAGCTATTGTAGCCATCATAACATTTTTTCTTCCGTGTTTATCACCTAAATGACCAAAAAACAAAGCCCCAATAGGTCTTGCAATAAAACCTATGCCATAAGTTACAAAACTAAGCAAAAGTGCAATTACTGGAGTTTGCTCAGGAAAAAATTGTTGCAGCTGCTAAACCATAAAGTGCAAAATCTGCATATTCCATAGCAGTTCCCAACCAGCAAGAAAAAACTGCCTTTTTAAAAACTTTTCTACCTTCAGGTGTGTTAAAATTCTTATCTGCAATTCCATCAATTTGCTGATTTGTCATTACATTTTCCTTACATTATTCATATAAAATTTTTACTCTACTCGATATTATGACTAAAAATTGAAGTATTTTCGCTTAAATATCTTTAAATTTCGAGACATTTTAAGCAAAATTTTGAAATAATATAACCAAAAAATATATTTTATCAAAAGAAGAAATTATTATGAAAACTTTAACTATTATTGATACTTTTGGATTTTTTTTCAGACTTTACTACGCATTAAAAGGTTTTAAAAATTCACAAGGACAAGCTAGTGGAATGATTAGCGGTTTTGCAAATTTTATTTATAACTTAAAAAATGAATATAAAAGTGATTATATTGTTTTTGCATTAGATTCCAAAGGAAAAACTTTTCGTAGTGAAATTGATCCAAACTATAAACAAAATCGCACTCCACCACCGCCTGAACTTCTAGAACAAATTCCAATTTGCATAAAGATGATAGAAAAAATGGGTTTTATAAGCGTTTCTCAAGAAGGTTATGAAGCCGATGATATCATCGCTTCTTTTGTAAAAACTTGTGAAGATAGGGATATTTTTGTACGCATTATCACTCAAGATAAAGATCTTTATCAACTCATAAAAGATGGCAAAACAAGCATTTACAGTCCTATTTCTAAAAACGACTATGATGAAGCAGCGTGTTTAGAAAAATACGGAGTAAAACCTAATCAAATCAGAGATTTTTTAGCTCTTTGTGGGGATAGTTCTGATAATATTCCAGGCGTTAAAGGTATAGGTGCAAAAGGAGCTAAAACCTTGCTTGATGAGTTTGGTAGCATAGAGGGAATTTATGAAAATTTAACCCTAGTACGTAACGAAAGAAGTCGTAACTTGCTTTTAGAGGGTAAGGAAAATGCATTTTTAAGCAAAAAATTAGCTTCTTTGTATGACAATTTAGAAGTACAAAATCTCATAGAAAAAGCCACTTATCCTGATGAAGAACCTCTTTTAAAAATACTTGAAATTTTAGAACATTACGAACTTAATACTTTGCTTAAAAAACTGCGTCAAAATCCTGATAATAAAGATAAAAATTTAGGTTTTAAAGCCACTTTAGTACAAGATGAAAACAAACTTTTTGAAATTTTAAATACCCTTGATAAAGAAAGTATTATTGCTTTTGATACCGAAACCACAGGACTTGATACTAAAGAAGCAAAAATTGTTGGTTTTAGTTTTTGCATGAATGAAAATGAAGCCTTTTACGTGCCTTTAACTCATAATTATCTTGGAGTAGGTGAGCAAATCTCATTGCAAAGTGCCAAAAAAGCTATAGAAGTAATCTTTAATCATTTTGTTATAGGGCACAATCTCAAATATGATTTTAAAATCATTCAAAACAATTTTGACTTAAATTTACCTCAAAAATACGCAGATACAATGATTTTGGCATGGCTTAAAAATCCTTCTTTAAGAGTAAATATGGATGATTTAGCCTTAAGACTTTTTAATTACGAAACCTTGCATTTTGAAAGCCTTGTTAAAAAAGGAGAAAATTTTGCAAGTGTAGAACTTGAAAAAGCTTGTAAATACGCTGCAGAAGATGCTTATATCACTTTAAGATTTTATCTTTATTTTTTAAAAAATCTTGAAACTCCTTTATTAGAACTTGCTAAAAACTGCGAATTTGATTTCATTAAAATCATTATGATGATGGAAGAAAATGGCATAAAGCTTGATACAAATGCACTTGAAATCCTTATGAAAAAATTTGAAAATGAAATCAAAAATTTAAGTGAAGAAATTTATACTCTTTGCGAGGATAGATTTAATCTAAATTCACCTAAACAAATGGGTGATATACTTTTTGAAAAACTCAAACTCCCAAGCGGAAAAAAAGGAAAAACAGGATATTCTACCGATGAAAAAGTTTTAAATATACTTTTAGATAAACATCCTGTAATTGCTAAAATTTTAGATTATAGAGAACTTGCCAAACTTTATTCCACTTATTGCGAACCTTTGTTAAAACTAGCGTTAAAAGATAAAAATTCACGCATTTATTCAAGTTTTTTACAAACTGGAACCGCTACAGGACGTCTTTCATCTAAGGATCCAAATTTGCAAAACATCCCTGCACACGGACAATATGCAAAAGATTATAAATCTTGCTTTGTAGCTAAAGATGGATTTAGTTTTATCTCTCTTGATTATTCTCAAATCGAACTTAGAATACTTGCACATTTTAGCGAAGATGAAAAACTTTTAAATGCTTTTGCCAATGATGAAGATATACACGCAAGAACAGCAATAATGATTTTTGGTGAAAGCAATTATGAAACCAGAAGTGTTGCAAAAAGTATAAATTTTGGACTTATTTATGGTATGGGTTATAAAACCTTAAGTCAAAATTTAAAAATAGAAGCTAATTTAGCCAAATCTTACATAGAAAAATATTTTGAAAATTTTACTAGTATTAAAAAATATTTTGAAACAGTTAAAAATGAAGCTAAACAAAATGGCTTTATCACTACTTTAAGCGGTCGCAAGCGTTATTTTGATTTTGAAAACGCAAAACCTATGCAAATTGCCATGTATGAAAGAGAAAGCATTAATTCAAGCTTGCAAGGCTCAGCAGCAGATGTAATCAAGCTTGCAATGCTAGAAATCAATAAGGAATTAAATGAAGATAAAAAGCTTATTTTACAAATTCATGATGAATTAATTTTTGAAGTAAAAGACGATTTGTGTGAAAATTTTGTAAAAAAAACTAGAGATATTATGGAAAATATAGTAAAATTAAAAGTAAAATTAAAAACAAGTTCAAGTATCGCCAAAAATTGGGGCGATTTAAAATAATCAAGGAGATAAATTAATGGATCTTTCAACCATATTAGGAATGGTGCTTGCAGTTACTAGTATTTCGGTAGGAGATATACTAGAGGGAGGCAATCCTTTGCATGTTGTGCATCTTTCTTCCTTTCTCATAGTTATGCCAACAGCTGCATTTTGCGCAATGACTTCTACGCATAAAAAAATTGTAAAAGCAGCCTACAAAGAACTCAAAGTTGTTTTTAAAGGTTCTGGAGTAAATTTACCCGAAAGGATAGCCCAGCTAGTCGAATTTGCTATTATTGCAAGACGAGATGGTCTTTTAGCGTTAGAATCAAGAACCAGTGAGATTGAAAATGAATTTTTAAAAAATGCTATGATGATGCTTGTAGATGGTAAAAGCTTTGAAGAAATTCATGAAAGCATGGAAATACAAACTGAACAACTTGAAGAGCATTATAAAGAATGTGCAGAATATTGGATAGTATTTGGAGAGACTTGTCCTACCATGGGGCTTGTTGGAGCGGTTTTTGGACTTATTTTAGCTCTTAAATTACTAGACAATCCTCAAGCAATGGCAGCAGGTATTTCAGGTGCTTTCACGGCTACAGTTACGGGAATTTTTGGCGCTTATGCACTTTTTGCTCCTTGGGGGAAAAAATTAAAAGCTAATGGAATGGATCTTGTAAAAGAGCAAATTGTCATTACTGAAGCTATAAAAGGAATTGCAGAAGGTGCTAATCCTAGAGATTTAGAAGCTAAACTTTTTAACTTCTTAAGTCACGATGATCCAAGAATTTCACAATTTGACAAAGGTTAAAAATGGCTAAAAAACATAAATGCCCAGAATGTCCAGCAGGCGAAAAATGGGCTGTACCTTATGCGGACTTTCTAAATTTGCTTTTGGCACTTTTTATTGCTCTTTGGGCAATTTCTAAAACAAATCCTGCTAAAGTAGAGGCTTTAAAAACTGAATTTGTTAAAATCTTTGATTACACCTCTACTCAAACAGTCAAAGAAGAGAGTAAAACCCAAGAAAAATATAAAGGCGCAGCAAAAGAAGAAAGCGATGAACTCAAATCGTTAAAACAAATGACTATGACACAGCAAGAAACTATCAAACGTCTTCAAGCAGCTCTAGATCAAAGCGATAATCAGGTTGCTCTTAACCTTCCATCTAAAGTTGAATTTGAAAGAGGTAGTGCTCAAATCGTTTCAGCTGATATACAAGATTATTTAAAACGTATGGCTGAGCTAACAACATATTTGCCACCTCAAGCAAAAATAGAAATTAGAGGCTATACAGACAATAGCGACTCTATTATAAGAAGTTATGAACTCGCCTACCAAAGAGCGGAAAATGTATTAAAATATTTTATAGAAGGTGGAGCAAATTTGAAAAATATTAGCATTAAAAGCTACGGGCTTAATAATCCCATCAATGGAAATCCGCAAGCCCTAGAAAATAATAGAGTAGAAATATATTTTAAAGTCGATACGGCAGATACAAGCACTCAAAAATCAGTTCTTGAACTTATCAATAAAATAGGAACTAAAGCACCTTAAAAGTTTTAGTTTCCTTTTTTTACTTGACCAGCTAAACGACTCTTATTATTTGTATTATAAACAAATCCTAGCACCTCAGCTACAGCTTTAAACATTTCCCTAGGAATGAGATCATTAACATCACAAGCTTTATAAAGCTCCCTTGCTAAAGGAGGATTTTCATAAACTACAACATTATTTTCATAGGCTACTTGTTTTATACGAAGTGCGAGAAAATCCACTCCTTTGGCAACAACTCTAGGAGCTTGTTCTTTACTTGTATCATAACGAATAGCTACGGCATAATGAGTTGGATTTGTAATCACTACATCCGCACCTGCAACATCTTGAACCATGCGGCGACGGGCAGCTTCCATTTGAAGTCTACGAATTCTACCTTTAACCTGAGGATCTCCTTCCATTTGTTTATATTCATCTTTTATTTCTTGTTTGCTCATACGCAAACCTTTAAAATACTGAAAACGCACCAAAAAAACATCTAAAACAGCAATAATTAAAAAAGCAACTATAACAATAGCTGCTAAAACAATAGCCCTATCTCTTAGCCAAGTAAGCTGTGCAACCATAGTATAAAGCTCAACTCTTGGAAGCTCTTGCATAAATTTAAGCAAAACTATAAAAGCTATAGTAAAAACAATACCCACTTTTAAAATAATTTTTATACTTTCAACAATTTTTTTCAATGAAAAAAGGTTTTTTAAACCTTTCAAAGGATTGATTTTTCCTAAATTTGGCATAATAGGTTTGGTTGTAAAAATAAAACCAAATTGCATAATATTTCCCAAAACCCCAGCAATCATAATACTTAAAACAATAGGTGCAAGAATAATTAAAACCTCAAAAATGCTTTTAATCATAATGGCTTGAATAATACGCAAATCAAATTCAACACCAATAAAACTTTGATAGTATCTATATAAATTTACAATTCTCTCGCCCATAAAACTCATCATAAATAAAGTTATAGTTACTCCAATTATCAAAGTTACAATAGCTGCCGCATCTTGAGACTTTGGAACATTACCTTCTTTACGCGCATCTTCTATCTTTTTGGACGTGGGTTCTTCTGTTTTTTCTTGATCTTCGCCTGCCATATTTTAGCCTAAATAAAAATTTTAATATGTGTGTAAAATTATAGTAGAAAATTTATGAATTTCAATTAAAGAATAAAAATGAAGAAAAAGCCTCGTAAAGAGGCTTTATACTAAGAAATTAAAGTTTAGCTTCGTTTTTGCCAAGATATTCAGCCACGCCTTTAGGGTTAGCTTTCATACCTTCATCGCCCTTATTCCATCCTGCAGGACAAACTTCACCATGCTCATTTGTAAAAAGCATAGTATCAACCATTCTTAACATTTCATCTATATTTCTACCTAGTGGTAAATCATTAACCACAGCATGGCGAACTGTTCCATCAGCATCAAGCAAGAACGAACCACGAAGGGCAACTGCTTCTGCATAAAGTACATCAAAATTTCTAGCAATCTGCTTAGTTAAGTCAGCAACAAGCGGAAATTTAACCTGACCAATACCACCTTGATTTACTGGAGTATTTTTCCAAGCAAAATGTGAAAATTCATTATCTCCTGAAATTCCAATTACTTCAATGCCACGATTTTTAAATTCTTGATATCTTTTGTCAAAAGCTATAATTTCTGAAGGACAAACAAAAGTAAAATCTTTTGGATAAAAGAATACTACCGCTCCTTTTGGACCTATGTTTTTATAAAGATTAAAATCTTGAACAATTTCATTGTTTCCCAATACTGCTGGAGCAGTAAAATCTAAAGCTTTTTTAGTAACTATCATATTTTCTCCTAAATAATAAATTTTATTGATAACGAAATTATATCGTTTAAATCTTTATTTTTTTTTAAATATCTAAAATAATATTAAAAATTTAAGAAAGTTATAATTATTATCAAATAATGTAAATTTTTGATTATCAAAATTTACATTATTTAAGAATTTTATGCTAAAATCTTTTAAATCTTAATATTAAAAAGGAGAAAAAATGGCTGTAAAAATTACAGATATATGTATTGCTTGTGGTTCTTGTATTGATGAGTGTCCAGTGAGTGCTATCGTTGATGATGCTAACAATCCAGAAGGTGAAGATAGATATTATGTTTATGCAAACAAATGCGTTGAATGCGTAGGACATAATGATCAACCAGCTTGTGCCAGTGCTTGCCCAACAGATGGATGTATAGTTTGGAGTGCTGTAGAATCAGGACAACCAAGTCGTGATAATATTGGCGCTGATATGAGAAGTGGGGACACTCCAGTTTTTGCATAATTTTAAAAAATTAAAAAGCTAGAGATTCCTAGCTTTTTCTTTTAATTTAACTTTCTTTAAACAAATTCAAGTATAATTTTAAGCTTTATTAAAATAAGGAGTTATTACAAAGATGGAAAAAACTTTATCTATAATTAAACCTGATGCTGTTAAAAAAGGTGTTATAGGAAAAATTTTAGATCGTTTTGAAAGCAATGGATTAAGAATCGCTGCAATGAAAAAAGTTCAACTTAGTAAAGAACAAGCTGAAAATTTTTATGCTGTTCATAAAGAAAGACCTTTTTTTAAAGACTTGGTTGAATTTATGATTAGCGGTCCTGTTGTTGTTTCTGTACTAGAAGGAGAAGGTGCTGTATTAAAAAATAGAGATTTAATGGGAGCGACAAATCCTAAAGAAGCTAAAGCAGGAACAATTAGAGCCGATTTTGCTGAGAGTATTGATGCTAATGCTGTTCATGGAAGTGACAGCTTGGAAAATGCAAAAATAGAAATTGATTTTTTCTTTAAACCAAATGAAATTTGCTAAATGAAAATCCCTTTTTCTAAGATTAATACAAAGGAATATCCTTTTAAACTTAATCTTGAAAATATGATTTTTGAGGGAAATTTAGTAAAAATAAATCCTAAGCTTGTTAAAATAAATGCTATTATGCAAGGTTTTATCTATAGACCTTGTGATAGTTGTGGAACTGAGTTAGAACTTGAAATTAAAGAAAATTTAGAACTTTTTGCAAGTGATGGTATTTTTAAAGATGAAGCAAACGAATTGAGCAATACTATAGAATTTTTTGATGGACATATTGATTTAATAGAAGTTGCTATTAGCGAGCTTGAAGCTTATTTGAGTGATTATTTTTATTGCATAAATTGCAATAATTAATTAAATTTTATAAAGGAGAAAAAATGGCAGTACCAAAGAGAAGAGTGAGCAAAACTCGTGCAGCTAAACGCAGAACTCACTATAAAGTTAGTCTTCCTATGCCTATAAAAGACAAAGATGGAAGCTACAAAATGCCTCACCGTGCGAATCCAACAACTAAGGAATATTAAAATCAATGATTAACATTGCCATTGATGCAATGGGTGGTGATTTTGGAGAAAAACCCATTATAGAAGGCGTTTTAAAGGCACTAGAAGCAAAACCTTTTAACGCTATCTTAGTGGGAAATTCTAAAATTCTAAAACCTTTAATACCAAAAAAATTAGAACAATATATACAATACGAAGAAGCTAGTGAAATTTTTTCGATGAATGGAAATGCCACAGATGCTTTAAAAAATAAAGAAACAACCATATACAAAGCTATTAATTTATTAAAAGAAAAAAAAGTAGATGCTGTAGTTTCAGCGGGTCATAGTGGAGCAAGTATGTCTTTGGCTACCTTAAGGCTTGGAAGACTTAAAGGTATTTCAAGACCTGCTATTGCCACTTTAATGCCAAATATCGTTAACAGAACTTTACTTTTGGATGTTGGAGCTAATACAGATTGTAAAGCTGAAAATTTATTTCAATTTGCCATAATGGGTGAAGTTTATGCTAGAGAAATTATGCAAATTCAAAAACCACGCCTTGCTTTACTTTCTAATGGTGAAGAAGAATGCAAAGGCAATGAACTTACCAAAGAAAGTCATCAGCTTATGAAAAAAATTCCAAATTTTATAGGTAATGCTGAAGGTAGAGATATTTTCAATGGTGAAATAGATGTTTTAGTCTGCGATGGTTTTGATGGAAACGTTATCTTAAAGGCTTGTGAAGGTGTAGCAACAGCTATTTTTCAGCTTCTAAAAAACGAAGTAAAGCAATCTTTTATTTCTAAAATAGGTGCTTTACTTATGAAGTCATCTTTTAAAAAATTAAAAAAACACACAGATTGGCAAGAATATGGCGGAGCACCCCTTCTTGGAGTTAATGGCTGCGTGATCATAAGTCATGGAAAAAGTGATTCTAGAGCTATTAAAAATGCAATTTTTCAAGCTATAAATTTTAGCCAATCTCATATCAATGAACTTATAGAAAATGAACTTGGGAAATACAATGCTTAAAGCCGGTCTTAAAAGTATAGCTTCTTATATTCCAGAAAAAATTTTAAGCAATGCTGATCTTGAAAAAATAGTAGATACCACCGATGAATGGATCACTAGACGCACAGGTATTAAAGAAAGACGCATTGCTAGTGAAAATGAAAATTCTAGCGATTTGGGCACAAAAGCTGCATTAAAAGCCATAGAAAGAGCAAATTTAAAACCTGAAGATATTGATGCGATTCTTGTAGCCACTTTAAGTCCTGATTATTTTACTATGCCTTCAACGGCTTGTAAAATTGCTTCAAATTTAGGACTTGTAAATATTAGTGCTTTTGATATTTCAGCAGCTTGTTCTGGTTTTATCTATTTGCTTGAACAAGCTAAAGCCTTAGTAGAAAGTGGTTTGAAAAAAAATGTTTTAATCGTAGGAGCTGAAAAAACAAGTTCAATTATGGATTACAATGACAGAAGCATTTGCATACTCTTTGGAGACGGTGCGGGTGCTGGAGTTGTAAGTTTGGACAATGAAAATCATATCCTTGATGTACATACTGCAAGCAATGGTAATTATGGAGATCTTTTAATGACTCAAAGATCGCAAAAATCAAGTCTATGTCAAACACTTTCTATGCAAATGAAAGGCAATGAAGTTTTTAAAATAGCAGTAAACACGCTTAGCAATGATGTTGTAGAAATTTTAGCTAAAAATAACATTTTAGCACAAGAAATTGATCTTTTTATTCCTCATCAAGCTAATCTACGCATCATTAAAGCCGTCCAAGAAAAACTCAATCTAAGCGATGAAAAATGTGTGATTACCGTACAAAAATATGGCAATACTTCAGCTGCTTCTATACCTATGGCAATGAATGATGCCTATGAAGAAGGACGACTTAAAAAAGGAAATCTGATCTTACTAGATGCTTTTGGCGGTGGTTTTACTTGGGGATCTGCGCTTTTAAAATTTGGAGGAGAGAATTTTTAATTCTCTCTTAGCTTTCCAAAAGCTTGAATTTCTACCAAATAACCCTCTGCTAAAGCACTTCCTACACAAGCTCTAACAGGTTTAGGATAATTTTTAATCCAAGCATCATAAGTTTCATTCATTGCATCAAAATCTTGCATATTAGCTAACCAGATTTGAATTTGAATCAAATCTCCTTTGCTTGCGCCTATTTTTTCAAACAAAGCATCAAGTTCTGCAAGTGCTTCTTTGGTTTGTTTTTTAATATCTCCGCTAGGTTCAAAAGCCACTTGTCCTGCAGTCTTAAAATATTTATCAAAAACAATAATTTGCGACATTCTATCGCACTCATCAAAACGCTTTATCATGCATATTTTCCTTGAAATTCTTTCATAAATTCACACAAGGTTTTTACCTGATCCAAATTAAGCGCATTATAAATACTTGCACGAATTCCTCCTAAAATTCTATGTCCTTTAAGTCCTATCATTCCAGCTTCTTCGGCTTCCTTTACAAAAAGAGGCTCTAAATCTTTATTTTTAGCAATATTAAAACTCACATTCATTAAAGATCTGTCCTTTTTATCTGCATGTCCTTTATAAAATCCATTACTTAAATCAATACACTCATAAAGCATAGCAGCTTTTTGAGAATTTTTCTCATGTACTTTATCAAGTCCGCCTTGATTTAAAAGCCAATCCATTTCAAGATTAAACATATAAATGGCAAAGGTTGGAGGCGTATTAAACAAGGACTGATTCTCAGCATGAGTCAAATAATTTAACATACTAGGAATTTGTTTATTTTTAGATCTTTCTAACATATCTTTACGGATAAAAATACAACTTAAACCCGAAATTCCAGCATTTTTTTGCACTCCGCCATAAAAAAGAGCAATATTTGAAAAATCTACTTTTCTAGAAAAAAAATCACTCGATGCATCCACAATCAAAGGAGTTTTAGTTTTAGGATAATTTTGATATTGAGTGCCGTAAATAGTATTGTTAGAACAAATATAAGCATAATCAGCATTATCTCTAAATTCCACTCTAGGAATATGATTAAAATTACTTTCCTCGCTACTTGCTACGGTTTTAACATTGACACCTAAAATTTGTGCTTCTTTAATTGCTTTTTTTGTCCAAACTCCTGTATTTGCATATTCACAAATCCCATTTAAAGCCAAATTCATAGGAATCATAGCAAATTGTAAACTTGCTCCACCTTGTAAAAATAATACTTCATAATCATCATTTAACCCGTAAAGTTTTTTAGCTTTCTCTTGTGCTCCAAAATGCACTTCTTCAAATACTTTTGTGCGGTGAGAAATTTCCATTATAGAATAACCCCTACCCTGATAATCACAGAGTTCTTTTTGAGCTTGCTCTAAAATTTCTAAAGGTAAAGTCGATGGCCCTGCACTGAAATTGATTTTTCTCATAATCTATCCTTATAAAATTTTTGCTTCTTTTTGAGAAGTTTGAGAACTTAAAATAACGATATCATCACTCTTAAGATCTTCTAAATTTGCTATTTTACCATTTTTTCTGATACAAATAAACTTTTTGCTTTTATTAAAAAAATTCTCATGTTGCAAATAAGCATTTTGCAATTTATCTAATTTTAATTCATTATAACGCATTTGATTTGCCAATAGATGATTTAATTGCTTTTCTATATTATGGCTTTGTTTTATTTTTTCATCTATTATTTTTGGCAAAGAATTAAATTTGAAAAATTTGCTTAAATTTAAAAGCAAATTTTCATAATTTTGTATTTTATAATTCCAAAGTTGCATTAATTTTTCTTCCATTAAATCCAAACTTTGCTCTATATCCAACTTAGAATAAAACAAAGTATCTATAGCAGCTGAAGGCGTTGGAGCTCTAAAATCTGCAACAAAATCACTAATAACATAATCAATCTCATGTCCTATGGCTGAAATAATAGGAGTTTTTGCTTTAAAAATCTCTCTTGCTAAATTTTCATCATTAAAACAAAAAAGATCTTCTCTGCTTCCTCCACCACGTGCTATAATAAGAACATCTAAATCCATATCATCGGCTTTTTTTAAAGCTTGTATAAGAGAAAAAGGAGCATTATTTCCTTGAGTTAAAGCATCAAAAATATAAATTTTTGCCAAAAAATATTCTTTTTGGTGAATAAGTTTTAACATATCTTGCAAAGCAGCAGAAGTTTTTGAAGTGATAATGCCTACTTTTTTAGGAAATTTTGGCAAAGATTTTTTAAAGCGTGGATCAAAAAGTCCTTCTTTTTGCAAACGCTCTTTTAAAGCCAAAAACTGTGCTTCCAAATCCCCAAAACCTGCTTTTTTCATACTAGTAGCGATAAATTGATAACGACCACTTTCAGGATATAAACTTACACTTCCACAAAGCTCTAAAAAATTCCCCACAGCTGGTTTAAATCCGACTTTTAAATTAGCTCCTTTAAACATAGCACAAGCAATGCTTGATCTTTCATCTTTTAAATCAAAATACCAATGTCCTGAACCATGCAAAGTAATTTTTGAAATTTCTCCACTTAAAACTATATCATCAAAATGTGTTTCTAATAAAGCCTTTGCTTTAAGATTTAATTCTGTTGGTGTCATAGTTTTTTTGCTATAAACATTGAACTCACGCCAAAGCTAAAACTTTTATAATCAAGTATTTCAAAACCAGCATTTTTAAGTTCTAAGATGAACTCTTCCTTACTTAAAAATCCTTCAATAGAGTTTGGCAAATACTCATAAGCACTTTTATTTTTACTGATTATCCCACCTATACTTGGTAAAATATTTTTAAGATAAAAATCTCTACAAGCTGCTATAAATCCACCCTTTTCTCTTTTTGTAAATTCCAAAACTACCAAAATACCATCTTTTTGAAGTACTCTAGCAAATTCACTTAAGGCTTTTTGTCTTTCTACAACATTGCGAATGCCATAACTAATGCTTAAAATATCTAAACTTTGACTTTCTAAAGGTAAATTTTGCGCCCCTGCTTCTATAAATTCGACATTTGGAAATTTTTCTTTTGCAACATTTAGCATGCCACTACTTGGATCAATACCTTTAATATTTAGAATATTTTTTTCCATTTTTAAAGCACTCTCTTGCCAAATCTCTATCATATCCCCTGTGCCACAGGCAATATCAGCGATTTTTAAATCTTTTTTTAAATACAAACTCATCACTCTTTGACAAGCTTTTTTGCGCCACGCTACATCAGCTCCAAAGCTTAAAATTCTATTCGCCTTATCATAAGTAGGTGCAATTTGATTAAACATTTCTATAATTTTTTCTTGTTTTTGCATTTTTATCCTTTGTAAATTTTCAAATTTTTACTTGATTTTTTAAGCAATTTACAAAATTTATTTTTATTATTGATTATTTTGGAAAAAATATTTTTATCCCTATCTTTGCAATATTTTTCATAAAGTTTGTTTAAATTTTTTATCTCTAAAAAACGATAAAAATATTCTAAAAATATTGCCAATTCAAAAAAACTATTTTCAAAAAGCTCTAAATCAAAATTTTTTAGTATATTTTTTCTAAATAAAATAATTTTTTTTCTAAGTTCTAACGCAACAAGTTGTTTAAAAAACCTATCTTTGCAATCACCTTCATAAAAAGAATTTTCCTTTATGAAAAAATCAAAATCATTAAACAAATCTTGGATTTTTTCATCGCTTAAAAATAGTAATAAATCTTGATTTGAATTTTCACTTGCTAAAATATCTTGAGTTTTTTTCGTTATATCTTTAAACTTTAAAGCCAAAATATTACTCAAATTTTTATCTAAAATAGTATTCATACTTGATAAAACTATATACAAGCTTCTTGAATAAAATAAAAATTCACATAAACTTTGCTTATCTTTTCTCTCTAAAGATAAAGTCCAATAAAATTTTAATTTTTTAAATAAATAAAATAAAAAAATTCTAAATCCATCATAAGCATTAATATAATTTGGAAAATCCAAACTAAAATTCTGATTTTTTTCTATAATTTTAAAATATTTCTCTATATCAAAATTTTGATATTCAAAACCATATAAAACGATATGTTTAGAATTTAAATCATGATGTAATTCTTTTTGAATTTTAAAATCTTTAGGAATTTTAAATTCATTGGAACTATCCAAAGTTGGAAAAAATATTTTTAAAATACAAATTTTAGGCTCTTCATAAATATCAATATAACTTTTTAAAGAGCAAAATTTAAATTCGAAGCGTTCTTTTTTAATACTCTTTCCTATAATCTTTTTTCGAGCTTTTTCAAATTTTTTTTTAGAAATTTTCTCTTCTTGATTCTGTTCTAAAATTGAATTATTAAATTTTGTAATTTTATAAAATTCATTGCAAAAACTTTGAAATTTAACACTATGATTTGAAGTTATTTGAGTATAAAAAGTTTCAAATTTAGAATTTCGAAAAGGTATATTATCTTTTTTTAAATTCTCTAAAAGAGTGCAATCAGATAGTAAAAAGTTTTTTTGAATTTCATAAACCATTAAAATAACCCTTAAAATATATGGGTTATTTTAACCTTATTTTGCTTAATGACACTTTTTGCAACTATCAACATAAGCACAAACAGACAGATGATTGACGAGATTGCCTATCTTTTTTTCTAAATGCTCTTGATATTCATAAAGCTTAGCATCTTTAAAACTTAAATCCTCTATACCACCACATTTGGCGCAAACAACATGAATATGTTCTTCTTCATAGATATCGTAACAAGTTTTTTGATTTAAAACATTGATTTCAACAACTAAACCTTGTTCTTGTAAAGTATTAAGATTTTTATAAACCGTCGCTAAAGAGATTGAAGGGTATTCTTTTTTAATTTCTGTATATAATTCATCAATATTAGGATGCTCATGTCTTTTTAAAATTTTTAAAACACATAGTCTTTGCGGAGTAGCTTTTAACTCATGTTTTTTAAGCATTTGTAGTAATTCCATTTTATTTATTCCTTACTTTTTTAAGTAAAAATAATAATAAAATTTTTATTAAAAGAAGTTTATATTAAATAATATTTTTTATTATTTAATGATAAAATTTTAAAACTTTCGTCAACAAACTATTGACATCTTTTTCTAGATTTTTTTCCACCTCACTTGTTTTTCCATGTTCAATAAATTTGTCTTCATATTCAAAGCTAACAACTTTTACATGCAAATCATATTTTTGTAAAAAATTATTAATTAAACTTTCTATACCGCCAATTTTAACATTTTCACTAAAAATAAACCAAATTTTACTTTTTTTAGCAAGCTCACACAAAAGCTCTTCATCTAAAGGTTTAGCAAAAATTAAATCAATCAAATTAGCATTATTATTCATTTCTTGCAAGGCTCTTAAGACTTGCCACGCTTTTGCCACACCTTGTCCATAACCTAAAAAAGCAATTTCACTACTATTTTTTACAAGCCATTGCGCCTTACCAAGTTTTATCTCACAAGGATTAAATTCTTTATCCAAAATAAAACTCCCTCTAGGATAACGAAAAGCAATAGGTCCTTGATGTAAATAAGCATACTCCATTATATTTTGCATCATTTGTTCATCTCTTGGAGCTAAAAGAGTGAAATTTGGCAAAGGAGCTAAAAAACTAAGATCAAAAACACCTTGATGCGTCTCCCCATCTTCGCCTACTATCCCTGCCCTATCCATAGCAAAAACCACATTTAAATTCATAATCGCACAATCATGGATCACTTGATCATAAGCACGCTGCAAAAAAGTGCTATATATTGCAATAAAAGGTTTAAATCCTTCTTTTGCCATAGCGGCCATAGAAGTTACTGCATGCTGTTCTGCAATAGCCACATCCCAAAAACGGTTTGGATATTTTTCTATAAGCTTATCAAGACCTGTTCCACTTGGCATAGCCGCCGTAACCCCAACAATATTTTCATATTTTGAGGCTAAATCAAGCAAATTCTTAGAAAAAATTTCAGTAGCAGATTTTTTAGTATCACTTTTTTTAACACTCTCTCCACTATCTATATCAAAAGCTCCCACCCCGTGCCATTTAGCATGTTTTCCTTCGGCTAAAGCATAGCCTTTACCCTTTATGGTTTGAGTATGTATCACACAAGGCTTTTGCATAGCTTTTGCTTGTTTTAATGCAGAAATAATTTCACCTAAATTATGTCCATCAATAGGCCCTATATATTCAAGCCCTAATTCTTCAAACAAAAGCCCAGGAGTAATAAGTTTAAAACTCTCTTCAAAACGCTTGGCCATATAAGTAGCACTATCAGGCAATATATCCAACATTTTAGCAATACGCTTTTTAAAACTTTGATAAAACTGCGTTGCCATAGCTTGAGAAAGATACTTTGAAATTGCTCCAATTGGTTTTGAAATACTCATTTCATTATCATTTAAAAGTATTACGCAAGGAAATTTAGAATCACCCAATTCATTTAAAGCCTCATAGGCCATACCCGCACTTAAAGCACCATCTCCAATCAAAGCAACAGGAATACGCTTTTCACCTTTTAAAGCAATGGCCTTACAAGCACCTACTGCCAAAGAAATAGAGGTGCTAGAATGCCCTGCTACAAAATAATCTCCCTCGCTAGGTTTTGTATAACCACTTAAACCATTGATTTGTCTTAAAGTATCAAATATTTCTTCTTTTCCGCTTAAAAGCTTGTGTGTATAAGACTGATGCGACACATCAAAAATAAAAGGATCTTTTTTTGCATCAAAAACCAAATGCATTGCTATACTAAGTTCTACAGCACCCAAATTTGAACTTAAATGCCCACCATTTTTACTCACAACTTGTATGATTTTTTCACGCATAGATGCTGCTAAATTTTCTAATTCTTTTAAACTTAGCTTTTCTAACTCTTCTTGAGTATGGGCAAATTTTTTACTCATTATTCACCATTTTTTTAATTTTAGTTAGACGAGAGTTAAGATTGGATTCTATATTGCCTGCGTCACTTATAATAACAACACTTCCTTTGCTAATTGCATCATCAAGACTTATTTTAATATGAGCATTCTGATCAAATTGCTCTTTTAAATACTCATAATCCTCTGCATTAACCTTAAGCTCAATTGCACTAGCACCCTTAAGCTCACCGATTAAATCTTTAGCCAAAGCATAAGCTATCTTACTTGAATTTAGTTCAAGTTCTTTTAAGATTACTTCTTTAGCGATATCTATAGCAGTATCTGCTAATTCTTTCTCATTTTTTTCTATGAAATTTTCAAGATTTTCGCAAGCATTATCAAGTTTGGCTATACTTTTTAAATACTTATCTTTAAAATCACTCAATTCCTTTTGAAATTCTTCTTTTGCTTTCTCATAACCCTCTTTGGTAAATTTTTCTTTAGCATTTTCAAGTTCTGAATTTAAGCGGTTATTAAATTCATTCTCTTGGCTTTCTATTTGCATTTGAAGTTTAATAATATTGCTTGACATTTCATCTGTTTTTTTAAGTAAATCTTCAACAAAGCTTGGTTGAAATGTTGGAATTTGAGTTTCCATAACAGCTTGTGTAGAGGCAATGACTTGATTTTCTTCGACTGGTTTTTCGTCATTTAAAGATATATTAGTATTTTCTTCATCTGGAGTTTGAGTATGTTTTTTTTCACCTGTATGATTATCAAATTCTGAAATAACTTTAAAACGATATCCTTCAACAACATGCTGATCAGAAGCCCCACCAGAAATTACATTGCTACGATTAACCATCTCTCACCTACTCTATCATTTCATCCGCATCGCCTGTTTGAACAAGACCTTGTTCTGCAAGTTTTTGCACCACTTCAACAACCTTTCTTTGTGCATCTTCAACATCTTTAACACGCACAGCACCCAAAAAACCCATTTCTTCAAGAAAAGCTTCGCTTGCACGCGTAGACATATTGGCTAAGAATTTTTGCTTTAACTCTTCACTTGCACCTTTTAAACCTATCATTAAATCACGCTTATCGGCTACTTTTAAAATTTCTCTTATAGCCTGAGTGCTAAGTTTTTGTATATCATCGAAAGTAAACATAAGCTCTTTAATAGTCTCTGCTAAGCGTTCATCACTTTGTTCAATATAAGTAATGGTTGATTTGCTTGCTTTTTGACCCAAGCGATTAAGCACTTCTGCTACCGCTCTTGGGCCGCCCACTTCAACCTTATAAGAGGTAAGACTTTCAAGCTTGCTTTCTAACACTGCAGAAACTCTTTTAATAATACTTGGAGAAATATCGCCAAGATTTGCCATTCTTATAACCACCTCAGCCCTTAATTCATCACTAAAATACTCTAAAGTTTCTGCCGCATGAATAGAATCCATGTGTGCCAAAATAAGAGCGATGGTTTGTGGGTGCTCTTTGGTAATAAAGTCTGCAAGTTGCTGTGGTTTAATTTGCGCCAAATAAGCAAAATTTTGATTATTCTCCATACTTTTAGTGAGTTTTTCAAGAATTTTATTTGCAATCTCTGGCCCAAAAGTACGAAAAAGTATTTCTTTAGCATATTCCAAACCACCACTTTTAATATATTGATTTGATTGAAGCAGAGTGTAAAATTCTTCTAAAACCGCAGTAGCTACAGATCTATCAACATTTTTAGCCATAGCAATATAACGTGAAATTTCTGTAATTACATCAATTTCCATATGTGAAAACACAGAAGTTGTTGCATCTTCGCCAAGTTGTATAAGAAATATCGCTACCTTCTCAGGCATCGATAAATCATCATAGACCATTTTTTGTTCTTCACTTAGCTTTATCATCACATATCCTTTTCGCCAAATTCGCTATCATTTTGAATTAAGTTTTGCAAAAGTGCTGCAATTTCCTCACCTTTATCACTTACCAAACCACGCAATTTTTCAAGCAAAACCTCATACTGGATAGAATCTTCATTAAAATTATCCCCAAAACCAAGTTGTTCTTCAACTTTTTTCCTTGCTGCATTAAATTTCTCTAAAGCATCTTCAGCATCATCTAAAACAGCATTTGGACCTTGCTGCATCTCCTCTTGTGCTGCGACATCTTCAAGCATTTTTTGAGTAAATGGAGCAATAACTTTTTTGTAAAAAATAAAAAGTAAAATCGCTGCAATAAAGTATTTAACCGGCGGAATAAATGGCTCAACAAAACGATTGTAAAAAGTTTTAACTTTACTCTCAACTCTAATCGACTCACGATGAAATGGTAAATTTTGCACCACAACGCTATCACCTCTAGTAGCGCTAAAATTAATAGTATTTTTAACTATACTCTCAACACTTGCAAGCTCTTCTTTAGTCAATGGAACATATTCGCTTTTCACATCCCCATTTTCATCAACCACATCTTGATATTTTCCATCTATAGTGACAGCTGCCGAAGTGCGTAAAACTGTTGCAAATTGTTTTTTTGTATTTGTGATAGTTTTAGAAAGTTCATTGTTTGTAGTAACTTGATTTTTTTTATAAGTGTCAATTTGACCTTTATTGTCAAGTCCTTCAACAGGACCTATATTAGAAACAGCACCTGGAACACCCTGAATTTCTGGATCTTTTCTACCTGTTCTTTCCTCGTTTAAAGTTTGCTCACTACGCACTATAGGATTTGGATCATAAATTTCACTTTGAGATTCTTGCTTGGAAAAATCAAAATCTATATTTACACTCACTTTTACTTTATCCATACCACCTGCAAAAGGAGCTAAATTTTCTATAATCTTATCTTCTAAAGCTTTTTCTTGATCACTTTTAAATTTAATTTGCGCACGAACCAAGTCATCTTCATATGCTTCTTGCTCATCTAAAGGCACACCACTTTGATCACTAATCTTAACATTTTCTTTAGTAAGTTTTGGAACTGCCGCTGAAACAATATTTTTTATACCATCAATTTGTTTTCTAGTAAGCTTTAAACCTTCGCGAACATTAACAACAACTGAAGCTGTAGGCGGAATTTGCCTTTCGGTAAAAACACTATCTTTAGGAAATGCTATGTGTACAACAGCGCTACGAATAGGTTCTAAAGTCTCAATAGTTCTTGCAAGTTCGCCTTCTATGGCTCTTTGGTATTTTACCTTTTGCTCTTCATTTGTAGCTCCAAAAGCTTGAGTATCAAAAGCTTCAAAACCCACGCGACTATCTTTTATAAGACCTTCGCTTGCAATAAACATTCTTTGACGATAAACCTGATCTTGTGGAACTAAAATTTTATTTTCACTTTCTAATTTATAGGGAATATTATTTTGTTCAAGTTTAGCTACAATTGCAGCAGAAGAACTTGGGCTTACATTTTCAACTAAAACTGCATATCCATTATTTGCATTACTACCACTTCCACGAAATAAAGCTAAAAAAACCAAAAACCCAACCACAACTATAATAGATGCAGCAATCACTATACGCTGCTTGCGAGTTAAATTTTGATAAAGTTGCCCAATTTGATGAAGCATATTTTTAAAATCCATTAATTCTCATCCCTTAGTTTAGCGAATTTTACATATTTTTATTTGATTTATCTATCTTAAAATCTTATCAAATTCTGTAAAAAATTTTTCATTTTCATAAGATGTTCCTATAGTAATGCGTATAGCATTTAAACCATAGCTTTTTAAATTTCTTATTATTATACCCTTTTTAAGCAATTTTTCAGACAAATCTGTACTATTTTTTTCATCAAAAAAATAAGTGATGAAATTTGTATAACTATCGATAATTTTGATATTATGTTTTTTAGCAAATTCTTTATAAAGCTCCATTTGAGAAAAATTATTCTCTAAAGTTTTTTTAGCAAATTCATCATCATTTATTGCTGCAACTGCTGCTTTTAAAGCAAGATTACTCACATTAAAAGGCGCACGAAGCTTGTAAAATGCACTAATAATATTAGCATTAGCTATACCATAACCAATGCGTAAACCTCCTAATCCATAAAGCTTAGAAAAAGTTCCTAAATAAAGTACATTGTCAAATTCTTTAATCAATTCGCAAAGTTTTAAATGTTTTTTGCTATCTTTAAAACTTGCAAATTCATTATAAGCTGCATCAATCACAACTAAACAATCCTCATTTACACCTTTAATAAACTCGGTCGCCTCACTTGCATCCAAACACTCGCCTAAAGGATTGTTTGGTAAGCATAAAAAAATAAGTTTAATTTCATCTTTGTGCGTTTCATAAAGTTTTTTAAACTCATCTAAATTATGAGTAATACTTTGAGTTTTATAACACTTTGCACCACATTGTTTGGCATAAATTTCATACATAGCAAAGGTAACTCCAGCTTGCAAAAAAGCATTTTTAGAATTTAACTTAGCATGTATAGCAAATTCAATCACTTGATCACTGCCTGCACCGATGATAATATTTTCATTTTGAACTTTGTATTTTTGAGCCAATGTGCTTTTAAGTTCTATCATACTATCATCAGGGTAAAGATGGGCTTTGTTTGCATTTTGTCTTAAACATTCTATAGCTTTTGGTGGCGCGCCAAAAGGATTTTCATTGCTTGCTAATTTTATCACTTCTTTAACGCCATATTCTTTAGCAATAACTTCTATATCTTTGCCGGGTTCATAATTGCTTAAATTATTTAAAAATTCATTAAATTTCATCTTTTTCTCCTGATAAATAAGATCCAAGCCAAACAATCTCTTGTATATCTTTTAAGGCTTTTTTTACATTTTCATCATCAATATGCCCTTCAAAATCTATATAAAAACTGTGTAAAAATTCTTTTGATTTTACAGGGCGAGATTCAAGCTTAGTAAGATTGATATTTTCTTTTTTAAACTGCTCTAATAAAAAGCTAAGTCCCCCAGGTTTATGTGCTGTGTGTGCTAAAATAGAAGTTTTACAATTTGGCATTTTAGGATTTTTAATATCGCTTAAAATTAAAAATCTTGTTTTATTGGCTGCATTATCTTCTATTTTATCAAAAAGTACAGGCACATTATAAAGCTTAGCCGCTATTCTAGAACAAATTGCTGCCGCATATTTATCTTGCGAAGCTAGGTAAGCTGCATTAGCTGTAGATTTTGAAGGAACAAATTCTATAGCACTAAGTTCATGACTTTCTAAAAATTTACGACATTGATTATAACCTTGCGGATGCGAATAAATGCGTTTGATTTCTTTTAAATTTTCATTAATTCCTACAAAAGAATGATGAATATCCATATAAATTTCGCCAAAAATTTTAAGCTCATTATACTTACCTAGACAATCTAAAGTAATGCCCACTGCACCTTCGGTATTATTTTCTATAGGTACAACACCGTATTTTGCTTCTTTGTTGCTTAACTCTTTAAAAACATCTTCGATATTAGCCAAGGCTATATAACGACTCATCGCACCAAAACGACTTCTTGCTGCTTGATGTGTATAAGTTCCTTCAGGCCCTAAATAAGCTATAGTTTGAGGCATTTCTAAATTTCTTGAAACTGCAAAAATTTCTTGATAAATTGCCTCTATGGCATTTTGATCTAAAAGTCCTAAATTTGCATTTTTTAAACGATTGATAATGGCTCTTTCACGCTCAGGACGATAAATACTTCCCCCACTACTTTGCTTAAGCTCACCTATACTTTTAACATAAGTCATTCTTTCATTTAAAAGATCTAAAATTTTATCATCAACCGCATCGATTTTATTTCTAAATTCTTCTAAATTTGGCATTTTAGATCCTTTAAAAACTCAAAAACACTAGGATAAACTCCATCAAGCAAATCCGTATCAAGCCCTTTTGTGTCGCTTATCTTGCCGCTTAAAACTAGCAAGGTTTTCATGCCAAGTTCTTTTGCCTTAAGCAAGTCACCCCTAAAATCATCACTAATGATTTTAATATCTTCAAAATCGATTTTTGAATTTTGTCTTCTTATTAAATTTAAAGCTTCTTTATAAAAAGCAATGCTAGGCTTACCCACAACCTCGTATTCAAAATCAATAGCATTTTTAAGCATAGCCATAATGCTACCTACACCAGGATAAGGCCTACCATCTTTTTTATAAATACTAGTTTCGTGCATAGCTATAAATCTAACTTCTCTTCTAGCCAATTCTATCATAGTGGCAAAATCTTTAAATTTAAAATCATCATAACTAGCCACAAGCACAGCACTAGGATTTACAAAATCGAGCTCAAAACCAAGATTTTCAAGACTTTTTATAAACTCATCTGCACCAAAAGCCGCAACTTTACAAGGTCTTAAAAGGTGTTTTAAAACGCTGAAAGGATCAATATAAGCATTTTCTTTTATAGCCAATCCTTTTTGCTGTAATTTTTCTAAAAAATCAAGTTTTTTTGTATTGTTAGTGATGATAAGATAAGGAAGATTTTTTGCATTTAAAAAATCGATCAGTTCTTTAGCACCATGGATTAAAGATTTATCATGATCAGAAATTAAAGTCCCTTGAACATCTAAAAAAAACATTTTAAGCCTTTAAAAATTTCTCTTCTAAAGCGATTTGATCTTCAAAATTTTCTCTTTGACGGATCAATCTTACCTGTCCTTCTTCAAGGGCTAATTCGCAAACTTTATTACGAGTATTGTAATTACTACTCATGCTAAAACCATAAGCTCCAGTATTTTTAATAACCATTATATCACCACTTTGAGTGCCAGGCAAAGACCTTGCTTTAGCAAAAAAGTCCCCACTCTCACAAATTCCACCTACAACATCACATAAACTCTCTTCGCCTTGATTATAAGGTAAGATTATTTCATGATAAGCCTCGTATAAACTTGGGCGTATAAGATCATTCATCGCTCCATCTACTACAACAAAACGCTTGGTTTTATTTTGTTTTTCATAAAGCACTGAACAAACAAATTCTCCACTTTTAGCAACTAGATACCTTCCGGGCTCCATTCCTATAGTTAAATCAAGCCCATGAAGTTGTGCTAATATACCTTGTGCATAATCATAAAGATCAGATTCACACTCATCTTTTTTATAAGCCACACCCAAACCACCGCCTATATCAAAAAATTTAAGATCGATTTGCAAGGCTTTTAACTCTCTTACAAGTTTTGCAACGATGCCTGCTGCTTCATGAATGGGAGAAATATCTAAAAGTTGCGAACCTATATGAAAATGCACTCCAACGGGCTCTAAAAAAGATGAATTTTTTGCATAAAGATACATTTTTCTTGCTATATCAATTTCGACACCAAATTTATTTTCATTTAATCCTGTAGAAATATAAGGATGAGTTTTTGCATCAACATTTGGATTAACACGAATACTGATTCTTGCCTTTAGATTAAGTTCTTTAGCCACACTTTCTAAAAGCATCATTTCAGCTTCGCTTTCAAGGTTAATATATAAAATATCATATTCTAAAGCTTGTCTTAACTCTTCTTTGGTTTTTCCTACTCCACTAAAAATAATCTTATAAGCTTTTGCTCCTGCTTTTAAGGCACGCTTTACCTCGCCTATACTCACACAATCAAATCCACTATCTAAATTTGCAAGCATTTGCAACAAACTTAAATTTGAATTGGCTTTTACAGCGTAAAAAATTTGAGATTTTCTAGCCTTAAAAGCCTCTTTGAGATTTAAAAAACGCTCTTTTATGAAATCAAAATTGTAAATATAAAAAGGGGTATTAAATTCTTGTTTTAATTGTTTATAATCCATATTTAACCTTTAATTTTTATAATTTTACTACACAAAGCTTAATTTATCGATGCTTATAATACATATAAGCACTTAAACAACCCAAAATTATAATAGGCACTACAATGCCAATTTCACTTGCAATCACACTATTTTCGCTTAATCTAGTAAGCAAAAACAAGACTCCCCAAATCATCAAAGTCGCTACAAAAGCTACAAAAGCTACAATAGCAAGATTAAAAAATCTTGCTATTACAGGAAAAAAATAATACATAATAAGCATTAAAAATGGTGCAAAAAAAGGAGTAAAAACAAATTTATAAAGATTGATTTTAAGAGTATCTGTATTGACATTTTGCGCCTTAAAAAGCTCAAAACTTTCAAGTGCATCAGATATTGAATAATCACTATTACTAGCAACCCCTTCTATAATCTTTGGTTTAAAACCTTCAAGTGATTTAAGCTCGGAGAAATCTTGTATCTTTAAACCATCATTAGCAAGTTCATAATTTTTAGGTAATAATGTAATATTACCATCTCGCAAAATCCAGCTTTCACCTTCAAAATGGGCATTTTTAGCACTTACAAAAGAGCTTAAATTTAAATCATTAATATTAAAAATTTTTATATTTTGAGCACTATTTTGTCCATTGTTTATCTTTGAAATATAAACAAAATTATTGTTAAATTTCAAAAACACTTCTCCACTTTGATTCATAATAGTGCCATTTTTCAAAATATTTCTCTTATAATCATTTGCATAAGCAAAAGAAGTAAAATTCAATCCTATATAAATACAACAAAAAAATAAAGCCCATAAAAAAGGAAATAAAATAACATAATTTCTACTCAGTCCTAACGCATAAAGACTTACAAATTCATTTGCTCTGATCATAGAAATCAAAGAAACTACCAAAGCAAAAATCAAAGAAATGGGTAATACATAAGGCACTGCCGAAAAAGATAAAAACATAACATAAAGCAAATCAAGATTTGCGGCTTTTGGTAGATCTTTAAAATTTAAGAGTAAATCAATACCGCAATAAAAACCAAGTAAAGAAAAAAATATAATAAAAAAATTTTTTAAATAAATCCCTGAAATAAAACGAAAAAATATCCACATCTTAAGCCTTTAGGCTGTATTTGGATGATATAGCAGACAAATCATCATTTTCAATAAGCTCAAGCAAAGCTTTTTTTGTATGCTCTAAAACTTTGCTTAAAGTTATTTCTTCTTCGGATTTAAATTTACCTAAAACATGGGAAATCACATTTTCACCCTTTCCCACTCCTATACGCACTCTTTCATAGTCATTTCCACATAAAGTATCTATGCTTTTAAGCCCATTATGTCCACCACTTGAACCGCCTTTTTTAAAGCGCAAGGCTCCTAAATTTATATCTATATCATCATGGATAACTATCATTCTTTCGCATTTATAAAAATCATTCACTGCTTTTACGCTAAGTCCTGAATTATTCATATAAGTACTAGGTTTAAGAAGAAGTAAAGAAGAACCTATTTTAAAAAGCTCTCCTTTAAATTTAGAGTTTGTAAGATTTGTAAAATTGCTTTCTTTTAAAAGTAAGTCAATTAGCATAAAACCGACATTATGACGGGTATTTTCATACTCTACGCCTATATTGCCAAGCCCTACGACTAAAATCATCTAGCTTTTTCTACACCTACAACCGCTACTCTATCAGCATCAATCATAGTTACTCCCGCAGGAACTACAATATCACGAACAAGTAAAGCATCACCCACATCAAGTTTACTTACATCAAGTTCGAAGAAATTTGGTAAATTTTCAGCTGCACATTTTACTTTTAATCTTCTTTTTGATTGGATTAAAACACCTTTATTTTTAAGACCTATAGCTGTTCCTGTGATTTTAACTGGGACCATGTATTTAGAAATCACACCTTTTTGTGCAACTTTTAAATCCACATGTTTAAGTTCTGCAGTTACAGGATCTTTTTGATAATCTACAACTACAACGCTTAAAGTTTGAGAACCTACTTTTACATCAAAAATTAAAGTAGTTTTTTTACGAACTTCCTTAATAAACTCATTTACTTTAAAAGCGGCATTGATGTTTTCTAATCCTTTTCCATAGATGTTTGCGATTAGATAACCATCTCTTTTTAAAGCTTTAGCAGCTTTTCTACCGATACTCTCTCTAACGATGCCTTCTAACATCTTTTGTCCTTTCTTAAAAAATGAGCTTTGATTATATCTAATTTTGGCTTATGGAAAAGTAAATTTATAGCTTCTTTTAATTTCTTTAAGATATAATTTGTTTTACAAATATTATGTTAATTTAAGGCTTCATGTGAATGAAAAATTCAATATTAATATAGCTTGGTTTTTAATAATCTTAGGTGGAATTATAGAATGCTTTTGGGTAAGTGGACTTAAATATTCTACAGAAATTTGGCAGTATATTTTAACAGCCATTGGGGTTTGTATTTCTTTTACTTGCTTTTTAAAAGCTTGTGAAAGACTTGAAGTAAGTATTACTTATAGTGTTTTTGTAGGCATTGGCACTATTGGGGTGGTTTTAAACGAAATGTTTATTTTTAACGAAGCTGTTTCTATAATTAAACTTGTGCTTATAGCAATTTTACTTTTAAGTATTATAGCCCTTAAATGGGTAAGCAAGGAAGCTTAGTTATGGAATGGTTTTATTTGTTTTTAGCTACTGCCTGTGAAATTTTTGGCGTGGTGATCATGAAAGAACTTGTAAGCACTAAAAACAAGCTTTACCTTTTAGCTTTGATAGTGTGTTTTGGATTTTCTTTTACTTTTTTAAGCTTAAGTATGCAAAATATCGCTATGAGCGTTGCTTATGCTATATGGACAGGAGCTGGAACCGCTGGTGGGGTAATGATAGGAGTGCTTTTTTATAAAGAAAGTAAAAGTTTTTTAAAACTTTTTTTAATCACTGTGATTATTGCTTGTACAGTAGGTTTAAAATTTCTTTCTTAAGGATTTTTTGTGCAAATTTATGTGAGTGGAATACATACTGATGTAGGAAAAACACATTTTAGTGCAGCTTTTTGTGCGAATTTTAACTATGATTATTTTAAACTCATTCAAGCAGGAACTCCAACAGATAGCGAGTTTATTGCAAAATTTAGCCCAAAAACAAAGATTTTTAAAGAAGGTATTTTTTTGCAAACTCCAGCTTCTCCTCATCTTGGAAAAATCAAAGAAAAGCTTGATTATAAAGCCTTAGATATCATTTTACCAAAAAGCAAAAACCTACTTATTGAGCTTGCGGGTGGGCTTTTTTCTCCTATGGATGAAAATTACACTATGATTGATTTTGTGAATATTTTCAAACACCCTACGATTTTGGTAGCAAAATACTATCTTGGAAGCATTAATCATATCTTGCTTAGCATTGAAGCTTTAAAGCAAAGAAATATCAATCTTTTAGCCCTTGTAATGATGGGTAAAAAAGATATCTTACAAGATGATTTTATAAAAAATTATGCAAAAATTCCTATAATCAATCTTGATTTTTTTGATGAAAATAGCATTTTAAATAAAGATTTTAAAGAGCAAATGCAAGAAATTTTACAACTTAAAATTCCTTAAAAATCTGCTCTAAACTCTCTAGTATATAAACGATTTGTTCTTTTGTGATGATGTAAGGAGGCATAAAATAAATCGTATTTGCTAAAGGTCTTAAAAGCAAACCTTTTTCTAAGGCTTTTTGAAATACAAAAAGTCCTACGCGTTTATACTTGGTGCTTAAAATATCAAAAGCACTGATCATCCCGCAAGTTCTAAAATTACCCAAAAAGTCAAATTTTTCAAGTCTTGAAAATTCTTTTTTGATAAACTCGCTTAAAATTTGATTTTTTACTAAAATATTTTCATCCTCAAAGATATCTAAAACCGCATTTGCTGCCGCGCAAGCTAAGGTATTTCCCGTATAGCTATGAGAATGTAAAAAAGCCTTTTGGCTTTCATAAGTATCATAAAAAGCATTATAAATTTCATCTCTTGTAAGCACTACAGAAAGTGGCATAAATCCACCCGTTATCCCTTTTGAAAGACAGATAAAATCGGGGCTTTGTTTGCATTGATGTAAGGCAAACAAAGTTCCTGTGCGTCCAAAGCCCACTGCAATTTCATCAAAAATCACTTGCACTCCAAATTGATGGCAAAGCTTTATGGCCTCATCAATGAACCCTGCTTCATACATATGCATATTTCCCGCACATTGCACCAAAGGTTCAAGTATAAAAGCGCAAATTTCACTTGCATTTTTTTCTAAAATATCTTTTAAAATTTCAAGCTCTTGAGTGTAATCTTTACTTTGTGGCACAGGCGTGCTTAAACACTCTAAAAGTAAAGGCTTATAAGTATCTTTATAAAGTGCTACATCTCCTACACTTAAGGCTCCTAAGGTTTCACCATGATAAGAATTACTTAAAGATAAAAATTTACTTTTTTTCACTCCCTTATTTAAATGATAATGAAAGCTCATCTTAAGTGCGACTTCAATAGCGCTTGAACCATTATCTGCGTAAAAACATTTGTTAAAATTCCTGCCTACTTTTTCGCAAAGTCTTGCAGAAAGCTTGATGATGGGCTCATGTGTAAAACCTGCTAAAATCACATGCTCTAGCTCATCAACTTGTTTTTTAATGGCATTTGCGATTTTTTCATTACAATGCCCAAAAAGATTTACCCACCACGAGCTCACACAGTCCATATAAGCCTTATCATCAAAATCATAAAGCCACACTCCTTTAGCTCTTTTTATAGGAATGAGTGGCAAATTTTCATGATCTTTCATTTGCGTACAAGGGTGCCAAATATGCTCTAAATCGAGATTTTTTAAGATTTGATTTTGCATTATAACTTCTTTTTTAAATATATTTTGGCAAAATAATACTTTAAATTTCTGAATTTTAGGAAAAAAATGAGCCTTGAAAATATCTTAGAAGCCCTTGAAAAAAATCACAATCTTAGAAAACTTACAAGCCTCAAACATGAAGGAAATTTTGTTTTTAAAGAGGGTAAAAAGCTTTTAAATTTAGCGGGGAATGATTATTTAAATTTAAGCTCTTGCAAATCTTTAAAAGATGAATTTTTAGATAATGTCAAAGAACAAGACTTATTTTTTTCAAGCTCAAGTTCAAGGAGCTTGAGTGGAAATTTTACAATTTATGAGGAATTAGAAAGCTTTTTAAAATCCAAATTTAAAGAAAAAGAAATCTTACATTTTAACAGCGGTTATCATCTTAATATCTCTTGTATAGCTGCACTTGTGAGCATTCCAAATACACTTTTTTTAGCAGATAAATTCATCCATGCAAGTATGATTGATGGACTAAAACTTGGCGGAGCAAAATTTTTTCGCTTTCATCATAACGATATGAATCATTTAGAAAATTTAATTCAAAAACATTATGATCATTATGAAAATATCATCATTTTAAGCGAAGCATTATTTAGCATGGATGGTGATTTTTCTGATTTTAATACACTCATCGCCTTTAAAGAAAAATACCCTAAAATCAAACTTTATATCGATGAAGCGCACAGCGTGGGTTGCTTTGATGAGGAGGGCTTGGGACTTGTTAAAGCTTTAAATTTGGAAGAAAAGGTTGATTTTATAGTTTTTACCTTTGGCAAGGCTCTTGCTTCTATGGGTGCTTGCATAATTTGTAATAATCTTTATAAAAGCTTTTTTATCAACAAAGCTAGAGCTTTTATTTATTCTACAGCGCTGCCTCCTATCAATATAGCTTGGACAAAATTTATTTTTGAAAAAATGAGCGAGCTAAAAGAAAAAAGAGAAAAATTACAAATCATAGGCAACTTTTTTAAAAATCAACTCATAGAAAAAAATCATCAAATTTTAGGCGATGCTTACATCATCTCCTTGGTTTTGGGAAAAAATCAAAAGACTATAGAATTAGCAAAAAAACTTGAAACAAATGGCATTTTTGCACCCGCTATAAAAGAACCTACGGTGCCTAAAAATACAGCTAGAATTCGTTTTTCTTTGCATGCAGGACTTAGTAAAGAAGATTTAAAGAAAGTGATAGAACTTTTATGAAAATAAGCAATTTAATTCAAAATGAAAACTCACAAGAACTTATCTTAGTATTTGGCGGTTTTGCTTCACATCCTAGCCATTTTGCACATTTAAAAAGCGATAAAAATGTAGTTTTGGTTTATGATTATGAAAATTTAGACTTTAAATTTGATTTAAAGTCTTTTTCTAAAATCACTCTCATAGCTTTTTCTATGGGAGTTTGCGTAGCAAGTAGAGTTTTAAAAGATATAGAGTTTTCGCAAAAAATAGCTATCAATGGCACTCCTTTTGGCATAGATAAATTAAAAGGAATTCATCCTGCAATTTTTGCTAAGCAAATTAAAAAATTTGATCTCACGGCTTTTAAAAAATCTTTATTTAAAGAGCGCAAAAATGAAGCAAAAAACTTTATTTTTAAAGATGAAAAAGATTTAAAAACCGAGCTTGAAAAACTTTTCGAATTTGCCTCAAAAGAGTGTAATGAAAACTTTATTTGGGACAAAATTTACTCAAGCAATAATGATGAAATTTTTCCTCAAAATGCTTTAAAAAACACTTTTTCAAAGCTTATTTTCCTAAATGAGCCACATTTTGCTTTTTTTCATTTTAAAACTTGGGATGAAATTTGAATTTTTTAAAAGCAAAAGATTATCAAAAACACGCAAAAGTGCAAGATTTAATGGGTTTAAAACTTTGTGAAATTTTAAAAAATTTAGAAATTTCGCATTTTAAAAAAGTGTTTGAATTTGGTTGTGGTAGGGGCGAATTTAGCGACAAACTTTCAAAAATTATCACTTTTGATGAATATCTAAAAAATGATATTTTGGATTATCCTGACAATCTTAATGTAGAAATTTTTGATATGAATACCCTAGCTACACAGATTTTAAGCAAGCAAAAATTTGATCTTATCACTTCTAATGCGAGTTTGCAATGGCTTGATTTAAAGCAGGTTTTGCCCACACTAGCAAATATGTTAAATGAAAAAGGAATTTTACTTCTTTCTACTTTTGGAAAAATGAATTTAAAAGAGATCAAACAAAGCACAGGCTTGGGTTTAAAATATTTTAGCACAAAAGAACTTGAACAAATTTTTAAACCCTATTTTTCTGATATTAAAATCACTGAAGAAATTGTAAATTTGGAATTTCAAAACGCTTTAGAGGTTTTTAAGCATTTGAAATTAAGCGGGGTAAATTCTTTGGGATTTTATCGCTTAAACAAGCAATTCTTAAAAGAATTTGAAGAAAAATTCCAAAATAAACTCACTTATCATCCTATTTTTATTTTATGCAAAAAAGATACAAAATAAAATTTCTTATGTTATAATACAAAAAATCAAGATTATCTACAAAGGAAAGTGCAGTGAAAAAGCTTGTGTTAATTTTTATAGTGTTGTTTTTATCTTTAAATTTAAATGCACAAAATTTAAGTGTTTTCGTAGCTTCTTCAGCTTCAAAAGCTATGGAAGAAGTCAAAAATGAATTTTTAAAATCACACCCTAATGACAATATAGATCTTGTTTTTGGTGCTTCGGGAAAGTATTATCAACTTTTGAAACAAGGGAGAGAATTTGATCTATTTTTTTCAGCCGATACAAAATACGCGCAAGCAATTTATGAGGATCAAAACGCTTTAGATAAACCAAAAGTTTATGTTTTAGGTATCTTAGCCTTATATAGCTTAGATGAAAGCTTACTTGAAGGTGGGATAGAAAAGCTAAAAGATAAAGCAAATAAAATTCATCACCTAAGCCTTGCAAATCCAAAAGTTGCTCCTTATGGAGTAGCTGCTAAAGAAGTACTTGAAAATTTAAAATTAGACAAACTCTTTGAAGATAAAATTGTTTTAGGTGAAAATATCTCCGTGCCCGTTTTACATGTCGATAGCAATAATGCGGATTTGGGTATTGTGGCTTATTCTTTAGTATCTTCTATCAATCATCCTAAGGGCAAAGCTATTTTAATCGATCAAAAATACTTCACCCCTTTAAAACAAAGCTATGTCATCACAAGATACGCTAAAGATAAAAAATTAGCCTTTGAATTTAGCGATTTTATCAGCTCACAAAAAGCAAAAGAAATCTTTAAAAAATACGGATTTGACACACCTTGAATATCTTAAATGGCAAGATTATAGAGCTTTTAAATGAGGGTGAGATTGTCATCGTTAAGATCAGTATTAAAGAGCATATTTTTAAAGTTTTAATGCTTGATCTTCATTCTTTGCAAGATCTTAAAATAGGTACAAAAATTCAAGTGCTTTTTAAAGAACACGAACTTGGCTTTGCCTTGCCTCATTCTATTTTAAGTGTGGAAAATTCATTTCTAGCAAGGATTAAAAGTATTAAAAAGGGCAAAATTCTATATCATATCTTTTTTGATTTTGAGGGTGATGAAATTTCTAGCATTATCGCTAAAGAAAAAGCCTTAGAGCTTAAGCTCGAAGAAGGACAAGAATGGCTTTGCTTTGTCAAGGAAAACGATATCATTTTAAAGGCTATTTATGGATAATGATTTTTTACAAACCCTTTATCTTACCTTTAAACTTGCATTTATCACTACCTTTATACTCTTTTTCATCGGAGTATTTTTAGCCTATCTTTTAAGCTTTGTGAAATTTCCTTTTAAAAGCTTGGTGCAAACCTTTGTAGCTTTGCCCTTGGTTTTGCCTCCAAGTGTTTTGGGATTTTATTTACTCATAAGCTTTTCACAAAACAGCTTTTTAGGACAATTTTTAAAAGAATATTTTAACCTTTCTTTGGTTTTTAGCTTTGAAGGTTTAGTATTTGCTTCTTTGATTTTTTCTCTGCCCTTTATGGTAAATCCTTTACAAAGTGCTTTTTCATCAATCAATCAAAACCTACTTGATGCTTCTTATGCTCTAGGAAAGGGTAAAATTTATACACTTTTTAGAGTGATTTTACCCAATTCTAAAGTAGGGATTTTTAGTGCTTGCGCGATGAGTTTTGCACACACCATTGGTGAATTTGGAGTGGTGATGATGATAGGTGGACACAAAAAAGGTGAAACTTTGGTCGCAAGTATTGCTATTTATGATGAGCTTGAAGTTTTAAACTATACCTTAGCACATCAATACGCTTTTACTTTATTTGCGATTTCTTTTGCTATACTCTTAAGTCTTTATTTTGTGAACAAAAAAATCGCTCTATAGGCCAATTTTATGATAAAAATCGATATAAAACTTCCCATTAACACAGCAAAAGGCAAGAAGCAACTAGAATTAAACACTTGCCTAAAAGCAAATGAAATCACTGCTATTTTTGGAGAAAGCGGTGCGGGAAAAACGACTTTACTTAAAATCATTGCAGGACTTATAAAACCTGAATTTGGGCGCATAGAAGTAGGAGATGAGCTTTGGCTTGATACCCAAAAAAATATCAATTTAGCCATACAAAAAAGAAAAATCGGCTTTGTTTTTCAAGATTATGCTCTTTTTCCAAATATGAGCGTAAAAGAAAACATTTCTTACGCTGCGACTTCAAAACAAAAAGTAGAAGAGCTTTTAAGCTTAATGAATTTAGAAAATTTAGCCAAAATTTATCCCAAAAATTTAAGCGGTGGACAAGCACAAAGAGTGGCTTTAGCAAGGGCTTTAGCGAGAGAACCGCAAATTTTACTTTTAGATGAGCCTTTGAGTGCATTAGACTTTAAAATGCGATCTTTTTTGCAAGATGAGCTTGTGAAAATTTTACAACATTTTAAAATCACTACTTTATTGGTAAGTCACGATTTGGCTGAAATTTACAAATTAAGTCATAGAATTTTAGAGCTTAGTGATGGAAAAATCATCAAAGATGCAAGAACAAATGAATTTTTTACCTCATCAAATTTAAGTGCGAAACTGCGTTTAAGTGCAACTTTGCTTGAGATTAAAAAAAGTGATATTTTGATGATTTTTACCCTACTTTTAAATCAAGATATCGTTAAAATCACACTTAGCGAAGAAGAATTTTTAAGAACTTATAAAAATGTAAAAATCGGCGATACGCTTTTACTATCCATAAAAGCCTTTAACCCTATCATCGTAGGAAAACTTGATAAACAAAAGTAAAAATTTAATTTTTCTACAGAAATTTTCCAAAATTGTAACCATTAAAACAATCCATTAATTAAATATATTTTGTTTTATCGTTTATTTACTATTTATGAAAATTTATATGCTAGTTTTTTGCTTACTATTTTATAGCTAAACGAGGTATTTTAAATGAGAAAAAGTATTCTTAGTTTTTTGGAAAAAAAAGGTAAAAATGAAAAAATAACCATGGTAAGTGCCTATGACTACCATAGTGCAAAAATTCTAGATAATTGCGATATAGATATCATATTGGTTGGAGATTCATTAGCTATGACAGTGCTTGGCATGCAAGATACTTTAAGTGTGACCATGGATGAAATGTTGATCTTTACCAAAGCTGTTTCTCGCGGAGCTAAAAAGTCTTTCGTACTTGCGGATATGCCTTTCATGTCTTATCAAAGCTCGGATCGTGACGCTATCTTAAATGCCTCAAGATTTATCAAAGAAAGCCATGCAAATGGGGTAAAAGTGGAAGGGGGTATAGAAATCGCAAGCAAGATTAAATTAATTTCCCAATCAGGAATACCCGTCGTTGCTCACCTAGGACTAACCCCACAAGCTGTAAATATGCTAGGTGGATATAGAGTTCAAGGTAAAGATTTACAATCGGCTCAAAAAATCATAGATGATGCAAAAGCTGTGCAAGATGCGGGTGCTTGTATGTTGGTTTTAGAATGCGTACCTGTAAAATTAGCACAAAAAATAAGCTCTATTTTAGAAATTCCAACAATCGGCATAGGTTCAGGTAAATACTGCGATGGACAAGTTTTAGTTTATCATGATCTTTTAGGTTTAAATAAAGATTTTAAAGCAAAATTTGTAAAGCATTTTGATAAAATTGACCCTCAAGTAGGAGTTGAAAAATATAGAGATGAAGTTAAAAGCGGTATTTTTCCTTCCGAAGAGCACAGCTTTGATTATTTAGATGATGAATTATTAGATAAATTATACTAAGGATACAAATATGGAAGTCATTACTTCTATCAAAGAAGCAAAACAAATTGTAAAAAATTGGAAATCACATAACCTTAGCATAGGCTATGTTCCAACCATGGGCTTTTTACACGATGGGCATTTAAGTTTAGTCAAAAATGCCAAAACACAAGATAAAGTCATAGTAAGTATCTTTGTAAATCCTATGCAATTTGGCCCTAATGAAGATTTTTCTAGTTATCCAAGAGATTTAGAACGCGACATTAAAATGTGTCAAGATAATGGCGTTGATATGGTTTTTATCCCCGATGCAGCTCAAATGTATCTTAAGAATTTTAGCACCTATGTGGATATGAACACGATCACGGATAAGCTTTGTGGAGCTAAAAGACTGGGGCATTTTAGAGGCGTTTGCACAGTTTTGGCTAAATTTTTTAATATCCTAAACCCTGATATAGTCTATATGGGGCAAAAAGACGCGCAGCAATGCGTAGTCGTTAGACATATGGTTGATGATTTAAATTTTGATTTAAAAATTCAAATTTGTCCTATCATTAGAGAAGAAGATGGCTTAGCTAAAAGCTCTAGAAATGTATATCTTAGCGAAGAAGAAAGAAAAGCGTCACTAGCTATATCTCAAAGCATTTTTTTAGCTGAAAAATTAGTCCAAGAAGGAGAAAAAGATACTTCCAAAATTATCCAAGCTATGAAAGATATTTTAGAAAAAGAAAAATTAATCAAAATCGATTATATAGAATTAGTTGATTTTAACACTATGGAAAATATTAAAAATATCGCCGATAATGTTTTAGGAGCAGTGGCTGCTTTTGTTGGAAAAACAAGACTCATTGATAATTTTTTAGTACAAGGATTAAAATGAACATTACTTTACTCAAATCAAAAATACACCGTGCAAACATAACAGAAGCTAGGCTTGATTATGTAGGAAGCATAAGCATAGATGAAAAATTATTGCAAGCGAGTGGAATTTTAGAATACGAAAAAGTTCAAGTAGTCAATGTCAATAATGGCGCTAGATTTGAAACCTACACCATCGCTACACAAGAAGAAGGGGTTGTATGCTTAAATGGCGCTGCGGCTCGTCTTGCTGAAGTAGGAGATAAAGTGATCATTATGTCTTATGCTGATTTTAACGAAGAAGAAGCAAAAACATTTAAACCAAAAGTTGTCTTTGTAGATGAAAATAACACTGCTACAAAAATAACAAATTATGAAAAACACGGAGCTATTTTCTAATATCTAACTATTTTTGTAATTTTTTCTATCTTAGATAAATGAATTTATCTAAGATAAATATTTAAATTTCAATCTTATCTAGCAAGAACTTTTCTTAATGCTAAACTTGCTAAAGCTAAACCAAAAGATGCAGTCACACCCATGAAAGATCCAAGATCTTTACAATGCGCTTCCTCATCTGAAAAAACCACATCAAAATTTCCTTTAAAACCTGATTTTCTAAGCTCGTAACGAAATTTTTTTGCTAAAGCATCTCCGTGGGTTTTAAATATACTTGTAGTTTTTATACGCGTAGGATCAAGCTTTCTAGCCCCACCTGTAGAAGAGATAAAAATTTGACGCTTAAAATCGATCAAATTGGCAAGTGCTACTTTTGCAGGGATATCATCAATTGCATCGATGATTAAATCAAATTCACTTAAATCAAAATTTGCTAAAAATTCATTGTCTATTTTACTTACTATACCCTTAGCATTGTAAATTCTAGCAAAAACCTTAGCTTTTTCTTCGCCTAAATTTTCACTATGAATTTGGCGGTTTTGATTGGTGATTTCAAATTTATCCGCATCGATTAAAGTAAGATTTTGAAAACCGCTACGATAAAGCGCATCAACGCAAATTCCACCCACTCCACCAAGTCCGCAAACCAAAACTTTTGTTTGTGAAATTTTTTGAAATTTTTCTTCTCCAACTAGCCATTTTATACGTGTAAATCTATCATTCATCATTTGCCTTTAACCATTTTTTAACTTTTTTCATTCTTTCATAAGCTGTAAGATCCAGCATTATAGGTGTTATTGTAGCGTAACCTTTTTTAAGTAAGGCAATATCGCTATTTTTCTCATCTTCAAAGTCTAAATTCGCCGCTGCAAGCCAATAGTACTCTACTCCTCTCGGATTGACATTTGAATGGGCTTCAAAATTATAAACCCTTTTGCCTGCTTTACAAATTTTAATGCCTTTGATTTTTGATTTTGCAGGAAAATTGATATTTAAAAATTCTTTTTTTTCCAAAGGAAAACCTTTATCAAAAATATTTTGAATGATTTTTTTGGTAATTTGTAAAGCATTTTTATAGTCTAGTTCTTTTTCGCTTTTTTTATAAAATTGAGAAAGAGCGATAGCAGGAATTCCTTGTAAAACCGCCTCCATAGCTCCTGCGCAAGTTCCTGAGTAGGTAATATCCTCGCCTACATTAGCACCTTTATTAATCCCACTTATTACAAGATCAGGCAAACGCTTTTTGTATAAAGCATGCAAAGCAAGATAAACACAATCTGCTGGAGTGCCATCATCAAGTTTGTAAAATCTTTTTCCCACTTTAACAAAACGCAAAGGTTTGGTTAGGGTTATAGAGTGCGAACAAGCTGATTTTTCACTAGCAGGAGCTACTATGGTGATCTTGGCTTTAAATTCTTTTGTTAACATCTTAATGAGTTTTTTAAGTCCTTCGCTTTCATAACCATCGTCATTAGTGATAAGAATTTCTTTCATTGTCTTCCTTGCAAAAGATAAAAATCTGGATTTTAACATATTTTTTTAAAGCTTCATAGTATAAAATTTTAATTTTTAAATTATATAAATTTCGTATTATTTTTAATTATTTTTTTATTTTATATCGATTAACATTATTTAAACTATAAAAATATAAAGTTAGTAAGGATGGTTTAAATATGTTTGATTTTTTCAAACCTAAGGCAAAAGCTATTAAATTTCCTCTTTAGGAAATTTTACCTAGATATTACAAAATGAGAACTTGGAGTTTAAGTGGGGTTTTTATAGGATATATGGGATATTATCTTGTGCGAAATAATATCACTCTTTCAACTCCATTTATACAAAATCAACTTAATCTCAGTAAATCAGACATCGGAACAATCACAGGCTCAATGCTTATAGCTTACGGGATTAGCAAGGGTGCAATGAGCGTTATAAGCGACAAAGCTGGTCCTAAAAAATACATGGCTTTAGGTCTTATTTTATGTGCTCTTGTAAATGTTTTACTTGGTTTTTCAAATTCTTTTTACGCTTATGTAGGTTTTGTTATCGCGCTTGGGGTTTTTCAAGGTATGGGGGTAGGTCCTTCTTTTATCACTCTTGCAAACTGGTATCCTAAAAAAGAGCGGGGAATTTACACGGCCGTTTGGAATATCTCACATAATATAGGAGGCGGGATAGTTGCTCCTATAGTTTCGCTTTCAGGTTTTGCTTTAGCAGCATTATTGGGTGTGAGTATGGCAAATTTTAACGAAACATATTGGCACATGAATCATTTTTATACTCCTGCTGCTTGTGCAGTTATCATTAGTCTTTATGCGCTTTATGCAGTTAAAGGAAATCCTAAAAATGAAGGTTTGGTTGATATTACTGAAATCAATGAAATGCGAGGGATTAAAATAGAAGAAATCAAAGCTATAGAAACTCCAAATTTAAGCAGTTTTGAAATTTTTTATCATTATGTACTTAAAAACAAAAATGCTTGGCATGTGGCTTGAATGGATACTTTTGTTTATATGGTGCGTTTTGGGCTTATTTCTTGGCTTCCTATTTACTTGCTAGAAACAAAAGGCTTTAATAAAGAACAAATAGGTATTGCCTTTTGGCTTTTTGAATGGGCTGCTATACCTTCTACTTTACTTGCAGGATATATTTCAGATAAAATTTTTAAAGGCTATAGAATGCCTCCTGCTATAGGCGCCATGGTGATTATTTTCTTTATGATTATTGGATATTTTACTTCAAATAATCTTTATATGGTTATTTTCTTTGCAGCTATGGCGGGGTGTTTAGTCTATATACCACAATTTTTAGCAAGTATGCAAACTATGGAAGTCGTTCCTGCTTTTGCAGTAGGATCTTGTGTAGGACTTCATGGCTTTATGAGTTATGTAGTCGGCGCTTCACTTGGAACAAAAGCATAGGTTGGGCTGTGGATTACTATGGTAGTTGGAATGCTGGTCTTATCATGCTCCTTAGTGCTTGTATTCTTTGTATACTTTGTTCTACTTTATGTCATTTTAGCGCTAAAAAGAAGCATCAATAACAATTTTAACTTTTGCTTGCAAAAATACCAAGCAAAAGTTAGATTTTAATAATATTTTTGTTACATTATAACTATTTATTAACATATAATTTCTAAAATCTTACCTTCAATCAATAAAAATTTATCATAAAAGGAAATACTATGAAAAAAATTATTACTTTATTTGGTGCATGTGCCTTAGCTTTTAGTATGGCAAATGCAGATGTAAACCTTTACGGACCAGGTGGCCCACACACGGCCTTAAAAGATATAGCAAACAAATATAGCGAAAAAACAGGCGTTAAAGTAAATGTAAATTTTGGCCCTCAAGCGACTTGGTTTGAAAAGGCTAAAAAAGATGCAGATATTTTATTTGGCGCTTCAGATCAATCGGCTTTAGCTATAGCGAGTGATTTTGGAAAAGATTTTAATGTGAGTAAAATCAAGCCTTTATATTTTAGAGAAGCCATCATACTTACTCAAAAAGGCAATCCTTTAAAAATCAAAGGTTTAAAAGATTTGGCTAATAAAAAAGTAAGAATCGTTGTGCCTGAAGGTGCTGGAAAGAGCAATACTTCTGGAACTGGAGTTTGGGAAGACATGATAGGTAGAACTCAAGATATAAAAACCATACAAAATTTTAGAAACAATATCGTGACCTTTGTTCCAAATAGTGGAAGTGCAAGAAAGCTTTTCGCACAAGATCAAGCCGATGCTTGGATCACTTGGATTGACTGGTCAAAAAGCAATCCTGATATAGGAACTGCCGTAGCTATAGAAAAAGATTTGGTTGTTTATAGAACTTTTAATGTGGTAGCTAAAGAAGGTGCGAGCAAAGAAACACAAGATTTTATTGCTTATTTAAGTTCTAAGGAAGCTAAAGAAATTTTTAAAAAATACGGCTGGAGAGAATAAACCTTCATACACGCTTTTTAGCGTGTATTCTTGCATAACTTCTTTTAATTAAGTCAAAATAAGATAAAATGTTTAAAATATTGATAAGGAAATTTTTTGAAAACCTTTTTAGTTTGTGCTTTAGAGCCTTCAGCAAATTTGCATTTAAAAGAAGTTTTAAAAGCTTATAAAAAAGATTTTGGTGAATTTGAACTTCATGGGATTTATGATGAGAGTTTATGCAAAGAATTTGATTTAAATTCTAAACCACTTTATAGCTCACATGAATTTAGTGCTATGGGTTTTATAGAAGTTTTACCTTTGATTTTCAAAGCAAAAAAAGCGATCAAAGAATTAGTGAATCTAACTTTAAGCCAAACAATGGACACAGTTTTATGTATCGATTCTCCCGCTTTTAATATCCCTTTTGCCAAGGCTTTAAAAAAAGCAGGCAGTAAAATTCCACGCATTTATTATATCTTGCCTCAAGTTTGGGCGTGGAAAAAAGGTCGCATACCTATCATAGAAAGTCATTTTGATATTTTAGCTTCTATTTTGCCCTTTGATAATCAATTTTTTAACAAAAGCACCTATATAGGCCATCCGCTTTTAGATGAGATAAAAGAATTTAAAAATCAAGAAGATATTAATCATACATTTTCAAAAAAAGATGATGAAAAAACTATAGCCTTTTTACCAGGTTCAAGGCGTAGTGAAATTAGGCGTTTAATGCCTATTTTTAAAGAACTTTCTCAAAAATTTAAGGGTGAAAAAATTCTTTGCGTTCCCTCATTTAATCTTGAAAAATTAGAAGTTTATGGTGATATTAGCGAATTTAAGATAGAAAGTAACACTCCAAAAGTGCTTAAAAAAGCTGATTTTGCCTTTATTTGTAGTGGAACAGCTACTTTAGAAGCAGCTTTAGTGGGAACTCCTTTTGTTCTTGCTTATAAGGCAAAGGCTATCGATATTTTTATCGCAAAACTTTTTGTAAAATTAAAACATATAGGACTTGCAAATATTTTTTGTGATTTCGCTGGAAAAGAAGCTTTAAATCCTGAATTTTTACAAGATAAAGTCAATGTTTTAAATTTATATGAAGCTTACAATAAATATGATTATAAGGCATTTTTTGCTAAAGTTGATTTTTTAAAAGAATATTTACAATTTGGAAGTGCTAAAAATTTAGCAAAAATCCTAAACGAAATATAAAAGGATAAATCATGCAAAAAGAACCAATGAGTCAATTTGGCTATGATAAGTTAGCCGCAGAATTAAAAGATTTAAAAGACAATCAACGCCCTGCCGTTGTAATAGAAATCGATACAGCAAGAAGTCATGGGGATTTGAAAGAAAATGCTGAATACCATGCTGCAAGAGAAAAGCAAGCTTTGATAGAAAGTCGTATTGCAGAGCTTAGTGACTTGCTAGCAAGAGCTCAAGTGATCGATCCTTCAAGTTATGAGCACGATAGTGTGAAATTTGGTTCAAGTGTTGTGATCATGGATTTGGATACAGAAAAAGAAAGCAAATATACTCTAGTAGGAATTTGCGAAGGAAATTTAGATAAGGGTTATATTTCCATCGCATCTCCAATAGCAAAAGCTATGCTTGGAAAAAAAGAAGGAGATGATTTTAAAGTGCGTTTGCCAAAAGGTGAAAGTGAATTTGAAATCCTTTCTATAAATTATGAGCCTTTGAAATTTTAAGGATAAAAAATTTTACTACAAAATGGAGCGATTTTAATCGCAGATGCTCATGAAAATGAACAAAGAAAGGGATTTTGGGAATTTTTACAAGCCTTAAAAAAAGGTAAAATTTCCACCCCTCAACTCATACTTATGGGTGATATTTTCGATTTGCTTATAGGCGAAATCTCTGCTACACATGAATTTGCTAAACCTTACATAGAACTTTTAGAAGAATTGGCCTTAAAAATTGAAATTATCTACTTAGAAGGCAATCATGATTTTAATCTTTCTTGTTTTTTTAAAAGGGTAAAAATTTTTAACTTACAAGAGCAGCCCATAAAACTTAATTTGCATACAAGTAAAGGTAATAATCTTGTTTTAAATAATGCTTTTATAAAATTAGCTCACGGAGATATTTTTTTACCACCTCTTTTACAATTTACTCTGAAAACATTAAGAAATCATTATTTGCTTGTATTTTTGAATTTTTTAAATATTATTACTCGTAATTTTATTTCAAATAAAATTCTTCAAAATCAAAACAAAAAAAACCTTTTTTATCAAATAAAAGATTTTGAAAATTTAGCGAAAAAAAGATATGAAAAATATGAAAATTTAGGATTTTGGGTATGTGAAGGACACTATCATCAAAATCATCAAATCAACAAAGAAAACATTAAATATCTTAACTTAGCTAGTTTTGCATATAAGAGAAGTTTTTTTGTAGTAGAATATCAGCAAGAAATCAAATTTCGAGAACAGAAATTGAGGGGTCAAAATGTTTGATGAAAATATCGTGAAAACGGGTTCAAATGAAATGGAGCTTGTCGATTTCCGTATCTTTAAGCAAGGGCACGATAAAGTCTATGAAGGAATTTATGGTGTAAATGTTTCTAAGGTAAGGGAGATTATAAAAATCCCAAGCCTTACAGAACTTCCAGGTGTACCTGATTACATCGAAGGTATCTTTGATCTTCGTGGAGTGGTTATACCTGTAGTCAATCTTGCCAAATGGATGCAAATCACTGAGCCAGAAAGCACTATGCTAAAACCTAGAGTTATTATTACTGAATTTAGCAATATTCTTATTGGTTTTATAGTTCACGAAGCAAAAAGAATTCGTAGAATAAACTGGAAAGATATAGAACCAGCAACTTTTTCTACAGGATCAGGTGCTTTAGATAAAGGTAAAATTACAGGTGTAACACGCATTGAAAATGATGAAGTGTTGCTAATTTTAGATCTTGAAAGTGTTGTTGAAGATTTAGGAATTTACGCTCCAAAAACAGATATAGATTTTGGAAAAATAGAAAAATTTACTGGAACAGCACTTATACTTGATGACAGCATGACTGCTAGAAAACGCGTCAAAGAAATGATGCAACAGATGGGCTTTCAAGTTGTTGAAGCTAAGGACGGCGTAGAGGGCATAAACAAATTAGAAGAATTAAGCCAAATTTATGGTGAAAGTTTAAACGATACTTTAAAAATTATAGTAAGCGATGTCGAAATGCCACAAATGGATGGTTTCCACTTTGCTGCACGCATTAAAGAAGATCCAAGATTTAAAGATATTCCTATAGTCTTTAACTCATCTTTATCAAATGAATTTATGAATGAGAAAGGTGTTCAAGAAGCTGGTGGAGAAGGCTATCTTGTCAAATTTAACGCTAGCGATTTCTTCAATGAAATTGCAAAGGTTATTAAAAAACATCAATCTCAAGAACAGGGGTAAAATATGGAAGATATGCAAGAAATACTTGAAGACTTTTTGGTTGAAGCTTTTGAGCTTGTTGAGCAAATCGACCATGATTTAGTAGAGCTTGAATCAAATCCAGAAGATTTAGAATTATTAAATAGAATTTTCCGTGTTGCACATACGGTTAAAGGATCATCAAGCTTCTTAAATTTTGATGTTTTAACAAAGTTAACTCACCACATGGAGGATGTTTTAAACAAAGCAAGACATGGCGAGTTAAAAATAACTCCAGATATCATGGATGTGGTTTTAGAGTCTATTGATAGAATGAAAACTTTACTTAATTCCATTCGTGATAATGGCAACGATACTGCTATTGGTATGGATATAGAACCAATTTGCGCAAGATTAACAGCTATTTCAGAGGGAGAGTCTCCTGTTGTGGCAACAGATTCAAATGAAAAATCTACTCCACAAGCAGAACTAGAAGCACCAAAACAAGAAATAGCTACTCCAGAACCTGAAGTAGATGTTAATCAATTAAGTGATTCTGAAGTTGAAGCTGAAATAGAAAGACTTTTAAAAGTTAGAAAAGCTGAAGATCAAGCTCGTCGCGCACAAAAGAAACAAACAACAAATGCGGCACCTAAACCGACTAACAATACAGCGAATAAACCTACGGAAAGTGGAGAGAAAAAAGTTCCTGCTTCAGGTAGTAATGCTAGCAGTATGGATCAAACCATACGCGTGGAGGTAAAAAGATTAGATCACTTAATGAATCTAATTGGGGAGCTTGTTTTAGGCAAAAACCGTTTGCTTAAAATTTACGATGATGTTGAAGAGCGTTATGAAGGAGAAAAATTCCTTGAAGAACTTAATCAGGTTGTAAGTCAATTAAGTATTATTACAACTGATGTTCAGCTTGCTGTGATGAAAACAAGAATGCAACCTATAGCAAAAGTTTTCAATAAATTCCCAAGAGTTGTTCGTGATTTAAGTCGTGAATTAGGAAAGCAAATAGAACTTGAAATTACAGGTGAAGAAACTGAACTTGATAAATCTATCGTAGAGGAAATTGGCGATCCTATCATGCATATGATTAGAAATTCATGTGATCATGGTGTTGAGGATCCAGCAACTCGTGCAGCGAATGGAAAACCTGAAAAAGGTATAGTCCAACTTAAAGCTTATAATGAGGGCAATCACATCGTTGTAGAAATTACAGATGACGGTAAAGGACTTGATCCAAATGGCTTAAAAGCAAAAGCTATAGAGAAAAATTTGATTACCGAAAGAGAAGCAGATCAAATGACAGACAAAGAAGCTTTTGCTTTGATTTTCAAGCCTGGTTTTTCAACTGCGGCTAAAGTAACAAATGTTTCAGGTCGTGGCGTAGGAATGGATGTTGTTAAAACCAACATCGAAAAACTTAATGGGGTAATTGAAATTGATAGTGAGTTAGGTAAAGGAAGTTCATTTAAACTTAAAATTCCTCTTACCTTGGCAATCATTCAATCTTTACTTGTAGGAACTCAAGAGGAATTCTATGCAATTCCACTTGCAAGCGTTCTTGAAACAGTTAGAGTGCCAATTGATGATATCTATACTATCGAAGGTAAAAATGTATTACGCTTAAGAGATGAAGTGCTTTCTCTTGTGAGACTTTCAGATGTATTTGGAGTTAAACAAGTCCTTGAAAGCGGTGATCAAACTTATGTCGTTGTTATAGGGGTAGCAGAAAGCAAGCTTGGTATTATAGTAGATACTCTTGTAGGACAAGAAGAAATAGTTATTAAATCCATGGGTGATTATTTACAAAATATCCAAGGTATAGCAGGAGCTACAATCCGTGGTGATGGTAGGGTGACATTAATCATTGATGTAGGCGCTATGATGGATATGGCCAAAGAAATTAAAGTTGATATTAAAGCGCAATTAGAATCAAGTGCGAAAAAACCTAAAGAACAACCAAGTGATTATAAAGTCTTAATTGTAGATGATTCTAAAATGGACAGAACTTTAATGCAAAAAGCTTTAGAACCGCTAGGAGTTAGTTTAATCGAAGCAACAAATGGTGTTGAAGCATTGAATATTATAAAATCTGGCGAACATGATATTGATGCAATGCTTATAGATATCGAAATGCCAAGAATGGATGGATACACCTTAGCTGGTGAAATTAGAAAGTATTCTAAATATCGCAACTTACCATTGATAGCAGTTACTTCAAGAACAAGTAAAACTGACCGTTTAAGAGGTGTTGAAGTGGGTATGACTGAATATATCACTAAACCTTATTCTCCAGAATACTTGGAAAATGTGGTTAGAAAAAATTTGAAACTAGGATAAGAATATGAGTAATGAAAAATTAGAGCAAATTTTGCAAAAACAGCAAACTCAGATGGCTGGTCCTGATGTCGATCAAAGAGAAGATGATATCATCCAACTTGTTGGCTTTGTAGTTGGAGATGAGGAATATGCGATTCCAATTCTTAATATACAAGAAATCATCAAACCTATAGAATATACTAGAGTTCCTAGTGTACCTGATTATGTTCTAGGGGTTTTTAATATGCGTGGTAATGTTATGCCGCTCATTGATCTAGCTCAACGCTTTCATTTAGGAAGTTCTAAAATGACACCTCAAACAAGATATATTGTTTTAAGAGGTGAGACAAATGGAACTGGAGTTGGAGGAAATGCTGGTTTTGTTATAGATAGATTAACTGAAGCAATTAAAATTCACAGAAACAGAATCGATCCACCACCTGAAACTTTAGTTAAAGACAAAGGTATGATTTATGGTATAGGAAAAAGAGATGAAAATATCTTAACTATACTCAAAGTAGAAGCTTTGCTTAAGCGCGAATTTTAATGATTAAACTTTGTGTTTTTGACTTTGATGCTACTTTAATGGATGGTGAAACCATCGATATTTTAGCTACAGCGCATGGCAAGGGTAATCAAACAAGCGAAATTACCCGCCATGCTATGACTGGAGAACTTGATTTTTTCGAAAGTCTTCAAAAACGAGTAAGCTTTTTAAAAGGTATGTCTTATAAAAAAGTTTTAGAATTAAGTAGCACACTTCCACTAATGCGTGGAGCACATGAACTTATCCAATATTTAAAATCTAAAAATATACAAATTGTTATTTTTAGCGGTGGTTTTCATGAAGGCATAAATCCTGCTATGCAAAAACTTGGAATTAACCTCGGTTTTGCAAATTATCTGCATCATAAAAATGACATTTTAACAGGGCTAGTTGGTGGGGAAATGATGTTTTCAAATTCAAAAGGCTTAATGCTACAACGATTAAAAAGCTTTTTAAATTTGAAAACAGATGAAGTGATGTGTGTTGGCGATGGGGCAAATGATTTGGCAATGTTTAACGAAAGTGGATTAAAGATTGCATTTTGTGCTAAAGAAATTTTACGTTCTCAAGCTGATATTTGCATAGATATAAAAGACTTAAAAGAAATAATAAAGGTAATATAATGAAAAATTTTTCTCTTTGGTGTGATTTTATAGAAAATAGTTTTTTAGATAATGAATTTTTAAATTTATTATCACATGGAATTAATGGCGCTACTTCAAATCCTGCTATTTTTAAAAATGCTATTTTAAATTCTCCAATTTATAAAGATAAAATTCTTAAATTAAAAGAAAAAAAAACAAAAGATATTTATGAAGAATTAGCAATTTCTGATATTCAAAAAGCAGCTGATAAATTAGCTCCTCTTTTTTATCAAAAAAATGATGGATTTATAAGTATTGAAATAGATCCAAGACTTCATGATAACACAACTCTTAGTTTAGGTGAAGCTAAAAGACTTTATAGTGCTATTGGCAAAGAAAATATAATGATTAAAATTCCAGCTACAAAAGCTTCTTATGAAGTAATGTATGAACTTATGAAAAATGGTATTAGCGTCAATGCTACCTTAATTTTTTCTCTTGAACAAAGTCAAAAATGTTTTGAAGCTTTAAATGCAGGTTTAGTCGAATTTAGAAAAAACAATATAGCCTTAAAAGAACAAAACACTAGAACACCACAAGCTGTTATAAGTATTTTTGTAAGTCGTTTTGATAGACTTTTAAATCCTAAGGCTAAGGAGCAAAATCGTATTGGAATTTTAAATGCAAATTTAGCTTATAACAATATCTACTCAAAAAATGAACCTAATATTCGCGCCTTGTTTGCAAGCACCGGAGTTAAAGGAGATGATCTGCCAAAAGACTATTATATCAAAGAACTTCTTTTTGAGAATTCTGTTAATACTGCTCCTCTTGATGCAATAGAGGCATTTAAAGGAAAAATGCATTTTAAAAAACCTTTAATGAATTTTGAAATTTATACAGAACTTAATCAAATCATTTCTCAAAGTGAACGAGAAAAAGCTTGCAATGATTTATTAAGTGATGGCCTAGAGCAATTTTGTATTGCTTTTGAAGATATTTTAAAAGCTCTTTAATTAACGTATTTTTATCATTTTATTCTTTGAAAGTTTTAATATTTTTGATGGGATATTTTCGAAAAATTTCTCATCAAGTATTATATCGGCAACACTTCTAGCCCATTCTTCATCAAATTCTTTTCCATGCTTGTTTGCCGAAGATGAATAAAAATAGCCATTTTTACTTAAAAAATTCGCATGTTTACACTCTTTCACAATACGAATGGCCTGATTATTGGGATAAATAAAAGTTGTTTTTTTAGAACGACGTACTAAATTTTTAAAAGATTTTGGAATTCTTGCTAAACTTTTTAACTCGCAAAATTTCGCAGAAGTGATTAAGCAAGGCTGATTTTTATCTCTACCTTTTAAAGCATTAATCTCTTCTAAATTTTTACTTAAAAATCCTACCGTAGTATCTGTTTGAGCTAAATAAATCAAGATTTAAGCCACTCTTGCAAACTCTTTACATCTAGGCAAGATTTACTCTGTATAGCTTTAATCGATTTTGCACCTGCTAAAGCTGATCGTAAATTTGTAAAATAAGGTATTTTAAAACGAATAATATTTTCACGAATTTTTTTCGTATCGCCTTTAAAACTGTGACTATCGCTTGTATTGATAACTAAGTGAATTTCCCCATTTTTCAATTTATCTTCAACATTGGGGCGTCCTTCTGAAATTTTATGTACAAGTTCGCACTCAAAACCACTTTCTAAAATTTCCTTGCAAGTTCCCCCTGTTGCCATAAGCTTAAAGCCAAGCTTTACATATTCTGCAGCGATTTTTTTGGTATATTTTTTATCCTTATCTTTTAAGGAGATAAATACCACGCCTTGCTCTGGAAGATGATTAAACGATGCAATTTGACTTTTCGCATAAGAATTTGCAAAATCCTTGCTTATACCCATAACTTCACCCGTTGAACGCATTTCAGGGCCTAATTCTAAATCACTTCCACTAAGTTTTGCAAATGGAAATACTGCTTCTTTCACGCTCATATATTTTGGAGTTTTAGGGCGTAAAATTTTAGTATCAAAATTAACCACTTTAAAAGTATCATAAAATTTTAAAGCTTCTTTTAAATTTCCTTGCCACATCACACGCGTTGCCACTTTTGCTAAAGGAATACCCGTAGCTTTACTAACAAAAGGTACGGTACGACTAGCTCTAGGATTTACCTCTATCATATAAAGCTCATGATTATGTAAAGCAAATTGTATATTTAAAAGCCCTACAACTCCCAAATTTAAAGCAATATCTGCGGTTTTTTGTGCAATAAATTCTTGCATTTTTTCATCGATATTGCAAGGCGGCAAAGAACAAGCACTGTCACCTGAATGAATTCCTGCTTCTTCTATGTGCTCCATAATTCCTGCAACATAAACATCTTTGCCATCACAAATCGCATCAACATCAATTTCTGTAGCATTGTCTAAAAACTGATCGATCAAAACAGGGCTTTTATCGCTTACATCCACAGCTTCTTGCATATAGAGTCTCAGTTCAGCCTCATCATTTACCACGCGCATCGCACGCCCACCTAAAACATAACTTGGTCTTACAAGCACAGGATACCCTATATCACTAGCCTTAAAAACCGCTTCTTCTACGCTTGTTGCAGTAGAATTTTTTGGCTGATTGATACCTAGCTTTGTAATAAATTCGGCAAATTTCTTTCTATCTTCTGCCATATCAATTACTCTTGAGCTAGTACCTATAATCTTAGCTCCAAAAGCACTTAAACGCTTAGCAAATTTCAAAGGAGTTTGTCCACCAAAATGCACAATCACTCCATCAGGTTTTTCACGCTCAATCACCGCTCTTAAATGTTCGAAATCAATAGGCTCGAAATACAAAATATCACTTGTATCATAGTCAGTCGAAACGGTTTCAGGATTACAATTATACATAATAGTTTTAATACCCATATCTTTAAGCGCAAAAGAAGCATGTACGCAAGCATAGTCAAATTCTATACCTTGTCCTATGCGGTTTGGCCCCCCACCTATAATCATCACTTTTTTTTCTTTTTTATCCTTAGTATCGTTTTTACTTTGAGTGAGTTCGCTTACATTGATACTTGAATAAAGATAAGGAGTTAAAGCTTCAAATTCACCCGCACAAGTATCCACTTCACTAAATTCTGCGATGATTTTTTGCTTCATTCTTGCATAATAAATATCATTTTGGCTTAATTCTAAATTATCTTTCAAATTTACAAGCAAAGCTATCATTTTGTCTGAAAAGCCCATAGTTTTTGCTTTTCTCAAAAGAGCTTTATTGTTTAAAATATCCATATCAATTTGCTCTTCAAAATCTACAATTTCTTTAATCTGTGTTAAAAACCAAGGATCTATTTTACAAAGCTCATAAAGTTCTTCTACGCTAAAACCTTCCCTAAAAGCTTGAGCAACATAAAGTAAACGCTTTTCATTGGCATTGCGAATTTTAAAAACAAGATCATTTCTATCTTCAAATTTTACTCTATCAAAACCACTTAAAGAACGCTCAAGCGAACAAAGTGCTTTTTGTATACTTTCTTTAAAAGTGCGTCCTATAGCCATCACCTCACCCACACTTTTCATAGCTGTACCTAAAGTTGTGTTTGCTCCTGGAAATTTTTCAAAGGTAAAGCGAGGAATTTTTGTTACAATATAATCAATCACAGGCTCAAAAGATGCAGGAGTTCCTGTAATATCATTTTTAATCTCATCTAAACTAAAGCCTACTGCCAAAAGTGTTGCAACCTTTGCTATAGGATAGCCCGTTGCCTTAGAAGCTAAAGCACTTGATCTTGAAACTCTTGGATTCATTTCTATAACTATCATTCTTCCATTTTTTGGGTTGATAGCAAACTGCACATTACTTCCGCCTGTATCTACGCCAATTTCACGCAAAATAGCAAAAGAAGCATTACGCATAACTTGATATTCTTTATCCGTCAAAGTTAATGCTGGAGCTATTGTAATACTATCTCCTGTATGAACTCCCATAGGATCGATATTTTCTATGCTACAAACTATGATACAATTATCCGCTCTATCGCGTATAACTTCCATTTCATATTCTTTCCAACCTAACAAACTTTCTTCAATCAAAATTTCATGGATAGGTGATAAAGCTAAAGCAGTATTGGCAAGTTCTTTAAATTCGTCCATATTGTAAACCACGCCACTTCCAGCACCCCCTAAAGTATAAGAAGCACGGATCATCAAAGGAAAGCCAATTTCATCTACAGCTTTTAAAGCTTCATCATAATTATACGCATACATCGATTTTGGCAAATCCATGCCAATTTTTTTCATACATTCTTTAAAAACCTGACGATCTTCGCCTTTTTTAATCGCCTCAGGATTTGCGCCTAAAAATTTCACATCTCCTAAAAGTCCGCTTTCATAAACTTCCATAGCAACATTTAACGCTACTTGTCCACCCATAGTTGGCAAAATTGCATCAATTTTTTCTTTTTTAATAATACTTAAAATACTTTCTTTTGTTATGGGTTCTATATAAGTCGCATCTGCAAATTCGGGATCTGTCATGATGGTTGCAGGATTTGAGTTGATTAATACTACACGATATCCTAATTCTTTTAAAGTCTTTGCGGCTTGAGTTCCAGAATAATCAAATTCACAAGCTTGTCCTATCACAATAGGACCACTTCCTATAAGTAAAATGCTTTTAATATCTGTTCGTTTTGGCATAAATTTTCCTAAGAGCATAAATTTGGGCTGATTATAACAAAAATTAGTTTTATAAACTTTGAAATTATCGATATAATTTTAAAAAATAAACACTCTGCTTTTAATCTAGGAAATAATACATAAAGAAATTTAAGATTTTTTATAAAATTCTCATTCAATTATAAACATTTATTTGATAATTTAACAAAATTTTTAGCATTAAACAAAGTTATAATAATTAGCAAAAATATAGAAAATTTTTAAAAAGTCTAATCCTTGACTTATAAATTATCTACTACATATAAATAAGCAGGAATACTAATCTTAACATAAGGCTTTACTTCTACACTTTGATACATATCTTCATCATTAACTCTATTCACAATACCAACAGGTATATCTGAAAAGAAAATATTATCAAGTCCACTTGTTAAAATTTCATCTCCGGTATTAATTTTTGCCCATTTTGGAATAAATTTAACCACAATCCTGCCATCTTCACCCTGGATTAAACCTGGAGCTTTGGATTTTCCTATATAAACAGAAAAAACACACTGATCATCACCTTGTAAGAGAGCCATTGCTCTACCATTTTTATTAATAGCTATACCTGCAGTATATCCTTGATATATTAAACCACGATTTTTACCAACTGGAATTTTGCTCCAATCTAACCATAATTTTTTATAATCATTCAATTGAACGTAAGAAATAACTCTAGTTAAAGAAACTTGAGGTAAATATTTTGTAGAATTTTGATCCTCTAAAATACGATTTAATTGATTTGCAAAACTAGTTACCTTTACAGCAATATCTTCTAATTCTTTATTTCTAGCTTTTAGTTGCTGAATTTGATTTGCTTGATTAAAGTGTTCTGAAATTTTTTTTCCCAAATAATCTTTAATATTATAAAAATTACCTATAACAAAATCATTAACACGGAGAACATTTTGCTTGATAAGTCCTCCATAATAAAAAGATATAAAAACCAAAAAGGCTAAGACAAGAACATAAAAAATCTTATTCTTCATTGGTTAATTGTTGCAATAATGAAATTTCCTCTAAAGCTTTACCCGTTCCTTTTGCTACAGCTAAAAGCGGTTCATCTGCGATATAAACTGGCAAACGTACAATTTCACTTAAGTATTTATCAAAACCACGAATCAATGCTCCACCACCTGTTAAAACTACACCATTTTCTACTATATCACTTGCTAAATCAGGCGGCATCATTTCAAGAACCATTTTTAAAGCATCAGCAATTTCTTTTAAATACTCACGCATTGCTTCTCTTACATCTTCACTTGTAAGTTCAATACGACTTAAAAGTCCACTTACTTGATCGCGTCCTTTTACCACCATAGAAAGTTCTTTTGGAAGTTGTATTGCTGAACCTATGGTGATTTTGATCTCTTCGCCTGTTCTTTCACCTATGATAAGATTGTATTTTTCTTTTACATAATTAACTATACTCATATCAAGCTTATCTCCAGCTGTACGAATAGACTTTGAAATCACAAGTCCACCCAAAGAAATCACTCCGATCTCAGTAGTTCCACCCCCTATATCTACTACCAAATTTCCTTTAGGTTCTTGTATAGGTAAACTTGCACCAATAGCTGCTGCCATAGGCTCTTCGATCAAAAATACCTCTCTTGCACCTGCACTTAAAGCACTTTCTCTTACCGCTTTTCTTTCTACTTGAGTTAAACCATAAGGAACAGAAATAATAATTCTAGGGCGTAAAAAACTTTTTCTACGATGTGTTTTTTCTATAAAATAGCGGATCATTTTTTCAGTCATATCAAAATCTGCAATCACGCCATCTTTCATAGGACGAATAGCTTCGATGTTACCTGGAGTTTTTCCCACCATATCTTTAGCTTCTTTACCTACGGCTAAAATTTTTGCTTTGGAACCATACCTTTCTCTTTCAACTGCCACAACAGAAGGCTCGTTTATCACTATACCCTTATCTTTTACCAAAACTAGCGTATTAGCTGTTCCTAAATCAATCCCCATATCACTAGAAAAAAATCCTATAAGTTGATCTAATATCATTTCTATCCTTTTAACTTATTTTTCTTTTTATTAATAATGCCTTTGCATTGTCTTTAACAACTTCTTTGGTTATTACAATATCATAGTTTTTATACTCTGGTAACTCAAACATTAAATCTACCATCATTTCTTCTATAATACTTCTAAGCCCCCTAGCCCCTGTTTTTCTCTCCAATGCAAGCTGTGCGATAGCTCTTAGAGCATCTTCTTCAAATTTTAAATTTACCCCATCAATAGCAAAAAGCTTTTGATATTGCTTAATAATGGCATTTTTAGGTTCAGTTAAAATTCTTACCATATCTTCTTCATTAAGCTCATTTAAAGATGCAATCACATGCAAACGACCTATAAGCTCAGGAATCAAACCAAAATGCACCAAATCATCAGGTTCAATTTTCTCAAGTAAAGCTTTATTTTCTTCTTTTGCATCATCAAAAAAACCTACAACTTTATCTCCAAGTTTTCTTTTTAAGATAGTTTCCAAACCATCAAAAGCTCCACCACAAACAAATAAAATATTTGAAGTGTCAATTTGTATAAACTCTTGATTTGGATGTTTTCTCCCCCCCTTTGGTGGAATATTTACCAAACTTCCTTCGATAATCTTAAGTAAAGCTTGTTGCACACCCTCTCCACTTACATCACGAGTAATAGAACGATTTTCACTCATTCTGGCAATTTTATCAATCTCATCAATAAAAACTATACCTTTTTGAGCTCTTTGCACATCTCCATCTGCAGCTTGTAAAAGACGTGTTAAAATATTTTCTACATCCTCACCTACATATCCTGCTTCAGTTAAAGAAGTTGCATCACAAATTGCTATAGGTACATCTAAAAATTTAGCTAAAGTTTGCGCCAATAAAGTTTTTCCACTTCCTGTTGGCCCAACAAGTAAAATATTTGACTTAAAAAGCTCTGTATCATCATCTTGAAGTTCAGCTTTAAAAAGTCTTTTATAATGATTGTATACTCCAACACTAAAAACTTTTTTAGCTCTATCTTGTCCTATGACATAACGATCTAAATAAGCTTTTAATTCTTTTGGAGTGATATCTTTAAATTCTGTATTATAACTTTGTTTAGGTTCTTTAAATTCTTTTTCTTCTCCATAAATAATACTATAAGCACCTTCAACGCAATATTCACAAATAAAAGCATCATCATTTTCATTTGCTAAAATTCTTCTTTGTGGATTCTCCACTTCATTGCAAAAACTACATTTTCTAGGCATTATTTTTACCCCTATAGACAGGAATTCCACGCTTTGTTTCTAATATAAAATGGCACATTTTTTTAACATTTTCACTTTCTTGATTTTCAAGCAAATTTTTAGCATTTTCTTTTAAATCTCCTTGTCTAAATAAAGTTTTAAAAGCTCTACTAAGTCTATCTACTTCATCTTTATCAAAACGACGACGAGTACCTACTAAATTTAAACTTCTAATACTTGCACGATTTCCTTCTGCTAAACAAAACGGTACTATATCCTGAGAAAGTGCACTTGCTCCTGCTATCATACAACCCTCACCTACTTTGACAAATTGATGAATAGGTGTAAGCCCGCCTACAACCGTAAAATCTCCAAGCTCTACATGTCCTGCCAAAGTTGCATTATTAGCTAAAATAATATTATTACCTAAAAGACAATCATGAGCAATATGACAATAAGCCATAATAAAAGCATTATCGCCTATACGAGTAAAACCATCTCCTTTAGCTGTACCTGAATTTATCGTTGCAAATTCTCTAATAGTTGCATTTTTCCCTATAACAACACCGCTTTTTTGCTCTTCTTTATAAGATATATCCTGAGGAATATCGCCTACTATAGCATAAGAAAATACACGAGAATGATCACCTATAGTTGTATCTGAAAGAATTCGAGCACCTTGTTTGATGACAACATTATTACCTATTTTAGCATCTTTGCTTACATAAGCATAAGCTTCTACTACAACATCGTCACCAAGTTGTGCACCCTCTTCAATCACCGCACTTGGATGAATTTTTTTCATTATTTATCCACTATCATAGCTTTAAGCTCGGCCTCTGCAACTAAATTTCCATCTACAAAAGCTTGCCCTTTAAAAATCCACATATTACCACGATTTTTAACCACGCTCATTTCATAATCAAGCCTATCTCCAGGACGCACAGGATTTCTAAATTTTGCTCCATCTATGCCTGTGAAATAAACTACTTTACTTTTTGGATCCACTTTATCTTCCATACTTTCAAAAGCTAAAACTCCACCTGTTTGAGCCATACCTTCTAAAATCAAAACTCCAGGATAAATAGGATGCCCTGGAAAATGTCCCATAAAAACATGATCACTTATACTGATGTTTTTATATCCTCGCACCACTTCTTTAACTTTTAATTCTGTAATTTTATCTACTAGTAAAAAAGGATAACGGTGTGGTAAAATTTCTTGAATTTGCATTACATCTATCATTATTAAATTAACCTTGAAAACAATTAAAAATTTTATTATATAAAAAAATCATTAAAAATTATATTAACAAAAAAAGTTTTTCTTAATAAATTTCTTAAATTTTTACAAGCACCTCTTGATTATCATGATAAATTTCACTTTTTGCTATCACTTCATATCTTGAAGGTAAAATATTTTCGAGGATGATAATAGGACTAAGATTATAAGTTCCAAACAATTTATTACGCCATTTAATTTCTGCTTGAACACTTAAAGGTCTTTTTAAAAAATCTTCAAAATTTTTCCATTTGTTTTTAAAAAATGCATTAAAACGCCAAAATTCCACTAAAACTATTTCATCTTTAGTACTTCTATAAAAGCCTTCTTTTAAATTTTGTTTTAAATTTTCCTCATCCAAAGAAAATCTTGTATAAGCGTTTTTAAAATGCGAATAAAATAAAATATGAGATTTAACGGGCTTTTTATCTAATTTTATCAAAGCACTTAAAAGACGATAATTTAAAAATTTCTCTCTTAAAATTTCAAATTTTATACCTTTTTTTTCCCATAAAACTACTTTTTTATAAAGAGCTATTCTTGCTTCTATACTTGCAGGTAAAATTTGCTTATTTACAGGAGACATTAATTCATCAATAAAATTCTTATCTTGTTTTTGTTTTTTAAGCCCATAAATGCAGCCGCAATAGTTTTGATGATAAAGCATTTCCTTTTTTGCTAAAGCAAACTGTCTTTGAGTACCGCCATTTTTACGAAAATCAGGAGCTAAAAACTCTACTCCATAAGACTCACATTCTTTTTGTAAAGCATTTTTTAACTGTTCTAAATCTTTTTTAGGGCTGGTTAAAAGCGTAGTAGTAAGCTTTTTTTCTCCTATTTTAGCAGCAAATTTAACACTAGATCCCATTCTTACATCAAAGCAAATTTCACACCTTGCACCCTTTTCAGGCTCATCTTCATAACCACGCACAGCATTAAGCCATTTTTCATACTCATACTCACCTTTATAAAGCTTAATACCAAGTTTATCACAAGATCTTTTTACATCTAAAAATCTTAGTTCGTATTCGCTTAAGGGATGGATATTTGGATCATAAAAGTATCCTATAATTTTTTCATCAGGATAAGTCTTTCTAAGTTCTTCAATAAAATAATGACTATCCACACTGCAACAAATATGCACCAACATTAAAGACTTTCAAGCACTTTTAAAGCATGATCTTTTACACGAACATTACTATAAATTTGAGCAATCCTACCTATTTCATCAATAACAAAAGTAGAGCGAATAAGACCTTCGTATTCTTTTCCGTAATTTTTTTTAAGCCCCCAAGCTCCATAAGCTTTAGCAACTTCTTTTTCACTATCGCTAAGTAAAATATGTTTTAAATCAAATTTAGAGATAAATTTTTCATGACTTGCCACGCTATCAGGACTGATACCAATAATCACTGCATTTTTACCACCAAATTTATCATAATTTGCGCTAAAATCACAAGCCTCTGTAGTGCAACCTGGAGTATTATCTTTTGGATAAAAATACAAAATCACCTTTTTGCCAATAAAATCTTTTAATGCTATTTTTACCCCATCTTGATTTAAAAGCTCAAACTGAGGTGCTTTATCTCCTATGTTTAAACTCATTTAATTGCCTTTGCTTTGATAGCTTCAACGCTTTCTCCGCCAAAGCCTATGTCATAATTTTCTACATCTTCTAAAACCACCACAACTCTTTCTTTACTTTTATTATATTTCGTGCTTAAAAGTTTGGTAATATCAGCTATAAGCTCCGCTTTTTGTTCCTTGCTTAAAGACGGCTTTGCTAATTTAATATTTACTAATGGCATAATTTCTCCTTTTTAACGATAATTTTTCATAATTATTTCAAAAAATACCTAATATTTTTTTTAACAAAAAACCTTAATTTAATAAAAGCTTATTGTTAGTATATTTTTGATAAAATCCCGATTTATTCTTAAAATAATATTTTTTAAGAAATAAACAACTATAAAAGGTAAAAAAATGATCTCAGCAGATAAAATTTGGATGGATGGAAAATTAGTTGATTTTAAAGATGCAACTTTGCACTTTTTAACCCATTCTTTGCATTATGGCAATGCTGTTTTTGAAGGAACTAGAGCCTATAAAACAGATAAAGGCTTAGCAATTTTCAGACTTGAAGATCACACCAAAAGACTTTTAGAGTCTGCAAAAATTACTCTTTTAAATTGTCCTTTTTCTCAAAAAGAGCTTGAAAATGCACAAATTGAACTCTTAAAAGCAAACAATTTTAAAAGCAATGTCTATATCCGCCCTTTGATTTTCTTAGGCGATGGAGTTATGGGACTTTATCATATAAAAGCTCCTGTAAGAGTTGGAATTGCGGCTTGGGAATGGGGTGCTTACCTTGGAGAAGAAGGTTTAGAAAAAGGCATAAAAGTAAAAATTTCGTCTTTTGCAAGAAATAGTGTTAAATCATGCATGGGAAAAGCTAAAGCAAGCGCGAATTACCTTAACTCTCAAATTGCAAAATTTGAAGCTATTGAAGCAGGCTATGAAGAAGCTTTAATGCTTGATGAAGAAGGTTTTATCGCAGAAGGAACAGGAGAATGTTTCTTTATTGTAAAAGATGGGGTTTTAATCACACCTCCAAATGATTTTTCTTTAAAAAGCATTACTCAAGATACAGTGCTTAAAATCGCTCACGATCTTGGTATCACCGTGCTTCGCCAAAGAATTTCAAGAGATGAAGTTTATACTGCTGATGAAGCATTTTTTACCGGAACAGCCGCTGAAATCACACCTATTAACAACATTGATGCAAGAATAATAGGAAATGGTTTAAGAGGATCTGTAACTAAAAAACTTCAAGATGCTTATTTTGATGTAGTTTATGGACGCAATGAAAAATACGCATCTATGCTAACTTATATTTAAAAAAGGAAATAAATGCCAGCTGATTTAAATGATTATTTCAATAAAAAAAATAGAAATTCTAACAATAACGAAAACAACAACCGTCAAAATTTCAATTTCAAAGCACCAGAATTTAATTTTAAAGGTTTTGGAAAATTCTCTCCATTTATTTATGGGGTGATTATTATTATCTTATTTTTAATCGTTGCAAAACCTTTTATGGTGATAAATTCTGGGGAAATGGGAATTAAATCAACAACAGGTAAATATGACCCAAATCCATTAGAACCAGGACTTCACTTTTTCTTACCTTTTGTACAAAAAATAACCATAATCGATACTAGAGTAAGACAAATCAACTATGCTTCTATAGAGGGAAGTAATGAAAATTTATCTTCAGGTTCAGGTGTTATTAATAAAAATAGTATTTCTGTGCTTGACTCTCGTGGATTGCCTGTATCTATTGATGTTACAGTACAATACCGCTTAAATCCTCTGCAAGTTCCTCAAACTATAGCTACTTGGAGCTTAAATTGGGAAAATAAAATTATCGATCCAGTTGTTCGTGATGTAGTGCGAAGTGTTGTAGGAAAATATACAGCCGAAGAACTTCCTACTAATCGTAATACAATAGCCGCTCAAATAGAAGAAGGTATAAGAAAAACCATAGAAGCCCAACCAAACGAACCTGTAGAACTTCGCGCTGTACAACTTAGAGAAATTATTTTACCTTCAAAAGTAAAAGAACAAATCGAACGCGTACAAATTGCAAAACAAGAGGCTGAAAGAACTAAATATGAAGTAGAAAGAGCTAATCAAGAAGCCTTAAAAAAAGCTGCTTTAGCTGAAGGGGAAGCAAATGCAACCATAATCAGCGCCAAAGGTAAAGCTATGGCTGTTAAGATAGAAGCAGATGCACAAGCTTATTCTAATAAAGAAATCGCAAACAGCTTAAACACCCCTTTGCTAAATTTAAAACAAATTGAAACTCAAAAAGAATTTAATGAAGCCTTAAAAGTCAATCAAGATGCTAAAATTTTCTTAACTCCAGGTGGAGCAGTGCCAAACATTTGGGTTGATACCAAAGATGCTAAAAAGCAAAGTTCTGCCAACATAAACTAAAAGGATACGCAAGTGGAGAAACTAAGAGAAATTGTGCTTTTTTACACTACTCATTTATATTTAGTAGATTATATGCTGATTTTATTAGTTTTTTTTCTCTTCACTTGTGTTTTACTTCTTTGCGTATTTTTACGCCATAGACCTATAGCAGCACTTTTTATTATTGCATTTGATATTATTATTTGTTTTTTAGTTTATATCTATGGGTATAAACTAATAGACAATGAAGTAAGAACTCGAAAAATCGCTATTACAGATCAAAAAATGATACAAAGCTCAAATGATTTAATTGTTGATTTTAACATTACAAATAATTCAAAAAATAATTTTAAAGAATGTAAAATTACAGCTAAAATTTTTGCAGATAAAATACCTAATGATAATATCATAGAAGAATATAAAAAGAAATTTATCCCTTTTAGACAAAAAAGTAGAGAAATTAAAGATCTAAAGAAAAACGCAACCCAATTTCAAAGAATTGCTTTTGAAAATTTTAACTATGAAAATAACTATACCATACGCTTAGTTTCGGAGTGTTTTTAATGCATTTTACAATTTTTCATATTATAGTTTTTATCATTTTACTTATTTGCTTTGCCTTGATTTGTATTTTAATCTTTCTAAAAGTCAAACAAAAAGAAATGGCTTTGATTTCTTATACCATAGCTACTATTTTTACCGCACTTTTGATATATTCTATTTTTCTGACAATCAATCAATTCACCACTCAAGCCGATCTTAGCAAACTAACCTATACAAGAGATCTAAGACATGAAAGCGTTATAGTAAATGGAAAAGTTCAAAATCTTACTAAATTTGAAATCAAAAAATGCTATTTGATACTTAGCATATTAAACCAACAACAAGTAGGAGGTGAAATTTTCAATGATAAAAATATCCGTAACGCTAAAATGCAAAATACAAGTGTTTCTTATACTATAGAAATCATAGACACACTCCCGGGTAATACCTATAAAGAATTTAGAGCTAGCGTTCCTTTTCCTCCAACTTTTAATAATCCTGAATTTTATCACACCTTAAAATGTATTTGATATTGTTAAATAGTTTTAAAACATCTATAAAAAATAATTTTATATTAATTTTATTTTTTTTTGATATGCTAACGAGCTTTATTTAAATAAAATTTTTTATTACTTTTATATTTAAGTAAAAATCTAGATTTTTTAATTTATAATTCTAAAACTTTATGTAGATATCTCTATAAAATAATATTAGAAAGGAGCGCTTAAATTATGAAAAGTGTAAAATTGAAGGTTTCACTGATTGCAAATTTAATCGCAGTAGTGTGTTTGATAATTTTAGGTGTTGTAACATTTATATTTGTAAAGCAAGCAATTTTTCATGAAGTTGTGAATGCTGAAATAAATTATGTTAAAACGGCTAAAAATTCTATAGAGTCTTTTAAGGCAAGAAATTCTTTAGCTCTTGAAAGTTTAGCTAAAAGTATTTTAAAGCATCCTATAGAACAGTTAGATAGTCAAGATGCTTTAATGCATTATGTTGGAAAAGATTTAAAGAATTTTAGAGATGCTGGAAGATTCTTAGCAGTTTATATTGCTCAACCAAATGGCGAACTTGTTGTAAGCGATCCAGACTCTGATGCTAAAAATTTAGATTTTGGAACTTATGGAAAAGCTGATAATTATGATGCTAGAACAAGAGAGTATTATATAGAAGCAGTTAAAACAAATAAACTTTATATTACCCCATCTTATATTGATGTAACTACAAATTTACCTTGCTTTACATATTCTATTCCGCTTTATAAAGATGGTAAATTTATAGGGGTTTTGGCTGTAGATATTCTTGCGGCAGATTTGCAAGCTGAATTTGAAAATTTACCAGGTAGAACTTTTGTATTTGATGAAGAAAATAAAGTATTTGTTTCTACAGACAAAACTCTTTTGCAACAAGGTTATGATATTAGTACTATTGCAAATCTTGCTAAAACTAAAGAGGATCTTGAACCTTTTGAGTATACTAGACCAAAAGATGGTAATGAAAGATTTGCTGTATGCACAAAGGTTTCTGGAATTTATACTGCTTGCGTTGGAGAGCCAATAGAACAAATAGAAGCTCCAGTTTATAAAATTGCATTTATACAAACTGTGATTGTTGTTTTTGCAAGCATTCTTAGCGTCATCCTCCTTTATTTCATCGTATCAAAATACCTCTCCCCACTTGCAGCTATCCAAACAGGTTTAACTTCATTCTTTGATTTTATCAACTATAAAACAAAAAATGTTTCTACTATAGAAGTAAAAAGCAATGATGAATTTGGACAAATCTCAAATGCTATCAACGAAAACATTCTTGCTACTAAAAGAGGCTTAGAACAAGACAATCAAGCCGTTAAAGAATCAGTTCAAACCGTATCAGTTGTAGAAGGTGGTAATTTAACAGCAAGAATTACTGCTAATCCAAGAAACCCACAACTTATTGAACTTAAAAATGTTCTAAATAGACTTCTTGATGCTTTACAAGCTAGAGTAGGTTCTGATATGAATGAAATTCAAAGAGTATTTAATAGCTATAAATCTCTTGACTTTACTACTGAAGTAAAAGATGCCAATGGAGCTGTAGAGGTAACTACTAATGCACTAGGACAAGAAATCATTAAAATGCTAAAACAAAGCTCAGACTTTGCTAATGCTTTAGCTAATGAAAGTGGAAAATTACAAACTGCTGTTCAAAGCTTAACCACTTCTTCAAATTCTCAAGCTCAATCTTTAGAAGAAACTGCAGCAGCTTTAGAAGAGATCACTTCTTCTATGCAAAATGTTTCAGTTAAAACTAGTGATGTTATCACTCAATCTGAAGAGATTAAAAATGTTACAGGTATTATAGGTGATATTGCAGATCAAATCAATCTTTTAGCTTTAAATGCAGCTATTGAAGCAGCTCGTGCTGGAGAACATGGTAGAGGCTTTGCAGTGGTAGCTGATGAAGTTAGAAAGTTAGCTGAAAGAACTCAAAAGTCTTTATCAGAAATTGAAGCTAATACTAATTTACTTGTTCAATCTATCAATGATATGGCAGAAAGTATTAAAGAACAAACTGCAGGTATCACTCAAATCAATGATAGCGTAGCTCAAATTGATCAAACTACTAAAGATAATGTTGAAATTGCTAATGAATCAGCTATTATTTCTAGTACAGTAAGTGATATAGCTAATAATATCTTAGAAGATGTTAAGAAGAAAAGGTTTTAATTAATCATTCAAGCCCTTTCTTTGGGCTTGAATTTTAAAAATTTATGCTATGATTTTATATATTTTATAAATAAACACTTAAAAACAAAAAATAATTTTCAATATTCAAGTAAATTTAAACTTAAAGCCATTATTGCCATTCCTGCGATAAGTCCATATAAACTATCATGAGCCTTATCATAAGTTTTTGCAGCGGGCAAAAGCTCATCAAGAGATATAAAAACCATAATTCCTGCAATCACAGCAAAACTTATAGCTAAAGTAAGATCGCCTATAAAAGGCAATAAAATCAAAGCTCCAACAAAAGCACCCAAAGGCTCTGCAAAACCCGAAAGAGCTGAATAAATAAAAGCTTTTTTCTTATCTCCTGTAGCATGGTAAATTGGCAAACTCACAGCCAAACCTTCTGGGAAATTATGTATAGCAATAGCCAAAGCTGTAAAAATCCCTGTACGTTTTAAAGCTTTAGTATTGATCTGATGCAACTTTTCTCCAGGATGAAATTTCGGAGGATTTTGTCCTTTTTGAGGCAAGGGACAAATTTTTAACTCGCTTAAATCCTCTTTAGGCTCGTGAGGATTGACATCTTCGGGGATTAATTTATCAATCAATAAAGATATTAAAATTCCACCAAAAAAACAAGCCAATCCTAAAAGTTCGGCCCAATGTGAATTATAATAATTTTTAAAATCTTTAAGAGCAGTGGGTAAAATTTCCATAAAAGAAATGTATATCATTACTCCAGCTGAAAAACCAAGCCCTAAAGAAAGCACCCTTAAATCATCTTTTCTAGAAAAAAGGCTATTATAGAACCTATAGCCGTAGAAAAACCTGCAAAAAGAGTCAATAGCATTGCGATAAAAATTTGTTCAAATGTAAATTGCATTTATTAATTCTTAATATATAATTATAGTGTTTTATAATTATATATATGTAAAAAGTTAATAAATGGCAAAAAGTATAAAAAATACTAAAATTTTTAAGAATATTTATGTAAAAAAGTTCATTTTTATGCATTTCTTTCTCTATATTTCTGCTATAATAATAATTTTATTTCCAAAATATAAATATAGGAGTTATAATGCAATCAATAAATTCAGGCAAATCCGTTGGAGTTTCAGTCAAACTTACGCTGTGGGTTGGAATTTTAGTTGTATTAATTTTAGCAATCACAAGTACCGTTAGTTACTTTGATGCCAAAAATCACACATATGAATTGCTAAAAGAAAATCAATTAAAAACTATGGATGATGTTAAAGTAACTTTTGAAAACTATTCCAAAAGCAAGCAAAAAGCTATAGAGGTTCTAGCATATGAAAGTGCTAAAAAATTAGAAGATGAAAATATTTCACTGCTTCTAGATTCTTTTAAGAAGGCGTTTGATTTTGATATTGTTTTTATTGCGTTTGATAAAAACAACAAAATGCTTTTGTCAAATGGAACAATTTTAGATAAAAAATCAAATTTTGACATTACAAAACAAATTTGGTATCAAGAAGCAAAAAATAACAAAGGCATCACAATAACTCAACCATATAAATCCCCTATAGATCAAGAGATTGGTATAACTTATGTTTTCCCTATTTATAAAAATAATCAACTTATAGCTTTCGTTGGAGGCGATTACAATCTAGATAAATTTTCCAAAGATGTATTATCTTTAGGACACTCATCAACTACTTATGCTGCTGTTTATGACTCTGAAGGAAGAATTATTTTTCACGAAGTGCTTGATAGAATTTTAACAAAAAACACTTTAAGCGTTAATATTGCTAACGCCATAAAAGAAAACCCTGAATATATAGATCCAAATAAGAGAGATATTCTTTTTCCTGTATTTGATGATAAAGGTATCAAATATGAAACAATGTGCGATACAAGTTCCAATGGATTATATCGTATTTGTGCTGTAACTTTAGATAGTAACTATACTTCCGCTGTTAATTCCATTTTAATGAAACAAGCTATAGTCGGTATTATAGCTATAATCATAGCTTTAATCTTGATTAGATTTTTAATCAGCAGAAGCCTCTCCCCACTTGCAGCTATCCAAACAGGTTTAACTTCATTCTTTGATTTTATCAACTATAAAACAAAAAATGTTTCTACTATAGAAGTAAAAAGCAATGATGAATTTGGACAAATCTCAAATGCTATCAACGAAAACATTCTTGCTACTAAAAGAGGCTTAGAACAAGACAATCAAGCCGTTAAAGAATCAGTTCAAACCGTATCAGTTGTAGAAGGTGGTAATTTAACAGCAAGAATTACTGCTAATCCAAGAAACCCACAACTTATTGAACTTAAAAATGTTCTAAATAGACTTCTTGATGCTTTACAAGCTAGAGTAGGTTCTGATATGAATGAAATTCAAAGAGTATTTAATAGCTATAAATCTCTTGACTTTACTACTGAAGTAAAAGATGCCAATGGAGCTGTAGAGGTAACTACTAATGCACTAGGACAAGAAATCATTAAAATGCTAAAACAAAGCTCAGACTTTGCTAATGCTTTAGCTAATGAAAGTGGAAAATTACAAACTGCTGTTCAAAGCTTAACCACTTCTTCAAATTCTCAAGCTCAATCTTTAGAAGAAACTGCAGCAGCTTTAGAAGAGATCACTTCTTCTATGCAAAATGTTTCAGTTAAAACTAGTGATGTTATCACTCAATCTGAAGAGATTAAAAATGTTACAGGTATTATAGGTGATATTGCAGATCAAATCAATCTTTTAGCTTTAAATGCAGCTATTGAAGCAGCTCGTGCTGGAGAACATGGTAGAGGCTTTGCAGTGGTAGCTGATGAAGTTAGAAAGTTAGCTGAAAGAACTCAAAAGTCTTTATCAGAAATTGAAGCTAATACTAATTTACTTGTTCAATCTATCAATGATATGGCAGAAAGTATTAAAGAACAAACTGCAGGTATCACTCAAATCAATGATAGCGTAGCTCAAATTGATCAAACTACTAAAGATAATGTTGAAATTGCTAATGAATCAGCTATTATTTCTAGTACAGTAAGTGATATAGCTAATAATATCTTAGAAGATGTTAAGAAGAAAAGGTTTTAATTAATCATTCAAGCCCTTTCTTTGGGCTTGAATTTTAAAAATTTATGCTATGATTTTATATATTTTATCAAGGAAAATATATGAATTTATGGGATAAAAAGGCCAAAACTTACGCAAGATATCAAAACACTTTAAACACCATACAAAAGCAAACTTTTGAATATTTACAAAATTTAAATATTTCTTTTCAAAATAAAAGCATTATAGATATAGGATGTGGAACTGGGGTTTGGACTTTACACTTAGCTAAAGAAGCTAAAGAAATTTTAGCCCTAGATAGTGCAAATACTATGCTTGAAATTTTACAAGAAGATGCTAAAAAACTAAATCTTAACAATATAAAATGCGAAAATTTGAGCTTTGAAACTTGGATGCAAAACAATCCTAATGTTAAATTTGATCTTGCATTTTTAAGTATGTCTCCTGCTTTACAAAATGAAAAAGACTATAAAGCTTTTTTAAACTTAGCTTCTAAAAAAGTGTATTTAGGCTGGGCAAGTAGGCGTAAAAGTAGCTTTTTAGATCCTATATTTGAGCATTTTAACACTCATTTTAAAGGTTTTTATGAAAGTGATTTGCAAGGTTTTTTAAATACACAAAATATCCCTTATGAGTATGAAATTTTTAACGAAACTAGAGTGGTAAAAAGAGACAAACAAAGTGCGATAGAAAATGCTTTGTGGCATTTAAGTATGAATGGTATTAATACAAACAAACAAGAGTTAGAAAGCTTTGTAAAAGATGAAGTAGAAGAGATTATAGAAGCTAAGATAAAACTTTTAATCATTAGCTAGTTATACTAGCTAAGATTGATTTTTGAAATTTCATCTTGAATTTTTAAAGTTTCATCTAAGGTTTGTATGATCAAGGTAAAATGCTTATGATCTATGTCTTCTTCTTTGTGGCTTTTTAGGTATTTATCTAGCACAGCATAGCCGCCTATTTTAAACTCATAAATTTCAGGACTTACTTTATTAAAATACAAACTTTCGTTTATGAAAAGTTCTTTTACGTCTTTGTTGTATTTGATTTTTTGTATTTTGAAATTTTTATTTTTAATGTCTTTAAACAAGGCTTCACCTACATTAAAATCTAACTCATCATTTTTTAATAAATGTAAATTTACAAGTTTTAAGCCTAGTTTGCTTAAATTTTTAAAAGTATTTTTATCTTTTGTAAAAGGAATTTTTGGAAAATCAATTTTTAAAAAATCAAGATATTTTTCTCTATAAATTTTATGAAAAAGCACCGCATAAATATAGCCTAGTATGTCTTCTGGTGAGAATTTTTCTTTATAAAGCTCATCTATGAAAGTTCTAAAGCTTTCTTTGAAATTTTCTATTTTTGAGGTGAAATTTTCTTCGTTAAAATTTGGATTTTCTTTTTCTAGGAATTTTTTACTTCTAGTTGTAGGATAAAGATAAAGTGGAGAAACATAGCTATTTGCTCCGACTAAATGTTTATCTATAACTTTTGAGCTTATAAATAAATTTGAAATTTCTTTTAGATTAGTGCCTCTATCATAAATCAAACCTATGTTTTCATACCCCAAAAAATGTTCCATTATGTCAATTCTTGGTCTTTCCACTTTTTTTATATCATAATAAATTTTTTGCGTATCAAAAGGTTTATATGCTATTTCTTTGATGTATTTTTTATCAAATTCATTATAAAAATTATAAACTTGTTGTTCTAATTTTTTATTATTCGTTGAGATTAATATAGCATCCTTAGAGCTTGCAATTCCTACGCTTGAAAGCATAAAAATATCTTTTACGCTTATGCCCTTGTTGTATTCTTCTAATAAATCATTATTTTGTGGTAAGAAAAGATAAAAAGGCTCGTTGTTTTTTACCAAAGTCCATTTTATAGAATTTAAGTCATTTTCATATAAAAATTCGTATTTATCCTTTCTTTTGCCGTATAAATCATGATAATAAATGTTTGTATTTTTAGCTTTTGAATTTTGTTTTATAAAGATATTTATGCTCACACCTTGCATGATATCAAAGACATTATCATCTTTGCTTCCATCAGGAGCTTTTTCTTTTTTTCTAGTATCGCCGTGTAAATTAAGTATATAAATTTTATCAAAGCTTTGCATTAAAGAATATCTCATACCTCTAAAGGTAGGATTATCTAAAAAGCTATTATTTGAAATAAAAGCAAAAATTCCGCTTTCTTGAGAGTCGATTTTACTTTGGGCAAAGCGTATGAATTTTACATAGTCATCAAGCATTACTTTTGAATTTTTTTCATTTTCTAGTTTGTGTTTTTCATATATGGCTTTAAAAGTACTTGTGTTTTGTTTGGATTTTTCTTTAAAATACGAGCTTATCCACTTTTTTTGTTCATTATTAAGATTTGCTTTGCTTGGTTCTAAACCATAGCTTATTTTGATCTCATCTTCGTATAAGCCTTTGTTGCTACTTGCTCCACTATAAGGCGGATTGCCTGTGATGATTAGAATTTGTTCTTCTTTTATTTTTTGTGCTTTTTTGAATTCTTTTGTTAGATCAATGAGAGTAAAAAGCGTGTTTTGATCATTTTGTTCTTTGGATATGCTTTTAGAATATAAAGTATTTGTTAGTGCTATTTTAAGACTTTCATCATCGTTTAATGGAGAGTTAAATTCTTCTTTAAAACTTTGAGAAATTTTTAAATGTGCTATGGTGTAAGGGGCTATTAAAAATTCAAAACCACAAAATTTGTCTATCAAAACTTTTGGATTGTAATTAACGCTATTTTTGCTTATAGGTTCTAAAGCTTTTCTAAAAGCTTCAAGTAAAAAGGTGCCAGTGCCTGTGGCAAAATCAAGTAAGGTTATATTTTTATCTAAAGCTTCGCTTAAGCCTTTTTTGTGATTGAAATCTTGTTTTAAAGCTTCATCTATGGCATTTATGATGAAAATTACTACAGGCGCAGGAGTATAATACACTCCCCTTACTTCTCTAAGCTTTGGATCATAGCTTGCTAAAAATGTTTCATAAAAGTGCAAATAAGGATCTTTGTGAGTAGATAAAATAGTAGGACGATTAAATAAGTCTTTCTCGCCTGTTTTGTTTAATTCTTTAATAATGCTTGTAATGTCTATGTGATTTATAATGTTTATGATTTCTTCTAAAAGCCATTTTATATTTTCTAAATTTTCAAAACTATCATCTAAAAATCCACTCATAGAACGGATCAATGGAAATGATTTTGGTATGAATTTTTTAGCATTGTTTAGATCTATTTCTTTTGCGGTATCGTTATTTAATTTTGCTAAGAATAAGCTATAAGTTAAAGTTTGCGCAAAAGAATCGCGAAATTCTTCATAGGATAATTCTTTATAAAGTGTTTCTTTGAAAGTGTTAAATAAACTTAATAAAGTTTCATTTTTGCTTGATAATAAAAGCTCATCTTTTAAAATTCTTGTTCTTAGGCTTAGATGGTTTGCAAAATCTAAAGCTGAATTTATGGGATTTGGGATTTTAGAAAAAAATATGCTAAAAAGTTCGTTTAACTCTTGTGTTTTAGTATCTAGCAAAGATTGATTTTTAACAATGCTTTTAATCTCATCAAGAGAGCAAATTTTTACTTCTTTACAAATGATAATTTCATTTTTATCATTTAAACTTAATAATATAAATCTTAAATAATCTGTGAGAATGATATTTGGGCTTAATTTTGTGTATTTTAAAATTTGATCACTTGTTATGATGTTATCAAGATTTGCATTTACTCTTTTGTTTTCTATGTAACCTAGTGTTAAAAAATCTTTTGTAATCAAAAAATCCGGAGCACCTCTACCTTCTTTGTCGTTATTTGGTTCTTGTTTGATAGAGATTTTATTTTGCTTGTCTTGATTATCTTTTATAGCTTGCAATAAATTTTGCAAAGCTGTTCTATGGGTATGTTCTTTATCATTATATAGAAATATCTTTTATGTTTTCTAAATAAGTTTTTAGCATTAATTTCCTTTAATTTGCGACTTTGAAATTTAAAGTTTTCCCTGCCATAAATGGCACTACATCGCCGTATTTTTGCGCTACTTGCCATTCTTGTTTTTCTAAAGTGATAATTTTGTCATTTTCAAATTTAAGATTATGGATTTTGCAAGCATTATCTGAAATAAATTGTTGTAAATTTGTTTCATTTGAATGTTTTTCAAAAAGTTCAACTAATACAGGTAAAATCACCGGTGCGCTAAAAACTCCAGCCGCACAACCACAACATTCTTTAGTGTGCAATGGATGAGGCGCGCTATCGCTTCCAAACATAGCCTTTTCATAGCCACTAAAAGCAAGCTCACATAAAGCGTCTTTATCTTCATAGCGTTTTGCAATAGGCTTGCAAAATAAATGTGGATCCATTTTACCACCCACTACATCATCAAGCGTTATCATTAAATGATGCAAAGTGATAGTTGCGTATAAATTTTCATAATCTTTTAATAAATCACACAAAACCTTAGTGGTAATATGCTCCATTACAATTTTTAATTTTGGAAAGTTTTTAGCTAATTTTTCATATATTTTAGCAAAATTTGCTTCTCTATCCATGACAAAATCATTGGTTTCTCCATGCACAAGTAAGGGTATGTTTAATTCGCTCATAGTAATTAATGTAGGTTTTAACTTTTCTATATCAAAACTTGAAATTCCATTATCTGAGTTGGTAGTGATACCTGCAGGATAAAGTTTGATAGCAAAAAGCTCGTCTTTAGCTTTTTCTAAAAATTGCTCATCATAGTCTTTGAAAAACAAAGTCATCAAAGGCGTAAAATCTTCATTTTTACATGCTTTTAAAATGCGTTCTTTATAAGCTTTTAATACATCTATTTCAGTAAGTGGGGTGATTAAATTTGGCATGATAACCCCTGCCTTAAAGTCTTTTGCACTAAAAGGAGCTACAAGCGCAAGCATACTTTCATCGCGTAAATGTAAATGCATATCCAAAGGGTTTTTAAGTTTCATTTTATCTCCTATATTTTTAGCTGATAAAATCCATTTTTAAGACGCTTAAAAAGCTTTTTTTCTTCTAAAAATTTAAAAGTAGCGATGATAGTGGGCTTGCTTTGGTTTAATTTTTCTTCAAGCTCACTGATTTTAATCATAATAAAACCATTTTCATCGGCATTTTCGCATAAAAATTTTAACAATTCAAAACGCTTTTTTCCCAAAATTTCTTGTATTAATTTTTCAAATTTCATAAGTAAATGCTATATAAAATAAAACTCCAAACAAAAAGAGCTAAAAGCACACTAAAAAACACTGCCGTACTCGCACAATCTTTAGCAATTTTTGCCTTTTCATGCCATTCATTTGTAATCAAATCAACACAAGCTTCAATAGCCGAATTTAAAGCCTCTATAATTAAAATAAGCATTAAAACACTTACCAATAATAAATGCTCCAAAAAACTAACTTTTAAGAAAAAACTAAAAACTATCGCAGGGATAATAATACAAAGTTCAATTCTAAACGCCATTTCATTTTTAAATAAAGCAAAAATCCCTTCTAAAGCATATCTTGCATTATTTAAAAAATGATATTTAGGCTTCATGGATTTGCCTTAAGTTTAGGATTTAATAAATCATATTCTGGCTCATAAACACTTGTTTTTACATCAAAATATCCTAAAAGAGTACTAAAAAGATTATCTTGAGAAAGTTTTAAACCTTTATGCTCTTTAGCTAAATTCATTAATTTTTCATCATTGCTCCAAAAAATAGCAGGAATACGGGTTTGATAACTTGGCGCTATAGCATAAGGCATACCATGAAGATAAATACCATTTTCACCCAAACTTTCACCATGATCTGAAAGATAAAACAAAGAACTTTCATAGCTTTTTTGCTCTTTTAATAGTTTTATAATCTCACTTAAAAGATAATCTGTATAAAGTAAAGTATTGTCATAAGTGTTGATTAAAGCCTCGCTATCACATTTTGAAAGCTCATTAGTATCACAAGTTGGAGTGAATTTGTTAAATTCACTTGGATAGCGTTTATAATAAGTTGGCCCATGAGAACCTTGCAAATGAAGAACTATTATATTTTGATCACTTAAATGATTTAATTTTTCTTTAAAAGGAGCGAGTAAATTTTCATCCAAATCACTAGAAAGCTTTTGCTTATAAGCTAATCTATCACAAACCCCTTTACAACCACCAGAATTATTATCAAACCATGCAGTATCTACACCTGTTTTATAAAGCACATCCATCGCATTTTCTTGAAATTCTGAACTTGAATAATTTTCACGCTTAGAAATAGAAAACATACAAGGTAAACTTACCGCTGTTGCTGTTCCACATGATGAAAAATTATCAAAAAACACTACATTATCTTTTTTGGTATAAAAATTGGTATCATTTTTAGCATATCCACCCAAAGAGTAATTTGCCGCTCTAGCGGTTTCACCCACTACCAAAACCAAAAGTTTTTTAGTGTGATTGTTTTCTCTATAAGCATCATTAGCTATAGTTTTAAATTCTGGCTTAGCTTTTACAAAACGAACATAATAGCGATATACGGCATAAATTTGATAAAAAGGGGTATTATACATTCTTATTTCATTATAGTTTCTAAAAAAAGGCAAGAAAGTTTTACTTAAAGGGATTAAAACCGCACAAACAACAATCAAACCTGATATTATATTGATAATTTTAATTTTTAGATGGGATTTAAAACTACCATAATAATCAATTTTTACTTTAACAACATAAAAAACCAACAATAAAGCCAAAACAACAAATAAGATCAATTTTAAATTTAACAAATCTTTTACTTCTTTGATATCTGTTTGAACAACATTTTGTATCATATCAGAATCTATAAGCACCCCATAAAAACTAATAAAGTAAACACTTAAAAAAGATGATATTATAAATAATATAGAAAAAAATTTAGTAAAAAACTTTATAAAAAGCAAAGAGCAAATCACGTGAACAAGGGCAAAATAGGCCACAATAAAAACAAAAGTTATAAACCAGTTTTGTGTATTTTTTTCATACACAAAATAAAATAAATTAAAATTCAACAATACAATCATCAAAGAATTAAAAAAAGTAAACTGAAGCCAAGTTAATCTAAGCATATAAATCCCACCTCCAAATTTAAGCTTTTAATTTTATTGAATTTTTTTAAATGGATTGTAGTTTTAAATCTTTTTATGTTATGATTTACACTTTTAATGAAAATTTTAAGGAAAATAATGAAACTACTTTCATGGAATGTCAATGGCTTAAGAGCTATTTGTGATAAAAATGCACTTGATTGGATAGCACAAGAACAAATTGATTTTATAGGTTTTCAAGAAATCAAAGCACATGAAGATAAATTTCCTAAAAAAATTTATGAATATCCTTTTAAACACATGTATTTTAATTCTGCTAAAAGAGCGGGGTATTCTGGGGTAATGAGTCTTTGTAATTTTAATAGCGAAGTAAAAAAATGCGAATTTTTTGATGATGAAGAAGGTAGGGTTTTAGAACACCGCTTTAAAAATATTGCACTTTTTAATATCTATTTTCCAAATGGTCAAAAAGATGAAGAGCGTTTAAATTTTAAGATGAAATTTTATGCAGATTTTTTAGTGTATTTGGATAAGCTTTTAAAGGATGGATTTGAAATTATCATTTGCGGTGATGTCAATACCGCTCATAAAGAAATCGATCTTACTCATCCAAAAGCCAATGCCAACACTTCAGGTTTTTTACCTATAGAAAGAGCTTGGATTGATGATTTGCTAAAGCTTGGTTTTATAGATACTTTTAGAGAAATTAATGGTGAAATCAAAGAAAAATACTCGTGGTGGAGCTATAGAATGAAAGCAAGAGAAAGAAATGTAGGCTGGAGGATTGATTATTTTTTCATTTCAAAGGGTTTAAAAGATAAACTTAAAAACGCTTTCATAAGAGATGATATTTTTGGCTCTGATCACGCACCTGTAGGTATAGAAATAGATATTTAATATCCCAAAAATGGGATATTATTTTTTAACGAATTTTTTTGCTTTTTCCCAAAGTCTTACACCAAGCTTTTTAGCTTTTTTGGAATTTAAATCTTTGTATTTTTCACTAGCAATTTTTTCTAATTCAAAAATTTCTTGTTTAAAACGATTTAATTTTCTTTGAGTAAGTTTGTTAAAATCATTAATCTTTGGATTTTTCTTAATATCATTTAAAACTAATATTAGTTGCTCTCTGCTTTCACCTGCAAGACGTCTAAATTTAGCAAAAAGATTATCAAGTTCATGTTCTAGCAAATTCTCAACTATACTCTTACAAGGATCATTTTGTAATTGAATCTCTTTTTTTAAAAGAGCAATAAAATCATCTTCTATACCTATTAGTTCTTTGCTTTTTAAACTAACATCTTCTTCAAAATTTGCATAAGTTAATGAAGCTTTAAATTTTTCCATTGCCAAAACAATACCATCCCTTGTGCCTTTAATCACGCCTAAACAAAGATCTTTTGCATAAGCCATAGATTCATTAGCTATTTCAAAAGCGGTATTTAAAATAATACTTGAAATTTTTAAAATTCTTTCTTTTTCAAAATGAGCTTCACAAATGGCATTATATACGAGATTTTTAGCTATTTCACTACTTGTAAGTTCTATATCTTCAGCCTTTTCTAATGTAGTTAAAAAAGCACTTTCAGCGGTTTCTTTTAAAATTCCAAGCATTTCTATATCAAATAAAATAGCATCATTTAAACCACCACTAAATTCATCACAAAAAGAACATTCTTGTAAAATATTCTCGAATTCAAAAAAATTATCGCTGATTTGATTTTTAATCAAATTCTTTTGATTTTCAATCTGTTTGTTTAATAATTCAGCTTCGCTAATATACTCATAAAGTGAATTTTGAGCATCTACAATACTCGCCTTAACCAAAGCTTTGATAACCTTTGTAACATTTTCATCATCAAAAAAATCAAGTTTTTTCAAAATGGTTAAAAATTCAACCAAAAGAGAATTTAAAACTTTTTTTGTTTCATGAGGATTATGTGAAATTTGCTTATACGCAAGATTAAAACTCAAGTCTTCAAGTAAATCACTTGCTTCATCTTTACCGAGATTTGATAAAGAATTTTCAAAAATAATTAAAGTATTTTTCATTTTTCCTCCTTTCTTAAAGTACAAATTTTGCTTTAGCTTTTAATTTATCAAATATATCCAAACGATCTTTTTTGCTATCAACATAAACATTTAACAAATAACTTTGATATTTTCCACTCGCACTTGAATTCGAATGTTCAAATTTATATTCTCTTTGACCTAAAATTTCTTCAAAAATTTCACTTGCCTTAATATGCACCTCAAAAATCACCTTATAATCCCAAAAAGTAGGATAATTGATCTGAGGTTCTTTTTTAAGATCGCACAAATTTACCACTTTTACCTCCTTCTTTGCTTTCAAGCACTATATCCGTAATTCTCATTGATTTATCTATAGCCTTGATCATATCATATATAGTTAAAAGTCCTATACTAACTCCACTTAAAGCTTCCATTTCAACACCTGTTTTACCTTCACACTTAACTGTTACAATAAGCTTAAATGCACATTCTTTAACAAATTCCACAATATTAGTTTCAACTTTAGAAAGCATCAAAGGATGGCACATAGGAATAATTTCACTTGTTTTTTTAGCCCCCATTATAGCCGCAATAATAGCTGTTTGAAGAACAGGACCTTTTTTTGCGGTATTGTTTTTAATTACATCAAAAGCTTCTTGACTCATATATATTATACCACTAGCTGTGGCTATTCTTAAAGTAATATTTTTATCGCTTACATCTACCATTTTAGGATGATTTTTTTCATCTAAATGACTTAATTTCATAAATTCACCTTTTAAAAAATTATAAAAATTATAGCAAAACTAAACAAATTTAAGATAAAATAAGCTTTGTATTTTTATTTAAGGAGAAAACAATGGCTTATGAAGATGAAGAAGATTTAAATTACGATGATTATGAAAACGAAGATGAAGAATATCCACAAAATCACCATAAAAATTATAATTACGATGATGATGATTATGAATACGATGATGATAACAATGATGATGATTTTTATGAGATGGATTAAGAATGAGCAAAACCCTTAACCAAAAAGATATAAAAGTTTTAGGACTTTCATCATTAGGTGGAACTTTAGAATTTTATGATTTTATTATTTTTGTATTTTTTGCAAATTATATTTCAACAAACTTTTTTCCAAAAGATTTAAGTAGTTTTTGGCAAATGTTTAATACTTATGGAATATTTGCAGCTGGATATTTAGCACGTCCTTTAGGGGGTGTGATACTGGCACATTTTGGAGATAAATTTGGACGCAAAAGAATGTTTATGATTAGTATTTTGTTAATGGTTATTCCAACTTTTACTCTAGCTTTTATTCCAAATTATGAAAGCATAGGTTTTCTTTGTATTGTGCTTTTAGTTTTTATACGCATTTGTCAAGGCATTGCTATAGGCGGGGAACTTCCTGGAGCTTGGGTTTTTGTATACGAACACGCACCACAAGGTCAAAAAAGAACTTATTTGGGAATTTTAACCGCTTCGGTTGTAGGTGGAATTTTATTAGGTAGTTTAGTTTTTTTAATTATGAATAAAATTTATACCCAAGAAGAACTTCATGAATGGGCTTGGAGAATTCCATTCTTTTTAGGTGGAATTTTTGGGATTATTTCTGCTTATTTGAGAAAATTTTTAAGAGAAACTCCTGTTTTTGAACAAATGAAAAAAGACAAGACTTTAGAAAAATTTCCTTTAAAAGAAGTGTTTAAAAAAGCTAAAATGGGAATTGTTCTTTCTATGATGATTGCTTGGGTTTTGACAGGTTGCATTGTTGTAATGATTTTGCTTATGCCTAGCTATATGGCAAAAATACTTCAAATTAACACTTCTATACAAACCTATCTTCAAATAGGTGGAATTTTACTTATTTGCCTAGGGTGTATTATAAGTGGAATTTTAGCGGATAAAATAGGCATTATCAAATCTTGTGTATTTTTTAGTGTTTTTTTTGGAATTGTAAGCTTGCTTTATTTTAATACTCTATATAGACAAAATGCTGATTTTAACCTAGTAGCTTGCTTATATTTACTTGTATGTTTTTTTAGCGGAGTGATGAATTTTTGCCCTTTAATAATGAGTGAAGTATTTGATGCAAAAATTAAATTTTCAGGACTTTCTTTTTCATATAATATTGCTTATGCTATAGCTGGAGGTTTAACTCCGCAACTTGCTTTTTTCTTGCATAGTTTTGCCTTAGATAATTTAAGTAATTTTTGGCGTTTTTCTTTGGGAATTTATGTTTTCTTTTTGGCTATTATAGCTTTGCTATGTGCATTTATTTTTTCTTATCTTAATAATACCCAACGCACATACTCTCAGTGATTTTAATACGCTTTTCAAAAGGAGCTGGGCTAAAAAAATGGCATTTTTCTATATAAATATGCTGATGATAATTTAGCCCTAAAAAATCATAAAATTTTTTTAGATTAACAAATTTAATCCCACAAATCTCCTTAAGCTCTAAAAGTTTGTAAATAGAAGAATTATTTTTTTCCACTAAATGAGAGGGGGCTAATCCAGTAAAAGAACAAAAAGCACTTGCCAATACAAAACCATTTAAACCACTGCATTGCCTTAAAGCTTGCTGATGTTTTTCTAAAATGCAATTTCTATGCAAAAATATAATTCTTGTTCCTTGATATCTGCCTATTTCTACATTTTTCCAAAATTTATAAGCATTTTTTGAAATTCCAGCAAAACGATGAAATTCAGCGTTTAAAATATAGTGATCTAAAAATTCATTAGGAGGCAAGATTAAACTTTTCATCACTACAATTTAGAGCCTTAAAAAGGCTCTTTAATCTTCTTTGTTTAAATTTTCCTTAGCTTTGTTAGGAAGCTTAGATAAAAGATTGTTTAAATCAAAATTAATTCCTTGAGTTTTTGCCTCTTTAAGTAAAGCAACTGCAGCTTTTGCGTTAAATGGAGAAGAGCCATCATGCGGAGCAAAAAGATGATCTGTTATTGCTAAAGCATAAGCGGATTTTTTCACTTTTTCACGAGCAGCATGAGGAGTGCGAACAAAACATATACTTTCAATCAAAACATCATCAAAATTCCAACGATGTAACAAAAATCCCAAGAAAGAAATATGATCTACGCCTAAAAATTCATTCTCCGCTAAAGCAAGATTTTCACTTTTATTTAAAAAAGCTAAAAAATCCTTATCCTTATGATTTTGTATAAGAAAATTTGAAAAAATAACAATACCAAGCCTTAAAAGCATTGCACAAGGAACTAAAAGATGAGAAAGTTTTTTATCTTCATCATTAAGCCAATTTGCGATAAAAGTTGCCTCTTCATTGCACGTTTTTAAAAAATTTTGAGTATTTAAACCATAAGGTGAAACGTCTATTTTAAAATTATCTCTAATGGAGTCAGCCATAACTATATTGATGATATTACCAACGCCTAATAAAGTAATCACTTGATTTATGGTTGTAATTTCTCTTGTAAAACCATAATAAGGAGAATTTGCTAATTGCAAAAGCTTAGCCGTCATCAACGGATCGCTTGAAATGATTTCAGCAACTTTCATAGTTTCTATATTTGAATTAGCCTCGCTCACATATTTTCTTAACTTACTTACAGTATCAGGTAAAGGTGGCAATACTTCAACGCTTTTTAATAAAAGCTCATTCATATCTCCAATCATATTTAATTTATCCTTAATTAATATTATTATAATTTGCAATTATATCTAAATTTTAATTTACTTATTGCATTTTTTATGACTTAAGGTATAATAAAAATTACAAATAAATGCCGAATTTATGGTGTCTTGATTTAGTTAACTAGTAATTAAAAAATAGTTTTAATGGAGTTAAATTGATGTTTTTTTAATTTTAAAAATAAAAGCTCAACAAAAAAAGAAGAAGTAAAAAAGTTTTAGAAGCTCCATATCTTCAATAAAATGAACTTGAAGAAAAATTAAAAAAAATAAACATCAAGCCAAAATTAATTATAGGCTTTGTGTCAATCAACTTAATCTAGCGATCATAGGAAATAAGATTCAAAATTCCATAAATGAGCAATGTGATATCATCTTAAGCAGTGCTACTGATTTATTATGCAACCTTGATTCTAACTCAAACATTGAAAACAGTCCTTATAAACAAAATATCCAAGGAATAAGCTTGATACTTTTTAGTGAAGATATGATAGAAAATCTTTGCACAAATAAAATCAAGCTTTTTAGTGATATAAAAGATTATACAGAAAGAAAAAAACTGATAGAAAAAGAAGTTTTATTTATAAATATACCTTTTGAAGCACACTGCATAAATACTTTGCATTATTTAATTTATGATGGTTTAAGTCAAAGCGAAAGTTCTCTTTTAGAACTTTTGTACAAACACAACCCCTATCCTTGTGCTTTAGTAGGGGGTGGGTCTAGCGGAAACATGGACTTTAGCGGAGCATTTATATTTTATAACGGAGAAATATTAAAAATCAAGCTTTAAGCATACATGTTCAATTTAAACCTAAATACCGTTTTAATTTAATGAAGTCTAAAAATTTCAATCCTCAAAGCAACATTACTTTTACCATACTTGATGTAAGCTTATATGATAAAACCGTACGCGAATTTATTAATAAAAAACCTTTCAATCCATCAACGCGGTTGAAGTTTTATGTAATTATTTTAACTGCACTTTTGAAGAACTTAAAAATAAAATGCAAGAATATACTTTTGCTTTAAAAATTGGAGAAGACTATCTTATTTCCCCTATGAAAATCAACCCAAATAAAACATTATTTAGTTATTGTGATATAGAAAGCGCTCAGGAATTAAGCTTGCTTAAAAAACAAATTTTATTGAAGCTATAAAAAAAGATTATGAAAAATTTTCTCTTAATAAACCAAAACCACTAGGAGCAATTTTTAATGATTGTATCTTAAGAAGACTTCACAACAAAGAACATTTAAATCAAATCCATTTTAATAATTTTCCCATAGTTGGTTTTTCTAGTTTTGGAGAAATTTATGGAGCGGGAATTGCAAAAAGTTTAGTGGCAATATTTTTTATGAAGTTGAAAATTTTAATGATTTCAAACCTAGATATTTAAAAACTTTCATACAAAAATACAGTGATTTTAAATACTATTATCTTAATATAAAAGGTCAAAAACTAGAAATGACAAATGAGATTAATAAAATAATCTTAAATCAACTCAAATGTTATGAAGATGTTCTAGCTAAACTAAATTAATACTAAAAAATTAAGAATTTCAAGAAATCAAAAATCTTGAAATTCTTACACTAAAAAATCAAAGTGCTTTTTTTGCGGCCTCTGCAATTTTTGCAAAAGCAGCAGCATCATTCATAGCTAAATCTGCTAGAATTTTTCTATCAAGTTCAATGCCTGCTTTTTTAAGACCATTGATAAATCTTGAATAACTTAAATCATTGAGTCTGCAAGCAGCATTGATACGCACAATCCAAAGACGACGGAAGTCTCTTTTTTTACGGCGTCTATCACGATAAGCATAGACTAGACTTCTTTCTAATTGTTCTTTTGCCTTTCTAAAATGTTTGCGGCGTCCACTATAAAAACCACGCGCTAATTTTAAAACTTTTTTATGTCTGCGGCGTCTAACAACACCTGTTTTTACTCTTGCCATTTTTATTTCCTTTCATAAAGTGGCGTCCAAATTTGGAGCTTGCCCTTGAAATTTTATCTCAGAGGGGAGTTTGAATGACTTTTAGTCAAAAACTTAAATTCCTAGCATTTTTTCAACAGCTTTTACATTTGTGCTATGCACATATTTAGCTGTGCGAAGATCACGCATTCTTTTTGCAGGTTTTTTAGTCAAAATATGACTTCTAAAAGCTGAGCCTCTTTTGATTTTATTTTTACCTACTTTGAAGCGTTTAACTGCGCTTTTAACGCTTTTCATCTTTGGCATACGCTTTCCTTATTTAGATAAATTTTTATTTTTCAAACTTTAAAAGAAAAGATAAATACTATCAAATTTTTTCTAATTTTTGACTGAATTTAATTTTTAAAAAACTTGGCACACATTTTGCTTATAAAAAAATCAGCAATATTTTGGAAAGATTTAAAATGACTATAAATTCGGCAAATCCATATCAAAATTTAACCTTATCTAATCCTTTGCAGAATAGCTCTGCTCTAAATTTGATTAAAGATAGCAAAGCCTTAGATCAAAAAGGAAATGAAAATAGCTTAGAACAATTGAGTTATATTTTTAATAATATCACTTATGCTAGTGAATTTGGATTTAGAATCAATGAAGAAGGTTTTTTTGATAAAGATTTAAATAAAATTGCAAATATACCAGAATCTTATGATATCAACATTAAAAGCGTTAGAAGCATAGCGAAAGAACTCGCAAAACAAGATGAAAATTTAAACTACAATAAAATTGATCTACCTTATCTTTTAAACAGCTATCATAGTTCATTAAAATCTATAAATTCAGAATTTTTACAAGATGATAATGCTTATTTAAGTCGCGATCTTATTTCAAAACTATCATCAGGTTTTTCAACAGATAATGGAGAATTTTTAGGCCAAATTTCAAGAATTTACAACAATCAAGAAGAAATTGATTTGGCATTAAGTAATATCACAAATTTAAATACTTTAATGTTAGATAATAAAATAACTAATTTTCACTTTGATAAAGCCATAGAAAACACTTCTTCTAATGAAATTTTAAAACCTTATTTAACTAAAAATGCAGAAGTATCAAAATCTGGTCTTTTAATGAATTTTATCTACCATGATATAAAAACTCAAAACGAAAAAGAATTTAACTTTTTTATGAAACCTGCCACTTTAGAACTAAGCTCTCATCAAAATTTACAAAAAATTCTCAAGGGTGAAACAGATATAGAAGATTACATCAAAAAAGAAAATGAAAAAAAGATGAGTTTTGATCTTTATCTTTATGTGAATGGCGTAGATAAAAAAACAAGTACTCAAGATAAACTATCTGTATTTTTTCAACAATATATTAACTACCAAAAAGATATGGATTTAAGAGAATTTGCAAATTCAAGTTCAATATTTCAAATTTATATCGATCAAAATCGCAATGATTTTGATGCTCTTAAAAAACAATATCAAAACCAAAGTCAAGATACGCAAAGATTAGAAGAAGCAAATCAACTACGTTCTAGCTCTATAGAAAATTTTTTAGATCGTCGTCAAAAACAAGCAAATATAAATAAAATTTTAAACTCTTATATGTCTGTGATGGTTTAAAATAATTTTTTAAAAAATATATAAATTATAAATACTTTAATAATAATAATTTTTATATAATTAATTAATAAAATTTTAAGTATTATAGCATTATAATCCGTTCTCGAAAAATATAAATATAAAAGTACTCAAAACCATGATTTATAATGAAAAAATTATTTCAATGAATAATGATCTTTTAGATCATCAACATAAAGAACTTTTTGAAATTTCTAAAAAACTCTCTTTAATGAACCAATATCATGTTGGAACAAAAGAATTAAAAATTGTCTTAAGAGAGTTGTTGATAATGATCAATAGACATTTTTCAGATGAAGAAGCCTTTATGAGAAAAATAGAATATCCTTATATCAACCATCATACAAGAATTCACAGAAAAATTATCTTAGAAATTGAAGAAATTATCATCAGTGAAGCTAAATTTGTAAATATAATGACCGAAAAATTAAATCTCGTTGTTCAAGATTTTATCTTTAAACATACAGCCAAAGAAGATTCAAAAATAGTAAAGTATTACGAAGAAAAATTTAAGAAATAGTATTTCTCATTTTTGCTATATAAAATTCACAAAATATTTCACTTTAAAATTTTACTTTAGCATTTTATTTTTGTTATAATTTTTAACCTAATTTTTATAAATTTTTGTTATTATCCATTTTCAAATAAAGATAAAAAATATCCTAATTAAAATTAAGGATAAATTAAGGATTTTAAAGTGAAAGTATATTTAGATAACAACGCAACGACAATGCTTGATCCTAATGCTTATGAGTTGATGCTACCTTTTTTAAAGGATATGTATGGAAATCCAAATAGCCTTCATCAATATGGTAGCGCAACACATCCTGCCTTAAGAGAAGCTTTGGATAAACTTTATGCAGGACTTGGAGCAAATGACCTAGATGACATAATTGTAACCTCCTGTGCGACAGAAAGCATTAACTGGGTGCTTAAGGGTGTGTATTTTGATCATATTTTAGATAGAGAGCGCAATGAAGTGGTTATTTCTAGTGTAGAACACCCTGCTGTTGCTACTGCTGCTTATTTTTTAAAAAGTCTTGGAGTAAAAGTCATAGAACTTCCTGTAAACGAAGAAGGAGTTTCTACTGTAGAAGATTTGCGTAAAGTGATTAGCGATAAAACAGCACTTGTAAGTGTTATGTGGGCAAATAATGAAACAGGTATGATTTTTGATATTAAAGCGATGGCAGAACTTGCGCATGAATTTGGTGCTCTTTTTCATACAGATGCTACTCAAGCAGTAGGTAAAATAAAGGTTAATTTAACTCAAGTAGGAGTTGATTTTGCTTCATTTTCGGCACATAAATTTCATGGACCAAAGGGTGTGGGTGGACTTTTTATAAAAAAAGGACTTAAGCTTACTCCACTTTTACACGGTGGAGAACACATGGGTGGTCGTAGAAGCGGGACTTTAAATGTGCCTTATATAGTGGCTATGGGCGAGGCTTTGCGTATTGCAAATACTATGCTTGATTTTGAAGATTCTCATATACGCCGTTTAAGAGATAAACTAGAAGATCAAATTTTAGCCTTGCCTGATACAACAGTGGTTGGAAAAAGAGAACACCGTGTGCCTAATACAATCTTAGCAAGTATTAAAGGAGTTGAAGGCGAAGCAATGCTTTGGGATTTAAATAAAAATGGTATAGCTGCAAGTACGGGCTCAGCCTGTGCAAGTGAAGCTTTAGAAAGCAATCCTATTATGGAAGCTATCGGTGCGGAACATGATTTAGCACATACAGCTTTAAGGCTTTCTTTGTCACGTTTTAACACTGAAGAAGAAATTGATTATGCAGCAAAACAAATTAAAAATGCAACACAGAGATTAAGAGCAATTTCTTGTACTTATGCTTATAATCCAAATAATTACAAATAAGGATGAAAAATGGGAAAAAATAGTTTAATTGGTGGATCCATTTGGGATGAGTATTCACAAAAAGTTCAAGATAGAATGAATAATCCTCAACATATGGGAGAATTTAGTGAAGAAGATGCTAAAGCACGCAATGCAAAATTGATCGTAGCTGATTTTGGCGCAGAAAGTTGCGGCGATGCAGTAAGACTTTTTTGGCTTGTAGATGAAAAAACTGATAAAATTATCGATGCAAAATTTAAAAGTTTTGGTTGTGGTACAGCTATAGCAAGTAGTGATACTATGGTGGATCTTTGTATAGGAAAAACTGTAGATGAAGCAGTAAAAATCACAAATTTAGATGTGGAATTTGCTATGCGTGATAATCCAGAAACTCCAGCTGTTCCACCTCAAAAAATGCACTGTTCGGTTATGGCTTATGATGTAATCAAACAAGCAGCAGCGCATTATAAAGGCATAAGTCCTGAAGATTTTGAAGATCAGATTATAGTTTGCGAGTGTGCTAGGGTAAGTCTTGGAACTATTAAAGAGGTGATTAAACTTAATGATTTGCATAGCGTAGAAGAAATCACACAATATACTAAAGCGGGTGCTTTTTGCAAATCCTGTATCAAACCAGGCGGACATGAAAAAAGAGATTATTACCTTGTAGATATTTTAGCTGAAACTAGAGCTGAGATGGATAGAGAAAAACTCAAAAATACAATGAAAAGTGATGTGGCTTTTGATGAAATGACTGTAGTAGGACAATTAAAAGCAGTTGAAAGTGTTTTAGATGCTGAAATTCGCCCTATGCTTCATAATGATGGAGGGGATTTAGAAGTGATTGACATACAAAAGGCTGAAGGTGCAGCAATTGATGTTTATATTCGTTATCTTGGTGCTTGTAGTGGTTGTTCTAGTGGAAGTGGTGCAACACTTTATGCTATTGAAACGATTTTACAAGAAGAATTAAGCCCAAATATACGCGTTATGCCGGTTTAAAAAATAGCAAGATAAAATCTTACTATTTTATAGCTTTTGCTTGCAAATCAAGGGGTGGTAAATTTTCTATATAAATACTACGACTTGGGAAAGCAAAGGTTAAACCATTTTTTTCAATTATACGCATAAACTCAAGCATTAAACTTTGTCTAGCTTCTCTAAAATCTTTTCCACCTATTTCTTTGATATAAAAATAAAGCTCTATATTAATACTACTATCTGCAAATTCACTTAAAGCCACATAACAAGCATTTTTATAGCCTTCTAAATCATTAATAGATACAAGATTTTGACGATATTTTGTTGTATGATCGCCATATTTTAATGCGCTATCCTCATCGTGAGCTACTAAATCACTTGTATGCAAAAATTCTCTTAGATCTTTTACACATTGTTCTAGTTTTTCAGGAGTAGCATCATAACCAACACCCAAATACATTCTAACATGGCGACCCATGCGTCTTTTGCTCCAATTTTTGATATTAGCTCCCATAATAGTTGAATTTGGTAAAAATACAAGACAATTATCAAAAGTTCTAATAGTAGTTTTTCTAAGTCCTGTTTCAACCACGGTTCCTTCTATGCCTGAAACCTCTACCCAATCTCCTTGATTAAAGCTATTATCAAAAAGTAAGAGTATAGAAGCAAAGAAATTTGCAATGATATCTTTCGCCGCTAAAGCAACAGCTAAACCACCAATTCCCAAAGATGCAATAATAGCCGAAATATTAAAACCAAGTTGAGCAAGAATATATAATAAAGCTATAATAATAATGACAAAATATAAAATTTTAATAATTAAATTTACAACTTCTTTTTTTCCACTTTTTTGAGCAAGTTTAGAAACCAATACCACGCCATAACCATCAAGCATTCTTAAAATAAGCCATGCAATTAAAACTGCATAAACTATATGAAAAAAATTACTTAAATTTACACTCAAAGGTGCAGGATAAGTTGCTATAGTAAGACAAAGAGAAATAGCATAGACAATCAACAAGAAGCCTACGGGTTTTTTAATATTCTCAATAAAAATGACTTTAATATCATCTACATCATTTTTATTTCTATAAAAAAACTGAACAAGGAAAAAATATACTATATTTGCAAAAAAACGTCTTAAAGATATAAAAAATACTAAAACCAAAGCAGAAATTACTATTTTTCCGATATTAACAAAACTTACCCCAATTGCCTCATTTATACGATCTATCCAAACTTGAAGCTCGAGTAATGAAAAAATATAATTACTTTCAAGCAAATCTGCATTTGAGCGTAAATACTTAAGAATTTCAGAATAAGAATCTACAGCATTACTGATATATCTTTCTTTTAGGGTAATTTTTTCTAATTCTTCTGAATTTGTAATTTTGCTTTTAAAACTATCTAAATTAACATTAGAAGAATTTTGTAAATTTTCCATTGCCTTATCAACAGTAGCAATCAAATCTTCACTGCTTGCTGTATTTTTAAAAAGTTTTTCCACTTCAAACAAAGAAGAATAAAAACTTTCCACAATATTAAAATAAACTAGATTAAGAGTGGCATCTGTATAAATATAAGGCTTATTAATATTCTTTTTTTGAACATCTAGTAATTTTTCTTTTGCTTTTAAAAATCTAGCCACTGCCTCTTCATTAATCTTTTGTCCTACTATCATATCGGGTATTTTTGCTAAAATAGTCTTTTTGTCTTTTTCAAATTCACTTAAAATACCATTAAAAGTGCTTGAATTTTCATCATTGTTTTTCTTAAATTCTTTAATTTGATTGTTAAGATCAACATATTTTTCAACTAAAGCATAAATTCCTTCATCCTCTTTACTCATATTTGCATCAATAAATTTAAATTCTTGTGCTCCAAGGTATAAAATAAAAAAACATAAACTAAAAATAATTTTTTTCATTGAACTTTCCTATCCTGTATTAAAGTAAAAATTTTTGCTTTAAAATCATACTCATAAATTTCACCTGTCTCTATAATATAATACCAAGCATGTACTTCTATTTTTCCTTCATCTAAAGCTTCTTGCACGCCTGGATAAGTAAGTATATTTTGCAAAGAATTTACTAAATTTAATTTTTCTGTAAGCCATGAACGCATAGCCAAATCGTCTCTTGCAAAAATCATTACATCTTTTTTTATCGGATCTAACATAGTAAGCCATTTTTTCACATTAGGAATTTTATTTAACTCTTCATCAGAATAATAAAGAGCATTGCAACCTCCACAATTACTATGGCCACAAACGACGATATTTTTAATATGCAATGAATTTAAAGCATACTCTATTGCTGAAGTTGTCGCTAAGTAATCTTCCCCAATGCGATAAGGTGGAACTATATTTGCAATATTTCGTATTACAAAAAGCTCACCTGGACCCGTATTGGTGATCAAATTTGGAATTACTCTAGAATCAGAACAACCTATAAAAAGAGTATGGGGATTTTGCTTATTTTTTAGACTTTCAAAAAGTTCTTCATGCTCCTTAAAGTCTTCTTGCATAAACTTAATCGCACCACTAATAAGATTTTCCATAAAACCAACCTGAAACTAAAATCTTGAAATTATAACAAAATTTCAGCAAAGATTTCATTTAATCATAAAGATATTATATAAATTAACTTTTTATTTAGTCTAATATGTTAGATTTCGCTCAAGATTTTAAAAAATCTAACAATTTTGCAAGGAGAATTTTATGAGTCTTTATGATAGAGACTACTCAAGATCAAAAGAATTTGAAAATACACGCTCAAGCGAATTAAGTATTTTTATTAAACAAACTTATCAACTTTTTGCTGCTTCATTATTAGCTGCAACAGTAGGTGCGTATGTAGGAATTTTTGCTTTAGCATCATTTTTTATACAATCACAAGTAACTTTTTGGATCCTTTTTGCTGTTGAAATCGGACTTTTATTTGCTTTGCAATGGAAAAAAAGAGAGGCTCCATTAAATCTTGTTTTGCTTTTTGGTTTTACTTTCTGCTCAGGTTTAACGCTTACACCTTTGCTTATTTCAGTGTTAGCTCTACCAGCTGGAGGAATTATCATCGCTCAAGCTTTTGCTTTAACAACAGTTGCTTTTGCAGGACTTAGTGTATTTGCTATGAATACAAAAAAAGATTTTACTGTTATGGGTAAAGCTTTATTTATAGTATTAATCGTTATTGTAGCAGCATCTTTACTAAACCTTTTCTTCCAAAGCAGTATAGTTAATCTAGCTATTTCAGCAGTAGCTGCAATATTATTTTCATTTTACATTCTTTATGATACGCAAAATATTATCCGCGGAAATTATGAAACTCCAATCGAAGGTGCAGTAGCACTTTATCTTGATTTTGTTAATCTTTTCGTATCTTTACTTAATATCTTAAGAAGCTTCAATAGCAGATAAATTTTTGTGGGATTTTTCTCACAAAAACTTTTCAAGTTTCAAAACTTTTCAAGTTTTATTTAGCTAAAATAATCATTTAAAAATTAACTTTTAGGAATTTTCAATGATCACTCTTTTAATCATTTTACAATTTATCATCGTTGTAGTTATTTGTATAGCAGTTTTACTTCAAAAAAGTTCAAGTATAGGACTTGGAGCTTATAGTGGAAGCAATGAAAGTTTATTTGGCGCCAAAGGACCAGCTGGATTTTTGGCAAAATTTACCTTTGTTATGGGAATTTTACTTATTGCAAATACTATTGGTCTTGGTTATTTATACAATAAAGCTAGCAAAGACTCTCTAGCAGAGAAAATTAAAGTAGAAAACAACAATACTACTATTCCAAGTGCTCCTATTGTGCCTGCTACCCCAAACACAAATTCTATCGCTCCAAGTGCACCACAACTTCCAAGCGATGTTAATTCAAGTAAATAATCAAAGGAAATGATAATGCTAAATGAAATTTTTAACAAACAAAAAACCCAAAGTGAAAAATCTTTAGAAGCCTTAAAAAAAGACTTCACCACTTTAAGAACTGGAAAAGTTAATACCCATATTTTAGATCATATTACAGTGGATTATTATGGAACTCAAACTCCTTTAAATCAAGTAGCAACTGTTTTAGCAAGTGATGCTTCAACTATTAGCATCACTCCTTGGGAAAAACCTTTACTAAAAACCATAGAAAGCGCTATTGCAGCTGCAAATATCGGTGTAAATCCAAACAATGACGGCGAAAGTGTAAAATTATTTTTCCCTCCGATGACTAGAGAGCAAAGAGAAGAAAATGTAAAACAAGCTAAAGCTATGGGTGAAAAGGCAAAAGTTTCTATAAGAAATATACGCAAAGATGCCAACGATGCAGTTAAAAAACTAGAAAAAGATAAGGCAATAAGCGAAGATGAAGCAAAAAAAGCTTATGATGAAGTGCAAAAACTTACCGACACCTATACAACAAAAATTGATGAGAGTGTAAAAAGTAAAGAAAGTGAACTTTTAAAGGTTTAACGATGAATTTAGAGCAAATTTATAAAGGTTGTGGTGCTTATTTAGAAGGGCATTTTTTACTAAGTTCAGGTAAACATTCGCAATTTTATCTTCAAAGTGCAAAAGTTTTAGAGAATCCAAAATTAGCAGCAAAACTTTGTGATGAACTTGCAAAGATTATTGCAAGCTATAAGATAGAATTTGATAGCATTTGTTCTCCTGCTTTAGGTGGAATTTTAGCAGGTTATGAGCTTGCGAGAGCTTGTAGTAAACGTTTTATCTTCACTGAAAGAGTAAATAAAGAAATGACTTTAAGACGTGGTTTTGAGGTGAAAAAGGGTGAAAAATTTATAATTTGTGAAGATATCATTACTACAGGTGGTAGTGCTTTAGAGAGTGCAAAAATCATTGAAAGTTTAGGTGGCATTGTTGTAGGTTTTGCAGCATTGGCAAATCGTGGTTTTTGTGCAGTAGAAAATTTAAAATCTCCAAGAAAAGATAATGCGAAATTACCTGAAAATTTACCACTCTTTACTCTAGGAAATTTTGAATTTGAAATTTATGATGAAACAAATTGTCCACTTTGTAAAAAAGGGAGTAAAGCTATAAAACCAGGAAGCCGTGGAAATTAAATGAAAACTAAAGCAAAAATTAGCTCTAGATGGCTAAGATTTAGAGCTTTGCTTATAGATATTTTTCTTATTTATGTTCCTATTTTGTATTTATTTTATTTTCTATTAGGCTCTAAAGAAGCTTTTTTAAACAACCATTTTATCACAACTTTATGTACTTTTTTATTTGGTTTGATTCAAGCTATTTTTTTAACAAAAAAGGCACAAAGCCCAGGTCTTAAAGCATATGATTTATATCTTATTGATATAAAAACGGGAAAGAAACTAAGTTTTCTTAGAATTTTACTAAGATATGTGATATTTATTATAAGTTTTGGCTTACTCTTTGGTTTATTTGTCAGTTTTGTAAGAAAAGATCGTTTAAATTTACACGATATTTTAACTCAAAGTTGTATAGCTACTAAAAGCATAAAGAAAGGTTAAAAATGCAAAGAAAAAGAATTTACAATCCAAGTTCAAACGAAACCCTAGGAGATCGTAAAATTTTTGATGGTAACCCACATGGAATTTTAAATTTCACTAAGGCAAAATATACCTGGGCTTTAAAACTTTGGGATTTAATGGAGGCAAATACTTGGTTTCCAAAAGAAGTGGATACAACTAAAGATGCACTTGATTATCGCTGTAATTTAACTGTAGGTGAAAAAAGAATGTATGATTTGGTTTGGAGTCAGCTTATTTCTATGGATAGTTTTCAAACCAATAATTTAGCAGATAATATCAACCCTTACATCACAGCTCCTGAAATCAATGCGGTTTTGGCACGCCAAGCTTATGAAGAGGCAAACCATTCAAAATCTTACGCTGTTATGGTAGAAGCGATTTGCGATAATACAGATTTGATTTATGAAATGGAAAAGCATGATGAAACTTTGCGTGAAAAAAATGACTTTATTTCAAGCATTTATGAAGAATTAGCAGGCGATGTAGATGATAATAAACTTCTTTTGGCTATGGTGGCAAATCAAATTTTAGAAGGAGTATATTTTTATAGTGGTTTTACTGCCATTTACGCACTTGCACGTGCAGGAAAAATGCTAGGTTCAGCACAAATGATCCGCTTTATCCAAAGAGATGAAATCACACATCTTTTATTATTTCAAAATATGATCAATTCAGTACGCAAAGAAAGACCTGATTTATTCCATGATGAAAATATCAATAAAATTTATGATATGTTTAAAAAAGCTGGAGATCTTGAGATCAAATGGGGTAAATACATCACTCAAAATCAAATCATGGGCTTTACTGATGATATCATAGAAGAATATATCCATTATCTTGTAGATCAAAGATTAAGCGCGATCAATTTAGATAAGTTATACAATGCAAAACATCCTATTAAATGGGTAGATGATTTTTCAAAATTTAACGATCAAAAGAGCAATTTCTTTGAAAGTAAAGTAACGAATTATTCTAAGGGTAGTATAAGCTTTGATGACTTCTAAAACTTCTTTAACCTTGCTTTGTGATTTTTATGAATTTACAATGTCTCAAGGCTATTTCAAAAACAATAAAAAAGATCAAATTTGTTATTTTGATATATTTTTTAGAAAAATTCCAGATTCAGGATCTTTTGCTATTTTTGCAGGTCTTGAAGATATTTTAGACTTTGTTGAAAATTTGAGTTTTGATGCAGAAGATATAGAATTTTTAAGAAAACAAGGTATTTTTGATACAGAATTTTTAGATTTTTTAGCTAACTTTAAATTTAAGGGTGAAATTTATGCTATGCGTGAAGGAGAAGTGATTTTTCCAAACGAACCTTTGCTATGTATTAAAGCTACAACCATAGAAGCACAGCTTTTAGAAACTTTTTTACTTTTAAGTTTAAACCACCAAAGCCTTATTGCTACCAAAACCAATCGTATCGTGCGTGCAGCTAAAGACAGTAAAATTTTAGAATTTGGTTCACGCAGAGCACAAGGAAGTGAAGCAGCCTTAAAAGGAGCAAGAGCAGCTTTTATAGGAGGTTGCATAGGAAGTGCTTGTACTTTAGCAGGAAAAATTTATAATATCCCTATCAATGGAACTATGGCACATTCTTGGGTGCAAATGTTTGAAAATGAACTTGAAGCTTTTAAAGCTTATGTGAAAATTTATCCAAAAAATCCTGTTTTTTTGATCGATACTTATGATTGTCTAAATAGCGGACTTAAAAATGCGATTAAAGTTTTTAAAGAATTTGATATTCAAGAAGGCGGCGTGAGAATAGATTCTGGAAATTTACTTGAGTTGAGTTTGAAAATCAGACAAGAACTTGATCAAGCAGGACTTCAAAAATGTAAAATCATAGTTTCTAACGCCCTTGATGAATGGAGCATTAAAAAACTTAAAGAACAAAATGCACCTATTGATATCTTTGGTGTAGGCGAAAGATTGATCACTGCTTCAAGTGACCCTATTTTTAGTTGCGTTTATAAACTCGCAGCCTTAGAAGATCAAGGCATAAAACCTAAAATCAAAATTAGCGAAAATAACGAAAAATCAACCCTACCTCATTTTAAAAAGCTTTTTAGGGTTTATGATAAAAACACGCAAAAAATCCTTTTTGATGAGCTTTATGTTTTTGACGAAAACCCAAATCAAGATGAAAATTTAGAACGCAAAGAACTTTTAAAATTAGTCTACAAAGAAAAAAGACTTCTTAAAAAGTCATCTTTAAATACTATTCAAGATTATACAAAAGAGCAAATTTCAAAACTCGATGAGAATTTTTTAGATCTTGATCGTTTTGTGAAATTTGAAGTAAAACTCTCGCCTAAACTTCAAAATATCACTGAAGATCTTTTAAAAACTCGTTTTTAAAATCCACATAATTTAAAGCGGATTGTTTTAGAAAGTTTATTTCTTCATTATTTAATTCACGCACAAATTTTGCAGGATTTCCAAGTATCAAAGAGCGTGGCGGAAATTTTTTACCCTTTGTTACAACGCTTCCAGCACCCACTATGCTATCTTCTTCTATCAAAGCACTATCCATGATAACAGCATTCATTCCGATTAAAACACGATTTTTTATCACACAAGCATGGATAACGCAATTATGTCCTATAGTTACATCATCTCCTATTATCGTAGGAAAACCAGTATCTTTTAACTTTCCTTTTTTATCAAATTCCCTATGCCAAACATGAACTGTGCTAAGATCTTGAATATTGGTTCTTTTGCCAATTTTTATAAAATTAACATCGGCTCTTAAAACACAATTAAACCAAATACTACTTTCATCTCCTATTTCTATTTCTCCTATGATTTTAGCGCCCTCTGCAACAAAAACATTTTGACCTAGTTTGGGACTATGATTTTTAAATTTTATAAGCATTTTTTTCCTTTTTATTTAAGTATAGCTAAGTTTAACTCTATTTCAACTTTTTTAGTTACAATTTTTATTTAAATTTATAGGAGAAGTAATGAACGCATTTGAACAAAAAAGATGTCAAAATATGGCTGAAGAAATTGCACAAAAAGTTTTTATCAATGAAGAGCTTTTTAATGCTTTTTGTCAAATTCCGCGTGAAATTTTTTCTCCTTTAAAAGCCCATGCTTATCGCCTTGATGCTTTGCCTTTAGCAAATTCTCAATGGATTAGTTCACCTTTAACTGTAGCTAAAATGACTATGGCTTTAGATTTTAAAAATGCTGATAGTATTTTAGAGATAGGTTGTGGAAGTGGCTATCAAGCTGCGATTTTAAGCAAAGTCATAAGGCGTGTTTTTACCATGGAACGCATAGAAAATTTAGCCAAAAAAGCCGCTCAAACTTTCAGAGAATTAGAACTTTTTAATATCAATGTAAAATTTGATGATGGACAAAATGGCTGGAAAAATTATGCTCCTTATGATAGGATTTTATTTTCTGCTTATGCGACACAAATTCCTGAAATTTTACTCGATCAATTAAGCGATGATGGTATTTTAGTTGCTCCTATTTTACACAATGGCAAACAATTCATCACACGCCTTAGAAAAAATGGCACAAATTTACAAAAAGAAATTTTAGAAGAATGTTTATTTGTGCCTATAGTAGATGGGAAAGAATAAACTTTTTTTACAAAATTTATCAAAAACTCTTTAGAGCCTTTCTTAACTTTTCACTCATTTCATCAATATGTTCTTTTTGCAAAATCAAAGGAGGTAAAAATCTCAAATCATTCTCCCCGCAACTTATCAGTAAAAGTGCATTTTCTTGGCATTTTTGAATGACCTTAGCTACTTTTACATTTTTATCAAGACTCAGCCCTTGCATAAACCCTAAGCCTTTGCGTTTTTTACAAAAATCAAATTCATTTATCAACTCATCTAAACTTTGCTCTAAATAAGGCGTGAGTTTATTGACATTTTCTAAAATTTTTTCTTCTTTAAAAATTTCAAAAACTGCATTCACTCCTGCACAAACTAAAGGATTTCCACCATAAGTACTACCATGATCGCCTGCTTCTAAAGAATTGCTTGCTACCTTTTGATTTATTACAAAAGCACCCACACTAAGCCCACAACCTAAGGCCTTAGCTGAAGTCATGATATCAGGCAAAATTTGTGCGTGCTCATAGGCAAAAAATTTTCCACTTCTACCCATGCCACATTGAATTTCATCAGCGATTAATAATATATCTTTTTCATCGCAAAGCTTTCTTAAGGCTTTGTAAAAATCTTTATTTGCAGGATTTATCCCACCTTCTCCTTGCACGCTTTCTAAGATAATGGCACAAGTTTTTTCATTCACCAGTTTTTCAACGCTTGAAATATCATTATATTTTGCAAATTTAACCCCTGAAATTAAAGGTTTAAAAGGCTTTTGATATTTTTCATTAGCAGTAAGCGATAAAGCCCCTAAAGTACGCCCATGAAAAGAATGCTTAAAAGCGATAAATTGTCCACCCTTAATACCTTTGTTAAAGGCGTATTTTCTAGCTGTTTTCATCGCTCCTTCTATACTTTCTGTACCAGAATTTGTAAAAAAAACACGCTCTAAAGCACTAGCTTTGGCTAAATTTTTAGCTGCAGCGGCTATGTTTTCATTATAATATAAATTGCTAGTATGTAAAAGTTTATCCACTTGAGCTTTGATTTTAGCATTAAATTTAGCATGATTATATCCTAAAGCACAAACACCTATACCACTTGAAAAATCAAGATATTTTTTAGCCTTATCATCAAAAAGATAAACCCCCTGCCCTTTTTCTAAAACTATATCAAAACGCTTATAAGCAGGGACAATATGACTTTGTTCTTTATAATCCATTTTCATCCTTTAACCCACCAAAGTGCCTATACCTTCATCAGTAAAAAACTCAAGCAATAAAGAATGCTTCACGCGTCCATCTAAAATATGCACCTTTTTGACTCCATTTTCACAAGCATCAATACAGGATTTTAATTTTACATGCATACCACCTTCTATTTTAGGAGCTAAAATTTTAGCTTGTTCAAGGCTAATTTTAGAAATCAAAGAATTTTTATCACTAAAATCCTCATAAAGTCCTGCAGTATCGGTTAAAAAAGCAAGTTTTTCAGCCCTTAAAGCCTTGGCGATCGCACAAGCTGCGTCATCAGCGTTGATATTATAAGTATTAAAATCCTCATCCATGCCAATAGGAGCAATGATAGGTAAAAAATCCTTTTCTAAAAGCTCTTCTAAAATTTTCGAATTTACCTTTTGTATCGTGCCAACAAAAGCTAAATTTTCATCTTTTTTCACACATTCTAAAAGCGCGCCATCTTTACCACAAAGCCCTATGGCTTTAACTCCTAAATTTTGCAAACTATGGACTAAATTTTTATTGATATGATTTAAAACCATACTGGCTACTTCAGTAGTGGCTTTATCACTAACCCTAAGGCCGTTTTTAAACTCACTCTTTACGCCCAATCTTTCACACATAGCAGAAATATCTTTTCCTCCACCATGTACAATGATAGGCTTTAAACCCACAAGTTTTAAAAGAGCTATATCTTGCATCACACAATGCTTTAGCTCTTCATTTTCCATAGCTGATCCGCCGTATTTTATAAGTATAATCTTGGAATTAAATTTGCGTATATAAGGCAAAGCTTCGATTAAGACATTGGCTTTTTCTAAATATTTTTGCATGATCATTCCTTAAGCATTAAAGCTGGTTTGATTATACTCATTTAAAGAAAGATCGTAATAATTCGCATCCTCTCTTAAAGTAAAACCATAATGTTTCCAAAACTCATTGCCTAAATCATTGTTTTTAAAAGCGATTAAGGCGATTTTATTAATCTTTTGAGCTTTTAAAGCCTCAAGACAAAATTTAGTCATCTCGTGTGCTATACCCTTTTTTCTATGATCTTTATGTACACATACATGATAAAATCCTCCTATGCGTCCATCATGCCCGCAAAGTATGCTTCCTACAATTTCTTCATCAATCACTGCTACAACGCTAAGATTTGGGTTTCTATCTAAAAAATTTTCTATATTTTCTTTGCTATCATCAATGCTTCTTATCCCAAAGCCTTTTATCTCACACCAAAGCTTATAAACGGCTTCATAATCGCTTTTTTGCATAGCTCGTATTAACATTTTTATCCTTTACAAATTTGCAAAGAATTTAAGTCCTTCATCTTCATCAAAATCAAACATTAAATTCATATTTTGAACAGCTTGTCCTGCTGCACCTTTGATTAAATTATCAATAGCACCAAGCACAATAACACGCTTTGTGCGTTGATCTATACTAAAATTTATATCCGCAAAATTGCTTGATTTAACCCACCGAGTCTGCGGAAGCGACTGCGGCGGTAAAAGCCTTATGAATTTATTGTTTTGATAGTATTTTGTATAAATATCGCGTATATCTTGTTCTTGCAAGTCCTCTTTTAAATTTGCATAAGCACTGATTAAAATTCCTCTTTGCATAGGCACAAGATGAGGGGTAAATTGTAGAGTGATTTTCTCTTTGGCCGCATAGCTTAAATGCTCTTCAATTTCAGGAGTATGGCGGTGCGAAGCTAAACCATAAGCTTTGATATTTTCATTAACTTCACAAAAAAGATTTTCCACCTTAGCACTTCTTCCTGCTCCACTTACTCCACTTTTTGCATCAATGATAACTGAGTTAAAATCAATGATCTTTTCTTTAAAAAGCGGATAAAGACTTAAGATAGAACAGGTGGTATAGCAACCTGGATTTGCCACCAAACTTGCTTTTTTTATCTCTTCTTTATAAAGCTCGCAAAGTCCATAAACTGCATTTTGCAAAAGATCTTGATTAGGATGAGTGAATTTATACCAAAGCTCGTAATCTTTAGGATTTTTAAGACGAAAATCCGCACTTAAATCAATGATTTTCATCTTTTTTAATAAATTCTCATTTAAAAGCTTAGCACTAAATTCATGCGGAGTAGCCAAAAACAAAAGATCAAGCTCAAGTTCATCTAAATTTTTGTTTTCAAAACATAAATTTAAAGGGGTATTAGGATAAAGATCTTGATAATTTTGCCCCACGCTAGAACTCGAACCTAAATAAGAAATTTCAACTTTGGGATGATTAAGCAAAATGCGTACAAGCTCATTGCCTGCATAACCACTCGCTCCTAAAATCCCAACTTTTATTTTCATCTTTATCCTTTAAATGTAAAAGCAAGTATTATAAACAAAAAAGCTTAAAATAAAAATACAATTTTTAAATTATTTTTTATTTAAAAACTATATCTTAAATTAGCATTTGCACTCCAATCTACATTTAAATCGCCAAAAAATGTCTTTTCAAATTCAAAACTAAAGCGTGTTTTATCGTTAAGCTTATAATCATTTCCTAAATTTATAAACATTCTTTGATCTTTTTTCCTTCATATCTTCTCTGACTTGCTTGATCCTCCAAGATTTGATCTCCTGCTTTAATCGGATCCACATACAAACCAAGTCCTGTTCTAAAATTTAAATTTTAATTTTGACTTCCTATAAAAAATGCTGTTTTTACGACTAAAGGAATATAAGAAAATCGTTTTAAACTAGCAATATCTCCTTTTAGATCCATAGCTCCTACATAACCACTGATAAATTCCAAATCGGCTCAAGATAAAATTTATCATAAGCTTTTCTATAACCTAACTCAGCACTTAAGATAATATTATGCGAACCATCATTATCATCTAATCTACCTTGATTTCCTGGAATAAAATTTGCATTTATTTCATTTTGATAATAAATATATCTAAAACAAAATCACTATAAAAACCCTACTCCACTGTAAAGCTCGAAATTCGAATACTCGTTTAATTTATCATGTCCGCTTTGAATTTCAAAGTATTTTCCACTATTATACTCATCACTCGTACCCCATCCAAAAGTTCTTAACCATACACCACTTTCATAAGGATTATTGCGTAATTCCCCCATTCTTTTATGCATATTATTCCACTCCTATCATGGAGCCTAAAATAGCTTGAGCAAGTATAGATTTAGTTTTTACAATAGCTTGAGTATTATCATTAGTAAAAAAATATTCATCTTTAATCTTAGAATCAATTTTTTCTAAATTCCACTCTGGGCAAAATTTTCCTCATTATGAGAAAAAACAACATTTGGGGTATACGTACTAAAACCTTGCTCACATTTGGTATAGTAAAAAATTCCTTTGTTAAATGTTTATTTTCATCTTTTAAATGAGCTAGCAAGATATTTAACCCGCTTTTTACTAGGATTATTAAGAAAAAATTAATACTAAAGTATTATTTACTCCTTGTGTGCTTTCCTTAGAATTAATATAATCTGCTTTAGAATTTTCAAAATCCACATTGATTTTAAATATTGTATTATTTGCACTTAATTTTTTTTGCATCAACTTTCCTATAAATAGCACTTTTTTCTACTTGAAGATTGCTCATTTGTATATGAGACTCAAACAAAGAATCTTTAATCGCAAGATTTTTTTGCGTATCATTGATACCTTTGATATTACCACTAAAAAATGTGTTTTGCAAAGTAACATCAGAATGATCAAGATTTAAATTTACACTAAAATAAACCTTTTCTATCTTAGCATTTTGGGTATTTTAAAGCTTTTGCTCAAAAGCCATTTCTTTGCCAACTCCTGTTTATACAACATCTCCATAAGAATAATCATCAGTCTTATTAATAATATTTTCCCCATCTTTTTCATCGATCCGCAAATTTTTACTTCCAAGCTCTATTTTGGAATTTTTAGCATTAAGGTTTTCTACTTTTAAGCTTACATTAACGCCCTAAATAAAACTCGCTTTTTTTCTAAATTAAGCTCTTTTAAAACAAAAACCCAATCTTCTTGTGTAAAACTTACAGGCTTAGTTAAAGCACTTAAACCATGTTCTTGAAGTTTTTTAGCTTGTTCTTTGCTTACATAAGCGTGTATTCTAGCATGTCCTTGAAAATTTAACTTGGCATTTTCTGTCCTAAAAACACCTTCTTTATTGTAAATATTACCATCAAAAATCAAAGCTTTGTCTGTATTGGCACTCATTGTTACAGCTTCATCTGAAAAGATATTGCCATGATAAAGATAATCTTGCTTGTTTTCTAAATTTAAATGTATTCCTGATTAAGAACTTGTGATAAAAACATTATTAGAGTCAGTTTTAATTTGATCAAAATTTAATGTTAAGCCTGATAAATCCAAAGTTCTGCCATTCATATAAATTTCGCCAAAACTTAAACCTTCACCCTCAAGACTTACCTTGGTCCTCACCCATTCTAAGTCCTGTATCCACACTTTGACTTTTGACAACAAGCTCTCCTTCACCCATTTTATAAAGAAAATCATCTTTTTTGGTTTTAACATTATATTCTACCTTGAACCTTATCAGCATAAATTCCGCCATGTATAAGCCATTTATCGCCTGTTATTTGCCAATTTAAATTTTTATCAAATTTAAAACACTAGCGCCTAAATCCACATCGCTATTTAAATTTATACTTCCATTTTGAGAAAAATACAAATCCTTGCTATTTTGCATTTCTTCAATTCTCTTATCACAATTATTTTTATCATCAAAAGAATTTTTATAGCTTACATAACCCACATTAGTCTTAGAAATCAAACTTACATTTTCTATTTTTTTACCATCTTTCACCAAACCATCGCTACTAAGTGTATAAGTTCCAGATCCTATGGCTACTTTATGAGCATTTTAAAATTCATTGATCTTTACTTGATTGATCAAAGCATAATCAACCTGTAAACAAGTATATCCATAGTAAAATGGACATTACAATTACTCGTACTTACCACACCCACTAAATACCATTTTTATCCATCTTATCATAAACATAAACTCCACTTCCAGAATCCCAGGATATTGAAGAACTTGTAAAAGAATTTCTTTTATCATTGGTATAATTAAGAAATTGCAACTTAAAACGCTTATCTTCAGTATTTTTAGGAGTTAAACTGACAAAACCTCCTAAATTGATTTCATTAGAATCAAAAATCTTAATGGGTACTTTATTTGTATCTTCAAAACCTAAAGCTACAATACCACTTCCCTCTCTTGCAAAGTACTCATAACGCGAACTATCAAAAAGCTTGCCTTTACCTTTTGAATAATCACATTTTCCACTTTGACAACTATCCCAAAATGGATCCTTGTATTCATAAAATCTCCACCATCGCCAGAATTTTTTTCAATAAGATTTAAATCTTTACTCAAATTTGCACTTTTATTGAGACTAATCTTACTCATTTTTAAAACAGCAAAATCCACATTTTCTTTTTTGTAAGTAAAATTATCACTTGAGCTTACGATTCTATTTGCTACCCCTCCAAAGTGTAAAACACTACCTTGTTTCACATAGCCTTTATTTACTTCCCAGTATTTAAACTTGTACTCATATGAGAAGCGCTGACTATATAAGATTGTCCTATATTGGTAAATTCTCCTTGGAATTTTCCTCCACGATTTGAAGTAGAAAAATCAATCATAGACACATTAAAAGAGATATTTTGACTAGGATTTTTGCTAAAATTTAAAAGCCAATTTGACCTACTTGAAATTTGCCTTTATTACTGGCAAAATCAAGATATTCTTGAAAATAACTTTGGATCAATAGCTGAAGCAAAAAGATAGTTAGAAAAACCAAATGCCATTAATGTACAAAAAGATAATTTTAGTTTCATAAATCCCTCCTCATTTTTAAGTGCAATTTTAGCACGAAAAACTAATTTTTAACTAAAATATAAAGTTGCTCATGAAGATGGATGTTGCGATTTTTAAGATTGCGAGAAGCTCTAAAAGTATTATATTTTTGCTCTAAAATCCGGCATTTTCCAAGAGTGCTTAAGCGCTTTAAAAAAATTTCTTTTTTTACAAAACCTTCACAATTATAAGAAAGTAAAATCACTCTTGCTTTTAAATCATTAATAAGTTCAAATAAAGCATCTTGGGCAAATTTTGACTTATTAAAAGTACTGCGGTTCCAATCCTTTGGAATGCCACTGATTTTAGAAATTTCTTCAGGTTTTTTATAATTTGCAATTAAATTTAGCATAAAATAATTAGAACTATAAGGGTGCTGATTATAAGGGGGGTCAAGATACACTACATCAAAAAAATCAAGTTCTTTTGCAAGCATGTTTGCATCCTTTTGCATCACTTCAAATTCACAAGAAAAATTTGAAAAAATAGGCATTTTAAGCTCTATTTCTCCTTTAATGCGTTTAAGTGCATTTTGTCCTTCGCCACCAAATTTTCCGATGCCATCCTTACCCTTATAAAAACCTTTAAAAACTCCGCTAGTATTTGAATGAACACTGGCTTCATAAATCAAAGGAGCTATAAAGAAATGCCTCAATTCTTTTGGAATTTCATTTTCGATTTTTTGCCTTATAGTATCAAGATATAAAGCATTTTTAAAAGTATAAAAAACCCTTTCATTTTTTTTAATATCATCATCATCTTTTGGAGCATAAAGCTCACTGATAAAACCTTTTTGAAAATCTAAATTTTGGATTAAATTTTTATAATACTTTTTTATATTTTGAAGTAAATCTTTGTCTTTATTAGCAAGATAACACTCATTGATGAGTTTTGAATAATCTTCTAAATCATTGGCTAAAATATAATTTGAGTGTGCTTTTGCAAAACGACTTACAACACCTGAGCCACTAAATATATCACAAAAACTAAATTTATCTTTACCAAGTTCTTTTTTAGCTACCTTAAAGCCCTTATTTAAAAAACTTAAAAGTGCTCTTTTATTTCCAAGATAAGTTATAATTTGCTCTTTTAAAAAAGAAGGATTTTCTTTCAAAATTTAAAACCTTTAAAAGCCTTATCCACAAAAGTGGATTAAGCTTTTTTTGGAGTTACAAGCATATTTACATAACGACCTTCAAAATTTGGCTCTTTGTCACGATTAGCTTCATTTTCTATCATAGTCCAAATTTTTTCAAGCAAAGCTACACCTGCTTCAGGAGTTGCCATTTCACGTCCTTTTAAGAACACACGAAATCTCACATGCTTACCTTGTTCTAAAAATTCTAAAGCATGTTTTACCTTGTAATTAATATCATTTTGAGCAATTTTTACAGAAAGTTTGATTTCTTTTATATCAATCACTTTTTGTTTTTTCTTTGCTTCTTTTTGTTTTTTCTCTTGTTGATAACGGAATTTACCATAGTCCATGATCTTGCAAACAGGTGGCTTAGCATCTGCAGCTATCATTACAAGATCAAGTCCTAAACGATTTGCAATTTCTAAAGCTTCATCACTACTGATAATACCATAAACTTTGCCATCATCGCCAACACATCTGATTTCATCCGCTCTTATTTCTTCATTGAGCAATACTTCTTTTTCTTTACTCAAAAGTGTACCTCACTCATTTTCTCCTTAACTAATTTAATAAATTCGTCCAAGCTAAGATTTTTTTGTTCTTTAGCTCTTCTATCTCTTAAAGCAACGCTACGCTTTGCCACCTCATCATCGCCTAAAACTAAAATCATAGGTAATTTTTGCTTTTCAGCGATACGAATTTTTTTACTTAAGCTCTCATTTTTTTCATACACCTCGCTATCGATATTAAGCTCTAATAATTCTTTTTGAATTTCTTTTGCGTAAGCAATATGTGCTTCGCCTATTGGCACTATACCCACCGCAGTTGGTGCGATAAAAAACGGAAACTCACCCGCACAATGCTCGGTTAAAATTCCTATAAATCTTTCAAAAGAACCTAAAATCGCACGATGCAACATTACAGGTTGTTTTTTTTCATTATCACTATCAGTGTATTCAAGTTTAAAACGACTTGGCAGGTTAAAATCTACTTGTATGGTTCCACATTGCCACTTTCTTTTTAAAGCATCGGTGATTTTAATATCAATCTTTGGCCCATAAAAAGCCCCGCCACCTTCATCGATGCCGTATTTTAAACCTTGTTCATCTAAAGCTTCTTTTAAAGCCTTAGTCGCTATTTCCCAAATTTCATCATCACCTATGGCTTTTTCAGGTTTAGTTGAAATTTCCATTTCATAGCTAAAATCAAATAATTTCATCAAATTATCCACAAAAGCTAAAATTTCTAAAACCTGCTCTTTAATCTGACTTGGCATACAAAAAATATGTGCATCATCTTGAGTGAATTCTCTCACTCTAAAAAGTCCATGCAAAACGCCACTTTTTTCATGACGATGTACCACGCCGTATTCAAAAAATTTCAAAGGCAAATCACGATAACTTCTTACATCACTTTGATAAATTTTAATATGTCCCACACAGTTCATAGGCTTAATGCCATATTCTTGTTCATCAATTTGTGTAAAATACATATTTTCTTTATAGTTTGCATAATGCCCACTGATTTTCCATGCATCTGCTTTTAAAAGTTCAGGCCCACGCACAGGCTCATAACCACGTAAACGATGGATCTTATAAAGCATATGTTCAAGTTTAGATCTAAGTCTTGCACCGTTACTCAACCAAATAGGAAGACCTCCTCCGATCTCATCATCAAAAGTAAAAAGCTTAAGCTCTGTTCCAAGCTTTCTATGATCGCGTTTTTTAGCTTCTTCAATAATGGTTAAATACTCTTTTAAACTTTCCTTATCTGCAAAAGCGGTACCATAAATTCGAGTAAGCATTTCTCTTTTTTCATCGCCACCCAAATACGCTCCTGCAACACGAGTGAGTTTAAAAAAGCGTAAAAATTTCGTATTTGGCACATGAGGACCACGACACAAATCTTCAAATTCACCTTGTTTATAAATACTTACAGCTCCATCAGGAATACGCAATAAAACTTCTTGTTTTAAATCATCATTTTGAAATTTAGCCAAAGCTTCGCTTTTTGTGATTTCATATTTTAAAATTTCAATCTTTGCTTCAGCAAGTTCTTTCATCTTTTTTTCAATTTTTACTAAATCTTCTTCGCCAATCTTACTTTCCACACGAAAATCATAATAAAATCCATCTTCTATAACAGGACCAACGAAAAATTTAGCCTCAGGATACAAACTCTTAATCGCCTGTGCCATTAAATGCGCACAAGAATGACGGATTACTTCTAAACTTTCTTTAGAATTATCAAAATAAATTTCTTTTAAATTTGTATTTTTCACACTTTGAGAGTCAATTATTGTCTCATTGTCCAAATACGCAATAACTTCTTTTTCCATATTTTTAACCCTTTGTCGCTCACTTACCCTGTGAGTGTTTATAAAGTTCTAATTTTAACTTTCTAAGACTTAATTATTTTTGAAATTCAGCTTATTTTTAAAAAAATCTTAGAATAAATTTAATATTTATTTATAGCTTAAATTCACTTCCAGCATTTAAAATCCCACTATAATACAAATAAAAGAAAACAAATCCTAAAATAATACGATAAATTCCAAAAGGGATAAAGTCGAATTTAGAAATAAATTTTAAGAAAAATTTTATAACTAAAACTGCAACAATAAAAGCAGTGATAAAACCTATGCCTAAAGGAATTAAAGAATTTGCATTGCTAAGAAGCTCAGGCTCTTTATAAATGCTATAAGCTGTAGCGATAATCATCGTTGGAATGGCAAGCAAAAAACTAAACTCAGCCGCAACTTTTCTATTAAATCCTAGCAAAAGTCCACCAATAATACTTGCTCCACTTCTTGAAGTACCAGGAATCATGGCTAAAGATTGAAAAATACCTATGCAAAAAGCTTGTTTAAAACTTATTTCTTCTAAAGAATTGATACGATATTGTTTATTTTTATGTGCAAGTTCTATAAGAATAAACACAACACCGCCAAAAATGAGCATTCCAACCACAACCCAACCATTAAATAAAGCATTTAAGTATTTTGCCACAAAAAGCCCTATAACTCCGGTAGGAAAAAATCCAACTGCAAGTTTTAACCAAATATCAAGCCCTTGAAACAATTTACGCCAAAATACAAAAATGACCGCCAAAATAGAACCAAGCTGGATGATAATCAAAAAGCTTTTCCAAAACTCATCTATATCGATACCTAAAATAGTCGTACCTAAAATCATATGTCCTGTTGAAGAAATAGGTAAAAACTCAGTCAGACCTTCTATAATTCCAAGTATTAAAGCATATAAACTTTCCATTTTAATCCTTGAATGATAATTGCAAAAGAAAAATTATATCAGAATGGATTAAATGGGGTTTTAACCCCAAAAATTAAGCATCTTTTTTAACAATACGCTTAATGAAATATAATACAACTCCCACAAAAAAGATAAGTGCGAAAAGCTCGCTATCATGAAAATTTGCTAAATTTAAAGCTAAAGGATTTTCACTACCACCCATACTTACTGAAAATACAGTAATTCCTGCGATAATTACCCCAAAAATACTTTCACCCACTATAAGTCCTGAAGCAAAAAGCGTGCCTCTTTGCTCACAACTTGCAAGTTTTTCTTCTTTATGAGAATTTTTTGCATATTTTTTAGTCAAGTGTTGCATTACAATATATTTTAAAATTCCACCTATAACTAAAGGTATATTTACAGCAGGGGGAAGGTAAATACCTATTCCAACGGCTAAAGGCGGCAAAGACATTTTCTGTGTTCCTTTTAAAATTTTATCTATAATAATCATTAAAATTCCTACAAATACACCAAAAGCCATATAACCCCACTCTATATTGTGATGAAAAATTCCTTGGGCGATAGTGCTCATTAAATTTGCTTGCGGTGCTGCTAAAGCTGATGAAGCATCCATACCTTCTCTTGGCATTGCTCCGACAAAACCATAGGCTTGATAAAGCAAATTTAAAACAGGAACTATAGCCAAAGCACCAAAAACACAGCCTACAAGTAAAGCAACTTGTTGTTTCCAAGGAGTAGCTCCGACTAAATGTCCTGTCTTTAAATCTTGTAAATTATCATTCGAAATAGCAGCTGTAGCTAAAATAACACTAGTAGTAAAAATAGCTAATGCTACTGCAAATTTAGAAAGCATAGGATCTTGAAAAAGTTCCACACCTAAAACCAAAAAAACAATAGAAGAAATAATAACACCAATAAGTCCGATTCCAGAAATAGGACTAGAAGAAGATCCTACAAGTCCTGCCATATATCCGCAAGCTGCTGCAACAAAAAAACCTATTAAAACAGAAACTAAAGTTCCAACAAATGAAAATAGCATTTGATAATAAATACTTAAGTTAGCATCTTCAACAAAACTATAAAAAGTAATAAATAAACCCACAACCATTAAAACAAAAAGTATAAAAATACTTTTTAAAGAAAGGTCTATATTTGTTCTTTCATTTTTTTCTTGATTAGTAATTTTAACATTTTTAACAATTTCTTTAATACCTTCAATAACGGGTTTTAAAAGTTCTATTAAAGTCCAAAGCGCTGCTATAGCAATAGCTCCTGTTCCTATAAGCCTTACTTTAGAACTCCATACACTAGAAGCTAAATCTACGGCATTTTTTGCACTATCGAATTCAAAATTTGAAAGATAGGGAGTAAAAATACCCCAAGCTAAAAACATACCTACAAAAAGAGCTATAGCACCTGCTAAACCAACTAAATAACCTGCCCCTAAAAGTGCCAAAGAATATCCCATAGAAAAACCAAAAGCCATTTTATTCCAAATAAAAGCAAAATTACTCTCACTTGCAGCGAGTTTAAAACCATTGCTTAACAAACTAAAAATAGCAGCTATAAAAGAGCCTAATGCTATTTCTTTAATGCCTTGTTTTCCTTTTTTACTACTCTGATCTTTATTGGCTACTTTTAAAATTTCAGCTGCAGCTCTACCTTCAGGATAAGCAAGCTTGCTTTCAACCACCATAGTCCTTCTTAATGGTATAGTAAAAAGCACTCCAAGTCCGCCACCACAAAGACATATCATAAAAGTTTGCCAAAGTGGAAATTCACTCCAATACCCACACATAAAAAGCCCTGGGATAACAAAAATAACTGATGATAAAGTTCCTGCTGCTGAAGCTTGAGTTTGAACCATATTATTTTCTAAAATATTTGAAGTCTTAAAAAGACTCAAAACCGCCATGGAGATGACCACAGCTGGAATTGATGATGAAAAAGTAAGTCCCACTTTTAACCCTAAATATACATTTGAAGCTGTAAAAATAATAGTTAAAATACTTCCCAAAACCAAACCCCTTAAGGTAAGTTCTGGTAAATTTTGTTTTTTGTGCATCATTTCTCCGTTTTAAAATTTTACTTTCAACTTAAAAAATATTCTTATAAGTTTAAATTTATAATTTTTCTCTAAAGCAAAATAAAATAATACAAAAAAACGCTTATATTTTTATAAATTTTTGACTCAAAAATATCATAAAACAATGAGCTAATCATTGAAAAATCAAAAGTTCTTTTATTTTAATTATATTATCCCAGCTACCTCAGCAAAAATCAAGCAAATAATACTTATACCCCATATATAAAAAAAGCTTCTTTTGATATGATCTCTAATATTAACCTCTGCTAAACCACAACCTAGCAAAGTTGCAGGCACAACAGGAGAAATAAATGTCGCACAATTTCTTGCTATCACCATGATAATAGCTATAGTCAAAGGTTCAGCACCAAAAGCCTTAGTTACACTCAAAACTATAGGCATCACTCCATAAAAATAAGAATCCGTACAAAAAATAATTGCCATTGGAACAGCCAATATCCCTACCATTAAAGGAATATAAGTACCTAAATAATCTGGAACGAAATTTAAAATCAAAACACCCATTTTCTCCATAATACCACTTTTATCAAATACGCCTATTAATATCCCAGCACCAATTAAAGTAATATACATAAGCATTGCACCAGCACTTGCACGATCTAAAACTTTTTTAGCTATTTTTAAATTAGGATAATTAAGCGGTAAAATTATTACAAGCCCTATCATAAAGCAAATATAACTAGGAATAATACCACTAATTAAAAGCCCAATAACCCCAATAGTTACAAGTAAATTTAACCAAAACCATTTTTCATTATGGTGCTCGCTTTTTTCTATATTTAATTTTATTCCCGACAAGTTACCTGCGCCTGCGCCTCTTTTTATTTCTATCTTAGCAATCCAAATTGCCAAAAGAAGGGATAATACTAAACCTACAATCTGAATAGGTATAATATGGTGCCAAAGCAAATTTGCATCCATTCCTATATTAGTAGCCGCTCTTAAAGTAGGACCACCCCAAGGAATAACATTCATAACCCCCATAGCTGAAGTAATAATCAATAACATTGAAGTCTTTCTTATACTTAAACGCTCATAAATAGGTAATAATGCAGGTATTACAATAAGAAAAGTAGAAGCACCCGAACCATCTAAATGTACAGCAGCAGCAATAAAAACAGTAAGAATGCAAACTTGATATATATTAGCTTTCATTTTTGATAAAAATGCATTTAAAATTTTAGTAAAAAAACCACTTGCATTTAAAACACTAAAAAAGAGTATAGAAAAAACAAACAAAGCTGCCGTATCCGTTACGCTTTTGACTCCATCTTTAATAAAAACAACCAATGTTTTAATATCAAAAACACCTCCTTTAACCCCTAAAGCTACACCCACGCCAAAACCAAGCCGTTCAAGAATAAGTAAAATACAAGCTACACTAATACTTACACTTATAAAAGCTAGTGCTGGAGTAGTATAATCTTTTAGCAAAAGCCAAACTATCAATCCTAACGAGAAAAAACCCAATAAAGCTAAAAAAATTTCCATATCCTATCCTTTTGTATCATTTTTATTCGATAATAAAATAGGATATTTTAACTCCAACTTATATGTGTTTAAATTTATAGCTTTTTAAAAAAAATATATTTTCTAATGTAACCATTATAAACAAGAATAAAAAAATAATTTTGAATTATTTTGCTATAATTATGAATATTTTAATTTATACTATCAAAAGAAAAAAATGAAATTTTTTAAACTTTCTTTCTTGGCTTTAGTTGCCTTTTTTTAGTGGCTTGCGGTTCTTCAAATCCTGAAGATTTAGCTAAAAATTTTACAAAAGATCTTTACAGTGGTAATACTAAATCTGTTATGAGTTACATTGATCTTAGCGAAGCTAAAAGCGATGAAGAAAAAACATTTGTTAGTGATAAAATCACTCAAGTTGTTGCTGAAAATGCAGCCAAAGCAAAAAGAATGGGTGGTGTTAAAAATATTCAAATTGAAGAAAAAACAATCAATAAAGATTCTGCTAAAATCAGAGTTTTAGTGTTATTTAACAATGATAATAATCAAAGCAGCAATGTTTTTCTTGCTAAAAAAGATAGAAAATAGCTTGTTTTACTTAAATAAAATTTTATATTTTTTCTTAATTTTATTTTTATTGATTGGAATTTTGGGTTTCTTTATAAATTCCAATCCTTCAAATCAAATCATCAAAAAACCCTATCTACCTTTTCTTGAAATAGGTGATCTTGTCTTTCGTGCAGGAATAGGAAGTGAAAGTTTTTTAATAGAAAATTTAAGTCAAAGCCCTTATTCTCATATCGCTATGGTAGTTAAAACTTCTCCAACTATACTCATACATGCTACAACAGATGATGACAAAAATGCTAAAGACCAAGTTATCTTAAGCTCTATGGATGATTTTTTAAAACTGAGTCATAAAATTGCTATTAAAAGATTAAAATTTGATGAAAAAACCAAACAAAAAATAGTTGCTAAAGCTTTGGAACATTTAGGCAGAAAATTTATCATAAGTACAGATAAAGATGCTTTTTACTGCACTACTTTTTTTAGAACAATCTATTAACTCCATTACCCCATTTCATCTTCAATATACTCTAATCAAAGCTCCTTTTAATGAAGGTTTATATCTTTTTCCACAAGCTTTTTTTGAAAATAATTAAAGCGTATTAATTTTATGAAAGTCAAAAATTTTTAATTTCACATTCACTTCACTTAAAAATTTTATAATGTCATCACTTTACATTAAGGAGAAATAATTATGAAAAAAAGTATTTTATTCACATCAGCACTTTTAGCTAGCTCAATGCTTTTTGCAGATAGTCTAAAACTTGAAGGTACTATTGCGCAAATTTATGATAACAATAAAACCTTGCTTATTGACTCTATTTATGGCGGACAAATGGCTATAAAAGTTCTACCAAATACCGAAATAGAAATGGATGATTGTGGTATTTTTGGAACAGATAAAGATGGAACTTTTAAAGATTTACAGGTTGGAAATTTTTTAGAAAGTAAAATTTCTTATGGAATACCTGCTACACCAAATACTCAGGCTATTCCAGTAGCTAGAAAAATTGAAATTCAATGTTATAAAAAAGCTTATTAATATAAATCCCTTAACAAGGGATTTATAAAAATCATTCTTCGGCAAACTACTTCATTACTCTTAAATAAAAATTTAAACTCTTTTTTAACAAGCAATTTATAAAATAACACTTATATTTTCATCTAAGGCAAATAATGAAAAAATGGATTTTTATTGTTTTTTGTTTTATATTAGGTTTTATTATTCATATATTTTATATAGGATACACTAACGAACTTTTATTTAATAAATTTATTAAAAACAGCAATCCTGATTATACAATTACAGATATTTACTTCAAAAAAGGTTTTTTAACTTCTAAGGGAAGTTTTACTTTAAATCACTCTCATACACAGCTTTCAACCAAAATCGACCTTAAATTTAATAATTATTTTTTGTTAAATAAAATTATAAAAGGAAATTTTACAAATCCTTTTGATTTTTTAGATAAAGTGTTAAAAAACAATAAATTAGGAACTTTTACTCTCAAATTACACGATAACAACTCTAAAATATTTCTAAATATTAAAGATATAAATTTAAGCAATGAAGGTGGAGATACCATCATAAACGGCGGATATATTGAAGCTTTAATGAATAAAAATTTAGAAATTAAAAACATTAAAATACATTTTGATATGATTAATTTTTCTCAATTTTATACTAAATTTGTGTTGCAAAATTTAAATTACGAACAATTTTTTAACAATCCTGTACAATTTTATGAATTAAATTTATTTAGCAAAAGCCAACAACAAATCAACTTTGATTATCTTGTGTTAGATAACAATAAAATCAATTCTTTTTATAGCAAAAATCTAGTAAATTTTAATGAAGAAAATTCAACAATAAACTTAAACATACAAGGAAAATCCAATGAAATTGATATTGATCTTAAATCTTTATTGGGTCAGAATTTAAATTTTGACAAAACAAAATTTAATATAACCATAAATAAATTTCTTAACTCAAATTTCAATATCTCTCATTTTATTCAAAAAAATCTTGATCTAGAAATACAAAATTTAATTCTTGAAAAAAATAAACAAAATATCAGTCTACAAGGCAATTTAAATATTAACAACTCTTATCAAGCAAAATTACAAGTTATCAGTTCAGATGAGCCTGATGAAATTTTTCCTTGGACAAAAGATTATGGAGGTTTAAATCAATATTTTTTAAAAGAAAATAATAACTTTTTTCTAAATTTATCTTATGATAGCTTAGCCAATCCTCAACTAAAAATTAATGGTAGTGAATTTTCAAATATGGATTTAAATTAATGAGCCTAGCTTTGACCTTTCGCCCTGAAAATTTTGATGATATTTTAGGACAATATGAGCTTATAGAAATTTTCAAAAAATTTACTGCTTTACAAAAACTTCCTCATAGTATTTTTTTTGGAACGGCAGGTTCTGGAAAAACAACTTTTGCTAGAGTTGTAGCCAAAGAATTTGGCTTAGATTTTTATGAATTTGATGGAGGAAATTTTAAACTCGAAGAACTAAGAAAAATTTTAGATAATTATAAAAATAGTCTTTATAAGCCTTTAATTTTTATTGATGAAATTCACCGCCTTAGCAAAACCCAACAAGAAATGCTTTTAATTCCTATGGAAAATTACCGTTTAATTTTAATCGGCGCAAGCACTGAAAATCCCTATTTTGTTCTAAGTTCTGGTATAAGAAGTCGTTCCATGCTTTTTGAATTTAAATCTTTAGGGGTAAAGGAACTTGAAACTTTACTCTTGCGTGTACAAGAAAAAATGAAATTTAGTATTGATAAAGAAGCTAAAGATTTTCTACTGAAAAGTGCTGATGCAAGAGCTATGCTAAATTTGCTTGAATTTGTCTTGGTTTTAAATGAAAAACATATCAGTCTTGAAAATCTTAAAAAACTTCGCAACACCATAAATAGTGAAGGTGTTAGCTCAAAAGATACACATTATATTTTAGCAAGTGCAATGATAAAAAGTTTACGCGGAAGTGACGTTGATGCAGCTATTTATTATCTTGCAAGACTTATTGATGCAGGAGAAAGTGCGGATTTTATCGCTAGGCGTTTGGTGATTTTTTCAAGTGAAGATATCGGAAATGCCGATCCAAATGCTTTAAATTTAGCGGTTTCGACTCTAGAGGCTGTTAAAAATATAGGTTATCCTGAAGCAAGAATTATCCTAGCCCAATGCGTAGTTTATTTAGCAAGCACAATCAAATCTAATGCAAGCTACAAAGCTATCAATGAAGCTTTAAACTATGTAAAAAATAATGAAGCTTTAGAAATACCTAATTATCTTAACAACAATCATCAAGAAAAACAAAACTATCTTTATCCACATGATTTTGGTGGCTGGGTAGAGCAAAAATATCTTAGTAAAAATTTAAAATTTTATCATAGCAAGGGCTTAGGAGAAGAAGCAAAATTGTTAGATAATTTATATAAATTAAAAAACCATAAAGCTTAATTTTATTATTTAAAATTTACAAAATAAATGCTAAAATCAATATTTTATTTTCAAGGAAAAAGATGATTAAAATAGGAATTTATGGCGCTAAAGGACGAATGGGAAAACAGATTGAAGAATGTTTAAAAAGCGAAACACAAGCACAAATTTCGATACTTTATGATAAGGGTGGAAATTTAGGAGAGCTTTTTGAAAAAAGCGATGTGATTATTGATTTTTCTTCCCCAAGTGGAACTCATGAGCTTTTAAATTATGCAAGAACTATACCTAAACCTTTGGTAATAGGTACAACAGGGCTTGATGAGAAAATTTTACATTTGATGCAAAGTGCTAGTGAAGTGATGCCGATTTTTTATGCGACCAATATGTCTTTAGGTGTTGCGGTTTTAAACTATCTTGCTAGTAAAGCCAGTCAAATGCTAAGAAATTTTGATATAGAAATTTTAGAAATGCATCATCGCCATAAAAAAGATGCACCAAGTGGTACAGCTATGACTTTAGCTCAAAGTGTAGCAAAAGCTAGAAATTTAGAACTTGAAAAAGTAAGAGTAAGTGGAAGAGATGGCATTATAGGTGAAAGAAGCAAAGATGAGATTGCCGTGATGAGTTTAAGGGGTGGCGATATAGTAGGACGTCATACAGTAGGTTTTTATGAAGATGGAGAATTTTTAGAACTTAATCATACCGCTACTTCAAGGGCGACTTTTGCTAAAGGTGCGATTAAAATCGCTATTTGGCTTAGTAAGCAAGAAGCAAAAATGTATTCAATCAATGATTTTTTAGGAATTTAAAATGTGTGCAGTTGTAGGAGTTATTAATTCAAAAAATGCTAGTACTTATGCGTATTATGCGCTTTTTGCTATGCAACACCGTGGGCAAGAGGCAAGTGGTATTAGTGTGAGTAATGGTAAAAATATTAAGACTATTAAAGCTAAAGGTGAAGTGAGTCAAATTTTTAATCCCGATAATTTAAAAACTTTAGAAGGTGAAATCGCTATAGGGCATAATCGCTATTCTACAGCAGGAAATTCAAGTTTAAACGATGCCCAACCCATAGCAGCCACTTCGGTTTTAGGTGATATTGCTTTAGCGCATAATGGAAATTTAGTCAATAAAGAAGAAGTAAGATCAAGACTTATTCAAGATGGGGCTATTTTTCAAACCAATATGGACACAGAAAATGTTGTTCATCTTATCGCAAGAAGTAAGCAAGAAAGTCTAAAAGATAGATTTATTGAGAGTTTAAAAGAATGTATAGGAGCTTATTGTTTTGTTTTAGCAAGCAAAGATAAACTTTATATTGTAAGAGATCCTCATGGGGTGCGTCCTTTGTCTTTAGGGCGTTTAAAAGATGGAGGCTATATAGTTGCTAGTGAAACTTGTGCTTTTGATCTTATAGAGGCTGAATTTATTCGTGATGTTAAACCAGGGGAAATGCTTATTTTTACTCAGGGAAATGATAAATTTGAAAGCATAGAACTTTTTTCTCAAACTCCTAGAATTTGCGCTTTTGAATACATTTATTTTGCTAGACCTGATAGCATAGTAGAAGGTAAAAGCGTGTATGAAGTGCGTAAAAAAATGGGCGAAGCTTTAGCTAAAAAATTTGCTTATAAAGCAGACTTTGTCGTGCCTGTGCCAGATAGTGGAGTAAGTGCAGCTATAGGTTTTGCTCAATATTTACAAATCCCTCTTGAAATGGCAATAGTAAGAAATCATTATGTAGGAAGAACTTTTATAGAGCCAACTCAAGAGCTTAGAAATTTAAAAGTAAAATTAAAGCTTAATCCTATGCGTAAAGTTTTAGAAGGCAAAGAAATCGTAGTCATTGATGATAGCTTGGTGCGTGGCACTACTTCTAAAAAAATAATTTCCTTACTTCGTGCTGCAGGAGCGAGTAAAATCCATCTTGCCATAGCTTGTCCTGAGATCAAATTTCCTGATACTTATGGTATAGATACTCCAACTTTTGAAGAACTTATCAGCGCAAATAAAAATGCTGAAGAAGTGCGTGAATATGTAGAAGCTGATACGCTAAGTTTTTTAAGCATAGAAGAGCTAACTCAAAGCATAGGCGATGAAAGAAAATATTCTTTAATCAGTTTTGATGGAGATTATTTTATTAAATAATTTTATTTTAAATTAGGATTAGGCAAGGTTGCACTTGCACTTCCTACATTTATATTTTGAGTTGGTAGCAAAGGAGTATTTGGTGCATCAATTTGACTTAAAAGCTCTAAAGTTTGATTAAATTCGAAGCTTTCTTCAGGATTTTGTCCTAAGAATTTTTGCATAAATTCTTTTTTAGAAATAGCTTCATCAAGTTCTTTATCACTTCCTTTCTGATAAGCACCGATGCGAAGCAATACTTCATTTTCTTTTAAAAGCGAGTTTAAACGCTTAAATTTTCTTGCCCAAAGTTTATGTTCAGGACTTATAATGTCACTCATCACCCTTGAAGCAGAGTTTTGTATATTAACAGGAGGATAAATTCCAAAGTCTGTTAATTCACGACTTAAAACAATGTGTCCATCTAAGATAGAACGACTTTGATCGGCGATTGGATCGCTCATATCATCACCATCCACTAAAACGGTAAAAAAGGCTGTTATAGTGCCTTTACCTTCTTCTTTACCGGTTCTTTCCATGAGTTGAGGCAAAAGACTTAAAACACTTGGCGGATAACCTTTGGTTGTAGGAGGCTCTCCAAGAGCTAGTCCAATTTCTCTTTGTGCCATAGCAAAACGCGTTACACTATCCATGATAAAAAGTACATCTTTGCCCTGTTCTTTAAAGTATTCTGCCACACTCATTGCGCAAAAAGCACCGTATTTACGCATCAAAGCACTATCATCACTTGTAGCAACAATAATCACTGTATCATCGAGCTTTCCGCCTAAATTTTTTTGTATAAATTCAGGAATTTCACGCCCCCTTTCTCCTATGAGTGCCACTACTTTTATAGGAGCTTTGGAATTTTTAACTATCATTCCCATAAGAGTGGATTTTCCTACCCCACTTCCTGCAAAAATACCAAGTTTTTGTCCTACACCACAAGTTAAAAGCGCGTCTATGGTTTTAACACCCACGGGAAAAACTTCTTCTATAAGCCCTCTTTTCATGGCATCAATAGGTGCACGCATTATAGGCATATATTTGGTTACTTCTATAGCTCCTTTACCATCTTTTGGGCGCATAAAAGGATCTACTACTCTGCCTAAAAGTTCATCGCTAACGCCTATTTGCATACCTGCATCACTTATGAAAGCACGATCGCCTATTTTGAAACCTTCTATAAAAGAAAAAGGGCTTAAATAGCTAAATTGTTCCTTGATTTCTACGACCATAGCTAGAGTGTTTAAATTTTCATTTTCATTGGAAACTAGCTTCACTATATCTCCAACCCCTGTTTTAAGCCCACGAATTTCTATACTCGTAGCAGAAATTTTTGTAATCTCTCCAAAGATAGCACTTAAATTTTCTTTACCAAGTTTGGAGCGTAGTTTTTCAAGATTCATTAAAATCTTACCTGTTTAGCAGAGTTTATGAGAGAAAAAAATTCCTCTCTGGTTTTTTCATTTTTTAAGAAAATTCCACGTAAAGCTGAAGTTGTAGTGGTGGAATTAGCTTTTTGTATTCCACGCATTTCAACACACATATGTCTTGCTTCTATGACTACACCCACACCTTTTGCATCAACATTTTCCATTAAAGCTTGTGCGATTTGTTCAGTAAGTTGTTCTTGAATTTGAAGTCTTCTTGCAAACACTTCTACAAGGCGTGGAATTTTGCTTAAACCTACTACTTTTTTATTAGGGATATAGGCTACATGAGCACGCCCAAAAAAAGGTAAAAGATGATGTTCGCAAAGACTATAAAATTCTATATCACGCACCAAAACCATTTCATTATTAGAGCTTTCAAATAAAGCATCATTTAAAATGTCTTTGACATTTTGCGTATAACCACTAGTAAGAAATTCATAAGCTTTAAAAACACGATTTGGTGTTTTAATAAGCCCTTCACGATTTGGATTTTCTCCTATAATTTCAAGTATGGTTTTAACACAATCTTCAAATTTTTTTTGCAAATTTTTCTCCAAAAATATTTTTTATATTTTAATAATAATGTAATATTGCAATTTTATCATAAATTACTTTAAAATTTTATGCAAGTAATAAGGAAAAATTTGCTATCATTGAAGGCAAATTTTATTTTATAAGGAAAAAACTATGGAAGTAAAGGCAAAGCAACTAGATTCTGTTAATGCGACTGCTAGTGTAAAAATTCCTTCAGGAATGATCAAAAGTGAAGTAGAAAATTTAGCAAAAAAAGCTTCTAAAAGTGTAAAAATGGATGGGTTTAGACTAGGAAAAGTTCCTGTAAGTGCCGTACTTAAAAGATATGAAAGAGAGCTCACTCAAGATGCAGAACAAAATCTTTTTAAATCCGCTGTAAATAGCGCTTTACAAGAACTTAAAAAAGAAAATAAAGAGCTTGTAGGTGAGCCATATTTTGAAAAATTTGATCGTAAAGATGGAGAAATTATTGCTGAATTAATACTTTCTTTTAAACCTGAAATCAAACTTGAGGGTTATGAAAAACTCATCCCTGAATATCAAACTCCAAAAGTAAGTAAAAAAGAAATTGATGAGAAAAAAGATGAACTTTTAAAGCGTTTTGCTACTCCTGAAGCTATAAAAACAAAAAGAGCTTTAAAAGAAGGTGATTTTGCAAAATTTGATTTTGAAGGTTTTGTAGATGATAAAGCTTTTGAAGGTGGTAAAGCTGAAAATTATGTTTTAGAAATTGGTTCTAAGCAATTTATTCCAGGTTTTGAAGATGGTATGGTGGGAATGAAAATAGGTGAAGAAAAAGATATCAAAGTAACTTTCCCTAAAGAATACGGCGCAGCGCATTTAGCGGGTAAAGATGCAGTATTTAAAGTAAAACTACATGAAATTCAAGAGCTTAAAATTCCAGAACTTGATGATGAAATGCTTAAAAAACTTTTACCAGGAGAAGAAAAAGCTAGTGTTGAAGTTTTAGATGAAAAATTAAAAGAGCAAATCAAAAATGAAAAACTTTTCAAACTTGTAAATGATGAATTAAAAGGCAAATTTGCAGATGCTTTGATTGAAAAATATAATTTTGATTTACCTAAAGGCATAGTAGAACAAGAAACTGATATGCAGATGCGTGCGGCTTTTAATACTTTTAGCGAAAAAGAAATTGAAGAGCTTAAAGCAAGTAAAGAAAAATATCAAGAAAAACGTGATTCTTTTAAAGAAGAAGCACAAAAAAGTGTAAAACTTACTTTTATCATTGATGAACTTGCAAAATTGCGTAAGATTGAAGTAAATGATCAAGAATTGATTCAAGCGATTTATTTTGAAGCATATCGCTATGGTATGAATCCAAAAGAGCATTTAGAAAACTATAAAAAACAAGGAGCTTTGCCTGCTGTGAAAATGGCTTTAATTGAAGAAAAACTTTTTAATGATATTTTTATACCAAAAACAGAAAAATCGGAAAAAGTGAGCAAAAAAGAGAAAGAAGATAAATAATGTTTATTCCTTATGTTATTGAAAAATCTAGTCGTGGTGAAAGAAGTTATGACATTTATTCACGCCTTTTAAAAGATAGAATTATTATGCTAAGTGGTGAAATTCATGATGAACTTGCCGCTTCTATCGTAGCACAACTTCTTTTTTTAGAAGCTGAAGATCCTACAAAAGATATTTATCTTTATATCAATTCTCCAGGTGGTGTAATTACAAGTGGTTTTAGTATTTATGATACTATGAACTATATCAAACCTGATGTTTGTACGATTTGTATAGGACAAGCTGCTTCTATGGGAGCATTTTTGCTTAGTTGTGGCGCAGAAGGAAAACGTTTTGCTTTGCCTAATTCACGTATTATGATTCATCAACCTTTAGGTGGAGCTAGAGGTCAAGCCACAGATATTGAAATTCAAGCCAAAGAAATTTTAAGACTCAAAACTATACTTAATGATATTTTGGCAAAAAATACTAAGCAAAAAGTTGCAAAAATAGCAAAAGATACAGAAAGAGATTTTTTCATGTCAGCACAAGAAGCTAAAGAATATGGGCTGATTGATAAGGTTTTGGAAAAAAGTTTTAAATGATTTCTTTGGAGATCATTTAAAACAAAGGTTTTTTAATGGTTAGAAAAATTATCACCTATCCCAATCCTAGACTTTTTTTAAACTCTGAAATTGTAAATAAATTTGATACAGAACTTCACACCTTGCTTGATGATATGTATGAAACTATGATAGCAAGTAATGGAGTAGGTTTAGCAGCTATTCAAGTGGATATTCCTTTGCGTGTTTTACTTGTAAATATTTTTGATGAAAACGATGAACAAAAAAAAGAAGATTTGCTAGAGATTATCAATCCTGAAATTATTCCTTTAGATGAAGAAATGATCACTTGTACAGAAGGGTGTTTGAGTGTGCCAGATTTTTTTGAAGAAGTGAAACGCTATAATCATATCTTGCTTAAATATCAAGATCGCTTTGGAGAATTTAAAGAACTTGAAGCAAAAGGTTTTTTAGCTGTGGCTATTCAACACGAAAATGATCATTTAAATGGACATTTATTTATAGAAAAAATTTCCTTTACTAAGCGTCAAAAATTCGATAAAGAATTTAAGAAAAAGAAGAAAAATCATAAAAAAGAGAAATGAAAAAACTAAAGTGCATAAGCTTTCATGAAGGCTTAGACATTATAGAGGTAGAATCCACTTTTACAAGAGGTTTGCCAAATTTAAGCATAGTAGGGCTTGCAAGTACAGCGATTAAGGAAAGTGTCGAACGCATCAAAGCCACACTTTTAAGTTGTGATTTTGCTTTTCCTGCTAAAAAAATCACTATCAATCTTAGTCCTTCAGGCATCCCAAAAAAGGGGTCGCATTTTGATTTGGCTATCGCTTTATTAATCCTTTTGCAAAATGAAGAATTAGATGACTTTTTTGTAGTAGGAGAATTAGGACTTGATGGAAGTATTAAAAGCACAAATGAGCTTTTTTCTTTGCTTTTGTTTCTCTCTGCTAAAATTAAAAAAGCTAAGATCGTTGTTCCAAAAAGTATAGCACAAAAAGCTTCCATGATACCAAATTTAGAGGTTTATGGACTTGAAAATTTAAATGAAGCAATAGAGTTTTTTAAAGAAAAAAATTATGAAAATTTTCGTTTTTCTCACAATCATCCTTTATTTGCAAACCCTTTACAAATAGAAAATGAAATTTTTTTACAAAATATGGATTTTAAACTTGATTTTAAAGACATCAAAGGGCAGGAAAAAGCCAAAAGAGCTTGTATGATAGCTGCTTTAGGTATGCATAATATCTTATTTGAAGGAAGTCCAGGAAGTGGTAAAAGTATGTGTGCTAAACGCCTTGTTTATATCATGCCTCCTCAAAGTTTAAATGAAATTTTAATGCAAAATGCTTATATGTCTTTAGATTCAAAAGATTGTGAATTTACTAAAATTCGTGCTTTTCGTCATCCTCATCATACTTCTACAAGAGCAAGTATTTTTGGCGGAGGAACAAAAAATGCTAGAATTGGAGAAGTCGCACTTGCAAATGGTGGAGTATTGTTTTTTGATGAATTTCCACATTTTAACAAGCAAATCATAGAGAGTTTAAGAGAACCTTTAGAGGATCATAAAATTCATATTTCAAGAGTAAATTCTAAAATCACTTATGAAACAAAATTTAGCTTTATAGCTGCCCAAAATCCTTGTCCTTGTGGAAATTTATTCTCCAAAAATCTTTCTTGTGTTTGTAGTGAAAATGAGATTAAAAAATACAAAAATCACATTTCAGCTCCTATTATGGATAGGATTGATCTTTATGTAGCTATGGATGAGATCAGCAAGGATGATAAAACGAGTATAAGTTCTAAAGAAATGAGTGAAAAAATTTTACAAGCTTTTATTTTTAGTAAAAAACGGGGGCAAAAAGAATTTAATGGGAAATTAAAAGATGAAGATTTAAGTCGTTTTTGTGTATTGGAAAAAGATGCCAAAGATACGCTAGATTTAGCAATTTCACGTTATAATCTTTCTTTGCGATCGCTTAATAAAATTTTAAAAGTTTCAAGAAGTATAGCGGATTTAGAACAAAGTCTTAATATTAGCAAAACCCATATTTTAGAAGCTTTAAGCTTTAGAGCAAGGAATTAAAATGGAAAATAAAAGTATAGCTATCTTTATAGATGCAGAAAATATCCCTGCAAAATACGCTAAAAGTATTTTTGATATCGCTTCAGATTACGGAGAGGTTATCATTAAACGCATTTATGGGGATTGGACTCAAAAAAATATACAAGGTTGGAGAGAGCAAATTGCTGAATATTCTTTAATCGCTATGCAACAATTTAATTTTGCAGCCAACAAAAACTCAAGCGATATGTATTTAATCACTGAAATTATGTCCATATTTTATGAAAAAAATATAGATATTTTTGTTATTGTTTCAAGCGATAGTGATTATACTTCACTCATTCAAAAATTAAGAGAAAATAAAAAACAAGTTATAGGAATGGGGCTTGAAAAGTCTATAAAATCTTATGTAAATGCCTTTAGTGAATTTTTTTATTTAGATAAAGATGAGAGTAAAAAAGAAGATATTTTAAGTAAGGATTATTTAAGAGCTTTAATCAATATCACCGAACAACTTATCGATGAAAAAGGGCGTGCCGAATACGCACAAATCCGTACTAATATGAACCGCAAATACTCGGATTTTCATCCGCAAAATTATGGTTTTAAGAATTTTCGTGCTTTGATCCAGAAATTTTTACCCAAAATGAAAAAATTTGAAGAAGAAAGAGAAAAAAATATATATTTTTTGGTGAAAAAAGATTATGAAAGCTATTATTGATAATATAAAAATTTTAGAACAAAATGCTATAAATAAAGGCTTAGATGAGCTTATTTTAATGGAAAATGCGGGATTAAATTTAGCCAAGCTAATTAAAAAAGAAGCTAAAAAAATTCGCATTCAACGCAAGATTAGAAAAGTAAAAATACTTTTTTTATTAGGCGGGGGTAACAACGCTTCAGATGGCTTGGTGGCTTTAAGAAATTTAAAACACGCTAAAGCTTATAAAATAGGCTTTAAAGAAAATACGCTTTTTAAAAAACAAGAGCAAATTTTACAAAATTATGCTTTTAAATTTTGTAAAAAAGAACCCAATTTTAAAAAATTTCATATTATCATTGATTGTATTTTAGGTACAGGTTCAAATCGTTGTTTAGATGAAAAAACAAGTTTAATTATTCAAAAAGTTAATCAAAGTAAGGCTTTAAAAATAGCTTGTGATATACCTACAAATTTGGGATTTTATCCTTGTTTTAAAGCTGATATTACACTTTGTATGGGAGCTTTAAAGGAAATTTTACTTGAAGATTTTGCTAAGGAATTTGTAGGAAGGATTAAAATAGCCAATTTAGGCATTAGATCTAAGAAATTTTACCCTAATTCTCAAGCTTTTTTGCTTGAAAAAAAAGATTTAAAAACTATAGATAGAAAAATCAACGCCAATAAAGGAAATTTTGGCCATATTTATATAGTTGCCAATGCAAGTGCTGGAACTTTAGCAGGACTTGGAGCCTTAAATTTTGGAGCAGGTCTTGTTTCTTTAGTAGCACAAAAAAGTTTCTCGCCTCTTTTGATGTTAAAAGAAAAAATTGAAAATAATGCAAGTGCTATTGCTTTAGGTATGGGGCTTGAAAATTTGGATTTTCTAAAAGATGAAATTTTGCAAAACACTCCTTTGATCTTGGATGCAAACTGCTTTTTAAGTGAAGCTTTGCTTTGGTATTTAAACAGAAAAGATGTTGTTATAACCCCTCATCCAAAAGAATTTATAAAACTTTATAAAATGTGCTTTGATGAGGATTTAGATATAGAAACATTGCAAAAAAATCGCTTTTTCTATGCTAGAAAATTTTCGCAAAATTATGATTGTGTTCTTGTTTTAAAAGGAGCAAATCCTATTATTGTGCAAAAAGAAAAATTATTTGTTGTAAATTTAGGAAATCAAGCCTTAGCTAAAGGTGGGAGTGGAGATGTTTTAAGTGGAATGATTGCTGCACATTTAGGTTTTGGTTTTAGCGCTTTAGAAGCAGCAAAAAATGCTACTTTAGCTCATGGACTTGTTGCAAAAAAATATAAATTTAATAAAAATAGCTTTGACGCTTTAAAACTTATCAAAGGATTAAAATGCTTGTAAAATTAGCTGTACTTTTTAGTGGAAATGGAAGTAATTTAGAAAATATTTTAGAAAAACTTCATAAAAAAACCATAGGGGAAAATACCTATGAAGTAGTACTTTGCATTTGTAATAAAAAAGATGCTTTTGGTGTACAAAGAGCAAAAAAATTTGGTCTTGATACTGTCATTGTTGATCATAAGGCTTATAATACTCGTGAAGAATTTGATACGATTTTGGTACAAAAAATCAAAGAAAGTGGAGCAAATCTTACTGTATTAGCAGGTTTTATGAGAATTTTAAGTCCTGTTTTTACAAAAAATATTAAGGCAATTAACCTTCATCCTTCTTTATTACCCCTTTTTAAAGGAGCACATGCGATTAAAGAAAGTTATGAAAGTGATATGAAAGTGGCTGGAGTCAGTGTGCATTGGGTCAGTGAAGAACTTGATGGTGGAATGATTATAGCTCAAAAAGCTTTTGAAAAAAGAAATTTGAGTTTTGAAGAATTTGAAGAAAAAATTCATAGTCTAGAACATGAAATTTTACCCTTAAGTGTGATTGAAATTTTTTCTTAAAGAATTAAAGGTATTTGCTTTAAAACTATAAAATATCGCTTTAAAAAATTTTAAAATTTTCAAGGAAATTTATGTTTGAATGGATATTTAGTATTGATGCTTGGATTACTTTAGCTACTTTAAGTGCTCTTGAAATTGTACTAGGGATAGATAATATCATTTTTTTAGCTATTTTAGTAAGCAAACTACCCCCTGAACATCGTGATAAAGGACGTATCTTAGGTTTAGCTTTTGCAATGATTACAAGAATTTTACTTCTTTTATCTCTTTTTTGGGTAATGAAACTTGTAACACCTTTGTTTAGTGTATTGGGCAATGAAATTTCAGGAAGAGATCTAGTTCTTTTACTAGGTGGGCTTTTCTTGATTGTAAAGTCTATTAAAGAAATTAAAGAGCAAATTTCTCATCAAGAAGAAAGTCAAAGTCATTTTAAAGCAAGCAATAAACTTTGGATAGTTGTAGCTGAAATTGCTGTGATTGACATAGTGTTTTCGCTTGATAGTGTTATTACCGCAGTAGGAATTGCTCAAGATGTAACCATCATGATTATCGCTGTTATTATCGCAGTAGCTGTGATGCTTTTTGCTTCTAAACCTATAGCAGATTTTGTTGAAAAATATCCAAGCATTAAAATTTTAGCCTTAGCTTTTTTGGTGCTAATAGGCGTAGTTTTAGTTGCTGAAAGTTTTGATATTCATATTGATAAGGCATATATTTATACCGCTATGGCTTTTGCTTTAGTGGTGCAAATTTTAAATATTTTAGATCAAAGAAAGGAAAAAAATGGCTAAAGACACTAATGGAATAGAACTTAACACAGGTGATAGCGTGAGTGTAATAAAAGATCTTAAGGTTAAAGGTGCAAGTACAACTTTAAAACGTGGAACTACTATAAAAAATATTAAGCTCACTTCTAAAGAAGGTGAAATTGAGGCTAGAGTAGATAAATTTGGCGTTATTGTTTTAAAAACTGAATTTTTAAAGAAAATCTAGGCAAAGAATGTGCGAATCTTACTTGTTTTAAGAGGGAATTATTACGCAGGACAAGAAGAATTTATCAAAAATAATAAACTTCAAAATTATACACTTGATTTAAATGCTTTGCGTCTTTTATCAGGAAGCGTTAAAAATATAGTCAGTGAATATAAAATTTTAAATGTTAAAAATGATGAAGATTTGAGTAAAATTTTACTCAAACTTCTAGAAATGCGTATGCAAAAAGGTGAGTTTAGCATCATAAACGCTTACAACGAAACATTAAAAATTTATAAAGACTTAACTAAACAATATCGCTATAAAATATATGTTATTGTTTTTGATAGCTCTTTAAAACAATGTCAAGAAAAAAATCTTTTAGAAGCTAAAAAAAATGGATATATCATTCCTTATGCTCTTTTGGAAAAAACTCAAGATTTGCTCAAAAAAAATCCAAAAAAATACCCAATTTTAGACTCAAGAGACTGGAAAAAATGTCTTTACCAAATGCCAAATTTAAGCAAATACAAAAAAATTCATCATATAGGAGATTTACAAGGTTGCTATAGTGTTTTAAAAGAATACATTAAAACAATCAAAGAAGATGAATTTTATATATTTTTGGGAGATTATATCAACAGAGGTATAGAAAATGGCAAAGTAATAAAATTTCTTTTAAAAATTTGCGAAAAAGAAAACGTATGCTTATTAGAAGGAAATCACGAAAGACATCTTATAAAATGGGCTAATGGAGAATTGTCAAATTCCAAAGAATTTAATGAAAATACTTTAAAGGATTTTAGAAAAGAAAAACTTACTCCAAGAGATGCTAGAAAACTCTATCCTCATCTAAAAGAATGTTTATACTACAAATTCCAAAATAAATTCATATTTTGTTCACATGGAGGAGTAAATTTTATACCCTCCAAACCTGAAAAAATAAGTTTTATACCAAGCCATGACTTTATTTATGGTGTAGGTGGATATGAAGACAGTCAAAAAGTAGCAAATCAATTTTGTAATTTCACCTCGGACAATCTTTATCAAATCTTTGGACACAGAAATAAAGAAAAACTTCCTATGAAAATAGCCAAAAGAGTATTTTTATGCGAGGGTAAAATAGATGATGGTGGATATTTACGCGTAGTTACACTAGATGAAAAAGGTTTTGAGTGTATAGAAATTAAAAACCAAATTTACAAAAAGAAATAAGCCTAAAGAGGCTTATTCTTCATCTTTATTTGTTTTTTTAACCACCTTAACACGCTCTATAGAATTCCCATCCATTTTTTTAACTTCATAGTAACAAAGTTCATCTTCAATGCGATCTCCTACCATAGGCAAGCGTCCTAAAAGATTAAATACATAACCACCTATAGTAACTTGTTCTAAATCCTCATCATAGTTTATTACAAGCATTTCTTCAACAGTTTCTATATCGCATCGTCCTTGAAATTCATAGATATTTTCAGCAAGTTTTTTATAGCTGTCTTCTTCATGCTCGCTTTTAATTTCGCCAATAATTTCTTCCATGATATCTTCCATGGTTAAAATTCCAGCAGTTCCACCATACTCATCAACTACTAATGCAGTATGAGAGCGTTCTTTATTCATCATTACAAGTACTTTTGAAATGCTGATATTTTCAGGAACCAAAATCAAAGGTTTAACAAAAGTATCTAAATTTTGACTTTTATGGTTTAATTCATTTTGTATTATATCTCGTATGTGTATCATACCTAAAATAGTATCTTTAGAGCCATCAATATAAGGAAAGCGAGTATGTTTATGCTCACAAATGATTTGCATATTTTCTTCGTAACTTTTTTGTTTATTTAGACAAATCATATCTTTTCTAGGAGTCATAATCTCTTTAGCAACAGTATCTGAAAAATCAACAGCATTGCGTATGATCTCTGTTTCAAATTCATCTAAAACTCCACCTTTTTGACTCTCACTTGCTATGATTTTAATTTCTTCTTCGCTATGAGTTAGCTCGCTTTCTTTAGCAGGTTTTATTCCAAAAAGTTTCAAACTTATAGCTGCTAAAAAATCGAAAATTTTAATACAAGGCAAAAAGAGCATCCAAAACCAATGAAGCGGTCTAGCTATAAATAAAACCGCTTTATCTGCAACTGCAATAGCTATACTTTTTGGCACAAGTTCTCCTAAAACCACATGTAAAAGAGTAATAATGCTAAAAGCAATAATGAAAGCTATAGTATGGATAATAACAGTGCTAAAACCAAGATTAATAAGCGGAATTTCTAGCATTTTTGCAATAGCAGGCTCACCTATCCAACCAAGAGCTAGAGAACTTAAAGTAATTCCTAATTGACAAGCACTAAGATATGTATCAAGCCTTGAAGTAACCTCCAAAGCTTTCTTGGCACCAGCTTTTTTTTCTTTTACCATCTCTTCAAGCTTGGAACGACGTACTTTAACAATACTAAATTCAGACAAAACAAAAAAACCATTTAAAAACACTAGAGCAAGTGCAACAACAACCATAAGCATAGAATATCCTGCATCAAAAGATGCTGTAGAAGTTTGGTTTAAATCCAAAACCTGACTGGGGTCCAATGAAGCTCCTTAAGAAATAAAATATTATTAAACCTTATTATACACAATTAAAAGTAAATTTAATATTTGAATTTTTTCTTGTATTTTATAAGAAAAAACTAAGACTTATAAGAAATATTTTTCTCAAATTCTTTTAAACGCTTATATATACTTCTAAGTTGAGTGATAGTTGTCCAGTTTGTGATAAAAACACTAAAAGAGCTTCGCACTTGATCAAATGCATTATTAATCTGCATTACAATACCAAGTCCTATAGCTCCAGCAAAAAGCCCTGGTGCCATGATTAAAAATGGCACTATAACTATCATTTGCTCAAATAAAATGAGCCAAATATTAAAATATCCATAATGTAAAAAAAGTCTTTTATAGTTAAATTTAAGCCCTGTAAAAAGCTCTATCATAGTCTCATTTTTAGCGTATTCTTTGCGGTTATCTTCAGCATAAACAAGCTCTTTTCTAAAAGCTGCTTCGGCTTTTTGATTGTTGTATTCAAGTCCTGGAAGTTTAATTCCTACAAACCACGATACGATTAATCCTCCTAAAGAAATCAAAAGTGCAACATAAACAAGCAAACCATCGATGTTTTTTAAAAAATAAAAGCTAGAATTCTCACTTAAATTTGCAAATAAAGCCTTGCTTACAACATCGCTTAAAGTCCATAAAATCGGTATAAAAGCTACAAGAGTCATTAAAGCTCTTATAAAACTAAGTCCTAAGCTTTCTACAATTTTAGAAAAATTATAAGTATCTTCTTGAATTCTTTGCGAACTTCCTTCTATGTTATCATCTTTATTTTTCCAAAATTTCAAATAAGAAAAAGTCATAGCTTCACGCCACTTAAAGGCGTAAACACTAGCAAAATAAATATTAATCGTTGCAATTAAAACATAAGGAATAGCAATAGCTAAAAATACTAAAATCAAAGCATAAAAATCACTCGCAGAATAGCTTTCTTTTTCAATCATAGCCCTAGAATTAAAAAAATATTCCAATAAACTTTGATAATAATAAAGTGCGCCTTTATTGATAAAATTAGCTTTTTGGAAATTTTCTTGTGCTTTTTGATTGGCCTCTTGGATTAAACTTGCATTGTTTTCAAATTTCTCTTCCGCCTTTTGCGTTGTATTAGAATCTAAAAGCTCTATTTTTGGTTTTTGTAAAACATTATAAAAATCACTATACCATGAATTGATCGCAACATTTAAGCTTGTTTGCATATATAAGAAAAATAAAAGCAAAAAAAGCCCCAAATAAGCCCATAAAGCCCATTTTTTACTTGCAAAAAACGAAGAAAACATACCACCGCCTTAATCTCAAAACGAAAATTTTAATCAATTTTATTTAATCAAGAGTTTATTTTTTACCTAAATAGTCTTTAATATTGTAATCAATAGGCATAACAAAACTAATTTTTTCACCATCTTTCAACATTTCTTTAGGCGGTTTTGGCAATGGAGAAGCTCTTTTAAATAAACTTAAAACTTCATCATTGAGCGCTGCATAAGGACAAGATTTTTTAAGCTCTTTGCTTAAGACATTTCCGCTTTCATCAATGCTTACGCGAATTCTTACAACGCCTTCTTGTTTTTGCATTATCGCTTCTTGAGGATATTTTTTAAATTTAGTCAAATGAGCCATAAGCAAAGCTTGATAGCTTTTAACTTGTTCTTTGGCATTGCCACTTACTATAGTTTGTGTTTTATCTTCATTACTTTGTAGCGGAGCACTGAACGATTCATTTTTAAATTTTGAATTTTCACTTGCATTAGCTACTTCTTTTTGAGCTTGGTTTTCATCTTGCTTTTCAATCTTTTTTTGAACTTTTAATACAGCATTTTTATCTTGAGAATTAAGACTTATTCTTTCGTCTTGTTTTTTGTTTTTATCTTGAGAATTACTCTTTTTTTGATCGATCGAAACTTCTTTTAATTCCCCGATAGGAAGCTCTGATACCATCATAATGGAAGTAAATTCTAATCCTTGTTTAAAATCAACACCACTTGATTTTTCTTGAGTATAAAAAGAAAAAAGGAAAAACATTAATACTAAAGCATGTAATATCAAACTTAACACAAACCCAAAAATCACACTAGACTTCATACTAATCCATCTTTTTACTTGAAAGAGCTATTTTTCCATAGCCATTCTCTTTTAATTTTTGCATTACTTGCATAATATCTTCATACTTTACACTTTTATCGATATGAAAATAAATAATTTCTTCTTTATTGCCTTTGGTTTTTATATCTAAAGCACTTGAAAGATTTTCTAGGCTTAATTTATCATCATTAATAGCCAAAGTATTATCAGTATTTAAATAAAGTATGATGGGATTTTTAAGCTTATCCTCTGCTTGCTGCGAACTCTTGGGTAATTCTATTTTGATAGAACTTGTGATAAGAGGAGTAACAGCCATAAAAACAATCAATAATACAAGCATAATATCTATAAAAGGAGTTATATTGATCTCACTTAACTCCTCTTCTTTGTGAGCCATTTCAGTTTTTATCATTAAAATAACTCCTATGAAAAAGTATATAGACAAAATTTGCAAGCTCATCTAAATGGTGCATAAGTTTTAAATTTTTTCTTGTAAGATAATTATAAAAAAGCACCGCAGGGATAGCAGCTATCAAGCCAAAAGCTGTAGCAAACAAGGCTTCAGCTATACCAGGCGCAACGACTGCCAAAGAAGCATTGCCAAGATTTGCTATACCTATAAATGCATTCATAATTCCCCAAACTGTTCCAAAAAGCCCTATAAAAGGTGCGCTAGCACCTATACTCGCAAGCAAGCTCAAGCCATTTTTGCTTGCTGTGATTTGCTTTGAGATGGTATTTTGCAAACGCAATTCTATACGCTCTTTTATGTGATCATTTTTATATTCACTTTTTTCAAGCTCATCTTGAATTTCTAAAGATAAAACACCTGCAAAATCCTTTGTCTGATCTAATTCATTGAGATTTTTTAATTCTTTTATCTTGTGTATAGAGAAGTCTAAATTTTTCTTCATAAAATAAAATTGCATAAGCTTAGAAATAAAAACCGCCCATGCTAAAACAGAAAATAAAACCAATATATAAATAACACCTTTTACCACCTCATCAGCGTTTTGATAAAGACTAGAAAGAGAAAGCTCTATTTTTGGTACTTCGGCTTCTATTTTAGGAGAATCAAAAGATAAATTTGTATCTGTTACATTCACTTCAGCATTTAAATTTAACAATAAAAAACAAAATAAAAATATTTTTTTTAGCATTTATATATTTCCTTAATATTTATATTCAAAACTTACTATAAAGGTGCGACCGCGAGCAGAATTGCTAAAAAGATAGATAGGATCACCTGCTCCATTATATTGAAGCTGATTATCTAAGGAATTATAAGCATTTAAGGCATCCATGTAGTTTTTATCAAATAAATTTTGCACCTCTGCTCTCATTGTGAGGTTTTTAAACCATTCTATATTCCAATATAAATCTACTATAATAGGAATTTTTGGTAAGTCTTGTGTGGTTGGTTTAGGATAATAAGGATTGTTTGGATCCTTATTCCAATCATCTGTATTTGGATTTACCCTTTTTGCTTTGCCTGTGTATTTTGCTATACCACCAAAGCTTATTTTGTCATTTAGCCTAAAGCCAAGCTCTACATTTGCATAATCTTTTGGAAGCTCCATGATTTTACTTGCCGAAAAAGAGCCAAGAAGAGGTCCTGAAGTTTGAGAAATAGTCGAACTTGTATCTTGTCTTGAATACATAGCTTTAGCATAAGCAAAACCCAAGTCATAGCTTAATTCTAACTCCACACCCTTAAATATAGTATCATCAGCTGAATTTAAGTGCATATAAAATTGCGAGCTTGGAGGAATTTTACTTGGATCTTCAAGATAAAATTGTTCATTATAAATATAATCTTTTATTTTTGTATGATAATACACGGCTTTAAAACCAAAGCGATCATCATCTTTTAAAAGTCCATGTTTAAAAGAATTAAAACCTATTTGCCAAGTATTGGCTTGTTCTGGTTTTAAGAAAGGATTGATACCATTGCCTTCGTTATTTGAGAAAAACATTTCTTGCACATTAGGGGCTCTATTTGTTCTCGCAAAACTTACAAAGGGTGTAAAAAGCTCGTGTATGGCAGCTGAAAGCATGACAGAAGCATTCAAGCGAAGTCCATTTTTATCTATATCTGTCGCCGCTTTTGGAAAACACATAAAATTTACTTCATCGCAAGCAGGTCTGTGTCCTTTGATATTCCAATCTAAAAGATTCACATTAGTATCAAGTGTAAAGATACCATAATTTAGACTATTATCAAGATAATAAGTAAAAAGATTTTGTTTTCCACGAGGCTGAAAAGGTATAGAATTTACTCCTTGAATTGATGTATTTAAGGTATTTTTATAATCATTAAGCAAAATATTTGCTCCAAAGCGTGTGTTTAGATTAAATCCATGCCATTCACCCTCTAAAGTATCACTTATATCAAAAGTAGTGGCAGTATTTTTTGCCTTTGTGTTAGCTATGGCATCGTTTGCCGCAAAAGTAGATTTTGATCCATAGGTTTGTATGCCTTGATTGTAGGCAATAAGCGTATTTACATTAAGCCACTCATTAGGGTTGTGCCAAAAATCAAGTTGATAATTGTCATTGTGTATTTTTCTACCGGCAAGTTCGTTTTGATATCTACGATAAGAAAATATAGTGTTTGTAAAAGAATTTGGGACATATTCGAGTTTAAAAAGTTGAGAGTTTGGTTTTTGGGTTAAAAAATCTGGATCAAAAGGAGCGATATTGGTATCAGCTATACCATCTCCATCAGTATCAACCATACTACTACCTATCTTGCCACCCCCGCCTACAGTGTAATTTTGAGTAATTCTCTTTGCGCTATAACCAAAAAGCGCGCCCACATATCCATTATTTTCAAGTTCAGTCTTTCCAGCCACTGCACTCATATAACTTGGTCCGATTCCATTGCTTCCATAAGAAAATCGTCCTAAAAATCCAAAGATATTGCCATCATGTACAATATCATTTATACCTATGGTCTTAAAATTTGCTGATCCCATCAAGGCATTTGCTCCACCTACTCCTTCAAAAGTTCCCCTTGTAACATCAACTCCGATTAAGAAATTTGTATCAATAACAGCTCCAAAAGCTGAAGTTCCCGTTTGTGAATGAAATCTAGCTGGATCATCTGATGCACTACCATAAAAAGTTTGAGTAACACCGTCAATCATGGTATTAACACGCCCAAAACCACTCATACCACGAATATTTACTTGAACTGTACCTTGAGCTTGATCTGTGTTTGTGTAGGTTCCAGGTATACTACGCACTATAGAATCTATACTTTGCGTATCTGAACCTATACCCTCTCTTGTGCTTGTTGCTCCAGGAGTTACAAAAGGTTTTTCATCGTTTTTGATTTTTGAACCTGAAATTTCAAGACTATCAAATTCTAATTCTTCAGAAAAAGCAAAACTAGCAAAACATAAACCTACAGCACAAAATAAACTTAATTTTTTCATTCCTCCCCCTTATAAATCAAAACATAATCACTGTCTTTTAAATCTATTTCTCCATAGCTTAAATTCACTACAACTATTTTTTTACTGCTTTTAAAATCTTGTATATGTAAAGGAATTCCTATTTTTTTACTTGTATGATAGCTTCCAGCTAGCAATAAAACTTTATTTACATGATGAACCAATACATCAGCCATACGCCTGTCTTTGAATTGTTGAATTTCCACCAATTTATCTAGTAATTCTTTATTTTCTTCAGGATTTAGCTTATGGCTTAAGGATATAATGTCAAAAAGTTGTTTTTTTACTTCATTTGTGGTTGAAACATAACCCTTTAAGGGCTGAGCCCCATTATAAATACTTGTAATTTCTGAGCGTGAAAGATTTGCACCTAATATTTTTGACTTTGAATAAAAAACCACATTGACAAATTGCTCATAATCTTTCCATTTCCAGACCTTATCCCAATTTAATGCATTAGTAAGTTCATTGGCTTTAATGGTTTTTTTATTTTTAAAAGCTTTATCTAAGTGATTTTGCTCTGTGCTTGCTAACATTTCTAAAGCTACATCAAAGTTTATATTTTGAGAACTTAAATTTCCTTCTAAGGCATTAAAAATCATAACTTGACTTATCTTATGTTTAACCTCATCGTGTTTTTCGCCAAGCAGTATCACATCTGCTTTTAGCAATTCTAAAATCATATCTTCAAAAGAAATCTTTTTTTGAGTATGCGTATCAAGTATATAAAAATCTTTATTTTCTTGAAGTGGAGATGATTTTTGCAAAACAGCACAAGCGCTCAACATAAAGCTTATAAATAGAATGCTTAAAATAGTATAAAATTTCATTATTATTGTTACTTTCTTAGTGGTTTATTTTTGATATTGAATATTAATATTTTATATATAAAAATACTATTAAATATTTATATTAAAATTTAATTATTTATAATTATTATCAAAATTTATTATAATAAAATGAAAATATTTATCAGTTATAAAATTATTAAGTTACTTTATATTTACTTTTTAATATTAATATTTCTTATCAAAATATATAAAAAGGAATTAATGCCTATGAAAAAAATAATTTTATTTTTACTATGCGTTGGCTTTGCTTTTGCTTGCTCTGAACATTCTCATACCGATTTTAAAGATCTTAATAAAACCGAGTATAATTCTCAATTAAAGGATAAAATATGAAAAAAATCTTCTTTATGTTTTTAACGGCTGTTTCATTTTTAGGTGCTAGTGAGCTTAATATTTACTCAGCAAGACATTATAATGCTGATTTTGAAATCATAAAAAAATTCGAAGAAAAAACAGGTATTAAGGTCAATCATACTCAAGCTAAAGCTTCAGAACTTATTAAAAGACTTTCTCTTGAAGGAAGTAATTCTCCTGCTGATATTTTCATCACAGCTGATATTTCAAATCTTACAGAAGCTAAAAATTTAGGACTTTTATCCCCTGTTTCATCAAAATATTTAGAAGAATTTATACCTGCTCATTTAAGAGATAAGGATAAAGAATGGTTTGCGATTACAAAAAGAGCAAGAATTATTGCTTACAACAAAAACGCAAATATCGATATTAGCAAAATGAAAAATTATGAAGATTTAGCAAAAGCTGAATTTAAAGGAGAAATTGTTATGAGAAGTGCTACAGCTCCTTATAGTAAAACTCTTTTAGCATCTATTATAGCTAATGACGGAAATAAAGAGGCTAAAGCATGGGCTAAAGGTGTGCTTGAAAATCTTGCGACAAATCCAAAGGGTGGAGATAGAGATCAAGCTAGACAAGTATTTGCAGGCGAAGCTAAATTTGCAGTTATGAATACTTATTATATAGGGCTTTTAAAGAATTCTAAAAATCCAAAAGATGTAGAAGTGGGGAATTCTTTGGGTATTATTTTTCCTAATCAAGACAATAGAGGAACGCATATTAACATTAGCGGTATTGCTATGACAAAATCAAGTAAAAATCAAGATGCGGCTAAAAAATTTATGGAATTTATGTTAAGTCCTGAAATTCAAAAAATTCTTACTGATAGTAATTATGAATTTCCTATAAGAAATGATGTAGAATTAAGCCAAACTGTAAAAGATTTTGGAACTTTCAAAGAAGATCAAATCCCTGTGAGTAAGATAGCAGAAAATATTAAAGAAGCTGTTAAAATTTACGATGAAGTCGGTTTTAGATAATGTATAAAACCCTACAATACTATAAACTCGGGGCAATTTTACTTGCCCTTTTTCTTGCTTTGCCTATTTTTGGTATTTTTGCTGAACTTTTTTATATTTTATTTCAAAATTTTAATACAAGTAATTTAACCCAATTTTCATCTATTAAAGAAAATTTGAGTCATTTTTTTGATTATTTATTTTTAAAATTCATCAAAGATACTTTTATAATTAGCGTGGGAGTATTGTGTTTAAGCTTGATTTTGGGTGTAAGTTCTGCTTATTTGATCGCAAATTATGATTTTTATTTCTGTAAAATTTTAGAAAAATTACTCATTTTACCCTTGGCCATACCTGCTTATATTTTAGCCTTTGTTTATGTTGGAATTATGGATTTTCAAGGATTTTTTCATGAAAATTTTGGCTTTAGGATGGATTTTTTCAATCATTATGGTGTTATTTTTGTTTTGGCTATTTCTTTATATCCTTATATTTATTTATTTGCTAAAACAGCTTTTAAAAGTGAAGCCAAAGAGGCTTATGAAGTAGCTAAAATCATGAAATATTCTGAATTTAGAATTTTTACACGCGTGGCACTTTTGAGCGCAAGGCCTGCCATTTTTTCTGGAGCTTTATTGGTTTTAATGGAAACTTTAAGTGATTATGGCGCAAGTGCTTATTTGGGAGTGGATACTTTTTCGGCTGGAATTTTTAAACTCTGGTATGATTTGAATGATTCTTATTCTTCTAGTGTTTTATCGGGTATTTTAATGCTTTTTGTATTTTTGATTATGTATGTGGATTATTATTATAAAAATAAACATCATTATAGTTTTAATCAAAATTTAGCTCTTTTTATCAAAAAAAGAAAATTAAATCCTATTAAACAAATTCTATCCTGTATTTATTGTTTTATGATTGCTTTTGTAGGTTTTATTTTACCTTTTATTTGGCTAGTTTATTGGGGGCTAAAAGATCATAAGCTTTTTGAATCGCAATTTTATATTATCAGTTTTCAAACTATAATCTTAGCTTTAATCACTGCTTTAATTACCACTTTTTTAGCTTATTTTTTGATGTTTAGCTCTAGGATAGTTAAAAATCATTTTTTTAATTTATTTATTTTAAAAATAAGTTCTTTGGGTTATTCTATACCTGCTGCTGCTTTAGGGATTAGCATTATAGTGCTTTTTGTATTTTTGGATAAATTTTTTCACATGAGTTTATTGGGAAATTCTTTACTTGTTCTTGTTTTTGCTTATATAATTCGTTTTTTAGCGAGTGCAATTTATTCTTTAGAAGGAGGATATAGTAAAATTCATCTAAATATTGATGAGGCAAGTTTAAATTTAAGAGCGAGTTATTTTATTTTATTTTTTAAAATTCACACACCTTTAATGAAACATTTTTTATTTTTGGCTTTTATTATTGTTTTTATTGATACGATTAAAGAACTTCCTTTAAGTAGAATTTTAGCGCCTTTTGGCTTTGAAACTTTAAGTGTTAAAGCTTTCTGGTTTGCAAGTGATGAAAGAATTTATGATGCAGCTTTGCCTTCCTTGTTTATCGTTTTTCTTTCTTTAATGGTTGTTGTTTGGATGGATAAAATCACAAGGAAAGATGATGTTAGAAATTAAAAATTTATCTAAAAATTTTGAAAAAATACAAGCTTTAGAAAATATCAATCTTCATGTCAAAGAAGGAGAATTTTTAAGCATTTTAGGAGGTAGTGGAAGTGGAAAAAGCACGCTTTTAAGGATTATTGCTAAGCTTGAACAAGCTAGTTCTTATGATTTGTTTTCTTGCAAAGGTGAAGTGGCTTTGATGTTTCAAAATTATGCTTTATTTCCTCATTTAAATGTTGAGAAAAACATACTTTTTGCACTTTACGATAAAAAAGATAAAAATCAAATTTTAAATCATTTGCTTAAAACTTTTGAAATTGAAGATTTAAGATATAAAAAAATCGATGAAATTTCAGGAGGGCAAGCGCAAAGAGTGGCTTTTGCTAGAGCTATAGCAAGAGGATGTCAGCTTTTGCTTTTAGATGAACCTTTTTCTAATTTGGATCAAAATTTAAAACAGGATTTAAGAAGAGAATTGAAAAAAATGATAGAAAATCAAGGCATTACGGCTATTATGGTAACTCATGATATTGAAGATGCTTATTGTATGTCTGATCAAATCGCTTTTTTAGAAAAAGGAAAAATTTTAGCTCATGCAAATCCTAAAGAGCTTTATTTTAAGCCCGATTTTAAAAGTGCGCAAATTTTACCTGATTTAAATATCATAGAAGAAAAACTTGATTTAGAAGATGAATTTTTTGCTTGGATAGCTTCAAAAAATTATATTTTTGGTTATGCAGAACTTAAAATAGGAAATCGCTTTGAGGCTAAAATTTTACAAAAAGAATTTTTAGGGGCTTTTTATAGACTTAAGTTAAGATATAAAAATATAGAATTTTTTATGTTATTAAGCTCAAATTATAACTTAGAAGAAAAAATAAATTTTGATATTATCAATTTTTAGTTAAAATTCCTAAAAATCTTTTAAGGACAAATTTCATGAAAAATCTTTTAATCATAGGCGCAGGTGGAGTAAGTCGTGTGGCTACTGTAAAATGCGCAATGAATTCTGATACTTTTAGCAAAATCACTTTAGCTAGTAGAACAAAAAGCAAATGTGATGAAATCGCTACTTTTATCAAAGAGCGTTTAGGGGTTCAAATTGAAACAGCGCAAATTGATGCTGATGATAGCAATGCGGTTGTAGAACTTATCAAGAAAACAGGAGCGCAAATTTTACTCAATGTTGCTTTGCCTTATCAAGATTTGAGTTTAATGGATGCTTGTATAAAAGCAGGGATTGATTATATAGATACGGCAAATTATGAACATCCTGATTTAGCTAAATTTGAATACAAAGAGCAATGGGCGAGAAATGATAAGTTTAAACAAGCAGGAATTTTAGGACTTTTAGGAAGTGGATTTGATCCTGGTGTAACTAATGTTTTTTGTGCTTATGCACAGCAAAATTTATTTGATGAAATTTCTTATATAGATATTTTAGATTGCAATGCAGGTGATCATGGCTATGCTTTTGCGACGAATTTTAACCCTGAAATCAATCTGCGTGAGGTTTCTGCTAAAGGGCGTTATTGGGAAAATGGCAAGTGGATAGAAACGCAGCCTATGGAAATAAAAATGGAGTGGGATTATCCAGAAGTAGGAGTGAAAGATAGCTATTTGCTTTATCATGAAGAACTTGAAAGCTTGGTAAAAAATATCAAAGGTTTAAAAAGAATACGCTTTTTTATGACTTTTGGACAAAGTTATTTAACTCACATGAAATGTCTTGAAAATGTTGGAATGCTAGGGATTAAACCTGTGATACACCAAGGTAAAGAAATCATTCCTATAGAATTTTTAAAAACCTTGCTTCCTGATCCTGCAAGTTTAGGACCACGCACTAAAGGTTATACCAATATAGGTTGTGTGATTCGTGGTAAAAAAGATGGAAAAGACAAACAAGTTTATATTTATAATGTTTGCAATCATGAAGAATGTTACAAAGAAACTGGCGCGCAAGCTGTGAGCTATACTACAGGTGTTCCTGCTATGATAGGTACGAAATTAATCGCTAAAGGAATTTGGCAAGGAAAAGGCGTGTTTAATATGGAAGAATTTGACGCTAAGCCTTTTATGGAAGAGCTGAATTCTCAAGGACTTCCTTGGAAGATTATCGAAATGACTCCAAGCTTAGGAGAGTAAGTGCTAGAGCACTTACTTTTGTCCTATATAAATAAAGTGCTCCACACTGCCTTCAAAATTATACAGATTAATTAATTCATAATCTCCCCAAAATAAAGGTTTAAAAGGTTTAAAATCTTCTTTTAATTCTTCTATGTCTTTAGTAAAGCGTATATATGAAGAACCACTCAATCTACCACTTGGACATCCTTTTACTTCACGCAAGCTATTATCCATAAGTTCTCCTCTTTCATACATACTATAGCCTTTATCGCTCATCATGGTTGCAAATATAATAGCTCCTTCATTGCATAGTTCATAAAATTCTTGCACAGCTTCTTTAAAAGCTTGTTTTGTAAGATAATATAAGCTTTGATTTGCAAATATAAAATCCATTTTTGTATTGAAGAGTTTTTTAAAGCTAGAATTAGGAGATATGATGTGAAAATTTTTAGAATCTAAGCAAGGATCTTTTTCCCAAACTTTTTTTAAACTAGGAACTATATCAATGCCATAAGGCTCTATACCCCCCCCCCGGTTATATTTTTAAAATACTTAGAATGCACTCCATTTCCACAACCAAAATCAAGTAATTTTCCACTTGTTTTGCTTAGTTTGTATTTTAAGATTCTCTCGTAAAATCTTATAACATGACCATCAGGATATTGAAGTCCATAACCTTCTTTGTCATATTTTTGAGTATATGCAGATAAAGAATTATCCATTTTTGCCCCTTTTTGTGTAGAATGTTGACTTAATGTCAAAATCCATTCTAGCACAAAAAGGATTAAAGTTATTTTACAGGGTGAAGTTCATTTGCATAAAAGCTAACTGATCCCATGCCTTCTTTTAAAGCCCATTCGTAAGCTTTTGCAACAAATTCCCAGTTAATATGAGCATAGAATTTTTCTAAATAAGCAGGGCGTGCATTACGATGATCTACATAATAAGCATGTTCCCAAACATCTACAACAAGTAAAGGAACTTTATCTTCAGTAATTGGTGTAGCTGCGTTTGAAGTACCTACAAATTCTAGTTTTTGATTTTTAGTATTATAAACTAACCAAAACCATCCTGAACCAAAAACTCCTGTAGCGCCTTTGATAAATTCAGCTTTGAAATTTTCTAAAGATCCAAATTCTTTTTCTAGTGCCGCTTGTAAATTAGCATCTATACTTTGACATGAACCGCCACAGCCACAGCCTGTACTTGGCTTAATGCAATCAAAATAAAAATCATGATTATAAACTTGAGCTGCGTTATTAAATACGCCCCCATTTGAAGTTTTGATAATACTTACAAGATCTTTACCTGCAAATTCAGTATCTTTAATAAGATTATTTAGATTTGTAACATAAGTATTGTGATGTTTTCCATGATGATAGCTAAAAGTTTCAGCACTCAAAAAATCACCAAAAGCATTGGTATCATAAGGTAATTTTCTTAATTCAAACATAATTTCTCCTTTATTTTTAGTTTGATATTGAAAATATTACCATAATAATATTAAAAAGAGTAAAAATATCTTAAAAGCTTAGTGGGTAAAATTTCTATTTATTTAACCTAAAATAAGATACATTTATAATATATTTTAATAATAATTTAAATATATATAAAAATTATATTTTTTTGAAATATTTTTACAAAAAATATCTATTTGTTGATTTTTAATAATTACAATTAATTTGCAACTAAAAATTATTCATAAGGAGGAAAATATGAAAAAAGTTGTACTAATCTCAGCATTACTAGGTGCTTTCGCAGCTAATGTTTTTGCAGCTAATACTCCAAGCGATGTGAATCAAACACATACAAAAGCTCATCATTCAAAAGCTAAAGCTGATAAAAAACATGAAGCTAAAACTCACAAAAAAACAAAAGAGCAAACACCAGCTCAATAATGCCCAGCCTTGATATAAGTCTATAATAGACTTATATCAAAAGCTATTCGTATTCTACAAAATAAATTATTAATATTTATTAAATTTCAATAGAAAAAATGAAAAAATTGTTATTTTAAAAGAAAAATTAAAAAGTGGTGACCCATACGAGACTCGAACTCGTGTTACCGCCGTGAAAGGGCGATGTCCTAACCGCTAGACGAATGGGCCACTTTTAAGGAGTAAAAAATAAAAATGAAATTGAATTATATATATTTATTTCTTAAAATTTAATTAAATATATCAAAATTATGTGATTTTTATCTTTGTTTAATTATAATTTCATCTTCAATTTTTTATAAAATTTTAGGATTTATTATGGATTTTTATAGTCTTATTTTTTTATCCTGTGCTTTAGGAATGGATGCTTTTGCTGTATCACTATGCAAAGGTTTTAGTGTTAAAAAACTACATTTAAAACATTATCTTATTGTTGGAATTTATTTTGGTGGATTTCAAGCTTTGATGCCAACTATTGGTTATTTTATAGGCATAACTTTTGCATCTTTTATTGCGAGTATTGATCATTGGATAGCTTTTATTTTACTTTCTTTAATAGGATTAAAAATGATCAAAGAGTCATTGGAAAATGAAAATTGCGATAGTAATGCCAATCAATTTGGCTTTAAAACCATGCTAGCTTTAGCAATTGCTACGAGTATCGATGCACTAGCAGTTGGTGTGAGTTTTGCATTTTTAAATATAAATTTATTATTAGCTATATTTTTAATAGGTATTATCACCTTCATTTTATGTATCATTGCTCTAAAAATAGGGAATAAATTTGGAATTTATCTTAAAAATAAAGCTGAACTTTTAGGCGGATTGGTTTTAATTATACTAGGAGTAAAAATTCTAATAGAACATTTATTTTTCGATTGAAAATTTCATTCTTAAAGTAGCTAAAGCTTTATCAAATTCCAAGGCTTTACTTTGAAATTTTTTATTAAAAGTTCTTTGTCTTTTGGCAAGTTGTGTAGTATGTATCGTGATTAAATTTTCAAGCTCTTTAAAGGAAATTTCTCCATCTAAATATTCTTTACACTCTTTCAAACCTATAGAATTTAATGCTTTAAGTTTATGATCAAATTTAGAAAAAAGAATTTTTGCTTCATCTAAAAGTCCATTATCAAGCATTTCTTTTGTTCTAGTTTTAATACGTTTTTTTAAAATTTCTTTATCCCACGCAAGCTCATAAATTTCTATATCTTTAAGCACCCCAGTTTTTTGTGTTCTTTTTAAAAATTCACTAGGAATTTCTCTTGTTTGTTCATAAATACCCAGCCATTTTTTTAATCTATAAGTATCATTTTTTTCTATTTTATAGTTTGGATCAATATTTAATAAAAGAGCATAAATTTCATCGTTATTTAAAGAACTCTTTGACTCTAAGGTTTTTTCACTTAAACCATCTATCATAGTTTTTAAATAAAATCCAGTTCCACCTACTATAATTAGAGGTAAATTTCTAGCTAAAGCAAATTCTTTTGCTTTTTGATATTCTCTTATGAATAACTCAACATTAAAATGTTCATTCACACTCAATAAATTTACCCCAAAGTATTTTATACTCGCAAGATCATCTTGTGAAGGCTTGGCACTTGCTATATTAATCTCTTTATAAACACAAAGACTATCAAGACTTAAAACAACAGCATTAAATTCTCTTGCTAAAGTATTGGCTATGTATGTTTTTCCACTCGCGGTTGTTCCTATTAATGCTATTTCAAAAAACATTTTAATATTTATCCTAAAATTTATAAAAATTTTAGTAAAATCATAGCAAAAAATATTTTAAAGTAGAAAAATGAACACATTCTGGATAAAATTTAAAGATATTTTAGAACTTGTAGTATTTAAGCATTCTATTTTTGCTTTGCCTTTTTTATTTTCCTCTATGATTGTAGCATCAAAACTTGCAAATGACACTGCTTGGTTTGGTTTTAAGGCGTTGATTTTAGGCATTATTTGTGCGGTAAGTGCAAGAAATTTTGCCATGGCTACAAATCGTTTAATGGATGAAGATATAGATAAGGATAATCCTCGTTGTGCAAATCGCCCTAATGTCAGTGGAAAAATAGGTAGAAAAAGCGTATGGATTTTTATCATTATTAATGCACTTATTTTTATATCATGTTCTTATTTTATTAATACTTTGGCCTTTTATTTGTCTTTTCCTGTGCTTTTGGTATTGGCTATTTATTCAGCTTTTAAGCGCTTTAGTTCTTTAGCACATTTAGTTTTAGGATTTTGTTTAGGACTTGCGCCTATTGCAGGAAGTGTTATAATTATGGGTGAAATTCACATTTATAGCGTTATTTTATGTTTAGGTGTAACTTTTTGGACAGCTGGGTTTGATCTGCTTTATTCTTTACAAGATATGGAGTATGATAAAAAAATAGGACTTCACTCTATTCCTGCTAAATTTGGTTCAAAGGCTACTTTATTTATATCAGCTTTTTGCCATATTTTAGCGGTATTATTTTGGCTTCTTTTTGTGTGGGAAGTTTGGGGTGTAGCACTTGGAAAAATAGCACTTATTGGGGTAATTATAAGCGGTATTATTTTAGCCTTGGAACATAAAATTGTTCACAAGAATTTTGCTCATATTGATAGAGCATTTTTTACTCTAAATGGTTATTTAAGTATTATCTTTTTTATTTTTATTTGGATTGATTTATTATGGAATTAGCACTTTTTAAAGCAGGATTTGAAGCTCATTTAGAATGTTGTGAAATAGAAAATAACCGTTTTCTTGGAGAATACCTAAAACTTGGAGCAATTTCTCAAATTTTAAAATGGAAAAAACTTGCTTTACGCATTGATTTTGACGAGGGTGAAAAAATTATTTTTGATCTTCTTTTAAGTCTAAAAGAAGATATTTTAAGGCTTGAAAATTCTTTAGATAAAAATAAAGAACTTATACCACTTAAGCAAAAAGGGGTAATAGAATCTTTAAATTTTGAGTATCTAAATTTTTTGGATACTATTTTAGAAGAAGATAAAGAATATTATTTAAGATTTGATTTAAATAATCAAAAAATAGCTATTTTTATCAAAGCTCAAAGTCAAACATTGGCAAAAATTATCAAAATTAAGCCTGAAGACAAAATGGCTTTTGATGCTTTTGTTGTTGAAATCCAAAGAAATATGATAAGAAATAAGAAAGGCCAAGAATGAGTGATGATGTACTTTATTTAGTTTTTATAATTGTGCTTTTAATTGCAATGCTAGCCTACATGAATATCAAAGAAAGAGAAAATAATGCAAAAATAGCAAAACTTCAAAATGTGATAGAAGATATTACCAAAGAACTTCATTATTTTCGTAAAGAATTAGGAGTTAAAGATGATAGCGAAGAGGATGAAGACTATAAAACCTCTCTTTTAAAAGAAGAAATTATGATTGAACTTGATAAACAAATCAGTTCAAAAATCACTCCTGTTTTAAGAACACTAAAAACTATGGAACATATCATAGAAGATTTTCAAAATGAACAACAAAATCGTCTTTTAAATTTGGAACAAAAAGCACAAAGCATGGCTAAACTTACACCAAATTACGATACAGAAGAACAAAAAATAGAAAATCTTTTCAAAGAAGGAAAAAGCATAGAACAAATCGCTAAAGATTTACGCATTGGCACTGGAAATGTAGAACTTGTCTTAAAATTTAAGAAATTAATAAAATAGAATGGAAAATAAATGCTTATAGATCAATTCGGTAGAAAGATAAATTATCTTAGAATTTCAGTTACACAAAGATGTAACTTTCGCTGCCTTTATTGTATGCCAAAAATTCCTTTCGATTATCAGCCAAAAGAAAATTTATTAAGCTTCGAAGAACTTTTTTTATTTGTTAAAGCAGCTATAGACGAAGGAATTGAAAAAATCCGTATAACAGGTGGGGAACCTTTATTAAGAAAAGATTTAAGTATTTTTATAAAAATGATTAACGATTATAAAAGCGATATTGACCTTGCTATAACTACAAATGGATTTTTACTAAAAGACTTTGCTAAAGACCTAAAAAATGCTGGACTTAAACGACTTAATATTTCACTTGATACCCTAGATCACAAAAAAGCAAAAACTCTTGCGCAAAAAGATATATTAGATAGTGTTTTATCTGGAATTGATGAAGCTTTAAATCTAGATTTGAAAGTAAAACTTAATACTGTAGCTCTTAAAAATTTAAACGATGATGAACTGATATCTCTTTTGGAATTTGCAAAATCAAAAAAAGCTCAAATTCGCTTTATAGAATTTATGGAAAATACTCATGCTTATGGTAAATTACAAGGATTAAAAAGAGATGAAATTATACAAATTTTGAGTCAAAAATATCAAATTCAACTTATAAAAAAAGATGAAAAAGCACCTGTGAGTATTTACAAGGCAGATGATTATGAATTTGGAATTATAGATCCTCATAGCCATGAATTTTGCGATTCTTGCAATCGCATACGCTTAAGTGCTGAAGGCTTGTTAATACCTTGTCTTTATTTTGATGAAGCATTAAGCATAAAAGAAGCGGTTCGAAAAGGTGATATTAAAGCCGCTGTAGAAATATTACAAGAAGTATTAAGAAATAAACCAGAAAAAAATAAATGGAGTGTTGTTGATAATGAAACCTCATCTCGTGCTTTTTATCAAACTGGAGGTTAATTTTGCAACTTGTTGAAAGTTTCTTAAGCATTCAAGGAGAAGGTAAATATAATGGAAAATTAGCTATTTTTATGCGTTTTGCTGGTTGTAATTTCAACTGTTTAGGTTTTAATGTAAAAATATCAAAAAACGATAAAACTCTCATTGGATGTGACACGATAAGAGCTGTTTTCACAAAAGATTTTAAAGAAAGTTATGAAACTTTAAATGCTAATGAACTTTTAAAAAGAGTGATAAAATTAAAACAAGACTTTGATCCTATAGTTGTTATCACAGGTGGAGAGCCATTAATCCATTATGAAAATCCTGAATTTATAGAATTTATCCAAATGTTATTAAAAAATAAATTCGAAATACACTTTGAAAGCAATGGAAGCATAGAAATTGATTTTGATAGATATCCTTTTTACAAAGAATGTATTTTTGCTTTAAGCGTTAAACTCCAAAATAGTGGGATAAAAAAAGATAAACGATTAAATTTTAAAGCTTTAAAAGCATTTAAAAATTACGCAAAAGATAGTTTTTATAAATTTGTTTTAGATGCCAATACTCTTGATAATTCATTTTTAGAAATCAATGAAATTCTAAAAGAAGCTCCAAATCAAATTTTTTGTATGCCTATGGGTGAAAATGAGCAAAACCTTACAAAAAATGCTCAAAAAATTGCTGAATTTTGTATTAAGAATGGTTATAATTATTCTGATAGAATTCATATTCGTCTTTGGAACGATAAAGAGGGTGTATGATTATAAGAAAATTATTTGAATTTGAAAACGCACACATTGTTAGATTTTGTTCTTCTAAGCGTTGCAAAAGTAGCATTCATGGACATTCTTACAAAGTTGAAGTTTTACTTGAAAGCAAATATTTAGATAATGCTGGAATGGTCTATGATTTTGGACTTTTAAAAACCTATATACGCCAAATTATTGATAGTTTTGATCATGCTATCACTCTTTTTAAATATGATGACGCAAAATATTTAGAAGAAATGAAAAAATATTCAAGTCGTTGGATTTGCCTGCCTGTTAATGTAAGTGCTGAAAATTTTTGTCGTGTATTTTTCATACTTATAGATGCTTTATTAAAACAAACAAAAATGGTAAATGGAGAACAAGGAGTGACTTTACAAAGCATCATTGTTCATGAAACAAGAACAGGTTATGCACAAGGTTTTAGAGAAGATGCCTATAGTGAGCTAATGCCAAAAATTTCACTTCAAGACATAGAATTTTCCAATGGCATTAAAGCAGAATGGAATGATATAGATTTTTATAACAAATTAAAAAATGAAGAAATTTTTATAAATCCAAAGGAGATTTAATGCAAAAAGCTAAAATTTTAATTGCCTTAAGTTTTTTTTTATTAGTTTTATCTGCCTGTTCTAATGATGAAAAAAATATTTCCAAGACTCAAAATACAGATCAAGAAGTAGTCCAAATAGAACAAAACGATGAAAAAACAGAATTAAGTGACTCCAACCTGCCTTTACCTGTAGATGATGAAGCACAAAGTTCAGATGATGAACATGAAGTCAATCCTAGTATTATCAACTCTTTATATAAACAAAAATGCGCCACTTGTCATGGAGAAAAAGGGGAATTAAAACCTAAAAACAGCACGGCCATTAAAACCTTGAGCAATAAAATTTTTATACAAAAAATAAAAACGATAAAAGATAAAAACCATAGTTTTTTAAGTGATGAACAAATTCAAAATTTAGCTGATTTTATAAACAAAGGAAAATAATGGATCAAAGTTACGAATTCTTTTTAGCTTTACATCTTTATAGTCTTTATGCGAGCGGTTTTTTAATGCTTTTTTATCTTATACTAACACAAGGAAATTTTAAAACCGAATTCATTTTTATTCGCAGAATACGATTATTTTTACCAATTTATTATTTATTTTTAGCTTTGATTATTTTTACAGGTTGTTTGTTATCAGCAATGAAACAATTTCAAATGAATGTCAATATCTGGGTAATGATTTTTTCTTGGATCTTAATTTTTGCCTTAGCAATTTTTCACTTTGTTTGTTTTAAAAAAGCAAGAAGATTTAGAAAATATGCCACTTTTAGATGGATTAGTTGTTTGATTTTACCTTTTGAAATTTTTTTATTGTTTTTGCCTTTTTTAATAGAAAGATATCTATAAAATGCAATTTTTGTATAACAAGCAAGCTGGAGAAGAGTTTATACAACTTCAAGGTGAAAACTTTAACCATTTAAAAGTAAGAAGAGTAAAGGAAAATTCGGAGCTAAATCTTAGAAATTTACAAGATAATTTTCTTTACAACTATACAATCACAAATTTAACAAGAAATTCTTGCACTTTAAAATTTTTAAACAAAAAATCACAAAATATAAAACAAAGTGAATTAAACTTAGCCTTAGCCATTATAGATATTAAAATTTTAGAAAAAACTCTACCTTTCTTAAATGAACTTGGAGTAAAAAAGTTACATTTGGTTTTTACAAATTTTTCACAAAGAAATTTTAAAATCGATTTAGAAAGATTTGAAAAAATCATTATTTCTTCTTGTGAACAATGCGGTAGAAATACTAAAATGGATTTAATTATCCACCAAAGCACTCAAGAATTTGTTCAAAAATTTCCAAATGCAATTATGGTTGATTTTCAAGGAGAACAACAAAGTCATTTCGATGAAAAAGAATTATATTTTATAGGTCCTGAAGGTGGATTTAACAATGATGAGAGATTATTGTTTAACCGGAAAATCTCTCTTAAAAGCTCTAATATTCTAAAAAGTCAAACAGCTATTATAGCTATAGCTTCAAAAATTTTGCTTTAACTTTTCTTAAATTAATCTCTTTTTTATGTTAAATAATTTATAATCACGGCTTATTGTTTTAATTTTTAAGGAAAACTAATGAAAAAAGAAATTCACCCAGAATATGTAGAATGCAAAGTAAGTTGTGCTTGTGGAAATACTTTTACAACAAAGTCAAACAAAGCAGAATTAAGAGTAGATATTTGTTCAAATTGCCATCCTTTTTTTACAGGCAGTGAAAAAATTGTAGATGCTGCAGGTCGTGTAGAGAAATTTAAGAAAAAATACGCAATGCAATAATTATGCTTTATTTTATTCCTACTCCCATAGGAAATTTAAGCGATATTTCTTTTAGAGCCTTAGAACTTTTAAAGACTTGCGATCTTGTGTTTTGCGAAGATACAAGAGTAAGTAAGTCTTTGATTTCGTTATTAAATACCAAATTTCACACTGATATACATATTTCTAAATTTATAGCCTTACACTCCCATAATGAAAAAGAAGTTTTAGCAAGTATTGATTTAAAGATATTTGAAAAAAATGTAGCTTATTTAAGCGATGCAGGAATGCCAGGGATTAGTGATCCTGGCAAGGCTTTGGTAGAATTTGCACAAGAAAATAATATCACCTATGAAATTTTACCAGGTGCAAATGCAGCCTTAGTTGCTCTTGTAAGCTCAGCATTTTGTCAAAAAGAATTTATCTTTATTGGTTTTTTAGCAAATAAAGGCAAAGAAAGACAAAAAGATATAGAAAAAATTTTAAACTTTCCTTATCCAAGTATTATTTACGAATCCCCCAAGCGTATTTTATCTTTAGTAGAACAGATTATGATTCTAGACAGCCAAAGAGAAATTTTTTTGATTAAAGAAATCAGTAAAAAATTTGAAAAAAAATTTAAAGGCAATGCTAAAGAGCTTTCTGAAATTTTAAAAAAGTCTAATTTAAACGGTGAATGGGTTGTAGTACTGCAATCAAAAGAGCAAAATTTTTTGCAAAATACTCTTTGTGAAAAAGATATTATGGATTTAGAGCTGTCTTTAAAAGCAAAAGCAAAATTATTATCAAAGATCAATGGAAAAAATGCAAAAGAAATTTATCAAAAACTGCTTTTAAGTCAAGATTGGGTAAAATTTTAATATGATAGTTTATGGGAAGCAAATATTTTTTTATATTTTAGAATATCATAAAGACTGTATCAATGAGCTTTATTTAGCAAAAGAATGTGATAAAATTACTTTTTCCAAAATCGCAAAATCAGGTTTTAAAATCAAAAAACTTGATTTTAAAACTGCTCAAGCTTATGCGAAAGGTGGAAATCATCAAGGTTTTTTGCTAGATATTAAAGAAAGTTCTTTTGCGAATTTAAATGAGATCAAAAAAAATGATTTTATTGTTATGCTTTATGGAATTAGCGATGTAGGAAATATAGGGGCTATCACGCGTACAGCTTATGCTTTAGGGGTTGGGGCTTTAATTTTTATTGGTGAAAAATTAGCCATGGAAGGAGTAATTCGCACAAGCAGCGGAGCGGCTCTTGATTTACCTATTGCAATAAGCAACGATGCTTTAAGTGTAATAAACGAACTAAAACAAGTAGGTTTTTATTTTTATGCGAGCGATGGCTCGGGAAAAGAAATTCACAGTGTAAAAATAAGCAATGGTAAAAAAGTTTTAGTTTTGGGTAGTGAGGGTTTTGGTTTAAGCTCTAAAATTATAAAAAAGTGCGATGAATGTGTGGGCATTGCGATGAAAAATAATTTTGATAGTCTTAATGTCAGCGCTGCTTTTGCAATACTTTGTGATAGGATGTTAAATGCTTAATTGGAAAAAAATACAAGAATTAAATTTAAAAGAAGTTGCAGCAAAAACGCAAATTGAACTTGATTTTCTTGAAGCTTTAGTAGAAAAGAATTTTGCTGTTTTAAGTCGTTTTAATGTTAAAGGTTTTGTTAAAATTTTAAGCAGAGAATACGAACTCGACTTTAGTGATTTTAACGAAGAGTATGAAGCTTATCTTAACGAAAACAATCCTACTCCACAAACAAAATCAAAAATGATAACCCCAAAACTAGATGCTTATAGTCAAAAATCCTCTAACGCTTGGCCTTTTTTGATTGTTCTTATTGTTTTAGTGATTATAGGAAGTGGAATTTATTATTTTGATACACTTAAAACTTTTTTCAAAGATGAACAAAATAATACTAGTGCAACAGTTATAGACATAATAGGACAAGCACAAGAAAATTTAAAATCTTTAAGTGGAAACAATGTTGTTGTTATAGACAACAATAAAGCACAAGAAACAAATCAAACAGAGAGCGTTTTACCAAGCCAAAACACCTCATTACAAGAAAATGATAAAAACATAAGCATAGAAAATAATATCAGTGAAAATAACACAACTCTACTCGATGAAGAAAAAAATACCCAAATCCAAGAAGACACAAATACACTAAAAACTGATTCTTTAAAAGAAGCACATTTTAAAACCTCTACCAAGATTTGGATAGGTTTGATAGATTTAAAAAGCCTTAAAAAAACAAGCTTTGTTAAAGAAAAAGATTTTAATATTTCTTTAGATAAAGATCAGTTAATTTTAACAGGGGCTGCAGCTTTAACAATGTTTGATCAAGAAAATAAAGAACAAAAATTTCCTGTAGGAATTTCAAAACGTTTCTTGATTAAAGATGGAAAAATTACCAGTATTTCAGCTGCTGAATTTGTAAAATTAAATAAAGGTAAAGAATGGTAAAAAAAATTATTATTCTTACTTTTTGGGTTAATATATCTTTTGCAATCTCAAGTCTTGAATTAGCAAAAAATTTAGTAAACAATCCTAGTAAAAATTCTCAACTAGAATTATTATTCTCAAATAATTCTTACATAGATAATAATGGAAATTGTGATATTGCAAAAATATCTCAAATATTAAAAACCAATTCTTTAATTGCCTTAACACTATCAAATCCTCAAAGTCTAAAACTAAATTTTAAAGCAAAAGCTGATGAAGTTATGTTTTTTAAAATTTTATCCGATGTTTTAACAGATGCCGGATATATATATTTTATCCCTACAGATTTGATTTTAAGAGAAGGAAATATTGACTATACCATACAAGTAGAATCTCAATATGTTTTAGATCCTGGAACGCTTTACAATCTCTTAAAAGAAAATTCTGTCTATATAGATAATATTAAGCGCATTGGAGCATATGACTATGAATATGATTTAAATTTTTCCAATGCTGTATTAAAAACCAATACAAATGTTAATTTAAATACTCCAAAATCATTAGAAAAACCCCTTAAAGACTATGTGTTTGATTTAAAAAATGCTACAAATTTGATTATTGATGCAAATGATTTAGACAATTGGTTTCCTAAAATCTTCTTTTTAGATAAAAATCTGAATCTAATTAAAGCAGTAAAAAGCGAAAATAAAAATAATCATTTTTCAGAACTTATTCCAAATGGTGCTATATATGCTATTGTAAGCGATATGTATAGTTTAGATAATATACGCAGGGGTTTAAAAATCACACTTAAAAAATAAAGGATTAAGAAATGTTTGATGAAATCCGTTTTAATACCATAGAAAGACTTCCAAATTATGTTTTCGCAGAAGTAAATGCGATAAAAATGGCAGCAAGACGTGCTGGAGAGGATATCATCGACTTTTCAATGGGAAATCCCGATGGTAAAACTCCACAACACATTATAGATAAACTTTGTGAAAGTGCTAACAAAGATAAAACCTCGGGATATTCTACATCCATGGGGATTTATAAACTTCGCTTAGCAATTTGTAATTGGTATAAAAGAAAATATAATGTCAACCTAGATCCTGAAAATGAAGTTGTAGCTACTATGGGTTCAAAAGAGGGTTTTGTAAATCTTGCAAGAGCGATTATAAATCCTGGAGATGTTGCTATTGTGCCAACTCCTGCTTATCCTATACATACTCAAGCTTTTATTATAGCAGGAGGTAATGTAGCAAAAATGCCTTTAGCTTATAATGAAAAATTTGAGCTTGATGAAAATCAATTTTTTGAAAATTTACATAAAACTTTAAATGAAAGCATCCCGCGTCCAAAATATGTCGTTGTTAATTTCCCGCATAATCCAACAACAGTAACTTGTGAGAAAAGTTTTTATGAAAGATTGATAGCAACGGCAAAAAAAGAAAGATTTTATATTATTTCAGATATTGCTTATGCAGATTTAACTTATGATAACTATAAAACTCCTTCTATTTTGGAAATTGAAGGTGCAAAAGATGTAGCGGTAGAAACTTACACTCTTTCAAAATCTTACAATATGGCAGGCTGGCGCGTGGGTTTTGTAGTAGGAAATAAACGCTTAGTCAGTGCGCTTAAAAAAATAAAATCTTGGTTTGATTATGGTATGTACACACCTATTCAAGTAGCAGCTACCATAGCTTTAGATGGAGATCAAACTTGTGTAGATGAAATCCGTGCAACTTATGATAAAAGAATGCACATTTTACTTGAAGCTTTTGAAAATGCAGGCTGGAAACTTCAAAAACCAAGAGCAAGTATGTTTGTTTGGGCAAAACTCCCTGAAAGCAAAAGACATTTAAAAAGTTTAGAATTTTCAAAGCAACTTTTACAGCGTGCTAGTGTTGCAGTAAGTCCTGGGGTAGGTTTTGGCGAAGCAGGTGATGAGTATGTAAGAATTGCTTTAATTGAAAATGAAAATCGCATACGCCAAGCTGCACGTAATATCAAAAAATATTTAAAAGAGTAAGTTATGAAAGTAGCGATTCTTGGTTATGGCACTGTTGGAAGTGCGGTGGTTAAATTTCTTTTAGAAAATGATAAACTTATTCGTGCAAGATGTGGGCAAAGCATAACTCCTGTGATCGCTCTTGCTAGAAGTCCTAAAAAAAATGCTTTAATTCCAATTACTCATAGCGTTGCAGAAATTTTAAATGCTGATGTAGATGTTTTTGTAGAATTAATGGGTGGGGTGGATGAAGCTTTTAAAATAGTGAGTGAAATTTTAAAAAAGAAAAAAGCTGTTGTTACTGCAAATAAAGCTATGCTTGCTTATCATCGTTATGAACTTGAAAATTTGGCTAAAAATTTAGCTTTTGGTTATGAAGCAAGTGTGGCTGGAGGAATTCCTATTATCAAGGTTTTAAAAGAAGGTTTAAGTGCAAATAATATTTTGGCTATAAAAGGGATTTTAAATGGTACGAGTAATTATATTTTAAGTTCTATGAGTCAAAAAAATATGAGTTTTAAACAAGCTTTGCAAATAGCTCAAAATTTAGGTTATGCAGAGGCTGATCCAACTTTTGACATAGAAGGGCAAGATGCAGCACATAAACTGCTTGTTTTATCAAGTATCGCTTATAATCTTAAAGCTAAACCTGAAGATATTTTGATCGAGGGTATTAGTGAAATTGCACCTGAAGATATGTATTTTGCTAATGAGTTTGAATTTACCATAAAACTTTTAGGTATAGCTAAGGTGCGTGAAAATAAAGTAGAATTAAGGGTGCATCCTACTATGATAGATAAAGAAAAAATGCTTGCAAAAGTTGATGGAGTGATGAATGCTATAAGCATTAATGGAGATTTGTTGGGTGAAAGTTTGTATTATGGAGCAGGAGCAGGAGGAGAGGCCACTGCAAGTGCTGTGATTTCAGATCTTATGGATATAGCAAGAGATCAGGTAAAAGCACCAATGCTTGGTTTTGTGAATACTTTAGAATACAAGCTTTTAAGCAAAGATGAAATTTATACAAAATATTATTTAAGGGTGAAAGTTGAAGATAAAATAGGGATTTTATCTAAAATCACACAATTGATGAGTGAAAATAATATTTCTATCGATAGTTTTTTACAAAAACCTAAAAAAAATGATGAAAATTACAGCACTTTGTTTTTTACTACACATTTAACTTATGAAAAAAGCATACAAAATTTGCTTGAAATTTTACGCAAACAAGATTTTATAAAAACCAAGCCTTTTATGATGCGTATAGAATAATGGGTGTAAAAGCTTATTTAGATGGAATTTTAGGGGAAGATAAGGCTTGTAAATTTTTAAAAAAACAAGGCTTTGAAATTTTAAAAAGAAATTTCCATTCTAAATTTGGAGAAATCGATATAATAGCCAAAAAAGATGAAATTTTACATTTTATAGAGGTTAAATTTACTCAAAATGATTATGAAGTTTCCGAGCGTTTGGATAGAAAAAAACTTGAAAAAATTTTAAAAACTATAGAATTTTATCATCTTAAAAATGGAATTTCATCGGATTTTCAGATTGATCTGATTTGCATTAAAAATGATGTGATACAATTTTGCGAAAATATAAGTTTTTAAGCTGATATTTAAAAAAATAAAATACAATTAGACAAAAATTAAAGAAAGGAAAAATTATGGGAAAATATATTGAATTAACAAGTGATAATTTTGCTCAAGCAAAAGAAGGTGTAGCTTTAGTTGATTTTTGGGCTCCATGGTGCGGACCTTGTAGAATGCTTGCTCCAGTTATTGATGAACTTGCAAATGACTTCGATGGTAAAGCTAAAATTTGCAAAGTAAATACAGATGAACAAGGTGATTTAGCAGCTGAATTTGGTGTTCGCTCTATTCCTACGCTTATTTTCTTTAAAAATGGTGAAGTTGTAGATCAACTCGTTGGTGCACAATCTAAACAAGCAATTAGTGATAAACTAAACTCTTTACTATAAACTAAAGGCTAGTATAACTAGCCTTCTTCTTAAAAATTTCAAATTTATACTAAATAATAATTTTTATTAACTACTATTAAGAATAATTTTTATATCATTATTAATAATAAAATTCAATATAAAGGAAATATAAATGTTAGATGTAGCAATCATAGGTGGAGGTCCTGCTGGACTTAGTGCTGGACTTTATGCAACTAGAGGTGGTCTTAAGAATGTAGTAATGTTTGAAAAAGGTATGCCTGGTGGACAAATTACCTCAAGTTCTGAAATAGAAAATTATCCAGGTGTAGCCCAAGTTATGGATGGAATTTCTTTTATGACTCCTTGGAATGAACAATGTATGCGTTTTGGTTTAAAACATGAAATGGTTGGAGTAGAACAAATTTTAAAAAATAGTGATGGAAGTTTTACCATCAAATTAGAAGGTGGTAAAACAGAACTTGCTAAAGCTGTGATAGTTTGTACAGGCTCAGCTCCAAAAAAAGCAGGTTTTAAGGGCGAAGATGAATTTTTTGGAAAAGGTGTAAGCACTTGTGCAACTTGTGATGGATTTTTTTATAAAAATAAAGAAGTTGCAGTTTTAGGTGGTGGAGATACGGCTTTAGAAGAAGCTTTATATCTAGCAAATATTTGTTCTAAGGTTTATCTTATCCACCGCAGAGATGAGTTTAGAGCAGCTCCATCTACAGTAGAAAAAGTTAAGAAAAACGAAAAAATAGAACTCATTACTAGCGCAAGTGTAGATGAAGTATATGGTGATAAAATGGGTGTTACTGGGGTAAAAGTAAAATTAAAAGATGGTAGTATTAGAGATTTAAATGTTCCAGGAATTTTTACTTTTGTTGGTCTTAATGTAAGAAATGAAATTTTAAAACAAGACGATGGTAAGTTTTTATGCAATATGGAAGAAGGTGGGCAAGTAAGTGTTGATCTTAAAATGCAAACTAGCGTTGCTGGACTTTTTGCCGCAGGGGACCTTAGAAAAGATGCGCCTAAGCAAGTTATTTGTGCTGCAGGTGATGGAGCTGTAGCTGCATTAAGTGCTATGGCTTATATAGAAAGCTTGCATTAAGATTTTATAAAGTTGCTAAAAGCAACTTTATTTTTATTTAGCTTCCTATCACTCCACCATCAAGTTTTCTTATCATCATTACACTTGATCTTGGCGTTTTTCCATAAGGAAAAGTACTACCTTTCAAACCTTCTCCTGGATGTTGTATGCCTACAAACATTGTAGTATAATCCTCACTAAAAGCAATCCCTGTTAATTCACAAGCAATAGGTCCTGTTAAAAAGCGTCTGATTTCCCCTGTTTTTGGATTTGCTGCTAGCATGCAGTTATTTCCCATGCCTTCGTATTCATCTTTATTAGAATAAGATCCATCTGTTTGTATCCAAAGTCTTCCATCTCTATCAAATTTAAGTCCATCAGGAGAATTGAATTTATTTTCACTTGTAATATTATTTGAGCCTTTATATAAGCCTTGTTGGTTATCAGGATTTCCAGCAAGAGCAAAAATTTCCCAAGTAAAATCATCGTCTTTATGAGAATTTTTTGGCATCCATTTTAAAATTTGTCCATAAACATTTTTAGTTCTTAGATTTGCTGCATTAGGTTCTTGGCGATTTTTGTTGTTCGTTAGTGTTGCAAATACTTCTTTAGAACCACTTTGTTTATGGCTTGCTATCCATTCACATCTATCCATAGGAGTTGCACCTACAATGCTTGCAGCAAGACGCGTATTGATGAGTACTTGAGCTTGAGACTTAAAACCATTTTTTTCATCTAGGCCGTTTTTGCCATATTCTAAGGCTATCCATTTTCCCTGTCCTTTAAAATCTCCCACATTGCCGTTAAACTGTCCTACATACAAAGTGCCTTCATCTAAAATTTTACTTGTATCAACACCTTTTTTGTATTTGTGTTTGCTAATAAATTTATAAATAAATTCATTCATCTCATCATCACCCATATAAACTATAACAGAACCATCTTTTTCTACGATAATTTCTGCATTTTCATGTTTAAAACGCCCTAAAGAAGTTCTTTTAACAGGTGTGCTTTTTGCATCAAAAGGATTGATTTCCACTATCCAACCAAAACGATTGGCTTCATTGATATTTTTAGCTAAATCAAATCTTTCATCAAATTTTTCCCATCCATAAAGACTAGTTTTGTTAAATCCATAGCGTTTAAGAGAGTCATTAAATTCTAGATTTTCGTCTGAACTTCCAAAAAAATCGTCAAAATTTTCTTCACAGGTGATATAAGTTCCCCAAGGTGTTTGTCCATTTGCACAATTTGCAAAAGTTCCATGAACAAATTTTTCATTTTTTAAAACTTCTTTTTTAGCTGCTCCACTTACTTGCATTTTAGTGTTTGCATCGATTCTGCGGTTATACTTAGAGTCTAAAACCACAGTCCAATCATCACCCTTTTTTTCGATTTCTAAGATACTCACACCCACACTGGCTTGCTCATATAAAATATCTTCTTTGCTTAAATTTTTACCATGATGATTAAACATGATTTCAGGATTTATATATTCATTATTAACGGCTAAAATTCCTCTGTTTTTTGAAAGTGGAAAAAAACTCATACCATCATCGTTATCTCCAAAAACCAAATGAGCATTTTTAACTGCATTCATATCGATGATTTTATTTTCATCATAAGGTTTTGCTTTACTAAAAAGTGGATCACCCCAAGAAATTAAAACCTTTGCTTCATAACCTTGCGGTACTATAACTTTATCTTGTGTGCTTGCACTAACAGCTTTAAAACCTAACAAATCCTTATCCTTAAGCACAACAGCACTTAAATTTGAACTTGCAAAAAAAGCCACCATAGAACCTAAAGCTGAACCTTTTAAAAACAATCTTCTTTCCATTTGTTTTTACCCCATATTAAAATTTAAAACAATGGAAGTATAAAAATATTTGGAAACTTTTTAGAAACTTTGATGAAAAATTTAAATTGAAGAAAAAATTTATACCTAGTTTTTCACTAGGTATAAATGATTAATTAAAACCTTTTCTTCTTAACATCTTCTAAGATATTATTAGCTATATCACTTACTGTACTAGAAATAATAGCTGATTCATTAGCAATTTCAACATTATCTTTAGTAGTTTGATCAATTTGAGCTACGCTATCATTGATTTGAGTGATACCTGCAGTTTGTTCTTTAATACTTTCTGCCATATCATTGATAGATTGAACAAGTAAATTAGTATTAGCTTCAATTTCTGATAAAGACTTTTGAGTTCTTTCAGCTAACTTTCTAACTTCATCAGCTACCACTGCAAAGCCTCTACCATGTTCTCCAGCACGAGCTGCTTCAATAGCTGCATTTAAAGCTAAAAGATTGATTTGATCTGCAATATCACCTATAATACCTGTAACATTTTTAATCTCTTCAGATTGAGTGATAACATCACTAGTTTTAACTGAAACATTTTGCATAGAAGAAGTGATCTCTTCTAAAGCTGCTGCAGTTTCTTCTAAAGATTGAGCTTGAGAATTTGAAGAAGTGGTTAAGCTTTGAACAGCAGTTTGTAATTTTCCACTTTCATTAGCTAAAGCATTAGCAAAGTCTGAGCTTTGTTTTAGCATTTTAACTATTTCATCACCTAAAGCATTAGTAGTTAATTCTACACTACCGCTAGCATTTTCTAATTTATTTCTAAAGTCTAAGCTTTTGTATTCTTCAAAAATTTTATGAATAGCATTCATATCAGAACCTACTCTAGCTTGTAAAACATCAAGAAGTTTATTTAGAACATTTTTAAGTTCAATAAGTTGTGGGTTTCTTGGATTAGCAGTAATTCTTGCTGTTAAATTACCACCTTCTACAACTGATACGGTTTGAACTGATTCTTTAACGGCTTGATTGTCTTGTTCTAAGCCTCTTTTAGTAGCAAGAATGTTTTCGTTGATAGCATTTGAGATTTGTCCAAATTCATCATTGCTTTTTACTTCTATAGTAGAAACATTTTTTGTTTTATAGTTGATAAAATCAAAGAATGAAGTTAAACCTGTTTGGATAGCTGCAAGTGGGGAGAGGTATTTTGATACGATGAAATAAAGGAGGATGACGCTAATAGATATCATAACAATTAAGGCTATAACTTGTATATATGCTGCTTTAAATATAGGTTTATTTATAATATCAGCGCTTTCGGTAATACAAGCTGTATAAGCAAAGACTTTAGTACAAGCTCCAAGTCTTTCTTCATTATTTAACTTATAAGAGAAGAAGTTGTTATCACCATGAGCTTTATATGCATTTAGAACAGGAGAATGGTCTACCGAAGGATCTAATAAAGCTTCGTTGGTGGCTGCAAAAATTTTATCTTTATTATCAAAAACAAAGGTATTGCCTGGAGTTCTAGCGATTTGATCTTGTAAACTAGTTAATAAAATATCAATTCCTAAAACACCAATAAATTTACCATCCTTATAAAGAGCTTTAGAGTAAGTAATGCAGTATTCATTACTAATAGCATCAATATAAGCTGGGGTTATATAGATTTGATTACTATTTCTAGCTTCTTTATACCATTCCCTAGTAGTTGCATTATAGTTGTTGGCTTTTCCATTTATAGTTATATTAGTATTTTTTTTCTCGCTTAGATCACTACTCATGATATTTTCACCATTATCTAAACCAATATAAACAGCAAGCAAATTTCCACTATTGCGGTAGTATTTTAATATGGCCCCTACATTATTAACTATGTTATCTTGAGAATTTAGTGCTTCATAGGGTAATTTTAATATATCTTTTTCAAGAGTATTAAGCAAAGATATATTTCTGGATCTAAAATCCTCTATAGAAATTTGTGTTGCTTTAAGAAGTTCTGTTTCAGTATAAAGCGTACTTTGATACAAAGAATCTTTTGTAAAGTAAAAGCTAATGATGCTCAAAATACTTAAAGCAAAAATTGCAATTGAATTTGCAATAACAGAAAGTTTTATTTTAATACTATTCATTATTTTCCTTTTAAATTTAATTAATTTTTGTAAAAGAACTTTTAACATTAATTTTATAAAATATAAAATAATGCTAAATTTTCTTAAGAATTATAAATTAAAAAATCTAAATTTTTACTTAAATATAAAAGTGATAAAAAATTTCATTTAATAAATATTAAATTAATTTATATTTATTATTTTTATTTAAATAAATATCGCTTCGAAAATTCTATGTATTAAGCTTAATATCGTTATAATTTAAAAAATTTATATCGAAGGAAATATTTTGAAAAAAATTCTATTATTTATTTTATCTTTAGGGATATTTTATACTTTCATACAAGCTAAAAATTTAGAGCAAGAACAAAATACTAGTAGCAATTTAGTTAGTGTCAGTATAGCACCTCAAGCATTTTTTGTTAAAAAAATAGCTGCAAATACTCTAGATGTCAATGTTATTTTGCCCCCAAATAGCAATGAGCATAATTTTGAATTTAAACCAAGTACTATGAAAAAACTTGAAAAAAGTGATATTTATTTCACTATAGGCTTAGAATTTGAAAAAGTTTTTACGGATAAATTTAAACAAAATTTTTCAAAACTTCAAGTTGTAAATATGCAAAAAAACATAGCTTTGATTCAAACTCATGATACACACGAACACTCTCATGAGCATGAACACCACGAACATGAGCATTTTGATCCTCATACTTGGCTAGATCCTATTTTAGTCCAAACTATGGCTTTAAATATTTATGACACCTTGATTCAAAAATATCCACAAAATGAAAATTTATATAAAGAAAATTTAGATAAATTTTTAGCAGAATTAGATAGTTTAAATTTACAAATTGCCTCAAAATTAGAAAAATTAAAAAATAGAGAATTTGTAGTTTATCATCCTTCTTGGACATATTTTGCAAAACGCTATAATCTTACGCAAATTCCTGTAGAAATTTTAGGTAAGGAACCAAAAAGCAAAGATTTGCAAAAACTTATCACTCTAATGAAAGATAAAAATTTAAAAGTCATTTTTGTTCAAAATGGTTTCCCTGAAAATGCAGCAAAAACACTTGCTAAAGAATGTGATGCAAAAATTTACAAAATAGATCATTTATCTTATGATTGGGAAAATGAGCTTTTAAAAACTGCTGATGCCTTTTCTCATAATTTATAATCAGGTTTTTTGATGCTTTTTTTTGAAATTTCTAATCTAAACTACGCTTATAATAATGAAATCATCTTAAAAAACATCAATCTTAGCTATGACAATAAAGACTTTCTCTCTATCATAGGTCCAAATGGCGCAGGAAAATCAACACTCGTAAAACTTATCTTAGGACTTTTAAAATCCAAAAATGAAATCCATTTCAAAGCTCTTCAAAAAAAAGAAATAGGCTATGTTCCTCAACACACTCTAGCCAATCCTAATTTTTGTCCAAGAGTACTTGAAATCATTCTTATGGGACTTGTAAGTAAAAAAATTTTTGGTTTTTATGGGAAAAAAGATAAAGAAAAAGCTATGCAAGCTTTAAAAAGTGTAGGAATGGAAAAATTTTGGAACAAAACCATTGATTCTTTAAGCGGAGGACAAAGACAACGTGTTTTTATCGCAAGAGCCTTAGCTAGTGAATGCAAAATGCTTATTTTAGATGAACCTACCGCAAGCGTTGATAACAAGTCTGCTATACAAATTTTTGAACTTCTAAGCTCTTTGCACCAAAAAGGCATGGGAATTTTACTCATTTGTCACGATATCAACCTTGTATTAGCTTATAGCGATAAAATTGCACATTTAAACAAAGAACTTTTCTTGCATACCAATACTAAAGAAAAAGAAAAAAGTTCATTTTTAAAACACTTATACGAAAACCACTCTCATTTTTGTGATGTAGAAATGAGTTTAAATACTTGTTTTTGCGATGAAGAAAATTGCGATAGTAAAAAACTATGCGAACAAGAATTTACAAGAAGAAATTTGAAAAAAACAGAATTTAAAAAAGAAAATTTTTGTTTAAAATTTTCAAAGGAAAATAATGCTTGAAATTTTAAATTTCACCTTTTTTCAAAACGCTTTACTAGGAGCGATTTTAGTCAGTATAGCTTGTGGGATCATAGGTACTTTGGTGATGATAAATCGCCTTTTTTCTATGGCTGGAGGTATAACACATGGGGCTTTTGGTGGTATAGGTATAGCTTTTTATTTCTCTTTACCTATTTTATTAAGCACGGGAATATTTACTTTATTTTTGGCTTTTTTAGTAGCTTTTTTAGCTAAACACTATGAACACAGAAGTGATAGTATTATCGCTGTAATCTGGGCTTTTGGAATGGCTGTTGGGATTATTTTAATCGATTTAAGCCCTAGTTATAACACAGATTTAATGGCTTATCTTTTTGGGAGCATTTTGGCTGTAGGAACACAAGATTTATGGCTTATGGCTTTGGTTGATAGCGTGGTGGTACTTTTGATCTTTTTATTTTATAGACAATTTGAAGCATTAAGCTTTGATGCGGAATTTGCAAAAGTTCGTGGTATCAATACAAGTTTTTTTCATTATCTTTTAATCGCCCTTATGGCTTTTTGTATAGTTATTTCTATACGCCTTGTAGGGCTTATTTTAGTTATGGCTTTACTTAGTATCCCAAGCTTTATTGCTGAAAATTTTACTAAAAGACTTGGCTTTATCATGATTTTGGCAAGTTTTTTAAGTATGATTTTTTGTGTTTTAGGACTTATACTTAGCTATTATCTTAACCTCTCAAGCGGTGCTTGTATCATAGCTGTAGCTTGTTTTGGTTTTTTAATGCATTTGATAGGCAAATTTTTAAAAAGGTAAAGGTGCAAAACACACTTGCACTTTTATATCTTTTTGCCCTTGTTCTTTAAAATACAAATGTTCGCTTGCCTTAAAAACAAAAAATTTTTCTGCGATTTTTCTTTGTAAATCTTGAGTTTTTTCACATAAAGGATACACAAGTTTAATATCATAAATTTTAAATTTGCAAGCATAAGCAAACATTTGATACAAATCGCTTTGTTCTATACCCTGTTTTTTCTCATCTTCACTATCATTTGGAATTTTCCATTTGGTATCTAGGATCATTTTATTTTCTATATATAAATCAGGCTTTAACATGAAACAATTTTCATCATTTTTTGAGATTAAATACTTTCCATTGTTTTGAACTTTAATATCTTGAGCTGGATTTACTTTTTTTAGCATATAAGCTACATAATCTTCAAAAATTTTCTCCATAGGAAAAAGCAAAGCAAAAGCTTCATTTTTACCATGATAAGGCATAAAACTTTCATTTTTTAAGAAAATTTTACACCACAAAAGCAAGTTTTCATAATAATCAAAATGTCTTGAAATTTTATAACTAAAATCTTTTTCATAATTTTTAGAAAATTCTACCTCATCGAGAATTTGCATAGATTTTATAAGTCTAAATTTATTCAAACTTGTTTTTGATTTTAAAAAATTTAGCGTTGATTTTATCAAACGATTGGGTGCTATATCTAAAACAAACTCATCATTGCTTGTAAAAAATCTTTCTTTGTGTATCAAATTTCGCTTGATATGCTCGTTAAATAGTAATTTTCCCTTTAAAAAAGCCCTATTTTCTTCGCAACTTAGATAAGATCTCATCAAGCCTTTTTTATATACGCTATCAAATTCATCTAAAAACATAGTGATAAACACTTCAAATAAAGGAATTTTAGAACTTTGCAAAGATGAAATTTGTGATTTTTTAAAGGGGAAGTTTTTTAAGGTTTTTAGCATATTTATCAAAAGATTTTTAGGATTAAATTTAAAATCTTGTTCATAAAAATCATTATTTTTAGAAATATTGTCTAATTCATAGTATCTTTTTAGTTTTTCTTTATCGTGATTTGAAGAGCTATCTTCTTTTTTATAGCTATCTAAATTCGTGCATTTTGGCAAAATCTCCAAAACCCCACTTTTAGTCTGTATAATGCCGACATAATTTTTAGCTTTTAAGGTATTTTTATTTTTAAAGCCTAGAAGATTTTCATTATTTTTTGCAAAGTCTTCTAGCTCTTTATAAAACCCTTCGGCCTTTTCTTTGAAAATTTCTTTTAAATCTTCTTTAGAAAAAGCTTGGTGTTCGATGATAGAAAAAGTATTACTTGTTTTCATTATTTATATATTTTTATAAAAGTATCTTTATTCCAATTATTACTATCACTAAATTTATAAACAATCTTATCGCTTTCTATAAATTCTGTCATATTTTTTAAATAATCTTTATTTTCAACACTAATTTCCAACATACCATTTTTATTTAAAACCGCATCAATCAAAGCATAGTCATTGTAAAAATACTCTTGCAAAAGTGGGATGATTCTATTTTTAAAAACCTTTTTTAAACTTTCTAAATTTTCAACACTTATAAAAAATGCGTGTCCTATGGTTTTTTCTCTATCTAGTAAATATTCTATACGAGTGTTTATAGCTTTTAATAATTCTTGTAAATTAATACCTTCACAATCTATAGATAATTTGCTCACATCAGGCATCATCTCAATAAATTCAAAGCGTCTTCGCAAAGCTGTATCAAGAGAAGTTATGCTTCTATCGGCTGTATTCATAGTGCCTATAATATAAACATTTTTAGGCACTCCAAATTCTTTGCCACTATAAGGCAAAGTCACTTTTAACTCTTCTTTTTCACCTATCCTTTTGCTAGGTTCTATCAAGGTTATAAGTTCACCAAAAATCTTACTTACATTACCGCGATTGATCTCATCTATGATAATTATGTAAGATTTTAAAATTTCTTTTTTTATTTTAAATTTTTCATTTTGTATATTTTCAAATTCTTTTAATTTATTATAAAACATAAAATAGTAAATTGCATTACCATGATAATCACTTTGACTATCATATTTTGGTTTAATATCTTTAAAAGATAGAATTTTTTTATTTTTAAAATTTAGATAATCTCTTTTTATAATATCTATAGTTAAGCTTTGAGGACTTTTAATTGAACCACCCAATGAAAAAGAACGATATTCATCTTTAAAGTTTAAAAGAATTTTTTTAATACTAACTTTATTTTCTAAAGGAAATTCATTTCCTTTATTTAAAAAATCTTGATTAATATAATTAGCAAATTCAAAAATTAATTTATCTAAATCAATTTCATTTTCATTTTGCATTGATAAAATATAATTTTTCAAAGATTTATCACATAATTCTTTAAAAATTCCATCTTTTACATCATATTTTACTTCTTGAGAATTTTCATCATTGTCTATTATAGGCTTTATACCTTCTACAAATTCTTCATATCCATAGCTTTGATGAAAAGTAGTAAATACTATTTGTCCATTTTTTACATACTCATCAAATATTTTTTTTCTATTTATTCTATCATCTTCACTTGGAATTTGTATTTTTTCTTCTTTTGATATAATCTCTAAAGCTTTATCTATAGTATGATAAGTTTTTCCTGTCCCTGGAGACCCATAAAGAATTTGATTTAAGGGTATAATTTTCATATTTGATTCCTCAGATTGCACTCTTTCAGTTATAAAAATATCTTGTTCATAATAATCAATCAAAAAAGCTTTATAATAATTCAATGCACTAGAATACATATTGTGTCCATTGCTATTTTTTAACTTAAATTCTTCATTTTTATTTAATTTATTTATATTTTGATCAAAACTAAATAAATCACAACTATATAGATTTTCTTTTAAAAATTCTTTTGATATATTTTCTATAACTTGAATATATTTATTTATAGTATTTTTATCTAATTTCTTTTTATTTAAATATTCACTAAATAAATTTTTCATTTTATCTATATAATTTTGACTATCCATGCCATATTTATTCCATAAAGGAATAGCTATATTTTCTATCATTTTAACTAATGATAAATTTTTATTCTCTAATAATTTTTTATGTATTTGATATATTTTTAATTTTTCTTTAAATTCATTTAAAGATATTAAATCTAAAACATTTTTAGAAAAAATATTAACTATTTTTATATTCTTTACATCTTGATAATGAAAAGCTATTTTCCATTTAATTGCATCCCCAAAATCTATTTTTTCTATAGTTTTTAAATTATTATCTTGACTTGCTTGTATTATTTGTATGATTTTTTCTTTGATATTATTAAATGCTTCATTTTCATTATTGCCATATTTAGCAATCCAAGCATAATTTTGACTATATAATCTACCGCTAGAAGATTCTTTCTGACTTTCATCATTTCTTCTATATATACCAAATTTAAAAGCTGAGCCACCCCAAATACTTCCTAGATTATCCAATTTACTTTCTATCCAAAAAGTAAAATCATCTCTATTTGGATTATCTTTTTTAATGTTAGTATATTCTTCAAGAGTCATATTTTTAACTTTTTCTAAAGTCCATACTTCTTGAAAATTTAAAAAGCCATCAAGCATTTCTTGTAATTTTTTTTCATCTAAATTCCACATTACCAAATCCTTAAATTATGCTATTTTTAAATCATATTTAGATTTCTTACCACTCCACAAAGGTTCTAGCTTTTTTTATATCATTAAAATTTATAGTAGTTTTTTCTTTATTTTCTAAATTTTCTAAAGTGATATTTTCATCATCTACAGCAATGATTTTTGCTTCGAATTTTTCTTTTTCATTGGTTGTGATCTTCACAAGTTCACCTATACTTTTAGCAAAGTGTTCTATCTTGCTAAGTTTTCTTTCAAGTCCTGGTGAAGATACTTCTAAAAAATACTCCCCATTTACAGGTGGCTCTACATCAAAAATAGGCGATAAAATTTCACTAAGCCTTGCACAATCATCAAGATTTACCCCACCTTCTTTTTGCACATAAATTCTATAAATTTTTCTGCCATTTTCACTTACTAGCTCATCATCATAAAAGCTAAGCTCTGCTTCTTTGCAAAGGGCTTCAAGATTCATTTTTATCCTTTTTTATTTTTTCAAAAAGTGCATCCATATGGTTTTGATACTCAAGCCTATCATCAAATTTAAAATGAAAATTCGGACACCTATACCAACCCTGCTCACTCATGCAGTAATTTTGCAAAGCTCTACTTGCCTTTTTTAAAGAAGATAAAATTTTTTCTTGCTCATGAACATTAAAAAACATCTTATCAAGATACACAAAAGCATCATATCTGCCTTTTTTACACTCTACATCCACTACACACAAATTTTTCAAATTTTCATCATCTAAATTTGCTAAAGCTTCAGGGATTAGCTCTTTTAAGATACTTTCAGTGCGTAGTTTTTTAATCTCACTTGGGTTCATAGGCTTGCTTGTTCCTCTACTTCTTTATAGCTTTCTATATAATCACCCACTCTCATATCATCACACCCTTCTATACCTACGCCACACTCATAGCCTTTTGCCACTTCTTTAGCATCATCTTTAAAACGTTTAAGCGAGCTTACATTTCCTTCATAAACCACAACTCCATCACGGATAAGGCGAATTTTAGCTCCACGGTTAATCACCCCTTCAGTTACCATACAACCTGCGATTTGTCCGATTTTTGGCACATTGATCACTTGTCTAATCTCTGCTTGTCCTAATTGCTCTTCAGAAATAATCGGACTCATCATACCACCAAGCAAGGCTTTTACATCATCTAAAAGATTATAAATCACATTATAGGTTTTAATTTCTACGCCTTTATCCTTAGCACGCTCTTTAACTTCCCCTGTTGGGCGTATGTTAAAACCTAGTACTATAGAGTTTTCACTCGCACTTGCAAGCTCTATATCACTTTGTGTGATCCCTCCTACCCCGCTATGAATGATATTCACTTTAATCTCATCATTTCTAAGTTTTTCTAAACTTGCTTTTAAGGCTTCTAAAGATCCTTGTACATCAGCTTTTAAAATAACAGGCAAGGCTTTTAGATTGCCTTCTTTGATCTTAGCTCCAAGCTCATCAATGCTAACTTTAGTGGATTTGCTAAGTTCTTTTTGGCGGTTGTATTCGTGGCGTTTATTAGCGTATTCTCTTGCTTCTTTATCTGTTTTTACTGCGATTAAAATTTCACCTGCATCTGCTACTTCACTAAGTCCTACGATAACCCCACATTCACCTGGTTTGATTTCTTTTAAGGCTTTACCTTGATCATCGCTCATCGCACGCACTTTTCCATAAGCCTCGCCTGCAACCACAGTACTTCCTACAGTAAGTGTTCCATTTTGCACGATGATAGTAGCCACCGCACCACGCCCTTTTTGCACAGAACTTTCTATAATGCTTGCTTTAGCAAAACTTTTTGGATTGGCTTTAAGTTCTAAAATATCAGCTTGTAAAAGCACGATCTCAAGTAAATCTTCAATCCCCATTCCTGTTTTAGCCGAAACTCCTACAAATTCATAAGATCCGCCCCATTCTACTGGCATGATTTCCATTTCTGCAAGTTGAGTTTTTACCATATCGGGATTTGCCGCTTCTTTATCCATTTTGTTAATAGCGATAATAATAGGCACACCTGCTGCTTTAGCATGATTTATCGCTTCTTTGGTTTGTGGTTTTACCCCATCATCTGCGGCTACAACGATGATTACAATATCAGTGATACTTGCACCCCTTGCACGCATAGCAGTAAAAGCTTCGTGACCTGGAGTATCGATAAAAGTAATTTTACGCCCGTTTTTTTCTACCATATAAGCACCCACGTGTTGGGTAATACCCCCTGCTTCTCCACTTGCAACGCGTGATTTTCTGATATAATCTAACAAAGAAGTTTTACCATGATCAACATGCCCCATGATGGTAATCACAGGCGCTCTAGTCACTAAATCTTTTTCATCAGTCTCTTCTTCATAGTCTTTTACATAATCAAACTCATCAGCCTCGTTAATGATATTGATCTCTATACCAAATTCAGCAGCCAAAATTTCAATCGCATCTTCATCTAAGAAATCATTTTTTGTTGTCATCATTCCAAGCATGAAAAGTTTTGAAATCACTTCACTAGTGCTTTTTCCTATCTTATCAGCGAATTCATACACACGAATTTCTTTAGAAATAGCAACGCTACCTACTTCTTCTACTTCCTTTTTTTCAATCTTTTTAGATGGTTTTTTACGACTTCTTCTTTGAATTCCACCTTCAAGCCCAAAACCCGCAGAATTTCCAACAGCTTGTCTTATAAAATTAGGTTGTTTTTTATTGATATTTTGTGGTTTTTCTTGTTCTTTTACACTAAAATCAGGTAATACTACCTCATCTTCATCATCTAAAGAAATATCACCAAAATCATGTTCATCTAAAAAATTCATTTTTTCGGTACTTTCTTTTTTACTCGCAACAAAAGATTTTTTTTCTTTTTTCTTTTTCTTTAAACTCTCATCAGCATTTGAAAACATAGTTTTTAAACTTAAGCGCTCTTCATTATTGATAGATATATCATTTGAATTTTTTACTTCTTCTTTTTTAACTTGAATTTCTTCTTCGTCTTTTTTCTTTTTAACAATAACAAGTCCGCGTCTTTTGGCTAAAGTTGCACTAGCAAGGCTTTGTGGCTTATGAGCATCAATAATTTCTTGTTTTTCTTCCTCTTTTGCATTTTCTTTTTCAATTTTTAATTCTTCTTTTTTAGGTTCTTTTTTTTCAGATTCATTTAGCTTTTCTTGTTCTTTTATATTTTCTTTTTTAGGCTTTTTTGCTGTAGGAGTTTTGATATTTTTCTTAAAAGCTTCTGGAATTTCTCTTGTTTGTATATACTCATAAATAGCTGCCGCAATCTCAGGTTCTACAGCATTTGATGCTGTTTTAATTCCAAGTCCTAATTCATTTGCCTTTTCAATAATTTCCTTACTATCATAACCTAATTCTTTTGCGATTTCATGAATTCTAATCTTTGCCATTTAAAAATATCTCCTTAAGTCCTTGCTGAGTAATTTTAGTATTTAAATTTTTACATATTTTAGAAAATGCTTTTTGTAAGACTTTATCTTCTCTCTCAATACAATTTTGACATAAATATCCGCTTCTTCCATGTTCTGCTTTAGGCACAATATCTCCTAAAACAACTTTAAATCTAAATAACATATTTTGCTCAAAGCGGTTTTTACACACTATGCACATTCTAATTGGTATATGTTTTTTCAAAATTATATCTTTTTTTTATATTTTTTAGCAAATTTCAAAGCCATTATCATCAAATTCTAAATATTGCACACGAAAATCTTTAAATTTTGTTTGTATTTTCTTTGCTAAAGCTAAAGCATCATCTTTAAAAGCTAAAGAAAAAAAGCTCGATCCCGAACCTGAAAGTGTGCTCATTAAAGCTTTATTTTCTAAGGCAAATTTTTGCACTTCAAAAAGCTCGGGTAAGTTTTTCATACGATTGATTTCATGGAGCTTATCTTGACTTGCAAATTTTAAAAATTCATATTTTTTCTCCAAAAAACAAGCGGTTAAAAATGAAGCATGAGAAAGGTTGAAAACCGCATCATTAAAACTTAAATTTTTGGCCAAAGCTTGGCGTGATTGTTCCGTGCTCATTGCCAAATTTGGGATCACAACCACAGCAGCTAAATCTTTATCAATCTCTTTTTTGATACTATAAACTTTATTTTTTTCAACCAAAGAACACACAAAACCACCAAGAGTAGCTGGAGCGATATTATCTGGATGGTTTTCATAAATTAAAGCTTCATCTAAAATACGTTCTTTTTCTACCTTAAATCCACTCATATAATAAGCACTGGCAATAGCTCCAACAATCACAGCTGAAGAGCTTCCTAATCCTCTTGAAAGAGGAATGTTATTTTGAAAAATAAAACGAAAATTATCTTTTTTTCCGCTTAGTTTTTCATAAATTTCATAAAAAATATTTACAAATATATTGTTTTTTTTAAGAAAAATATTATCACTTCCCTCGCCTCCAATACTAATGCTAAAAACACCTGATTTTTGGATTTGAGTTTCATTAAAAAGCTTTAAACTAAGTCCTAAACAATCAAAACCTGGCCCTAAATTCGCACTCGTAGCTGGAACTAAAATTTTCAAATTTCATCCTAAATTGCATCTAAAAAATAAAAGGGAAGATTATCATTATTTAGTTTAAGCTCTTGTAAATTTTTTGGTAAAAAAAACTCTGCTGGGATATTTTGCTCTAAACAAATTTCACCTTCCTTATATACAAAACAAAAATTTTTATTTGCACTTATGGGTTTATAGCCATTTAATTCAAAAGCACTCACCGCAAATAAAGGAATATTTTTTACTATACTTAAAGTACTCAAACTTACATAAGAAATTTTAATCCCCATATAAGAACCTGGACCATTAGCATAGATTAAACTTGTAAAATCATATTCTTTAAGCAATTCATCTAAAATTTTTGGTAAAAATTCGCTTGCTTTTTCTTCACTTTTATAAGTTTTTATAAGTTTATCATCTTGATAAATTCCGATCATTAAAGGCTTAGATAAAGTATTAAGTAAAAGAGAAGTTTTTATGCAAATACCTTTTCATAAGCTTTTTGGGTTGTTTTTTCAAGGCTTACAATTTCATAAGCATCTTTATCTTTTAAAACTTCTTTAGTAAGTAAATGATTTAAATGATGACTCCCAGCATATGAAGTATAATCTCCAAAAACACGATATCCAAGTAAGGTTAAATCTCCAATTGCATCTAAAATTTTATGTCTTACAAACTCATCTTTGAAACGCAAACCCTCAGGATTTAAAATACGATTTTCATCTACTACTATAGTATTTTCTAAACTTCCACCTAGTGCTAAATTCATACTCCTAAGAGCTTGAACATCTTTTAAAAAACCAAAAGTTCTAGCCCTTGCTATGTTTTCTATATAATTTTTTTTGCTGAATTCAAAATTGTAACTTTGTTCACCTATGACAGCATTGTCAAATTTAATTGTGTAATTAATACGGGGTTCTTTAGTAGGAGTTAAACGCACAAATTTATTACCATCTCTTACTTCTATAGGCTTTTTAATTACCATAATTTTTTTAGGCACATCAAGTTCTTTTACCCCTGCTTCATCAAGCATCATACAAAAACTAATACTTGATCCATCCATAACAGGAGCTTCATTTGCATTTAAAACAATGCGTACATTATCGATTCCATAAGCATTAATCGCACTCATTAAATGCTCTATTGTAGAAATAAACCCTCTTTCATCTCCTAAAACAGTTGCCATTTGAGTATTGATCACATTTTCAGGACTTGCCTTATAGCTTGCATTAAGATCACTTCTAAAAAATACTATACCACTATTTGCTTCTAAAGGCTCTAAAGTAATTTCTATGGGTTCACCCTTATGAAGTCCTATACCTACGCCTTTGACAGTTTTTGCTAAAGTTAATTGTTTCATTAATTTTTTCCTAAAATTATCTTTTTACCATCATTTAAAACATTGTAAATATTATTTTCTATCCATTTTTTATCTTGCCATTGTTCAGGACGCGTTTCAACCCCTTGAACCAAAACTCCAAAATGCAAATGATCGCCTAAGGCTAAACCACTTGTTCCTGTTTTGCCTATAATGCTTTGTTTATTAATCATTTCATCTAAATCAACATTTTTAGAAGAACAGTGCCCATAAAGACTATATACTCCAAAACCATGATAAACAATTAAATTTAAACCATAAATTCCATTTTCAGCAGCAAAAACAACCTTGCCTGCGTTATTACTTATGATAGGAGCTTGTGCTACGCTTGCTAGATCAAGCCCCATATGATAAGAATCACTCACAAATTGCCCATTATAAGAATAATACCTATGATCAGCAAAATCCGCTACTTTCATACCATTTTTAAGAGGTAAAAATAAATTCAAATCAAAATTATCAATTTTTTCCTCAGGTACTTTTGAAGTGATTTCATGGATAAGTTTTTCATTGCTATTTCTTAAAGTTTCATTGACAAACTTAAATTTTTCATAACGATTGAGATTATTATCTTTTGGAGCGTACTGATTTGCTAAATTCTCAATCTTTCCATCTAAAAATTTATCCGTTAGATTGATATTTGAAACACGATATTTACGATTAACAAAATAATACCTTATACGTTCTTTTGAAATATTGCCCGCTTTATCCGTAGCGATAACAAATGCACGAAATTCCTCATCTCTTGCATCCCAAGCAATCAAAGCCGCATAATATCCTTCTTTTACATAAGGTGTGGCTTTAAAGATTTTACCTTTATTTGTTTCTATATACACCTTATCTAAATTAGCATCATCAGCCTTAAAAACAACTGCCCCAGCACCACCTTGCTCGATTTGGTAAGAATTGCTTATGATATTGATTTTTGGAGCCGTATTATCTACTAATACCGCAATTTGTTTTCTTGCTTCATTGCCACTAAAAAAATTCCAAAAACTAGAATCTTTAGCTATCGCCTCCAAAACAAAAGATTTTACATTTTCTTTGTAACCAAATTTTGGCAAAGCAACTTGTAAGGTAATATCTTTTAAATTAGAAATCTTTTCATCTGCTATAACCATTGCACTAGTATTGTCGTCTTTATGCAATATAATTTGTACGTTTTTGATAGAACTTTCATCATCTTTAATATGCACTAAAATAGGTTTTTTAAGATCAGTATATACAACATCTGGCATTAAAATTTGAGGAGGATTTTTTTCAAAAATACTTAATCTTGAAATAAAAAAAATCAAAATTGCTATTAAAACTAAAATTAAAACAGATAAATAAGTTTTGCCTTTTCTTTTTGCCATAACCTTCCTTAAAAATTTTCAATGTTTTTGTTGCTTTTAATATAAATTCTATTATATTTTCAGTAAATATCTAGCAAATTTATAAAATTTCTCTTAGGGTATTAGCCTGTTTCATCCATTCTCTTAATTCATCGTTTTTGTCTAATTGTATCATTTGTTTACATCTCTCTAATTCTTGTTGAAAAAAATCAATAGAACTTAATAAGTTATCTTTATTTTGTAAAAAAATACTTTCCCACATTTGTGGCGATGATTTGGCAATTCTGCTCATACCTTTAAAAGATCCTCCGGCTAAATGAACTATATTTCTTTTATCTTCTTCCTTCATTACAAAATTTGCCAAAGAAAAACTTATAACATGAGGCAAATGAGAAATAATAGCAGCATGATGATCATGGGCTTTACTATCCATAAAAACAATTTTCATCCCTAAATGAGAAAAAATTTCTACCGCTCTTTTTTGATGTAAATCATCAGCTATTTCACTATCACAAAGAACACAAACTGCATCTTTATAAAGCTCTTTAAAAGCTGCTTTTGGACCTGAATTTTCAGTTCCTGTCATAGGATGAGCAAAAAGAGTTTGTTTGATTAAATTCTTAGGCAAACTTTCTATAATTTTTCTTTTTGTACTTCCAAGCTCTATAATTGTTACATTAGAAGGCAAATCAACTAACTTTTGCAAAATTGCTATAATAGCATCAACAGGAGTTGCGACAAAAATCATATCACATAAAGCTAAATCTTTAAATTCTATAAGCTCATGAATAAGACCTAATTGCAGGGCATCTTTTTCATTTTCTTTGCTTAAATCCATACCATAAACACAAGAAATAAGCTTATTTTCTTTCAAACAAAGCCCTAAAGATCCACCCATAAGCCCAAGCCCTATAATTGCTATTTTCATACTTTCTACCTTAGTTTTTTTGTTAAATTTTTTTTGCTATTATACAGCTTTTAATAAAGCTTTAGGTAAAAAATCAATGAAAAAACATCTTATTAGTATTTGTGCTTTAGTTGCTATGGCCAATGCAGCAACCATTAAAGATATTAAATTTATCGGATTAAATCATTTATCGAACACAAGCGCTATAAATATCGCGGGGCTTAAAATAGGCGAGGAAATAAATCCTGCAAAAATCAACACTGCTATTCTTAATCTTTATAAACAAAATTATTTCGAAAATATTGCAGTAGAAAACAACAATGGAATTTTGGAAATTATAGTTACTGAAAAACCAACTATAGCAAAGGTTAGTATAACAGGTATAGCTTCCAATGATAGAAAACAAGTTGAAAGTATTTTAGGGATTAAAAGAGGTACACTACTTGATGAAGGAAGTATAAAAGAAGCTATTGAACGCATTAAAGCTTATTATGAAGCAAAAAGTTATTTTGATACTATTGTAGAATACAAAAAAAAGACTTTAGAAAATACTGATGGACTAGAGCTTGAATTTATAGTAAATCGTGGTGAAAATATCATTATTGATAATGTTCATTTAAGTGGAGCAAAGAAATTTTCATATTCTGATATAGAACCTGCTGTTGTTAACAAAGAAAAAGAATTTATGGGATGGATGTGGGGACGCAATGATGGAAAATTAAAAGTTTTTGAACTTAGTAACGATAGTTCAAGAATTGCTGATGAATATATGAAAAAAGGATATTTAGATGTTCAAGTATCCTCCCCTTATCTTAAAACCTACACAGATACTTATCAAGCAAATTTGACTTATTTTATCAAAGAAGGAAAGCCTTATAAAATTAAAAGTATAAGCATAGAAAATCCTTTATTTGATGATAAGCAAAATGCACAAACCGTAAAAGATTTAAGATCAAGCGCTGGCAAAACTATCAATATCGAAGACATTAGAAAAGATGTTAAAACCATAGAAACACAAAGTGCTGATTTGGGTTATGCGTTTGTAGAAGTCTATCCTGATATTCAAAAAAATGATCAAACTCAAGAAGCCACCGTTGTATTTAAAGTAATCCCTCACGATAAAGTTTATATAAGAAATGTTATTATTTCAGGAAATTCACGCACCGTAGATCGCGTCATACGCCGAGAATTATATATAACAGAAGGTAATTTATACAATAGAACAGACTTAAGCGAGTCAAAAAATGCTTTAAAAAGAACTTCTTATTTTGACGATGTAAATATCAAAGAAGAAAAAGTTGATAATACACATATTGATTTGATTGTTGATGTTAAAGAAGCTTCTACAGGAGCTATTTCTGGAGGCATTGGCTATGGATCAAGCGATGGTATTTTGCTTAACGCTTCTTTATCGGATACAAATATCTTTGGTTCAGGAATAAAAAGCTCTGTAAGCGTAGATAAAAGCGATGATACTTTATCGGGAAGGATTAGTCTCGTAAATCCACGCGTTCTTGATAGTCAATATAGTCTGGGTGGAACACTTTATTCAAATGACTATGAATGGGATAATTATTCAGAAAAAAATTACGGCTTTGATATAACAGTTGGACGCCAATTTGCAAGATACTATAATGTAAGCTTAACTTATAATCTTGAACAAAGCGATATATATCACTTAAGTCCAACTCTTTTAAGAACAGGATATGAACTTGGCAAAAGTATTAAAAGCTCTATAACTCCAGCAATCACCTTTAACAATACAGATGATTATTATCTGCCACGATCAGGTATTATTGCTTCAACTAGTTTAGAATACGCTGGACTTGGCGGAGATCAAGAATTTATTTCATCAAGCTCTAAATTTAACTTTTATCAAGGTTTGCAAGACTATATAGGATATGATCTTATTTATCGCTATAAAGCGAGTTTTTATAAAGTATGGGATGAAGGTTATTTACCAATTAACCAAAGAATTTATTTAGGTGGTATTAGATCGATACGCGGTTTTGAAAGCAGAACAGTAAGTCCTAAAAATCAATGGGGAGATGAAGTAGGTGGAACTATAGCTTTTGCCAATTCCGTAGAACTTAGTTTTCCTTTGATTGATAGAATCAAACTTCGTGGTAGCGTGTTTTTTGATTATGGTATGATAGGGCGTAAAAATTTAGATGAAATAAAAAGAATGAGTACAGGTATAGGCATTGAATGGATTACACCTATTGGACCTTTACAACTTGTATTTGCCAAACCTCTTAATGATAAAAAAGGTGATGATACTAATAGTTTTGAATTTAATCTTGGAACACGCTTTTAATGAAAGAATTTTTAGATGCTTGCTTGAATGCAAATTTGCAAATACGCAAGTATCTAAACAATATCCCACAAAATGATCTTAAACTTTGCTCTAAATTAGGCTATGATAAAAATCAAGGCTATGAGCTTGACTTAAAATGTGAACAAATTTTCATAAAATATCTTAGTTGTTTTGGACAAATTTTTTCTGAAGAAAGCGGATTGATCGGAAAAGCTAGCCCAAAACAAATGATTCTTGATCCTTTGGATGGAAGTTCAAATTTTGTTTCTAAAATACCATTTTATGGAACTTCTATAGCTCTTATGGAAAAAGATCAGGCAAAAAGCGCTTTTGTTTGCAATCTTGTCAGTCAAGAAATTTTTGCTTTTAATAACAAACAAGCTTTTAAATCCAATCTTTCCGATCCAAAATACTCACCCTTAACACCTAATCTATTTTCTAAAATAGGTATAGTTGAAAAAATTTCACTTTATCCAGAACTTCTCGATTTTTTAACAAAAAATCAATTAAAATTTCGCTCTTTGGGTGCAACAGCCTTAAGTCTTGCTTATGCTTCGTATTTTAGTTTTGTATTAATTCTTGGAAAAACACGAATTTTTGATACAGCAGCTGCTTTAGCAATTCATCAAAATTTATATATAGAAAAAAATGAAAATTTCCTTCTCCTAAGCCAAGACAAAAAAATTTTTGATATAATCTTAGAATTTTTAAAAAATAATTAGGTGAATATATGAATTTTGCAGATATTTTTTCAAAAATAAGAAGACAACAACCTAGCGTTAAAGAAGCGCCAAATCACTGGGTAAAGTGCCAAAGTTGTCATGCTTTGATGTATTATAAAGAAATAGAATCTTGTTTTAATGTTTGTCCTAAATGCAATTATCACATGAGAATTTCAGCTGATGAACGTATTAAACTTTTAAGCGATGAAGGCAGTTTTATTGAGTATGATGCAAATTTAGAAGCTATAGATCCTTTAAAATTTGTTGATAGCAAATCCTATAAAAAACGCCTTAGCGAAGGTGAAAGTAAAACAGGTAGAAAAAGTTCTGTCATCAGTGGAGAATGTGAAATCAATGGTTTAAAAACCCAACTTGTTGTATTTGATTTTTCTTTTATGGGCGGATCTTTAGGTTCTGTTGAAGGAGAAAAAATTGTTAGAGCTATACAAAGAGCTATCACAAGCAAAACTTCTCTTGTCATCGTAAGTGCAAGCGGTGGAGCTAGAATGCAAGAAAGTACTTATTCTTTGATGCAAATGAGCAAAACTAGTGCTGCACTTAAACTTCTTAGCAAAGAAAAACTTCCTTATATTAGCATTTTAACCGATCCTACTATGGGTGGAGTAAGTGCTTCTTTTGCTTGGCTTGGAGATTTAATCATCGCTGAACCTGAAGCTTTAGTAGGTTTTGCTGGTGCAAGAGTTATTAAACAAACTATAGGAGCAGATTTACCTGAAGGTTTTCAAAAAGCAGAGTTCTTGTTAGAACATGGACTTATAGATGCCATAGTTGAAAGAGGAGAACAAAAACAATATCTTAGCGATGTACTAAAATTTTTTAGTGGAAAATAATTTGCAAGTTAATATCTTTTGTATTCAAAAAAGTGATGAATTTAAAACTTGTAGTGAGAAATACTCTAAACTCATCTCCAAATACGCCACTTTAAAAGAAATAAATGTTTTTAATAAAAAAATAGCCTTAGCTCAAAATTTAAATGCCATAGAAGCAAAAAAAAGCTATGAAGAAGCTTTTATGCCTTATAAAAAAGGCTATTGTATCGCTCTTGATGAAAAAGGGAAAGATCTTACAAGTATAGAATTTGCAAAACTCATCCAAGATAAAAATGAATTAAGTTTTTTTATAGGAGGTGCTTATGGTTTAAGAGAAGAATTTAATCAAAGTTTGGATTTTAGACTATCATTAAGCAAACTTACTTTAGCACATCAATTTGTTAAAACCTTACTTTTAGAACAAATTTATCGTGCATTTTGCATCAACAACAATCACCCTTATCACAAATAGAAAGTTTTAAAATGAAAAAAAATGAAATACAAAATTTCAAAAATATTTTAGAAGAAAGAAAAAAAGCCATCTTAGAAAATTTGCAAAGCAATTCAAATGAAATCGAAGCTCTTCACAATAGCGTCCCAAGCGATAGTGTGGATTTTTCTGTCATAGAAACAGGATCTCAAATTGACTTTGCTATCAGCACCAATCTCAAAGAAGAACTTATAGAAATCGAAGATTCTTTAGATAAAATCAAAAACGGCACTTATGGAATTTGCGAATCTTGCGATGATGAAATCGACTCTCAAAGACTAAAAGTCAAACCTCACGCAAGATATTGTATCACTTGCCGTCAAATTGCAGAACAAGGAAAAAAACATGAAAATTAAACTCTTCTTACTTGCAAGTTTTATTTATATAGCACTTATTTTTGCCTTTGCTTGGCATCTAGAACTAGGAAGCTATACTCTAAATATCAGCACTTATACCTTTGAACTACCTATTATGATATGGCTTGTTATTCCTTTATTTATTTATATGATTTTAGCCGTTTTACACATAGCATTTTATGGATTTTTGCGTTATTTAAAATTTAAGCATTTTTTTAAAGATGCAGCTAAATTTGAAGCTTATACTCAAGATTTACTCCTTGAAAAAGATCTTAAAACCACTTTTCAAACAAAAGAATTTAGATCTGTAGCACAACTTTTTAAAACCATAAAAACACATGAAAAAATTCCACACTCAAATAAAATCAATGAAATTTTAGATCTTATTGATGGTTTAAATAAAAACGAATTTTTTAACCTTAGCAAATTTAAACTCGAAAATAACAATGTTTTATATTTGCAAAATGAAAAAAATCATCTCAAAAATGATGCAAATTATGCCTATAACAAACTTAAAAACCTTAATGAAATCAAAGATGAATTTGAAGAAATTGCTTTTAACACTCTTATAGAAAAAGCTAGTTATGAGCAAATTAAAAATGTAAAAATCCCTAAAAAGCCTTCTGAAGTTCTCACACTTATCAAGCGTTTTAAAGAAGGAAATTTAGAACTTAGTGTAGCAGAATATGAAGTTTTACTTTCACACAACATATTAAGCGAAAAAGACTATCTTAATGCAGCAAAACTAAGTACTAAACTTTTAAATCCTGATGCTATTTTAGGAATTTTTAACAAAATTAAAAATGAAAAAAGCGAAGCTTTAAGAGCATATTTATATCTTTTGGCTGAATTTGGACTTTTAGATGAGTTAAGAGAACAAATTCACAATGATGATAAAAAATTTAATGATTTTAAAGCCTTTTTAGCCTTGCGTGAAAAAAATATCAAAATCGATCTAAATCAACTCATACAATGATAGATTTTAGCAAAAAACCCCTGTTTTTAGCCCCTATGGCAGGTTTTTCAGATCTGCCTTTTCGTAATGTAGTAAAAAAATTTGGTGCTGATATTACCATAAGTGAAATGATAAGTTCTAATGCCTTAGTTTATGAAAGTTCTAAAACTTTACATATGCTAGAAAGAGCTGAATTAGAAAATCCCTATATAGTCCAAATTGCAGGTGGAGATAAAGAAGTGCTAAAAAAAGCAGTGCAAATGCTAAATGAAATGGATTTTGTAGATGGGATCGATTTTAATTGCGGTTGCCCTGTAAATAAAGTTGTTAAACAATGTGCTGGCAGTGCTTTGCTAGAAAATTTAGAGCTTTTTAAAAATCTTGTAGGAGTGATTAAAGAAAACAATAAAAAAAGCCTTACAAGTGTGAAATTTCGACTAGGATTTAATGAAAAATATCCTGAAAAAATGGCTAAAATTTGCGAAAGCTTGGGGGTGGATTTTATAAGTATCCACGGACGCACAAGAAAACAGCTTTATAGCGGAAAAGCCGATTATGGATCCATTGCTAGTGCTAAAGCGAGTGTGAAAATTCCTGTGATTGCAAATGGCGATATTAACGCACAAAACGCTAAAGAAGTTTATAAAATCACAAAATGTGATGGACTCATGATAGGGCGTGCAAGCGTAGGAAATCCTTGGATATTTTATGAAATCAAAAGCGGTAAAAGTGTAGATGAAAAACTCAAAAAAGAAATCATACTCACTCATTTTGATGAAATGATAAAACACTACAAAGATCAAGGCGTAAGTATATTTCGCAAGCATTTACACGAGTATTCTAAAGGGCATAAAGACGCTTCAGCCTTTAGAGATACCGTTAATCGTATCGACAATGTCGAAGAAATGCGAAAAAAAATAGAAGAATTTTTTAGTTTAACTTGATTGATTTTTATAATTTAAAAAATCTTAAGCCTTAATATCTATAATTTTTGCTGAAGTGTTTTGAGAAAGAATTTTATTAAATTCCCCTGCATTATCATTGCTAAAATTCATACCAAAAAGAATTTCTAGCTCATCGCTTGTGCCAAATTTAGTTTCTAGTAGTTTTCTTAAAAGCTCATTCATTTTATTATCATCTTTGTAGGTTTCGCTTTTACTTTCTACTTGTATAGGTTTGAAAGCTTTTTTGTCTTCTTCTGAAGTTTCTTGCAGTTTTTTCTGCGATGAATCAATATTGTTAAAATCAACAAAATATTTTTTTTGAAGCTCAAGATATTTTTCTTTAAATTCATCTATACTTTTGCTTGTGTGAAAAATTTTAACATAAGCTTCATCATAACTCACGCCATCAATATGCATCCAACGAGGGTGTTTAGCATTTTCATCCATCCATTGAAATAAATTTTTAACTTCTGATTCTAGTAATTCATTGTTTCTAAGCTTATCTTCTATTGAACCCTCGACTAATTCTATTTTATCGCTGAATTTTTTAGAAATCTTATACAAATCTATCAAATCATTACCTAATTCTTCTCTTTGTTTTTTTGTAAGCTCGGGATTTCCATTTTCAATACTTTCATCTCTTATTTTGGTAAGTGTTTGCAAAGGATTGTTTCCAAAATATCTATTAAAAGAGCTTAGAGGAAATACTATCATCTTTATCACCTTGGAATAAATTTTATTCTAAAGTAAATCGGCAAAAATGATTTTTTTTAATATTTTTACTCATATATTTAAAATATAAAGCGCAAGTCTTCTAGCCCTTGAAAAAAATCTTACTTAATCTTCCAAAGTCCTTACAATCAAACTTTTAGGTAAATTAAAATGCTCTATAAGTTCTTTCTCTTTTTCTCTCATTTCTCCATTATCATTTTCATGATCAAAACCTAACAAATGAAGCATAGCGTGGATAAAAAGCAAGCTTATTTCTTCTTCATAGCTATGCCCTAACTCTTTAGCCTTTTCTTTTGCCAAATCCACATTGATCACAACAGAACCCAAAGGCAAACTCTCATCGATATTTTCAAGTGGAAAAGAAAGTACATCAGTGGTTTTATCTTGTTTTCTTTGCTCTAAGTTAATTTCTTGCATTTCTTTACTATCCACAAAGACAAGCTCCACATCTTTAGGACTTAAAAAACTTGCTATAGATTCTAAAAAATCACATTTTTCATCACTTAATATCATAAACCTTCCTTAATCAAATGATATAAATTTTCTATTTCTTCATCATCAAAAATCGCACAATTTTTACTACTATAAAATTGTTTTAGTTTTTTCTCTTCAAACTCAAATCCTAAAGCACATTGAGAATGCGAAGGTAAAAAAGCCCTTAGCAATGTAATGGAATTTTGAATTTTCTCATCACAGGCAAAACAAAAAAAATCTTTATGCAATCTTCCTTCAAATTCCAAAATTTTTAAATAAGCATCAACAATAACACGCTTTGGATTTTGTTTTTCAAACCTTTTCACACACTCATCAAGTAAATCAAAATAAAAACTATCAAGCTCTTCTACATCTTTTAAGTGCCTATATAAAAGACGGATAAATTCTTGCCAAATAAGCATTTTATCCCTTTGCATAATCCATAAAAATCCCAAATGCAATACATCTTTAAGTCTTGGTAAAAAACTAGGATTTTCTTCTAAAGCAAAGTCGATTTTATAGCCGCTTAAAATACTAGAATGTCTAAGTCCATAAAAACGATAAGCCTTAATAAGCATTTTAGGACTTAAAATATAAACAATCAAATCCTCATCTTTAACTTTTTGAGTATGAAGTATAAAGCCTTGCATTAAACAATTTCAATACCATAAGCCCTAAGTATATCAAAAGCGGATTTTTCTAAATTTTCATCAAAACTTGCACTTAAATTTTGGTGTAAAATTATCCTTGCATTAGGCTTAGCACCAAAAGCTAAAATAATATTACAAAACACACAAATATGAGAAACAAGCCCTGCAAAATGAAGTTCTTCATAATCACTTTTTTGTATGAAATTAGCTAATTCTAAGCTACCAAAAGTATTTTTATAAAAAATTTTATGAGCTTTTTGTAAAAAAGGTTCAAATTCCTTTGGCATTTGCCAACCCAAACTCTCTTTAATGCAATGTTTTACAGGCAAATTTAAACCTTCTTTACTTTGTAGATAATGCTCATCATGCGTATCATAGGTTAAAAGCAAATGCGTGTTATTAAAATCGATTTGATTTAAGGCTTTAAGAATATTTTCTTTGATTTTTAAAGCCTTATCAAAACCTAAACTTCCATCAATAAAATCATTTTGATAATCCACTAAAACAAAAGCTTTTTTCATGCTTTTATGCCTTTTGAAGCCAAAAACTCTCCGTGTGTAAATTGGCAAAAGCGGTTTTTAAACTTGTAAAAAGCTTAGGATGATCTTTTTCTAAATTTGCTAAAAGCTGTTTAGCTTCTTCTCTAGCGTGTGGAAATTTTACATTTTTTTCACTGAGTTTCATACCAGGACAAAATTCATTTCCTATCACGCTAAGTTCATTTTGCGTAGCATTATCCCTAAGCTGTCTTTCTCGCACAAAAATCAAAGGGCGTATCACAGTTATACCGCGTTTGCTTTGATAAATAGGCGCTAAGGTTCTTAAAGCTCCATTATGAATAAAATTCATAAAAAAGCTTTCTGCTGCATCATCTAAATGATGGGCTATAGCAAGCTTGTTAAAACCTTTTTCAAGAGCGTAAGTATATAAAGCTCCACGACGCATTCTCGAAAAATAACTACAAAAACTTGAATTTTCTCTTATGGTATCGCCTGAAACTTCATAAATATTTGAATCAAGCACGCTATGTTTAATGCCGTGTTCTTCACAATGTGCATGAAGATGAGAATAATCCTCGCCCATGCCATAACTCAAAGTTACCGCTTCAAGTTCAAATTTAAAAGGAGCATGAGCTTGCATACGATTTAAAAGATGGGCTAAAGCCAAAGAATCTTTCCCGCCACTAAGCCCTAAAAGAACCCTATCTCCATCTTTAATAAGTCCAAATTTAGCATTAGCTTGTGCAACTTGGCGTATAAGTTTTTTGCTAAGATTTATCATAATTTCTCGCACATTTTAAGCACAAAATTGGCTGAAATTTTAGCTGAATTGATCACAAATTCATCAAAATCAAATTCAGCCTTTTCCCCTGCTTTATCACTCATAGCTCTTAAGATAAAACAAGGCACCTTTAAGGCATCACAAACCAAAGCCACACTTGCGCCTTCCATTTCACAAGCATCAGCATTGAAAATTTCTCTGATTTTTGCTTTTTTTGCTTCATCGCAAATAAACTCATCACCCGTTGCAATAATGCCTGCACGCAGTTTGATATTTAATTCCTTAGCAACTTCTAAAGCAAGATTGTTTAATTTCTCATCGGTTTTGATAAAAATTTCATTACCTGGAACAAAACCCAAAGGATGCCCAAAAGCGGTAATATCAAGATCGTATTGAGCTAATTTTGTTGCATAAAGCAAATCACCAATTTCAAGTTCAGGATTAAAAGCACCTGCAACTCCTGTAAAAAGCAAAGCTTGTGCGCCAAATTTTTCTATCATCACACTAGCACTAAGAGTAGAATTTACCTTGCCAATTTTAGAATACGCTAAAACAAGTTCATGGTTTTTATACTTTGCAAAATAATAAGTATTGTTAGCGTGTTCTATTTTCGTATAATCTTTAAGTGTTTCAAGTAAAGGAGTGATTTCTTCACTCATGGCTCCTAAAATTGCTATTTTCATCATACAACCTTTAAAAATTCATCAATATCATTCATATTTGTTAAAGCATAAGTTTCTTTTGAAGTGATTTTTTTATTCAAACCCTTAAGCACACTTGCGCCAAATTCTATGAAATAATCTACTTCATTTTCACATGCCTTAATGCTTTGTTTATAAAGCACAGGAGAGATAAGTTGTGCTTTTAAAAGCTCAAGGGCTTCTTCTTTGCTTGTATAAATTTTGGCATTTGCATTAGAAATTACGGCTTTAAAATTTGGTTTTAATACCTTTTCAAGCTCCACACAAAGCTTAGCTGAAGCATTTTCCAAAAGAGGACAATGACTTGCCACGCTCATATTTAAAAGCATAGCTCTTTTAGCTCCTGCTTCTTTAAATACACTTTCATAACTTGCTAAATCAGGTTTTAAACCTGCTACAACGATTTGTCCATCGCAGTTATAATTTGCAGCGAAAATTTGCTTGTTTTCTTTTTGTGCTTTTTGACAAAGCTCTTCAACCTTTTCATCATCAAGCCCCAAAACCACCATCATACCTGCTTCAACTTTTGCACAATCTTCTTGCATAAAAAGTCCTCTTTTATTGACCAAAGAAAGAGCCTCTAAAAAATCAAAAGCACTATTAACAGCTAAGGCTGAAAATTCTCCCAAAGAATGCCCTAAAGCAAATTTCGAACTTAGATCAGGTTTTTTTTCAAGTAAAACACTATAAGCCATTAAGGAATTTAAAACGATGGCGGGTTGAGTAAATTCACTTTGATTGAGTTTTTCGTTTTCTTCAAAAAGCAAATGTTTAAAATCAATCTTACAAAAATCACTTGCGTTTTGAAGGAGTTCTTTGGCTTTTATAGAGTTTTCATAAAAATCTTTTCCCATGCCAAGACTTTGTGAGCCTTGACCTGGAAATATAAACGCAGTCTTCATTAATGACAACCGCAACCACCGCCACCACAGCAACCGCCGCCACCATGTCCGTGTCCGTGATGATGATCGTGCCCATGTCCGCTTCCACAACCACAACTATGACTTCCTGCGATAATACCTGTAAGAATTTCATCTTCACTTGCAGCTCTAGCATCTACGATATTTAAAGAAAAAAGCAAATCACGACCTGCATAAGGGTGATTATAATCAATTGTCACATCATTTTCACCAATTTCTTTTACAGTTACACGAACGGTTTCGCCATTTTCACCTTCGCCAAAAAGTTCCATACCTACTTTTAAATCAATACCTGCAAATTGCTCTTTTGGTAAAGTTTGAACCGCATTTTCATCGTATTCGCCTAAACCTTTTTCTTTTTTAATTACCACATCAGCATTGCTAGGGCAATCAAGCTTCATCACTTCTTCTTCTAAGCTTTCTAAAATCTGACCTTTGCCTAAAATAAAAGAAATAGGTTGAGAATATAAATTTGATTCTAAAACTTCATTTGTATTTGCATCTTTTAACTCATAAAACATTGAAACTACACTATTTTTTTCTATAGCCATTTTATCTCCTTAATTTATTTTCTATTAGGTGAAGCTTTTGCTTCGGGTGAATTTGGATAATTAGTTTTTAAAGCTTTATAAAAACCATTTGCTGTTTTTGTATCACCTGTTTTATCCAATGAAATGGCAGTATGATATAAAAGTTTTGGGAAATAATCTCCTTTTGTACTCAAAGAAGAACTTTTTTTATAATAAACAATAGCATTGTTATAATTTTTTTGTTTATACTCGATCTCCCCTAACCAAAAATTTGCTCTTGCAGGTTTATACTGCTTTGTTATGAGAAAATTTAATTTTGCTTTGGAATCTTCAAAAGCATTTTTATCAACATCTTTTATCGCTAATTCTAAAATTTCATTATTTTTTTTCTTTTTCCAAGATTCATCAATTTGTTTTGCTTTATCATCTTGGGTATTTTGAGTATTATTGTTTTCAATGGTACTATTTGAATCTGTAGTTGAAACAACAACACTAGGTGTAATAGTTTTAACGCTTAAATTTGCATCATTTAATTCGTTTTTAGAAACATAATTTGCATTAATAGCATCTACTAAAAAACTAAGTTCGGCTAAAACTTTTTTTACTTGCTTATTATTAGCTTCTTGAATTTTTCTACTTTCTTCAACATAAGCCTTTAATTTTTGAATTTCACTAGTAAAATTATTTTCAATATTTTGATTATTCTCTTCAACTTGACTTAATCTAGAATTTGATTTGGCATATTGAGAATTTATACCTTCTAAAGTGCTTTGTAAACCCTCGATTCTTTCGTTAATTTCATTAATTCTAGCATTTGTTTGTATATTTTCATTATTTAAATTATCTAACTTTTCTTTAAATAATTTTTCATTTGAAGTTAAACCATAAGAAGAATTGCTTGTTATATCTCCTGCACCAAAAGCTGAGCTTTCTGCATAAAGTAAAGTAGCTCCAAGAAGAGCTACTGTGAATATTTTTTTCATTAATTATCTTGATAATTTAAATTCAGCACGTCTGTTTTGCGCATCGCAAGCTTTAGTTTTTTCAGTACACACAGGATTTGTTTCTCCATAGCTTTTAACAGCAATTCTATCAGCATTTACACCTTTAGCGATTAAAGCTTCTTTTACAGCTTTTGCTCTTTTTAAACCTAGAGCTTGGTTATATTCATCGGTTCCCCACTCATCGCAGTTTCCTTCAACAGTAATACTTACACCGCTTACTTCAGTGTTAAAAATATTAGCATTTGTGCTTACAACATTTTGCATATCAGGACGAATGTTGAATTTATCAAAATCAAAATATACTTTATTTAAAGTATCATTAAGTTGAGAAATTTTTGAATCAATATCCCAACCATCACTTCCACCTGAACCACGATTTGAATCAACACTACTATCACCGCTTACGCTAGTGCTTTTTGTGCTACAACCACTAATAACAACTGCAAGAGCTGCGATTGAAGTAAAAAGAATTTTTTTCATTTATGACCTTTCAAAGTTAATAAATTCTTATTATTATATCTAATTTTTAATTAATTTTGACCTAAAATTGAAATTTTTACCAATCAATTGATTGAATTTTTCCAACCCTAAGAGGAAAATAAAAAGTCTTATTTGCATTTACACGAATAACACCCAAAGCACTTTGCGCACCTAAATATTTGATAAATACTATACTTCCACCATCACTAGAAAATCTTGGAAATAAATTTTTTCCATTTACTGTAAGTTGACGAATATAATCACTATTAATTGACATCAAATAAATATTAAAAACACCTGCTTGATTTGGTTCACGACTTGAATAAACCAAAAAATCTTTATAAGTCGAAACAGCCGAATTGTTTCTACCATGAAAAACAACTTGTTCAGCACTATTGCTATTTAAATCTTGCATAAAAATATTAGGATATCCTAAACGATCGCTTACAAATACCACTTTACTATCATCTGAGCCAATAAAATTTCCATTAACATCAATACCAGAATAATTAGTTAATTGTGTTAGATTTTTGGTATTTAAGTCATATAAATAAACATCAGGCTGATCTTTTGGAGCCATGGTAACAAGTAGTTTACTTCCATCTACACTCACATCACTTGCTACAACCATACCGCCACTTGATAAAATTTTACTAGCTTTATTGGTATTTAAATCATAACGGTATAAAGTTGGCTTATCATGATCATAAGCTGTATAATAAAATAGAGTTTGTTCTTTATTTCCCCATTTTGGAAATAAATTAAGCCCACCATCAACAATAACTTTTTGATAAGTTAAAGTATAATCAGCCATAATAATTTGACTTTTTTTAGAGCTAGAATTTCTCGCGATCAAAATTTTATGATCCATCCAATCAACAGGTGCAAGTCCTAACGCATTTACAGAAGCTTTGACGCTTTTATGTGCCAAAAATGGATATTGCTCTAAACCATTTAAAGTATAAGTTTGCTCTGACTTATCAGAACCGCCAGCTTTTATTTTTACATTTAAACTCAAAGTGTTACCATTTTTATTTAAAGTGTATTCAAAAGTATAATTACTTGTCTCAGTTGCATTAGCAACAACTTCAAAGTTTGAACTTACTTTCAAATCGTTCACAATGATATTATAAAAGCTTTTCTTTAAATTCTCATCACTTAAATTTGAATTGTCTTTAACAATAATCTTTGGTAAAACTACACCAGAATTAACAACATCAATCACTGGATCTTCTGCCCAAAGACTTCCTAAAAAGACTAAAAAAATTGCTACAATTTTTTTCATTTTTTTCTCCTAATCATTTTTAACTTTTACTTCATCTCTTAAATTCATGGTAATGCTTATATTTTTATTTTGCGGAGGATAAGTAATAAATTTACCTTTTTGACTTTCTAAAAATTCAGCCACTTTAGCATCATATAAAGGATTCCCACTTTTTTCAACTGAAGTATAGCCAAATTTTCCATTTTCATCAATAAAAATTTTTACCTTAACAGAAATTTTTTCACTATTTGGATAATACTGAGTCCATCTTTGAGTGATAATACGCACAACTTTCCCTAAAAATTCATCATAAATTCCAATCTTTTGCGCCTTTGTGCTTTCGCCTTGCGTTGAACTTTCTTCTTGAAGTAAACTATCATTAAGTTGTTTTACAAGTTCAGAAGCTTGAGGTTTTGCGGCACTAGAAGCTCCTGATTTAGCACTTGATTGAATTTTTGTAGTCTTTTCTTCTTGTATTTCTTTAATATTTCCAAAAAGCTCATTAAAATTACTTGCCTTTTGGTCAATATCTTCAGTTTTAACTGTTTTATTTGTAGTCTGAGCAAAAAGCTTTTCTATATCAATTTGCTCTGTTGGTTTTTGTATTTCTTTAGGAGTGTTGCTTTGAGTAATAACTTGTTTTGATGGTTCAGCAAGTTCAATATCTACAAAACTATCTTTTATATCAGTATATTGTATAGCAGGTTCAACCTCGCTTACAAGTCTAAAAAAAACAAGAATTACTATACTAATATATATTGCTAAAGCAAGTAAAAACGAATTTAAATTACTCAAACTATAATTTTTCATGATTATTCAGTCTGTAAAGCAACTTTATTAAATCCTAAATTTTTTACACTTCTTAAGACTGAAATAACATCGTCATATTTTAAGCTTTTATCAGCGCGTATAAAAACCGGATCTTCGGTATTAAATTGTGCTTTTCTTTGAGCAAGATTGTCAGCAAAACTTATAAAATCGTATTTTTCTTGATTTAAAAAAATTTCTTTTTTTGCATTAATACTAATAATTAAACTCTTAACAGTTGGAGTGCTGGTATTTTTTTGACTACCTTGTGGAAGATTAATTTTTTCTTCATAAGTAATGCTTGGAGCTGTTACCATTAAAATCGCAAGCAATACAAGCATAATATCTACTAAAGGTGTGATATTAAGTTCAGGTTTTTCATCATCAAATGGCATTTTTAACCTTATTTACTCGAACTTATAACTTTAATCTCGCTATCAATAATGCTTAAAAGTTCAAAAGCTTTTCTTTTAATGATGAGATGAAATGTATAAGCAGGAATTGCTACTAAAATACCACAACCTGTAGCAACTAAAGCCTCGCTGATTTTAGGAGCTATGATACTTAAAGAATTTTGAGTTCCAAGCCCACCAAAAGTTTCAAGTATAGAAATAACTGTCCCAAAAAGACCTATAAAAGGTGAAGTTGAAGCAATAATACTAAGCCAAGTAAGTCCAGCAGAAGCGCGGCGACTTGCTAAATTTTTATAGATTTCTAAATGATTTGAAGTTGTATCATTGCACTTTCTTAAAATCGAATCAGTACGACTTAAATCCTTCTCACCCAAGAGCAAAGTTTCTAAACTTTCTTTTTCCTTATTTCTCCATGTAGCCAAATAAGTCAATCTAGCAAACAAAATACTAAATGCTAAAATAAAATATAAAGAAAGCCATAATAAAACTATATAAGTAATAATACTTGAACTATTGAAAAAATGAAATATAGCTTCAAAATTCATTAATGCATCCTTGCATTATCAAGTTTTGAAAAAGTTGCTGCTAAAGCTGCATTATCAGAACTCATAGATTTAATCAAATCTTTTGCTTGAGCAAGATTTTTTTCAATCTCACTTTCATCACTTCCACAAACCCAAACCGCACCCTTTGCTAACACGCAAATCTTATCTTCATCTACCTTTGCATGTCCAGCATCAATAGCAATTAATTCATGGTTTAAATCAGCTTTTTCAATATCAATTACTCCAGATTTTAAAGAAGAAACCAAAGCAGCATGTCCTTTAAGCACGCCAAATTCTCCTTCACTACCCGGTAAAGTAACAGATTTTACTTCTCCTTGATAGATTACACCCAAAGGCGTAACTATCTCGAAATTAATCAAATCGTTCATAAATTAACCTTTTAATTTATCCGCTTTTGCAATAGCTTCATCTATATTTCCAACCATATAGAAAGCATTTTCTGGTAAATGATCATATTTACCTTCTAAAATTCCCTTAAATCCTGCTATTGTATCTTCAAGGCTTATATATTTTCCTGGGCTACCTGTGAAAACTTCTGCAACGAAAAATGGTTGTGATAAGAATTTTTCAATCTTTCTTGCTCTTTCAACTACAAGTTTATCCTCTTCGCTAAGCTCATCCATACCTAAAATGGCGATGATATCTTGTAAATCTTTGTATTTTTGAAGCACTGATTGAACACCACGAGCAACTTTATAATGTTCTTCTCCAATGATATTTGGGTCAAGCATTCTTGAAGTTGAGTCAAGTGGGTCAACTGCAGGATAAATACCCTTTTCAGCAATAGCTCTATTTAAAACCGTTGTAGCATCTAAGTGAGCAAAAACAGTTGCTGGAGCTGGGTCTGTTAAGTCATCAGCTGGAACGTAAACAGCTTGAACTGAAGTGATTGAGCCTTTTTTAGTTGAAGTAATTCTTTCTTGGAATTTACCCATTTCACTTGCTAAGGTTGGTTGATAACCCACAGCTGATGGAATTCTTCCTAAAAGTGCTGACATTTCAGAACCTGATTGTGAAAATCTAAAGATATTATCAATAAACATAAGCACATCAAGACCCATTTCATCTCTAAAATACTCAGCCATTGTTAAACCTGTTAAAGCAATACGATTTCTTGCCCCTGGTGGTTCATTCATTTGTCCATAACATAGAGCAACTTTGTCTAAAACATTACTTTCTTTCATTTCATTATAAAGGTCATTTCCTTCACGAGTTCTCTCACCCACACCTGCAAATACAGAATAGCCGCTATGCTTAAATGCAACATTGTGAATAAGCTCCATAATAATAACAGTTTTACCAACACCTGCACCACCAAAAAGACCTACTTTACCACCTTTTGCATAAGGAGCAAGTAAATCTACAACTTTAATCCCTGTTTCAAAAATCTCACTTTTTGTGCTTTGATCTTCAAAAGCTGGTGGATCTCTATGAATTGCCCATTTTTTATCAAAAGAAATTTCTTCACCTTCATCGATCAAATCTCCAGTAACATTGAAAATTCTTCCTAAAACTTTCTCACCAACAGGAACACTAATAGGAGCACCTAAAGCCTCAGCTTTTAAGCCCCTTACCAAACCATCTGTCATATCCATAGCAATAGTTCTAACTCTATTATCTCCTAAATGAGCTGCTACTTCTAAAACAAGTTTATGTTTTTTTCCTTCGCTTTCAAAATTTACAACAATTGCTTCATTAATTTGAGGTAAATAGTCGTTAAAATCTACATCAACAACCGGACCTAATACCTGTGAAATAAATCCTTGCATTATTTATCTTCTCCTTAAAATTTTACTATTTCATTGATTCAACACCACTGATAATCTCTATAAGCTCAGTAGTAATGGATTCTTGTCTTGCTTTGTTATAAGCTAAATTTAGTTGTTTCACTCTTGCCTTTGCGTTATTAGTTGCATTATCCATAGCTTGCATTCTTGCGCTATGCTCTGCCGCCAAAGAATCGATTAACGCATAATACATATTATACTCAAAATACGTTTTCATTAAATCTTCTAAAAGCTCAGTTCCTTCCGGTTCAAGCTCTAAAAGAGAATTATGAGTCTGTTCAATACTCTTTGGCTCAACTGGAATAAGATGATTAATTTTAAGTTCTTGGGTAATCATATTTTTATAACCATTATGAACTAAAATCACTTCATCTGTATTTCCATTTAAAAAATCATCTACAGCAGCATGAATTACTTCACATGCTTTCTCATAATCAGGACTAGAACTAAGATGGAAATATTTCTCTAACAATTCTATTTTTTGAAAATTAAAATATTCAATCCCAGTTTTACCTATAGCTCTAAGACGAATATTAATATTTTTTGCTTCATATTCTTTTAGCATTTCACTTACTGTTTTTAAAGTCTTAATATTAAAACCACCGCATAAGCCTTTATCTGCAGTGATAAATATTAAATCTACGGTTTTAATTTGTTCTTTTTTATGAAACAAAGATAAACGCACATCATCTTCATTGTGAACAATTTTATTGATCTGAAATGAAATTTCACTCAAAATTTCATCGATTTTTTGTGCATAAATTTTTGATCTTTTAGCTGCTTCTTCTGCTTTTTTTAACTTAGCAGTAGAAACTAGCTTCATAGCATTTGTAGTCTTTTGAGTGTTATGAACACTTTTAATTTTTCTTTTAATTTCTTTTAAATTAGACATAAAAGACCTTATAAATGATTTGCTTTAAACTCATTAATGGCTTTAGCTAGTTTTTCTTCCAAATCAGAATCTAAAGCTTTTTTAGAGCGAATTTGCTCAAAAATATCTGGATGTTTTGCCTCAATAAAAGGATAAATTCCATCTTCAAATTCCTTAATTCTAGAAACAGCAATATCATCTAAGAAACCTTTGGTTCCTGCAAAAATTAAAACTACTTGTTTTTCAACGCTAAGCGGAGAATAAGGTGGTTGTTTTAAGAGTTCAACCATTCTTTGTCCACGTTCAAGTTGTTTTCTACTTGCCTCATCTAAATCACTAGCAAATTGTGCAAAAGCTTGAAGCTCTCTATATTGAGCAAGGTCAAGTCTTAATGTGCCTGAAACTTGTTTTGTAGCTTTAATTTGAGCAGCCCCACCTACACGAGATACTGATAAACCAACATTAATTGCAGGACGAATTCCTGAGTTAAATAAATCAGTTTCTAAGAAAATTTGTCCATCTGTAATTGAAATAACATTAGTTGGAATATAAGCAGAAACATCTCCTGCTTGTGTTTCAATTATCGGCAATGCCGTCAAAGAACCAGCACCTAATTCATCATTTAGCTTGCTTGCTCTTTCAAGCAATCTTGAATGAAGGTAAAAAACATCGCCTGGATAAGCTTCACGACCTGGAGGACGACGTAAAATCAAAGACATTTCGCGATAAGCTACAGCATGCTTGCTCAAATCATCATAAACAATTAAAGCATGTTTTGCGTTGTCTCTAAAAAATTCACCCATGGTTACACCAGTATATGGAGCTAAGTACTGTAAAGCCGCAGGATCTGAAGCACCGGCATTTACAACAATAGTATATTCCATAGCACCATGTTCTTCTAGTCTTTTAACCACTTGTGCCACTGTACTTTGCTTTTGACCAATTGCAACATATATACAGATAACTCCTTGACCTCTTTGAGATATAATGGTATCAACAGCAACAGTAGTTTTACCTGTTTGTCTATCACCTATGATAAGCTCTCTTTGACCACGACCAATTGGCACAAGCGCATCAATAGCTTTAATTCCTGTATGTAAAGGCTCATGAACACTTTTTCTCGCCATAATACCTTTTGCTTTTTCTTCAACAAAACGATATTCATTAGCATTGATCACACCTTTAGCATCAATTGGCTCACCTAAAGCATTTACAACACGGCCAATCAAAGCCTCACCTACTGGAACTTTAAGTAATTTCTTAAGTCTTTTTACAGAAGCACCTTCTTTTAAACCTTCTCCTTTTCCAAGTATAACAATACCTACACTCGACTCTTCAAGGTTTAAGGCCATTCCTTTATCACCATTTTCAAATTCTACCATTTCTCCAGCCATAATATTCTTAAGTCCATATACCTTAGCAACACCATCAGCTACAGAAATAATCTTTCCTGTTTCTTCAATTTCAAGATTTAAATCAAAATTTTCAATTCTTTCTTTGATTATTGAACTGATCTCATCAGCTTTAAATTTCATTTACTTTTTCTCCTTAGATAATTTTCAATATATATTCGTTTAGCTTATTTTGAAGAGCTTTCATAGAAAAAGAAAGTTCATAACCTAATTCTTCTAATTCTATTTTAACACTATCATCTTGACTGATTTTATTATTTAGTTTAATATTTGCATCAAATTTTTTGTTAAGTTTGACTTCAAGATCTTTAAGATTTTCTTGACTTAATTTTTCTTTAGAATATACAATACCAACAAAAATATTTTCTTTAAAAGCTTTTTGTCTTTCAAGTTCTTTAACTATTTGAGGAATGCATTCTAATCTTGAATTTTCAATCAAAAGTCTTAAAAAATTTTGAAAACTAGAATTTTTAATATCAAAAAAAGAATCAAGAAATTCCATTTTTCTTTCTTTTTTAATCTCATTAGATTCTATAATATTTTTAAATTTTGGCAAAACAAAAGCAGAATTTAAAATACACAAATTCTGATAAAAATCATTTATATCAGCTCTTGAAGCTATCGCTTTTGCATATCTTCTTGCAATTATATTTTCCATATTTAAGATACCTTCTTCATCATAAGTTCTATTATTTCACTCTGTTTTAATGTCATATTTGGATCAGAAAAAATTTCATTTAAAGTATTTGATACTAATTCTTTTTCCATTTTTCTAAATTCATAATCTTTTTGTTCCTCAAAATGTTTTTGAAGTAAATCTAACTCATCTTGAGTCTCTTTCTTAGTATTTTGAACTAAAATTTCAGCTTCTTTTTTTGCTGTAATTAAAGCGGCAGCAGCACTTGCCTTAGCTTCTTCAAGTTTTTTCATCGTATCTAATTTCTTAGCTTTACTTTCTAAAAGTTTTTTTTGAATTTCATCAAGTTTAGAAGAAATTTTTACAATACGGTTTTTGTAAAAATTTTTAAATGGAGTTGCAACAAAATAATACAATATACCCACAAAAATTAGAAAATTAATAGTCCTTGGAATAATATCATATTCTCCACTACCGTTTGATGCACCAAAAGCATACAAAGGTAGCAAAAATATAATAAATAATAACTTACTCATTTCTCTCCTCTTAAATTTTCTTTATGTTATTTTGCAAAGCTTGCTTAAGCTCAGGTAAATGTATGTTTAAATGTTCTTGTAACTCTTTTTTTTGAATAGCTAAATCTGCATAAAAGCTGGCCATTTTTCTTTCTAATTCTTCTTTCTTGCTTCTAAGAATTTGCTCTGCCTCTTCTTTAGCAGCAGCTATAGCACTTTGTTTGATTTTTTGAATTTCTTCTCTAGTGTTAATATGAATAACTTCTAATTCATCATTCACACATAAAACTTCTTGAGAATTTTCTTTTACTTTATTCTCATCATTTTTTATAGAATCATTTCTTTCATCCATAAATTTTAAAAGCGGCTTATACAGCATACTATTTAAAATAACTATCATAGCCAAAAAAATAGCTATAGTAGCAAGCATTATGGAAGGATGCATATCTTCAAACATAATTCTCCTTGGTTAGAATTTTTGAAGGACTATTTTACCATAAAAAAGCTAAGATTTTGGTTAAAACTTTTCAAGCATTTTGATTAATTTTTTAATTTTATCAATATTTTCTAAATGAATTACAAAATCATTATTTTTATTTTTGCAGTCAAATCCAAAGCGATTTAGTATTTGTTTTAATTTTTTTATTTCATCTTCAAATTCTTGATTAGGTAAGCTTTCATTATTTTTTATTTTTTTAACTATTTTTTCAGTATCTCTAACATTAAGTTTTTGACCTATTATGCTATCAACCAACATTTTTTCATCTTTTTGATCTAAACCAACCAAAACTTTAGCATGACCCTGAGAAATTTTTCCAGAAGCAATCAACTCTTGAGTTCTAATATCTAAATTCAGAAGTCTTAAAGTATTTGTTATTTGAGTACGAGACTTATGAATAAGTTCTGCTAAATTCTCTTGAGTAATCTTATGAACTTGCATCAAATCCTTATAAGAATTAGCAAGTTCAATAGGGTTTAAATTCTCTCTTTGTATATTTTCAATAAGAGCCAATTCTCTAAGTTTATTCTCATCAATATCAGCAATAAAAGCTAGAATTTCTTTTTTTCCTAATGCTTTCACTGCTCTTAAGCGACGTTCCCCAGCAATTAAAATAAATTTATTATTTTTTTTAAATACAATAATAGGCTGAATAAGTCCAAATTCTTTGATAGAATTAGCAAGCTCATCTAAAGCTTCTTGATCAAAATTCTTTCTTGGCTGAAATGGATTGGGTGAAATTTGATCAATTTCTATCATAGTGCTTTGATTTTTATCAAAACCCAATTCTTTGCTATAAACAGTATCCATATCACTGATTAAACTACTTAAACCCCTATCTTTATTTAACCCCATTATAATTATCCTAATATAGAATACGCCAAATTTTGATAAGCAACAGAACCTGGCGATTTAATATCATAAAGAATTATAGGCTTTCCAAAACTTGGACTTTCTGCAAGTTTTACATTGCGAGGGATCACAATAAAGTCATCTTCGTTTCCATTAATAGTAAAAAGTTGTTTTTTAAAATTTTGTTTCAAATCATCTACAACATCTTTAGAAAGATTATTTTGAGAGCTATACATTGTCGGTAAAAATCCACGAACCCTGAGTTTAGAATTAATAGTTTTTTTGATAATTTTAATTGTATTTAAAACCATAGCTACACCCTCAAGCGCATAAAATTCACACTGTATAGGGATAATTACGCTATCACTTGCTGCAAAAGCATTTATAGTAATACTTCCAAGAGCAGGTGGAGAATCAATAATAATAAAATCATACTCATCAATTACTTCTTGAATTTGATTTTTAAGTAACATTTTTTTCTCATTATTTTCACCTTTAGCAAGCTCTTGTTCTATACCTACAAGACCTATATTTGAAGGAGCTAAATGAAGTTGTGGCAATTCTGTTTTTAAAATAATATCTGAAAGCTTTTTTCTTCCTATAAAAACATGGTAAATATTATACTCATAATTATTACGATTAAAACCAAGCCCTGTAGTCGCATTAGCTTGTGGATCAACATCAATCAAAAGTACTTTTTTTTCAGCCACAGCCAAAGAAGCGGCTAAATTTACTGCTGTTGTAGTCTTTCCTACTCCACCTTTTTGATTTGCTATTGTAATAATTTCGCTCATCTTAAACTATACACCCTTTTATCGCCTAGTAAAATTGAACCATCTTCGTACAAAAAAGAATTTTCAAGTGAAAAAACTTTACCTTCATGATGGACGCTAAATTTTCTTGATTTTTCAAATTCTAACATATACTTGCTAAAAATATTCTTCCATAAAATTTTTTTTTCTACTTTTTGCAAAAACTCACTCACTAAATCTTTAAGCGAAATTTCTATATCGCATAAAGCTGTATTTTGGGGTGCAAATTTAAGATTTAAACCCATACCGCCTATGATAAAATTTGAAATTTTAGCACTTATAACTCCTCCAGCTTTTTTATCATCTAAATATAGATCGTTAGGCCATTTAAGCCAAATTTTAGAACCTTTTTCTTGTAAAACTTCTTTAAGTAAATAAGCAAAATAAATACTCACAGAAGCTAAAGGTAAATCTTTTGGTAAATCTTCTTCTTTAATACAAAAAGAAAGATGTAAATTTCCTTTAGAGCTTTGCCAAGAATTTTCCCTACTTCCAACTCCATTTGTTTGTTCTAAAGCATAAATAGCAAAATTTTCATCAATCTTTCCATTGCGTATTTGCTCGCATAAAAAAAGATGAGTTGAGTCTATACTTTCAACACAAACTATCTTCACTTTTAAGCCTTTTTCCATTTAAATAAGTCCTGCCATCAAGAGCTTTTTTTCCACTTTCTTGAAGTTTTTTAATACGCAAAACTCCTTGTTTGCAAGCAAGCAAAAAACTTTCTTTTTCTAATTCTAAAATTTCACCCATCTTAGCATTTTGTTTTAATTCATCCACAAGTTCAAGTTCTAAGAATTTAAGTCCATTTTCCAAGAAAACTCCAGGCCAAGGGGTGAAAGCTAGATATTTTTGATAAAGTTCTCTTGCATTTTGCAAATTTATAAGCCCATCTTCTTTTTTGATTTTTCTACAAAGTGTTGCTAGACTTTCCTCTTGTTTTTTAGGGGTGATTTTATCGAAATTTAAAAGAGTAGAGAGGATGAGCTTAGCGGCCAAATTTGCTAAAAGTTCAAAAACTTCACTTGAATTTTTATCTTTTATATCACATTCTAAGCTTTCAAGTATAGCACCTGTGTCAAGCCCTTCTTCCATGAGCATGGTGCAAACTCCACTTTTTTCATCTTTGTTTAAAATCGCACTTTGGATCGGACTGGCACCACGGTATTTTGGAAGTAAAGAAGCATGCAAATTCACACAAGGCGCTAAATCCAAAATGGCTTTAGGTAAAATTTTTCCATAGGCAGCAACAACGATAAAATCAGGATTTAAATCCTTAATCTCTCTTATAATATTTTTATCTTTTAAAGAACTTGGAGTAAAAATAGGAATACTAGGATAATTTTGACTTAAAAAAGCCTTAGTATCACTTGGAGTTAAAATTTGCTTTCTACCTACGGCTTTATCAGGCTGAGTAAAAAGTGCTACGAGTTTAAAATTTTCATTTTCTACTAGTGCTTTTAAAATACAAGTTGCGTAAGATGGAGTGCCCATAAAAATAATTTTTTTCATTTTTTCGCTTTGTGTGAAATTAAAAGTTTTAATTATAGCTTATTTGATTTTAAAAGAGAATTTAATAAATTAATCACTCAAACAAAGTTCCACCTATTTGTTTATCTTCTAATAAAAATGTCTTTGCCACACTTAAATCAAAGCCACTTGCTAAAAACATTTTTTTATTGTGTTCAAGTAAAAATTTAGCTGCCTTAAGTTTGGTTACTATACCACCTGTTCCGTGCTCACTACCTGTTTTTATGGTTGCTTGTAGCCATTCTTCTTTAATATGAGTGATTTTTTCTAAACGCTTTGCATCACTAAATTCACTAGGATTTTTATCGTAAAATCCATCAATATCGCTTAAAATCACAAGCAAATCCGCATCAAAAAAATGCGTAGCATAAGCACTTAAACTATCATTATCACCAAAGACAATTTCTTCTATAGCTGTAGCGTCATTTTCATTGATAATAGGCAAAATTCCTAAATTTATCATCATATCGATAGCATTTTTTGCGTGTTTGGTAGCTTTTCTAGAGTCAAAATCCTTGCCTGTAAGTAAAATTTGTCCGCCTAGTTTGTTAAATTTGGCTAAAAGCTCGTTATAAACACTGATTAAAAAAGGTTGTCCAATAGCAGCTAAAACTTGTTTATTAATAAGGTTTTTTCTATCGATATCTAGTTTGGTGTGTCCTGCCGAAATAGCCGCCGAGGTTACTAAAATTACTTCATATTTTTCCATGAGTTTAGCTAAAAATGCGACTAAATTTTTAAGACGCTCAAAACTTAAAGTGTTTTCTTCGCTAATCACATGAGAACCCACTTTAACAACTATTCTTTTCATGCTTATTCCTTGAAAAATTTTTATAATTTTAGCCAAAATTTCATATAAACTAGTTATTTTTTGAAAAAATAGGGAGTGTTTGAAATTTTTAATATAAAACACTTCCTAGATTGTTAAAATTTTTATTTGTTATTTCTTAAAGTTTTAATTTCTTCTAAAAGCATGAATTTAAGTTCTTTAAGTCCTGTTTTTTCAAGGCTTGAGACTTTGATTAAAAAGCTTTGTGGATTATTTATTTCTTTGAGATAATTGTCTAACTCATTAATGTTTAAAGCAATTTGCTCAGCAAATTCCTCTCCTAAACGAACACTATCACTTTTTGAAATCATGATGCCAAATTTACGCCCAAAAAGTTCATTGGAAAATTTTTCAAGTTCTTTTCTTAGTACTATAAATTGTTCTTTTAAAGGCATTTGCCTCATAGGATCTAGCACGAAAAGTAAAAAGCTCGTTCTTTCTATGTGCTTTAAAAAGGCAAGTCCTAAGCCTTTACCCACACTTGCTCCTTCGATAATCCCTGGAATATCAGCCATAACAAAGGAATTATACTCATCTACATCTACGAGTCCAAGTTTTGGAGTAAGGGTGGTAAATTCATAATTTGCAATTTCAGGTTTTGCATTTGAAACAACGCTTATAAGAGTAGATTTTCCCACATTTGGAAAGCCCACAAGCCCTACATCGGCAATAAGTTTAAGTTCAAGTCTGACTAAGCGACTTTCTCCTTTTATACCAGGTTGTGCGTAATCGGGGCGTTGATTGGTGGCGTGTTTAAAATGGGTGTTGCCAAGTCCACCTTTTCCACCTTTTAAAAAAAGCTCTCTTTGTCCTTCTTTGGTAAGATCAAGTAAAATTTCATTGGTTTGTACATCGATAACTTGCGTTCCTTCGGGCACTATAAGTTCTAAATTTTCACCCTTTTTGCCATTTTTATTGCGTCCCATTCCACCAGCACCATTTTGCGCGCGTAATTCTCTTTTGCCTTTGAAATTTACAAGAGTGTGGGTATTATTATCACATACGAAAATAATATCACCACCATTTCCACCATCTCCTCCATCAGGGCCACCAAGTGGAACATGTTTTTCACGGCGAAAACTTACAGCACCTTTGCCACCATCGCCTGAAGCTAAAGTAATTTTAACACTATCAATAAACATTTAAATTGCCTTTGACTTTAAATTTATAAAGCTAAATTTGAGTAAATAAAAGAAGTTAAATTTATAAATTTAAAGTTTTCAAGACGCTAAAAAGCGTCCTAAAAACTTATGCAGGATATACAGAAACTTTTTTTCTATCTTTGTCTTTTCTTTCGAATTTTACAAAACCATCAATTAGAGCAAAGATAGTATGATCTTTTCCCATGCCTACATTGTTACCTGCATGAGTTGCAGTTCCTCTTTGGCGGATGATAATATTTCCAGCTCTAACAAACTCGCCACCAAATTTTTTAACACCTAAACGACGACCTATGGAATCGCGGTTATTTTGAGTTGAACCTTGACCTTTCTTGTGTGCCATTCTTTACTCCTTAAGCTTTAATATCTTTTACTACAACGCGAGTAAATTGTCTTCTAAAACCGCGTTTGAGTTTAGAATCTTTTCTGCGTCTTTTTTTGTAAATCACAACTTTTTTATCTTTTCCGTGATTGATCACTTCCAAAACAACTTTTGCACCTGCTACGAAAGGCGCACCTACCTTTAATTCTTTATCATTGATAGCAAGAACTTCGCTTACTTCAATACTTGCTTTGCTTTCAGCTTCAAAGTGATCTAGTTTTAGCTCATCGCCAACACTTACTTTGTATTGCTTTCCGCTGTGTTTGATAATAGCATACATTGCTTTTCCTTATAAATTGGTAGTACCATAAAGCACCGTAATAACGGATTTAAAAGCTTTAGTGGTTTAATAAAATTTCGATTTTACAAAATTTTTCTTTAATTTTTGATGAATTTAAGAAAGAGTTTAGAGTTTGAGAAAAATCAAACTCTAAAAATTTAAAAGCCTAGATTTACTCCGCCGCCTTCTTGGGTTTGATAATTTGCATCACGACCTATAGTGTAGCCATTTCCACTACCAGTATTACTTAAAGGTCTGCAAATATCGCCCACTTTTACACTACCTTCTGTGATTTTTGCATAAGAAAATTTAGGGCTTGTGCGAGTGATTTCAATACTTCCTGTTTTGCTTTCTACTCTTCCTGTATTTTCTTTTGTATAAGTATCTTTTATAACCTTCCCAAGAGCAAAACATTCATAAACATCACCTTGATTTAAGCTTTGAGAAAATATTACTTCATTGTTTTCAACAGCTGCAACCTTTAAAGGATAAATTGCATTTAAAATATCTCCTGAAATGCGGTTTGCAATTTGTTTGAGTGTAGCTTCATTGGCACTAAGACTATTGTCTTTAAGATTGACTTTCATGCTTAAAGTATTAGAAAATTTAATTTGTCTTGTAGCAAATAAAAGCACACGATAATCTACGATAACTTCAATTTCAGTTTTGCTTTTTCCTGTTAAATTGCTTGTTTTTTGTTTACCTTCAAGTCCTGAAATAGAAAACAATAAAATATAATCTGTTGCTAACACATTTTTAAGTTTATAAACTTCATCGCTAGCTGCGTCGCCACTTTTGATTAAAGCTTTTTCCATTTCATAATAGCCACTAGAATCACGGTCTAAAACATTAAATTTACGACTTTGCAATAAATCAGAAATGATTTTTTGTTGCAAAGCTGAGCCTATACCTCTTTTTGCAGCATCTGGAGTAGAATCAAAAACAGTAATACTTCTTCTATTATCTGCACTTAAACCTGGAGCTTGATACTTTTTTGTTGTTGTGGTTTTAAAAATCGTTACATTGGCTGTATATTTACCATTTGCATCTTGTTCAACACTATTGATTTCATAAGTATCAGCTCTACCTTTGGTGGCTTTTGAAATTTGCTCGCTGTAATTATCTTGTATATTTGAACCTGAATTATCAGTTGAAACGCTAGTGTTAGATTTCTTAAGAGAATTGATGCTTACTCCACTCATTTTTCCTATAGCTTCTATAATGGCATTGTTTATCGCATCTTCCCTAGTCAAGCCTGTGCCTTCACCTGTGCTTGATTTTGTTGAAGTTGTGGTTATAACTTTAGCATTAAGACTTAGGCTTAAAAATAAGCCTAAAAAAAGAATTTTAATTATTTTCATCTTTTACCTTTAAAAATCATCCATGCTATTTACAACATTAGAACTTCTTTGTATGCTAGAAGATTTTTTAGCTTCATTTTTTGTTGCATTTGACTTTGAATTTAAAGCCTCATTTGTGTTAGCTAAATTTTCATAAGAATAAAATCTCACAGCTCCTACATGTTCAATACCATTTTCACTTGTATAGCTCCATTTTTTAAGAGTACGAATACCACGAATTTTACCGCTTGCGCTTGCTTTTATTTTACTATTTACTTTGTCAATAATATTTGTTATGTTTTGAGTTTGTTCTTGAGTGGAACTATCATTAACATTAATACTTTGTTTGATGATTTCCTCGTAAGTATCACCAGTTGTTCTTTCATCTTTAAGACTTAAATTTGTATTAATAAACTCTATAATAGCAGCATCAGCCATAGTAAGTGCTGTTTCTTTGGCTCTATCTTCTAAAATATTTGTTTTTTTAGCATTGCTAGGATCTGCTACATAACCCCAGTTTCCATAACTTAAAATAATAGGTGCACCATTTTCATCATAAACTAAGCGAATTCCATATTCATTTAAAAAGCCTTTTGTATCTTTTGGCAGATACTCACTTATTGCCTTGCCTTTACCCTTAATAGCACTCTGTCTTGCTAGTGCCATATCTTTTGCTAATTGGCGAGTTTTATTGGAAATAATAGCAATAACACCTACATCATACTCACCTCTTCTTTGTGTAACTATAGTTTGCACAGGAACAAGTCCACTCATAGAACCTATGGCATTTGTCATAGTTTTATTAAGAAATTCTTGCTTTAATAAAGTCTTTTTTCTGTCTTCGCTTAAAGAATTTGTATCTATACCTAAATCTTTTAATGCCTTATCAAGCTGAGCACCAGCTAATTGTGTAAGTTTATTTAAAATTTGATCAACCTTATCACCTTTTGGCAATTCATCAAATTCCTTAGCATTAGTAGAATTGTCTGCTTCATAATTTTGAATCTTGCTTGTAGCAATTCTTCCAAAAGCATCTCTTATAAATTCGCTTTGTAAATTTAACATTGCTTTTTGATAAGCATTTTGTAAAGCTTGTGCAAATTGTGGATCAGTATCATTTACAGCAACAGTACTTTTTCCTGTATAAAAAGTTTTTCCATCTTTGGTTATACCATATTCTATACCGAAATTATCGGCAAATTCTTCAAAAAAATCTTCAATTGATTTTGGGGTAATATCCTTAGTACTTGCGTCAGACATTTCATTTTGAATATTTATATCTTGTTGTGTAATTTCTACAGGCTGGGAACCTTGTGCATAAAGTAAACTTGCCATAACTAAAGAGCCGATAAATAATATTTTTTTCATTTCGTATCCTTTTAAAAATCATAAAAAAAGCCCAAGCTAAACACTTGAGCTAAAAAAATTTATTCATAAATTAATTTTTATTTTACCAAGTAACTGATTTACTAGAACCGGTTTTATCAATAGTTTGCTCATCTTCCCAATAAACTAAACCTGATGTTAGATCAGTAAGTCTTAGCAAGAAAAAGTATTCTACTTGAGTTTTACCATTGCTAAGTTTTACATTATCTTGTCTAATTTTACCCGCAAGAGAAAAATCAGGCGATACCAATGTCCCTTTTTTTGTTATGGTTTTTTGATTAAACTCATCATTATCTCTTAATTCTCTTACATCTTCACTCATGCTATCAAGTGCTCCGCCTGCAGCAACTGCTGAAGTTAGAACAAATTTACCTGATTTTCTTAATGCAGAAGTGATTTTTGCGGTGAGTTTTTCAGTATCGATTCTTTGCGGGGTATCATTCACAACCCTACCAATAGCAATAACCTTTCTTGTACCTGGTTTAATATTTGCAAAAGCAGGATCGCTTAACATACTATTTATCATAGTTTCAGCTGCACTTTCAAAATCTTGTCTATCAAGACCCAAGGTTAAAGCATCGCCTTTTTTTACCTGACTTGCCTTTCCATCTGTATAAGCTGTTTGCGCACAACCACTAAAAAGCAAAGCTCCAATAAGAGCTGTTCCTAAAATTTTTGTTTTTTTCATGATTTATCCTTCCTACAAATGAGATTAATTTTTGCTTTAATTTCTAATCTAAAATCCTTCGCTCTTGTATCAGATGCAAGTTTACGAAGAATTACCTCTTGTCCTGCTGGAATTCTAAGGGCTTGATAGTCCTCATTTAAAACATCTCTTAGCACAAAACCATCTTTATCTAACCAATCCACTTTATAAATTACATCTTTAGCAAAAGTACTGCGTAAAATCACTTCAAATTCTAAATAACCATTGCTATTTATACGCTTTTGAAATTGTTTTACTAAACTTTTTGGTAAATTTGAACCTAAAATTACAGTATTTTGATTTGAATTTATTTGATAACTTGGTGCACAAGCACTAAGTAAAAACATTAAAATAAATAAAATATTTTTTTTCATCTTTTAGCCTTATTTTTCCATGATAGCAACACTTGCGGGTAAATACGGAGCAAAAGAACGCACTATCACAAGAGCATTTTTATTTTTATCCAATGATTTTTGAAACAAAATATTGCCTTGTGGATCTTTGATTTCTAAATTTCCGTCGTTTTCTATTGTTGCTATGGCAATACTTTTTGGTAAACCTCTCCAAGAACGCACATCAGCTTTATTGGTTGCAGCAGTTGCTACTGCTGTTGCAAGACTTAGCCATCCACCTGTAGAGTCATTATTTGCAACAGCTACATTTAAAGTGGTTTTAATTATAGTTTGAGCTAAGGCTTTAGCAATCATTGCAGGCATATTTATTTTAAATTCAGTAGCGACAATATTGTCTAAATCTACAAAATCATTTGTATTTTGACCATTTATATTTAAATTTGCAAAAGAAGCTTCCCTTTTTTTTAAGGTTTGTAAAGCAATATTTGTGCTAATAATTTTTTTATCCACTATAAAAGGTAAGGTTAAAGCAAATTCATCCTTAACTACACCAAATCCATTTTCATAAACTACAAAAACATATTTTTTAGCTTTTTTGACTTTTATTTTTGTGGCATATTCTTTAAAAATTTTAGCCTCTTTTTTGATAGTTTTGTTTTTTGGATAAATAATAGCTACTTCTCTAAATAAATCTGCAGCTTTTCTATAATCTTTATCCATAAAGAAAAATATTGAAGCAAGATAAGTCGCATAAGGATTTATGAAATTTTTTGTTGTATCAAATTCTTTAAATAAGTTGTCATATTGCTCTTCTATAACTTTTGAATTTTCATTCATATTTTTATCATAATTTTTATCTTCTTTTGCCTTATCTAAATCAGCACGATTTTTTTCAATTTCTTTAGCAAAATATTCTTTTGCCTTATCTTGACGCATTAAAGCACGATTAAACTCAACTCTTGCATTTTCATAATCATCTTCTTCCATATAGTTTAGAGCTTTATATATATTAACCATAATTCTTTCATATAAAGAACCATCATAATCTACTATAGTATCATTAAGCAAGGTTGTACCAACAAATTTAGTTGCTTTAGGGCTTACATTTTCTAAATCCACATCATATTTATAAGATTCTTCTACAGCATCAAAAAATACATTACTTTTATTAAAATCACCACAATTTCTAGCAATCAAACCTGCATTTAATCCTGTATAAATGACATCATCATTTTTTTTAATTTTTTCTAAATTTTGATTGAAAAAATCATCACCACAATATTTTTGTGTTAAAGTATTTTCAAATGTTGTATTTTGTTTAACCTGATTAACACAAGCTGTTAAAAAAAGGCAAACAATACCTGAAAAAATCAACCCAACTTTTATCTTCATTAAATTCCTTTCTTAAAGAAAATTGAAAATGAATATTATAACGTAGTATATACTTAAAAACTAATGAAAAAAATTTAACCCTAGGAGAAAAACCTAGGGTTTGATTTAAATAAGCATAGGAGCTAATACAAAGCCTAATACTACAGCAATTGCAATAGCTAAAACCCCTGGTATAAAGAATGAGTGATTAAATATAAATTTACCAATTCTAGTCGTTCCTGTATCATCCATTTGCACTGCACCAAGCAAGGTTGGATAAGTTGGAAGCACAAAAAGTGCCGAAACTGCTGCAAAACAAGCTACAAGCATATAAGAATCATGCGGATTTGCTGCTGAAATTCCTAAAGCAGTGATAATTACAGGTACAATGGCCTTTGCGGTTGCTGCTTGGGAATATAAAAGCATACTTGCAAAGAAAAATGCAACTGCTAACATAGCAGGGGTTTGTTTAACCCAGTCGCCTGCTACTTCTTTGATAGAAGCTTCGTGTCCTGCAACAAAAGTATTTCCAAGCCATGCTACACCAAAAACACAAACACAAGCAGTCATACCGCTTTTAAATACACTAGTGTCAAGAATTTTACCTGGTTCAACTTTACAAAGCCAAGTGATCAAAGTTGCTGCAGTAAGCAAAAAGCTCATAATAGCTGCATCTCTTGGAACCACAACAGGATCAATCCATTTAATATTACTTGAAATTGCGGTTGCATAAAGTACAACTGCCAAAACAGTGATCAAGAAAATTACCACTGAAAGTTTAGCACCTGGTTTATCTTCGCCATGCAAAACAGCTCCTGCATCCTTTACAAGTCCTGCTTTTAATCGTTCTTGATAAACACTATCCTTGCTCAAATCCATAGGAGTGATTAAACTCACTATAAAAGCTGCAAGCATACAAGCTACAAAAGTTGTGCTAATCCAAATTCCAATTAAAGTTGGATAATTCCATCCAAGTGGCTCTAAAACGCCGCTCATATAAACCACAGCTGCACTTACAGGAGAAGCAGTGATTCCAATTTGCGAAGAAACAACCATTAATGAAAGTGGAACACTAGGTTTTATGTTTTGAGATTTTGCAACATCAACTACAACAGGCATTAAAGAAAATACTGCATTTCCTGTTCCTGCTAAAATTGTAAGCAACCACCCACAAGCTGGAGCTAAATAATTTATAAATTTAGGACTTGATCTTAAAATTTTTTCTGTCACCCTTACCATGTAATCAAGTCCACCTGCTTGTTGCATAGCAGAAATTGCTGCAATAGCTGCGGCAATAATTAAAATAACATCCCAAGGAATATTACCAGGTTTCATACCTAAAACAAGCCCTAATATAACTACACCTAATCCTCCAGCATAACCTATAGCAATACCGCCTAGGCGAATACCGATAAAAATCGCCCCAAGAAGGACGATTACTTGCAAAATTATCATTATATCCATATTAAATCCTAAAATGCTATTTTTTAGCTTCCATGTGAGGGTTTAGCATATTTGATGGAGTTAAAATTTCATCAATTTGTTCTTTACTTAAAAGCCCTCTTTCAAGCGCAATATCAGCCACTCTTTTTCCAGTGTTCATTGCCTCTTTAGCTATAGAAGCTGAATTTTCATAACCAATATAAGGATTTAAAGCTGTTACTATACCTACTGAATTATAGACAAAGTCTGAACAAATTTTTTCATTTGCGGTAATACCATCTATACATTTATCAGCTAAAGTATACATTGCTTTTTCTAGCATTACAACAGAATTAAATAAGCTATATGCTACAACTGGTTCAAAAACATTAAGTTGTAATTGTCCACCCTCACAAGCAAAAGTTACAGTTACATCTGCTCCAATAACAAAATAACAAACTTGATTAACTACTTCAGGAATAACAGGATTTACCTTACCTGGCATGATAGAACTACCTGGTTGCATTTTTGGAAGATTAATCTCATTAAGACCACATTTTGGACCACTACTTAAAAGTCTTAAGTCATTACATACTTTAGAAAGTTTTGTTGCAACACGTTTTAAAACACCTGAAATTTGTACATAAGCTCCCGTATCTTGAGTCGCCTCGATTAAATCCTCAGCCACAGTATATTCAAAACCTGTCACTTCTCTTATTTTTCTTTCTACAACCTTCGGATAATCAGGATGAGAATTAATTCCTGTTCCAATAGCAGTTCCACCCAAATTGATCTCTAAAATCAATTTTCTAGCTTCTAATACTCTTTGTATATCTTCACCTATCATTACGGCAAAAGTTTTAAATTCACGACCTAAAGTCATAGGTACAGCATCTTGCAGTTGGGTTCTACCCATTTTAAGAACATCTTTAAATTCTTCAGCTTTTCTCTCATAAGCTTTTTTTAGATGTTCCATAGCTTTTGCCAAATCACTTAAATAATCATGTAAGGCAAGGTGTAAAGCCGTAGGATAAGCATCATTAGTACTTTGGCTTAAATTAACATGATCATTTGGATGAAGATATTGGTATTCACCTTTTTTATGACCCATAAGTTCAAGTCCTATGTTCGCTATAACTTCATTAGCATTCATATTTGTACTTGTTCCAGCACCTCCTTGGATCATATCTACTACAAATTGATCATAATACCCACCTTCTAAAATTTTATCGCACGCTTTAATAATCGCATCTTGGATATTTTTATCCAAAAGACCTAATTCATGATTTGCCATAGCTGCAGCTTTTTTTACTCTAGCCAAAGCTCTAACAAAGCGAGGAAAATCTTTTAATCTATCATGAGAAATATCAAAATTTTCAACAGCTCTAAAAGTTTGCACTCCATAATAAACCTCATCAGAGATTTCTAATTCCCCAATAAAATCATGTTCTTTTCTTGTTCCCATTTTGAACCTTTCATAAAAGTATTTTAATTTAAAATCAAAAATTTTTGATTTAAATCATAAAATAATGATATTGCATTTTTAGTTAATAATTGGTTAATAAGAAAACTACTTTCAAATACAATAAATTAAGTATTTTTATATCCTATTATGTCTTTATATTTAATTTTTATTAATATAAAAAATTTTATTTACTTCAAAAAAAATTAATATATTTTTGCAAGCTTTTTTGTTAGAATAAAATTTTTAATAATTTAAATAATTAGGGATAATATGGAAGAAATTACAATAAACATAGATAAGATTAAAATAAATGATGACTGGAAAGAATTTTTAAGAGACGAATTTCAAAAAAAATATTTTCTAGAAATCAAAAAACAATACCTAAATGCGATTAATCAAAATATAGTTATTTATCCGCCTGCAAATTTAATCTTTAATGCTTTTAATTTATGTCCTTTAAAAGAAATTAAAATTATTATCCTAGGACAAGATCCTTATCATCAACCAAATCAAGCAATGGGGCTTAGTTTTTCGGTTCCAAAAAATGTAAAAATCCCACCAAGTCTTAATAATATTTTTAAAGAATTGCAAAATGATTTAAACATCACTCCAGCAAAAAGCGGAGATTTAAGCTCTTGGGCAAAACAAGGAGTTTTGCTCTTAAATTCTATTCTTAGCGTTGAAGCAAATAAAGCAGCTAGCCATAGTTCGTGGGGTTGGCAAGAATTTAGTGATGCTATAATACATAAATTAAGTAATGAAAAATCAGGGCTTGTTTTTATGCTTTGGGGAAATTACGCAAAAAACAAGGAGATTTTGATTGATAATACTAAGCATTTGATTTTAAAAGCAGCTCACCCAAGCCCTTTAGCTAGAACAGGATTTTTAGGTTGTAAGCATTTTTCAAAGGCTAATGAATTTTTAAAAAAAGTTGGTAAAATTCCTATAGATTGGAAAATAGTTTAAAAAATTATTTTAAACTTTAATAAAAATATTAAAATATATTTATTTAAAAATAAATCATATTTCTATGAAATATATTGTAATAAAACGACTCAAAAATTAATTCTTAAGGAGAAAAATGAAAACCATTGGTATTATAGGCGGAATGAGTTTTGAAAGCACTATTACTTATTATAAAACAATAAATCAAGCTATAAATGATAAATTAAAATCTTTAAATTCTGCAAAAATTTTACTTTACAGTGTTAATTTTGAAGAAATAGAAAATTTACAAAGCCAAGATAAATGGCAAGAAGCTGCACAAATTTTGACTCAATGTGCTAAAAAATTAGAACTTGCAGGGGCTAATTTTATAATAATTGCAACTAATACTATGCATAAGGTTTTTGATGAAATTCAACAAAATATAAATATCCCTATTTTACATATTGCAAAAAGTTCTGCTAAGGCTTTAAAACAAGAAAACATACAAAAAATTGGTTTATTGGGTACTAAATACACAATGACGCAGGATTTTTATAAAAAAATGCTGATTGAAGAAAATATTAGCGTTATTACTCCTAGTGATGAAGATATAAAAATCGTTAATGATATCATTTTTAATGAGCTTTGCAAAGGTGAAATCAAGCAAGATTCTAAAGAAAAATATTTAAATATTATAAAAAAACTACAAGAAAAAGGGGCAAAAGGAGTGCTTTTAGCTTGCACTGAAATTGGTTTATTAATATCTAAAAATGATACAAATATCAAAATTTTTGACACAAGCCTTATTCACGCCCTTGATGCTGCTAATGAAGCTTTAAAAGATTTATGATTAAAAGATGCCCAAAAATGGGCAAATCGCAATATTTTGAAAAGATTTATACTTATATCGGTTTAAATCTTATCTTGCTTTATAGTTTGCTATCTTTTTCTAATTGATTGATATTTAGCATTATAAATTTATAGCTCAGATAAATTACCAAAGGCCAAGCCAATAAAAACAAAGCATGTAACATTTTTTCTCCTTAATATGCGTGATCATCGTTTGCGATTTCTTCGCGTGTGATTTTTACTTTATCCATTGCATTCCAAACATAGATAATATAAGCTAAAACAAAAGGTACAAGTAAAGACACATAAGCCATGACGCTTAGAGTATAATAGCTTGAACTTGCATTTTTTAAAGTTAAAGAACTTTGCAAATCACTTAAAGATGGGTAAAAAGCACTTTGACCTAAACCAATGCTTGATAATAAAGCAAAAACTGTTAAAACCGTTCCAAGTCCTAGGGTAAAAATAGCTTTAGAGCAACCTTTTGCTCCTTGAAACATACCTAAAAGCACTAAAATCACACCGATAGCAAGCAAAACAGCAAAAATCATTTGATTTAAGAAATTATATAAATATAAATTCGCACTCATGCTTACAACTCCATTTGCATCTACACTAAAACCATCTTTTAAGAAAATCCACACTAAAAAACCTAAGAAAAAAGGTAAAAATAAAATACTATTGATCATAAGTTTTTTCATAGCTCTTATTTTGATATTCTCATCATTGATATTGTTTATAAAATACGCTGCGCCTAAAAGCCTTGCTAAAAATACTAAAGCTAAGCCTAAGAGATAATTAAAAGGATTAAGTAAAAGTTCTAAGCCGTGCAAAGGATTTTGCCAAGAAACAAAATTATGCTCATTTAAGATAAATTCAGAACCGCTAAAAAAGCTACTTACTGCAACTCCGATTAAAAATACACCTAAATAACCATTGATTTTAAGAAAAATTTCATAGGTTTTAGAGCCATAAACATTATTTTCTTTTTTACGATACTCATAAGCCACAGCTTGTAAAATAAAACAAAATAAAATACAAAGCCAAGCCCAATAAGCTCCGCCAAAACTTGTACTATAAAAAAGTGGAAAAGCTGCAAAAGCTGCTCCGCCAAAAAGTACGAGAGTTGTAAAACCAAGCTCCCATTTACGCCCTAAAGAATTGACTAGCATGGTTTTTTCAAGCTCATCCTTGCTAAGCTCATCGATTAAAGTCTGTCCACCTTGGACAAAAAACATAAAAACCAAAAGTCCGCCGAGTAAACTTAAAATCAACCACCAATAAATTTGCAAACCTTCAAGTTCTAAACCAAAAAACATTATTTTTCTCCTTTGCCCATAAGTGGAGTATGTCCTGCATGTGCGTCAAAACCTTTTTTAATCTGAGTAAGCATGATTTTAACTTCTGCAATCAATAAGGCTGTAAAAAGTACTGCAAAAATCCAAAATGAAATTTGAACATTGACTTTTCCAAGTTGTGTTGCTGCGATATGTACAGGAAGCAAGTCTTGAATTGCCCAAGGTTGTCTGCCTACTTCAGCAACAATCCAACCTGCTTCAGCGGCAATATAACCCAATGGAATGGATAACAAACACACCCAAAGTACTTTTCTAAATTTCTCAATATCATTTGCCATGGTAAGATAAAGCGTAACGATGAAAAGTAAAAAGAAAAAACTTCCTAAAGCAACCATGATATGAAAGCTATAAAAAGTTAAAGCCACAGGTGGAATAGTATCGCTTGGTTTTTCTAAATATCCGTAACCAAAATCTTTAAAATGAGTTTCTAAAATGGATTTGTGATTTGCCATAGCTATTGTATCATTGTTTTCTTTAGCAAGTTTATAGTCTTTTAGAGCTTGTATAGCGATTTTTCCTCTATCGATACGATTTTGCATAGGTTCTATACCTTTGCTTTCATTTCCATAGATCAAATCTTCAATTCCTGGAACAAAAGAATTTGGATCACGGTTTCCTAATATAGAAAGAGCGTAAGGTATAGTAATGTCAAATAAAAACACACTTTCGTTATTATCTATGGTTTTTTTAGGATTTAAAATTCCAAAAGGTACAAGTCCTGCACGATGTTCACCTTGATAAACCCCTTCCATAGCTGCAAGTTTCATAGGTTGAGTTTGAGTTACACGGTAAGCGCTTTCATCTCCGCTGAAAAACAAAAAGATTGAACAAACCAAACCAAAACTAGCTCCTACAACTAAGCTTTTTTTAGCCTCGATAATATGGCGTCCTTTTAACATAAACCAAGCTGAAATTCCCATTACAAATAAAGCTGAAATCACATAACCACTGCCTATGGTATGTAAAAATTTTGAAATAGCTACAGGAGAAAGTGCTACTTCAAAAAAGCTTTGCATTTCATTTCTTGCTGTGTCAGGGTTAAAGCTCATTCCTACAGGATATTGCATCCAACCATTTGCCACTAAAATCCAAAAAGCAGAAAGATTACTTCCTATAGCCACACACCAAGTTGAAAGTAAGTGAAAACCCTTGCTTACTTTATCCCAGCCAAAAAACATAACTGCAAAAAAAGTAGCCTCTAAAAAAAATGCCATAATACCTTCAACCGCCAAAGGTGCACCAAAAATATCACCCACAAACCAGCTATAATTTGCCCAGTTTGTTCCAAATTCAAATTCCATTATAATGCCTGTAGCTACACCGATAGCAAAATTTATAGCAAATAATGAAAGCCAAAATTTGGTGATTTTTTTCCATCTTTCATTTTTAGTTTTTACATAGATGGTTTCCATGATAGCGATCATAAAAGACAAGCCTAAGGTTAAAGGCACAAACAAAAAATGATAAAGTGCAGTTAAAGCAAACTGCGCTCTTGACCAATCAACGCTACTAAGTTCGTTCATTTATTTTCCTTCGAGTGTAAGATTTTTGAGTACAAAAGTGCTTTTTTCTTTGTCGCTTTTAAAAATAGAATTAAAATTTACATCAAAAACAAAAAGTTTTAAAATCACAAACATAACAAAAAGTTTGATAAAAATAATTTTCCAAAGGGTCTTTCCAAGAGTTAAATTTTTAAAACCTTCTTTGTAAAAATTAAAAATTTGAGAGATGCTAAAATATAAGTGTTTAAGATACATGTAAATTCTACCTTTAAAAACAACAAAATAAAACATTTTTAAAAAGCGGAAAATTATAATGAAATTTATGTTATTATTTTCTTAAAAATTTAAATACATATCAAGGTTTTTAATGCAAAAAATTATAGTTTTTATTTTATGTTGTTTTATGACTTTTTTTCTTTATGCATGTTCTTCTAAATTTGAAAATGTAAATCCTTTGGGGCGTTCATTTGGCGAATTTGAAGATACTGATCCTTTAAAACTAGGACTTGAACCTACTTTTCCTACCAATCAAGAAATTCCAAGTTTAATTAGCGGTGCTGATTTAGTACCTATTACTCCTATTACCCCACCTTTAACTAGAACAAGCAATAGTGCCAACAATAATGCAGTAAATGGGATCAATCCTCGCTTTAAAGACGAAGCTTTTAATGATGTTTTAATTTTTGAAAATCGCCCTGCGGTTTCTGATTTTTTAACCATTTTAGGCCCTAGCGGAGCAGCTTTAACGGTTTGGGCTTTAGCACAAGGAAATTGGATTTGGGGCTATACTTTAATCGATAGTAAAGGATTTGGCGATGCTAGAGTTTGGCAACTTTTGCTTTATCCTAATGATTTTGCAATGATTAAAAATGCCAAAACCAATACTTGTCTTAATGCTTATGGTAATGGAATTGTCCATTATCCTTGCGATGCAAGCAATCACGCACAAATGTGGAAACTTATCCCTATGAGCAATACAGCGGTTCAAATTAAAAATTTAGGAAATGGAAAATGCATACAAGCACCTATTACAAATCTTTATGGTGATTTTCACAAGGTTTTTAAAATTTTTACCGTAGAGTGTGCAAAAAAAGATAATTTTGATCAACAATGGTTTTTAACTACTCCGCCTTTTACTGCAAAACCTTTATATCGCCAAGGAGAGGTACGATGAAAAAAATTATATGTTTATTTTTATCTTTTAACCTTGCTTTTGCAAATTTAGAAAATTTTAATGTTGGCACTTGGAATTTGCAAGGCTCATCCGCAGCCACAGAAAGCAAATGGAGTGTTAGCGTAAGACAACTTGTAAGTGGAGCAAACCCCTTAGATATCTTAATGATACAAGAAGCAGGAACTTTACCAAGAACAGCCACTCCAACAGGACGCCATGTGCAACAAGGTGGAACACCTATTGATGAATATGAGTGGAATTTAGGAACTCTTTCAAGGCCTGATAGGGTTTTTATTTATTATTCTCGCGTTGATGTAGGAGCTAATCGTGTAAATTTAGCTATAGTTTCAAGAATGCAAGCTGAAGAAGTGATTGTTTTACCTCCACCTACTACAGTTTCAAGACCCATTATAGGAATTCGCAATGGAAATGATGCTTTTTTCAATATCCATGCTTTAGCTAATGGAGGAACAGATGTAGGAGCAATTATCACAGCTGTAGATGCACATTTTGCAAATATGCCTCAAGTTAACTGGATGATAGCAGGGGATTTTAACCGTGATCCTTCTACTATAACAAGTACAGTGGATAGAGAATTAGCAAATAGAATTAGAGTGGTTTTTCCAACTAGCGCAACTCAAGCAAGCGGAGGGACTCTTGATTATGCAATTACAGGAAATTCAAATAGACAACAAACCTATACTCCACCGCTTTTAGCTGCAATTTTAATGCTTGCAAGTTTAAGATCTCATATAGTTTCAGATCATTTTCCAGTAAATTTTAGAAAATTTTAGGACATTTAATATGAAAAAAATTATTACTTTGTTTTTTATGTTTATAACTTTAGCCTTTGCAACTCCTACTGGAGATTTGAAAGATTTTACCGAAATGGTTTCTATAAGAAGCTTAGAAACGGGAATTTTTTTAAGCGCCTTTAGGGATACCTCAAAAGATCCTATTGATCAAAATTGGAATATTAAAGAAATTGTTTTAAGCGATGAGTTAAAACAAAAAGATAAATTAGCTGATGAACTTCCTTTTGGTTATGTGCAATTTACAAATCCAAAAGAAAGCGATCTTTGTTTAGCCATCTTAGAAGATGGAACCTTTGGAGCAAAATCTTGTCAAGATGATCTAAAAGATGGTAAATTAGAAACTGTATTTTCTATAATGCCAACAACAACTTCAGCTGTGCAAATTCGTTCTTTAGTTTTGGAATCTGATGAATGTATAGTAACTTTTTTTAATCCAAATATTCCTATACAAAAACGCTTTGGAATAGCCCCTTGCACCCTAGATCCTATTTTTTTTGCTGAAGTAAATGAACTAATGATTATAACCCCACCTTTAACAGCTGCTACCCCTTTAGAATAAGATTTTTATCTTGTTCTATTTTTATATTTATTTAATATTTATGATATTACTAAAATACACAAAATAATTAATAATAATACAATGTAATTTACCTTACTCTATAATTCTTTTATTTTAATTTAATTTTTTGTTACAATAAATTTATACATAATAATTATCAAGGAGGAAAAATTGGAACAAATTTTAACATGGCAACAAATTTATGACCCTTTTTCAAACATTTGGCTAAGTGCTTTAGTGGCATTTTTACCTATACTATGTTTTTTAGTTTGTTTGGTTGTTTTAAAACTTAAAGGCTATCAAGCAGGTTTTTTAACTGTTATACTTGCTACTTTAGTAGCTTTATTTGCCTATAAAATGCCTTGGAATTTAGTGGGTGCAAGTTTTATTCAAGGCTTTACAAATGGTATGTGGCCTATAGCTTGGATTATCATCGCGGCAATCTTTCTTTACAAACTTTCTATCAAGTCAGGTTCTTTTGAAATCATTAAAAAAAGCGTGATGAGCATTACTCCAGATCATAGAATTCAAGTGATTTTAATAGGTTTTTGTTTTGGTTCATTTTTAGAGGGTGCTATAGGTTTTGGTGGCCCTGTGGCTATAACCGCTGCACTTTTAGTAGGACTTGGCTTGCGTCCTTTACAAGCTGCAGGGCTTTGTCTTATCGCAAATACCGCTCCTGTTGCTTTTGGTGCGGTGGGAATTCCTATTATTGCTATGGCAAATCTTGTCGGCATAGAACAGCATTCAGTTTCTGCCATGGTAGGTAGAATGCTAGTTCCTTTAAGCCTTACTATACCTTTTTTCATAGTTTTTTTAATGGATGGATTTAAAGGTATTAAAGAAACTTTTCCAGCTATTTTAGTTGCGGCGCTAAGTTTTACAACTACTCAATTTTTAAGCTCAAATCACCTAGGAGCGGAATTACCTGATATTATTTCAGCTGTGGTTTCTTTAGCAGTTACGACTGTATTTTTGAAATTTTGGAAACCAAAAAATATTTTTAGATTTGACAATGAAAGCAATTTCACTCAAGATAACACCTTAAGTTTTAATCAAATTTTAAAAGCTTGGTCACCTTTTATTTTACTCATTGTTTGTATTATCATTTGGACACAACCTTGGTTTAAAGCTCTCTTTGATAAGGACGGAATTTTAAGCTATACAAGTATTACTTTACAATTTAGCAATATCACAGCTGGAATTTTAAGCCCTTCTATCACAGGCATAGGAGAAGCTAAGCCTTTATCTTTGGCCTTGAGCGTAGATTTAATCAATGGAAAAACCGTAGCTCAAGCAGGAACAGCGATTTTACTTGCCGCTTTTCTAACTATAGCTATTTTAAAAATCAAAGCCGAAGATGCTGCAGAATGCTTTTGGGTTACCTTAAAAGAAATGGCTATACCTTGTATCACCATAGGTTTGGTTGTGGCCTTTGCTTTTATCTCTAAAAATAGTGGTATGAGCACTACTTTAGGACTTGCTTTTGCACACACAGGTGATGCTTTTTCTTTCTTTTCACCAATCATTGGCTGGATAGGGGTATTTTTAACAGGCTCTGATACAAGTGCTAATTTACTTTTTGGAACCTTGCAACAAGTAAGCGCTCAAAAACTAGGTATTAGCGAAGCTTTATTTTTAGCAGCTAATTCAGTAGGTGGGGTTGTTGGAAAGATGATCAGTCCACAAAGCATTGCTATAGCTTGTGCAGCGGTTGGACTTGTGGGAAAAGAATCTGATCTTTTCAAATTCACATTAAAATATTCTGTAGCTTTTATTATTTTAATAGGAATTTGGACTTGCATTATAGCTTTTTTCTTACAAGGAATCATCCCTGAAGTTATAGTGAAATAATTAAAAAAATTTAAGTTTTATTTCAACAAATATTCGTTTTTAGAATATTTGTTAGAAATTTTACTTTGCTTTTATTTTTACAGGATTAGAATATTTATCCTAAATTATCCTAAAAGGAGAAAAATGATGAAAAAAGTGTATTTTTACGCCACATGCTTAGGAAGTGCCGCTATGCAACAAAGCGTTTTAAATGCGATAAAACTTTTAAGGCGTGAGGGTATTGAAGTGATTTTCAAAAAAAATCAAACCTGTTGCGCCCAACCTTCTTTTAACTCAGGTTATTTCGATGAAAGTCGTGAGATCGCTTTATATAATGTAGATTTATTTGATAAAGATTATCCCATCGTTGTACCCAGTGGTTCTTGTGCGGGTATGATGAGTCATGACTATAAAGAGCTTTTTAAAAACAGACCTGAATTTTCCAAAATAAAAACTTTTAGCTCTAGAGTGATAGAACTTTCACAATACCTTGATGAAGTTTTAAAAGTAGATTATGAAGATAAAGGTGCACCTATAAAAGTAACTTGGCATTCTAATTGCCATGCTTTAAGAGTGCAAAAAAGCATACAAGCGAGTAAAAATCTTATCAAAAAACTAAAAAACGTAGAATTAGCAGAACTTCAATACGAAGAAGAATGCTGTGGTTTTGGAGGAACCTTTTCAGTAAAAGAGCCTGAAATTTCAAATGCTATGGTAAGAAGCAAAATCAAAGATATACAAAATAGCGGTGCAAAATATCTCATCAGTGGTGATGGAGGTTGTCTTTTAAATATAGATGGCACAATGAAAAGAATGGGTTTGGATATAAAAGGCATACATTTATATGACTTTTTACTTAAACGCTTAGAAGGAGAGAGACTATGAGTCAAAAAATTCCTCACGAACAAATCGTTCAAATTAAACTCAATGACAAACAAATGCAAGAAAATTTAATGACTGCCATGCATACTTTGCAAAAAAATAGACTCAATGTTATTGATGCTAGATTTAAAGACTGGCAGGGTTTAAGAGCTAAAGCTAAGCAAGCTAAAAATAATGCCTTAATGAGCTTAGAAGAAAGACTTTTAGAATTTGAAAAAAATGCTACAAAAAATGGCATTAAGGTGCATTGGGCAAGTAGTGATGAAGATGCCTGTGAAATCGTCTATGAAATCATGAAAGAAAAAAATATCACCAAGCTTTTAAAAGGCAAGTCTATGGCAAGTGAAGAAATAGGCCTAAATCACTACCTAGAAAAAAAAGGTTTAAAAGCTATAGAAACCGATCTTGGAGAGCTTATTTTACAGCTTAATGAAGAACCCCCTTTACACATAGTTGTACCTGCCATACATAGAAACCGCCATGAAATCGGAGAAATTTTCAAAGAAAAATTAGGAGCAAATTTAGAAAACGATGAACCCGAAAGTTTAAATGCGGTGGCTAGAGAACATTTAAGAAAAGATTTTGAAGGCTTAAAACTTGGACTTAGTGGGGTCAATTTTGCCATGTCAAGAGAAGGAGCTTTTTGGCTTATAGAAAATGAAGGAAATGGTAGAATGTGCACTACAGCACCTGATATTCATATCGCACTTTGTGGTATAGAAAAAGTCATGGAAAGCTTTGAAGATGCGGCTACTATGGTTTCTTTACTTACTCCTTCAGCCACAGGACAATTTATACCAACTTATAACAATATCATTACAGGCCCTAGAAAAAATGGAGATTTAGATGGTCCTAAAGAAGTACATGTGATTTTATTTGATCACAATCGCTCTAAAATGTTAGCTCATGAGGATTATTATGAGGCTTTGCGTTGTATTCGATGCGGGGCTTGTATGAATTTTTGCCCTGTTTATGATCAAATCGGCGGACATGCTTATCAAACCACTTATCCAGGACCTATAGGAGAAGTAATCAGTCCTAATATTTTTGGTATAGATCATACAGGAGATATTTTGAATTTCTGTTCACTTTGTGGGCGTTGTTCTGAAGTTTGTCCAGTCCAAATTCCTTTGGCTGATCTTATTCGCAAATTAAGATGTGATAAAATAGGACAAGGTAAAAATCCACCTTTAGGAGCAAATAATGTTCATCACAATGCCCTAGAAGCCTTTGCTTTTAAACAATTTAAAAATATCGCAACCAATGGCGATAAATGGCGTTTTTCACTTTCAAAAGCACATTATTTCAACTGGACGGTACAAAATTTCGCAAGCATTTTGCCTGTGATTAAAAAATGGTACGCTTTTAAAGAATTACCTCAAATTAAAATGGATCTTTATAAAGAAGTGCAAAAACTAGAAGGAGTAAGCTATGAGTAAAATCGATGAAATTTCAAGCAAAAGCAAAGCAAATATTTTAGAACATCTTAAAAAAGCTTACAAAGAAACAACTTTCACACGCATTGAAAGTATAGATCCTGTAGAACATATCCAGACAACCCAAGATATGCTTACAGAAATGAAGCAAAAAATGAGCGATAACAAATACATCGTTGAAAATGCTACAAAAGATACCTTAGAAGAAAAAATCAATGAAATTGTCGCAAAATATGGCTTTAAAAGTATGATTTATGGAGCGGATTTAAATTTAAATTTAGAACAAATCAAAGCAGAAAAAAAGATTTGCTTTGATAAAGAAATCGAAAATTTAAGATCTGAAGTTTTTCATAGTGATTTTTCCATCATTCACGCAAGAGCAGGGGTAAGCTCTCACGGAGTTGCACTTATACCTTCAAGTAAAACCCAACCTAGAATGCTAAGCCTTGCACCTAAACTTTGCATAGTATTGCTTAAAAAAGAAAATGTTGTTAAAAGTCTTAGCGAAGCTTTAAATTTAGTAAAAAAAGAAAATGAAATTTTACCTACTAATATCTTATTTATAGCAGGGCCTTCAAGAACAGCAGATATAGAACTTATCACTGTTTTTGGTGTTCATGGGCCACAAATTGCACATATTATTATTTACTGATTCTATACTAGAATCAGTAAGTCTTAATTTTTAATATTAATTATATATATTTTTTATATTATACAAATATAAATAAAATAAATAATTTCTAATTAATAATATTTTAATAAAATATTATGTAATATTTCACTCAAATATATTAAATTAATTTTAAATACAAAAATTAAAGAAGGTGCTTTTAGATAAACTAATTCCAACTTGGAATGAAAAATACAGTATTCATGACACAATGATTGACATTCAACACCAAAAACTTTGTGAACTTGCAAGCAAGGTTGAAAGTGCTGTTTATAAATTTGTAAAACGAGAAGAACTCAAAGAAATTTTAACAGAACTTTTTAACTATATGAAAGAACATTTTAGTAATGAAGAAGATTATATGCAAGAAATTCATTATCCTTATTTAAATAAACACAAAATCATGCATAAAATATCATTCGTGATATGTCTTATCTTATACAAAACATAAAAACCACTAATGATTTAAAAGAGAAGCTTTACACAGTTTCTAAAAAATGGCTTTTAGAACATATACTCTATAAAGATGTGAAAGTTGAACAATACAGAAGATCTTCTTTAACTTCTGAAGATGATGGGGAAGTAAGCTTTGAAGAAGTCAAAGAAGAAAAAGATGATGAAAATACAGTTTATCTTTATACATGCGAATGCGTAGAACAAATGCATGATGTATCATTTGGAATTCATCAAAAAATTCAACTTAAGGGCGTAAAATTTAAATGTAAAAAATGCAAAGAAGCCATACAGTTTTATAAAAAATATTCAGAAAATTTCTAATTAACTATTTATGCGTTAAAATAATAAATAAAGTATAAGTTAGACAAAGAAGGAAATTTAAGGATAAAAAAATAAAATATTTTATTTTGGATAAATTTGACTATTCCTATCCTATACTAACCAAAGATACAAAATGCTCATTTTGTGAAAATTTTTTCTCGATAGAATATAGCTCAAACTTAAAAACAATAGAAAAAGAATGTCCATTTTACAATAATAAAATGGACATTAAGCTTAAAGACTAAGCCTTAGTTTTACTTACAATATTAATAATATTTGAAGCTACTTCATCAGCAAGTTCTAAATGAGAAGTAAAACCTACACAAGAACAATTAATCTCGCCTAAAACATATTTATCATTGCCCTTTTCATCAGTATCTAAAATAAAATCAGCCGTCCAAATCAATGGTAAGTCGTAATTGCCTAATTTTTCCCTTACCTTAGGAAGCTCGCCTAAAAACATATCCACCAAAGTTTTCCAATCTTCTGGCTTATCATAGCGATATTTTGCCCCACTAAAAAGCGTAGCAGAAAAAGCATCAGCATCTTCGGCTGGTTTTTTATGCACTACATTTACAGGGGTGTTATAAAGCATTAAAAGTCTGATTTCACCTTCTTTAATGCGCGGTAAAAAAGTCATATCCACAAGCATACCATTATCACCTATGATATATTGCTCGCAAAAATCCATAAATTCCCCAAGCTCTCTATGTTCTACATGATTATCCTTAGCTTCTGTACATTTGATTTTTGTGTTTAAAGGCAAACTATCTCCACTAACATTACCCTCTACACTCACACGCCAAATTCCCTCTCCTGTAGAGCCACGATTTTGTTTTAAAACCCTTTCACCTTTAGCCAAACTTTTTGGAAAATTTTCTTTAAAAGTCTTAATATCATAGTAAGCATAAGTATCGCTTGGAACAAGATCAGTATCTGCTAATTTTGTAAGTGCATCTTTAGCACCATAACCTATCATAGCATCAGGATGAGGCATACCTACAAGCTTATCGGCACAAAGTTTTCTTAACATATCAAAATACTCATTTTCTTCTTTAAGATTGCCAGGATTGATGCGAGAAACATAACCATCAAAATTTTCTTTTACATATTTGTAAATTTCATCTTTTTTACCCACTTCAAAAAAAATCACCTCAGCATTCCAACCCTTAGCTTTTAAGGCATTTACCATAGGCATAGTATCTTTTCTATAACCATCTTCACCTTTATCACTCCCACCTTTAACTTCGAAAAAAACAATATTTTTTTTCATTATTTTACTCCTTATCTAAGATATAAATAATTATTGCATAAAAATATTACAAAAATTAAATAAAAATATTTATATATTTTATCTAGCGTTTATAAAACTGCTATTAGTCTTATAAGCGATTTCGATTAAGCTTTTACTTATCAAGCTTGATGCTTGTCCTTCTAGGCGGTTAAGAAATTTATCAATCTTATCTTCTTCTTTCCAAACAGGATTTGAAACATTAGCAAGTTTTTCAAGCTCCTTTTTAGCATTTTCATAATTACTAAGCCCATCTATAAGACCAAGCTCCTTAGCCTTGGCAGCTAAAAACACTCTTGCATTTGCCCATTGATCTTTTTTGTTAAGATCTAATGCTCTTTCCTTGGCAACAAAACCTGTAAAAAGATCATAACTTTGATCAATTAAACCCTGTAAAAAATTTCTTTCATTCTCATTCCAAGCTCTTGCAAAAGTTCCAGCACTTTTAAATTCACCCGCTTGAATAGTTTGTTCTTTAATACCGAGTTTATTAGCCAATCCACTTAAATCAGCTCCTTGCATAATCACACCGATAGAGCCTATAAAACTTGCCGGATTGGCTAAAATTTTATTTGCTCCAACTCCTGCTAAATAACTTCCACTTGCCATAGTTCCGCTTGCATAAACAAGCACAGGCTTTTTAATTTTTAAATCCTTTATAGCTAGAGCTAGTTCCATACTAGGAGCAAAAGCTCCACCAGGAGAGTCTATAACAAAAAGCACTCCTTTGATATTGCTATCATTTTTAGCATTGATAATTTTTTCCAAAACCGCAGAGCTGTCAAAAATTTCACCCTTTAAATCAATGCGTTCTAAATTTGCAAGATTAGAGCTTGAATTTGCACTAGGTATTAAAATCCATATAATAATCAACAATAAAACAAAGGTTTTAAAATAAGTATTGATAAATTTTATACCGCATCCTAAAGCCTTAAAAAATGATTTTAAAATTTGCATTCTTTTCCTTTTATAAATAATTTATCTACTTCCTTAGCATTTAAAATAAACTGCAAAGGAGCTTGCTTTTTATCACATTCTCCTAGCTCAAATACGCTAAAATCAGCAATTTTACCTTTTTTAAGCTCTCCTAAATTTAAATTTAAAGCCCTTGCAGGATAAAGTGTTACCATTTGCAAAAGCTTAGAGGCTAACTCCAATAAATCAAAATTCTTATGTATAAGCAAATTCGCGCGCATTTCATCAAGTAAGGACAATGAAATATTTGAGCTAAGTCCATCGGTTCCTAAATGGATATTTAATCCACTTTTTAAAGCCGTTTTTAAATCTAAGCTTTTTTGACTTAAAAGGCGATTTGAAAATGCACAATGTGTAATAGAATGTAAATTTTTATCTAACCATTCATATTCTTTTAGATAAACACAATGCGTAAAAAGAGTCCTTACTCCTTTAAAGAGTTTAGCAAAATCCTTTGGTGTATAAAGAGGCTTAGGATGAAGTGTGAAATTTTCAAGCCATTTTTTAAAACCCCCTTTAGACTCTCTAAGCCAGATATTTTCAGCCTTACTTTCTAAAAAATGCGTACTAACTAGTAAATTTTGCTTTTTAGCTAAATCAAGAGCAAAATGAGCCAAACTAAGATGAGTTGAATAAGGAGAATGAATCGAAATTGCTGGGATAAAAAAATCATTTTTAAATTTCAAAGAATTTTCAAATCTTTTTAAAAATTCTTGTTTTTTATCTTCAACTTGATTTTCATTTGTACCCAAAATTTCATTAAAAAATACTATACGCATACCCTTTTGACTAGCCTTTAAACAAGGATCTAAATCACTCCCAAAACTTGAAATTTCACCTATAGTGCCTATACCGCTTTTTTGCATTTTTTTAATGCTTTGAAGTATTAATTCTTCTTTGGCCTGTGCATTTAACATGGAACGAGAATTTATAACACTTTTAAGCCAAATTAAAAATTCTCCAAAATGTAAAGTTGTTGAATTTGCACTAAATTCTAAGTGTGTGTGAGGATTTATAAAAGCAGGTAAAATAACCGAATTTTTAGGTGTTTTGATGATTTTAGCCTTGGGATATTTTTTTCTTAAATTATCCAATTCACCCAATTCTAAAATTTTATCTTCAAAAACAAAGGCTTGATTTTCTAGTATCGTAAAATCTTCATCGCATAAAAAAAGATATCTTGCAGTAACTATAAACACGATTTTCCTTTCAAAAATTACATTGTAGCAAAAATTTATTTTTAAAATGTTATAATAAAAGGTTAAAAATAAATTTTTAAGGTTAAATCCATGAAAATAATGATTATCCAAGGCCCAAATGTTAATATGCTTGGCGTAAGAGAAGTGGGAATTTATGGTGCTATGAAAATGGAAGAAATTCATGAGCAAATGAAACTTGCAGCATCGCAAAACAATGTAGAACTTGACTTTTTCCAAAGTAATTTTGAAGGTGAAATCGTAGATAAAATTCAAGAATGCCTTGGAACAGTTGATGGAATTATTATCAACGCAGCAGGCTATACTCACACTTCAGTAGCTATTCGCGATGCTATTGCAGCAGTAGCTTTGCCTACAATTGAAGTACATATTAGCAATGTTTATCGCAGAGAAGAATTTCGTCAAAAAAGTCTTATAGCGCCTGTATGTTCTGGAACTATTGTTGGTTTTGGTCCTTTTGGCTATCACTTGGCTTTAATGGGTATAATTCAAATTTGCGAACAAATAAAAAATTTGCGCGCAATGCAACAAGCACAACAAACGAATAAATAATAATGCTAAAAATTCAAGGAGTAAAACACTTTGAAAAAAGTCGTTTTTTTCCTTTTTTTAGTCAAAATATACGATCTTTTAAATATTTAGCTCTTATAGGCTTAGGAAGCAATATAGAGCCCGAAAAAAAAAGATTTGATATGCTTTTTCGAGTAATGATGGATGATAAAAGATTTAAAATTTTATCCACATCTCCTATGTTGATAAATGAAGCCTTTGGTTTTAAAGAGCAAAAAGATTTTACCAATGCTGTTATGTTGATACAAACTAATTTGCATGCACGAGCACTTTTGAAAGTTTTACTTTACTATGAAGTAAAATTTAAACGCAAGAGAACTTTCAAAAACGCTCCTAGAACGCTTGATTTAGATCTTTTATACTTTTCACAAAAAGTCAAGCGTGATAAGTGGTGTGAGGTGCCTCATAAAGGGGCTAAAGAAAGAGTGAGTGTAATTTTGCCTTTAGGCATGATATAAGGAATATAAATGGGACAACTTATACATACTTTTACCGTTGAAGATACAGAACAAATTATACCCAAAGTAAAAGAAGATTACGGAGATAAAGCTTTAATTATAACAAATAAACAAATTCGTCCTAAAACCTTAAATCGCAGTGCGCTTTATGAGGTTATGGTAGCCATAGAAGAAAGCGACTATGAAGAACACTTAAAAAAACAAGGAAAATCTTTACCTGCAAAAAAAAGCTCGCCAAAACCATCCTCTACCTCTCTTGCAGAAGAAAAAATTAGATCTCAAATCCCTCAAGAAGATGAAGATGTAGTCTTGGATTTCTCAAACACTCGCTTAAATACAAATTTAAACACTGTAAAAAACAATGACTTAGCTAAAAAAACCTATCAAGATTTTCCACAAAACAAAATCAACCCTCATCAAAATAAGACTCTAGGCTTTGATGATTTCAAAGAAAAACTAAGTGAAGTTAGCAATGAAATTTCTAAAGTCACAAACACACCTTTAGAAAATTACACCCCTAATCCAAATTATAATAAAAAAATAGAAAATTTTGAAAAGCAATTTGAAAAACAAATCAACAAGCTTAATGATAAAATAGATCTTCTTGCAGATATGATGTGGGACGATAAAGCTGAAGCTAGAAAAAATCTTATGATACCTCCTGAATTTGCAAGTATTTATAAACAAGCCAAAGAAAGTGGAATGCTTGAAAATCATCTAGAAGCGATTATGAAAGCAACTATAGAAAATATGCCAGCTGCTATGAAAACCAACAAAGATGCGGTTCAAAGATATTTTCACTCACTTTTAAGAAATATCTTGCCTTGTCGTGTTGAAAGCGATATAAAAAAACAAAAAATCATGATGCTAGTAGGCCCAACAGGAGTCGGAAAAACAACAACCTTAGCTAAGTTAGCTTTTCGCTATGCTTATGGAGATAAGCGTTATAAAACAGGTATTATTACGCTTGATACTTATAGAATCGGTGCAGTTGAGCAACTTTTTCAGTATGCAAAAATGATGAAACTTCCTATTATTGATAGCATAGAACCAAAGGATTTAGATGAAGCGATAAAAAGCTTAAATAATTGCGAAGTAATTTTAGTTGATACTATAGGAAATTCACAATACGATCAAAGCAAACTTGCTAAAACTAAAGAATTTTTAATGCACTCAAATGCAGAAATTGATGTAAATTTAGTGGTTTCTGCAAACACCAAACATGAAGATTTAATGGAAATTTATAAAAATTTTTCATTCTTAAATATTGATACTTTGATTATTACTAAATTTGATGAAACAAAGGTTTTTGGAAATATCTTCTCTCTTGTTTATGAAACAAATATTCCTCTAAGCTTTTTCTCTATAGGACAAGAAGTGCCAGATGATTTAGAAGTAGCCAATAGTGATTTTCTAGTTCATTGTATTTTAGAAGGGTTTAACAAAGGAAAAAATAATGAATAACCAAGCAAATAAACTTCGCAATCTCATGAGTCAAAATGGAACCAAAAAATCCCAAAACACTCATTTTATAGCTATTACAAGTGGAAAAGGTGGCGTTGGAAAAAGTACGATTAGCGCGAATCTAGCCAATGTTTTAGCAAATAATGGCTATAAAGTTGGGCTTTTTGATGCTGATATTGGCTTGGCAAATTTGGATGTCATTTTAAATGTACGCATACAAAAAAATCTCTTGCATGTTTTACGCGGAGAATGCTCCTTGGAAGACATTTTAATAGAAGTTAAGCCAAATTTATGGCTCATCCCAGGCGAAAGTGGAGATGAGATTTTAAAATATAATGATAAAAATATTTACGAGAGATTTTTAAATCAAGCAAGTATTTTAGATGAACTTGATTTTCTTATTATCGACACAGGCGCGGGTATTGGTGGAAATATTTTAAATTTTTTAGAAATGGCTGATGAAGTTATAGTAGTAACTGTTCCTGATCCTGCAGCAATCACTGATGCGTATGCAACCATAAAAACAACTTCTAAGACAAAAGAAAATTTACTAATGCTCTTTAATGTTGTAAAAAATGAAAATGAAGCTTTAAAAGTTTTTGAAAATATTAAAAAAGTTGCAGATGCAAACATTAAAAATCCTTTAAATTTAGAATTCTTAGGTCATTTAAGCGCTTCTAAAGATGTAAGTGGTAGTATTAAAAAAAGAACTTTATTTAGCGATGAAAACACAGCCTCAAGTGATGAGATTAAAGCCCTAGCTTCCAAGCTTTTATATAGATTGGAACGGAAAGTGCTTGATAATGTTTCAAATCGTAGTTTTTCAAGTTTTTTTAGAAAAATTATTGAAAGATTTTAGCAATAAAGAGAAGAGATTATGAGGCCAGAAAATTACGTAGCATTTTTCACTGTTTGTGGATTTTTTATAGGACTTGCATTTAGCATTATTAGTATAGATGAAGCCTTTGATATACTGATTTTTACTTGTTTTATTACTTTTATGTTTTATGTTTTTGTTCATATTGCTATTATGAATTTTATAGATGTAAAGAAAATTAGTGGCAGAATCTTTAATAAACACGATTATGAAAAAACTAGCAATAATATTATCAACGATTTAGTTATTCGTGAAAAGAAAATGGATATAATTTTAGAAAAGCTCAATGAAGAAAGAGAAGAGCTAAAGAAAAATGAATTCAAAGAAAGACGAAGAAATGCTAAAAGAGCCGCCTAAAGCTTATGCACAAATGCTAAAGAAAGAGCAAGATGAGCTTGTGCTTTCTTACATGCCAGCTCTGCGTGCTATGGCTTTTAGACTAAAAGAACGCTTGCCTTCAAGTATAGATGTTAATGATCTTATTAGCATAGGCGTTGAAGAAATGATAAAGCTTTCACGCCGTTACGATAAAGAACAAAATGATAACTTCTGGGGTTTTGCAAGAAAAAGAGTTAATGGCTCTATGCTTGATTATCTTAGAAGTCTTGATGTAATGAGTCGAAATAATCGTAAAATTATTAAAGATATTGATGCAATCATGGATGAATATTTTTTAGAACATGAATGCGAACCTGATGATGAGTATCTAGCCAAAAAACTTGATTTAGATGTAGAAAAAATCAAAGAAGTAAGAACAGCTCATGCTATTAGCTATACCCTGCCCATTGATGAGCAAATCGAACTTTATAATGAAGACAATACTTTAGAAAAAATTGAAAAAGAAGAACTTTTAGAAAAAATTCACGAAGTGCTAGATGATCTTAAAGAGCGCGATCAGTTAATTATTCAGCTTTATTATTATGAAGAATTAAGCCTAAAAGAAATCAGTGAAATTTTACAAATCAGTGAAAGCAGAATTTCACAAATTCACAAAAAACTTCTTAAAAAACTTAGAGAAAGGCTAGTGTAATGGCTGAGATACTCTCCCAAGAAGAAATTGATGCTCTACTTGAAGTTGTCGATGATAACACCGACACACCCATAGCCTCAAATTCAAAAGATGAAAAAGATGAAAGAAATATCGTTGTATATGATTTTAAGCGTCCCAACAGAGTTTCAAAAGAACAACTTAGGACGATTAAAGGCATACATGATAAATTAGCAAGAAATTTAGCCTCTCAAATTTCATCGATGATGAGAAGTATTGTTGAAACTAAACTTCATTCAGTCGATCAGATGACTTATGGAGAGTTTTTAATGTCTTTGCCAAGCCCAACAAGTTTTAATGTTTTTTCTATCAAACCTTTAGATGGAAACTGTGTTTTAGAAATCAATCCAAGCATAGCTTTTCCTATGATAGACAGGCTTTTAGGTGGTCAAGGCGATAGCTATGAAGCTTCGCGTGAGCTTACGGATATTGAGCTTAATTTACTTGATTCTATTTTGCGTATCATTATGCAAAGACTTAAAGAAAGCTGGGCTACCGTAACTGAAATTTATCCTAGTATAGAAGCTAAAGAATCAAGTCCAAATGTTGTGCAAATCGTATCTCAAAATGAGATTGTTATCATGGTAGTAATGGAAATCATCATAGGAAATTCAAGCGGAATGGTAAATATCTGCTATCCTGTAGTACATTTAGAAAGTATATTAAGCCGTTTAGCAAACCGTGATATTATGATGGGTGAAACCTCAGCCAAAAAATCACGTAACAAAGAGCTTAAAACTTTAATCGGTCGTGCTGAAGTGGTATATGAGGCAATTTTAGGAAAAACCTTAATTAATGTTCATGAATTTTTAGAACTTAAACAAGGCGATATTTTAAGGCTTGATAGAGAAGCAGACGATAAAGCTATAGTAAGTATCGATAAAAAAGATGTTTTCTTAGCACAAATTGGATTGCATCGTTTTAGAAAATCTATTAAAATTTTAGAACTTATACGCACAGATAAAGATGAAATCAAAGAAATTTTGGAAAAATACGAAGAAGAGCGTAAAGCTAAAGCCAGTGTTTATGATGAGCCTGAAGAGGAGGATGAAGAAATATGATCAATGATTTTTTAAAAATGTTTACAAATGAATGCATCAGCACCATTGAAGGTTTAACAGGAAAAAGTGCTGAATTTAGCGAATATAAAGAATTTGATGTCAATACAAGCGATACTTTAAAAGCACCTTTAGTGTATGCTATATTTAATATAGCAAATGGTGGAAAAATAGGAATTTTAGCTGGTGCTGTTTTAATGAGTGCTATTGGTGAATGGATGATGGGTGAAGAAGAGATCACCAAAAACGATAAACTAGGTCCTGATGAAATGGATGCAGCTAAAGAAGCCATCCAAAATATCATTTCAGCATTTTCTACAACCTTAGGAGCCCAAAAAGACATTCCAAAAATGGATTTTAGCATAGAATCTTGTGAATTTGTGCCTGAAAGCGTAGATTTTAAAGATTTTAAAAAATTATTTTTATATGATGTAAAAATAGGCGATTTAGAAGAACAAGTTTCTTTAGCCATGGATCAAACACTCCATAACATCCTAAGCGGGAAACCTGCTGAAACAGGAAATACAAGCACTGATTCTAATCACAATACTGAAGAAAAAGCGATAATGCTTAGCGAAGAGCTTAAAAATATCAATCTTATCATGGATGTGCGTTTGCCTGTTCGTGTGCGTATAGGCAATAAAAAAATGCTTTTAAAAGATGTTTTAACTATGGATATAGGTTCAGTTGTGGAGCTTAATCAACTTGCAAACGATCCGCTTGAAATTTTAATTGGGGATAAAAGAATTGCTTATGGCGAGGTAGTAATTGTCGATGGTAACTTCGGCGTTCAAATTACAGAAATTGGTTCTAAAAAAGAAAGATTAGAACAACTAAGATAAAAAGTTTTAGCCTACAAATTAAGAATAATAAATATAAACGAATTAAAACTAAAACAAACTAAAAGGGCTGAAATCAAAATGTAAAGATTTTAGAGTATTTAACTTAAAAGGTTTTAGCTCTTTTTTAGGAGCAACAATTAAAGCATAACCACCTTTATTATATCTATCCCAAATACTAAAAAATTGACTTTTAGAACTTATATATTCTCCATGACTTGGATCAAGCACTTGTAAATAATTACCTTTATGATTGATAATTATAACAAAATGTGGAAAGCGTGGATCATCTTCAATTTTTACAAGCATTGGAATATTTACAAGTTTATCCAAGTTTTCTCTATTGATTTGATATGAATTGCTTTCATAGCCTAGTTTTTTAACTGCATCGCTTAAATCTGCAAAGCTTACCATATCCGTATAAAGTTCCTGTCCACTCATAATCTTTAAAAGTTCAAGTTCATCAAACTTTTTATCATCAAGTATATTGAGTAAAGTTGCCAAAGATGAAGCCCCACAAGATTGCTCGTAAGTTTGCCTTATTACTCTTTCGTTTTTAATTTCTTGATAGGATTTAACTACCCATTCCGCTTTTGCACTCAAAGTAAGAATGGGTAAAAATAATAAAATTTTTAGAATTTTTTCCATAAGCTTATCCCAAATATGCTATCAGGAGAAGCAGAGCTTCCTCCAAAACTAGCATTAACAGAAACTGCGGTATCTGAATTAATGCTATAAGTAGAACCTAAACTTAAAGTTGGAATAGAACGCACTTCAGAATTTTGATAACCATTAATTTTTTGCTCGGTTTGAAATCTTTGCTCTGCTCCTAAATCTAAAGTAATTTTAGGACTTAGAATAATAGATAAATCCCCACCCACATAAATACTATTTCCATACTCTATTTTAAGGGTTTTAAATTTTCTTGATTGGTTATAACCAAAGCCGGTATAAATGCTATATACAACAGGATCGCTATATCCCCTTAGACTAGCTTGTAAGCTTTGTGATTTTAGGTAAAAGTTTTGGTTTGATTGACTGCTTTTTCTCTTTGAACGACTGCAGCTTGAAAGGTAATTTGTGGAATTAAATCTGCAATGCTATCGCCTGTATAAATAAAACCTAGTCATAAACTATCAAAACCTATTCTGTTTTTACTAGAATACTCATTTGTAAAAAAGTTTGTATATTCTTGTCTTGCATAACTTCCGCCCCCTGAAATAAGTATGTCAAACTTAGGTGTTATGGTATAAATGAAAGTTTGAGTTAAAAACACTTGCTTTGTATCATTCCAAATTGTAGGATCTCCGCCTATTGTTATATTAGGATAAAGAGAATACGAGTTTGCATTTCCTGTGCTAAGTAAAGAAAAGCTTGTAATACTTCTTAAACCTATTTGCTTTTTAAACAAACTGTCTATATTTAGTTCATCACTAGCAAAAACACAACTGACTAAAACCATAAATGTTAAATAAATCTTTTTCATTGTTACCTTTCTAAATATTTTAAAAAATTTTTTTAAAGCAATGAATGTTCCAAATAAAAAAATTTGATTTTAATATATAATTTATGATATTATTCAAATAAAGAGTAAAATAGTTAAGAAAAGGAGAATTATATGTTAAAAAAATTAGTAAATTGTTTAATTTTGGGTTCTTTATTTACAAGTTCTGCTTTTGCTGGGGATTTTTTAGCTAAGGTTAGTAATGGTGCTTTAAGTGATAATTCTCAAGGAGTTAAGGCTCTTAATTTAGATGAGATGAAACAAGTTAAGGGTGGATATCAAGTTCTTACAAGCAAACTTGGAAATTCTGAATATATAGCATTAGCTATTCCAGATAATACAACAACATATAAACAGTTGGTAGCCATTTATACCGTAACTGGCGATAACACTTTTTCAAATACATTTTTAGGTTATACAGTAAAAAGAAATATCGCAATATCAAGCTCGGGAAAACCTTATGTTCTTTTTAACTATGGTGTTGCACTACTTGATAGACAAACGGGGTTGCATAGAGTTAATTCGAGTGAGATTTTAAATAATAATCAGGTTATTAAAGAATTAACTATGAAATATAAAACTCAATTTGAAAGTAATCTTGGTGGCTGGACTGCTAGAGCTAGAAGATAAAAAACTTATGAAAAAATCATTTTTGCCGATTTATCTTATAAATAAAACTTTACTTACAGGAAGGTAAAAATGATTAATGGTATAAATTCTTATTCAAGCTACAATTACACAAATACTTTTAGTAATAATACTTCAAATATAAAATCATCTAATGTTGCAAATGATAACTCAAGCCTTGTAAGCGATAAATCTAGGGCAGTAAGTAAAATGCTAGGATATGGCGTAGATAAAGATGGCTTTTTTACAAGCGATTTTAACGAAGCTGCAGGCTTACCAAAAGATTATAAGATTTATGCTAAAGATATAGAAAATTTTGTTAATATTCAAACAAAAAGTCTATTATCAAGTTATATTAATATTGATATAGCAAAAAGTATAGGAAATGCTTATAAAGTATTTTCACAACTTTTAAATGATGAGTTAAACAATAAAATCAATTTTACAAAAGAAGACTTAGTAAAAATACCACAAGGTTTCGAATTTAATCAAAATACTTTGGAGATAAATAAAAAATATAATTTAAATGATAAAGAGTATAAAGATTTTATGTCTAATTATCAAAATTACTCTCCGACTTCCCATAATATAAAAATAATGACTTTTTTCTCACTTGATGATAAAAGTGATATTTTTAAATATTCTTTAATAGATCCTACTCCTTATAGTAATAATGATAAAACTATAACAAAAAGTGGTATTTTTATGACTTTCTTTACTGGATTTCAAGCAAAAAACTATTTTATCGAAGGACAAACAAGTATTTTAGGCAAAATGCAAGGATTTGATAAAACTATGAGTCAAAGTGAAATTGATAATTTAAACAAATTCATAAGTGAAAATAGTATGAATTTTAAAGGAGATATTTTTAAGCTTTTTGATTTATTAAATTCAGATATGAGCATTGATGATTTTAAACAAAAAATACTAGAACAAAAAGAAAATTTAAACAATCCTACAAAAAATACAAATAACAAAGAAACTTCAGAAGAAGACAAAAAAAAGCCATTTAAACCTATACAAGCGCAAAGTTCAAGCGAAACCTATAAAGATGATAATAAAATGAATGAGCTTTTAAAAAAGCTACTGGAAAATAAATTTGGCACAAGCGATGAGTTAGAACTTCTTTTTGGTATGAAATTTAGTGATGATAACACAGGAGAATTTAACAAAATTATTTCTCAAAATACTGCACAAAAAAGTATAGATATTAAAGCTTAAGGATTTAAAAGTCTTTAAATTCTATTAAAACTTATATAATAAAGAACTTATTATAAATTTTTAGCTAGAATGGAATTTATTTTAACTAAAGGTTGAAAAATGAATGAAAAAATAAGCCAAGATTTAGAAAAATTTGCTAACATACCAAACCTAAAAAATGCCGTAACTTTTTTTGGTTCAGCAAGGCTTAAAGAAGATAATTTTTATTATCAGCAGGCTAAAATTTTGGCACAAAAATGTGTTCAAAATGGTTTTTGTGTGATAAGTGGTGGAGGTGGTGGTATTATGCGTGCAGCCAACGAAGGTGCTTTTTCACAAAAAAATAATACAAATTCAATGAGTTCTGTAGGGTTTAATATATTTTTACCTCACGAGCAAAAACTTAATGATTTTGTAGAATATAATATTACTTTTGAGAGCTTAGCCATACGCAAAATGGCTCTTATTGAAAAGAGTCTAGCTTTTGTGATCTTCCCAGGCGGCTTTGGAACACTTGATGAATTGTGTGAAATTCTTACATTAAAACAATTAGAATTTAAAAAAGATGTTCCTATTATTTTGTTTGGGAGTGAATTTTGGCGAGGTTTTGATGAGTTCGTCAGAAATTCTTTACTCAAACTTGAAGTGATTTCTAAAGGAGATGAGTTAAAGTATAAAATCACTGACGACTTGGATTTTATAATTAATACTTTAAAGGAAATTTAATGAAAATTCTAGTCGCTATGAGCGGTGGAGTTGATAGTACAGTCACTGCTTACAAACTTAAAAATTTAGGTCATGAAGTTATAGGTTGTTATATGAAACTTCATGGCAAACCAAATTATCACGAAGAAAATATCAAAAAAGTAGAAAAAGTTGCAAACTTTTTGCAAATTCCTTATCATATTTTAGACTTACAAGAAGATTTTAAAAACAAAGTTTACATGCCTTTTGTGGATACTTATAAAGAGGGTAAAACACCAAATCCTTGCGCTTTATGTAACCGTTTTATCAAACTTGGAAAACTTTTAGAATTTGCTAAAAGTTTAGGTTGTGAAAAACTTGCCACAGGGCATTATGCAAGACTTGAAAACAACTTAATAAAAACCGCAGTAGATGAAAGCAAGGATCAAAGCTATTTTTTAGCTAGCGCAGATAAAGAAGCTTTAAAATATCTTATTTTTCCGCTAGGCGAAATGAAAAAAGAAGATGTGAAAAAATTTGCTTCCACTATAGAGGTTTTAAAATCTTTTGCCACCCAAAAGGAAAGTTCTGAAATTTGCTTTGTTGAAGATACTTATGTGCAAGTTTTAGATCAGTTTATGGATACAAAAATTCCTGGAGAAGTATTAGATAGTAGCGGAAAAGTGGTAGGCAAACATGAGGGCTATATGCACTATACCATAGGCAAAAGAAGGGGCTTTGAAGTGCGTGGGGCACATGAACCACATTTTGTTTTAAAAATCAATCCTAAGCAAAACCAAATCATCGTAGGAACCAAAGAAGAACTTAAAATCAGTGAATTTAACCTAAAAAATATCAATCTTTTTATAGACGCTAAAGAGCTTGATTGCGAAGTGAAAATCCGCTATCGTTCAAAATCCACACCTTGCAAGGTAGAAATTTATGAAGATAAAAGTGCAAAAATCATCCTAAAAGATCCTGTTTATGGACTTGCTAGCGGACAAATGGCAGTCTTTTATGATCATGATAAAGTCATAGCAAGCGGTTTTATAGAATAATTTCTAGGAATTAATTCCTAGAAATTATTAATAAAATCCTAAAATTTTCCACCAAATAAGCCCAACAGCTATCATCACTACTATATCAACTATGGAAATCACAAAACCTATACTCCACCATTTTTTAAGAGTTACACAGCCTGTTCCAAAAATAACAGGAGCTGTTCCTATTGTATAGTGAGTTAATGCCATCATAACATTACCTGAAGCTATCATAATAAAAGCATAAAGAAGTGGTGGTGCTCCTAAGGCAAGCTGCACTAAAAAAACAAAAAACATTGCTGATATATGAGCTGCAATGGAAGCAAAGAAATAGTGTGTATATAAAAAAAGCAAGGCTTAAAAATATCATAATAGAAATTTCCCCAAGTCCCATAGCAGAAGCAAATTCACCTTAAGCTTCAGCTAAAAACTGTGTAACGCCAAGTTTGCCAAGTAAAGTTGCCATCATTACAAGAGCTGAAAACCATACTAAAGTATTCCAAGCAGCTTTTTCGGCCAAAACTTCCCCAAAAGTTAAAACTCCACTAATCAACACCAAAGACAACCCAAGCAAAGCCACACTAGTCGCATCAAGAGAAATTCCAAAAAAACAAGCCCAAAGCTCCAGCCCATAAAAGTAAAAGCGAGACAAAAACACTGAGCATGATTTTTTCACTATTTTTCATTTTTACAAGTTCTTTTAATTTATCTTTAGTAAAAGTAGAAGCATTAGGCGTGGATTTAATTTCTAGCGGAGAGAGAAAATAAAGCACCAAAGGATTTGGAGCTGTAGCTGTAATAAACATAGCTGATGAAATAGGATTGGCTCTTGATAATTTACCAAAGAAAGATAAGTGCCTATTTTATTTTGTGTTCCATCTTCAGGAGTGGATTTAAAACTTCTTGCAATAACTTGAACTATAGGATTTATGATAGCCCCTGCTCTTGCAGTATTTGAAGGAGTAACTGGAGCTAAAATAGTTTCACAAAAAGCTATAGAATAAGCAATACCTAAGGTTTTTTTACCAAGAATACTGATAAAATGATAAGCCAAATGCTCTCCAAGTCCTGTTTTAATAACTCCACGAGCCACAATAATAGAATAACTATAAGCTAAATAAGAGAATTTGAAAAACCACTTAAAGCGTCTTTTATACCCGTTTTAGATTTTAAATTTGATATAGCAGTATTTACCTTTTCATCTTATACTCTTTTGATATAAAAAATCAAGTACTGAAGTATTTAAAGGAAATTTTAGTCTCATCAATAAGTTGTTGCGTAGAAGTTTTCGAAGTAGCTTTGGTGTAAATTTTACTTAGATTTTCAATTGGGTAGTGGTAATGCCACTAAGAGCTACTATGGCAATAGCTATCATACAAACAGGCTCCAAAGGCATTACTTGTAAAATCACTGCCATAATCACAGCAATAAAAAGCCCAAGAAAATGCCAAGAATTATCTTCCAAACCTACAAGGAGTAGGTATAGGCCAAAACACAGCTGCAATTAAAATACGCAGCACCAACAAGGGAATTTTCTTTCTATCCATTGTTTATCTTTTGATATTGGTAATGAAATTCTAGTTAACTAATATTTTAATAAATCTTAAAATTATAATTTTTAAATAAATTTTTAATTTATAAAAAAGCTAGCCTGATTGAAAAATAAATAGGGAATTTTAAAATGAATAAAACCCTTCCCCAGATAACTGCGGCACACACTAAAATCAAGTGCTCTGCTGTGTTCCCACCCTGAAGCGGTGCTTAAAAATAGCATTGCACAGGTCTAAGAAAAGGCTCTAAAATTATATCACAATATACTTAAAAAGCCTTGAGAATTATAAAACTAAAAAAATAATATATAAATAATAAATTGGTTAAAATTTTATACATTTTTTAAAATTTATTTATAAAAACTATTATTTTATTCTCTAAAAATACGATATAAAAATAATTTATATCGCAAGGAAAAAATATGAAAGTTAAATGGAGTAGAGATTTTAGCATTAAAAATATGCAATTAGACAAACAACACGAACTAATTTTTGAAATTACCAATCTTGCAAATGATTTAGCTCTAAACATTCAAGATAATAATACACAACACAAAAATGATTTAAAACAAATTCTTGTAAAGCTATTTCAATACATCAAAATTCATTTTAAAGATGAAGAAAAATTTATGGAAAGCATTGATTTTCCTTTGATTGAAGAACATAAAAAATCTCATCAAATATTAGTAGAAAAAACTAAAGAGCTTTTAGAACACTCAAATGATATTGTAAAAATGTCTCAAGAACTTTCCATATTAACCAAAGATTGGATTTTAGATCATTTTGCTAATGAAGATTTATGGATAGCTAATTTTACAAAAAAAACCCTACACCTTCAAGAAATCCATTATACCTTAGAACAATACATAAAACTAAAATCAATCAAACAAGACCTAAGGGCTGAAAAAACTCATGATTATATTTGCAATTGTTCTTTGCGTATCCATGCAGTTCCACAGACTATACATCAAGAGCTTGTTAGCAAAGAAAATACCTTAAAGTGCGAAAAATGTGGGCAAATTTTAGTTCATTTGGATTATTTTGATTTGAATCAAAATTTCGAAAAATTCAATGCTACTTTTGAAGATGCACTACAAAATCACCATTTCACGACTCAAAAAAATGATATGGGGGGGGGGATAGATGAATTTTCAAGTAAAAACCTTAGAAACTTTCAATCCTTTTGAAAGTTTAAATCATGAACAAGCAAACACAGAACAAATTCTTGATTTTAGAGTTATAGATTTTAAACTTCTGTGTTCTAGTGTAAAACCAGCAAAAACAAAAACTTATGAAAGAAAGGATTTTGACTTATTTTATGCAGATGATTTTTTTGTAAAAAACTACAATACCATAGTGCAAAAATTTCTTATAGAAATTTACCCAAAAACCCAAAGTTTTCCTTTTACAGTCAAACTTAGATCCAACTCCAACCTAACCCATCTAAAAGCCAGTATCAACCTTACAGAAAATTTTAAATATTACCCTAATTTAAAATTTGATATTTTGCAAAATATCTACAAAATAATGATCAAACAAAAATTTTTAATCTTAAGACTTGATAAAAATTTATTTGACAAGATTGATGATTTTATCTTATCAATACAAAAAAGTCCATCTATTAAAGAAATAGAGCTTGAAATTGCCAAAGGTGTAGATAAGATTGAACATAAAAGTGATGAAATTATTTATCATAGAGATGTTAACGAAGAATGTTTTGACGAAAATATTAACTATGATGAAGGAAACTACTGTAAACCTATTGAAAAAAATGAGCTACTTTTTGAATACATTTATAGAATTCTTGGAAAAGAAGGACGAAATTTAAGAGGAGAGATACTTCATTTAAATCCAATAGCCTTTCTTGATAATCCTTTTATCATAAAAGATGAAAGCATTTACACAGAAGAATTAGAAGATAGAATTAAATATTTTAGCGCCAATTATGGATTTTTAAACAAAGATCATACAGGATATTGTATCGCAAATAATTTAAAATTATCACAAATAGGGCTTAAAACAACCGGTTCAATCAAAACAAATACCGATGAAAATATAAACTTAGAAATCACTAATTTTGATATAAGTGATGATGCTATTAAATCAGGTATTGTAAATGTTCAAGCTTCAAATATAAAAGTAAATGGGAATGTTGGAGCAACAAAACTTTATGGAAAAAATATCAGTATCAAAGGCTTAACTCATGCAAAAAGCGAAATTTTTGCACAAGATATTTTTATTACAACACACAAAGGAACTTTGCAAGCTGACACTGTATATATAAAAAATTTAGAAAATGGGACAATTATAGCTAAAAATGTATTTGTTGAAAACTGCATGGGTGGAAAAATAGAAGCAGAAAATATTTATATTTGCAATTTACTAACGGATAATACTTTATATCCAAGAAAAAATCTAATCATAACAAACAATATAAAATTCAAAAACAATATCGTAGTTTCACCACTAGTTTCTATTGAAAACAACTCAGATACAGAATGCGAAAATCTTAAAAATCTAAGCCTTAAAATAAAAAGTAAGCTTGATGACACCATAAGCAAAATGCAAAATTACTATGATTATCTAATCAAAAATCAAATCAAAATCATCAAACTTCAAAAGACTAAAAATCCTAGCGCCATAGAAATGAAATTTTCAAATCTTTATCACGATATCATAAAAAAATACAATCATCTTAGCATTTCGTATAAAAAACTTGTAAAATTAAAATATCAAATTGATGCGAAATTAAATTTCTTAAATGAAATGGTTTACAATGTAAAAATATACATAAAAGCCGAAAATATCGGAGAGGATAATTTTTTAAAATTTTATCCTAACACAAACACCAACCTTGAACTAAAACATCATATAAATTTAAAAGACTATGAAAAGGTTTTATATCTTGAAAAAGGACAGCAAGTAAGTTATATTAAATCAAGCCATAATTATAGCGAAAGCGACATAGAAGAAATTAAAATTATTTTTGAAAAATTAGAAAAAGATAATTCCTAAGAATTATCTTTTCATATTAATGGCTTTTTGTATCATCTGATCACTTGTAGTGATACTTTTTGAGCTTGCATCAAAGGCTTTTTGAGTTACGATAAGGTTTGAAAGCTCTGCGCTTAAATCAACATTTGATTGTTCTAAGAATCCGCCTTTAAATTTAGCTGTATTAACAACTTGACCATCTTTCATAATAAAACTTGCATCACCGCTATTTGCCGTTGCTGCAAAAATATTATCTCCCATAGCAACTAATCCTTGCTCATTGATAAAATTATATAAAGCAAGCTTTCCAACTATGGCATTTTTACCATTGCTAAATTGCGCAACAATACTTCCATCATCGGATATATTATATTGTTCAAAAAACCCTTCAGCTACACCATCTTGTTGTGTAAATACATTTTTTTCGACGCCTTGTTTAATATAAATCCCACTATAACCCGAACCAGGTTTGTTAGCATCATAAGGAGAACCTAAATCAATATTAATTGTTCCACCATTTGGATTTGCAATGCTTGTAATATTGTTTTGAAGCAAAGCACCATTTTTATCAAAAACCATATTTCCTTCAGTCGGATTGCCTACGGCATTGCCATTAGAATCATAAATTTGTGCAATAGCTTTATATTGTATATTATCGCCTTCTTGCGGTAAAACTCTTTCAAGTGTAACCCTTAAAGTGCTTTTACTTCCATCTGCATTATAAATAGGGGATTCTAAAATATCTTTATTGGCTTTTTGTTGCTCTGTTGAAATTTGAGCTGTATCAAGCTTGATGCTATTTTCATCCAATCCTTTTAAATCAAGCTCGTTACTTTTAAAATTTAGATTTTCATCTAAAGTCGCTTCAAAGCTTGTTTTTACGCCATTATCATCAGTGAAATTTAAAATAATCCTATCACCCGCTTTAGCACTAAACACATCTTCTTTGCTAACACTACCACTAACTACATATTTTCCATCTTCAGTTTTTGTAATGTTAAATTTACTAGGATCAAGATCTACTTTAACTACTTCTGTTGTTGTGTTAGTATTTAAACTTCCACTCCATTTTACATTTTGAGTTACTTGAGGAGGTAAATACATATTCACAGGTACTTTAATAGCCCCTTGAGAAGCGGTTGTGCCTATACTGAAAGAATTATTTGAATTTACAGTAAAACCATTATTTACCGGAGTTCCTGTGTTAAGATAATCCCCCATAAGCCCAGCAACTCTATCGCTATAGTTAATACCAGTAAAAGCAGGATTCATTGTTCCTAAAACAAAATTTCCATAAGAATCTACCAAATATCCATTGGCATCTCTTCTAAATGATCCATTTCTAGTATAGTAAGCATTGCCATCAGCCCCTAAAACCCCAAAAAATCCTTTTCCTTGCAAAGCCACATCAAATTCACCATCACTTGCAACAGGAGAACCCTGTTCGAAAACAACTTGAGAAGATGCTGCACCGCTACCATAACCACCTTGAGCAGGGTTGGTTGATTGGGTTGTTATGGTAGTATAAAAAATATCTTTAAATTGAGCATCAGAGTATTTAAAGCCCGTGGTATTGACATTTGCTATGTTATTAGCAGTGATATCAATACCAAAGCTATTGCTTTTTACTCCAGAAATCCCATTATAAAATGAATTCATCATGGCTTATGCCTTTTCCTCTTTGTCGCCATCTTCTGTAGATCCAGACCCAGAAGAATCTCCATCGCTTGAACCACCACTTGAGTCTCCACTTGAACCGCTTCCTCCAGTAGATGAAGATGAACCAAGCTTATAATCTGTTATTTCTTGTATTGCATCAAAAGGAACTTCTTGTCCAGCCATTTTTGCATAGGCAACACCATCTTTAAAAACAACACCTTCGATAGGATAAGTTCCGTAATTTGCAGTGATTTTTTCACCATTTTTATTATTATAAACCATTTTAACAGTGTACTCACCATCACCTGCATAAACCCCATCGTTATTTCTTCCTGGCCACTCCATAGTAAATAAACCTTGAGAAATAGATTTAGCATCGCTTTTTTCACTGAAAACAAGTTTATTATTGCTATCATAAATTTCTAGCGTAACACCGTTTTCATCAGAATCTTCAGGCAAATACATTTTAAGAGCGATAAGCTCATCTGCACCTGTAAGTTTGATTTTATTATCTGAAACAGTTGCCATTTTACCAATAGCCCCTAAAGCTGAAGTACTCATACTTGTACTAAAAGAATCAGAAAGCTTTTGCATAGTTTCAACCATTTTTTGCATAGTTGTATTGGTATTTTGCTGCATTTCAAGTGCACTAAGCTGTGAAGTTTGAGTAAGCATTTTATCGCTATCCATAGGATCTGTTGGATCTTGATGTTGAAGCTCTATCAAAAGAAGTTTTAAAAACGCATCCTTATCTAAGGTAGCATTTGGATTGCTCACTATTCCTGAGCTACTGCTTGAATCTGTTCTAGTTGTTCCACTAGTACTTCCTGAAGAAGTAGTACCTGAAGTTGTAGCAGTGGTATTTAAATTCCAATCCGATGATGATATCATTATAAACTCCTTTTTATTTAGTTTTTTATTATTTAAGCAATAAGTGTTCCAATTTAAAAATACTTCGCTAAAACAAGCTCTAGATTGACTTTTTCACTTTCATTTTTTCCATCTAAAGCATCTTTAAAACCATATCCACTACGATTTTTTCCTTGATTTTGATTTTGCTCTCTTTTACCTTGATCACTAAAATTCATTTCAAGTCCAGTAAATCCCATATTTACAAGAGAATTTTTAAACTCGGCTTGATTTTGGATAAACAAATTCATTGCATTGGCATTGGAGTTGAAATTGATATGAAGGTTATTACCTCTTTGTATCAAAGTTACCTCCACTTCTCCAAGATTATTAGGATTTAGAGTGATACTAAGTTTAGTAATAGGCGCTTTGTATTGATCCACAGCCTCTTTTAAATCTTGTGAAAAATACTGCAAAGTTTCTTTAGGAGTGATATTGCGAGCATTGTTTTGTGTTACTTTATTTAAATCTTTGACTAAAGAATTTAACTCATCTAAGCTATTTTTATCTACATTTTCACTGTGCGTTTTTGTTTGCTCTTGAGTAAAAGTTTCTTTATTAGTAGTATTATTATTAAAATTTGCATTATTCTCTTTGTTTTGAACTACTTGAGTTTTATTTAAATTTTCAAAATTTAATTTTTGATCAAAGAAATTTTGTTTTATATCTTTATTTTCTTTGTTGTTGTTTTTAGGCTCTTTATTTAGATTAAAATCTTTTTGTGTTAAATTTGAAACTAATTTCTGAGTATCTTTAACAATTTCTTTATTTAAATTTTTATCAAGATTTAAATTTTGATCATTGTTCTTTAAATTTTTATTTTGATCTTGTATATTTTCTTGATTTAAATTGTTTTTTTCTTGATTTTTATTTAACTCTTTATTAAAATCTTTGTTTAAGTCTTTGCTTTCTTTATTTAAATTATCTTGGTTTTTTTTATCTTTTATATTTAACTCTTCTGTTAAATTTTTTGCAAACTCATCATTTTTGATATTTTTTAAAGTATTTTTAGCATCTGTGGTATCTTCTTCTATTTTTGATTTAACTTTATCGTTTTTTTCGTGTTTGCTTTCTTTGGATGAAAGTATGGAATCTAAATTTTTTAAAGTTTGAGAAAGCAAAGAACCGCTATCTTTAGAATTTGTTTTTTGCATAGAATGAGTGCTTGTAGTATGAGTTGTATTTTCTAAATTGTGATTTAAATTTTTACTCACATTGGAAATTTTATTATTGATGATTTCTTTAAAAACATTATCCACAGCACCCTTAAAAAAATCAGCCTTATCTAAATTTGGAAAAGTTGCTTTAAGATCAAGAAGACGATCTACTTTAATATTTTTTACATTTAAGCCCAGATCTTTAGCTATGTCCAAAAGCTCACTAAGATTTGATGCACCTTTTAAAGCATTAAAATTAGCCTCTGTTTTAATAAGACTTGAAAGTTGAGTAGAAAGATTTGCTAGTTTAACATCTGCTGTATCTGTTTTTAGCTTATCTAACAAAGAAAGAATTTGCATAAAAGAAGCAGATTCGAAAATGCTTATCTTATCGCTCTCATCAAAAGCTCCTTTTTGAAGTCTGCTCATCGCTTCATTAACAACTTCTTTTTGACTGATCTTCATATGATCAGGTAAAAATTCATTGGTTTCATTGATAGAATTAAGCAAAGAATTTAAAAAACTTTCCGTATCATCTTGAGTTGAATTTTTACTATCACTACTTTCATGTTCTTTATTTTTACTAGTTTTACTAAAAGAACTGCTAGTAGTAGAAGTTTTACTCGGCGTAAGATTTAAAACATCATTTTGCGGAGCTAAATTTGACATCACTTTTCCTTCAAAAAATTATTTTAAAAATTTATCTACCATTACATTAGGAAATTTTTCTTTCAAATAAGAATCTTCATATACTTTAATCATCTTATCTTCATTTAAAGCAGTTAAGATATTTAAAAGCTCTTCTAAATTTTTAGCATTTAAAATTTTCTCTAAATTTTCTTCATTTTCTAAAATTTCTGTAAGCTCACTTGAAATTCTTGCCATTTTTTCGTTTTCATCTGATCTAAAAGTTTCTAAAAGCTCTAAAACTTGAAGCAAAACTTCATTTTTTCTTTCAGCTAAATCACTTTTAAATTCAACAAAAATCTCTTCATTTAATGGTTTTGACATTTTAACTTCCTTTTTAAAATTTTAATTTCATAAGTTTTTAAAGCAAGAAGTGTTCCAAGTTTTGATACTTTGTAGTTTAAGTTAAATTTTTGTATAATTTAAGCTTTTAAAAATTTAGCTTTGGAGAAGAAAATTTGGAAAACATTAGAAATATAGCAGTTATAGCTCACGTTGACCATGGTAAAACCACTATGGTAGATGAATTGTTAAAACAATCAGGCACCTTTAGCGAAAGAGAACAAATTTCAGAACGCGTTATGGATAGCAACGATATAGAAAAAGAACGCGGTATTACCATACTTTCAAAAAACACAGCGATCAATTACAAAGGTACAAAAATCAACATCATAGATACTCCAGGGCATGCTGATTTTGGCGGAGAAGTAGAACGTGTTTTAAAAATGATTGATGGAGTTTTGCTTTTAGTAGATGCTCAAGAAGGCGTTATGCCACAAACTAAATTCGTGGTTAAAAAAGCTTTATCTTTAGGGCTTAAACCTATAGTTGTAATCAACAAAATAGACAAACCAGCTGCCGATCCTGAAAGAGTGATCAATGAAATTTTTGATCTTTTTGTAGCCCTAGATGCAAACGATGAGCAACTTGACTTTGCTATAGTTTATGCTGCAGCAAAAAATGGTTATGCTAAGCTTGATCTAAACGATGAAAGTGATAATATGGAGCCACTTTTTAAAACCATACTTGAACGCGTTCCAGCTCCAAGTGGTAGTGATGAAAATCCTTTGCAACTTCAAGTTTTCACTTTGGGGTATGATAATTTCGTAGGTAAAATAGGCATTGCTAGAATTTTCAATGGGGTTGTGAAGAAAAACCAAAGCGTAATGCTTGCAAAAGCTGATGGTACCAAGGTAAATGGTAGAATTTCAAAACTCATTGGCTTTATGGGCTTAGAAAAAATGGACATCGAAGAAGCAGGAAGTGGAGATATTGTAGCTATAGCAGGTTTTGAAGCTTTAGATGTTGGCGATAGCGTTGTAGATCCAAACAATCCCATGCCACTTGATCCTTTACACATTGAAGAGCCGACTTTAAGCATAGTATTTTCTGTAAATGATGGACCATTAGCAGGAACTGAAGGAAAACATGTAACTTCAAATAAAATCGCTGAACGTTTAGAAGCTGAAATGAAAACTAATATTGCTATGAAATACGAAAGCACAGGCGAAGGTAAATTTAAAGTAAGCGGTAGGGGCGAACTTCAAATCACTATTTTAGCTGAAAATATGCGTCGTGAAGGTTTTGAGTTTTGCATGGGAAGACCTGAAGTTATCGTAAAAGTTGAAGATGGAGTTAAAACAGAACCTTTTGAACATTTAGTTATCGATGTGCCTGAAGAATTTAGCGGTGCAGTAATAGAAAAACTTGGCAAAAGAAAAGCTGAAATGAAAACCATGGCACCAACGGGCGATGGACAAACAAGACTTGAGTTTGAAATTCCAGCACGCGGACTTATAGGTTTTAGAAGTCAGTTTTTAACCGATACTAAAGGCGAAGGTGTGATGAATCATAGCTTTTTAGAATTCCGTCCTTTTAGCGGTGCGGTTGAAAAGCGTAATAATGGAGCGTTAATTTCTATGGAAAATGGCGTGGCTTTAGGGTATTCTTTGTTTAACCTTCAAGAGCGTGGAGTACTTTTCATAGAGCCTCAAACTAAAGTTTATACCGGTATGATTATAGGTGAGCACTCTCGTCCAAATGATTTAGATGTTAATCCTATCAAAGGAAAGAATCTTACCAATGTAAGAGCAAGTGGAAGCGATGATGCAATCAAACTTGTGCCACCTAGAAAATTAAGTCTTGAAAGAGCTTTAGAGTGGATAGAAGAAGATGAACTTGTAGAAGTTACACCTGTAAATGTGCGTGTTCGCAAACGCTATCTTGACCCAACTCAAAGAAAAAGAATGGAAAAAGCAAAATCTTAATGGATTTAAAAAGCTTAGAAAATAATAGACTTTATATACTTAAACGCTTAGGAATCTTAAAATTCCTAAGCATTATCGAAGCCTTACTTGTAGGTTTTTTAGCCTTTGTTTTTATAAGAGATGCCTTAATCGCAGTAATTTTAGCTGTTTTTGTGGGTGTTTTTTTCTTTCGTTTTACAGCCAAAAAACTAAAACTCGCACAAAAAGAATTACAAATTAATGCTTTAAATTTGTTTTTGCGTCGTTTTGGGGCGAAATTTAAAAAGCAAAGTTTAAGTCAAAAAGACTTTTTAAAACTAGGACTTACAAAGGATTTGAAAGAATTTAAAAGTCAAAACTGCTTTGAATTTAAGGATTTTAAAATTTATGATATTCAGTTTTTAGACGAAAACAAACGCTTTTTTTGCGGAATTTTGCTCGAAATTTCAAAAGCAAACAAAAATCCTAGCTTTGAAAACGAAGAACAAATTTATATCAAACTTACAGATAAAAATTTCACTTTAAATCATATCTTTTCTAAAGAAAATCATTATCTTATCACTACTTTAAGCAATCCTTTTTTTATAGATATAAAAAAAGATTTTGAAAACAATTTCAAAAATTTAGAAGAAAATCTAAACTCTATAAAAAACAAACTATTTAAATAATTAACATAAAGTTAATATCATAAAATTTTAATAAATGTTAATTATATACTTTAAAAATATATTACTTTTAGTAACACTTTAAAATTTAATTTTATTTAAATTATTCTTATTATGCTTAATATTTAAGAAAAAATACACTAAAATCAATTTGAACTGCAAATAAAAATGTCGGCGGAAAAATAAAATGTAACCATAGAAAAATAAAATGATACTTTTTGGTTGCATTTTATTTTTCTACAAACCTTAAACTTAAAATGTAATTATTGTATTTCTTTTACTTTATTTTTCCAAAAATTAACAAATTTCTCATCGATTTTAGGATTTATTTCAGCTTCTTTTATTAAATCATTTATATAATCAATTCTTTTTTGCTTGGATTTAATGGTTTTTAACTTTTGAGCTTCTTCATAATACTTAATGCATTGATTTTCAAAAAGATTTACATCATAATTATCTTCCAAAAGCTGAATTATATCTATAATTAAGCCATAGGCTTTAGGATATCCTTTCTGTATTTTTTGTTCTATTTCTAATGCAAGTTTTCTTCTGCTTTCTGCAATATCTTTATTTTTTGATTTTAAAGCTATATTAACGCTTTCTTCTGCAATTTGAATAAATCTTATTGCTTCTGCATATTCATCTTGATTATTTAAAAGCAAATTGTGCAAAAATTTTCCTTGCTCATTTATAGAAAGTTTTTTATATTGTTCATATAATTCTCGATAGGGTCTTTCCAATCTTTCGATCATTTCTTCTGTAATAATAGCTTTACCATAATGAATTTTTGCTGCTTCTATTAAAGAAATTTCATAATATTTAGATATTACTTCTATCTCTTTTAAATCTTGTTTAGTAAGAGCACCATCTGCTATTTTTTTTAATTTCAATTCCGTTTTAAAACCAGAATAAATAAATAAAGCAATTATTATAATTAATATTGCAATAATAAAATATAGCATCATTCATATTTTATAATAGCATTTTCAAAAGTTTTAATTGAAATTGCTTTACAAACAACGCCTATAATTTCAGCACAGCTAATTTGATCTATATTAACAACAATGTCCTTATAAAAAGAATTCATAGAGCTCAATACAATTTCATTTACAAAAGGTTGCTTGAGGAGCTTTTTGCAGTAAATTTCACCATCAAGATTAATAACCACGATATCTCCATTTTTTACAAGCTCGAGTTTATTTTTACTAACATCAACAGCTATAACATCTCCATTATGAATAAAAGGCTCCATACTATCCCCTATAACTTTAATAATATCAAGCCTTGTTAAAGGCGGCAATCCCAATGCCTCGCAAGCAAATTTTTTGCTTATTACTATTTCCGTATATTCCAATTTGCTATTTATTGCACCATATCCAGCAGCGGCAGCAACATCCGTATAGTATCTTAATTGCAAATTGTCATCATTAATTCGCATTTTGCCAAAAAAGATGCTGTCAAGCGATATATTTTGTTCTTTTGATATTTTCAATAATAACTCATAAGGGATGGTATTTCTAGTTCTCCAAGTACTTAATGTATTGGGTTTTATCTCATAAATTCCACAAAATTCCTTGTCGTCGGTAATATTTAAAATAGCATAAACTCTATTCAAAATGTCTGTTGTTTTATACATTATGAACCTTTTTTATTAAAAAATTCACAAAATGCGATAAAATAACTTGACTTAATTCGCATTTTGTCTTATAATTTGAAAAATTATTTACAAATTGTATCTTAAAAAATATCAATTTGAAATAAAAATTACAAATTAAAGGAGATATTTTGTTAAAACAATACTTTGAAGATAATGGTATCAATCTTAAAAAATTTGCTCAAAAACATAATCTTCACTATATGAGTTTATTTCGTGTAGTTAATGGACTTTATTCTGAAAAATACAAAGCAAAAACTAACACAAAAGCTGTTTATGAGAAGCTTTTTGAGCTTAAAATCATTGATGAAATGCCTAGGGCTTGTTCATGAGTTACTTCTTAGAAACCAAAGAAGCCGCACAAACTTTTAATGTAAGCACAGGAGCTTTGAGGCTTGCAGTAAGTAGAAACTCAAATAAATATGAGTGGTTAAAAGTGGATAACGAAAAAGGTGGACGCGGTGGTAAAAAACTACTATTTAAAATCAGTAAAGATGAGCTTTTAACCGCCTTTAATAAGCAATTAATCAGTAAAAATACTTTAATTTATGATGAAAAAATGCAAAAAGTTAAATTGAGTGAAATTATTACTACCGATAATTTAAAAACTGCAAATAATAGTTTAAAAACCAGTAATTTAAATTTAACAGAGTCAAAAATGAATGATGATTTGGCTGTTTTAAATTTAAAATTTGAAAATTTAAGCGATGAGATTAAAAACAATGCTAGAGAAAAGCTTAAGGCTTTAAAGCAAGTAGAAAAATATATTGAAGGTGGTTTAAAACAAAAAAGAGCTTTAGAGATATGTGGTATTTCTAAAATAGAAATTTTTAGAATTCGCAAAGCATATAAAGAAAATGGCATTCTAGGTCTTATCGACACTCGCGGACTTCACCGCAAAGATAAAACTAAACTTAGCACTTGGATGCAAGAATACGCTTTAAGAGAATATCGCACCTTTGCAGCAGGTGGATTTAATTTCACTGAACTTTGGTGGCAAATCCATAAAGAAGCAGCCACTAAAGAAAATTATGATTTTATAGGTTTTGATTTAGGAGAGGTAAAACCGCTTTTTAGTGTAAAAACCTTACAAAATTTCATTAAAAACTACTATAAAGATAAACCATTAGAACATTGTATTATCACTCAAGGCTTAGATCGTGCAAAATCTAAGTTTCTCCCTGCACAAGGAAATCAAAGAGAGCTATATGACATGAAAAACATGTGTTGGCAAATCGATAGTTCCCCAGCTGATGTTATAGTAAGAGATGATGAAACCTTGGAGCCTTTCCGCCCTCATATCTTAAGTGTCGTTGATGTCTTTAGCGGTATGGGAGTAGCTACTTTGGTAGGAAAATCAAACTCTTTAAGCCTAACTAGACTTTTATGGAAAGCCATAGATAAGTTTGGTAAGCCTGATATGATTAAAGGGGATAATGGAAAAGATTATCTTTCTAAAGATTTTCAAAGCTTGCTTGATGGGCTTAATATTACCTATGATGCAGCTATTGCTTATGCAGGAGAACAAAAAGCTTTAGTTGAAAGACGCTTTGGGACACTTCAACATGCAGGAATTTCTAAAATGCATGGACATATTGGAAATAGCTTAGCTAAAAGAGAAATGATAGAGCAAAAAACTCCTAAGAAAGAAAGAAAAGCTAAAGATGAATACGGCTTTGCTAAAAAAACTAATCAAAAACTCCTTCACACCTTCAGCGAAGCTTGTGAGCTTTTAGAAGCTGAAGTGATCAAGTGGAACATGAGCAAAGTTCGCCGCAAAAAAGGCGTTAAAACTCCACTTGAACTTTGGAACTCGTGCGATAGAGCTATTGTAAAAATATCTTATGAAGAATTTTTGTTTAATGCTGGGAATAAAGAACTTAGGGTCGTGGGCAAAAAAGGCATTAACTTTGAAAGTAGAGTTTATAAAAGTGCTTTAATGCCAAGTGTTGGCACAAGGGTTAAATGTGTGCAAAATATCGATAATATTAAAGAACTTTTCATTTATGATTTAAGCGGAAACTTTCTTTGTCTAGCACTTGATGAAAGTATCGCTAAACTTAGTAAAGAAAGCTATAAAATGCTTAAAAAAGGTTATGAAAGTGAAGTTAAAGCGATTAAAGAAGTGCTTAAAAAAGATGAGATTGCCGCCTTTACTAAACTTAATATTAAACAAGACTTACAAGATTTACAAAGTGCTTTTGAAAACTCACTCGTAGAAGCTAAAGAGGTGCATCAAAAATCCCTTGCAAAAGAAGCCTTAAAAACTCAAAGAGAATTAGAAGAGATTAAAAATAATGCTAATGCAGATGAGCTTATTTTAAATGCTAAAAAAGAAATAAATAACGATGAAAGCGAGTTTGACATGGAAGCTTTTGTCGAAAAGAAATATTTTGCTGGTTAAAAATTGTTTAAAGCTTGATTAATTCAAGTTTTAAAGAGTTTTTATAAAGCTCTAAAACAAAGATGCCCCCACTTCAGTGGGACGGGGGCTTTAGGTGGATGCAAGGAGCAAAGCTCCTGCTCACAAAGCGGAATTTACTTCCGCTGTGAAGTTAAGAGAAAGGATAAAAAATGCAATTAGTAGAACTTACTAAAAAGTTTTTAAGCACCCAAAACATCTCTCAAAACAATCTCTCCGATCGTTTAGGGATTAATAAAAGCTATATGGTGGGCTATATGAAAGAAGGAAGTAGCTATAAATACGCTTCAAAAGTAGAGCCTTTACTTGAAAAATACATTAAAAGCTTTGTGGAAGAAAAAAGCGTGAAAGAGCTTCAAACACCTTTTATTGCCACTAAAGATGCAAAGGCGATTAATGTAACCATTGAAAGTGCCATGAGCAATAGAGAAATGGGAGTAATCATTGGCGAAGCGGGGACTGGAAAAAGCAGAGCCATTAAAGAATATGCCGCTAAAAATGGAACAAGAGTGGTGCTTTTTGAAGCAACAACTGAGACAAGCAAAAGAATGCTTTTGGTGGGGCTTGAAAATAAACTCAATGTGTGTTTTAAAGGTTCTTTGGATGATAAGATTAGAGGCATTGCTAGCGAGTTAGCAAGAACTTCAAAGGTTTTAATTATAGATGAGAGTGAGCATTTGCCGTTTCGTGCTTTGGAGTGCTTAAGACGCATATATGATTTTTCAAATACTGCTTTAATCTTAGTAGGTACTAGAAAACTTAAAAACAATCTTACAGGCATTGGAAGAAATGATTACAACGAGTACGGACAACTAAGCTCTAGAATTGGTGCAAAATGGGAATTAAAAGGACTTTGCTACCAAAACAAAGAAGGTTTAAAAGATGAAGACTTAAAAACACTTTGTAATCATTTTGATGTGGAGGAGAAAAAGGCTATTGATTTAGTTTTTAACCTCGCTCGTGGCAACTTTAGAAAAAGTGAGAAGCTTTTAAAAAGAGCTTGTGAATTTGCAGATGGAAAAGCGGTTGAGCTTAAACACATAGAAGCTGCCGCATCATTTTTAATGCTGGGCTAAAAATGAGTTTTGAAGAGATAGCTAAAGAACTTAATCTTAGCGTGACACGCGTTCATCAAATCTATACTGAAGCTCTTAGAAAGTTAAAGAGTCCTAAAAATAAAGACAAGTGGATGGCTATCTTTGAAACGATTGACTTAATCAAAAAAGAAAAAGCAAAGAAAGAAAACTTAATACAAGGAGAGAAAAAATGATACCAATGATTAAAGGTGAGAAAGCTGATTATAGTGCTTCGCTTTTTGAGATAAAGGGTGTAAGCATTATTTATAAAGAAAGTGGAGTGTTTGTAGATGTTTTAAAAGGAATTTATCCTGATTATATTGCAAAAAAAATCATTCGTTTTCATTTGGGTAAAAAGCTTAACAAAAGTGCTTAAATTAAAGCACTTTGATTAAGTTTTTTAAAACTTAAATTTATTAGAAAGGATTAACAATGGCATTAGTTTATGTAGCCTCTCCTTACAAAGCTTTAGTAGTAAGAGAAAGTCAAAGAAAAGCACAAGCTATTAGCATAGCTCAGCAAGAATGCTTAAAAATTATGCGTGAATGTGAAGGTTTTGTGCCTGTTTCACCCATACTACAATTTAGTTATTTGGATGAAAACAAGCACAGAGACAAAGCTTTACAAATGGGATTAGAGCTTTTAAAAGCGTGTGATTATATTTATCTTAGCAAACACAAAGATGCAAAATATTCACAAGGTATGCAAGAAGAATTAGCACTTGCTAAAAAGCTTGGCATTAAAGAGCTAGTTTTGGAGTTGCCCTTACAATAAGGGCTTAAGGATAATCAAGAAAAAAACTAAACACGCAGTGCTTTTAAGATATGGCGTAATTCTTTGGGATTATCAAATTAATAAATTTAATTTAAAAGGAGAATAGATGCAAATAAATAATTTAGAAGATGTTAACTTAGCACTTAAAAAAGTGGCAGAACTTAGCGTAAAAATAGAAAAGATTAATGGCGAGGTGACTTTAGCTTGTAATGAGATTAAAGAAGCTCGTGCAGGAGAGATTAAGGTTTTAAGTGATGAACTTAAATATATAGAGCAGTGCATTACAACCTTTTGTGAAAATAATAAACACGAGTTTGCAGAAAAAAGAAGCAAAGAATTTACCTTTGGCAAGATTGGCTATCGCTTAAGTAAAAGTGTATCTTTACCACGTGTGAAAGAAAAACTAGAAAACTTAATCAAAGCTTTAAAAAGCTATGGACTTAATGATTGCATTACTTATAAAGAAGAACTTAATAAAGATGCTATTGCAGAGCTTGAAGATAGCACCTTAGTAAAGCTAGGACTTAAAAGAGTTGTAAAAGATAATTTTAGAATAGAGCCAAAGATTGAAAGCTTGGAGATTGAAAAATGAGAGAGCTTTCCTTAGCGACTTTTAAACTTTTAAATAGTGTTTTTAAAACAAAAACAGCTCATTTTAATGGCTTTTTAGAACTTGATTTTAAAAATAAAAGCAAAGCTTTAAAAGAAAAAAGAAAATGACTTCAAAGCAAAAAATTAGACTTAAAAGAATTTAACAAGTCCGCTAAGGCGGATTTGATTAAGTTTTTAAAACTTAATTTAAAACAAAAGGATAAAAAATGTATGTCAATGTAAGCATAGATGCGAGTGATTTAGAAGATATAGATGCTCATGATTTGGCTGAACTTTTTGAAGATTTAAGCACAAAAGAGCAAGAGGAATTCTTTGGAATTATCCATAAGGATATCAAGCCATTAGAAAGAATAAGAGCTATTCTTTCTAATTTGTCTAATGATGAAGCACTTAAACTTTTAAAAGAACTTAATAATGAGTTTAAAAGCGATGAGGAATGGCAAAAAACTATAAAAAGTATAAATGGAGGTAACAAATGAAACTACAAGATTTTGATTTTAGAGTTTGGGATAAGCATCACAAGGGTTGTGGTAATAAGGATTGCAAATGCCAAACAAAATATGTTTATGGTGAAGAAGCCAAAACAAGGTTATCTGAGTTTAAAGAGGATTGTGAAATAGAGCTTTTTACAGGGCTTTATGACAAGAAAGGTAAAAAAGTATACGAGAATGATATTGTTAAAGTTAAAAGTCTATACGATTACTTTTTAGCAAAAATCAGCATTCACAAAGAAGGGACTTTTTATTTTGAAGGAAAAAATGGAGATTACATAGGCTCTTTAATTTATTTAGTTGAAGATGAAGGATATACTATTGAAACTATCGGCAATATCCACGAGAATCCTGAACTTTTGAAATGTTAAAAAATATTAAAAATTTTAACATAAAAATGAAATATGTTAAAAAAGCCAAAAAATTTAACAAAGTCCATTGATTTAATGGGCTTGATTAAGTTTTAGCAAGGAAAAAAGATGAATTTGGATTTTTTAAATGAGTTTAAGTTAAAAAATAAAGATTTAAACGAGAAATTAGAGTTTTTAATCCCTGATTTTTTAGTTAAAAAAGCAATAACTATTATTTATGCAAATGGTGGAAGTGGAAAAAGTTATTTAAGTGCCGCCATTTCTAAAACACTTTGCAAAGATACAAGGGTTAAAAGCATCGTTTATGTTGACATGGATAATCCTTTAAATGTTTTAAATGAAAGAGGTTTTGGTGAACTTATTTTAAATGAAAGCAAATTCACTTATATTCACAGATCAAGCTTAAAAACTTCAGCTTATGAGCTTTTAGAAATGATTGAAGGCAAAGGCGTAGCAGGAAGCTATGAAGGGGTTTTATTTGTACTTGATTCTTTACGCAATTTTGCAGATATTGATAATGATACTAAAATGATGTCTTTAATGTCTTTACTCATGAATTTAAGAGAATGTGGGGCAACCATTATGGCTTTACACCATTCTACAAAAGATGGCAGAGCTTTTAAAGGCTCAAATCATATTAGAAACTCAAGTGATTGCATGTATTTTTTACAAAAAGTGGCTAACTTAGAACAAGGCTTTGAAGTATTGCTTAGTGTGCAAAAAGAAAGAGCAGGAATTAAAGATCAAGCCTTTTTTATCAATACAAAAACTCTAAATATTAAAAACACCGACTTGCAAAACGCTAAAATCAGCGATAAAGAAGAAGCTTTTATAGATAAAGTTTTAAAGCTTTTAAACGAAAAAAGCCTAAGCACAAGTGAGATTTTATCGGCTCTTGATGTAAGTAGGAGTGATAATTTTTCAAGGAATACTTTAGAGAAATTTAAAGGTGTTTTTTGGGAAAGTGAGCTTGGCGGAGAGAATGGTCGCACTTTTGTTTGGAAAAGTTTAAAAGCTGACAATAAAAACAGCAACGACAAAGAATTAAGCTTATTTGGGGATGAGTTATGAAATTTAACCCTCCAAGCAAAGAAGATTTAATTAAAGCCATTGATGAGTTTAATGCTAAAAACTCTTGCTCTATCCCTTATTTTATAGCAGATAGCTTTATAAATTACTATAAGCAAGACGATGGAAGATGGCTCATGGCTAATAAAAAGCCTTTAAAATGCTGGAAAAGAGCGCTTAATTCAACTTGGCTTCCAAAGTTAGCGAACAAATACAAAAATAAAGATAAGCAAAAAGCTTTAGCTTCTTGGCTAGAAGAGGAGTTTTAATGGATAATGCAAAAGAGGCACTAAAAGAGCTTTTTGGTATTAGTGAAGTTCAAGCAGTGGTTATAGAAAAACTTTATTTTAAAGCCAAAACACCAAAAGATATATTAGGCTTTAAAAAATACTATGATTTAACCATGTTAAAAAAGCAATTTGTTGGTACAAGCTATGAAAAACTTTCTCTTGTGTGCGCCTTTGCAGAGCTTGATTTAAACTTAAGGTACAAAAATATAGAGTCTTTTTTAGAATGGCTTTTCATTTCATTTTCAAATCGTTTTATTTTTCAAACAAAAAAAGGAGATTTCTCATATTCTTTTGTACTTAGATATTATGATGGTAACATTGTTTATGATGAGTTAGGAAAGCCTGTTTTAAAGCATGTTGATTGTGGAGATAATCTTTATTTTATTAATGCTAATAAAGAGCTTTGTGATGAGCAAAGAAAACCACTGAATGTAGGAGAGTTTTATAATAAGCTAGTTGAATATATGTTTAAAAACCAAGATAAAATTATTTTTGATAATAAAATTGAAATAAGCCCTGTTATTAAAACTCAAATTCCTAGCCAAACTAAAATAAATAAAGATTACGAGCAAAACTATTTAGAATACAAAAAGAATCAAAATAAGCTTTATAATGCAAATATTGATAAATTCACTTCAAAACTAGAGCAAATTTTAAAGGCTAAAAAATGAATACTCAAAACACTTTAAAAAAGCACTTAATTAAAATCATTCATACCTTAAGAAAAGATGCTAATTTAAGCGATGATGAAAGCTATCGCTGGGTTTTAAATCAAAGATATGGCAAAGCTTCAAGTAAGGATTTAAGCATAGATGAACTTAGGGACTTTGCTATAACTTTGGGCTATGATGAAAAGTTTTTAAAAAAGCAAAATACCAAAAAAGCAAGGTATTTTAAAAAAGAAAACACTAAAAGCGGAAGGGCTACAAAAAAGCAACTTAATATGATACAAGCCATTTGGAGTAAAAATGCTAAAAATCCTACTCAGTGGGCTTTAAGAGAGTTTATTAATAATATTGTAAAAAAGCGACCTTTGCATCTTTGGTATTTAAGTATAGAAGATGCTAATAAAGTTATCCTAGGGCTTAAAAATTTAGAAAACAACAGCACACATTAAGCCAAACGAAGCTAATGTTGTCTCATCAAAACAAAAGGAGATTAAAATGATTTTAGAAATACATTCTTACGATGCAGAGTTTTTTTTAACCTTAGGCATAGAAAAACACTCACAAATTGCCTTTGCTGCAAAAAGAACAAGCCTTGAAATAATGCATAATGGAATCACTCATCAGATTAAAACTGATAAAGATTTTGGGATTTTGCTTAATGTGGTTTGTAATATCAGAGAAAAACTTGATGAGAGTTTTGAGGAAGAAGATAAAAGCTTGGTTATTGATATAGATGAAATTGTGGCTAAAGTTTGCAAAGAATTAGAGTAATGCTCTAATTCTTTTTTCTTTCTCATCCATAGGGTATTGTTTATCCCAAGCCTCCATAAGTTTTCTTTCTTGGTCGGATAATCTGATATTATAAGTTTTGCTCATATATAAATAGCTTCTTGCAATCCAGCCTTTAGAATAATTTGCAGGATAAAATCTTTTTGCTTTAAAATCAGTATAAACCTTACAATTTCCATATTGAGTATATTTTAAATTAGTAGGAGCCTCAGCATATCTAAAATTGCTTCTATCCCCATTTATCTCTCCTATGGCTGGAACTAGGTTTTGTTTATCGGCTTCCATTTTTGCAAAAGTTGGATCATTTTTACAAGCTTTTCTGCCACCTTCTTTCCAGCAAGGTAAATGCTTTCCAAAGTTTTGGGCGGGCATAATATGCTCCCATTCTATGCGTTTGATTCTTTGGTTAATTTTTCCTTTTTTGGTGTATTCGTTTCTAGGAGCATATAAATCACTTTTAATCACTTCAAAACTAATATATTTTCCTTTTTTATTAACCTTAAAAGGTGCTTGACAATAAAAATCATACCAGTAAGAGCTCCCTAGATCATTATAAAATTTTACTAATTCTTTTTTGCTTTCTTCAAAACTTTTAGCATTTAATAAGCTTAAAGCAAGTATTAAAACGCTTATTATTTTTTTCATTTATTCTCCTTTTTATTTTTTAAAATTATACCCTACTAAATAAAATTTAACTTTTTTGCTATAATTTGCAAAAACACTCAAATAGGACTAGCATTGCTTAGCAATAACGAATACTTTGAATATTTTATTGATTTTGTGAAAAATAACGACAAACGAGAAATCTTAAAAGAATTTGGCGGTGCAAATATTTACATACCAAGCTATAAAACCTTACTTAGAGATGAAGAATTAAAACAGGATTTTAAAACACTCATAAAACAGGGAATAAGCACTAAAAATGCAAGTGTGGAATGTGCTAAAAAATACGATTTAAGTTTAAATGCGGTGTATTTAATCACTAAAGAATTGAGAGAAAATTTAGAACCAAGTTTGTTTTAGCTCTCAAACTCCACGCTAATTATATAAGCTTGGTCATTAAAACTATGACTCACGCTTTTAATACTAAATTCATAATGATCCATATTAATATCTTTAATCTTAAGTTTTCCACCTGCTCTTATTTCACGCCCAATAAGCTCACATCTTCCATTTAATCCACCTTTTTGAAGCTCATTGAGTTTTGCTTGTGCTTTTTTAAAAGCTTCATTATCATTTTTTGGTTGTGAGATTTGCATTTTATATATATTCTCCCCACTTCCTACTTTTATGCTTTTTATCTTTGCCTCATTTATATCTTGCCATTCTGCTATTACGGCACTATATTCATTTCTAGCACTTTCTGAAATTTCTAATGAAATACATTCTTTTAAAGTTATTTCAAATAAAGGTAAATTTTCATTCTTGCTTGTGATATTAGCAGCATTATCGCCAATCTTACCATCTTTTGGAGTAATGATTAAAGTATTTTCTTTTACACAGCAAATAAAACCATAATCAAAGCATATACTATATAAGAATTCTAAATTACTTTGATTATTTTGTAAAATACTTACTATATTTTGATCCTCTCCACTTGTTTTGATTTTTAGATTGTTTTCATTTGCGATTTTTCTTGCTATGGTAAAAAGAGTAGTGTTTTCAAAGCTTCTTGTCTTTTTCTCTTTTATATTAACGCTGCCTTTTCCACTAAAATTAATAGCACTTGCTCTAACTTCAGTAGTATTTGAAGTATAGTTTTTACTCACTACATTCACACTAAAGCTTCCACATTTATAAAGCTTTTCAAAGCCAAGCCAAAGCTCTAAACTATCCCCAAAAAGTGGCTTGGAATAAAGCCCAAAAACACTTAAACTTATCTCATCACTTTCAGCTTTTTCTTTATCTTCATAACTAATACTAATAAGATTTTTAGAAAGTTTTTCTGTGATATCCTCACCTTTGGCAATAAGTTTAAACTTAGGTTTTCTTACCATAAAGCCTTTTCCTTGCTTTCTTTGATTTTAATACTAGGTAAAATCACTTTATCCCCTGTTTTTAAAAGAGGCTCTAATCTTGGATTGGCTAATAAAACTTGATTAAAATACAAAAGTGTCCCATAATGCTTATAGACTATACTATCAAGCCTCTCGTTGTTTTTAGCTATGTAAATCTTACTCATCAAAATCCCTTTCTAAATCCATGCTAAAGCTTTGTGCTACAAAGCCACTTCCATCTACAAATGCACTTCTGTTTTCATTTAAGGATAAAATCACAAATTTACCATAATACTTTCCATTAGCTCCTGTTAAGATAAAAGATCTTTGTTCTTTTGCCATATTCTCAAGCTTATCTAAATAAGTATTTCTATCCCCTTTTAAAGGTAAAGTTTTGCCTTGTATTTTAATCTTTTCGCTTTCTTTAGAACTTGCAAATAAAGCATTATGATTATTAAGCCTATTTTGACTTTGTATGTTATATTCTAAGCTTCTTTCTAAATTATCAAAATTTAAAGCTTTAAACTCAAATTCTCCTAAAGCTAAAACCATTTAAACTCCTTTTTAGTTTCATCAAGCTAAAATTATCTTAATTAGATAAGGTTGATACCTAAAATGTAGTAGTAGGATAGTCCAAATTAATTGGGGTATGTATTGTGAGTGCAAGTCTCACCGCCTTATCTGATCTTAATATATGTCTTATTATCTTTATTAATCGCTTCTACTTTTCCTAATGTAACTATTGCATTGGTTTTACCAAACTTCTTTAGCTTATAATCAGGGGTAATTACAATTTTATTGATACGACTAGCATCTTTTTTATCTTCAAAGAAATACAATAAAGAATTATTTGCATTATCCCAATAAACTTCTTTTGCTTCATCTAAAACTTTAACAATTTGCTTGATTTCATCCGCGCTTAAAGCCTGATTATAACTTGCCTTTCTTTTAGGACTTGCGTGTAAAAGATTGTTTTTGCTCAGTGTAAAGTATAAGTCTTCTAAGTCTTTTTTATTAAGTTTTTCTAAAAACTCTTTGGTGCTTTTATCCATTTTACCTACTTGTATGAAATTGATAGGATATTTTTGATTATCTTTAATGATGACTTCATCCACCATATCATCTAAGCTTTTTTGCCAAGTGTACAGTTCTTTTTGATGAGTGAAGCTTTTAACTTCTTTTGTTTTTTTAGCCGCTGCACTTAACATATCAAGCTTTATAAAGTTTTGAATGACTTCAGTGTTTTTTTGTTTATAAAGCTCATCTAAAAGCTCTTCATCATTAAAGCCATTAAATTCGCTTTCTTTGGCATTTGATGGTGGTATTTTTAGGCCTTTAACTTCACTTTCACCTACTTCTAAAACATAACACCTGCAACCATAATCATGCATAGTTACATGCGGATAATGACTATCCCAAAAAGGATCATCTTTATGTAAAACTATGCCATCAAAGGCTCTGTGTTTGTCCCTAACCAAAGAATCTTTTTGGGTGCAGTATTTAAAATAAGGTTTAGTGCTTTTCATTTGATTTTCATAGATAGCTTTAGCTTTAGCTTTTCTTGAGTTTTCCTCAAAGATTTTTTTTAATCTTGCACTATTAAAATGAGTTTTTTTAACTTCACCTGTTTTAGGGTTTATAACTTCCTTTGAACCCCACCAACCTTTAGCTTTTAATTTCTCCTCTGCAATCTTACTCCAAGTGCTAAATTTATCCCCATTTTTAATAGCATTTACTAAAGTATCTTGCATATCTTTTAACAAGCTTTCATCCATAAGCTTAGCAATAGTAAAGACTTTTTTATGGGTTGAATATGAAAGTTCATCATAATCAAAACTAAGCTCTAGCTTTTTATTTTTTAAAAAATCAACAGCTTTAGTAGGTTCTGAAAAAAATCCTATTTTTGCACCTGTCATTTTAATCCTCCAAGTATCTTAAAATACCGGAATTATTTAAAGCTATAAAAAGATGTTTTTCAAACTCGCTTTGCTCTAAACTAGAAAAATTTTCTTTAAGTTTATTGAGTGCCTCGTTAAAATCTTTACAATCTTTTACAATGCTTTCAAATTGCTCTTGAAAAAACTTTGACATGCTCTCATCGACTTTTAAGTATTCTTTTTGTTCTAATCCTTTGTCAATAAAATCTTCTTCAAAGCTCTCTAACTTTACTTTGTTTTCAAAGACTTTTTTATCATTTTCTAAATCTTTAAAGTCTTTTTTTTCTAAAGTCTCTCTTATAAGCTCACCCTCTACATTATAAGTGTTTTTAATGTATTCTTCATCAAAGCAAAAGCCCATGTTAAAAAGTTTTAAATCCCTTTCGCAAAGCTCACTTTTTGGTTCTGCTTCGCTAAAAAACTGCACATAGAGTTCATCTTTAAAATGATTGATTTCTTTGAAAAACTTAATGGCACGATTTAAAATAAAAAGAACTATTTGTCCATCTTGGGCGGCTAAATCTTTTCTTATTTGATTATGTGACTCAGCCGCTGCTAAAGAACCTCCGCTTACTTGAGAACTTAAATTAGCTCCTAAAACCACGCTTCTTATTTGATTATCTAAGTAATCTATTATTTCATTATAATTTGCCTTAGCCTTTGGCTGGATTAAATCAAGCTCTTCTTCTTTATCAATGACCGCACTATCGCCATTTAACATTTGATGAATTTCAGAAGCTAGTGCATCAGGATCGCTATCTGTTTTTGCAACTGCCCAAGGAGAACCAAATCTTTCTAAAAACTCCATCCAAAACTTTAAACTTGCATTTTTAAGCTTTACTGGAAAATAAAGCTTTGTTAATAAGGCATCGCCATTTTTAAATAAAAAATTAGAGCCAAAAAGTCCATAAATTGCTTTTTTATCTTCCACAATTTCTTCGCAACCATTGCCATTATAAACTAACTCATCATTTTCATTAAAGCCAAAATTTCTAAAATCTCTTTGTTTTAAGATTGGATAGTAAAAACCATCTTTTAACTTGTAATTAACTTCAAATACATTAAGCCCATAAAGATAGGTTTCTAAGATTTGACTTAATAAATCAGGATTGAAAAGATACTCAAAGCTTTCTTTTATTTTTTCGTTTTCACAAACGATTTGAAGCTCTTTTGCTAAAATCACACTCCTTCGTGATTGATGAGCTTGAGTAAAGCTTAGATCTTTAAAAATCATTTTTTGATCGTTCTCGCTGATTTTAAGCACATTTAAATAGCTTGAGTTTATAAGAGTGTTTATAAGACTATTGTTTTTTAATATCACTTCTCTTTTAGATTTGATTTCTTTTTTCATATTTTTCCTTTAAAAACGCCTTATTCTTGAAACAGAGTTAAAATGATGCTTTCTTCTTTTAATGCTACTTTTAGTTCTTGCTAATAAAAATGCTCCTGCTAAGCTATCAGGTGCATCATCATTTTTCCCTTCTGGAAATTCTAAAAGTTGATTTATAAGCATAGTTTGGCTTTTATGTAAAAAAAGCTCTTCATTTTCAAAAGCAAGGCTTAAACTCTCAATGCGTTCAAACTTGCTAACGCTATTATTTTTACCACGCAAAGGCAAAAAAACTCCACTTTCTAAGCTTTTTTCTTGTAACCATTTTTTCAAGAAAAATTGACCGCCATTAGTTTCAATTTCAATCAAGCGACATTTATAAATCTTTTGAAGATTAAAAATGGTTTTTATAATGCTTTGTGCTTTTAAGATTTTTACGATGCTTTCTGCTACATAAAAACCCTTTGCACCTTTGCCAATAATGGTAATCGCAGTAAAGTCACTTTTTGCTTTTTCTCCTGCTGGGTCAATATACATATAATACTGATTAATGGCAGGTAAATCATCATAAAAATTAATGCCATCAAGGCTAAAGATTTGATTTTCACTTCTTGGATTATTGAGTTGCTCTTTATTAAAAGCTTTTAGATTTTCAGCCCTTAACTTCATTAAATCTTCTAAGCTTTTGGCTTCTTTCCAAAGAACTTTTGCCCCTTTATCCATTAAAACTTTATTTTTTAAATAAAATTGATGAGCGGTATTAAAATCAGCATTTCTATAAAGCATGGCGTATTCATCCCATAAATCAAGCCTTTGTGGAAACTCTTCGATGGAACGGAAGACTTTAGGATTCCAAAAACCAAGCTTTAATTTTCTAGATAAAACACTATCATTATGTAAAATGGTTCCAATATAAAGCACATCTAAGCTTCCATCCGCACTCCCTAAGTTTAAAACCGCTTCATCCACCCAATCTTCTAATTTATCCCTTTGATCTTTACTTCTGACATTTGTATCATTTTCTAAATCATCTAAAATAACTAAATCAGGTCTTTTAACCCCATATCTAACCCCACGCAGTCTTTTACCACTGCCAAAGGCTTTAATCTTTACGCCATTATTACTTACAAACTCTCCTACGCGCCAAGTCTTACCAATTCCTACTACTTCGGGAAAATCAAGCTTTAAATGCGGATTATCTTCAAGCTCTGCTTTAATAGCTTCAAGCATTCCTTCCATAAGTTCGACCGCATCTGAAATCTCTACTATAAAGCTTTTATAATTAAAAACTAAGCACCACAAAGGAAAGAGTTGTGAAGTGTAGGTGGATTTACCATGAGCTCTTGGTGCAGCTATGGCGTGTTTTTCACCTTTACTTTCTTTTTTAAGTGCGATTTTTGTAAAAACTTCATTTAAGTGCAAATGTAAGCCACATTCTCCTTTAATGGTAAAATAATGCGGAAAATAAGTTCTTGCAAAATAATCAAAATCCACACTCGCTCTTTTAATTCTTTCTTCTTTTAAAGTAGGATCTAAATGGCTTTCATGCAAAAATTGAGTTTTTAATTCATTTTTTAGCTCATCCATCCATTCTAAAAAGTCTTTTCTTTGCATAGCACCTTTTAGTTCATTTGGAGTGTTTTCGTGCTTTTGTTCGTTTGAGATTAAAAACTCATCGAGTTCTTCTTTGGAAAAAAGCATTAAATATCCATTGCTAAAATTTCTTTTTCTATCACTCCACTTTCTAAAAGTGATACAAGTTTTGCTACGCAATCTTTATCATTTTTTAAATGACTTATGATAATTTCAACCACTTTTTTAGCAACATTTAAACGATAGCTACTTGGATCTTCTAATCTTGCAACCTTTCTCATTTTTGAAAAGCTATCGCCTATCCTTGCAATGGCTTCAGTTTTCTTTTCTGCATTCATTTTTTCATCAGTATTTATATTTTCAATCGCACAAAACATTTGCTCAGTAAAACTTTCATATAATGAGGCACTTTCTTTATCTTTTATTTTTGAAGTTAAAAGATTAGCTTTTTGCTTATCCCAATCGCCATCTTTGGCTTTGTAGTTTCTAATCGTTTTTTCATTGCGGTTTAAAATTTTTGCAATTTTAAATATATCAAAACCTGCAATATAAAGTTCTTTTGCTAAATCTTTTAAGTTGTTTTGAGACTTCGCGGATGAAGTAAATTTATCCTTACGAGCAGGAGTTTCACTCTCTGCACCCACCTGAAGGCCACACCCGACCTTTGCCATCTTAGGCTTTGTGGTGGAAGTTAAATTTTTAGCCATTTAATCTCCTTAAATCCATTCTTTTTCTTTTAATTTTAAACGCTCTAACTTTGTTTTGTGGAATAAAGTTATCTTCATCAATTTCAGTTGGAATTTTTTTATTTGCCATTTTTAAAAGTAAATCATTAGCCCACTCTCTAATCTCTTCTAAGCTTTCTTTTGGAAAATCATTTCGGCGTTTTAATTCCATAATTGTAAGCTTTACACAGATATCTTTTAAAAGAGGAGTTGGGTTTTTAGGTATCTTTATAAAACTTGCAATATAACTTTGTGCATCATTAATAGCATCATCAATCACTTCTTTATCACAAACCCCGTCAGCATTTAAATCGCTAAGCTCTGCTATGGCATGAACGCTTAATTCTTTGATTAAATCCTTTTCATCTATCATAAAAAAATGCGTTTTAGTTTCTGTGATAAGCTTTTCTTCTAAAATGTCTTGATAATTCATTTAAAAAAACCTTTTTTAATGTGGTTAAAATATGGTTAAAATCGTTTAAAATCTTTTTCTAATATCTTTTTAGCTTTAAAAGCATTTTTTGCCTTTAAAGCTAAAATTGTGCGTTTTACTCTAAAACAAGCTTAATAAGTCCATTTGGTCTGGTGCAAACTGGCATGGCTCTCATTTCGCCTACAATTTCAATTCCAGCCCCACGAGGTAAAATCTCAGGCTTAGAAACAAACATTAAACTTGGTGCTTTTCCTAAAGCATCAGTATGATTTGCTCTTGTATAATAAATGCGATTAGAATTATCCTTTGGCACAACCATACCCTCAGTGCCTTTTAAAAATTCAACGCTTTTTCCATTTGTATTTTTATATTTTGCACTATAACGGCGATATTTGGTGCCATATAAAATTAAGGACTTATCTTTCTCATCCCTACTTGCAAGATGATTTTTATAAAGATCTTCGCTTAATGCCAAGTTAGAAATAGCCGCAAAAAGTTCATTTCCACAAAGCACTTCATAATCAGCACTTGTTCCAAATTCATCAATAATTGCTGAATCAATCGCATCACAAACACTGTCTAAAGTCACACTCCCATCTTTTTTAACACTAATAGCTTTCTTACTTGCACTTCCAAAATCAAAAAGCACATTTCCTTTGCCATCTAAAATCTTGCCAAATAAAGCACCATTTGCCATATATTCAAGCGTAGTATTAAAGCTTTCTTTCATTTCTTTAACCAAAACCCCAAGAGCTCCACTTAAGCTTTTAGCCTGAGCTTCTTGCAATGCTAAAGACCTTAAAGAATTAATCTCACTCGCACTGATTCTTTTTGCTAATGCAAAGCGTGGTAAAGGTATATTTAAAATATAAGCGTCTTTAGTATTTTCTAAAGAATGTTCCCCATTATCTGAAATGCTATTTAAAACAATTCCAGCACCTTTTATAATTTCAACCCTTACGGTGCTCTCTAAACTTGGGATTTTATCCTTAAAAAAAGTATCACTTACAAAGCGAGGTGAAGCTTTGGTTTGATTAATAACTTCAGTTATTTTTGTACTTGAAAAAAGTTCCAAAAGTTGCTCTAAATCCATTTTTACTCCTTAGTATTAATAATTAAATTTTGCATAAAAGCCTTTTTAACCGCACTTACATGAACGCCTTTTAAATTGATTTCTCCTGCTAATAAAACCCCATAAACTCCAGAACTAAGAGCGTGATCTTTAAGCATTGCTAATTTAACATTTTCTTTTGCACTAATATCTTCATTTGGACATTTTTTAAAGCTTTCTCCAAAATCTTCGCTGATTAAAAGCGTTCCAAGAGCTAAGCTTCCATTAGTTTCAAGATCTATTTTCGCATTAATTGAAAACAAATCTTTATTGATAAAACTTTCAAGGCTTTTTGGCATAGCAATTAAAGGATCATTGCTTAAGCTTTTTGGTGTGACCTTTGATGGCATTTCTTCTCCTTTTTCATTTATAAATTCCTTAGTGGTTTCATTTTCACTCACAGCTTCTTCATTGACTAGGTTCTCATCTTCTAAAGACAAAGCTTTAGGTAAGTCTCCAGTTTCCAAGTCTTCATTTTCTAGGTTTTGGGTTTCTTTTTTAGCTTTAGCCATTTTTAATCCCCTAACATCATTTTCACAACATCAAACTCATTAGTTTTTGCTGTGTTTTTATTTGCAAAAACATTGTTTTTTGGAACTTGCACTTGATCATTCTTGGTATCTAAAAAGCTTTTAAAGCCTTCTAAATCCTTGCAAGCATAGGATATTGCCCATTCTTTTTGGGAATTAGCAATTTTGCCACTATTTAGAGCATTATCCACTAAAGAGTTAGCTAAGTTTTTAGCGCTTTCTTCGTTTTGTTTTTTTAAAGCTTCATTTTGTAAAGCGAGTGAGCTATTTTCATTTTTTAAAGCTATAATCTGAGATTCTAGCTCTTTGATTTTTTCATCCATTTTCTCTCCTTTGTTTTGATGAATATTATTTTTGTTAGCAATGAGTTCGCCTAGCTCATCAATAAATGGTGTATTAGTTAGTGCGACTGAGTGAAGCTTAGCTCTTACTAGTTCTCCACTTTTATTGTCTTTTGAATTAAATTCAAACACAGGGGATAAATAGCGGTATTGCTTATTTGCTATATATTTTTTAGCCTCTTCGTTAAACTCAGCCTTAGCCATTAAGGCATCATTTTCCAAATAAAGCTCTTTAATCCAACCTGCAGCAGGTGCTTTTTCATTTTTTAAGCTTTGATGCTCATAGTCAATAACCAAATCAATCTTTTTTTGATTAAAATTATCAATCATTGAGTTTAAATCTTTATCATCAACCTTAAACCTGCCATTATTATGCCCTTTCCACTCACCCTTAATTGCCACTTTTATGGGCTTATCATTGCTAACTTCGACTAAATTTTCTTTATTGATAAAAAGCATTTTAAATCCTTAAAAAATCATCTTTTGGTAAAAAGCTACTTTGCAAAGTTCTTGCATAAATGCTTAAATAGCCATGATCGCTTATTCCTTCGTAAACCTTTTTAAGATCTTTAAGCTCTATTCTAAAACCATTGCTAGGTTCTGCATTTAAAAGCACTTTATCAACAGCTTCTATTGCATCAAATAATTTATGCTTAGCATCAATTCTGTGTTTAGGAGCTTTTGATTTTGTATGGGTTAAAATATAAAGTTTCCAAGTTCCCACTTTATTTTCTAAATCTTTATAACTTTCTCCTTCAAAATCAAGCAAAAGTGAAGCATCTAAATTATTAATACAACTTGCTATGTTTTGGGTGTCTTCAAACTCGCCTAAATACATTCTTACTTTAAAATCTTTTAATAGTTCTAAAAGCTCATTTTCAAAACTTTTAAGCATTTTTCATCCTTTAAAAATTAGCGGCAATTTTAAAATGAGTTCTTTTTTTAATCAAGCAAATTATTTTTTCAAAGAGTTTTAGCACAAAATTTTTCTAGTTTTTGGGTCAGCTTTTTAACTAAACTTACGACATTTTAAAGGAGTGAAAATGAAAAATAACCCTTATTTTAAAGAAAGCGAATTTAAATGTAAATGCGGCAAATGTGAATTGCCTCAAAATGTGCCAAGTGATGAGCTTATAGACATTCTTTGTGAAATCAGAGAACATTACAATGCTCCTGTTATTATAAATAGTGGATATCGCTGCAAAGAGCATAATGCAGAGGTTGGTGGAGCCCCTAAAAGCCAACACGCTATAGGAAGTGCAGCAGACTTTGTGGTTAAAGGAGTTAAAACAGAAGAAGTTCATCAATATGTTTTAATCACCTATGGCGAAAGAGGTTTAGGGATTGCTATAAAGCATAATTTTAATGATCCTTATGCTGGGTTTGTACATTTAGACACTAGAGGCAAAAAAGCAAGATGGACTTATCCATAAGGAAAAGATTGTGTTTAGTTTTATTTTATCAAGGTTTTTAAGTCCTTCAAAAATAGCTTTTTTTGTTCTAATTGCTCTTTGTGGTTTTTTATATTTAAAAAACAATGCTTTAGCTTTAGAAAATGAAAATCTAAAACTTAAAGCTTTGCATTTTAACAATGAAATCAATGTTTTTAAAGATAAATTAGCCCAGCAAAATAAAGCTATTGATAAATTAAAACTTGATTTAAAGCCCAAAGAGACTTTAAAAGAAGTTTTAAAAGTGGATAAGGTTTTTATTAAAGATAAAAGCTGTGAGAGTGAACTTAAAGCTTATAAAGAATTATTTAATATTTTAGGAGCAAAAAAGTGAATGATAAAATGAGAATTTTCCTATTAATTATACCTTTTGTTTTTTTAAGCGCTTGTGCTTCTAAAGATATTTTGATTAAAACTGAAATCAAAGAAGTTAAAGTTCCTATTAAATGCCCTTTAAAACTTCCCTTAAAGCCTTTAGACAAAAAAGACTTAGAAAGTGCTAAAGAAATCTCTAAATATTACTTAGAAGTTGAAAATATAGCCAAGCTTTGCACAGGAGAGAAAGATGAAAGAAAATAATAAAATGATAAATCAAAAAAGCATTGCAAAAGATCTTCTTATAGCTCTTTTGTTTTCAACTTTTGCATTAGCTTTATTATATTTATTTGAAATTTTTACAAGGAACTAGCAATGAAATTAGAAGATATATTTGTATATATGGTTTTAATGATAGTAAGCTTTATAGCTGGACTTGTAGGAATTGTAACAAAAAATAAATTAAGCAAAGCTCTTAATTTAAAAGGTAAATTTACACTCTTTTTAAAAGGTATGCTAGGTTCTATGTTTGTAGCATATCTAGTTTTTGAAATTGTAAATTATCTTAATTTTGGCATAAAGCTTAGCGTTGCAGTGGGTGGTTTTGCAGCTTATATGGGGACAGATGCATTGCTTAAAATTGAGCAACTTGTAGAAAAGTTAATTAATAAAAAAATGGAAAAACTATAATGAACGAACTTGGCATCATTTGCGACATTAAAGACAATAAAGCTAAGGTTGCTATTGGAGATATGGTAACGGATTTTTTAAGTGTTTTTCAAAGTCTAGCTAATTCTTATGCAGTGAGCTTTTCTCCTTTAAGAATAGGAGAGCAAGTATTAGTCATACCTGTGCGTGGGGATTTAAATAGTGGAGTTATTTTGCGTGGGCTTTACCAAGAAAAACATAGAGCAAAAAACACAGATGAAAATACTTTTAATATAGATTTTGAAGATGGAACGCATTTAGAATACAACTCTAAGAGTAGCACTTTAAAACTTGATGTGGTTAAAAATATAAATATCACTTGTGTAGATAAAACCACCCATAACCAAAACAACACCTTAAATACTAAAAATCATACTACAAACGCTAATACCATAACGCTTAACGCTCCAAGTATTAATTTAAATGGTAATACTCAAATTGCAGGAGCAATTTCTACAAGTGGCGAAGGTGGGGCAAGTGGTACTTTTAGCATAAAAGGAAATTTAAACTTAATAGGCAATTTACAAGTTAGTGGAAATATAAGCGATAGCAAAGGTGATTTAACAAATCATACCCATTCTTGTACTTGTGGTGCCACAGCTTCGCCAAGATAGGAAAAACTATGAAAGAATTATTTTTGCTTTTATTTTCATTAGTCTTTTTTATGCTCTTTTGCATGGGGGCATTTTATGCTTTTTTAAACCTAAACTTTTTTATTAAAAGCATTTTTATAGGCTTTTTTATAGCTTTTATGTTTTTAGGATTTTCGCAAATGCTAGAAAACATTTTTGAATTTTACAAAGGTTTAAAATGAATTACATGGTAAGCATCGAAGAAAGCATTAAAGACATTTTAATCACTCCTTTAGGCTCAAGAGTAATGAGACCAGAATATGGTTCTTTACTTTATACACTCATAGATAGAAAAATCGATGATGATTTTAAGATAAAGCTTACTAGATATACAGCAGAGGCTATTTCAAAGTGGGAAAAAAGAGTAAAGCTAAAAGGTGTGAGACTTAATGAGTGTAAAGACAATAAATTAAGCATTACCTTGCTTTTTGAAAATTATGGGGATTTAACCATGGAGCTAGGCAAATGAGTGAGCTTTTAAGTGCAAATGATAGCTATTTTAAACAAAGCTTTTTAAAAGACATTCCTTATCCACAAATCATAGAAGAGCTTGATTATGAAAAACTTTTAAAAGCCTATGAAGAACTTTTTAAAAGCTTTTTAAAAGATAATGTAGAGCTTTTAGAATCTGACCCTTTTAAAGCCATTTTAGAAGCTTTAGCTTATAGAGAAATGATAATTAGAGCAAGAATTAATGAGAGTATAAAAGCAACTTATCTTCATTATGCAAAGGGAAGTGATTTAGATAATGTAGTAGCTAATGGCTATTTGATACAAAGGCTTAAAGGGGTTAAGCCCACAGCTAAAGTAGAGTTTGAATTAAATACTTTACTTACTTATGATGTCATCATCCCAAAAGGTGCAATTTTTTCAAATGAAAAAGCAGACCTTGCCACTTTAAAAGAAGAAGTGGTGATTAAAAAAGGGCAAAGTAAAGCACAAGGTATTTTAGAACTTAATGAATTTATTCAAAGCAAAGAAAGTAAAACCGAGTTTTTACAAACCCCACTGCCTTTTGTAGCTAAGATTAAACAACTAGAATTTTTCAAAGGTGGAGCCAGTGAAGAAAGCGATGAGGCTTTAAGAGAAAGAGCTATAATGAGTGTACATCGCTTTTCAACCGCAGGAAGTGAAAAAGGCTATATCTATCACGCTTTAAGCGCAAGTGCAAAAGTCGCTTCCATAAAAGCTTTAAACAATGGAGCAGGAAAAGTAAGAGTTATCATTAAAAGCGAAGATGAATTAAGCGTTGATGTGGTTAAAGAGTATTTAAGTGCGGATGAGCGAAGACCTTTAACTGATGAAGTCAGCGTTGAGTTAGCTAAAAAAAGAGAGTTTATCGTAGATGCCAAACTTTTGCTTTTAGAATTAAGCCGTGCTAATGAAATAAGTGAAAAGATTAATGCTTTGCAAAAGGACTTTGATTTAAGTGTGGATTTAGCACTGGGATTTATTTATAAATGTCTTCATCAAGACGGAGTTTATAAAAGCGAAATTTTAAGCATTAAAGAAAAAATCATAAATGAAGAAGAGCAAGAATTAAAAGACTTGCCCTTAGAAAATATAATAATAGCTGATGATGAGTTTGCAACCCTTAGCTTTTCACTTAGTTATGAAAAGGCGGTGCTATGAATACACTAATACTAAACCACCATCCAAAACAAAGCAAAGCCATTGATTTAAGTGCTAAAACAAGATTTGAAGATTTAAATTTAGCTAGTATCACAAATCTAGCTCTAAATTGCGATGAAAGATTATTGCCAATTTTAGCCAATGCTTATGATGTAAGTATTGATGGTTTAAATGAAAAAGAAGCAAGAAAGCTAATATCTAAAGCCTTGCTTTTAGATAGATACAACGGCACAACTTGGGCTATAAAAGAAGCTTTAAGAGCCGTATTTCCTACTGCAGTGGTTAAAGAGTGGTTTAATTATGGTGGAAAGCCTTATTTTTTTAAAGTTAAAGTAAGCACAACCAATGTTAGCTTTGATGAAAGAACGCTTAATACTTTAGAAAGACTAATTTATGATTTTAAAAATGTTAGAAGCGTTTTAGAAGCAATTGAAATAGAGATTAAAAGTAAAAATGATAGTTTTAATGCTAATGCACAAATAAGTGGAGAAACTATAGAAATCTTACCTTTTCAAACCACTTTTTTAGAAAATGAAATTAAAAGTACTAAAAATGTATTTGGAATTTTTATGTGTGAAATAACAAGAACTAATATTGATTTTAAAGGAGTGTATTAATGGCAAAAAGTGAATACTATACCATACTAACAAAAATTGGCATTGCTAAATTTATTGCCGCAAGAGCAAGTGGAAATGGTATCAATTTAAAAAGCTTTAAATTAAGTTCAAAAGTTATTTTGCCCAGTGAAGAAATGCAAAGCTTAGAAGAGATTGTATATGAAGCTAATATTAGTAGCAAAAGCGTGGATGAAAGCAATCCAAACTATGTGAATTTAATGTGTCATGTGCCAAGCGATGTGGGCGGGTTTGAAGTTAATGCAGTAGGCGTTTATGATGAAGCAGGAGATTTGCTTGCAGTTGGAAATGTCCCACGCACTTATAAACCTATCTTAAAAGAAGGCAGCGCTAAAGAGCTTATGATAAAAATTGTCATGGAGCTTTCTAATGCAAAGGAAGTTATTTTAAAACTAGATCCTAGCGTGATTATGGCAAGTCGTGATTATGTGGATGCTATTAAAGTGGAACTTAATCTTAAAATTGATGCTTTAACGCAAAAATATGATGCAGAGTTTAAAAAAGTATGGGATGAGTTTGCTAAATATCTTTTAGAAAATAAATTTAATACAGAAATTGCCAAATATGTTACTTTAGCTACTAATCAAACCATTACAGGAGCTAAAGACTTTACCAAACTACCTACAAGCTCTATAAAAGCTACAAATGACAATCAATTTGTAAATTTAGCTACCTTAAAAGAAAATCAACTCAATTTAAAAGATCCAGAACTTTTAGCATTGATAGGGTTTAATACCTATCTTGATGGAACTTCTTTACTTAAATCTCATTCTATGTCTAATAATGTGATATACACAAATACAACAGGAGGAAAAACACCTATTGCAATAAAAATTCAACAAATCGATAATGTAGTCAATCAAGCTAGTATTAGTATATACATAAATAATTCTTTAATAAAAAAAATAAATGCTATACAATACACTAATTCAACAGGTAAATATATTCCATTAACACATTATGAAGGTATTTTAAAACCAAATGACACATATAAAATAGAATTGTTTAATATTGTTATGGATAAGCCAAATATTGAGGCAACAATTTTAAATGTCCAATAAGGAGAAAAAATGAAATATTTTATAGACAAAAACGATAATAATCAAATTTATGCTTATGAGGATGAAGTGAGCGATGAGCAAATTAAAACAGGTTTAACACCTATTAGCGAAGAAGAGTTTAATGCTTTAACAAGTCCTCCTAAAAGTGAAGAAGAGCTTTTAAACGAGGCAAAAGAATTAAAAATAAATGAAATCAATGCTAAAAAAGAAAGCGTTTTAAATGGTGGATTTTCTTTTAAAGGTAAAATCTATCAAAGTTCTAATGAAGATCAGTTAAGAATTAATGGAGCAGTAACCAATGCTCTTGTTAATCCTAATTTAATTCCTTATATTGATTGGATTGCGCTTGATAATACAACTACAAGATTTAGCGTAGATGAGTTTAAACTCTTTGCAAGTAGCATGGCTTATTTTGTGCAAGAGACTATTTTTAAAGCAAGTGCTTTAAAAGAAAAAGCTAGAAATGCACAAAGCAAAGAAGAACTTGATTTAATTGTTTGGGAGAGTGAAAAATGACTAAAGCAGAATTAAAAAGAGTATGCGTAAAGCCATACGATAAGGACAGGTTTGAAGTGATACAAGATTATGAGTTTGCTTTGCTTAGTTTTAAAGGCATTGTGCCAAAAGGATTTAAAACTGATGGTGCAAGTATCCCACGCCTTTTTTGGTCTTTGTTTCCACCTTTTAAAAGTGAGTATTTTAGCGCTTGTGTGGTGCATGATTTTTTATGCGAAAAAGCAAATTCAAGAACTGATTATAGGACAGCTGATTTAGCATTAAAAGAAGCTATGACTTTGCTTGGATGTTCAAGACTTAAAATCTTTGTATTTTATCATTCTTGCAATCTTTATCATGCAATAAAATGCTTGATAAAAGGAAAATAAAAAAAAAGGTGAGCTACCCACGCAGTGGGACGGGGGCTTTAGCAAAAGCGACTTTGGGCGGATTTTATTCGCACAAAGTGAAAGCATAAAAAGGAGTTAAAATGAAAGATTATGGAATTTCTTTTATTCCAGATATTAATCAAGGCTCAAAAGAGCCAAGTGAACCTATAGTTAGTGATAAGCTTAATGCTCAAAAAGTTAATGAGCTTATAGATAAAAAACTAAAGCTTTTTAAAGAAGAGCTTGTTAATAAAGAGGAGCTTAAAAGTCTCATTCAAGAGATTTTAAAAGATGAGGGTTTTCAAAATACAAACATAAAAATATCAAAAACTCCACCTAACTACAATACACAAGCTAAAGTAGGAGAAATTTGGGCGGTTTTAGAAAGTAAAAAGCAATTATTTATTTGCACTGCTAATGATAATGATTTTACAAGCTGGGTTGATTTACTAGGAGATGGTAGCAATGATATTATCCCTAAAGAAAAAATCATTATCACATTTGATAACACTACCACAGGTGGACAATATGGGGGTTGTATGAGTGATTTAAGACTTGGTTTTGAAAATGGTTTTGCTACTCCAAATAAAGTTCAAGATGAGTATGAAAACGCAAAATTTACTATGACTAAAGATGGTAATGGTCTTAATAGAAGCGATTTTACTATAGATTCTAATCCTATTGCAGGAGAAAACCAAATTTTAGGAACGATTAAGACAAGTGGTATTTATCAAGAAACCTATCACAAAATCGCCCATGTATTTAAAAAATATAATGGTGGTTCTGATGAGTGTTGCTTATGGTCTAGTTCAGGAACGAGAGAGGTAAGCATAGAACTTGAAAATACACCAATGCCTAATAAGCTTTTTGCTAGAGGTAATGGATATTATGGTCAAACAGAAATTACTAATGTAAGAGTAAAAAAATCCATTTTTATAGGTGAGCAAGAAATTCAAAGTGAAGATTTTAATGTTGAAAAGTTAGAAGCTAGTTCTGATACTTATGGAGATTATGCTTTTTTATTTGAAATTTCTAAACAAGATCAAATTGTTATGAAAAAAGAGCTTAATTTAAATCCTAAAAAAACAAAAAATACAAAAAATGTAAAGAAATAAGGAGTGAATAATGGCAGCAAATTATGGAGTTAATTTTAATATCAGTAATGGTGCAGCAAGTCCTATTAAAGTGCAAAGTGATACGCCTATTGGTATTGCTGGGGCTATAAAAGGTGCAAGTAAAGAAATGATTTACACAAAGGCTGGTTATGAAAGCGTGGATAGCTTTCCAATCTTTGCCTTTTCAAATGTAAGTAAAGCAAAAGAATTTGTAAACGATTTAATCAAAGAAAATAACTTACAAGATTTTAGACTTTTAGATACTTTAGAATGTATCAATTTACAAAATGTTTCTAATGTCATAATTATCAGCTTTTTTGAAGAAAGCGAGGAAAGTGAAAACACTTTAATCAATATTGTTAATGCCATAGAAGCTTTTAAAAAAGCAAAGCATAAAACAGGTTTTAGCCCTGATTTAATCATTGCTCCTTATTACTCACATGAAGCAGGAGTAAAGGCTAAGCTTGAAAGTGTGGCAAGTTCTATGAATATCACAGCTATTGTGGATCTTTACGCTACAAATGTTGGCGAAGCTATTAATACAATGGAGGCTTTTAGCTCTAAAAGATTAATTGCCACTTGGCCACAGGTTCAAATCTTAAATACACAAGGAAAATACGCTTATGTTCCACAATCTCCTATCATCGCAGGTTTAATAGCTCATACAGATGGAGATAAAGAATATGGCTTTAGTGATTCTTACTCAAATAGAGTGATGAATGGGGTTACTGGCACAGAGTATTTTATAGAGTTTATCAATGGCTTTGATTGTGATGCAGAAAGACTAAGAAACGCTCATATTTCAACTTGTATTTTAAGTGAAGGTTATCGCTCTTGGGGTGGGGAAACTAGCCATGAAGATACGATTTGGCAAGATTTAGCTCGTGTAAGAACCTTTGATCGCATAGCTCTAGCAGGACAAAAAGCAGCTTTTAAGGCTATTGATAAAAAAGCAAGTGAATTATATTTTATAAAAATCAGCATTGAAGAATTGCTAAGAGATTTAAAAGGAGCTAAGGTTTTAATTGGCTATGAGGTAAGCTGGGATGAAGAAAGAAACACAGATGCCAATGTGAGTGCTGGTAAGTTTTATCTAAATATAAAAATGATGAATAATCCAATCGTTAAACAAATCACTTTAGAGTTCATCTACTCTGATGAATGGGCGAGTGATTTGATTAAAACTATTAGTGCGGATAGTTAATAAATTTTTACAAGGAGAAAATAAAAATGAAAAGAATAATTGGCGAAGTTATACAGGAAGGTAATATTTATATAGATGGACAAGGTTATCTTGGGGTAGTTAGAAATTTAAAATTGCCTGACATAGAACAAGAGATGATTGAAACCAAAGGAGTTTTAGGAGCAAATTATAGTAGCGGGGTTTTAAAGCCTTTAGAAATTAGCTTTAAATTAGCCGTTGTTGATCCAGTGCTTTATGCGGCTTTCTTTCATACTACTTTTAGCGAGATTAAAGCTCCTTTGCTTTTTAGAGAAAGTGTTCACAAAGGCGGTAAAAACTATGGTATTAATGCTGAGTTTTTAGGAGAGTTTATAAGTATAAGCGAAAGTGACCATGAAAGTGGCAAAGAAATAGAAGCTGAAATTAAAATGGCGGTTCATTTTTACATGCAAAGAAGAAATAACATTCCAATCATTACCTACGATCATAAAAACACTATTTTAATGATAAATGGGGTGGATATGATGAGTGATGTAAGGAGCAATTTAACCCTTTAAACACTGATTAATCGGAGTTTAATTAACAATACTGGGATTTTAGGATTAAAGTTTGGCTTTTTGGGCATTGCGTAGCAATGGGTGGGGAAGCCTTTAGTTGCTTCTCAGGCGGAATTACTTCCGCCATAAAGAAGGATAAAAAGGAAAGAAAAATGAAAGAAAAAATAATCAAACTTGAAAATGGCGAAGAATTAAAAATGAGAGAGCCAAATGTGCGTGTATTAAAAAACGCCACTAATAAAAGTGAAAAAGAAATGGAGCAAACTATTTGTATGATAGCTGCACTTACCAATAAGCAAGAAAGTGAAATTGAAGATTTGAATCTTAAAGATTTTAAAGCTTTACAGGACGCTCTTAAAGATTTTTTGGTAGAAGCAGGAGTTATAGCTTAGAGGCTATAGCTCTTATAAGTCATACTTTGCATTGGGGATTAAATGAAGTTTTAGATTTAAGCTTAGATGAGTTTGAAGAAGCTTTGGAAATTTCAAAAGAATTTTTAAAGGCTAAGAGTTTTTGATTGTTTTATTTTTCAAAAAATAAATTTTTAAAATAGCAAAAAGAATAAAATCTAAACTTATTACAATTAGCCAAGTGGGTAAAATAAGCAATAAAGCAATGGGTGGCATAATCATCACTAAAATAGCAGTTATGATAATGCTTGCAAAATAAGAAAAAATAAAAATAGTCATTATATTAAAAAAACCATCACTTGCACTTTGATAGCTTATGTAAAAAGCAGGTATGAGCGTTGTTAATAATAAGGCAATATGTGAAATTATATCATCGTTAATAAATTTTAAAACTTTCATAGTAAAGATTTTAAAATACAATCGCTTAAAAAGGGTTGAATATGGAAAATGCTGGAAGTATTGGAATTGGTGTTATTTTAGGACTAGCGATTAAAAACGCAAGTGCCGTTGGCAAGGTAGTTAAAGATTTTAGCAATTTAGAAAAAATAGCAGCAAAAACTAAACTCGGCATTAGTGGATTGCAAAAAGAATTAAACACTCTTAAACTCAATGCCAATTTAAGAGCGGAATTAAAAGCTCAAAGAAAAGGTTTGCAAGATGAGCTTTTTTCTCTAGGAAATATAATAAGTGGTGGTATTGTAGGGAAAAGTATAAAAGTTGGTATTGATTTTGAAAGTGCTATGGCTGATGTAAAAAAAGTAACAGATCTTAGTGAAGGTCATACACTAGAAGGCTTAAAACAAGATATTTTAGATTTATCCAAAAAACTTCCTATGACAGCAGAAGAAATTGCAAATATAGTGGCAGAGGGTGGAAAACTTGGTCTTGGCTCTAAAGAAGCTTTGGAATTTGGTAAAACTGCTACTGCTATGGGTGTTGCTTTTGAAATGAGTGCCAATGAAGCAGGAGAAGCCATAGGCGGTCTTATGGCAAACCTTCAAACCGATGTTAAAGGCATTAAAGATTTGGGTGATAGCATTAACTATTTAGCTGATAAAGGTTCAAGTGATGCCAAAAATATAGTAAATATTGTGAGCAGAATTGGAGGAATGGGAAATCTTATAGGACTTCAAAGAGAAAACATGGCAGCTCTTGCTGCTACGCTTGATGAAGTAAAGATCCCAGCTGAAGTTGCAGGGACTGCTATTTCTAGCATGTTTACTAAACTTTCAACTGCTGATACTTTAGGAGCTAAGGCAGAAGAAGCTTTTTCACAATTAGGTCTTAGCGGGGAGTTTATGAAAAAAGCTTTAAATCGAAATTCGCAAGAAGCAATCAATATTTTACTTTCACGAATAAAAACGCTTGATAAAGAGTCTCAAATAGGTGTTATTACTAATATTTTTGGCAATGATAGTGGCACGATTAGAGCTATGGCAACTTTAGTTAATGGTTATGATCGTTATCAAGAGCTTTTAAAGATGACAAATTCAGAAGAGAAGAAAGGTTCAATGGATAAAGAGCTTATTAATAAGTGTGAGACTACAGCTTCTATATTAAAAATTTTAGGAAATAATATAAGTGCTTTGGCGATTAAATTTTCAGATGCTTTACTCCCTGTGGTTAAATTAGTCGCTTCAGGATTTAGCTTTGTAATTGATATAGTAGATACCTTACTTTCAAAATTTCCAGTGCTTAGTACCATCGTAGCTACAGCTACAACAGTTTTTTTGCTCGCCAAACCTGCAGTCTTAGCTTATGCTATTGCTAAAAACTATCTTAAAGATTGCACCATTTTACTTAAAAGTGCTTTGATTAAAACAAGAATACATCTTTTAGCTTTTCGTAATTCTTGTATATTATCTAATATTACTTTAAAAGCAAAAACCGTCACAACTACTATTTACACAACCTCCCTTAAAGCCTTATCTTTTGTTTTAGGTGGGCTTAATAAAGTTTTTAAAGCCGTAGCTATTGGTATTAGAGTGTTAGGCATGGCTATGATGAGTAATCCCATTGGTCTTATTTTAGGGGGCATTGCAATAGTGGCTGGGCTTATTATTGCAAATTGGGATAAGGTTAAGTCTTGGTTTAAATCTTTTATAGAATGGCTTAAACCTGTTTGGGAGCCTATATACAATGTCATTAAAGCAGTATTTGATAAATGTGCCCTTGTATTTACAAGTTTTAAAGATATTATTATGAGTGTTGCTTCTCCATTAGCTGAGTTTTTAAATTCTATTTGGCAAGGTGTTGGCGATTTCTTTTATAGTATTTTTGGTTCTTTATTTGATTGGTTTGCTTCTAAGCTTTCTTGGGTAGGAGATATGATCTCATCTATAAGTGGCTTTATAAAAGATGCTCTTGATTTTGTAGGGCTTGGAGATGATGAAGAAGTTAAGATAAGCCAAAGTGAACAAAACAAAGAAAAAGTCTTTACTACAAACACTTATAAAGATGAATTAGCTGAGACAAAAAGTATAAATCATGCTCCAAGCTTTAATAATGGCAATATCAATATAAGTGTTAATGGTACTTTTAACATAGCGACTAAAGATGGCAATTTTAATATGCAAGAATTTGCAAATACTATACAAAAAAGTGTATTTGACGCTTTAAGAAAGCAAGAACAAAACAAAATTAACACTACAATTTATGGATAAAATATGAGTGAATATATAGAAATAAAAGGGCTTGAAAACTTTTTTAAAGCTTGTGATAAATTAATAGATATGGATAAACACGGGCAAAGCATTATGGCGGGTGCTGGAGAGAGTATAAGAAATAGCATTATAGACTCTTTTAAAAACGAACGCAGTATTTTTAATGGAAAATGGCAAAGCTTAAAACCAGCTACCATAAAACAAAAGATAAAAGATGGTAAGAATAAAGGAATTTTAAAAAGAGATGGGGATTTAAGTAATGCTTTAAATTGGCAAAGTGAACCTACCAAAAGCGGAGTAGAAGTCTTTAATAATATACAGACTAAAAATGGCTTTAAATATGGTTATGTTCATCAATGGGGAAACAGAAAAAGAAAAATTCCTCAAAGAGCTTTTTTACCCATAGATAATAACAAAGTCTTGCACCCAAGTATAAGAAGTGTGATTTATAAAGATACTAAGGATTTTATTGTAAAAATTGTTAAGAAGTGATGGCAAGGAAGACTAAAGCCTTCCTTTTTCTAAAAACTAGCAAAAGCATTATAGCTTTATTTTTAAAGACTAGCTTTTTAAATTTTATTTTGAAAGGAGTTTGTATGAAAAATAATACAGACAAATTTCTAAAAACTAGCACACTTACTAAACCTACAAGAACTACACTAAAAGCTCCATTTGCTTGGGTGGGTGGTAAAAACTATTTAGCTAAAGAAATCATTGCTTTAATGCCTGAGCATAAAAGCTATATTGAAGTCTTTGGAGGAGCTTTAAGTGTTTTTTATCAAAAAAGTGCTTCAAAAATAGAAGTCATTAACGACATTAACGACGAGCTTATTAATTTACATCTTTGTATAAGAAATAAACCCCAAAGTCTAGCAAATGTGCTTAATTCTATGATAATAAGTAGAAAAATCTTTCATATGCTTAAAAATAAAGAAATTAAGCCAAGAAATGACTTAGAAAGGGCTGCTTTTTATTTTTATCTTATCAGTACTTCTTTTGGATCAAGTATGGGACAATTTGCTATGAGTAAACAAAGAGCACCAAAGAGATTATGTAGGGATTTTAGCTTACATACAAAAAGACTTAAAAATGCCAGTATTGAAAATAAAAGCTTTGAATATATTTTAAAAGAATATGATTACAATGAAGCTTTATTTTATTTAGATCCACCTTATGTAGGAACTGAGAATTATTATAAAAACACAGGAGGTTTTGGGCTAAAAGAACATGAACTTTTATGTAATTTGCTTAAAAATATCAAAGGTAAATTTATGCTTTCTTATAATGATTGTGAGCTTATAAGAGAGCTTTATAAAGATTTTAATTTTAAGGAGTTGAAAGTAAGGTATTCTTTAAATAATAATGTTTTAAAAAGAAAAGAAAGTAAAGAGCTTTTGATTATGAATTTTTAAAAGCTAAGAGAGTAAAAATACTCTCTTTTATTTTAGTAAAGAGCTTAAAAACTTTAGAGCTTCTTTGCTAAAATCTTTATTGCTTTCTTCTAGATACTCTTTATCTAAAATAGCACCGTATTTTAATAAAAGCAAAATCGCTCCAAAATTATTATGAGTTATTGCATAAAACATAGGTTCTTCGCCCATGCATTCTTTAGTTGCACTCATACCATTTTTAAGATATTCTAAAACAAGTTCATTGTTATGGTTGCAAATTGCGTTTATAAAAGTCTTGCTAAAACCTTTTTTGATATCTACTATTACTTTACTCATCTTATATCCTTTTGTATTGATGAGACAAGATTAGCTTGGCTTAGCTTATTGTGTGCTGTCATAGTCTTGAAAGTTCTCCAATTACCACACCAATTAGCAAAAAATCTCCATTTTTATAAAATATATCTTCATATAAAGGATTTAAAGAGTGTAAAATCACTCCATCATCTTGTTTTAAAACTTGTTTTATAAAAAGTCCATCTCTAGTATTAATCACACAAATGCTTTTATTCTTAAAAGTTTTATTTCTATCTATTACACAAATTGAACCATCTTTTATTATTGGTTCCATACTCTCTCCGTAACAAGTAATAAACTCACATTCTTTACTTCCAAAAAAGTTTAAAACCTTTTCGTCGATGATTAAATCAGAGCTATCAATCAAATCATTTATACCACCTCCGCCTAAACTTGCATTTGTTTTATAAAGCTTTAAAATTTTATACTTGTTTTCACATTCTAATTGATCTTTTGGGGAACTTCCATAGAAGAAATAATTAATGCTTATATTTCTTTGATTTAAAAAGTTTAGGATTTGTGGATATGGAATAGAGTTTCTAAATTTCATGGAATTAAAAGTATCAGGATGAATTCCTAGTTCTTTGGCTATATCTTTTGTTTTTAAATTACACTTACCTTCACTGGCTAATATATCTTTTAACTTTTCAATCACTTCTTGCATTTGCATGTTAAATCCTTTGATTTTAATTTCAAAGAAATTTAACAAAAAATTACAAAAGGCAATTAAAAGCTTTTGTTTTAAAAGGTTAATTTTTTAAGTTAAAATTATAAATTTATAAATAAAAATATACTTAATTTTGTATTAGAAATTAAAGTCAAAGAATAAAGCTTTAACTTTGCAAGGTAATTTTAAATTTGACTAAATTAAAAATTTAATATATGATTCTAATGAAATTTAATTATATATTAAAGGGGCTTTAATGAAAATATTAAAAAATAAATATTTTATTCTGTGGATGATCGGGCTTTTTGCAATCGTATGTTTATGTTTATATTTTAATTTAGAAGTTAAAATTATTGCATCTGCCATTTCTGCCTATGCGGTGTCAATCTCATTGGTGCTAAATGCTTATTCTATTTTTGAAAAAACAAGAGCGGATAAATTTAATTTAACAATGCAGTTATTATCTAAATGGGATGAAAAACATTTTATAGAGGCAAGAGATTATACAAGAGAGCAACAAAATATAAAAGAAAAAAAAGGAGATGAAGAAATATTAAAAGAAATTAAAGAAAAACCAGAATTAAAAAGATCAATTATAATGATGATGAATTATTTTGAAACACTTCAAACTTTTATTGAAAATAATAGGATAGATGAAGGTATTATAATGGAGCATTTTGCACATATGTTAAAAGATATCTTGGAAAGGTATGATTGTTACTTAAATAGCGATGATTTCAAAAAAAATAATCCCTTGGGGCTTAAAAAACTTATAAAATTAAAAAATAGATGCAATACCTATATATCATAATTTAATTTAAAAAATAATGTAGCTATATTTACAAACCTAAAACTAAATATAGCTATATATTTCTATAAAAGTTAATCACTCTTTATATTTATCTTTTAAAAAACATTATAATTGGCAAAAGTTATCATCAAAGTTAAAAAATAAAATCAAAAATAAAAATAATTTTTAAATAAATTGAAGTAATCTTAGTCTATTATAAGATTATAAAAACCAACTAAATGTTTAAGTTTTCTATGTAACTATCCTCCAAACCTTAAAGCTATAGATAGTTACATACTATTTTTATATAAAAAGTGGTTAAAGTATGATTATATAGTGTTTTATAGAGATAGTTACAAGGTTAAAAAATATAAGAATATTTTAAGCAAAAATGTAACTATCCTAGAGAGTAAAAAACACTTTTGGGATATAAAATTTAAAATCAAAGCTCGTATTTATCCGCCTTTTAAACAGCATTTAATCAGTTTTTTTGGGATAAAACAGACATTTTGGGATATTTGGGATATTTTACGCTTTAGATTAGGAAAGATAAAAAGTTGTTTTTATATGCTTTAAAAGCCTATTATTTGGGATTTTTGCTAAAATTATTTAGGATAGTTACATGTTCTTTTTTAAAATACCCCTTACAAAAAAGGAGGAAAATCATGAAAAAAAACATTTTATTGCTTGGCTTATGTCTTAGTTTGAGTCTTAGTGCTAAAAGCGTGAGTGATTACAAAGTAGGAGAAGAATTAAGCGACAAGGAAGGAGTAGAGTATTTTAAGGAACTTTCCAAAAGACCTGTGCAAGAATGGCCAAATAAAAATTTAAGCATCAATGATGTTCCAAAAGGCAAGCAAGGGGATTTAATCCGTTATGGCATAGAGCTTTTAAGCAAGACAGAAAGTACTCTAGGACCCTATAGCAAGCTAAAAAAGACAAGCAACGAAGTAAATTGTATTTCCTGTCACATGGACAATGACGGCAATGGTTTGCCAGGGACAAAAAAATATGTTATTCCATTTTTAAATATCCTAAACAATTATCCAAGACTTGACATAGAAACGATGAAAATCATCTCTGTTGAAGATAGAATTCGCGGAATGGGCGGAACTGACTCTCATAGATTTCCTAATGATTCTAAAGAAATGAAAGCAATTTTAGCTTATTTTAAATGGCTAAAAGAAGCTTATGGTATCAAAGACGGCGTAAAGCTTGAAGGAGATTTTTTTGCTAAGATGAATTTTCCAAATCGCCCAGCTGACCCTGTGCGTGGGAAAAAGCTCTTTGAAGAAAATTGCGTTTCTTGTCATGGCGAAAGAGGACTTGGGGTAAAAAATGATAATTACGAACAAGGTAGCGGACATTTATATCCATCTTTACTTATCTATCCTGATGGTGGACACATGGCTATGATACCATTTTTAGCAAGATTTTTAAAATCAGCCATGCCTTTTGGTGCGAGTGCAGATAATCCTATATTAAGCGATGAAGATGCACTGGATATAGCAGCTTATGTCAATACAGGTTTTGTAAGAATGCCTATAACCACTACAGAAAATCGTGCAGGACTTGATACAGCTTATAGCAAATCCCCATCATTAAAACCTGAGTATTTTGCTTCACCACAACAAAATTTAGACCCTAAAGAATACATAAAAGTAAAATACGGACCTTGGAAAAATCCAAATCACTTCCCAGGAGAATGATTAATTTTGGGCTAAGCCCAAAATTAATCCTCATCTTTGGCTAAATTTTCAAGACTTTTAATCCCTTCTTCACCTATCAAATTTCCACCTTGTAAGTCGCTAAATATCGCATTTAAAGAACTCACTATGGCAGTGGAATTAAAACTTAGATTTTCTATAGCTCTTTCTCTTTTTTTCCATATATTTTGCAAAGCCCTTTTTTCAGCTTCTAACTCTTCTTTCATATTTTGGTAAGTTTTGAGTATAAAAGTGATTTGCGTGTTAAATTCCTTAGAATTTAAGTATTCGTATAAAATGTGATTTTTTTCATCTTTGTTTTGCAGGGCATTTTTGAGTTTATAAGCGTTTATAATGCTTTCTCTAAGCACTGCTAAAACACCTTTGAATTCATTAAAAGTACAAATCAAAATTCCTTCTTTAAAATGCGTTTTTTCTTTATCTTTTGGCATAGTTTTTGTGATCAAAACTGCTATATCACTTTTTGCGGCTATACTATCTAGTTTAAGTTTATCAAGCCATTCTTTATTAAATTCTTTAGTGCGTTTGCTCTCATACAAAATACTTCCACAAATATTTCCAAAATTATCCTTTACTATATGCAGACAATCAGCTCCATTTACGCCTTTTGGCACTTCTTTTACTTCATCGCTTAAATACTCACTTTGTATGTATTCTTCTATGAGTAGTTCGGCTGCTTCGCCTTGGAGTTGCTGTGAGCCTTGCTCTATCCTGCGTTGTGCGTCTTCTAACTTTTGGGCTACACTTTTAAAATTCGTTTCTAGTTCTTTGTATTTAAGATCTTGCTCTTGAGTGCTTTTTTGAAATTCAAGACGCATTTTTTCTCTTTCAAATTCCAAATTTTTGCTTTCTTGTTCTTTAAATTCTTTAAAAGCCTCTTCTTTGGCTTGAAATTTCAATCTTTCTTCATTTTCTTTTTGCTCTCTTTTTAGCCTTTCATTTTCAGCCTTTATGCTTAAAAACTCGCTAAGCTCTTTGCTTTTTTTCTCGAGTTCTTCTTGCATGATTTTCATTTCATTTTCATGCTCTTTGTTAAATTTCTCGCTGAATTCTTTTTGGAAATTTTGCTTTTGCGTGAGAAGTTCTTGTTCAAATTTTTGCTTTTCTAAAAGAAGCTTTTGGCTTACTTGCTCGTTTATGAGTTTTTCTTGTTCTATCTTTTGAGTTTTTAAATCATTTAAAGCTTTGGTATATTCAGCTCTTTTGGCATTTACCTCATCATCAAATTCTTTTTTTTGTTTTAGCATTTCTTGTTTAGCTTTATCTAAAATTTGAGCATATAAAGCAGTACTGATATCGATAAAACTTCCACAACTTGGGCATTTGATTTGTTCATTTTGGTTTAAAGTTTGCATAAAAAATTTCCTTAGAATTTTTCTCTAAATTTAACATAGAAAAACAAAGATTATTCTAAGATTGACTCGTTAAAATCATTCTTTTAGAATAATTAGGATTACAAATGCAAAAACACACCAAAATTCACGGCTTTGCTAAATTTAAACTCATCGTTATCCTTGCTTTGATGTCAAGCATAGCACCACTTTCTACAGATATGTATTTGCCTGCACTTTCTCATGTGGAGCAAAGTTTTCAAACTAATTCTTTTTTAACCCAACTTAGTATCGCAAGTTTTTTTATCGCTTTTGCTTTAGGACAGCTTATATATGGGCCTTTAAGTGATATTTTTGGGCGTAAAATTCCAGCTTTGGTGGGGATATTTTTCTTCATCGTTTCGAGTTTGTTTTGTGTGATTATCGATGATATTTATGCTTTTATCGCTTTGAGATTTTTTGAAGCACTTGGGGGTTGTGCAGGTGTGGTTATCGCAAGGGCTATTGTCAATGACTTGTTTGAGATCAAAGAAGCTGCAGGGATTTTTGCTTTGATGATGGTTTTTAGTTCTCTTGCTCCTATGCTTTCGCCAACTTTTGGGGGAATTTTGCTAGAGTATTTTTCATGGCATAGTATTTTTGCGACTTTGTTTGCTTTAGGAATTTTACTTTTTTTGATGATACTTTTTGGTTTAAAAGAGTCCGCATCTCATCTTAAAAACAAAAAATTTTCCCATCATGAAGCGATGAAAAGCTACAAATTTGTTTTAAGCGATAAACGCTTTTTAGTTTATATACTATGTGCTTCTTTTGCTTTGGCGGCGATGTTTGCTTATATCACAGGATCAAGCTTTGTTTTTACGCAGTTTTTTAGCTTAAGTGAGCAAAAATTTGCCTTGCTTTTTGGGGCAAATGCTTTAGGTTTTGTCATCTGTGCAAATATCAATGTGAGATTGGTTTTAAAATACGAAAGCGAAAAAATTTTGGCAAAAGCTTTGATGATAATGTTTATATCGACTGTGATTTTACTTGCAAATGCCTTTTTTCACCCAAATTTCTTGCTTTTTGAACTTAGTATTTTTACAAGTATCGCTATGCTTGGTTTCATCGCACCCAATACCACGACTTTGGCTATGGCAAGGTTTAAAGAACATAGCGGAACTGCTTCTGCGGTGCTTGGAACGGTGCAATTTGGTTTTGCAGGGCTTATTTCTTTTGTGGTTGGGGCTATTAACGCAAATACGCCGATAATCCTTGCTTTTGTAATGTGTGCTTGCGTATTGGTTGCAAATATGATATATTTTCTAATCAAAATAAAGGAGAAAAAATGAAAACAAATAATATCTTTATGGCTTTAGCCATAGTTTTGGCAAGTTTGATTCTAGCTTTTGGATTTAACAAGGCTTTAAGTGATTTTAAAACACTTGAAAGAAGTGTAAGTGTAAAGGGTTTAAGTCAAAAAGAAGTCGAAGCGGATACTTTGATACTTCCTATAAAATTCACAAGATCAAATAACAATCTTACAAATTTATACGAAGAACTAGAGCAAGATAAAGAAAATATCATCAAATTTTTAAAAGAACAAGGCGTAAAAGAAGATGAGATCAGCTACAACTCGCCAAACATCATAGATCGTTTAAGCGATCCTTATGGCAACGACACTCAAGCTACATACCGATACATAGGCACTGCGAATTTACTCATCTATACTCAAAATGTAAAGCTTGGAAAAAGCATACTAGAAAACATTTCAAGTCTTGCAAAATTTGGCATAGTAACGAAAATCGATAATTATGACATAGAATACCTTTACACCAAGCTAAATGAGATAAAACCTCAAATGATAGAAGAAGCAACACTCAATGCTAGAAATGCAGCGATAAAATTCGCACAAGATTCAAACAGCCATCTAGGCAAGATAAAAAAGGCTTCTCAAGGACAATTTAGCATCAGCAACAGAGATAAAAACACCCCTTATATCAAAACCATAAGAGTGGTTTCTACTATAGAATACTACTTAAAGGACTGATGATAAAATTTCAAGCTAAGCTTTAAGGCTTAGCTTGGCACTATGGAATTTTTTCGTGCGGTTTTTTGGAGTGAGAATATACAAAGCAAAAGTATAATGCTATATAAAACACTAGTGGATTTTATGGTATTTTCTGTAATCTTGTCTTGATTTATAATCTTTAAAAGTTCTGTATATTTTTCTCCTAAAACTTCCTTGGTTATATTTAAATTCGCATCGTTTAATTTTAAAAGATTTTCTTTATTTGCTATTATCAAAGCTTTAGCTGAATTTAACTCTGTAAAAGAAATATTTTGATCTTTTAAATGGAGATTAAAATCATTTTGCAATATGCTTGCTAGATTTACAATAGCACTCGCATTTAAATCATTTAAACTTTTTTCAAATTGACTTTCATAAAGCTTATCTGATGAAAATACACCTGTAAAAGGATTTATAAATTGTGGTTTTGTTATAATCGTTGCAATAAAAATCATATAAGCAAAAAATCTCACAAGAAAAATAAATAATTTAATTTTACAAATAAAAAAAAGATAAAAAATCAATACGCCTAAAAAATAAATCAAAAAGCAAAAAATTGAAATATACTCTGATGATAAAAACAATATCATAGATATTGTAAAAGCACCACAAAGCATAAAAATCAAAATAACGCCATATTGATACAATTGTTTTTTAACATTAACAAGCATTAAAGCAAATACAAGCAAAATAATATAGCTTGCTATAATTATCGATACTGAATTAAAGGATAATATAAAATTTATGGTTTTTGAAAATACAAAACCCATAAAAGCATACAATGAAATCATTAAAATTGTAAAATTTAAAATTTTTAAGAAATTTGTATGGTGATTGCTAGTATTCCTATAAACTTGTAACAAAACACAATCGGACCACAAAGTAAAATCTAGCATCTTTCTTCCGGAAACTATCAATTTTCTTTTAATTTTATTAAATTTTATCCTCCAAAAGATTATAAATTTATTTATATCTAAAGGATAAAATGATTTTAGAATAAATGTCAAAATTTTATATATAAAAAATACAACATAAACACAATAAAACATTATTGTAAAAAATGGAGCGACCAAAACTAACTCAACAAATATTAATATATTTACAGATAAATGTCCAATTATTTTTAATAAAAATATTATAAGAGGTATAATTTTTGAATAATTAAATTTTTCATAATCCTTAGGATTATATACTTGATTTTTAGATTCTTTTTTTAAATTGTCATTTTTATTTTTACTTAATTGAATTTCCAATTCTTTCTCTTTCGCATAAAGTTCTAATTTATGCCATTCTTGAGCTTCTAAAGTATTATTTTGATTTATCAAAACATCTTTTATAACCCTAAAAGAATCTTTTAAATTTTTAGCATATCTTAATTTATGCTCATTTTCAATCCTATAAAGCTCTTTTTCATCTTTTTGTATTTTTTCATTATTTTTAATTGCGTTTTTATAATTTCCATCTTGATAATTATCTTGTATATAGTCTTCAGCTGATCTAAAATCTAGCTTATCTATATCGACATTGATTAAATTTACAGCTTTTGGTTCTTTAAAATAACAAGCACTGAAATTTGGAGCTTTTTCAAATCTCACTCCATAAAAACTAGCAGTTTTTTCAAATTCACACTCGTGAAAATCAACATAATCTTTAAAGTGAGCATTATTAAAATAGACATTATCATTAAATTTGGAATTTCTAAAAATCACTTGCTTAAAATCATTATTTTTAAAATAAACCTCATTTTTAAAATAACAATTTGAAAAATTAGCATATTCAAAACTACAACTTCCAAAACTATTCGATTTTTCTATATTTTTATCATTAATTTCTTTGCCAAAATATACTTCCTTTTCAAAAAAACTATTATTAAATTCTGCTTTTAAATTATTGATTCCAAAAAATTCAAATTTTTCTTTAAATTGACATTTGTCAAAATAAAGCTTATCTTCAAATTTAACATTTGAAAAGTTAATATTCTTATCAAATATACTGAATGAGAAATTTACCACTTTGCAAAATACTACTTCTTTAAAAATAATTTTTTCTTTGAAGGTTTTATTCCACCCAATTACAGTTTCTAAAAAATTACAATAAGAAAATTTTAAAGGATAATCTATCAGATTATCAAATTTTATGTTTTTTTTAATTTCAATAATTTTATTATTTAAATAATCTTCTATGATATAAATTTGTTCCGTATTATCAAATCTTATATATTCCTTATGTACTTCTAAATTTTTAGCTATATTTTCTATAGCTTGTTTTATTTTTTCTTCCATTATTTCCCTTCTATGATTTTTATTTCTTCTTCGGTTAAGTTATAGAATTTATAAACGATGGAATTGATTTTATTTTCTAACTCTTGGGTGTTTGCGTTTTTGTCTTGTTCTTTAGCTTTTAAAATTTCATCGACTAAATTTATAAGCTCATCAGCTATTTTTTGATTTTTGGAATTTATAGTTACTATAGGGATATTTAGTAAAGGCTCTTTGTCAATTTGATAATTATTGCCTTGCATTTTTCCTTTATGTTTCAACCAAAATGCTATAAGCTTTGAATTTAAAATAGCAGTTAAATATTTAACATTAATTCTTTGAGTTTTAATCACATAAAAAGTTGCTGACACATAACAATCAAAATCAACATAGCTAAATTTAGGCTCACCTACGCATTTTCTAAGTGCTACTATTCTAGGACTTCCTGTAAAAAATTTTTCATCTCTTGCTCGGTGCAAACCATAAGGTTTATTATCAGAAGTGATAACATTTTGAAATTTATCTAAATGTTTTTTTAAATTCGGATAATCATCCATAGAATTTGGATTTTTAAAAGATGAATTTGTATAAATAAGCCATTGATGATTATTTTTTTTAAAAAAGAACTTTAAAAAATTTTGAGTATCATAATAAGGTTTTACAAGATTATTTTCTAATTTTGTTAATTTTAGTTTCTCTTTTTCCTCTTCGCTCAAACCAAAAATACCCTGCTCTATTTTAAAAGCAAAATTATGATTACTATTAATTCTATTATTTATAAAATCATAATGTGGATGTATTCCATTTGCTACTTCTTTTTCTTCAAGATAAAATTTCCCATATTTTTGAATTTTATTGAAAAGTTCTTCATAATCACTTTTTGTAAAATTTAAAGTTTTATCTATGAATTTTTTTGGAGTTAAATTTATCTTTAGAATTTCATTGTTTTGGGTTTTTTCATTTTTTAAAAGATTTATAACATCTTCATAAATTGGAGTTTGGGTTGTGATTTTAGAAAAATGAAATTCATAATTTTTAGGCGGTTTTATTTTTTGAAATTGCATTATCATCGTTTGTATACTTGCAGAATCAAACACCATAAAAGAACTAAAATCAACAAGGCTTAAAATTTGGGATTCTTCTAAAACTATATTGCGTAGTTTTTTAGCTCCTGAATTTGTAACCCAATTATTTGTAGCGATAAATGCTAAATATCCATTATTCTTAAGTATATCAAATCCACGCCCTACGAAATGATACCAAATATCCATTTTCCCTTGATAAGTTCTTAGCTTTTTTGTATTAGCAAAAAGTTCTTTATTTTCGGCTTCTTTTATATAAGGTGGATTGCCGATGATGAGATCAAAGCCTTTGAAATTTCCATCATCGTCCAAAATTTCAGGGAATTCAAAACGCCATTCAAAAGGATGATTGCTTTCTAGGTTAAAGATATTGTCGTATTCTTTTTTAAGATTTGCAAATTCTTTTGTGGCTTCTTTTTCATCAAAGTCAAAAAGAGTCAAATTCGCACTAACAAAGAATTTCAAATTTTCATCATCTACGGCTAAGAAATTTCCGTATTTTTTAGAGTATTTTTCACATTTATCGTTAAAGCCTTTCATTTCTTTTTTAAATTTATCTGCAAAGCAGAAATTTTTAAAAGAAATTTTGAGATTTTTTATCTCTTGGTTGATGCGGCTTTTATCTGTGTAAAAGCCTTCTTTATAGTCTTTTACTATGCGTTTGTATTTGTTAATGCGTTCTTTGATGTTAGGGTAGTGGCTTAGACTTTTGCCTGTTTCAAAGTAAGATACCAAAGAATTTCCGCATTTTATGTTTATATCGATGTTTGGCAGGGTTCTAAGATCGTGATAATTCTCATCATCAAAGCTTTGATAAAAGCTATGTTTTAAAAGCTCTATCCAAAGCCTTAGCTTGGTGATCTCGCATGAGTTGGGGTTAATATCGACTCCAAAAAGGTTGTTTTCTATGATGTCTTTTTTAGTGTGAAAAAGTTCTTGTTGGATAAGATGGGCTTTATCTTTAGGTGTTTTTGGGCGTTTATACTCTATAAACTCGCCTTTTCTACCCGTGATGAGAATTTCATCGTTTTGCACTTCTAGGTAAAATTCTTCATCAAAAAGATTTAGCTCATCATAAATGCTTAACATAACATTTAAAGCAGAAACCAAAAAATGCCCACTTCCCACCGCAGGATCGCAAATTTTTATAGAGTTTAAAAGCTCTTTTTGTGCTTTTTTATCTTCTTTTCTTAAAGACTTTCTTAGTTCGCTTATATCTTTAGCATCAAGATCAAATTGAGCGTTGAATTTATCAAGCACAACTTTTGTGATGCTTTCTTTGCACATATAAGAAGTGATAAAGCTTGGCGTGTAAAAGCTTCCTTCTTTGTAGCCATTGAGTTTTTCAAACACATTTCCTAAAACACTTGAACTTATGAGTTCTTTTTGGCTTAAAATTTCGCTTTGCTCATCATCGCTACCAAAATCAAAACTATCCAAAAATTCAAACAAGTATTCTAAAAGCCCCACTTGTCCTTTTTTAGCCTTGCATTTATCATCTTTTAGCACGGTGTTTTTATAGTAAAAAAGCTTTAAGTCATTGCTTAAGCTTGAAATTTCAAGTGTGTTTTCTATGCTTTGTTTTTCAAACAAAGAAGAATTTAGATAAGGTAGATAAGCAAATTCGCTTTTCTTTCGCGTGCTTTTTTCTTTGGCTAAAACTTCAAAGAAAAGTTCGCTAAGCTTGTCAAAATCAGGGATTTTTTTGAAATTTAAAAATTTCAAATTTTTATCATCATTAAAACGCACCAAATTTGACTCTATAAGCTTTAAAAACAAAATGCGATTAAGCCATAAGATCAAAAGTTTTAAGATGGTTTCAAAATTTTCTTCTTTAAGCTTAGAGTTTATAGCGGTGTAGAAAGTGCCTTGCTCTTCTTTGCTTTCTTCACTTTTTGCGATGATGAGTTTTGAGTTTTGTTTGCTCTCACAAAGCCCTAAGATATATAAAAGCTCTTTGTAAAAAGCATTGTTGAGTGAATTTGCATCGTTGGGGTTAAACTCACTTAGCAAAAAGTCTCTATGAAAAGTTTTATAAATACTTGCTAGGTTTTTAAAATTTGATTTTTGTTTGTCTTTTAAAAACGTCAAGTCAATCAAAAAGCCTTTTAAGTTTTCTTTGGAATTTTCTATGAGTTTGGCTACTTCTTTATAGAATTCTTCAGTATTACCTTTGAAAAGTGAATTTGGATTACAAAATTCTTCAAAAAGTTTTTTAAAACTTGGATTTTTATAAAAAAGCTCTTCAAACTCACTAATTTTAAAAATGTAAAATTTATAAAAATCTGTGATGATAATAAATTTTAAGCTAAAACTATACTCTCTATTTCTAAAATAATATAAAATAGTCTCGTGTAAGGCTTTAGAATTTACCTTTGTATGAGTGATAAATTCTTTTGAATTTGGCTTTTTAGCCTCAATAAGAACTTCTAAGTCTTTACTAAACTCATCTTTAGAGATGGATAAGTCAATCTCACTTTTGCCTTTTTGCTTGGTTTTGATGTGAGTTTTGAAATTTAACATGGTTAAAAATGGACTAAGTGCATTAGCTACAAGATAATCTTCATTTTCACTTTGTGATCTTTCAAGTCTTTCTAGATATTGCATTAAAGCCTTGTTAAATATATCAAATTCATTTTGCATGATTTGCTTTTTGCGGTAGTATGGGTTGAAAAAATCTTTTTCATTTAGCAAAGTGAAATGCATTTTTAACCTTTATAAAAAATATTTTGTATTTTATCAAATTTTACTTTTATATAAAATTTTTTAAGAATTTAATATATCATTAATACCTTTATATGCTTCCTGTATAGGTTTTTTAATAAAAAAATCATTTAAAATTTGAATAAAATCTTTTTTAGAATTTTGATTTTCAATCAACCAATAAATAAAAGCGTATTCTCCTTCTAATTTTTCATTGTTTATTAATTTATCACAATAATAGTGATTTTGATATTTTCTAACATTTTCTTCTTTTACATCTTTAAATAATTTTAAACATTCTTTATATTTTTCATTTTCTATATCTTCTTCATCATCATTTGAAATTTCAAATGTCAAACCAATAATATCATAGTATTTTTTTTTAAAATAAATATATATACATGGATATATGCTTTCATTCTTATAATCAATAGGATAAAATATAAACACACCATGATTAACACGATTTTCTTCTATTTTATTGCCGATAAAAGTTATATCACCTATTTTAATTTCCTTGTGTTCAAAACTATCAAAAAATTCTTCTATTATATATTCGCAGATGTTGCTCCATTTATGCTGGATAATATCTTTAGCTTTCTTATAGTTTTCTTCATTTAAATTTTTAAGCTCTGATTTGTTTTTGTTATATCTATATAAAATCATCGCATTTTTTAAATTTTGCATTTTTATAATGTCTTGAAAAATAAATTCTAATACATCATCTCTTTGAGTATACTCATCTGTCATATACCATTGTAAAATACTTTTGTATTGATTTAGAGTAAAAATAATGTTTTGTATATCAAGAATAAATTTTTGATCTTTGGTTGATTTTTCTTCATATATTTTTATACACTCATCAATCCATTCCTTAATCCATATATAATCCATCTTCAAATAATAGCTAACATTATTTTCATTTTTATCTTTAATCAAATTTGTCTTTATTGTAAAATTTCCCAAACTATAATCACTAGGACTAGCACACTCATCTTGATGCAAATATATAGTCAATATGTTTTTATAACAATCTTTTATATTTTTGATATTTTTTCTTACAAAATTAATATAATCTTTCAATTGATTTTTTTGATCTTTTGCATAAATTTTATTTTCTATTATAATATATCTTTTATCACTTAATATTATTAAAATGTCTATCCTTCTATTATCTTTTATGCAGGCTTCTGTTTCTACGCTTTTTATATCTTCTATGTTTAAATTTTCAAATTTCGTATTTACTAAACTCTTACCAAGTTTTTCTATAAAAACCTTTGCAAAATTTTTTTGATAATGATCCTTATTTATATCAATTAAATAAGCTATAAATTTAGAATGATAATTTTCTTTTGTTTCAATATTCAAAGCATCAAATATATTTATATCACTCAAACCATTATTCACATCTTTTTCAAATTTAATATCTTCTTCAAGCAATCTTTCAATAAATTTTTCCATGTATTACTTTCCAAATTTTATACAATTTTACATGTAAATAAATTTTTAATTACAAACTAAAAAAACTGATTATTAATTTTATAGGCAAGTTAAGCAGAATTAACAAGTCCGCAATGAGCTACTTTCCCCCTGCCAGTAAGGCGTAGTATCATCACCCACGATGTGCTTAGCTTCTTGGTTCGGGATGGAGCAAGGCGTTTCCACATCTGTATAATCACGGACATTGTTATTTAAATATTCTTTGAAAGATTGAATTTAAAAATAAAACTTAATCTTTTATTTCTTTACTTTTTTCTTTATTCTCTTTCTTCTTTTCTTATCTTTTATCTTTGATAAGTTTTTATATAAAATACTTAAAAAACAATGTTAAGAGCAAGTTCTAATACAAACTTTACTTGAAAGATTTCTATTAAACTCTAAATATTATCTATATTCAAAGTCTTCTTAAAAACCTTAACAAGGAAGTGATGCTTTATTAAAGATAAGCCAAACGCTCTATTAGTACTGGTCAGCTAAAGGACTTTCATCCATTACACACCCAGCCTATCAAACTAGTAGTCTTCTAGAGAGCTTAGAGAAGATTCATCTTAGAGTTGGCTTCACGCTTAGATGCTTTCAGCGTTTATCCTTTCCAAACTTAGCTACGCTGCGATGCTCTTGGCAGAACAACAGCTACACCAGTGGTTTGTTCAACCCGGTCCTCTCGTACTAGGGTCAAATCTCTTCAATCTTCTTACGCCCACGGCAGATAGGGACCGAACTGTCTCACGACGTTCTGAACCCAGCTCGCGTACCGCTTTAAATGGCGAACAGCCATACCCTTTCCACCTACTCCAGCCCCAGGATGCGATGAGCCTACATCGAGGTGCCTAAGCTACCCGTCGATGTGCGCTCTTGGGGGAGATCAGCCTGTTATCCCCGGGGTACCTTTTATCCTTTGAGCGATGGCCCTTCCACACAGAACCACCGGATCACTAAGACCGACTTTCGTCTCTGCTTGACTTGTATGTCTTGCAGTTAAGCTGGCTTATACCTTTATACTCTACGAACGATTTCCAACCGTTCTGAGCCAACCTTTGTAAGCCTCCGTTATTATTTGGGAGGCGACCGCCCCAGTCAAACTACCCACCAGACATTGTCCCACTTGAGGATAACTCAAGCTGGTTAGCTACCCAAATAAGAAAGAGTGGTATCTCAACAATGGCTCATATACAACTGGCGTCATATACTCAAAGCCTCCCACCTATCCTGCACATTCTTATCCAAGTAGCAGTGTCAAGCTGTAGTAAAGGTCCACGGGGTCTTTCCGTCTTGCCGCGGGTAGGAGGAATTTTCACCTCCACTACAATTTCACTGGATCCCTCTTTGAGACAGCTCCCATCTCGTTACGCCATTCATGCAGGTCGGTATTTAACCGACAAGGAATTTCGCTACCTTAGGACCGTTATAGTTACGGCCGCCGTTTACTCGGGCTTCGATCAAGAGCTTCGCTAATGCTAACCCCATCAATTAACCTTCGAGCACCGGGCAGGCGTCACACCCTATACATCCTCTTACGAGTTAGCAGAGTGCTGTGTTTTTGGTAAACAGTCGGGAGGGACTCTTTGTTGTAAGTTTCCTTGCTTTCGGAGTAAATCCTAATACAAAGCTAACCACACCTTATACCGAAGATACGGTGCTATTTTGCAGAGTTCCTTAAAGAGAGTTCTTCCACGCGCCTTAGAATACTCATCCCACCCACCTGTGTCGGTTTACGGTACGGGCAACATTAGCTAAACTTAGAAACTTTTCTTGGCTCGACGGCATCAGGGGTTCTTCTATCCATCCGAAGACTTCAAAAAGCCTTTCAGTTCTCGGAGTATTGTTATACGGATTTGCCTGTACAACCTCCTACGACCTTAGACTAGCACTTCCATCCGCTAGCCCCCTTAGCCCTAAGCGTCCTTCCATCGCACACTAATGTTGGTATTGGAATATTAACCAATTTGCCATCGTCTACCCCTTTCGGACTCGACTTAGGACCCGACTAACCCTACGATGACGAGCATCGCGTAGGAAACCTTGGGTTTACGGCGTTAATGATTCTCACATTAATTATCGCTACTCATGCCTGCATGCTCACTTCTATTCGCTCCAGCACTCCTTACCGGTATACCTTCGACGCAAATAGAACGCTCTCCTACCACTTAGTAAACTAAGTCTACAGCTTCGGTACTTACTTTAGCCCCGTTATATTTTCCGCGCAAAATCACTAGACCAGTGAGCTATTACGCTTTCTTTAAAGGATGGCTGCTTCTAAGCCAACCTCCTGGTTGTTTAAGTAACTTCACATCGTTTTCCACTTAAGTAAGATTTAGGGACCTTAGCTGGTAGTCTGGGTTGTTTCCCTCTTGACGACGGATTTTATCACTCGCCGCCTGACTGCTGTGATTACATATAAGGTATTCGGAGTTTGATAGGGTTTGGTACATTGGTGTATGCCCTAGCCCATTCAGTGCTCTACCCCCTTATATTACGACACAACGCTATACCTAAATATATTTCGGAGAGAACCAGCTATCACGAAGTTTGATTGGCCTTTCACCCCTATCCACAAGTCATCCCGGGGCTTTTCAACGCCTATGGGTTCAGTCCTCCACTAGTTCTTACACTAGCTTCAACTTGCTCATGGATAGATCACTTCGTTTCGGGTCTGCAGCATCTGACTAAGCGCCCTATTCAGACTCGCTTTCGCTACGGCTTCGCGTTTGCTTAACCTTGCCAGACACCACAACTCGCAGGCTCATTATGCAAAAGGCAGTCCATCACCCTGTATTGCTACATAGGGCTCTGAATGATTGTAAGCAAATGGTTTCAGGTTCTATTTCACTCTGATCACCTCAGTTCTTTTCACCTTTCCCTCACGGTACTTGTGCACTATCGATCTGGTATTAGTATTTAGGGTTGGATCGTGGTCGACCCGGATTCAGACAGGATTCCTCGTGTCCCGCCCTACTCAGGATACTGCTAGCTAAGGTTTGTTTTTCGCATACGGGACTATCACCCTCTATGGTTATACTTTCCAGAATGTTCTGCTAAACTTACCTCTTGCACATTGCAGTCCTACAACCCCCAGTGCAAGCACTGGGTTTGCCCTCTTGCGCTTTCGCTCGCCGCTACTGACGCAATCTCTATTGATTTCTTTTCCTGAGGGTACTAAGATGTTTCAATTCCCCTCGTTCGCTCCTATATAGGTAATGTATATCTCTATACATTGGGTTGCCCCATTCGGAAATCTACGGATCAAAGCTTCTTGACAGCTCCCCGTAGCTTATCGCAGTCTAGTACGTCCTTCATCGCCTTTACCAGTCAAGGCATCCACCATTCGCTCTTAGTAGCTTACCTTTTTTACCTTTTATTATTGATTCTAAAACGCATCACTTCCTTGTTAAAGTTTTTATGATAAGACTTCTTTATCTTAAGACGGAAAGCATTCAAACACTTAATATAAAACTAAATGATTTAGTCTCAACTAAGCAGTGAGTTTGAAACTTGTCTTTAATTTATAATCCTTAAATCTAATATTCTCTTTATTCATAGAAGAGAAGACAGCTAAAAGTTAAGTTAAACTAAAGAAAAGATAAATAGGTTTTATCCTTTAACAAGTCCTGTAAAATTGTTTTTATTAAAACTTGCTTGTGACTCTTAACAATGATAATTAAAAAGAACATTTAGGTTTAAAACCTAAAGGAAGTATATATATTAACATAATCATTATAAATATAAATGCATAATGTATATGCTACTTATATCTATTAAAGTATATTCTTTTATAGTTAAAGATAAAAATAAATCTAAGTATAGAGTTTATATTTTATATTTAATCTATTTTATATACTTGCTTTAGATTTTAAAGCTTCTTTATTCAAATCTTTTTTATGGTGGGCCTAACAAGACTTGAACTTGTGACCTCACCCTTATCAGGGGTGCACTCTAACCAGCTGAGCTATAGGCCCTTAATAAATGGTGGAGAATAGCGGGATCGAACCGCTGACCTCCTGCGTGCAAAGCAGGCGCTCTCCCAGCTGAGCTAATTCCCCATAAACAATTAGCTTTATCATCAATCTTTGAAATCTAAACAAGAATCAATTGAGTTTATATATTGAAGTAATAGTTGTGAGACTTATTACTTTGTACTCTAGAAAGGAGGTGATCCAACCGCAGGTTCTCCTACGGTTACCTTGTTACGACTTCACCCCAGTCGCTGATTCCACTGTGGACGGTAACTAGTTTAGTATTCCGGCTTCGAGTGAAATCAACTCCCATGGTGTGACGGGCGGTGAGTACAAGACCCGGGAACGTATTCACCGTAGCATGGCTGATCTACGATTACTAGCGATTCCGGCTTCATGCTCTCGAGTTGCAGAGAACAATCCGAACTGGGACATATTTTATAGATTTGCTCCACCTCGCGGTATTGCGTCTCATTGTATATGCCATTGTAGCACGTGTGTCGCCCTGGGCATAAGGGCCATGATGACTTGACGTCGTCCACACCTTCCTCCTCCTTACGAAGGCAGTCTATTTAGAGTGCTCGGCCGAACCGTTAGCAACTAAATACGTGGGTTGCGCTCGTTGCGGGACTTAACCCAACATCTCACGACACGAGCTGACGACAGCCGTGCAGCACCTGTCTCTAAGTTCTAGCAAGCTAGCACCCTCTTATCTCTAAAAGGTTCTTAGGATATCAAGCCCAGGTAAGGTTCTTCGCGTATCTTCGAATTAAACCACATGCTCCACCGCTTGTGCGGGTCCCCGTCTATTCCTTTGAGTTTTAATCTTGCGACCGTACTCCCCAGGCGGTACACTTAATGCGTTAGCTGCATTACTGAGATGACTAGCACCCCAACAACTAGTGTACATCGTTTAGGGCGTGGACTACCAGGGTATCTAATCCTGTTTGCTCCCCACGCTTTCGCGCCTTAGCGTCAGTTGAGTTCCAGCAGATCGCCTTCGCAATGGGTATTCTTGGTGATATCTACGGATTTTACCCCTACACCACCAATTCCATCTGCCTCTCCCTCACTCTAGACTATCAGTTTCCCAAGCAGTTTAATGGTTAAGCCATTAGATTTCACAAGAGACTTGATAATCCGCCTACGCGCCCTTTACGCCCAGTGATTCCGAGTAACGCTTGCACCCTCCGTATTACCGCGGCTGCTGGCACGGAGTTAGCCGGTGCTTATTCCTTAGGTACCGTCAGAATTCTTCCCTAAGAAAAGGAGTTTACGCTCCGAAAAGTGTCATCCTCCACGCGGCGTTGCTGCGTCAGGGTTTCCCCCATTGCGCAATATTCCCTACTGCTGCCTCCCGTAGGAGTCTGGACCGTGTCTCAGTTCCAGTGTGACTGATCATCCTCTCAGACCAGTTAAGCGTCATAGCCTTGGTAAGCCATTACCTTACCAACTAGCTGATACTATATAGTCTCATCCTACACCGAAAAACTTTCCCTACTCAACTTGTGTTAAGCAGGAGTATAGAGTATTAGCAGTCGTTTCCAACTGTTGTCCTCTTGTGTAGGGCAGATTAACTATACCTTACTCACCCGTGCGCCACTAATCCACTTCTAGCAAGCTAGAAGCTTCATCGTTCGACTTGCATGTATTAGGCACGCCGCCAGCGTTCACTCTGAGCCAGGATCAAACTCTCCATAAAAATTATAGATAGTTTAATCTTTTTCTTCAAAGAAAAAGTTATGAAAGATTAAAAGAAAAACTTTTAATCTTTTTAATTATTAGATTGAATAGATTTTACATAATTACTTATGCCTAAATCTTTCTGGCTCAATCGATCACTTATTTAGATTTCAAAGATTGACTAATAAGATTTGAATAACAATACTAAGTTAAAAGAACAAAACAAAAAATCATTTTTAAAAGAAAAGTTTTTAAATTAAAAAACAAGATTTATAAAAAAGCTTTTAGTTTATAAGACAAAAACCAAAAGAGTTAATTTATAAAATCTACTAAGCTAGTGAAACTTTATAATTTAAAAGATTTTAAGTCCTTTTTTCAAAAAAAGGAAATGAAAGTATAACCAATTAAACTTAAAAGTGTATTAAACAAAGGATTAAATAGTATAAATATTTGTGTAAGTATTTATATAAGTATTTGGTGGGTTTAAAAATGGGGGGGGGGTTAAATGATAATAAAAAATACAAGATATAATATACTATTAATAGGATTGAAAGGCTTGACTTAGGGAAGATAAGTTCCCTAAGTTTAGAAATATTTAAAAAATTTTAATATTTTAAAAAATACTCTTGAATTTTTTTAGGATCACTTGTTTTTGTAAGTGCTAATATAAGCAAAACTCTTGCTTTTTGAGGATTTAAATCTTCAGCACTAATAAAACCTAATTTTTCATCTGAATCACTCACAGCAACACAACCTGCTACAACCCTTGAACTTACAACAACCTTAAGCCCTTTTTTTAAAAGCTCTTTTAAAACATCTTTTTGATTTTTGTGTATACTTCCTGCTCCACTTCCTGCAACAACTATGCCCTTAGTTCCATGTTCAAATAAAGCTTTTGCAGCGACACCACTACCATCATTTGAATAGCTATAAAGAATATCTACTTTTGGCAAACTTGTGAGTTTGCTTACATCAAAAGGAGCGTTTTTTGTGTGAGCTTTAGTAACATTATTATAGAAAAAGACTTTACCATCTACTATATAACCCAAATCCCCAAAATCAGGAGAAGAGAAAGCATCAACATTTAAACTATGAGTTTTTACTACGCCTCTAGCGCTTAAAATTTTATCATTTATAGCTACCATAACACCCTTATTCTTAGCTTCTTTATTGGCAACTAATGCCACTGCATTATAAAGATTTTTCGGACCATCCGCACTTATAGCAGTTGATGGACGCATAGCGCCAACTAGAACTACGGGCTTATCACTTTTAATGGTTAAATTTAAAAAATAAGCAGTTTCTTCCATAGTATCAGTACCATGAGTTATCACCACACCGTCTATCCCCTCAGCAAAAAGCTTAGCAATTTTTTTAGCAAGCCTTAACCAAATTTCATCACACATATTTGAACTATCAATATTTGCTATTTGCTCCCAACTAATATCTGCTAAATCTCTAATTTGCGGAACTGCTTTAATTAATACATCTATATCAATGGCTCCGGCCGTATATCCTGTTGTAGCAATAGTGCTATCAATGAAGCCTGCTATCGTTCCGCCTGTTCCTAAAATAGCAATCCTTGATTTAGCTTTTTTCATACATACTCCTATAAAAAGACAACATATAAATAATTTTTTAATCTCTTGTATATTAATTTTTTAATGTTATTAATGCAAATTATAAGTAAAAATTTTTATAAAATCTCTTTAACAACAAACTGTGGAGTTACCATTCCCCTAAATTCATTCTTAGAAATACTTCCAAGCAAAGAAATATTTTGATTCAATTCTGGCTCTTTATCAAAATTAAAAAATAAAGCTTCTATGGTTTTATTTTCCTTAGTTAAAACAAGCTTTAAGTGTTTTTCATCTTTACCTAGAAGTTTTTTATTTTTTACACAAAGATTTTCTAAAACAAAAAAAGGTCGTGGATTTTTATGTCCAAAAGGTTCAAAAGATTCTAAAATTTCAAGCATTTCAAAATCAATTTCGCTAGGTTCTAAGATTCCTAAAATTTCATCCGTATCCAAAAATTCACTTTCAGAAATTTGCGAACATTCTTTTTTGATTTTATTTTTAAATTGTTCAAAATTTTCAGAGTTTAAACTGATTCCAGCAGCACCTTTATGACCACCATAATTGCTTAATATAGAATTTGTCTTAGAAATTAAAGCCAAAATATCAATCTTGCCAACACTTCTTGCACTACCTTTTAAGTGTTCTTCATTTTGAGAAAATACAAAAGCAGGTTTATTAAAATGTTTAGCTAAACGACTTGCCACAATCCCTAAAACACCTTCATGCCAATTTAAACCCGATACCACAATACAAGAATCGTTTTCATCGATTTGATTTAAACTATCTTCAAAAAGCTGTTTTTCTTCATCTTTACGACTTTCATTAAAACTAACAATTTGCTCTAGATATTCTAAAGCTTTATTAAAATCTTTAGTGTGTAAAAATTCATAAGAAATACTTGCATCATCCATTCTTCCAGCACTATTTATAAGCGGAGCAATTAAAAATCCTATATTATCAAGAGCAAATTTATCCTTTTGATAATAATGCTTAATAGCCCTAAAAGCAGCCCTTTTAGATTTGTTAATATGATCTATGCCACGCCTTACTAAAGCACGATTTAAATCTCTAAGTTCCATCATATCTGCAACAATTGCAATCGCCAAAAGTTCTAAAAATTTACACATGTCATATTTAAGCTTGCACACCTCTTTTAAAGCCGCTATCAAATACCATGCGACTTGAGCTCCACAAATTTCAATTTCTGGAAAATCACAATCTTTTTGCTTTGGATTGATAATGGCAAAAGCATCAGGTAAAATATCTTGAGGCATATGATGATCAGTGATAATCAAATCTATATTTTTTTCTTTACAGAGTTTGGCTGCTTCAAGAGCAGCTATTCCATTATCTACTGTTATTATTAAATTTACATCAAGTTCGTTGATGATCTCAGCATTTAATCCATATCCATCTTTAAAACGATTCGGAATTCTTATAATATAATCAAAACCTATATCATCGAAAAATTCTGCCATAATAACACAAGAAATGATTCCATCAACATCATAATCTCCTACTATAGCGACTTTCTCATTTTTTTCTACAGCTTCTTTGATGCGATTAGCTGCTTTATATGCATCCTTTAAACAGCATGGCAAAGGCAGATCACAAAGTTTGGTATGCAAATCTTTTTCAAAGCGTGAAGCCAAAATTTTTTTAATTTCATTTTTATTAATTATCTTCATAGTTTATAGCTGCCTTGATAAAACTGCAAATCACAGGATTAACATGCTCAAGTCTTGATGTAAATTCTGGATGAAACTGCACAGCCAAGAAAAAAGGATGACAGTTAAGCTCAACTGCTTCAATCAATCCTTTGCTTTCACCACTTACAATCAAACCGTGTTTTTCAAAATCTGCTCTATATTTTGGATTTGCTTCATAGCGATGACGATGGCGTTCTTTTACACTCTTTACTTCATTATAAACCTTAGCCAAAAGGGATTTTTCCTTGATATCACATTTATAAGCCCCTAAACGCATAGTTCCACCTAAAGGAGTTTTTGCAGTACGAATTTGTTTTTCTCCATTTGTATCCATAAATTCATCAATCAAATAAACCACAGGATTTTGGCATTTTTCATTAAATTCACTTGAATTTGCATCTTTAAGTTTTAATACATTTCTAGCAAATTCCACCAAAGCAAGCTGCATACCTAAACAAATTCCTAAAAAAGGAATTTTATTTTCTCTTGCGTATTGAATGGCTTTTATCTTACCTTCTACACCACGATATCCAAATCCCCCAGCAACCAAAATTCCACTCACATCTTTAAATACTTCAGAACTTTCCATATTTTCAAGTTTTTCACTATCTACCCATTTTAACTCCACTTTAGTATCTAGGGCTGCACCTGCGTGTATAATAGCTTCAGTAAGGCTTTTATAACTTTCTTTTAAATCCACATATTTGCCTACAAAAGCGATTTTAACTTCATTGCTTGGAGCTATAACTCTTTTTACCAAAGAGTCCCAATTTTCCATATTAGGTTTTAAATTTTTCAAATCCAAAATTTCAGCAATAGGGCTTAAAATATCTTGCTTTAAAAAATTAAGTGGAATTTGATAAATACTAGCCGCATCAACACTTTCTATCACGCAATTTTTTTCCACCCCGCAAGAAATAGCAATTTTATCTTTTAAATCTCTATCAAGAGCTTTTTCACTACGACAAATAATCATATCAGGACTAATGCCTATGCGCCTTAACTCGCCTACACTATGTTGAGTTGGCTTTGTTTTTAATTCCCCTGCAGCCTTAATAAAAGGTACTAGAGTAAGATGAATATTCATAGCATTATTTTTACCCACTTCCAAACGCAAAGCACGAATAGCTTCTAAAAAAGGCAAGCCTTCTATATCCCCAACAGTTCCGCCTATTTCAACGATAAGTATATCTTTGCCTTCTCCTGCTTTTTTAATGCGATCTTTGATTTCTCCTACTATATGAGGGATAACTTGAATGGTTTTGCCAAGATATTCTCCACGCCTTTCTTTTTCAATCACACTTTGATAAACCCGTCCTGTAGTGAAGTTATTATCTTGAGATAAACTCTCATCCAAAAAACGCTCATAATGCCCCAAATCAAGATCCGTTTCTGCTCCATCATCAGTTACAAAAACCTCTCCATGCTCAAAAGGACTCATAGTGCCTGGATCAACATTGATATAAGGATCAGCTTTTAAAATACTCACTTTAAGCCCTGAATTTTTTAAAAGTGTTGCGATAGAAGCAGCGGCTATCCCTTTACCCAAAGAACTTAAAACTCCACCTGTTACAAAAATATATTTTGTTTGTTTCATTGATAATAAGCCTTATTTTTTTATCTAATTATAGCTTGATAAAACTTTTTATTTCATTAGAATTTTAAGTAAAAAATGCAAGAATTACAAAAAATATTTTTATCAAAAAAGGAATAAGCATGCAAATCACTTTACTTTTTCACACTCCATTATCTGTTTGTTCTCATGCAACAAGAACTTGTTGGCAAAGCTTTGAAAAAGGCGATTGCGGTGGCGAAAAAGATAAAGAACTTATCGATCGCGTGGGCAACAAATTCAAACACGCTTCAACCTTAGAACATCTAAACTATACTTTTTATATACAAGGAATTTCAAGAGCTTGCTTACAAGAAGTCGCAAGACACCGTCACACTAGTCCTAGTGTAAAAAGCACGCGTTATACCTTAAAAGAACTTCGCAATGAAGGTGAGTTTAAAATAGGAGATTTTGAAAATGCAAGCCGTTATCTTGTGCTTTGCGGTAATGAAGAGGTTGATAACGCAAGCATTAAAGCCTTAGAAAATTTACGCACTATTTTACAAAAAAGCATTAGTCTAGATATAGCCAAATACTGCTTACCAGAAAGCTATAAAACCGAACTTACACTAACGATTAATGCAAGAAGTTTACAAAATTTCATTTCTTTGCGTAGTTCAAAATCAGCTCTTTGGGAGATTAGAAATTTAGCAAATGCTTTATTTGAAACCTTACCACAAGAACACAAATTTATATTTGAACATTGCCTACATAAAGATATAGAATAAATCATACTAATTTTATCTTATTTAAAATATTTTTATGTTACCATTTATAAAATCAAGCTTTATGCAAGTATATTTTCATATACCTTGTGCTTGATTATAGTTTCTTATAAGGACTTTTTATGGATAAACAATTTTTTCAAGATTTTCTAATGCTTTCACAAGCTCATACTATAGCTACTCTTGCTATGCTTTGTGTTGTTTTTTACGCATTAAAAAAAATGCGGGATATAAAAATCAATTTTTCTCTTCGCATGCTATTTGCGCTTTTAATGGGTTTGGGGTTTGGTTTTGTTTTGCAATATTTGGCAAATTTTCCAGATGCTGAAGAAGCAAGTAATATTCTTTGGTATAGTGAAACAAAACATTGGTTTGCATTTGTAAGTTCTGTTTTTGTAGCTTTTATAAAAATGCTAGTTGTTCCTCTTGTAAGCATTTGCATTATAAAAGTAATTATAGAAATTGATAAAAATATCAAAATATCCTCCTTGCTTGGAATAAGTCTTTTTTGGATACTCTTTAGCACAGCCATAGCTGCAACCTTGGGTATATTTTTAGGTTATAGTTTTGATTTAGGAAGTAATTTTGCCATACATGAAGGAGATAAACAAATTCGCGAAATTCAAACTTTTTCAAATATTATACTAGGGCTAATACCTAGCAACATCATTACAGCTATTAATAAAGAAAATATTATAGCTATTGTCATTTTTTCCTTTTTTATAGGAATTAGTGCTAAAAAAATTTCTAAAAAAGAAGAGTGTGAACAAGCCTTTAAAAGTTTTCATAATTTTATCCTAACCTTTTATAATATTATGATGAACATGACTGCTACAGTGATTAGATTTATGCCTTATGCTGTAGTTTGTATGATGGCTAATGTGCTTTTAAGCAATGGTTTTGAAGCTATCAAAACAGCTGGACTTTTTATAATGCTTATTTATATAGCTATGTTAATAATGTTCGGGGTGCATTTTTTACTTCTTGCTTCACAAGGGCTAAACCCTATAAAATATGCAAAAAAAGCATTTCCTGTATGGTTATTTGCATTTAGCTCAAGATCTTCTTTGGGCACTTTGCCTATGACTACTTCAACTTTGCAAAATAAATTTGGAGTTAATTCAGCTATAGCTAATTTTGTAGCATCTATAGGTACAACAACAGGACTTAATGGTTGTGCGGGATATTTTCCAGCTTTAGCGGCAGTTTTTGTAGCTTTTGCTACACATACACATATTGATTTTACATTTGCTTTAATGATAGTTTTGGTAGCTGTTATTGGATCCTTGGGTATAGCTGGAGTACCTGGAAGTGCAACTATGGCAGCTTCTATTATGCTAGCAGGGATTGGATTTGGTAATAATTTTGTCATGTTAAGTTTGATTTTAGCTATAGATCCTATTATAGATATGGCAAGAACAGCAAGTAATGTCTCAGGAGCTATGACTTCGGCACTTTGTACTGCAAAAAATCTAAAAGCCCTAGATAAAGAAATTTACAATTCTTAATCTCTTAAAACCCAATATTTTTCATTGGGTTTTAGTATTTATTGGCAACCTTCACATTCTATGCTACGATCTGCAACATTGACTTTTTCACTATCAGGGCTTTCGCTTCTTAGATAATAAGTAGATTTTACTCCAAGCTCCCAAGCGAGTTGATAAATTTCATTTAAATATCCCCCACTTGCTTTATCAAGCGATAAAAAGATATTTAAACTCTGCCCTTGATCGATCCATTTACCACGCACAGCAGCAGCCTTTACAAGAATTTTTTGATCAAGTTCGTAGGCTGGAGTATAGTATTGCCAAGTATCAAGGCTTAAATTTGGCACAACAACAGGTATCATACCACTTAAATTTTGTTCAAACCACTTTCTTTTGTAAACAGGTTCTATAGTCTGCGTAGTACCCACCAAAATAGAAATAGAAGAAGTAGGTGCAATGGCCATCAAATAACCATTTCTCATACCATCTTTTTTAACTTTTTCTCTAAGTTTAACCCAGTCGCATTCACTTTGATCAAATAAGCCCTCTCTTAAAGTTAAAGCTTTAGCCTTAGGACTTGCTACATCAATAGGAAAAATCCCCTTGCTCCAATTTGATCCTTCAAAATCCTCATAAGAACCTTTTTCAAGAGCTAAATTTGAACTCGCATTAATAGCCTCAAAGCTAATTTGTTCCATAATCTCATCGATTTTATTTAAATGCTCATCGCTTCCCCAATAAATCTTAGCTTCAGCAAGCATTTGTGCCTCACCCATGACTCCAAGACCTATGGCGCGAGATTTTAAATTTGTATCTTTTACTTTTCTATGAGGATAAAAATTTAAATCTATCACATTATCAAGCATACGAATAGCAGTTGGCACAACACGCTCTATATCTTCTTTAGTATACACTTTGCTAAGGTTTATACTTGCTAGATTACAAACGGCTGTTTTTCCATCATTTTTATATTTTTCTACTATATAAACTTTATTACCATCAATACTATCTAAAGTTGAGATTTTTTTGGCTGGTTTTTCATATCCCCCATCGATCACAACTTTTTGTTCTTCATCAAAATGAAGTTCATCTCCATTTTCAAAAACTACTTTAATTTGATAATAATTTGGCTCGGTATTTTGAAAAATTTCAGTACATAAATTTGAACTTCTAATAATTCCTACATGAGCATTTGGATTTGCTCTGTTAGCGCTATCCTTAAAACATAAAAATGGCAAGCCTGTTTCAAAATAATTTAGCAAAATTTTCTTCCAAAGCTCTTTAGCTTCTACGATTTCTTTGGTAATGCTTTCATCTTTTTCATATTCTTCATAGCGTTTTTCAAAAGCTTCACCATATAAATCACATAAATCTGCTGTATCTGCAGGATCAAAAAGAGTCCATTTATCATTAGCTCTTACTCTCTTCATAAAAAGATCATTGATCCATAAAGCAGGGAAAAGTTCATGAGCACGGCGTCTTTCTTCACCTGAATTTTTACGCAAATCAATAAAATCACTTATATCCATGTGCCAAGGTTCTATATAAACAGCTATAGCTCCTTTTCTGGTTCCTAGCTGATCTACTGCCACGGCAATATCATTAGTAATTTTCAAGAAAGGTATAATCCCTCCTGCGGCATTTTTATGCCCATCTATGCTTCCACCCATAGCACGCACTTTAGACCAATCCCAACCTATACCGCCACCAAATTTAGAAAGCAAAGCCATTTCTTGGTAAGAATCAAAAATACCTTCAATATTATCAGGGGTTGATCCTATATAACAAGAACTAAGCTGATGGCGCGTTGTTCTTGCATTAGATAAAGTCGGAGTTGCAAGCATGAGTTCAAATTTAGAAATCAAATCATAAAATTTCTTCGCCCATTCTTGAGGATTAAATTCATTCTGCGCTAAAAACATCGCAATGGCCATAAACATTTGTTGAGGAAGTTCTATAGGCATACCTTTACTATCTTTAATCAAGTATCTATCATATAAAGTTTTAATACCAAGATAAGTAAATTGCATATCGCGTTCAGGTTTAATATAAGCATTTAAATCATCTAAATCGTATTTTTCTTTAAGACCAAGTAAGATTCTTCCTTCTTTTTCGCCCTTTTCAAAATACTCACGCAAATGATTATAGCGATTCATACCATTAACTTTTTTATATAAATCAAATAAAAAAAGTCTAGCTGCAACAAAGGTCCAATTTGGACAATCAATATCTATCTTATCTACTGCAGTTTTAATTAAAGTTTTTTGAATTTCTTCAGTTGAAATTCCATCACGAAATTGAATCTTTGCATCGAGTTCAAGTTCGCTTAAATTCACACCTTCTAAATCTTTTACAGCATCAGAGGTGCATTTTTTGATCTTAGAAACATCCAATTCTTCTGTACGACCATTTCTTTTAATAACTTTCATTGCCTTCCTTGCTTTTTATTTAAATGTTCTTTTAAAAATTACATCAACATTTTTTGTATAGTAGTTATAATCGAAACATTTTCTTACATCCTCTTCGCTCAAACTTTTTCTTAAATCTTCATCGCTTAAAAGCGCTAACAAAAACAAACTTTCATTTTTTTCATTGATAGCAGCCTTACCATTTTGCAAATCTGCCCAAACTTTCATAGCGTTTCTTTGAACTATTTTATAAGCTTCTTCACGACTAATGCCTTTAAATGGAAGCTCTAAAAGCACCCTCCCTGAAAATACAAGCCCACCTGTAAGATTTAAATTTTTCATCATATTTTCAGGATAAACTAAAAGCTTATCAATCAAATTTGTAAGACGCATAAGCATAAAATCAGCCGTGATAAAAGCATCAGGCAAAATAAATCTTTCAACACTAGAATGAGATATATCTCTTTCATGCCAAAGTGCAACATTTTCTAAAGCTGGAGTTACAAAAGATCTAAGCACACGACAAAGCCCTGTGATATTTTCACTTAAAACAGGATTTCTTTTATGTGGCATAGCTGAACTTCCTTTTTGTCCTACACTAAAATACTCTTCAGCCTCATAAACTTCAGTTCTTTGAAAATGTCTTATGGCTACAGCGATTTGCTCACAACTTGAAGCTAAAATTGCAATAGCAGAAATAACTTGAGCATAACGATCTCTTTGGATCACTTGATTTGAAACAGGGGCAGCTTTAAGACCTAAATTTTTACAAACTTCTTCTTCAAATTCTAAAGGAGCATGAGCAAAATTTCCCATTGCACCACTGATTTTTCCATAGCTTACCACTTCTTTTGCATGTTCTAAAAGCTCTTTTGCATGCAAAATTTCATCATACCAAATAGCTAACACTAAACCAAAAGTGATAGGCTCTCCATGAATTCCATGACTTCTTCCTACCATTAAGGTATTTTTATGCTCCAAAGCACGCTTTTTGATCACTTCTAAAAGCAAAGAAACATCTTCTAAAATAAGCTCCAAACTCTCTTTTATCTGTAAAGCAACAGCCGTATCTATACAATCAGAACTTGTCATTGCATAATGCACAAAACGACTCTCTTCTCCCAAACTTTCACTTACACTTGTAAGAAAAGCGATAACATCGTGTTTTGTGGTTTTTTCTATTTCGTCTATTCTTGCAATATCAAATTTTGCATTTTTAAGAATTTTTTCGCAGTCTGTGTCATTAATGAGACCGAGTTTATTCCAAGCTTTTACAGCGGCTAATTCTACTTTTAACCACGTATCGTATTTTGCTTGCATATCCCATTTTTTAGCCATGATTTCTCTGCTATATCTTTCAACCATCTTTGAAACCTTTTTAGCTATAATTTTATATTTTAAAAAACAGAAATTATATCAAATTATCCTAAGAAAGTTATTAAATGGCTTACATAAAAATAAAACTCTCAAATAATGGAAAAAAGGCATTTCAAGTCCTTATGGAAAATTTAAAAATTAGCATAAATGAAGCACAAAAACTCATAGACAAAAAAAGACTTTTTTGTGATGGAATTTTAGTAGAAGAAAAGAATGAAATTTTAAATGGTTTAGTAGAGCTTATAGTCTATGAAAACAATCCCAAAGGAGTAGAAATTGTCTTTGAAAATGAAGACTTTGCCATACTTGAAAAAGAAAGTGGGATCTTAAGTCATCCAAATGGTAGACATTGTAAATACAGTCTTAGTGATGAAATTTGGCATCTTTGGGGAAAAGAAGCTTGCGTAGCACACAGACTTGATAAAGAAACGAGCGGACTTATACTTGTAGCCAAAAATAAAAAAGCTCAAATTGATCTTAAAGCTTTGTTTGAAAAAAAACTGGTTCAAAAAGAATACCTTGCTCTAGCTAACGGAAAAATAGAAGAAAATTTTATAATTGATAAAGCCATAAATTTAGCCAAAAACTACGATGATGTAAAAACAAGGATGCAAATTTGTAAGGAAGGAAAACAAGCTATCACTGAGTTTGAAATTTTAGAATACTTTCCTAAAATCAACGCTACTCTTTTACTCTGCAAACCACTCACAGGCAGACAACACCAAATTAGAGTGCATTTATTTTATAAAAACCACAAAATTTTAGGCGATCCACTCTATGGCCTTGAAAAAAAAGATATAGAAAAAATTTTAGATGACAAAATGGACATAGAAGAACGCATAAAACTAAGCGGTGCTAAACGCTTGTGTTTGCATTCTTATCGTTTAAAATTTAACTATAACGGAGAAAATTTTGATATTTTTTCAAAAAAGGGTATGGAAAAAATTTTAGCAGCATTTTAAAATAAAGGCGATACTTCATATCTAACAAGCTATCATTTTTAATAAAAATTTTTAAAATAAAAATTTACTTTTTGTTAAAAATTTAGTATAATCAAAAAATAAAAATATAGGATTTTATAAATGAAATTTGTTAATTTTAAATTTAATCAAAAAGCTACTCTAGGGGTGTTTAACTCAAGTGGAAAGGTCGTAAATTTAGCCGATCTTGATATCAATGTTCGTGATATGAATGAATTGATTATAAATTTTGATGAATTTAAACATAAGTTTAAAGATTTAGACTCTAAAACAGCTTATGAAATTCCAAAAGAAAATTATCTAGCCCCTATTATAGAACCTCGTCAAGATATTATATGTCTTGGGATTAATTTTTTAGATCATGCCAAAGAATCTGCCAAATTTAAGGGTGAAAAATTTGAAGAAAGAGAATATCCTGTATATTTTGGAAAACGCTGCAATCAAGCTACGCCACCTTTTGGCGATATACCTTTACATGCAGATGTAACTTCTCAGCTTGATTATGAATGTGAGCTTGCATTTATTTTAAGTAAAGATGCTTATAAAATCAAAGCTAAAGATGCAAAAGATTATATCTTTGGCTATACTATTATCAATGAAATTTCAGCTCGCGAACTTCAAAAACGCCACAAACAATTCTACCGAGCAAAAAGTCTTGAAGGTGGCACTATAATGGGACCTTATATCACAAGCGTAGATGAAATTTCTTATCCTCCTAAACTCCAACTTCAAAGCTATGTCAATGATGAACTACGCCAAAACTCTAACACTCAATTGTTTATTTTTGATATTGCTTATGTCTTAGAAGAACTTAGTGCAGGCATGCTTTTAAAAGCTGGAAGTATTATATCTATGGGAACTCCTAGTGGAGTAGGTATGGGGTTAAATCCACCTACTTTTTTAAAATCAGGAGATAAAGTACGCTGTGTAATAGAAAATTTAGGAGAACTTTGTAATAAAATAAAAAATATCAATTATTAAATAATTTACTAAAATTATACTATAATGGCATTTTAAAAACTTAAATTAAGGCAGAAATTTATCATGAAAAAAATAATAATGATTTTATGTTTATCTTATGCAAATATAGTCTTTGCAGTAGATATGATAACCCCTATTCCAAATTCCATCTCTTATGATAAAGAAAAAGCTAAACTTGGAAAAAGTCTTTATATGGATAAAAGTTTATCTAAAGATGGAAAAGTTTCATGCAATACTTGCCATAGGCTTGATCAACACGGTGTTGATGGGCTTGAATTTTCAATAGGAGTTGATAATCAACTCGATAAACCCTTTAACACTCCTACAACCTTTAATTCTGTGTTTAATTTTGTGCAATTTTGGAATGGCAGAGCTAAAGATTTAACAGAACAAGCTATGGGACCTTTTTTCAATCCAAAAGAAATGGGGCTAAGTCCTGAACTTCTTTTACAAAAAGTTAATTCAAATGAAAATTATGTAAAAACTTTTAAAAAACTTTATGGAGAAGTTACGGTAGAAAACATAGCCCTTGCAGTTGCTGAATTTGAAAAAACCTTAATCACCCCAAATTCTCCTTTTGATCGCTATCTTAGCGGGGATCAAAATGCTATTTCAACTCAAGCTAAAAAAGGTTACGAAGATTTTAAAGCTAATGGCTGCATCTCTTGTCATCAAGGTCAAAATATAGGTGGGAATATGTTTCAAAAAATCGGTATTTTTGAAGAATACCCAAACCAAGAAGATTTAGGGCGTTATGAAATCACAAAAAGAGAAGCTGATAAAATGGTATTTAAGGTTCCTAGTCTTAGAAATATAGCCAAAACCGCGCCTTATTTTCATGATGGTTCTATACCTACTTTAGATGCTTGTGTTCAGTTTATGGCTTACTATCAACTAGGAAAATTTTTAGATCAAGAAACAGTTGACAATATAGTTGCATTCTTAGAAAGCTTAACAGGAGAATATCATGACAAATAAAAAAAGTTCATTTTTGATAAAATTTATTATCTTATCTATACTAGTTTTGACTTTCATTCTTGTTTTATTGGCTATTATTTTTAATAACTATTCTTCATCTAAAAATAACAAAGACTTGATAAACATAGTTCAGCAACTAGAAATTTCAGATGAAAAAATCAATTCTATTTTTCAAAATAGTTTTAATTTTATCAACTACGATCCAAGTGTGCAAGCAATAAAAAAAATGCAAGAAAACTTTACAAAACTTAAAACTTTTGGGATTGACATAAACAAAGCAGAAGAAATTTTTAATGCCAAACTAATCCAGCTTAATTATTTTAAATCCGCAAATTCCATAGCAGTAAATTCAAAACTTTATTTATTTGAACTAGCTAAAAATTATTTTGAAGAATTGGAACAAAACCATGAAACAAATAAAAACAACTATAAAACAATGAGTTCTATGTTAAGCGTTCTTTCAACTGAAAATATTTTACAAAAAACAACACTAAATCAACTCAACAATCTTATGAAAGAAATCAAAAATGATACAAAAAGTGAAAATTTACAACTTTTTTTAAAACACTATAAAATGATTGTAAAGCAAATTTCTATTATGCAAGATAATTCTTCTATTTATGAGAATAATTCTCTCATGAAAGAGTTAAAACAACTTAACACTTTTACCCAAAATACTATAGAACAATCTAATTTATTTAAATTTTATATCGCTTTAGCAGTATTTGGAATCACTCTTGTATTATTTGTATTTTTTATTTTATTAACACTAAAAAAAGTCATCATGCCAATTCATACTTTAGAAAAACTAAGCGCTAATTTAGCTAGCAAAGAAGCCAATCTACACTCTCGTTTAAATATAGATCCAAAAAGTGAGCTTGGACAAAGTGCTCAATATATTAATTCATTTATTTCCACCGTTCAAAACTCAATCATAGAAGCCATAGAAAATGCTAAATCAAGTCATCAAAATTCACAAAAACTCAAAAACAACTCTATGATGCTTGAAAACAGCTCTAATTCGCAACATGAACAAATTCAAGGAGTTAAAGAAATCACTCATGTTTTAGATGATCATATCAATCTTGCGGGAAATTTAGCACAAGAAAGTATAGAAAATATGCAAGATATGCACATACTAATGGATAAAGTAGAACTTACTCTATCTGAACTTGTAAATTTAATAAATGAAAACAATGAAAAAGAACAAAATATAGTAGCCAATATGGACAATCTAACCCAAAGTGCGGATAATATTATAGAAATCACAAACTCCATTAAAGACATAGCTGATCAAACTAATTTACTTGCCCTAAATGCAGCTATCGAAGCTGCAAGAGCAGGCGAACATGGGCGTGGATTTGCTGTTGTAGCCGATGAAGTTGGACAGCTTGCTGATAAAACAAGTAAATCTCTTTTAAACATCAATGCTACTGTTAATACTATAGTCCAACAAATCAATGACAACAAAGCCTTAATGGATCTTATCCATGATTCTATGAAAGAAACCTCTTCAAAAACCAATGATTTACAACAAGAACTTGTAAATTCTATGCATAAATTGGAAAGCTCTATAGAATCAACCCAAACCATGAAAGATAAAAGCATGGAAGTAAAAGATAAAATGCTTATCTTAGGAACAAATATAGATAAAGTTAACGAACTTGCAAATTCTGTTAAAGATTTATCATGTGAAATCAATAATATCTCTCAAAATGTTCTAAATGGTGCCTCTAAACTCTCCGAAAAATTAAGTAGCTTTCAGTAACTTTTTTCACGTTAATTTAACTTAACGTGAAATTTCAATAAAAATTTTATTTTTAATTTATGTTTTTCAAGTAAAATTAGCAGTTTTTATTTCAAAGGAGATACTATGGAGTTTCTTGAACTTTTATTAGTTTTAATCGCCTTGATACTGATTATCAAAAAACCAGAAAAAGAAAATTTGGCTTTTGGTTTGGTAATGGTAGCTTGGCTTTTAATGGTTTTTTTCTATGTTGGCCACAAAACAGGCGCACTATTAACAATAATGAATCTGTAAGGAAGGGCTAAATGAACGAAATCAATAAAACAAAAAATTTCTACACACTAATGTGTTTAGCAGGCTTTTTGATTATACTCTTGCCTGTAGGTATTGCAAATTTGATATTTGGTTATATGTTGGGCGATAGTCCTTGCACGCTTTGCTGGGGACAAAGAGAAGCAATGATCTTTATCGGTGTAATGGCGCTTTTCATTGTTCGTTATGGTATGAAAGGTAAATACCTTGCTGCTCTTTTAATCATGACAGCAGTAGGGCTTTATCAATCTTTTGCTCACTATGGTAATCACGCTCATAGAGATTTAGATCAAGGTTTTGGTTTAGCAGTTTTTGGTATCCATACTTATTTTTGGGCTGAAGTAGTATTTTGGGCTGTTGTATTGCTCTTAGGTGTGATTTTTGCTTTTGCTCCTAAATTTAATGCTTTTGAAGCTGAACTAAATGGAGAAAAGTTTAGAAAATATACTAAATTTAGCTTTGCAGCAGTTTTAATCAGTGCTATCATCGTAGCATCAAATGTTTTCCAAGCCTTTGTTAGCACAGGTATTCCTCCTTATGTAGGACAAGGCGATCCTGTAAGATTTAGTTTAAATCCAAAATACATCATTTGGAGTAAAGAAGGTTGGAATGGTTTATGGCAAAATATTTCTTTCTTAGGAAAACGCGATGTTAAAGCTCCTGATTATGCTTTTGCACCTGCAAGTGAAAAACTTGGCATAAAATTTGATAATGATATCAACAATGCTCCATTTGCAAAAATCAATGATGAGCTTAAAATCACAAATGAACAAACCATAAATTTTGACAAAGCCATCAATACTCTTGATTATATCAATAACGAATTTGTAGCAAGTTCTAAATGGGATGTAGCTTTCTTAGATAATAATTTTAGCGTTAAAGAAGGTTTTGAACTTGATCCTTATTTTTCAGCTACTATTGATCCAATCATCGGTATCATACCTTATATGAACGATAAATTCATTCTTATGGGCTCAAACAAATCTTTCTTAAGATTTGCAAAAAATCCTAATGCAAGTGAAGAAGATATCGCTAAACAATACGCTGACTTTGTAAAAGGCAATGATAAATTTAAAGGTCAAGGCGAAAGTTTAGGTCGCGGAAGACTTGATACCGTAAGAGCAAAATTTAACCATGTGGCAAGTATGACTACAGATGGAAATTATCTTTATCTTGCAACTGTTCCAAACAACAAAGACGCTAAAACTTTTGTAATCTCTAAAGTTTCTTTAAAAGATCGTGTTCTTTCAGGAGAATTTACTCCAAAAGCAAATCTTAAAGAAGGTAAAACTTTAGGCGATCTTTATGTAACTTCTATGACTTTTAAAGATGGGGAAATTTATGCACTTAGCAAAAATCACAATGTGATTGCCGTAATTGATCCAGTCAAAGAAGAAGTAGTGAAAACTATCGCTTTCCCAAGCTCTATCACTAATGCTAGAAGCATTTTCTTTAAAGATGGAAAAATCAATATTCTTTCTTATCAAGATGGAGCAAACAAGCTTTATACTTTAAACTAAGCTTTAAGTCCTAGTGAAAACTAGGACTTATATTTAATCTTATCTTTAAATCCTGCTTTTTCAAAACCTCTTAAACGAAGCAAACAACTATCGCACTCCCCACAAGCTTCATCTTCACTCTCATAACAAGACCAAGTAAGTTCTAAAGGTACATTTTCTTTTAAGGCTAGTTCTACAATTTTAGCTTTGTTTAGTCTAACAAGCGGAGTTTTTATACAAACTTTGAAATTCTTACTCGTACCTTCATTGATAAATTCTTGTGCCTTTTGCATAAACTCATCAGTACAGTCAGGATAACCACTGCCATCTTCTTCTACCACCCCTATAAAAATACTCTCACAATTTTCCTTTTCAGCCAAAGATCCTGCTATACTTAAGAAAATTCCATTGCGAAAAGGCACATAAGTGATAGGTGGAGTATCGCTTGTACAAAGCTCATTTTTAGGGATGTCTATACTTTTATCGGTTAAGGCATTGCCCCCTATATCTTTGATAAAACTCACATCTAAAATATAAGATTTTTCTACTTTTAAAGCCTTGCAAATTTGCTTAAAACATTCTTTTTCTTTTTCTTGAGTGCGTTGTTCATAGTCAAAATGCAAAGCGATGATTTCATAACCTTCTTTTTTGGCCAGATAAGCACACAAAGTACTATCCATACCGCCACTTATGATACAAAGTGCTTTTTTACTCATTTTTATCCTTAAATTTGCTATAATTTCACAATTTTAACGAAAATTTTTAAATTTAAATTGCAAAAAAGGCAAAAGCATGATAAACATAAAACTCATAGAACACATTTTTAAAGCCGCTTCTATCAGTCGTTGGAATGATTATCCAAGAATGGCAAATTTGGTTGAACTTGACAAACAAGCTCATAAATTCATCATCGCATATTTTATCGCTAAAATGGAAAAAGATGTGGATATGAGAGTGATTATAGAAGGGGGAATTTTTGAGTTTTTAAGTCGTGTTGTGGTAACTGATATACGCCCTGATGTGTATCATGAAATCGTGCGTCAAAAAAAAGCTGAAGTTAATGCTTGGGTTTTAAGCAAAATCGAACCTATGATAGAAGATATAGAAGATGGGGAATTTCTAAAGCGTTTTGAAGCGTATTTAAACGGTAATGCTTATGCTAAAGAAAGACTTATCTTAAAAGCAGCTTCATATTTTGCTACAAGATGGGAATTTAACATAGTTTATCAAACCTCAGCTTTTTTAAATGATATTGATGAGATTAAAAACAAAGTTGAAGAAGAATTAGAAGATTACTATGAGCTTATAGGAGCTAGAAAAATTGCTTTAAATCAAAAAATAGCCAAAATTATTGATCTTAGCGGAAGACTTCGCTTTCAAAAACGTTGGGCTCAAACTCCACGCATACCAGAAACCGCGGTTTTAGGACATATGCTTGTGGTGGCGATTTTAGGATATTTTTACTCACTAAAAATCAAGGCTTGCGATAAAAGACTTGAGAATAATTTTTATTGTGCTTTGTTTCATGATTTGCCAGAGTCTTTAACACGTGATATTATCAGCCCTGTAAAATACGGCATTGATGGACTTCATGATATCATAAATGATTATGAAATGAAACTTATTAATGAAAGAATTTTACCCTTTGTACCTGAGGGTTTAAGGGCTGAGTTTTCTTATATTTTAGGCATTAGAGAAGGTAGAAACGGTGAGTCAAATTTTGTAAAAAATGAGTTTGAAAATCGCACTTATAAAAATGCTAAAATCGAGCTTTGCAGCGGAAGTTTAAGCTCTTTTAATGAAAATGAATTTGGTGCTATAGATGGTAAGGCGCTTAAATACTGCGATAAAATTGCTGCTTATATAGAAGCAGGACTTAGTATAAGTTATGGTGTAAAGTCTAAAGAACTTGAAAGTGGTTTTTTAGGAATGTATGAGTTTTTTAAAGAAAATCCTACCATAGATGGGGTGAATTTTTTTGAAATTTGTGAAAGTTTAAGAGAGTATTTTAAAATTTAAATAAGATTTTTATACTACTATTTTCAATATGTTTTAAATAAAAATATTATAATTTCAAATTTTATTTTGTATAAAATATAAAGGAGTTATTATGAAAAAATACTTTCAAAAGCGCTATACTTTAGCCTTTTTTATAGGTATATTAGCGGGTATTTTCGGAGCTATTGTTAAATGGGGTTGGGAAGTACCTTTTCCTCCAAGAAATCCCAATGTTTTTTGACCAGCAGATGCTTTAGAACGTGTTACTCCACCTAAAATTTTTCTAGAACAACTAGGCTTACCTACTGAAAGGTGCAGTTTTTGGATTTTTTGTTTATCTTTTTGCCCATGTTATTGTAATGCCTTTAATTGCAGAAGTTCCACCACTTTCTGAAATTCCTTTTGATGAACACCTGTCTGAAATTTTTGGCCATATTGTTTGGTTGTGGGGCATGGAAATAGTTCGTAGAGATATAAGAAATCGTATAACCAAAGAAATAGAAGAATGAAAGGAAACCTTTCATTCCATATCTAAAACCGCACCTTTACTAGCATTGCTAACAAGTTTTTGATACATTCTAAGCCATCTTGAAGACACCTCTTTTTGAGGCAATGCAAATTCTTTTTTACGTTTAGCAATTTCTTCTTCACTTACATTTGCATGGATAGTATAAGCATCTACATCAATTTCTATTTCATCTCCATCTTTTAAAAGTCCTATAAGACCACCTTCAGCTGCTTCAGGGGAAATATGACCAACGCTTAAACCCCTTGTAGCTCCGCTAAAACGACCATCGGTGATTAAAGCTACATCAGCACCTAAACCCATACCCATTAAAAGTGAAGTAGGACTTAACATTTCTTGCATACCAGGACCCCCTTTTGGACCTTCATAGCGTATTACACAAACATTTCCTTTTTGCACCTTGCCTTTGATAATGCCTTTTATAGCTTCATCTTGAGAGTTAAAACAAACAGCTTTGCCTTTAAATTTTCTTTCTCCGATTATTCCTGCGGTTTTTATAACGCAACCTTGCTCGGCTAAATTTCCAAACAAAATGGCAAGCCCACCTACTTTTGAGTAAGCATTATCTACTTTACGAATGATATTTTCATCTTTGATTTTGGCATTTTTTAAGCGTTCTTTGAGACTTTCTCCTGTAATGGTCAGTGCATCAAGTTCTAAAATATGTCCTTGTCTGCTTGAAATTTCAGCCATAACTGCACTCACACCGCCTGCTTTGTGGATATCATCCATATAAACACTATTTAGCGACGGGGCTATTTTTGCTATGTGTGCAACTTTGCTTGAGATGAAATTTAAATCTTTAATATCTAGTGCCACCCCTGCTTCACGCGAAATGGCAAGCATGTGTAAAACAGTATTGCTACTTCCACCCATTGCCATATCTACTACCATAGCATTACGCACGGCTTTTTGAGTGATGATATTGCGAATTTTAAAACGCTCATCTAAGGCGATTTCACAAATACGACGCGCTGCTTTTCTTAAAAGCTCTTCTCTTTCTTTGCTTAAAGCTAAGATGGTTCCATTACCTTCTAGTGCTATACCCATAGCTTCGCATAAGGTATTCATAGAATTTGCTGTAAACATTCCCGAGCAAGATCCACCACTTGGACAGGCTGAACATTCTATATCTTTAAATTCTTCTTCGCTAATTTTTTTGGCTTCATAAGCCCCTACAGCTTCAAAAACAGAGCTAAGACTAATCTTTTCTCCTTTTTTAGTTACCCCTGAAGCCATAGGCCCACCACTTACAAAAATGGTTGGAACATTTACTCTTAAAGCTCCCATTAACATACCAGGAGTGATTTTATCGCAGTTTGGAACACAGATTAAAGCATCAAGTTGATGAGCATTCATCACTGTTTCAATGGAATTTGCGATGATTTCACGACTTGGTAAAGAATAAAGCATACCTTCATGTCCCATAGCTATACCATCATCTACACCTATGGTATTAAACTCAAAAGGCACACAACCATTTTTGCGTATCTCATCTTTAATGATTTTAGCATAATTATTTAAAAAATAATGTCCTGGGATTATATCTATATAGCTATTTGCTACACCTATAAAAGGTTTGTCAAAATCTTCATCTTTCAAACCACAAGCACGAAGTAAAGAACGATTAGGTGCTTTTAAATGTCCTTTTTTTATCGCATCGCTTCTCATTGTAACTCCTGATAATAATTTTTTAAAATTATATTTAGCAAAGCTTAATTTTTGTGAAATTTATTTTGATATACATTTTCATAAATGATAAAAATTATTAATTGACAAAAATATTTTTTTATAATACAATGCTTTTTGATAATCAAAAAAGGAGTCAAAATGAGACAATATGAAACCTATAAATGCCAAAAATGTGGTAATGAAGTAGAAGTTCAAAATGTAGGTGGAGGTAAGCTTAGTTGTTGCGGTGAAGAAATGAAATGTATCACTACAGATTTAACTGCAGTAAATTTGATGAAAGCTTTTGCGGGCGAATCTATGGCGAGAAACAAATACGATTTATTTGCTGATGTAGCTGAAGAAGAAGGTTGGCATGCGGTTGCTAGACATTTTAGAGAAGCAGCTGAAAATGAAAAATGGCATGCAAGAGCAGAATTTAAAGCTTATCATGAAATCGTTGATGGAAAACCTTTAGAAGTAACTACAAAAAACCTAGTAAGTGCTGCAGAAGGTGAAAACTATGAGCACACAACTATGTATCCAAATTTTGCAAAAATTGCTGAAGATGAAGGTAAAAAGGCTATAGCAAGATTATTTACAGCTATTGGTAAAGTAGAAATCGAACACGAAAGAGAATATCTAGCGCTTAAAAAAATGCTCGAAGAAGAAGAATTTTTTAATAGTGAAGTAGAAGAATTATGGGTTTGTGAAGTATGCGGACATATACATCGTGGCAAAAAAGCTCCAGCAGCCTGTCCTTTATGTAAAGCACCAAAAGAGTATTTTAAACGCGAATTTTTGGGTTAAGTTAAGAAATTCTTATCCTTTTTAAGATAATATTATAATTATTTTTTAATAAAAGGATAAGAAAATGAAAAAATTACTATTTTTATTTTTTGCTTTAACGGCTTTTCTCTTTGGTGCTGTAAATATCAACACTGCAACACTAAAAGAATTAAAAAGTTTAAATGGTATTGGCGAAGCTAAGGCTAAAGCGATTTTAGAATACCGCAAAGAAGCAAATTTTACAAGTATTGATGATCTTAAAAAAGTTAAAGGCATAGGTGATAAGCTTTTTGAAAAAATCAAAAATGATATCACAATAGAATAAAAGGGCATTTTTGCCCTTCTTTTTAGAAAAATTTGAAAACTTTATTTGACACAAAAGAACTTTTAAACGAATTTGATATAAATTTAATCGGTATTGATGAAGCAGGACGCGGTGCTTTAGCAGGTCCTATGATGATGGCAGCTTGCAAACTGAACAAACAACTTGATGGGTTGTGTGATTCTAAAAAACTAAGCGAAAAAAAACGCGAAGAACTTTATGAAATCATCATCAAAAATTCAAACTATCTCATACTTGCTTTTTCTTCAGAACAAATCGACGCACTAGGCTTAAGCACTTGTTTAAAAAAAGGCTTAAAACTTATAAAAAAGCATTTTAAAACAGAAAATAACTTCTTATATGATGGAAACACCAACCTAGGTATAAACGGGATAAAAACACAAATCAAAGCCGACACTAGCATTTTGCAAGTAAGTGCAGCTAGCATACTTGCAAAAGTTAGTAAAGATAGGGTGATGAATTTCTTAGCTAAAGACTTTCCTTGTTATGAATTTGAAAAAAACAAAGCCTATGGCACAAAAGCTCATAAAGAATTTATAGCTAAATTTGGAATTTGCAAACTCCACCGAAAAAGTTTTAAACTTTTATGATTATTTTGCTAAATTTTGATGCAAACTCAAAGCACATTCTATACCATCTTTTATAGCCCAAACAACTAAAGATTGTCCTTTTCTAGCATCTCCACAAGCAAAGATTTTTTTATGAGTGGTTTGGAAATTTTCTGTGCTTATGTTGTTTTTCTCATCTAATTTCACTCCAAAATTTTTAGAGATAGCTTCTTCGCACCCGCTAAAACCCATAGCTAAAAGCACTAAATCCGCTTTATAAGTTTTTTTAGAATTTGAAATTTCGACATTTATAGCTTTGCCTTCTTTAAACTCGCGTTTTAAATCATTTGCTTCAACACCTTCTACATGAGTTTTTCCTAAAAATTTCTTTGTCATTTTTTGATATTCCCTAGGATCTTTGCCATATACAGCAATGGCTTCTTCTAAACCATAATCAGTAGTAAAAATGTCAGCTTTTAAAGGCCAAGGATTGTTTTGGCTTCTTTGCAAAGGTCTTTTTGGACTTCTTTCAAAACGCACTATAGATTTAGCCCCTTGTCTTGTCGCTACAGCGATACAATCCACACTTGTATCCCCGCTTCCTATAACCAAGACATTTTTACCTTTGGCCATATCTGCACCCTTGCCTGTTTTTAACAAAGTTTTGGTATTTTGCGTTAAAAAATCAAGGGCAAATTCAACCCCTTTTAGCTTTCTACCTTCTATATCAAGATCTATAGGCTTACTTGCTCCTGTACAAAGCACCAAAGCATCAAATTCTTTTAGAAGTTTTGAAACCTTATCTTTGCTGTCTATATTTTCATTCACTTTAAATTCAATCCCACTTTTTTTAAGCAAATCCACCCGTCTTTGAACTATACTTTTATCAAGCTTCATATCAGGGATGCCATACATCAAAAGTCCGCCTATTTTATCGCTTCTTTCAAAAACACTTACTTTATAACCTAGTGAATTTAAAGTATTGGCACAAGCAAGCCCAGCAGGCCCACTTCCTATGACAGCGATTTTTTTGCCATTGTATTGCTTAGGTTTATTTACTCTTACTAAATTTTCCTTAAAAGCATTTTCTATAATGGATAATTCATTATTTTTTATGCTCACACTAACACCATTTATCGCACACACACAAGAATCCTCACAAGGAGCAGGGCAAACACGACCGGTAAATTCAGGAAAAGGATTGGTAAGATCAAGTCTTTCATAAGCTTCTTTCCATAAAGAACGATAAACAAGATCGTTCCATTCAGGAATGAGATTGTTTAAAGGACAGCCCACATCTTTTCCTTCGCTCATCACACCCGTATGACAAAAAGCTACCCCACAATCCATACATCGTCCACCTTGAATTTCTTGTTCTTTTTTATCCAAAGGTATAGTAAATTCTTTGAAATTTAAAACCCTTTCCTTAGGAGCAATTTTTTTAAAATCCATTCTTTTAAAGTCTAAAAAACCTCTTGCATTTCCCATTTTTACTCCTTATTTTTGTGTGATTTTCAAAAATGCTGCTAAATTTGGATCTTTTTCATTTTTACAAAGATCAAGCATTTTTAACATCTTTTCATAATCTCTTGGCATGACTTTAAAAAAGTCTTTTTTATCGAATTTTTCTAAGATATCTTTAGCCTTTTTAGAATCTGTATAAGCGATATGTTTTTCTATCACGGCTTTTAATTCTTTTTCATCCTTGGCATTAAGATCTTTAATATCCACAAGCTCGGTATTTACATGAGCTTCATTGTGTCTTCCAAAGATATAAACAACGCCCCCACTCATACCAGCAGCGAAATTCGCACCCACATCTCCAAGAACTACAACTTGTCCACCTGTCATATATTCACAACCATGCACACCTGTTCCTAAAACCACAGCCAAAGCCCCTGAATTTCTTACACAAAATCTTTCCCCTGCTATACCATCTAAATACACTTCACCTTTTGTAGCTCCGTATAAACAAGCATTTCCTGCGATGATATTTTCTTCAGGTGAAAAAGTGGATTCATTTGAAATTTTTGCTATGATTTTACCACCACTTAAACCCTTGCCTAAATAATCATTGCTATCGCCTATAATCTCAAGTTTAATACCCTTTAACAAAAACGCTCCAAAACTATTGCCTGCATTGCCTATAGCTTTGATATGGATACTATCTTCATCTAAAGCATCTTTTCCATAAGTTTTTAAAATTTCACTTGAAAGCATAGTTGCAAAAGTACGACTTTGATTTCCTACTTCTAAAGAAAGTTTGATAGGCTCTTTTTTCTCCACAGCATTTTTACAAAGTGGTAGTAAAATTCTATAATCAATCGTTTTTTCAAGTTTATTGTCTTTATAATCTTTAAAATGCACAGCGGTTCTATTATAAGTAGGCAAGGATTTTAAAATTTTATCTAAATTTAGCTTTCCTGCTTTACCTTGCACACTTTTTTGGCGGAGTTTATCCACGCGACCTATCATATCATCTAGGCGTTCAAAACCAAGCCTTGCCATGTATTCTCTAAGCTCCTGGGCTATAAAATACATGAAATTAATCACATCATCTACTTTGCCTTTGAAACGATCTCTAAGTTCTGTATCTTGAGTGGCTATACCAAAAGGACAAGTATTTAGATGACAAACTCTCATCATTGTACAACCTAAAACAATCAAAGGCGCGGTTGCAAAACCAAATTCTTCAGCTCCTAAAAGTGCTGCTATGGCTAAATCACGCCCATTCATAAGCTTTCCATCAGTTTCTAATCTTACCCTATCTCTAAGCTTATTTAAGATCAAAGTTTGATGCGTTTCAGCTAAGCCTAACTCCCAAGGAATTCCAGCATGCGGTATAGAAGTTCTAGGACTTGCACCCGTACCTCCATCATAACCTGAAACAAGGATTAAATTCGCGCCTGCCTTAGCCACACCTGCAGCAACCGTTCCTATGCCATTTTCGCTTACAAGTTTTACTGAAATTTTAGCGTCTTTGTTCGCATGTTTTAAATCATAAATGAGTTGAGCCAAATCCTCAATAGAATAAATATCATGATGAGGAGGTGGGGAAATAAGCGTCACACCTGCAGTAGAATGTCTAGCCTTAGCTATCCAAGGATAGACTTTAAAGCCCATTAATTGTCCGCCCTCACCTGGTTTTGCACCTTGAGCGACTTTGATTTGAATTTCTTTTGCATGACTTAAGTAGTTTAAATCCACGCCAAAACGCCCACTTGCTACTTGCTTAATGGCTGAGTTTTTATCCACACCCTCTTTGATTTCATAGCGTTCTTCATCCTCACCACCTTCACCTGAATTTGATTTAGCACCTATTTTATTCATAGCCTGTGCTAAACACTCGTGTGCTTCTTTAGAAATAGAACCATAACTCATCGCTCCTGTTCTAAAGCGTTTAACTATACTTTCTACACTTTCAACCTTATCTATACTGATAGCTTCACTAAAATCAAATTCCATCAAAGAACGCAAATTAACTTGTTTTTCATCTACTAAAGCCGAGTATTTTTTAAAGCTTTTATAGTCTTTGTTGCGACAGGCTTGCTGAAGATTAAAAATCACAAGCGGATCGATTAAATGTTCTTCTTTAGCACTTCTAAAACCATAAATTCCTTTAGAATCTAAAGCCTTATGTGTATCGTTAAAAGCATGTTTGTGTAAAGCAATGAGTTCTTTTTCAAAATCTTCTAAATCCATACCTTCAATGCGTGAAGTTGTAGAAGTGAAGTATTTATCAATCACCTTAGAGCTTAAGCCCAGACATTCAAAAAGTGCAGAGCCATTATAACTTTGCAAGGTAGAAACCCCCATTTTAGAAGCAATTTTGACTATACCACTTGAACTTGCCTTGATGAAATTTTCTACCGCCTTTTCATAACTTAAATTTAAATCTTTATTGGCAATGAGTTTTTGTATACTCTCATAAACCAAATAAGGATTAATAACAGTCGCACCATAACCTAAAAGACATGCAAAATGATGAATTTCTCTAGGTTCACCACTTTCGATGATAAGACTTGTATGTGTTCTTAAATTTTTTCTTACTAGATGATTATGCACTCCAGAAACAGCAAGCAAAGCAGGGATATAAGCGTTTTTTTCATCCACTCCTTTATCGCTTAAAATGATAATAGAAACACCTTTTTTAACCTCATCTTCTATCTTAACGCAAAGTTCATCTAAAGCCTTTTCTAAAGTTTTTTTAGAATAATCATAAAGTATAGAAAATTCTTTAACTTGAAATTTATTTAAAGCCTTAACTTCAAAAAGTTCTTCATTGCTTATCACAGGCAAGGCTATTTTTACGCGTTTTGCATTGTTTTCATCGGGTTTTAATAAATTTCCTTCGCTTCCTAGATAAATCCTTGTAGAAGTAACAATCTCTTCTCTTATGGCATCAAGGGGAGGATTAGTTACTTGTGCAAAAAGTTGTTTAAAATAATTATACAAAGGTTGATAAGTTTTAGAAAGTATAGCCAAAGGAGTATCTACACCCATAGCTGCTATAGCTTCTTTACCATTTTGAGCCATAGCAGCCACACTCATTTTAAGCTCATCATAACTCCAACCAAAAGCTTTTTGGAGTTTTAAAACCTCATCTTCTTTTAAAAACTGATGTTTATAAACTCCGCTTTTTTGTTTTTCAAGTTCAACTAAATTTTTAAGCCATTTTTTATAAGGCTTAGCATTAGCATAATGCTCTTTGATTTCATTATCAGCTATAACCCTACCTCTTGCTGTATCAACAAGTAAAAGTTTTCCAGGTTCTAAGCGTTTTTTGGCTTTGATATTTTTTTCATCAAGTTTTAAAGCCCCTGTTTCACTTGAAAGTATGAGCATATCATCTTTTGTAAGATAATACCTTGAAGGACGAAAACCATTTCTATCCAAACTCGCCCCCATAATCACTCCATCAGTAAAAACTATAGCAGCAGGCCCATCCCAAGGCTCCATCAATAAAGAATGATATTCATAAAAAGCACGCTTTTTGCTTTCCATATTTTCATTTTTATGCCAAGGTTCTGGCACCATCATCATAAAAGCTTCTTCTAAAGTACGACCATTTAGAGCTAAAAATTCTAAAGTATTATCAAACATTGCAGAATCACTGCTAGGCTTAGCTATGATAGGAAAAATTTCATCTAAATTTTCAAAATACTCACTTTGCATCAAGCCTTCTCTAGCTCTTATGCTATCAACATTTCCGCGTATGGTATTAATCTCTCCATTATGCACCATATAACGGTTTGGATGGGCTCTTTCCCAACTTGGGAAGGTATTAGTCGAAAAGCGAGAATGCACCAAAGCGATGGCTGATTTCATATTGACATCTTTAAAATCAAGATAAAAATCGCTCAATTGAGTTGAAAGAAGCATTCCTTTATAAACTATGGTGCGTGAAGAAAAACTTGAAAAATAAAATTTTGGCACATTAATAGCTCTTTTTTCTATAAGTCGACGCGTACTATAAAGCACTCTTTCAAACTCAAGTCCTGCACTTATTTTACTTGGTTTTTTCACAAAGGCTTGTAAAAAATAAGGCATAGCTTTTAAAGCACTTGCACCTATATCGCTAGGATTAAAAGGCACTTCTCTAAAACCTAAAAATTCAAGTTTTTTATCCTTTAAACCTTGTAAAAATATTTCTTTTGCTTCTTCTTTTGCATCAGTATTGGGTGATAAAAACATCTGTGCTACAGCATAATCACCCTTTTTAGGAAGTTCAAAACCCAATTCTTGAGTTTTAAAAAAATCATGTGGAATTTGGATTAAAATCCCCGCCCCATCACCTGAATTTTCTTCAGCTCCTGTACCACCTCGGTGTTCAAGATTCATCAAAATTTCTAAAGCATCACAAATAACCTTATAAGAAGCAATACCGCGTATATTAGCAACTGCAGCGATACCACAGGCATCGTGTTCGTTCTTTGGGTGATATAAACCTATGCTTTGATTATTTTCTAGGATATTTTCTAAATCCATTTTGCTCTCCTTATAAGACTGATTTAAATTTTGTTAGCTTTATAAGGATTATAGCATACATTTTTTTAAAATCGATATAATTTTTATCTTAAAAATAAATAAATTAAAAAATATTTTAATAGATTTGCAAAAATTATAAAAACATGGCGATAATACTACCTAAAATCAATAATGGACCATTATAAAAAATAAAAGTTGGTATGCAAGTATCTTTAATGTGATCGTGTTGTTTATCAGCATTTAATCCTACAGTAGTTCCCATGGTTGTTTCACTGGCTGGACTTCCTGCATCTCCTAAAGCTCCTGCTACTCCTAAGATAAATATAATAAGTGCTGTACTAAAACCAAGCTCCAAACAAATAGGACAAAAAAGCGTAGCTATGATAGGTATAGTTCCAAAAGAAGTACCTATACCCATAGTGATGATAAGTCCTATTAAAAGCATGAAAAATACTGCTAAAAATTTACTTTGTTCCATCCAAGGAACGACTGAATTTACAAGATCTACTACTGATCCACTTTCTTTTAAAACTTCTCCATATCCTGCAGCAACAAGGATAACAAAAGCTATAAAACCCATCATTTTAAGCCCATCATCAAAAACTTCATTGACTTTTGAAAATTCAACTCCACCCAAAATAACCATTAAAACAAAACCCAAAAGCCCTGATAAAGGTAAATTCATAGTCAAAATTTGCAAAACTAAAGTTAAAACAAGCCCAGCTAAAACACCCCATTCTTTACGCGTCATTTCAAGATTTTCTAAATCCACTTTAGCAATTTCTACTTCTTGATACTCTCTTGACTTACGATAAAACACAAAAAGCGCTAGAAAAAGTCCTGCTATCATACAAATAGCAGCGAAATACATAGTATTTGTAACATCATTTAAAGATACACTTACATTATTTGCATTTAAATTATCTTTTAAAAGATCTTGAAAAGTAAGTCCAAAGCCTACTGGCAAAACCATATAAGGCGTAGTAAGTCCAAAAGTTAAAGCACAAGCAACCGCTCTACGATCGATTTTAAGTTTATTAAAAAGACTTAAAAGAGGTGGAATCAACAAAGGTATAAAAGCCACATGAATAGGAATTAAATTTTGAGAAAAACAAGAAATCAAAGCTATAGACAAAAGCAATAAATATTTTTTATGAGATATAAAATGACTTACTATCTTAATCAAATATGCAGTTAAATTTGTCTTTGAAATCGCTGCGGCAATGGCCCCTAAAAGTATATAGCTAAGAGCTGTTTTTAAATTTTCTTTCATTCCGCTTATAAGTATATTCATAGTATCTACGAGTTCAAGATGAGAAAATACACCTGCAACAAGAGCTGAGATCAAAAGACTCAAAAGTACATTAAAACGAAACAAACAAAGTAAAGTCATCAAAACAACACTGATAATAATAGGATTAGTAAGTAAAGTCAAAATTATTCCTTAAATAATTTTAAAAATTTAATTGTAGAAAAAACTTAGTTAAAATGTAATAAAACTCGAACATATAATGATTTTATTTTAATATGCAAAATTATAAAAATAATTAATTTTTTTAATCAAAAAGATTAATATAATCAATTATTAAATTCCTAAAAATTTATAATAAAATAAAAAAATCATAAAAATATAAGGATATTTCAATGAAACAAAACAATCAAAAAGAAGATCGCAGAAATTTCTTAAAAAATATAGGATTTGGTTTGCTTGGCATCAGTGTATTGTCAAATTTTTCTTTTGAGAATTTTTTAGGAAGTAAGGCTTTGGCAAAAGAATTGCCTGATTTTAAAATAGAAGGTAAAAAAGATCTTATCTACCATGGCGAAAAACCATTAACAGCAGAAACTGAAATTTATGCTCTTGATTCTGATTTTACCAAACCTGAAAATTTCTTTGTTAGAAATAATGGCTTACTACCAAGCCTAGAAACGATAAAAGAAAGACTTCACAAAGGTTGGACTTTAGAAATCGATGGAGAAAGCATTATCAATAAAAAATCTTACACCATAGAAGATTTAAAAAAGAAATTTAAAACCTATACTTATGCCTTAACAGTTGAATGCGGTGGAAATGGTAGATCCGAAGTTATACCTAGCACAAAAGGAACTCAATGGGGTTATGGTGCAGTAGCTTGCGGTAGATGGACAGGAGTGCGTTTAAAAGATATTTTAAAAGATTGTGGCATCAAAAATGATGCGGTTTATATCGGATATTATGGCATAGATACAAAATTAAATGGTGAAGAAACTTCACCTATTAGTAGAGGAGTTCCTATTTCTAAAGCTTTACAAGATGAAACTCTAATAGCTTGGGCTTATGAAGGCAAAGATATTCCTTTAGTCAATGGCTATCCACTTAGACTTGTTTGTGGTGGTTACCCTGCAAGTACAAGCGGTAAATGGCTTTATAAAATTTCAGTAAGAAATAAAATTCATGATGGTGAAAAAATGGAAGGTTCTTATAAAGTTCCTGTAAATCCGGTAAAACCAGGAGATTTTAACTATAAAGGCGAGATGAAAATCATAGAATCAATGCCTATAAGATCTGTAATTACTAATATCAAAAATGGTTCTGAAATAAAAGCAAATAAAAAATTTGAAGTTAGAGGTAAAGCTTGGGCTGGAGAACTTGAAGTTAGTGAAGTTTATATAAGCAATGATTATGGCGTAACATGGACTAAAGCAAAGGTAGAAAAACCATTAAATAGATTAGCATGGCAAAAATGGAGTGCTCAAATATCAATACCAACAAAAGGATATTATGAAATTTGGGCAAGAGCTATCGATAGTCAAGGTAACAGTCAACCTATGGTTTTAGCACAGTGGAATCCAGGAGGATATATCAATAATGCATGCCATAGAGTTAATGTTTATGGAGTTTAAGTATGAAAAAAATTATATTGATCTTAGTATTGTTTTTAAGTGCAAGTTGGGCTCAAAATCTTGAAATTAACCCTGATACAGGATTGATTATCGATCCTGATTCACCTTTAGTGGAAGCAAATTGTTTAGCTTGTCATGGATCCAATCTCATTACTAATATGCATGCAAGTAGAAAAGCTTGGTTAGCAGCTATAAGATGGATGCAAGATAGTGAAGGACTTTGGGAAATAGAACCTGAAGATGAAGAAAAAATTTTAAATTATCTTGAAAAATATTATGGAGAAAAATACGATACAAGAAGAAGAATTCCTCTAGCTATACTCTTACAAAACAAAACTCATTGAAGAAATCATTTCTTCAATGATAAATTTACACATCCAAATGCTTTACATCTTTAGCGTGTGCTTGGATATAATCGCGTCTTGGTTCAACCTCATCACCCATAAAGAGATTAAAGGTATCATTTGCACTTTGTGCATCTTCAATAGTGATTTTTAAAAGTCTTCTTACACTTGGATCCATTGTGGTTTCCCAAAGTTGCTCAGGATTCATTTCCCCTAAACCTTTATAGCGTTGTATAGTAGCACCTTTTTTAGCATTGGTTTCAACATCTTCAAGAACTTCTAAAATATCTTTATCAAATTCCAAGCCTCTATCTTTAATCTTATCAAAAATATAATTTGCTTCTTCATATAGTGGATGAGTGAAAAGTTCTTCATTGATCACAAGTTCTTCTAAGCCATTTTGAGTTTGAACGAAAGCTCGAATTTCATTTTCGTTGATATAATGATTTAAGATATTGTGTCCTTGTGTTTCTAAAAATTGTTTGATTACACTAAATAATTCTTCATTATTTCCTTTAACTAAATTTGAATTTTCTATCATATAGCGTATCACAGAAATCACATTAAAACGTTTTTCAAGATCTTTTAAAATCGCACGATAAGCTGCAACGATTTTTAAATAATCTTTTAAATCATTCATTCCTATACCTTCATAGTTTAAACCTTCTATTCCTGTTTCTATCAGGTATTCGCTCAAAGCTTTTTCATCCTTTAAATAAATTTGCTTTTTAGCTTTTTTATAAAGATATAAAGGTGGTTGTGCTAGATAAATATGTCCATTTGCTACAAGTTCATTCATAAAACGGAAGAAGAAAGTTAAAAGCAAGGTTTGTATATGTGATCCATCAACATCCGCATCTGTCATGATGATGATTTTATGATATCTAAGTTTTGAAAGATCAAAATCTTCACCTATACCACAGCCAAAAGCGGTAATCATATTTTGAATTTGCTCAGATTTTAAAATTTTATCCAGTCTTGCTTTTTCAACATTTAAAATTTTACCACGCAAAGGCAGTATAGCTTGGAAAGATCTTTCTCTACCTTGTTTTGCAGAACCTCCTGCAGAATCCCCTTCCACAAGATAAATTTCACTTTCACTTGGATCTTTACTTTGACAATCAGCCAATTTCCCTGGTAAAGTTCCTACGCTTAAACTTTCTTTTTTACGCGTTAATTCTCTAGCTTTTTTTGCTGCTTCTCTTCCTCTAGCTGCCATTAAGGCTTTGTTCATTATAGCTTTAGCTTCGATAGGATTTTCTTCAAAATATTTAGTCAAATATTCAAAACTTGCTTTTGAAACTATAGGACGCACATAAGTTGAACCAAGTTTTCCTTTGGTTTGTCCTTCAAATTGTGGTTCAGGTACCTTTACACTCACAATAGCGATCAAACCTTCACGCACATCATCACCCGTGATTTTATTATCCTTTTCTCTAGCACTTGCATTTGCTTCTATATAATTACTTATCACACGAGTTAAACCCATTCTAAAACCAGCTTCGTGTGTTCCACCATCTGGGGTTTTGATATTATTTACAAAAGAGAGTAAATTTTCACTATAAGTATCATTGTAAAGCAAAGCTACTTCAACATTCACATCTTCTTCATCTACACTAAAGAAAATTGCTTTAGTTAAAGCTTCTTTTTTATTTAAGTCTGTAACAAACTGAGAAATTCCACCTTCAAAGTGAAAACTTTCATGTTTGCCTACGCGGTTATCTTTAAAATTTATAGTGATTTTTGGATTTAAGTATGCAAGTTCACGAAATCTTTTAGCCAAAATTTCATAATCAAATTCAGTCACTTCAAAAATTTGATCATCAGGCCAAAATTCTATAGTTGTTCCTGTTTTTTTACTTTTTCCTATCACACCAAATTCACTGATAACTTTACCTTCTGAAAATTCTTGACGATAAATTTCTCCATTTCTTTCAACTGTAGCTACAAGTTTTTTAGAGAGTGCATTTACAACTGAAACCCCAACACCGTGCAAACCGCCTGAAACTTTATAAGTATCTTTATCGAATTTTCCCCCTGCATGTAGGACAGTTAAAACAACAGTTAAAGTTGGCATATTTTCAGTTGGGTGCATATCAACAGGAATACCACGACCATTATCACTAACTATACAGCTTCCTTCAGTAGTGATTTCTACATCTATAGTATCACAATGTCCTGCCATAGCTTCATCGATAGAATTATCCACAACTTCATAAATCATATGATGAAGTCCGCCTATGTTTGTATCTCCTATATACATACCTGGGCGTTTTCTAACAGCTTCTAGGCCTTTTAGGACTTTAATATTACTCGCACCGTAATTTTCTTGCATATTTTTCCTTTATCTTTTACTTGTTTTATTACAAAATCATAGGCATGATAATCATTGATAGTCCTTGGGATTTGACTATAAATGCTGAATTAGGTTCATTTACACTTAAAGTGAATTTTTCTTCTTCTATAGAAGTTAAGAAATCAAGTAAATATTTGATTTTTATAGTAAGATTAAATTCTTCACTCACTCCTGTTTGAATTTCAAGTTCTGTTTTTGCTTCCATATTGTCTAAACTTATACCTTCAAAGATGATTTTATCTTTGTTAAAATGAAGTTTCATTTTTTCAGTTACAACGCTGATTTTTTTAAGACTATCTATAAAATCTTCAGTTGAAAAACTGAGTTCTTGTTTGAAAGTTTTTGGTATAACTTTTTCATAATCTGGAAATTTATCATTGATAAGTTTTGTAAAGAATTCAAAATTTTCATTTTTGGCAATAAGCATATTTTGATCATAAAAAATTTCTATTTTTTCATAGAAAAGTTTTTGCATTTCCATAATAGCTTTTTTAGGGATACTAAAACTAAATTCTTGATTATTTGCTTTTTCTAAAGTATAGATTGCAAGTCGTTTTGTATCAGTTCCTACGAAGTTAATTTTATCTGTTTTTATATCTAAAAATGCACCATTTAAGGAGTATTTTGGGTTGTTTGTATCAATACTTGGTAATATCTTTTTAAGAGAACGGCTTAAATCACTTGAATCAATGTCAAATTGGTTTTTTCCTTCTGTATTTGGAAAATTTGGAAAATCTTCATGATTAAACATAGGAAGTTTGTATTTTGTGCTTTTTTGTCTTATAAATAAGAAATTATCAATGGTTTCTAAAATAACTTCTTCATTATTTAAGCTTTTAATAACATCTGCAATACTTTTTGCGTTTGCAGTAGCAAAACCACTTGATTCTACGCGGATTTTTTTTATCTTATAGTTGATACCTATTTCATAATCACTAGCTCTAATAAGAAGTTTATCTTCATCAGCATGAAAAAAAAGATGAGAAGTAATAGTGCTTGAGTCTTTTTTTTCTACATAAGCATTACATAAAATCACTGCAGATTCTAAAGTATTTTTATTGATACTTAACTTCATTTTTTCTCCTTGGTTTATTTTAATTTTAAATTCGTTGTAATAATAAGCTTGTTGAAATTGTGAAATTCTTCAAAGCAAAATAATCAAATTTGTATTTTATCATACTTTGCTTAATTTCTTTTTTTCACACTCTAGAATTTATTTTTCACATCCTTTCACTTAACTTTGACTTTTAACAAGAATTTTATTTTTAAGTTCTTCGATTTTTGCTTTTAAAGAACCATCATTTTCTATCATTTCTGTGATTTTTTTAACATTATGTGAAATAGCTGTATGATCTTTCATTTCAAAATAATTCGCAAGTTGTGGCATAGTCAAAGCCGTAAGTGCCCTAGCTAGGTAAATCACAATGCGTCTTGCTGTGACTATATTTTGAGTTTTTTTATTGGATTTCACATCGCTTGGTTTGATGTTAAATTCTTTACATACCAAAGATAAAATGTCATCTATAGTGATATTTTCTTTCTTTTCTTTGATATGATCTTTCATCACACTTTTGGCAAGTTCGAGTGTGATTTCTTGTCCTAGTATGGTTGCATAAGCATTTAAACTTATGATGATACCTTCGATTTCTCTTATATTATCCCCTAAAGAAGTGGCGATATAGTTTATGATATCATTAGAAAGATTGATATCGTTAAATTCACATTTTTTTCTTATGATGGCTATTTTTGTATCTAGTTGAGGTGGAGTTATATCAGCTATGATCCCATGTGCAAAACGACTTTTTAAGCGTTCGGTTATACCTTTTAGCATGTTGGGTGGATTGTCTGAAGTCATGATGATTTGTCCATCGTTGTTTTTGATTTCATTAAATATAAAGAAAAATTCTTCTTGAATTTTATCGGTTTTTCCTAAAAACTGTACATCGTCTATAAGCAAAACATCGCAGTTTCTATACTTTTCATGAAATTTATCTAAAGAGCCATTTTTTAAATTTGAAGTAAAATCATTTATAAAATTTTCACTTGTAGCGTAAATGACTTTTTTCCCCATTTCTAAACTTGCATTTCCAACTGCTTGAAGTAAATGTGTTTTTCCAAGTCCTGTAGGTCCATAAACAAAGATAGGATTATAAAGTTTTCCAAGCTTGTCTTTATGTGCTATGGCTTTACATGCTCCATAAGCGTATTTGTTAGAATCCCCTACAACAAAACTTTCAAAAGTAAAAGAAGGATTTAAAATCGTGCTTTGTGCCTTTATATGAGCTATGTCGATTTTTGTGCTTTTGTTATTTTGTTTAGCACTTTGTGCTTGTATATTTATGATGGCTTTATTTCCGCTTTGCACTTCATAAAAATGCGCGATTTTTTTGCCGTATTTTGTTTGTATGAATTTAGCCATGAGTTCATTTGGAGCGTTAAAAACTAAAAGATCTGCTTTGCTTTGTTTTTCGTTGAATTTTAAATTTGATAAATAGTTTTCGTATTCGTTTTCGCTTAATTCTTTTTTTAAATTTTCAAGTATTTGGCTTGGATTCAT